>NZ_JBDPMS010000009.1:0-3006 GCF_039831855.1 Aequorivita sp. Q41 | reverse complement strand
TAAAAAATGCTTATTTTAGTGCTTAACCAAAGGGTAGGAGTGTGTTTGGTTTTGTTCGGGTTTAACACGAACAATCACAGAAATTAATCCCGCACATTTCATACACAAACCCGTTAGCAAAAATAGTACATAATCATCAGTGTTACTCTGGTTTAAACTTGAGTTACTAGCATTAACTTTTCTATTTCATTTCAAGATTTTTGCTTCTTTCCGTTTTTGGAGAACTAAACGCTTTTATGGTTTGTCTTTATTTGCTGTGTTGTTGGAATAACTTTCAAGAAAAATAATTACTTCATTGAATATAGAATTCTTTATTACAAAATTCCTTACTAAAATTTAAACTCAATTTTCGCTAATCTGCCAAATTATTGAGAGCGTTCTGAATCGTTCTAAAATCCAAAAAAGGTGTACGTGAGTTATTTTATGTGCAACCTAAATGCTATTTAGGAAATCGCTTATTTGCTATCTTTAAGGATTCTTTAGCTTCTCTGCCAAGTATTTGAATAGCATTCTGATTCGGTTGCTTTGGGAAATAGCTATCGTTTGTTCTTTTCTAATGGTTTCTGCTGCACTACTTTGGCTAACAACGTGTCATAAGTTATTGCTTAATTTATTTTTCCATAGGAAAAATTAAAACGATAGAACTTGTTGATTGCTTTTTATTAACTTTAGCGTTAATAAACGCAACAACTCATACACAAAACCGTTGTGCGTAAGTTAAAAAAACTGTGCGGAAAACCGTAAGAATATTATTTTTTAAAAACATTCCTTTGTAAATATTGAATTTAAATAAAGTCAAATTAGCATAACCAACATATAAAAATATGAAAAAAATTACATTATTACTACTAGGAGCAACACTTATGCTTTCTTGTGGAAAGTCAAAAGAAGAACAACTTATTGCAGATTATGCTCAAACATTGGGCGATGCAAAAATGGATTTAAACTTCAAAATGAAAAATCTAGAAAAGGTTGAAGATATAACAGCTAAAGATAGTTTGGAAATCCTTAAATCATATTTCACTGAAAAAAAGGCTAATAAAATTAGTGAATTTCAAGACGGAATAAACTACAACAAAGAAAATTTAGACAAGCATACAAAAGAATTAGCAGAAACAAATCCAAATCATAGTAGTCTTGTAGAATTATATGAAAGGTATATAAATGAAGCAAAATCAGAAATCGAAAGATATGAGCAAAACATAAAATTATATGAGGGAGATTGTCAAGGAACATTTCTAGAACCAGTTCTAATCTCGATTAAAGATTATGAGAAAAGAGGAGACGAAATATTAGTATCAAAATTTAAAGCTAATTTTACTATGAATAATCCTTTGCTGAATAATACCAAACAAGAAATAACTAGGACTTATTATTTAGATGGTGATAGAACCAAAGTATTAAGTACGGAAAGTGAATAAATCATATGATATGAATTTAAAAGATTTTATAAAAAATACTGTTTCATCAATAAGTGAAGCAATTATTGAAAGTCAAACAGAATTGACTAAAAAAGGAGTTATTGTAAATCCCGAGAAAACAGAAATCGGAAAAACTGGTGAAAAATTGTTACGGAGTAATGGCTGGAGATATGTTCAAAATTTGGATTTTGATATTCTAGTAGCTGTTGATGATAAACAAGGAACTGGTGGAAAAGGAGAATTAAAAGTTGCAGGATTATTAAGCGTTGGTGGTGGAATTTCAGATGAAAACCTAACAAAAAATCATAATCGAATAAAGTTTACTATACCAGTAGCTTTTAGCACAGCACCAACACCATCGGAGTATACACCGAAAATAAAAGGAACATTAATCTGAAAAAAACCTACGCACAACAACGTGTATAATTCATGCTCTACTTCTACTTCAATTAAAATTTAATATATTTAACTATATGATTTGCATCGACTGAAAATCTACGGATTTCCATCGCACAAATCATACACGAACACGTTGTGCGCAAGCTAAAAAAACACTCTGCAATAAATGACAAAACCGATAAAGAAGAATTTTATGTCTGGAAAACATTGGATTATTGTTTTAATAATCTTGATTTCTAGTTACGCAATATATAATGGAATAAAAGATAAAAATCAAAGATGGACTGCCGAAAGCGCAAAAATCTTAACTAATAAATGTGTTTCTGACTCAAAAGAAATGGCGGAAAATTATCCTGAATTGACTAACGAATACTGTAAATGCTCGACCGAAAAAATTCAAGCTGAATTTACTCAATCAGAATATATTGAGATTACGAAAATGTCAATTGAAAATCAAACTAAAAAATTATTGCCAGTATTTCAAAGCTGTTTAACCGAATATCAATCGAAAATAAAAACAAAAAATCAAGAATAGGTTTATGATAAAACCAAAGTCCGATATCATTAAAAATATTGCGCAAGAATTAGATTGCGGATTCGACTGCTATTTTAATTCCAAAACTGAAGAAATTGTTGCAATTCCAAACTTCACGCAATTTTTAGACGAGGATGAATTTAAAGAAGCTTTTAGTGACAGTTTAGAAAAAGTGGAAAAACATAAAACTGATTTTATAAAATTTGAGACATTAGAAAGTTTTGAGTCGTTTAAAATTATGGAGCTTTTTGTTGAGCAGTTATCTGACCAAAATATAAAGTCGGAATTAGAAAATATTTTAGCAAATAAAAAGCCATTTCAGAATTTTAAACATAAAATCGACCATTCTGAATTTAGACAAAGTTGGTTTGAATTTAAGAAAAGTGAGTTGGAAAAAATAGTAGAAAACCAATTAGACAGTGGAAAAGCCGGCGCACAACACCGTATATAATTTATTGCTAGTTCTAACCTACTTACGAAAATCCTCGCGGATTTTCTATTTGGTTTTTATTTGCTAAATTAGGTGCTTAACCACGCAACAAACCATATACAAACACGTTGTGTGCAATTTGAGAAAAATTTTGCTTTAATACCAATTTTTGGTATATTTGAGTAAATTTATATCAAATGAACAAAAACACATCAATATCG
>NZ_JBDPMS010000008.1:0-3305 GCF_039831855.1 Aequorivita sp. Q41 | reverse complement strand
AGTGTGTTTGGTTTTGTTCGGGTTTAACACGAACAATCACAGAAATTAATCCCGCACATTTCATACACAAACCCGTTGTGCGCAAGCTGAAAAAACCATCGTAATCGAATGATATTTAAAGGAATTAACAACCAATCTGTTGAATTTAGGATAACGAATTATCAGTTTCCTGAAATAACGAATTGTGAATATGATTCTAATTGGTTGTTGGTTTATTTAAAAGTAAAAAGTGATTGTGGAAATTGGCAAACAGTTGACCCATCACTTTTAGTTGGAGATTTAAAAGACATTAAAGATTGGTTTGAAAAACTCTCGAATAATATAGAAACTGATTTTGATTCACTTGTTTTTATGGAACCAAACTTGGAATTTGAACTGACCAAAAAGAATTTAGAAGAAAAACATATCAGAATAATATTTGACTTGGAATCTCGACCACTAAGTGCAGATGATGATAAAGATTATTTTGTAGATTGCGTTTTTAACAACAGCGAATTAAAACTAATTGTAAAGGAATTAGAAAAACAAGTTGAACAATATCCGAGAAGAGCAATCTAATGGAAAAAAGACAGTCAGAAATAATAAAGGAAATAGCGCAAGAATTGGATTGCGGATTTGACTGTTATTACAATTCTAAAACTGACGAAATTGTTGCAATCCCGAATTTTTCACAATTTTCGGACGAGGATGAATTTAAAGAGGCTTTTAGTGACAGTTTAGAAAAAGTGGAAAAACATAAAACGGATTTTATAAAATTTGAGACATTAGAAAGCTTTGAGTCTTTTAAAATTATGGAGCTTTTTGTTGAGCAGTTATCTGACCAAAATCTAAAGTCGGAATTGGAAAATACTTTAGCAAATAAAAAGCCGTTTCAGAATTTTAAGGATAAAATCGACCATTCTGAATTTAGACAAAGTTGGTTTGAATTTAAGAAAAGTGAGTTGGAAAAAATAGTAGAGAATCAATTAGACAGCGGAAAAGCCAGCGCACAACAACGTGTATAATTAATGGCTAGTCCTCGCCTACTTACGAAAATCCTCGCGGATTTTCTATTCGGTTTTTATTTGCTAAATTAGGTGCTTAAACACGCCACTAATCATACACAAACACGTTGGCAATAATAATGAGACAAACTTTTTGCATATTAATAATCTTTCTGATTTCAGTCAATGGATTTGCTCAATGTGATGATATTGATAAACTGGAATTAGGAGGAACTTATTTGTCTCGAACAAGAAATTATATCCCATTTGAAATAAAGCATAAAGATTCAATAGAAAGAGAAAATATTTTTTATCCATACGACATTAAAAATATTGAGGAATATTCTGATTTTATTCTAAAAAAAGCAAAAGAATATATTGTTAGACGTGCAGATTTTGACTTTTACAATAAATTGGTAATGGGAGAATTTCAAGTAAATTATTTGGATAATGTAAAAGCGGAATATGACAAACACGAATTATATGAATTGTCGAATTACAATGTTACTTATTGGATTCTTTATACATATCGGAATAATGGATTTAAATACGTATTTGGATTGGAATTTGACAAAAACGGAAAAATGGTTTCTGAAAACAAATTTCCTGACTTCTCACTCAATCCTGAATTTGAAAATCTGACTGAACCTTGTCTTGCTCTGGAAAAAGTCAAATCTGACGAGAGATTTAAAGATAAAAAAGTGGACTTTATTGAGTTAGCTTATGTAGATGAAATTAACTCATTCTGTTGGTTGGTTCAGGAAAATTACGATGTATATGAACATCAAGATATCGAATTTGAAAAATGGTATGAATATTCCGAGTTAAGTTTTTTTGTGAATGCTAACGACAATAAACTCGAAAAGATAGAAGACAAAAAAAGACAAGTGGTTTATTGTGGATATAAGGCAAATTTCACTAAAAAAAAGAATTAAATTACTATTGCCAACACCGTGTATAATTAATTGCTTTTTACGTGCTTACTTGCGAAAATTCCTTCGGAATTTTCTCGGGTTCGTAAATGTTTGCTAACTTAGTTGCCTAACCACGCAACTAACCATACACAAACACGTTGGCAATAATTACTAAAAAGAGAAAATATGGCAAAACCAAGAATATTTATTAGTTCTACTTTTTTTGACTTAAGACAAGTTAGAGCTGATTTAGAAAGATTTATCAAGGAAATGGGATATGAATCTGTTAGAAACGAAACAGGTTCAATACCTTATGGAAAAGATTTAAAGTTAGAGGATTATTGCTATAGAGAAATTATTGGAATTGATATTTTGGTAGGAATTATTGGTGGCAGATTTGGAAGCTCTTCAGAACATAGCAATTATTCAATCACTCAAACTGAAATTAAAACTGCTCTTGAACAGAATAAAAATGTTTATGTGTTTATAGATAAAAATGTTCATTCAGAATATGAAACTTATCTAATTAACAAAGACAACAATAATGTGCAATATCGATATGCTGACGATGTTAAAATTTATGAATTCATTGAAGAAATATATTCATTACCAAAAAACAACATCATACAATCCTTTGAAACTGCACAAGATATAACCTCTTTTTTAAGAGAACAATGGGCAGGTTTGTTTAAGGATTTGTTAGCTCAGGAACAAAAGAGAGAAAATTATGAAAATATCTCTACTAAAGTAACTGAACTTAACGAAGTATCATCCACTCTAAAAACATATTTAGAAAGTGTTTTAGAAAGTGTAAACGGAGAACATTCTAATGAAGTTATCACAAAAGAAAAAGAAAGACTTGAACAGTTTCATTTAGCTCAAAAAGTTTTTAAACTAGGTTATATTGGTCATTTAATTAGAGGCCACGAAATTGAACTTGACCAAGTAATAGACTCAATTAAAACCTCTGAAACTTTAAAAGAACTGAATTCAAAACTATCAAATATTGCTGAAGAAAACACAAGCGAAGAAGATAGTATGGGCTGTATGTTTGACAAACCAGCACTAGAAGATATAAATAAGGCAAGGAAAATATTTAATTTACCTAGTTTTGAACCGACTAAGAAAGAATGGGAACTTATAAATCAAGAAGCGAAAAGTTATGACATTTTTAAAGAAAAAATAAAATCGCTGAAATAAAAAACTATTGCCAACACCGTATATAATTTATTGCTAGTTCTAGCCTACTTACGAAAATCCTCGCGGATTTTCTATTCGGTTTTTATTTGCTAAATTACGTGCTTAACCACGCAACAAACCATATACAAACACGTTGCCCACAATAGAAAAGCTCACTCAAACGCGAAATAAAAAGCCAAGGATTTCGGTTTAATTCTCACTCAAACTC
>NZ_JBDPMS010000007.1:2500-5896 GCF_039831855.1 Aequorivita sp. Q41 | reverse complement strand
TTCAAAAAAAAGCATATAATAAGTTTGTGGGAATGGAAAAGGGTTCTATATTTGCACCCGCTTAGCGCAACAGATTATGTTGAACAAAGCATTAATAAACGCTCTTAGATTTTTTTTGAAAATATTTTTAAAAAAGTATTGCAGGATTAAAAAAGGGTTGTATCTTTGCACCCGCTTAGCCACTGAGTGATTACAAAACACGATTTTGGTTAGCGTTAAAGAAGAGAAATACAAGTTCATTGAGATATTGAAATTGACAGCGTAGGTAACAATTGGAAACAGTTGTTATCAACAAAGAAACTAAACTAAGTAAGATTTTCTGAGATTTTTTTGAGAGTCGAGCTCTTTATTAGAAGTATGGTCGCAATAGTATTGAAGATTATACAATGAAGAGTTTGATCCTGGCTCAGGATGAACGCTAGCGGCAGGCCTAACACATGCAAGTCGAGGGGTATATAGTGCTTGCATTATAGAGACCGGCGCACGGGTGCGTAACGCGTATGCAATCTACCTTGTACAGGGGAATAGCCCAGGGAAACTTGGATTAATGCCCCATAGTATTATAGAACGGCATTGTTTTATAATTAAAGATTTATCGGTACAAGATGAGCATGCGTACCATTAGCTTGTTGGTGTGGTAACGGCACACCAAGGCTACGATGGTTAGGGGCCCTGAGAGGGGGATCCCCCACACTGGTACTGAGACACGGACCAGACTCCTACGGGAGGCAGCAGTGAGGAATATTGGACAATGGGCGAGAGCCTGATCCAGCCATGCCGCGTGCAGGAAGACTGCCCTATGGGTTGTAAACTGCTTTTATACGGGAAGAAACACCCCCACGTGTGGGGGCTTGACGGTACCGTACGAATAAGGATCGGCTAACTCCGTGCCAGCAGCCGCGGTAATACGGAGGATCCAAGCGTTATCCGGAATCATTGGGTTTAAAGGGTCCGTAGGCGGGCTTCTAAGTCAGTGGTGAAATTCTGCAGCTCAACTGTAGAACTGCCATTGATACTGGAAGTCTTGAATCGTTGTGAAGTGGCTAGAATATGTAGTGTAGCGGTGAAATGCTTAGATATTACATAGAATACCGATTGCGAAGGCAGGTCACTAACAACGTATTGACGCTGATGGACGAAAGCGTGGGGAGCGAACAGGATTAGATACCCTGGTAGTCCACGCCGTAAACGATGGATACTAGCTGTCCGGCGCACATTGGTGTGCTGGGTGGCCAAGCGAAAGTGATAAGTATCCCACCTGGGGAGTACGTTCGCAAGAATGAAACTCAAAGGAATTGACGGGGGCCCGCACAAGCGGTGGAGCATGTGGTTTAATTCGATGATACGCGAGGAACCTTACCAGGGCTTAAATGTAGTCTGACAGGCGTGGAAACATGCTTTTCTTCGGACAGATTACAAGGTGCTGCATGGTTGTCGTCAGCTCGTGCCGTGAGGTGTCAGGTTAAGTCCTATAACGAGCGCAACCCCTGTTGTTAGTTGCCAGCGAGTCATGTCGGGAACTCTAACAAGACTGCCGGTGCAAACCGTGAGGAAGGTGGGGATGACGTCAAATCATCACGGCCCTTACGTCCTGGGCCACACACGTGCTACAATGGCAGGTACAATGGGCAGCCACTGCGTGAGCAGGAGCGAATCCACAAAACCTGTCTCAGTTCGGATCGGAGTCTGCAACTCGACTCCGTGAAGCTGGAATCGCTAGTAATCGGATATCAGCCATGATCCGGTGAATACGTTCCCGGGCCTTGTACACACCGCCCGTCAAGCCATGGAAGCTGGAAGCACCTGAAGTCCGTCACCGCAAGGAGCGGCCTAGGGTGAAGCTGGTAACTAGGGCTAAGTCGTAACAAGGTAGCCGTACCGGAAGGTGCGGCTGGAACACCTCCTTTCTAGAGAAAGACGACCGAAATTCAACAAAGAGAGACTCTTATATTGAAAAACAAAGGAGTTTTGCTTGGTTTAGCTGTCAATTTTATAATATTAATAGATGTGAGGCACTAGATGTGAAGCATTAAGGATAGCTAAATGAGCTGCAGGTCAGTTTGTTTTAAATCTAAGCTACTATCTAAAATCTAATATCTATGAGACAGTCTCATAGCTCAGCTGGTTAGAGCGCTACACTGATAATGTAGAGGTCGGCAGTTCGAGTCTGCCTGAGACTACAAATGGAATATTCTATAAAGTTGAATATTTCCACGTTCATTAACACATATTGAAGGAAATTTTAGAAGTTGGGTTTGTTGCGGGTATAAATACTCATAACTCATAACTAATAACTCATAACTAAAAAATGGGGAATTAGCTCAGCTGGCTAGAGCGCCTGCCTTGCACGCAGGAGGTCATCGGTTCGACTCCGATATTCTCCACTATTTTTTATTTCTTTTGAAATAAAAACGTTCATTACATATTGAAATTAGAGTTTTAGCCAAATAGGGGCTAGAGCGTCCCGAATTAGCTTCGGGAAGGTCATCGGTTCGACTCCGATATTCTCCACCAAGGACAGCAACCGTTGTCATTCATTAGCTGCCCGTTATCCGGGCCTGAAAGACACGGGGATCCAGATAGTTCATTGACATATTGGAAATAAAGAATACGAGAAAAGTAATAATTAAGTCTCAGTAGGCAGTTTAAGATGTTTGGTTTACCGAATGTTTTTCACTACATATTGAGCAATGAATAACTCATTAAAAGAGCAAAAAAGTACAATAAGCAAAATAAGGGCGTATGGGGAATGCCTAGGCTCTCAGAGGCGAAGAAGGACGTGATAAGCTGCGAAAAGCTGCGGGGATTGGCACATACAAGTTGATCCGCAGGTATCCGAATGGGGCAACCCACTATGTTGAAGACATAGTATCCGCAAGGAGGCAAACCCGGGGAACTGAAACATCTAAGTACCCGGAGGAAGAGAAAACAATAGTGATTCCGATAGTAGCGGCGAGCGAAATTGGATTAGCCCAAACCAATGCTGTTACGGCAGTATTGGGGTTGTAGGACCACGAGATTTGGTGCTTTACGAATAAGAACACGTTGGAAAGCGTGGCCATAGACGGTGATAGCCCGGTATTAGTAAGGACAGTTACCGATAGTGGTATCCTGAGTAGTGCGGGGCACGTGAAACCCTGTATGAATCCGGCGGGACCATCCGCCAAGGCTAAATACTCCTGAGAGACCGATAGTGAACCAGTACCGTGAGGGAAAGGTGAAAAGAACCGTGAACAACGGAGTGAAATAGAACCTGAAACCATACGCCTACAAGCGGTCGGAGCCAATTTATTGGTGACGGCGTGCCTTTTGCATAATGAGCCTACGAGTTACTGTTGCCAGCAAGGTTAAGATTTTAAGAATCGGAGCCGCAGCGAAAGCGAGTCTGAATAGGGC
>NZ_JBDPMS010000006.1:0-6921 GCF_039831855.1 Aequorivita sp. Q41 | reverse complement strand
GATTTAAAAACATCGTTTTGAATAGTCAAAAAACAACAATAAAAAGGTCAACCTATTTCAGTATAATACAAAAAACATCGTACATACAATTTGAATTTCCAAAAAACGAGCAAAAAACCGAACGTGACGGAATTATAAAACGGAATTTAAAAAAAGCGTTTAGCGAAATTTTCAGCGCAATAATTCCAAAAGCAAATCCTGATTTTGAGGATAAATTCGACCTCGTAGAAAAATGGATTATCGAATTGGATAATGAAACTGGAATCCCACAACGTGAAATCGGAATGGATAAAAGAGGACGAATAATTGTGAAAATGCCGTTCAAGAAAAATTATGGTTTTTGGACTGATAGTAATTTAGTATTTACCGATTTTATAAGTCAATTTGACACTTCAGATATTAGCAGAGATACTTTCGAAAATTATTGGAGTTTATTCGAAAAAACAGAGGACTTTGAAACCGAACTAACCGAATACAAAATCCAATCGAATGGAGCTGACAGCGGACGTAAATATTTAACAACTATAGTTGAGTTTAAAGGACAAAATCGAGAAATAATTATCTTGTTCACAGATAAATCAGACGAGGAAAAAATTACTGGATCGAATAAAATAAAAGTGCGAGGAAAAGTAGTTGATGATGGAATTGAACAATCGTTAACTCTGTACGAAACGAAATTAGTAACTGAATAAAAACGGTGGGTAACAAAGTATATAATCCATTGCTAGTTCTAGCCTACTTACGAATATTCCTGCGGAATATTCTATTCGGTTTTTATTTGCTAAATTAGTGACTTATACACGCAACGTATCATATACAAAACCGTTGGCGTGCATTAGAAAACAGAGCTCAAATTGAAAATTATAACTTGGAATTGTAATGGAGCATTAAGAAAAAAGTTTGAGAATTTAACGGACTTTAATGCTGACATACATATAATTCAAGAGTGTGAAAATCCAGCGGAAACCAAACACATAGAATATAATGAATGGGCCGAAAATTATTTGTGGATTGGAGACACCAAAAATAAAGGAATTGGAATTTTTGCAAAGAAAAACATAGAGCTGAAAAGACTGAATTGGTCGGACAATTATAAAGACCATAAAGTAAAACACTTTTTACCTTGTTCTGTAAATGGAGACTTTGACTTATTAGCCGTTTGGAATCACAGCAATAAATCACCGACTTTTGGATATATTGGACAATTATGGAAATATCTTCAAGTCAACAAACCGAATTTAAATAAGAGTTTAATTATTGGAGATTTTAATAGTAACAAGATTTGGGACAAATGGGACAGATGGTGGAATCACTCTGACGTAGTGACTGAACTGAACGAAATCGGAATTGAAAGTTTATATCATAAATATTGGAAAGAAGAACAAGGAACTGAAACTCGACCGACTTTTTTCCTGCATAGAAAATTAGAAAAGCCATATCATATCGATTATGTTTTTGGCAGTAAAGAATTTATAAATGGACTAAAAGAAATGGAATTTGGAAAAATTAGTGATTGGTTAAAAGTAAGCGACCATTTACCAATTATTTGCGAATTTGAAACTGAAAAAAAATAACGACACGCCAACACTGTGTATAAAAAATGCTTATTTTAGTGCTTAACCAAAGGGTAGGAGTGTGTTTGGTTTTGTTCGGGTTTAACACGAACAATCATAGAAATTAATCCCGCACATTTCATACACAAACACGTTGCCACACATTAAAAAAAACATCGTAAATGATTAATCTGATAGTTGGAAATACTGGTTCTGGAAAAACAACCTATTCAGCGGAATTAAAAGAAAAAAATAACGGAATAATATTTTCGATTGACAAGTGGAACAAAACTTTATTTCTGCCCGACAAAAAACCGACTGACGGATTAGAATGGTTTTTAGAAAGAATTGACAGAGCGGAAGAAATGATAATGGAATTAGTAACGCAATTAGAAAACGCAAAAACTGACTCTATTCTGGATTTGGGACTTTCAAAATTCGAGCATCGGGAGAAGTTTAGAAAGTTTGCGGAATCGAAAGGATACGAACTGAAAATTCATTTTTTGGATATTTCAAAAGAAACTCGGCTGAAAAGAGTAATGAAAAGAAATACCGAAAAAGGAGAAACATTTGAATTCGAGGTTAGCAAAGAAAATTTTGATTTTATGGAAACTTGGTTTGAGAAACCGAGTGAAAAAGAAATGAAAAACGGAATAACCATTGCGGAATAAAAACGTGTGGCAACACCGTGTATAAAAAATGCTTATTTTAGTGCTTAACCAAAGGGTAGGAGTGTGTTTGGTTTTGTTCGGGTTTAACACGAACAATCATAGAAATTAATCCCGCACATTTCATACACAAACCCGTTGTCTATAATGCTGAAAAAAATCGTTCATTGAAAAAATAATCTCGAAAGAGATAAAAATCTTGATGCTCAAGGTTACTAAGTCTATTGACTTTACTATGCTCGTAATCAGAGTTAGTCTGTCGATAAATCCACAAAATTTATTAACATACACAAAAACGAAGATTATGAAAAAAATAGAACAGATTAACGGAATTCTGAAAAGAACAAAAATTATGAATTTTATAAAAAGTATAGCTTTAGGAGTCGCATTCGTGGAGAAGATGGTCTAACTTCTGATTATAAAGTATAGAAATAAATAGGTGCTTGGTGGCTATTCAAGACTGAATGCGTGGGCAGGTTCGATTCCTGCCTTCTCTACCATTCAAAAATTAAAAAATATGGAAATTGAAAGTTTTAAAATATCAGGTCACTCAACGAAAAGAAATTGGGCTGTTTATTTAATTGTAGCGAAACCAATTAGCAAAAAAGGTAAATCTATGCTTTATGTTGGTAAAGTTGGAGATAATAGAGATGGTTGCAATCCTGTAATATCAAGAGTTGGAAATCATTTTTCCTTCACTAAGGCGCATTCACAAATTAGAACTGCTTTAAAAACTAAAAGAACTGAGGATTATAATTACGAATATTTTTATTGTCATTTTGGAGAATATGAAAATCAATTAGAATTACGAATCGAGAGTCGAAAGAAAACGGACGAATTGGAACGTGAACTGAATAGAATAGTTCAAAAACGGATGGATAATAATTCATTTGAGCTGATGAATCCATTTAGTGGTAAAACAATCGCTAAAGCAAAAAAAGAAGAACGAGCGAAATTGATTACTAAATCCGAAATTGAAATGTTGGAAAAACTGTGCGCGAAAGCACTATAGACAACAATGTATATAAAAAATAGCGCAAGTCGTTGCTAACACAAAGGTTTGGGCATTTTTAGAAAGTCGCCAAATTTTTAAATTTGACGACTTTCAATAAAAAAGATAAATAGTAAAATTTAAAAATTCGGCTAGTATTAATCAGAAAAGTAACGGCTTGTTTTCAGCGCTACTTTTCATATACGGAGCCGTTGGCAGTAAGCTAACCAATGTAACTAATTAACAAAAATTAAACACAAAAAATCAAAATAAATCAATTTTTTATCGTTAATTTGTAAACAACTTACAAAAAATAGATAATAAAATGATAATCAATTTTAGTTTGCAAAATTTTGGTTCTGTAAAAGAAAAACAGACGTTGACTTTTGAGGCAGACAAATCTGAACACCTTAATGATTATTACATAATGGATGTAAGTGGTTTTAGATTACTTAAACTAGCTCTTATCTATGGTGCTAATGCATCAGGAAAAACTACAATACTCAAAGGTTTAGAGTTTTTAAGAGACCTAATTCTAGAACCCGAAGAAAAGAAAACTGACACATTAGAATTCAAGCCTTTTCTTTTCGATAAAGAGACACCTAATCAGACTTCAATACTATCTATCGATTTTTTACAAAATGGAATAAGATATGACTATGAGATAGAATTTACAGAAAAAGCTATCATTAGTGAAAAACTGGACAACTACAACCCTAAAAAAGCTAATGTTTTTAAAAGAGAAACTGATTTAAAACATCAGTTTACAGAGATAAAATTTGGCAGCAAAATAAAAAAAGACAAAACATTTATCAAAACTCTTGAATCCAACACTCTATGGAATAATAGCGTTTTAGGTGGGTTTCTAAAAACAAACATCGATTCTATTGAATTAAACGAAACTATAGATTGGTTCAAAACATATTTAAAGCCACTAGTATACACAAGGACTGAACTAGAAGGTTATATAACCTCAAAAATTGATAACAATGAAATTCTAAAAAAAGATGTAATAAATATCTTAAAAAAAGCAGATTTTCATATTTCAGACATACATATTCAAGAAGAAGACAAAGAATTACCTGATGGTTTTATTGAGTTTATAGAAAAACAACTTAAAGCCTCTAATGAAAGAGTAAAAAAGCTTAAAGAAGAAGGTAAAATAACTTCAGTAAATATCGATTTTGAACATACCGTAAATGGTAACAAGTATAATCTACCAATAGACCTAGAATCTCAAGGTACTAGAAGATATTATGGTTTTGCCGGTTTACTCGCATTGTTAATTAAAAACAATCACATTATTCCAATAGATGAACTTGAAGCTTCTCTTCATCCAGATTTGTATATTCAATTTTTATTATCATTTCTTGTTAACTCTGAAAATTCTCAAATATTAGCTACTACGCATAATAGAGAAATATTAGATAATAAAGATGTTTTTAGAAATGATGCTATTTGGTTCACAAATAAATCAGAAGACTGTTCAACAGAACTTTACTCTTTAGCTGATTTTGACACTTCTGTGGTAAGGGACACTACAAACGTACTAAATGCATACAAAAGTGGAAAATTAAAAGGAAAACCTAATTTAGGTGATTACTACATTGATCTTGACTAACGCTTATGAGACAAAGATCAAAAATCAAAATAAAAGGTTCCAAGGCATTTGCATTTGTTGTTGATGGTGATACCGAGGTTTGGTATTTACAAATGTTCAAGCGTAACGAAAGAGAGCTAAACATAAACATAGAGCCAAAACTTCCAAGTAAAAAAAGTATTCCTGAACAATTTAAAATGGTTAAGGATTTAGCTGAAGACTACACTAAAGTTTTTTGGATTGTGGATTATGATGTAATTGCAAAAGAAACACGTGAAGCCAAAAAAGGTGTTGAAACAAGCGAACAATTATTTATTAAACTAAAAGAAAAAGCTGAAAAGTTTGATAATGTTATTGTCATTGTAAATAATCCCTGTATCGAATTTTGGTTTTTATTACATTTTGAAAAAACCAATAAACTCTTTACAGACTGTAATTCGGCAGAAAAGCAACTAAAAAAACACTTAACTGATTACCAAAAAACAAGGAAATATTTCACAAAACAGGATAATGATATTTACTTAAAACTCAAACATAAATTAAGTGATGCAAAAGTAAATTCTAAAAACCTAAAATTTGATAAATACAATACAAGTAAAGCAATCTGTGAAATGAATTCTTTATTCGAAATGGAAGAAGTTAAAAAGGTAACCGACAAAAAATAAAGCCTACTGCCAACAACGTATATAAAAAATAGCGGTTTAATCGCTTAAACAAAAGTAAATGAATAAATTAAAGGTCATTGTCAAGCTGAAAAATTAGTTCTTAAAATCCGCTACTTTTCATATACAAAACCGTTGGCAACAATTTAAGAAATGACGAAATACATTAAATTATTTATACTTCTTTTGACATTAACTGCTTGCGGACAGAAAGAAACTGAAAAGAAAACACCAGAAAATGTGAATGAAAAGTCTGCGAAATCGGAACAAAAATCTGATTCTGAAAAAGTGGAAAAATGGACTGATTCTAATGGAAACGTTTTCATCGAAAAAGGAAATGAAATTTCTATAATTCCTGCCAAATACAATAAAACTGGAAAAACAAACAAAGTATTTATTTACAATGAAACTTCTGACGGAATTGGAATCATTGGTAATTTAAAAATAAAACCGAATGGATTTAAAGTTTTTAATCTCAAAGATACTGACACTCTAAAATTAGAAAATGGAGTGAAATTTATGTTTGGAGAAACTTATGGACTTGAGGTTGAGGACAAAAAATCTCAAGTTAGTGGACTTGGAGGAAAATATTTAGACATTTATAAAGTTCCTGATGATGCTGAATGGGCTTTTGTCATAGTACCAATTGGAAATGGAGATAAATGAAAAACTGTTGCCAACAATGTATAACCGCAATTACGGCGGATTCGACTACGTCCGAATCCACTCGGAATTGCGAGCGTCAGTGCTTAACCGAATATTAACGCATATTAATCCGTAACTGACGGTTATACGAGACCGTTGTAAGCAATTAAAAAACACTCTGCTGAAAATATAAATAGGAATTTAAAAATGAGATTAAACGAATATTTAACTAATAGACTTAAAGAAGTTTTTACTGAAGGAAAATGGATTGTAGGAACTAATTTCAAAGAACAAATCTTTGACTTAAATTGGAAAGACGCTATTCATAAAGTTGAAGATTTCAATACTATAGCTGATTTGACATTCCATATTCACTATTTCATTGCTGGAGTAGCAAAAGTTCTTGAAGGTGGTTCACTTGATATTAAGGACAAATTTAGTTTTGACTCGCCACCTATCAATTCTGAACAAGATTGGAGAAATTTAGTTCAGACATTCTGCTCTGATTCTGAAAAATTCATCAGACTTGTTGAAAATATGACTGACGAAAAATTGAAAGACAGCTTTGTTGACGAAAAATATGGAACTTATTATAGGAATATTGATGTTATGATTGAACACACTTACTATCATCTTGGGCAAATAATTCTTATAAAAAAACGAATTATAAAAGAAAAGCTGAATAAATAACTGCTTACAACACCGTGTATAATTAATGGCTAGTTCTCGCCTACTTACGAAAATCCTCGCGGATTTTCTATTCGGTTTTTATTTGCTAAATTAGGTGCTTAAACACGCCACT
>NZ_JBDPMS010000005.1:0-42459 GCF_039831855.1 Aequorivita sp. Q41 | reverse complement strand
GCTACAGAACCCGTTTGGTAAGCAAATACATCGATAGATGTAATGTCGTAATCTGCAGTAAGCACTAAATCTTCAGCGATACTATTTCCTGCAGTAAATTGAGCACCAGAACCGAAAGTTCCCATACCTAATGAGGTATCCTCTAGAAAACTAATATCTGGTGGTCCAGCTACACTAAAGAAAGGCCCGTTATCATAAATAACAGCATTAGGAGATTTAGAATAATAAGTACCCGTAAACGGAACCTGTACATTAAGATCTATTTCAGTAGAAGAAACTTGACCAGTAGTTTCACCAATTGAAGGTGAAGTTGTGTTGTAATAAGCAGCTGGAAGTTGCACAGACTTTGCCGGCGCTTGGATGTTTTTACTTTGGCTAAAACCAAGAGCACCAACACCTAGAAAAAATAACATTGTAATTTTTTTCATAATCAGTTGTGATTTAATAAATTAATAGATTTGGTTATAAATATCAGGTAAATATACAAAAAAGCAGATAAAATACATATCTACTGTAAGAAAAGCCCTGAATTTTAACAAATACTCCGTTTAGAAAACCCTATAACAAGCAGTATTTCAATAAACTAAACCCTATTTTTTTTGATATATTTTGCGAAAAAAATTTATTAATTATTCTATTTTAAATCTTAAGAATAAAAAAAGCCATCTACTTTCGTAGATGGCTTTTCAATATTAAAAACTTAAACTAATTAATTTTTCAATACTTTAAATGTACCAGTCTGACCATTTACAGTAACCTGCATTAGGTAAGTACCCGTTTTTAAGCTTGAAATATTAAGTTCAGAAGTAGTAGCTCCAATTTTGGTGTCTAATACTTTTTGACCTAATACATTAAACAAAGTTACATTTTCAATGTTATCAACACTATTCAAGTTAAGCATTCCTGTAGTAGGATTCGGGTAATAACTAAATCCTGCTATCGTATTGTCAGAAACACCAAGGTTGGTTCCATCTATCTGAATGTCTGTAATAGCTCCAGAATTTAATACAAACACATAATATGCTTGACCTCCTACAGTATTAATAGAAGCATTAGTACCAGGAGCACATTGGTTTGTATTCAACGGAACTAAAGTAAGATCCGTTTCTACTGCACTTTCATTTGGCGCAGTATAAAAAGTAACTGAGCTAGCTCCACCAGGAGTAACGATTGTTGCATTTGCAGTTCCATCTGCAAAAGGCACAAAGTTATACCAAACCCCATTTGCTCCTGTAAGGTCACAACCTGAAGGGTTACCACCTTCAGTTGTTGCTGCTGGCATTGCTACCGCAGGATCTGTATAAGGGAATCCTATTTCATCAACATCAATTGAATTAACAATCAAATCGTTTGGTGGAGGCGTTGGCGTACAAGTAACATCTAATGAGAAGTTTCCTGTGGCACCATTGAAGCTATGGATAAGGATATAGAATTTTGTATTTCCATCAGTTGAAAAAGTAATTTCAGACTGAAGACCACAAGCATCATCATTTCCATCAACACAAACTAATGCTGAACATGTTCCAGTGAAAACTGAAATTTTAGAATCAAAATCAGTAGCAGCACAAAGTGATAATGTAATATCACCAGGCAAACCACTAGTGTCATCTAAAGTATACCATACACCAGGAGAATTAATAACTGGACCACAAGCTGGAGCAGAAGAGTCTACTGTCGCATTTATTGTAGTACCTGTAATAGAATCGCCACAGCTTACTGCAATAGCCCCATCACAATCATCATTTGCCAATGGAATATCACAAGTAATATCTATACTAAAATTACCTGAATTTGAACCAAACCCTTCTACCATAATATAATATGTAGAAGTACCATCTGAAAGGAAACTAAGTTCTGACTGAACTCCACAAGAATCATCATTAACAGCAAGTTCATTTGCAAGATCGCAATCATCAAAAACACGAAGCACTGTATCAAAATCAGTAGCAGCACATAGAGATACCGTAATAATCTCAGCGGAACCTGAACCTGTATACTTATAGAATACATCTGGCGCAGCATTTCCTCCAGAATCAGAAGCTGTTATTGTTTCACCAACTAGACTATCACCACATGCAACAGCAATTGCACCAGAACAGTCGTCATTTGAAGCAACGATATCTTCACATTCACCCGACCATTTATAAATAAACTCATAATCATCAGGAAATCCATTAGCTATTGTTGTTTGCGTCCATGGAAGTGCAGCACGCCCAGCACCATAGTTACCTACAATGCTTGAAGAAGTAACAGACCAATACACATCAGTATCTAGATCATTACTTGGTCTTACTAATATCCAATACGTAGTTTCGCTACCTATTTGACCATTAAATACAAATGGATCAAGATCAACAACAACCTCATGCATATCAAAGGTTGGTGCTACAGGCCAAGGCCCTACATTAGTGTCAGAAGTAGGTACTACAGCCGTTTGTTGTCCAATTTCTAATCCAGGAAGACCAGTTCCGTCATCTTCAAAATAAGAAACACTTACTTCATCTATAACCCGTCCTGTAGCTGTTAAAAAGCTTGCAGAAATTTGATTCAATGTAAAGTTTTGTGTGTCTCCAACCCTAAGGTCAGCTGCGTAATAAAGCGCTGGGTTTGAAGCTCCAAAACCGTTTTCAACAACGATTCCAGTTAAATTATCTTCTTCACAAGCAGTACCCGTACCGCCGCCCATAGGCTCACATTCTCCTGAAAACACATATACTTGATCAGCTCCAGGTGCTGCAACTCCCCAAGTAGCTCCATTATCGCCTGAAAAAGCACCATCAAATCCTGCTACTGTTGCTGTACTCATTTCCCAATAAGAATTATTAGCAGGAGCAACGTTAGTCGCGTAAATACTTATCCAATAGGTTGTTGTCGCCCCAGCTTGACCATTAAGCATCACTGCAGGAAAATCAAAACTAGCTTCTATTACATCCAATATTGGTGCAGCCGGGAAATCTCCGATAACAGGCTGAGATGTAGGTGCTAATCCTGAAATTGTAGCAACTATATTTGCAGGGTCTGGAAAACCTCCAAGGTTTTCATAAATAGTTATTTCTACTGTATCAATTTCATCTCCATCAACAACTAACCAATTTGCTACAATAGAATCTAAATTCATATTAGTATCTGCAGGAATAGTTATATCTGCTGCAATAACTTGCGGGGTTGAACTAGATGATGTAAAGCCATTTTCAAAACCATTTGAAGGGTTATCTTGGCTACAAGCAGTACCACCACCGCTATTATCACCTTCAATAGCAACAATAGTTAATTCGGCACAGTCTGCGTTTACAGTACCTAGTTGAGTAACAGCTCCTGTAGTTGTATCTACAGAACAAAATTGGTTTACACCACCTCCTATATATGCTCCCATATATAACGTATCTGTAGCAGGATCAAAATCTGCATCTTGAGCAAAGTTAATATTGATTCCAAGTGGACCTACCAAAGTACTAGCTCCCGTAGATAAGTTAACTGAATATAAGTTATCATCACCTATATCTGCCATAAAAGCATTACCGGCAGTATCTATAGCTATCCATCCACCAAAAGCGTTTGAAGCATTACCAATAACAGTTAGTGTACCCGTAGCTAAATCTACAGTATATATAGTTGTCGTTAATGTATCAGTACTACACATATACATAGTTCCGTCTGCTTCATTCCAAGACAATCCAGATGCCGTATGACCCGCAACCAAATTTGTAAGCGGTCCTACTACAGTTTCCGCACCTGTTGTTTTATCTATTATCAACAAATTAAGATCGTCGTTATGTAAGCCGTATAAAGTTCCTGAACCATCAAAATCTCCAGCAAATACAGCTGAAGGTATATTGTTACCCGGAGCAATGGTATACGGTCCATCTACGGGGAAAGAACCAAAATCACCACTCGTACAGAAACCACCATCTTTAGCATAAACAGTAGATGCAGCACCGCCACCGCCACCGCCGGCTCCTTCTTCGATAGTCAAGGAATCAATACCAATATAGTCTGAGTTGTTTCCTAATGGTCCAGCATCAGTTACCGTGTATCTAAAAGCAACTCTTGTATCTGTTGCCCCTCCAAGTCCAGCAACAGTAACAGTATATTCTGTCCATACCTCTGGATACCCACCTACAACCAATGTAGGATTCACTTCAAGTAACAATTCAGTATACGAACCTACACCTGTTGGTCCTGCTGGATCTGTATTAGCCCCAGTTGGGTCTATACGAACTTCTAATCTATCAGGGAAAGTACTTCCTGTAGTCGTTCTAGTCCAAAATTTAATTTCATCTCCATTTTCTAAGTTAAGAATTGGAGTAATCATAAAATTATTAATTACGCTACCAGCTGTGTTGTTATAGTTAGCACCTATATATGATGTTGCAGCTCCTGATTGCGAAGAAAAAACTAAGTCATTCCCTTGAAACCATTCTGTAAGCCCTACAGCGTCGCTTGCATTTACAAATGTAAATCCAGCGCCTGGCAAAGTAGTTATATCATCAAAACCCTCATCAAGAAGTGTCGCATTTGGTCCTTTGTTGTTAGAATTTTGTGACTTTAGGTAGGAATACAAAACTTGCTTTTCAGCTGGAGTAAATTGTTGTTCTGTATCTATTCCAATTTGATTTCCGTAAGATTGCAGTCTTAATAACAATTCTTCTAATGAAATTCTTGGTGCTGGTTTTTCTTGCCCTGCATTTCTAGAACCATAAATATAAGGGTTCTCATAAATATATTGAATAGTTTTTGGTGCTGACAAGCCTCCATTTTCTAGGCTATTGTTTTCAGCACGCGGAACAAAAAGAGGAATATGCTGGGGTTGCTTTGCAACCCCTCCGTTCATTTCAATAGCTGTTGTAGCTCTTTCTGGTCGTTGGTTGGTCGTTGTGGATCCCGTGTTTTGTTTATTGGAAACTAAACCAGCATTATTTTTTATTTTTATAACATCCCCTCTATCCAGTAAGGACGTTGTAGGTTTGTTTTGACTTTCTACTTGCGTTGTGCCAGAATCGGAACGCGAAGAAGAAGGTTGAGTTACTTGGGCATTCATCGTGAGTGCGAGCACGCCGACAAAGCACCCAATAATGGTACTTTTTTTCATAATTTATTTAGATTTGGGTTAATAGTCATTAAAAGTATTTAAAAAAATGTTAATATCAAATATTTATCACAACTACTTTACCTCTATCCAATAAAAAATCCCATCCAAAAAAATTGGACAGGATTCAAATATTAAAAAATAAATTTTTTAGTTCCCTTCTACAAACGCCTGCATAACTGCATCACTCACGCCCATATTAGAAAAACCACCATCATTATACAGATTCTGCAAGGTAACACGTTTAGTAAGATCACTAAACATTGCCACGGTATAATTAGCACAATCTATAGCCGTTGCATTCCCCAAAGGAGACATTTTATCCGCATAGCTAATAAAACCATCAAATCCTTTTACACCTTGACCGGCAGTAGTTGGTGTTGGTGATTGAGAAATAGTATTTACACGAACTTTTTTATCTTTTCCGAAGAAATAGCCAAAACTACGCGCTATACTCTCCAAATACGCTTTGTTATCCGCCATATCATTATAATCTGGAAAAACTCTTTGTGCCGCCATATAAGTAAGCGCAACGATGCTCCCCCACTCGTTCATAGCGTCTTTTTGATAAAGCACCTGCATGGTTTTATGAAAAGATCCCGCAGAAATATCCCAGCCTTTATGTGTAAAATCATAATTCTGGTTGGTGTAATGATTGCCTTTACGAACGTTTACAGACATCCCGATAGAATGCAAAACAAAGTCTAACTTGCCTCCTAATATTTCTGTAGCTTTATCCACAAGGTTCCCCAAGTCTTCCAAACTCGTAGCATCTGCTGGGATAACTTCAGAATTTGTTTTGTCGGCAAGTTCTTTTATTTGCCCCATTCTTAAAGCAATTGGAGCATTAGTTAGCACAAACTTCCCGCCTTCTTCGTGTATGCGTTCTGCTGTTTTCCAAGCAATGGAGTTTTCGTCCAGCGCCCCAAAAATAATTCCACGTTTTCCTTTTAGTAAATTATAAGACATGTTTTAAAGTATTATATGGTTGAATGATTTTTTATATGAAATATTACTTTTCCCTTTAAAAATAGGAAACCAAACCCTAAAGTATGGTTTCGATAATTCGATTTTTTTACTATTTTATTTGTTGCATTTAAAAAAGTAAAGATACATTTTAATTCAATAATTCTTTTGCATTTGCCATTGCCGCTTCCGAAACATTTTTTCCACCTATCATTTGTGCTATTTCTACAACACGTTCCTCATTCTTTAAAACAGCTATGTGCGTAGTAGTAACCTCGTTTATATCTTCTTTATATACTTTTAAATGGTGGTCGCCTTTGGCAGCAATCTGTGGTAAGTGAGTGATGCTTAACAACTGCATCGTTTTACTCATTTTGTGCATTATAGCAGCCATTTTATTAGCAACCTCACCTGAAACACCAGTATCAATTTCATCAAAAACAATTGTTGGCAGTCTTTTATATTCTGCCAAAACTGCTTTTATTGCAAGCATAATTCTACTCATTTCGCCACCAGAAGCAACCTTTTTTAACGAACCAAACGGCAAGCCTTTGTTTGCTGTAAACAATAGCTGTAGTACATCGACCCCATTCTGTTTAAATTCATCAGAAGGTGACAGATCAAATTTAAATTGAGCATTTGGCAAGCCTAAAGGATAAAGTGTTTCTTCAAGTTTCTTTTTTAACAACGGAATGGCTTCTGCTCTTTTTTTGTGAAGTTGCATAGCAGTTTGCAATGCAACTTCCCGTAACCTATTCTTATCTTTTTCCAAATATGCAATCTGCTCATCAAGCCCTAAGGTTGTTGTTACCGTTTCTTCTAGCTTTTCTTCTATCGCTACTAATTCTGAAACTGTTGAGACTGCATGTTTTTGCTGTAATTTATAGAGTGTTTGCAATTTTTCATTCACCTGAAATAACATTTCAGGATCTGCGGCAATTTTTTCTGAAGCATCACTAACTTCACTTGAAATATCCTCCAACTCAAGTATCACACTGTTTAAACGCTCCCAGAGACCTTCAAAACTCATTGAGAAGCCTTTAATTTTTCCTAAAAGAATTCTAGCTTGTTTTGCTGTTTCTATAGCCCCAATCTGTTCTTCATCAAAAAATTTATGTACACCCGAAAGTGCTTCTTGTATGGCTTCAGCATTATTTAGCGTTTCGTAGGTATCTTCAAGTTCCTGCTGATTTAGTTTTTTTAACCCAGCTTGCTTAAGTTCGTTGTATAAAAAAGTATTAAAGTCCAGTTCTTTGGAGGCGCTTGTTTTTTGCTGTTGCAAAGTCAAAAGCTTTTCTGAAATTTCTTTGAAATTTTCAAACTGAGTTTTATACGATTTTAATAGCGAAGTATTTCCAGCCAAAGCATCAATCACCTCCATCTGGAAGTTTTCTGAAACAATTTCTAAAGTTTCATGCTGGCTATGAACATCAATTAAGTAGGGTGAAAGCGCTTGCAGCTGCCCCAAAGTAACAGGTGTATCGTTTACAAAAGCACGGGATTTTCCGCTTGGTAAAATTTCACGACGAATGATGGTTTGAGGTTCATAATCCAAATCGTTTTCTTCAAAAACACGCTCTAATTCGTAATCTTTTATTTGAAAATAGCCTTCAACCACACATTTTTTAGAAGCATTTTTTACACTTCCTAAATCTGCTCTTTTTCCTAACAAAAGCGCCAAAGCCCCCAAAAGTATCGACTTACCAGCTCCTGTTTCACCTGTAATAATAGTTAGCCCTTCCGTAAGTTCCACACGAATATCTTCGATGAGCGCATAGTTTTTTATAGCTAATGTGGTTATCACGTGTAGGTACTGGCTATTAAAAAGTTAAACTTTATTTTTTAAGCTTCGCAAGTATTAATTCCAAAAATTGAGTTAAACTCAAGTCTTGGGGTAGCAGTTATAAATTTAGAGGAAAGTTATTTATTAGCTTATGTTATCTTAGAGCAAACTAAAATTTAATTTCGGCCCAATTGCTTCGTTTAGTCGGTGCCATTCTGTTAAGATTTTCAACTAATTTAGTGATATCTACCTGTGGCCCTCCACTAAAAACAGCTTGAATTTCGTCGCTTTTAGCATCAAAGAAAGTACGCAATAAGTATGAGTTTGGGCGTCTGTCATTTATACCTTTTAGCTTATTAATTGCATCAGCTAATTTCTGTTTTGCTAATTTCTGGTCCTCCGCCATTTTATCAATTCCATCACGGTGGTATTCGTACATTACTGTATGAAATTCTTTATAAACGGAAGAAACCAACGCATCGTTATACCTGTATCTTGACTGATTACCGTCTGTAGCTTTCCAACCTGTAAAATTACTTGAAGCCGCAGTATTTGTTATTTGCTTAGCAATTTCAAAATACGACTCACCGCCATTCATTGTATAGGTATCCGCATCTAAACCAATTACCGTATACACATGAAATGCAATAACAGAAACAAGGTTTGAGCTAAAGGAATTCAAATTAAAGTTTAAGGGTTCAAATTCTTTATAATTAAAACTCACCTGCTTGTCAATATAATTATAAACAGGACTGTCGTAGGTAGAGTTAAATGCTGGACGTGATGATTGTATTTGCAACGTACCACTAAATGAATCCCCATCAAACTGACTTATTATCAAAGAAAAATTACAATCAATACGCTCTTGATTTTTGTACTCCTGGTTGGTCCATTTTGTATTGGCAATAAATTCACGCAGTTGAGTTTCCAAAGTTCGGAAAATCTGCAAATTTGGTTGTCCAGTTTGTTCAGCATCGATAGTAACGGTACAATTAAGTTCTTGAGCTTGCGCAGAAAACACAGCTGCAGTACATAGTATGAAAAGTAAAATTTTACGCATTTGTCTGTTCTATAATATATTCTAAAATATCTATTGCTACTTCTTTTTTAGGTTTAACAGGAAAAGGAAGCACTTTATTGTCTTTCGCTATTAAAGTAATTTTGTTAGTGTCTGTTTTAAAACCAGCACCTTTGTCTCGAAGCGAATTTAACACAATTAAATCTAAATTCTTTTTTTTGAGTTTCAATTTTGCATTTTCTTCTTCATTTTCTGTTTCCAGTGCAAACCCAACTAGGAATTGATTTTTCTTTATTTCCCCTAAGGAAGCAAGAATGTCTTTGGTTTTTGTAAGTTGAAGCGAAAGAGCTGTTGTTTTCTTTTTAATTTTTTCTGAAGCAATTTCTAACGGGCGATAATCTGCTACGGCAGCGCTTAAAACGGCAATATCACTACACTCAAAATATTCGTGTGCAGCTTTATACATCTCTTCGGCTGAAGTAATACGTATAATTTTCACAAAATCATTTTCGAGTTTTAGGTTTACAGGACCCGAAACTAAAACAACCTCAGCACCTAGATTGGCAGCTGCTTCTGCAATTGCATACCCCATTTTTCCACTGGAATGATTACCTATAAAACGAACGGGATCAATAGCTTCATAAGTTGGTCCAGCTGTTATTAATATTTTCTTTCCATAAAGCGGAAGTTTTTTCAAAATATCATTCTCAAGAAATGAAATAATTTCTTCAGGTTCTGTCATTCTTCCCTGCCCTACTAATCCGCTTGCAAGTTCTCCAAATGCTGCTGGAATTTGAATATTTCCGAAGCTATTTAATTTTTCAAAAACCGCATTGGTAGTTGGATGCTTGTACATATCCAAATCCATTGCTGGAGCATAATAAACAGGACATTTTGCAGAAAGATAAATCGCCAATAAAAGATTGTCGCAGCTACCATGTGCCATCTTGGACATCGTATTTGCTGTGGCTGGAGCTATTAAAATTAAATCAGCCCAAAGTGCAAGTTCCACATGGTTATTCCATGTTGGTTCCTTAAAACTGTCGGAATCAGTTTCTTCATTTGTGAAAGATGAATACACCTCATTTTTAGAGAGTGTTGAAAGGGTTAAAGGGGTAACAAACTCTTTTGCAGCAGCGGTCATCACAACTTTTACGTTGCCCCCTTTTTTAGTTAGAAGCCTAACTAAAAAAGCTGCTTTGTACGCGGCAATCCCGCCGGTAACGCCAAGCAAGATATTTTTCCCGTTTAAAACAGCCATGGTTCGGTATTCAGTGTTACGTATTTAACAGCTAGCACGTAGAGTTCAGACTTACTTTACGTATATTTCCTTTTAGAAATTATGCGCTTACTCTACTACTTCGTCTGCAGTATTTCTATGGTAGATTTTATTTTCTAACCATTCTTGTACTGCTAAAGCGTGTGGTTTTGGAAGCTTTTCGTAGAATTTTGAAACTTCTATTTGTTCTTTGTTTTCAAAAATCTCCTCTAAACTATCGTTATAAGTTGCAAACTCATCTAGTTTCTCAAGAAGTTCTTTTTTAATATCCCCATTTATCTGTGAAGCTCTCTTCGAAATAATTGAAATAGCTTCGTAAATATTGTTGGTTGGTGCATCAATCAAGTTCTTGTCTAAAGTAACAGTATTGATGGGTGCTTCTGAATTTTTAATGTCCATAATATAATTTATTAACTTGTGGGTTCTTTTTCTGTGGTTACAGTTCTAGCTTCAATATCCTGAAAAATCTCTATCGCTTCGGGTGCTAAATCTGTATCCTTATAATATTTCATAAAGTTGTTATAATATCCTTTTGCAGTAACCAATCGTTCTTGAACAAGCGAAGGAATACTATTTACAGCCAATTTGTATGCAGCCATAAACCTTCCGTAAAAGGCATCTTTTCTAAGCTTCGAGCCTGGATTATCTGTTATAAAATTATCAAAAGCATCAATTGCAGCCTTATAATCTTCCACACGCAAATATTGTTTTGCGGTTTCAAATTCTTTCTTTTCTAATTTTGCGGTCAGTTCGGCCACAAGGGTATTTGCCTCCACTCTTTTTGCTGAATTTGGATAGCTATTTATAAACTCTTGTAGCTTTTCCAGCCCTTTACCCGTATCTTTTTGGTCTAGTGAATATCGTGGCGAAAGTTGGTAAAAACTTTTCGCTGCTTTAAAGGAAGCAACTTCAGCACTATCACTTTGTGGATATGCTTGTGTAAAACGTTCAAATTGATACCCAGAAAGGTAAAAATCTTCTAAATTATAATACGTATTAGCGTATATAAACATAAGTTTTTCGCCCTGTGGTTTTCCGCGGTACGAAGGAACTATTTGTTCCATCAACTTCAAA
Organism: Aequorivita sp. Q41; assembly: GCF_039831855.1. Classification (NCBI taxonomy): domain Bacteria; kingdom Pseudomonadati; phylum Bacteroidota; class Flavobacteriia; order Flavobacteriales; family Flavobacteriaceae; genus Aequorivita; species Aequorivita sp. Q41. The sequence continues at coordinate 31,253 of NZ_JBDPMS010000005.1, read as the reverse complement.
CTTTTTCGATACTTACCCTTTTTGTAAAGAGAATCAGCAAAGGCATATTTTTTACCCATATCATCCTTCCGAAGCACCTTTTGGTACTGACTACAAGATGAAAGAAAAATAGTAAGGCAAAGTAATGTAAAAATAGGTAATCGCATGGGCTTAAAAAACATCGTGCAAAAATAGGAAATTAAACATGATTGAACAAACTTATTATTCGGCTAAAATATTGCGCTCAAGACCATTATTTGCAAGCCTTTTGAAATATTTAACGTTCTAGGAAATCAAAATGGTTTTAAAATTCTTTTACAAACGAATCTATTTTTGCTCTCAAGCCATCGCTAACACCTACTAACGGAAGTCTTACACTAGCATCACAAATACCTAGAGTCTTAAAAACAGTTTTTATCCCAGCTGGGTTTCCTTCAGCAAAAATATACTCGATTACAGGCGCAATTTTATAATGAATTTGATATGCTTCATTCACTTTTCTATCTAAGCCTAATCGTACCATTTTTGAAAATTCTTTTGGAAAACCTTCACCAATTACAGAAATTACTCCTGCTCCACCAGCAAGAATCATCGGCAATGTAATCATATCGTCACCAGAAATCACTAAGAACTCTTTCGGGCATCCGTCTATTAATTTCATGGCTTGTACAATATCGCCTGCAGCTTCTTTTATAGCTACAATTTTTTCAAAATCGTTTGCTAATCTAATCACTGTTTCAGGAAGCATATTTGAAGCGGTTCTACCTGGTACATTATACAGAATAACTGGTAGCGGACTTGCTTTTGCAATTGCAGCAAAATGTTGATAAATGCCTTCCTGTGTAGGCTTGTTGTAAAATGGAGAAACAGAAAGTATGGCTGTAAACGCTGAAAGATCACGCGTTTTCATTTCATTAATAACCTCCTGTGTATTGTTCCCTCCAATACCCAAAACCAATGGCAATCGTTTATTATTTGCTAAAACAATTGTGTCTATAACTAGCTGTTTTTCTTCTTTTGAAAGCGTCGCACTTTCCGCAGTTGTACCCAAAACAACTAGGTAATCAATTCCATTTTCAATATTAAAATTCACTACTTTCTTTAATCCTTCCACATCCACAGAAAAATCATTTTTAAAAGGAGTGATTAAAGCTACACCTGTCCCTATCAGTTCTTTCATCTTTTTAGTCTCAATTTTTATTAATTCTATCTTTTAGCATCAAATTTTATTAAAAGCCTTCAAATATTTTTTTACTTCATTTTTAAAAAACGCTGGTTTTTGCATATCTGAAGCTAGCAAAAGATCAAAAAGACGTGCATCAGCACCATTAAATCCAATTTTAAATTTAGCCCTGCTTCTAGAGACCATTGCCGCCATATACTCTTGCCGCCCTTTGTAAAACCCTATTAGAACATCAAATGGAAACTCAAGAAAATCCTGCGCATTTTGGTTGGTAATTTCTCCTCGCCAATTAAATTCCTTATTTGTAATTTGATTATGGCGTACGCTTGGTATCTTTTTTTTTGTTTTTACAAAAGTGAATACCTTTATATCTTTTCCTTGCAACCCGAGTTCGTTTCCAAACTCATAAAACATTTCAAAATCATCAAAAAAAGTTTCGTCAATTAAAAATCCTAAGGTTTTTAACGAAGTATTTCTACCAGAAATATCACGCGCTACCAGATTTTTTTCGGTAGTTTTTTTTAATGAATATTGTTTTACTTTTCGCAACATCTTAACAGCTACTCTTCGCTTGTAAAAATAGTTTTTTTGCCTTTTATTTTTCTTAAATTATAAAATCATTTGTAAAAAATCATCTTCAGAAATAATAGCAACTCCCAAATTTTCTGCCTTTGTTTTTTTACTAGGCCCCATATTGTCTCCCGCAACCACAAAACTAGTTTTAGACGAGATAGCGCTTGAAACTTTTCCTCCGTTATCTTCAATCATTTTTTTAAGTTCATCGCGAGATACTTTTGTGAAAACACCTGAAACCACAAAGGCTTGCCCCTTTAAAGTATCTGTTTGATTTGCAAGTTTTTCTGCAGAAACTTCCAGTTGAACCCCATAAGCTTTTAAACGTTCTATAGTAAGAATATTTTCTTTAGAAGCAAAAAATGAAACCACACTTTGAGCAATCCGTTCCCCAATTTCATCGACAGTAATCAGCGCTTCTTCAGAAGCATTTTTTATTGCGTCAATCGTTTTGTAATGTTTCGCTAGTTTTTTTGCGACCGTTTCACCAACATAGCGTATTCCCAAAGCAAAAAGCACTCTTTCAAATGGAATTTGTTTGGAAGCTTCAATGCCTTTTATCATGTTTTCAGCACTTTTCTGCGCCATACGCTCCAACGGAATAATTTGTTCCGCTCTTAAAAGATACAAATCTGCATAATTATTTATCAAACCATTATTAACCAGTAAAGCGACTGTTTCACCCCCCAAACCTTCAATATCCATTGCTTTACGGGAAATAAAATGCTGAATACGTCCAATAATCTGTGGCGGGCAACCTGCTGCATTTGGACAATAATGTTGTGCTTCACCTTCCGTGCGCACTAAAGGCGTTTTGCATTCAGGACATGCTGTAATATATTTTGTTGCTAGCGAATTAGGGGCTCGTTTTGTAAAATCTACACCAATTATCTTAGGAATAATTTCACCTCCTTTTTCAACAAATACAGCATCACCCTCACGAATATCGAGTTTTTCAATTTGATCTGCATTGTGCAAGGAAGCTCGTTTTACTATAGTCCCCGCAAGTTCTACAGCTTCCAAATTTGCAACTGGAGTTATTGCGCCGGTCCTCCCTACTTGATAGGTAATCTGCTTTAAAATCGTAGAAACCTGTTCGGCTTTAAACTTGTACGCCATCGCCCAACGCGGAGATTTGGCAGTATAACCAAGCTCCTCTTGTTGCTGTAAATTATTTACTTTCACCACAACCCCATCTGTTTCATAGGGAAGTTCGTGGCGATGTATATCCCAATAATTGACAAACTCTAAAACCTCATCAAGATTTTTGGCAAGCTTTGCTACCTCAGGCACCTTAAACCCCCAGGCTCTTGCTTTTTCAAGATTTTCATATTGTGTTTTTATAGGCAATCGCTCTCCTTTTATGCTATATAAAAGACATTCTAACGGACGTTTCGCCACTTCTGCACTGTCTTGAAGCTTTAAGCTTCCGGAGGCTGTATTTCTCGGATTTCGGTAGGGTTCTTCCCCAAGCTCTACTCTTTCGGCATTCATTTTTGCGAAACCTTCAAAAGGCAAAACAATTTCGCCGCGAATCTCAAATAGCGGCGGATAATCTCCTTTCAACTGCAGAGGCACAGAACGGATGGTTTTTATATTGGCGGTTACATCATCTCCTTGAAAACCATCACCACGTGTTACCGCTTTTTTTAGTTTTCCATCTTCATAGGTTAAACTTATTGAGGCGCCATCGTATTTAAGTTCACAGGTAAATTCTACCTTACCGTCTACCATTTTTTCTATTCGTTTTTCCCAATCTTCCAAATCTTCTTTTGAATAGGAATTGTCTAACGAATACATTCTATAGGTGTGTGGAACGGTTTCGAAGTTTTTTGTTACTTCACCACCAACACGAATTGTAGGTGAATTGGCATCATAAAACTCCGGATGCAATGCTTCTAACTCTTGCAGTTGCTTTAATTTTTGATCAAAATCAAAGTCAGATATAGTAGGATTGTCTAGTACGTAATAATTATAATTATGTTCGCGAAGCGCGTTGCGAAGGCTTGTAATTTGCTGTTCAATATTCATAAAACAAATATAGAAATAAAGCAGTTTTTGCGTTGATGGATTTTAGAAAAAAAGAACCACGAAAACACAAATATTTAGAGCAATATTCATGTTTTCGTGGTAAAAAATTACTTTTTAAGGCGTTTTAATCAATCTTCAACGAAGATATTACGAACCAATGCTGCGCAAAGTCCACCTGCAATTGGCGCTACAATAAAAAGCCATAGTTGCTGTAAAGCCATCCCGCCAGAAAAAAGTGCTGGCCCTAAACTACGTGCAGGATTAACAGAGGTTCCTGTAATTGGAATTGCAACCATATGGATTAACACCAAGGAAACACCGATTGCAAGTCCCGCCATCATTGGAGAGGTATTTTTTGAGGAAGTAGTTCCAAAAATTACCATTAAAAACAGAAATGTAAATACAAATTCTGCAATAAGTGCGGAGGTCATATTATATTCCCCACCATAGCCAGCACCCCAACCATTGGAGCCTAGCCCCCATTCAGGCATTGAAAAACCAGCGCTGCCGGTGGCAAGCATATACAAGAGCGCTGCCGCTACAATTGCGCCAATACATTGCGAAATTACATAGCCTACAGTGTCTTTAGCAGAAAGCTTTCCTGCAGCAAGCATAGCGATTGAAATTGCCGGATTAATATGGCATCCAGAAATCGGACCTATAGTGTAGGCCATTACGACTACTGCAAAACCAAAGGCTAAAGCAATTCCTAAGATACCAATCCCTACAGGACCAGACTCGGTTACGCTCGCAATGGTAGCTGCACCACAGCCAAATAGAACAAGTGCAAAGGTGCCGAGAGCTTCAGCAAAATACTTTTTTGAAGAATTCATAATCAAATTTTTTAAAGGGTTAGACGTTTTAAAGTTATGAAAACGGAACACTTAAAAAATCAATTTGTTAAAAACGAAGGCTAAAATGTTAATAATTCATTATGTTTTGTCAGAATCTAGCCACTTTGGCAGGTTCGGTTTCTTAAATTCTTCCATTTTTTTCAAAAGAATGATTGGATTTGAATCTACTAAAAGAAGGTTGTAATTTTCCATCGAAAGAAAACCTTTACGAACCATGGTTTCAAGCATATTAATCAGATCGTTATAAAACCCATTTACATTTAATAACCCAATTGGTTTTTGATGAAGCCCTAGTTGCAACCAAGTGCAAATCTCAAAAAGCTCCTCGAAAGTCCCCATTCCGCCAGGCAAGGCTATAAAACCATCACTTTCTTCCTGCATTTTCATTTTACGCTCGTGCATGTTTTCTGTGGTAATAAGCTGCGTAAGACCAAGATGTACAACTTCTTTTTTCTTAAGAAAATTCGGAATAATCCCAATCACCTTTCCTTTATTATCCAAAACACTTTTGGCTATGGTTCCCATTACTCCAATTTTGGCGGCACCATACACCAAGGTTATATTCCGTTCTGCGAAGATTTCTCCTAGCTTTTTTGCGGCATCCGTAATTGCAAGATCATTACCATCACTGCTGCCACAGAAAATACATATTTTATTAAGGTCGTTCATGTAAGTTGCATTTAATCATTCTATTTTTTCTAAAAATGTCTTTTTTTACTTCAATATTCTGGAAACCTTCTTCTTTTAGAAATACTCTTAGTTCCTCACTAAGGTACTCATTAATCTCGAAAAATAGATTTCCATTGGGTTTCAAGTGTTTTTTAGCTAATTGAGAAATTACGCGATAAAAAAGCAATGGATCTGCATCAGAAACAAACAATGCTGAATCTGGTTCGTATTTTAAAACATTTTGCTGCATCATCTTTTTTTCCATTTCACGTACGTATGGAGGGTTGGATACAATAAGGTCGTATTGTTTCGGAAGTTGCGCAGTTTTCAAAATATCTGCTTGAAAAAAATGCACCTCAACTTGATTGTCGTTTGCATTTTGACACGCAACTTTTAGCGCTTCTTTAGAAAAATCTATAGCTGAAACAATTGAAGTTGGAAGGTTTTTTGCAAGTGAAATAGCAATACAACCACTACCAGTACCAATATCCAGTATGTTGAACTCCCCTTCTATACCTTGAATATTTTTTACTTCACTAAGAATCCATTCTACCAATTCCTCCGTTTCTGGACGCGGAATTAACGTATGTTTATTCACTTTAAAAGGCAACCCATAAAATTCTGTTTCACCTAGGATGTATTGAATAGGCTCATTGTTTAGTAATTGAAGTAATGCCTTTTGAAATATCGTTTTCGTTTCCAAAGAAATTTCTTTAGCTGGATTCAAGGCAATTTCTATTCGGGAAAGCTGAAGGTAGTTTTCAGAAAGTATTGTAAAGAAAGATTGAATTTCTTCAGAAGGATATAAATCCGACAACGAATTCGTAAAATGTGCTTTTAATTCTTTTAAAGTCAAAATTATAAGGTTTTCAACATGTGTACTGGGCAGGAATAATGACCGGTATCGCCTAGGGCGCATTCAATATATTCAAAACCCGATTGTTTGTATAATTTTTGTGCATGCGTCATATACTCCATGGTTTCTAAATAGATTTTTTCGAAACCAAATTCGCGTGCTTTTGCCAAACAATGCCCTATCATTTGAGCACCAATCCCTTTACCACGGGCTTCTGCAAGAAAATACATTTTTTGAAGCTCGCAAACATTACCGTTATAATTATCAAGCTTTGCCACTCCAGCGCCACCGATAATCCTATCGTTTTCTTCGACTATAAAATAGGCCGAAGAAGACTTATTATAGGTTTCAAACATACAATCTAAGGCCGCATCTGCATAAGCGGTTCCAATTTTAGGAACATTGAAATCCTCCAAAACGCTTCGTATCACTTTGGCTATTTGGGGGTTGTCTTTCTTTTCAATAAGACGAATTATTGGGGTGTTCATCTAATTAAATCCTTGTATTTTTACGCTGTGAAGATACACGAAAAATATATGTTGCGCTGCATTCAACTAGCCAAAAACGGACTGGGAACTACCTACCCAAATCCTTTGGTAGGCAGTGTGATTGTGTCTGCTAATAAAATTATAGGCGAAGGTTGGCATTATAAAGCGGGGTTACCACATGCCGAAGTAAATGCAATTACGAGTGTAAAAGATAAATCACTGTTAAAGGATGCTACTATTTATGTAAGTCTAGAGCCTTGTAGTCATTTTGGAAAAACACCACCCTGCGCCAATTTAATTATTGAAAACGGAATAAAAAAAGTAGTGATTGGCAGTACAGACCCAAACCCAAAAGTAGCAGGTCGGGGGGTGAAAAAGCTACTAGAAGCTGGCTGTGAAGTAATAATCGGTGTTTTGGAAAACGAATGTAATGAACTCAATAAGCGATTTTTTACGTTTCACAGTAAAAAAAGACCTTATATATTTTTGAAATGGGCACAAACCGCAGATGGCTTTATAGCCCCTAAAGACAGTACTCGAAAAAAAACAAAACCTGTTTGGATTACTAATATATATTCACGGCAACTTGTACATAGGATGCGTTGTGAAGAGCAAGCCATTCTTGTTGGAACTAACACCGTTTTGCAAGACAACCCGTCGTTAACTGCCCGCGAATGGATTGGCAAAAACCCAATCCGTTTTATTATTGATAAAAACTTAAAAACTCCCCTGGATTTTGCCGTATTTGATGGCGCTGAAAAAACTTTTATTTTAACCGAAAATGAAACTAAATCTAATAAGGTGCAACATCTAAAAATTGATTTTTCCAAAAATGTGGCCTTGCAGATTACAAAGCTGTTATACAAACAAGAAGTTCAATCCATACTTATTGAAGGCGGCGCTAAAACACTTCAAACTTTTATAGATGCAAATCTTTGGGATGAAGCCTATGTTTTTAGTGGAAAACAAAATTTTGGTGATGGTATAAAAGCCCCCATACTTCAGAAATTTTTAGTTTCTGAAAAGAAAATAAAAGATGACTGCTTATACCTATTTAAAAACCAACAATTTTGATAGCTCTTGCACTTAGCATTCTTTCTTCCACATTAATTTTTGTGGTTTTTAAACTATACTCAAAGTTTAAAATCAATACGCTACACGCAATTGTAGTGAATTATATGGTCGCTAGTTTTTGTGGGGTTAGCCTTCAAAATAACGAAATAAACCTCTCCGAAATCCCGCAATACAGCTGGTTTCCATTTGCATTGGTTCTTGGTGCATTGTTTATTACTGTATTTATTTTAATAGCACTAACAACTCAGCGCAGTGGACTTTCGGTCGTTTCTGTTGCGACAAAAATGAGTGTGGTGATTCCGATTGTTTTTGGCTTGGTTTATTATAAGGAGAGCTTGGGTATTTTAAAATTTTTAGGAATTTTATTTGCATTAACCGCGGTTTACCTTGCCTCCATTAAAACAAAAGAAGGGTTAAAAATAAAAATTTCAAACTTTATACTTCCGTTTTTAGTATTTTTAGGAAGTGGAATTATCGATACCACTATTAAATATTTGGAAGGTGAATATGTAGCTAAAAACGACACCCCTATATTTTCAGCTACTATATTCGCAACAGCCGCTAGTTTAGGTGTTATTATTCTTTGCGCACAAGCGATAAAAGGGAAATTCACGTTTCAATTTAAAAATATTTTGGGCGGAATTGCTTTAGGAATACCGAATTATTTTTCGGTGTATTTTTTAGTCCAAGCATTACGCAGTGATATTTTAGAGAGTTCTGGCATATTCACATTAAACAATGTTGCTATTGTAATGTTTTCAACAATTTTAGGTATTTTACTTTTCAAAGAAAAAATTCTAACTAAAAACTGGATTGGAATTGCATTGGCTGTATTTGGGATTTTACTAATAGCCTTGGAAAAATGGTAATGGAAAAATGGTAATGGAAAAAGACACCTATAAAACTATTTTAAGACCTTCAGAAGAAACTCTTTTTAAAGAAAAAGGAAGTAAGTTTTTTGGATATGCGTTTCCTGTTATTTCTGAAGAAGAAATAAAAGAACATATTGAGACCCTAAAAAAACAACATCATAGTGCTCGGCATTGGTGCTATGCATGGCAATTGGGTAAAAGCTATGAAAACTACCGCGCAAATGATGATGGCGAACCTTCAAACAGTGCAGGAATGCCTATCTATGGACAGCTACAATCATTTGATGTTACCAATGTTTTAGTTGTGGTTGTACGTTATTTTGGTGGCACAAAATTAGGTGTTGGCGGTTTAATCCAAGCCTACAAAACCAGCGCACAAATGGCCCTGGAAAGTTGTAGGATAGTTAAAAAAACTATTGATGAAAGCTTTCATATAAAATTTGAATACCCAGAAATGAATACCGTAATGCGCATCATTAAAGATGAAGCTATTACTGTTATAAATCAAAAAATGGAGCTCGCTTGTGAGTTCGAAATTTCTGTACGAAAAAAAGAAGCAAAACGGGTCTTTGAACTGTTTAAAAACACCTATAAAGTTTCAATAAAAAACCCGGAATAACAGTTATTCGTCTTTTAATTTTTCAAGTAAATAATCTGGTGCCTTCATTAATTTTTTGGTTGTACTGTTTACAAATACCAAAATGGTAGTTGCTGTTATTAAAAGTTGATTGGCTTCATTATAAATTTCATAATAAAACTCAATTTTCACTGACGGTATTTTTTTTAAGCTGGTCTTTATTGTCAGTAAATCATCGTAATACGCTGGTTGTTTGTAATCTATACTAAAGTGCACCACCGGCAAATGCACGTTGTTGGCCTCCATCCATTTATATGAAAAACCAAGTTCTCGCAACCATTCCGTCCTTCCTTGTTCAAGGAATTGTGCGTAGTTACCATAGTAAACAATACCCATTTGGTCTGTTTCACCATAACGCACTCTAATATTTGTATAAGTATTCTTCAAAGTTTTTTTCAAATTAAAGAAAGTTTTTTTGTAGTTTTATCGAAAGAGAAGTATGGCGAAAAAAAACTAAAAATTCAACCCTAATGTGGTTTTTTTTATAACTTTTTTGTTCACATATTTGCACTGTTAAGAAATAACTCGGAAACACTCCATCCCCATATTTTTTAACCACACTTTTTAAATTATAAAAACAGAATTTTTAACTATGGGTAAAACTGCAGAAACAGTTTGGAACAATTGTTTGTCCTTCATCGAAGATAATATTACTTCGCAAGCGTACAAAACTTGGTTCGAGCCGATTAAGGCAGTTAAGCTAACTGACAATGCGCTTAGCATTCAGGTACCAAGCAAATTCTTCTATGAATGGCTTGAAGAGCATTATGTTAAAATTCTAAAAGTTGCCCTCACAAAAGAATTAGGCACCACCGCCAAATTAGTTTACATCATTAAGATGGAAAACACCTACGGCAATAAGCAACCATTTACAGAAAAAATACCAAGCTCAAATAGAAGTAACCTACAATCGCAAGAGGTAGACGTTCCATTAAAAAACAAAAGCCCGGAACTTAAAAATCCGTTCGTAATCCCTGGTATTCGCAATGTTAAAATCGAATCACAACTCAACCCTAATTATAATTTTGAAAATTTCCTTGAAGGTGAATCTAACCGTTTAGCACGGTCGGCAGGGTTAGCGGTTGCTAATAAACCCGGAGGAACATCATTCAACCCACTGCTTATTTTTGGTGGTGTGGGGCTAGGAAAAACACATTTAGGCCACGCAATTGGAGTTGATATAAAAGATAAATATCCAGAAAAAACAGTTCTTTATATTTCTGCTGAAAAATTCACACAACAATATATCGAGTCTGTAAAAAAGAACAATCGAAACGATTTCATCCATTTTTATCAAATAATAGATGTCCTAATTGTCGATGATATTCAACTACTTTCTGGTAAAGCGGGAACTCAGGATGTTTTCTTCCATATTTTTAATCATTTACACCAAAACGGCAAGCAGGTTATCCTTACCAGCGATAAAGCCCCGGTAGATATGATTGATATTGAGCAACGCTTACTTTCACGCTTTAAATGGGGACTTTCAGCAGAACTGAACCATCCAGATTATGACACACGTGTTGCAATAATAAAAAACAAACTATACCGCGATGGTGTAGAAATGCCTGATGATATTGTTGAGTTTTTAGCAAACAACATCAAAACAAACATTCGGGAACTGGAAGGTGCTATTATATCATTGATTGCACACTCCTCTTTCAACAGAAAAGAAATTACCATTGATCTTGCCCGTAAGATTGTGGATAATTATGTGAAACACACCAAGCGTGAGGTTTCTATAGATTACATTCAAAAAGTGGTGAGCGATTACTTCCAAATGGATGTAGACACCTTACAATCTAAAACTAGAAAAAGGCATATTGTTCAAGCGCGCCAGCTAGCGATGTTTTTTGCGAAAAAATTCACAAAAGCTTCCCTTGCATCTATCGGCTCGCAAATTGGACAACGCGATCATGCAACGGTACTTCACGCTTGTAAAACTGTTGACAACCTGTCAACTACCGACAAACAGTTTCGTAAATACGTGGAAGATCTTAATAAAAAACTAACGCTATAATTTAGTGCTTAGTAGTAGCTTGCACTACATAATCTCTTCATGATTTTGCTAAACTTTTAAACCCCTTAAACTCGTTGTTTTGAAAAAACACAAAATTTTAATGGTCTGCCTTGGCAATATTTGTCGCTCTCCTTTAGCCGAAGGAATATTAAAATCTAAAATAAACACTTCAGAAGTATATGTAGATTCTGCAGGAACCGGACATTGGCACGTAGGAAACCAACCCGATGAACGCAGTATTGTAGTTGCGAAAAAACACGGTATTGATATTACCAACCAACGTGGAAGACAGTTTAGCAAACAAGATTTTGAGGAGTTCGACTTAATATACGCAATGGATACTAGCAACAAAAAAGATGTTCTTGCGCTCGCTGAAAATGATGCTCAAAAGGGAAAAGTAAAACTGATTCTTGATGAAATTTTTCCTGGCGAAAATGTGGATGTTCCCGATCCTTATTATGGAGGAGATTTAGGTTTTGAGCAGGTTTTTAAAATGCTAGATGAAGCTTGTGACGAAATTATAAAATCACTTTAAGGTTGATATTCAGGCATATTGACTACCTTAGTTGTTCACCTAAAAAAGTTGTAATTAAAAATAATTTCAAGTTTAAATTCAGAAATATATTTTGTGAAGATTACCTCAGCAAAAGGACTTTCTGCAGTAAAAAAAGTAATGATCCAATAGTTATTTGATGAATACAAAAAAAGGCAACTTATACCTAATTCCCTGTACATTGGGAGATACAAACCCAATGGCAGTACTTCCGCAAAATGTAAAAAATGCAGTAGAAACCATTGATCATTATATTGTAGAGCATGAAAAAAATGCGAGACGTTTTATAAAAAGCATTGTTCCTGAAAAGCAGCAGTCTATTTTACAGATTCAAGAAATAAATAAATTCACAAATCCTGAAGAAATTGCGCCAATGCTAAACCCATGTTTGGAGGGTTTTGATGTGGGGGTTCTAAGCGATGCGGGGTGCCCAGGCATTGCTGATCCTGGCGCTAGAGCAGTGCATTATGCCCATGAAAAAGGGATAAAAGTAGTTCCATTGGTTGGCCCTTCCTCTATTTTACTTGCAATGATGGCGAGTGGATTTAATGGGCAGAATTTTGCTTTTAATGGCTATTTACCAATCGATAAAGGGCAACGCAAAGCAGAGCTTAAGCGTTTAGAAAAAATTTCAAAAGATATTGATCAATCGCAACTTTTTATTGAAACGCCGTACCGCAACAATCAAATGCTACAAAGCCTTACCGAGAACTTAAGCGCAAACACGAGAATATGTGTTGCCTGCGATATCACATTGCCTTCTGAATATATAAAAACTGCATCTGTAGAATTATGGAAAAAAATAAAGGTGGACCTCCATAAAAGACCCACCTTATTTATCATTCAAGGGTAATAATTACATTAACCTTGGTTTTCTGTTTGGCACAATATGCGAAGTATCATAGCCTGAAAATTTTCTTAAGTAGTAACGTATGGAAGTCCCATTTGCATCTTCAAATCTATTTTCGCCAGCACTTCTAAGAAATTTCTTCACATTTCCTGGTCCAGCCAAATGTGCAGCTGCTAAAATTCCAGATTCAGTAACTTTAATACCTGCAATTGTTTTACCAGAATAACGCTTAATATCTTTTCTCAGAACCCACTTGTTAAGCGAAGTATATGCTAAAAAAGCTGCCTCCTGTTGCAGTGTATTGTCTAGAAATTCATCTGTATTTTTAAGCCCCATCATTCTAAGGGTTGCTCTTGAAAACTGATATTTTCCCATATATCCGTAATCATTCACAATAGTATAATCCCCTCTTGATTCTTTAAAACCTAATGCTTCTTTAAACCCTACATACGATTTTCCTAAAAACAAATAAAATTTTGGCGTAATAGGAGCCGTAAATGTAGCTAGATGCTCAGCTTCTGTTGGCACATTATAATCCAACTCTAACCCTTCTGTGCTATACGCAGAAAAGTCATAACCTTCTTTTGTATTAAAACCCGTCCCTACCACTATGGTAACAACAAGTAAAACTGCAATTAAAGATATTCTTTTTTTCATTCAGTATTAAAATTTAGTTGTATTCCTACAACTTCTTTTCAGCGCGCAAAGATACATATTTTTTTAATAAATTGATTTACAGGGTGTTAAATTATTGTGAAAGAAAAAGCAGCCCTTATATTCAGGGTGCTTACAGCTGTTTTAAAAAAAATATAATATTATCTATTTAAGCCTTGACTATTTACCCAGCGTACATATTCCACCTTATTAGCATTATGCTGAGAAAGTGATTTGGCGAATTTATGATATCCAAAATTGGTGACATCGGCGACAAAATAGTAGTAATCGTGCTGTTCCGGATTTAAAACAGCATCAATTGATGAAATATCTGGCATTGCTATCGGCCCCGGAGGAACACCCGCATATTTATAGGTATTATAAGGCGAGTCTAACTCCAAATCTTTATAAAGCACCCTTTTAATTAGCTGATCGAAATCACCGCTTTCACGTTTTAACGCATAAATAACTGTTGGGTCTGCTTGCAATAACATCCCCACTTTTAATCTATTTATATAAACGCCAGCCACTCGAGGACGTTCATCTACTTTAGCAGTCTCTTTTTGAACAATTGCAGCCAACGCCATTACTTGCTCTTTAGTAAGCTTAAGTTTTTTTGCTTTTTGTAGTCTAGATTCACTCCAAAAGCGTTCGTATTCAATTTTCATGCGGTCACAGAAAGTTTCCGCAGAGCTATTCCAATAAAACTCATAGGTATTTGGTATATAAAGCGAAAGTGCTGTCTCCGCATTCAAGCCTACTGTTTCCAAAAATTGGGGATCGCGCATAGCCTCTAAAAGCGATAAGCTATCAGCCTCTATTTGCTGCGCTATATGACCCGCTAAATTTTCTAAACGCTCTTGGTTGTTAAATTTTATATCAATTGGAATGTTTTTGCTTCGCAATGCATTTACAATATCGTTATTCGTCATTCCTTTGGTAATAATAAAATGACCTGGTTTTACATTTGAAGTATACTTTTTTTGAGTTGCAATTGCGTAAAATGACTCGGTATCCTTTAAAAGTGGTTCTAATTCAGCAACAACATCATTTATTGTCGCATTTGTTGGGATAAAAACATGTGCTTCCTTATTATTAAAAGCGGTGTTATCTGAAAATGCAGTATTATACACATACCACGCAAAACCACCCATCCCAACTGCGCCAAGCAAAACAACAATTAAAAATATCTTTTTTATATACATTTTTTAAATACTAGGTTCTGAATTAAAAACTAACGTATCAATTGATACAAATATTCACTTTTATACTTTCCTTCGGAAAAAATCCAATCTTTTTTTAAACCACTGCGCTCAAAACCCGCTTTTTCAAAAAGCTTTAAACTAGGGGTATTATCTTCCGAAATAGCTGCGTAAACACTATGCACATTTAAATGCGAAAAGGCATAATTACAAGTAATTTCTAGTGCTTCCGAAGCAAAGCCTTTGCGTTTAGCTGCTCCTAAAAAAACCACAATACCAACGCCTACTCTATTGTGTTTTGGGTCAAAATCAAAAAGATCTATCAAACCCACAACAGTTTCACTCCCACTCATGCAAATTACCAAACGTAGCTGTTTAACATCATAAATATCGCGGTGGCTATTTTCTAAATACTGTGTTAAGATATATTTGGAATATGGAGTTGTGGTATTACTGACTTCCCAAAGGGATTCGTCGTTTTCTAATTGGTATAAAAACTCCAAATCTGTCGGTTCCAAAGCACGTAGAAATATGTTTTCTCCTTTTAAGGTCCTCATTTCCAAATTCCTTTAAAAACTTGTATTGCAGGCCCCTCTAAATAGACATTTTTATAGCAATCAGCTTCTTTTTCAAAACGTACTTGCAATGTTCCCCCTGGCGTTTTAAGAGTTACTTTATTTTGTGAAGTTTTACCAGTTTCAAACATGGCAATGGCAACCGCAGTTACCCCCGTGCCACAAGAAAAAGTTTCGTTTTCCACACCACGTTCATACGTTCTTACAGCAAACACAGCAGCAGCTTCCTGCTCCACAAAATTTATATTAGAACCTTCTTTTCCGTAGGTTGTATTGCGAATTGTTTTTCCATTATCAAAAACATTAAATTCTTGAAGGTTGGAAACTAGCGCAACATGATGTGGTGAGCCTGTATTCAAAAAAATATGGTTTTCAAAAACATTTACTGTCGCTACATCATTCATTTTTAAAGAAACCCAATCCTCTTTTACTATGGTTTCATGCATCCCATCAACAGCTTGAAAAGTTGCCTTTTCTGAAATAATATTTAGAAATTTCGCAAAATGGGAAATACACCTCCCACCATTTCCACACATCGTGCTTAGATGGCCATCACTATTATAATAAACCATTTTGAAGTCTGCCGAAGGATGATTTTCCAATAAAATCAACCCATCCGCTCCTACGCCAAAACGTCGGTCGCAAATTTTAGCAACAAGGGCCGTGTCTTTCTTCGGAAAAAAAGCTTCCCGATTATCGATTAGCACAAAATCATTGCCTGTGCCTTGGTATTTATAAAAGGTGAAATCCATACGTGCGCAAAGATATAAAAACCCAGCAGGAGTTTGCCGAAAGTTTTCACGTTAAATACAAGTTAAATACAGGTTTTTGGCATACTTTTTTCAGACTATCAGTGTTAAATTTGTAGAAGTATTAAAAGAATGTTTCTACAAAAAGAATTTTCTTCCTCCCTCCTTCATAGGAATTAAATTCTTAAAACAGTTTAAGAATGAAAAACTTGACTAAAGAGTTTTTGAATAATTTTAAATTAATATTAATTAAAAATTTCACACAATGAAACAAACAATCCGTTTATTTCTGGTAGCCCTGTTTGCAGGAGCAATAACACTTGGTGGCTACAAATTTTTCGAAAACAAGGAACAAATTTCCTTTGCTCCAGAAAAAGCTTCAAGCTTTATTCCTACAAATTTTTCTTCGAATGCAGCCGAAATGAATACCGATTTTATTGAAGCGGCAGATAAAAGCGTTCATGCGGTGGTTCACGTAAAAAACACGACGGTTAGTAGACAGCCCACAAATATTATGGAATTTTTTCACGGTGGCGGCCAACCACGGGCAACGGTTGGTAGCGGAAGTGGCGTGATTATTTCGCCAGACGGTTATATTGTTACCAACAATCATGTAATTGCCAATGCCGCAAACCTTAGTGTGACGCTAAATAATAACAAAACCTATACCGCAAAATTAATTGGTACAGACCCAGCAACTGATATTGCGCTCATTAAAATTGAAGGCGATGATGCATTTCCTTTTATCCCTTTTGGCGATTCAAACAATGTGAAAATTGGCGAATGGGTTTTGGCTGTTGGAAACCCCTTCAACCTAACCTCAACAGTTACTGCTGGAATAATTAGTGCGAAAGCACGCGATTTGAATCAATTTGACGGCAATCCACAATCATTTATTCAAACAGATGCTGCTGTAAACCGCGGAAACAGTGGCGGGGCATTAGTAAACACACGTGGAGAACTTATTGGTATTAATACTGCCATTACTTCTGAAACTGGAAGTTATGTTGGGTATTCGTTTGCGGTACCTTCAAATAACGCCCGAAAAGTAATTGAAGATATTCTAGAATATGGAAACGTACAACGTGGAATTCTAGGAATTCAAGTAGGAAATTTAAATTCAGATTTAGCAGAAAAACTAGGTGTTAATGAAACCCAAGGAGTATATGTAGGTGGCATTGAAAAAGGAAGCGGAGCAGATAAAGGCGGAATAAAGCAAGGTGATATTATAAAACAGCTTGATGGCGTACCAGTAAATAAATTTGCTGATTTAGCGGGGTATTTAGGTTCTAAAAGACCGAATGATGTGGTTGAAGTAACCCTAATTCGAGACGGCAATGAAAAAACAATTCCTGTAACACTTGTAAAATTGGAAACATTTTCAATCGATGATTTAGGGCTGGAAGTAAAAAATATTACTTCTGCAGAGCTAAAAGAACGTGGATTAAGCAATGGAGTTACCGTAACACGTGCATTAACACCCGATATGGCACAATACAAACTGGAAGGAATTATCATTACAAAAATAAATGACGAACCTATTAATGACATCAGTGATGTAAAGCGAATTATGACACAACGCAATTCGCGAAGTCCAATAAAAATGACTTTCATGGACACTGCTGGAAACCTAAATTCCTTCATTTTTAGGTAAAATAAACAATCGTATTGTTTAAGGCACCGCTGAAAATCAAAACTTTCAGCGGTGTTTTTATTTTCAATAATTATTTCCCCACACCGATAGAAATAAGTATTTTTGCACGAAATTTAAACCCTTAAAAATCCATCCTTATGAGTTTTGATGACGTTTATGAAAAAGAACTGTCCTTTCAAACTGACCGCAGGAAAGCCTCAGTAGAATTTATTAAAATCATTAGCGACCTTTGGTACGACAAGTCCATTGAATTGGTACTTTTCCGCAACCAACTTATCGACCGCAATGTGAGTGAAATTTTAAACCTTCACGAATATGCTGGCGAATTCGTACAAAAGCCTATCTCAATCTTCGATTCTGTTGAAATTGCTCAGGCTATCAAAACTCTGGATCTTCCTCCAGCAAAACTAGACATAGGTAAGCTTACCTATGAGTTTCACTTAGAAGACGATAAATATTCAAACGCACTAGCATTTGTTTCAGACAAATTAAAAGATGCCAAAGAAGCCAAAAGCTTAGTTCCAAAAGATGTTGTTCTTTATGGTTTTGGACGTATTGGCCGTTTGTTGGCTCGTGAACTTATGACTAGAACTGGCCAAGGAAACCAACTTCGCCTTCGTGCAATTGTAGTACGTGGAAAGATGGACCAAACCGTTTTAGACAAAAGAGCTTCCTTGCTTCAAAATGATTCTGTACACGGAGATTTCCCAGGAACTGTTCGTACAGACCTTGAAAACAGTGCTTTAATTATAAATGGAACTACGGTTCATATTATTTCAGCAAACAATCCGGAAGAAATTGATTATACTAAATACGGTATCGAAGATGCTTTGGTAATTGATAATACCGGTGCTTTCCGTGATGATAAAGAATTGAGCAGACACTTAAAAGCCAAAGGTGCTTCAAAAGTATTGCTTACTGCTCCTGGAAAAGGAGTGCCAAACATCGTGCACGGTGTAAACCAAAACGAATACGACCCAAATACAGTCGATATTTTTTCTGCAGCTTCGTGTACTACAAACGCCATCACTCCTATTCTGAAAGCTGTTGAAGATTCATTCGGTGTGGTTCGTGGACATTTGGAAACCATTCACGCATATACAAACGACCAGAATTTGGTAGATAATATGCACAGCAAATACCGTCGTGGTCGTGCTGCAGCATTAAATATGGTAATTACAGAAACTGGCGCTGGAAGTGCGGTTGCAAAAGCATTGCCTGTTTTGGCTGGCAAACTTACTAGCAACGCGATTCGTGTTCCGGTTCCAAACGGGTCTTTGGTAGTTTTAAATCTTGAATTTGCAACCCCAACTACAGTAGATGGAATTAACGCTACAATGAAAAAATATGCATTGGAAGGCGATTTAGTAGAACAAATTAAATACTCTATGAGCAACGAGCTTGTTTCTAGCGATATTGTTGGTTCTTCTGCCCCATCTATTTACGACAGTAATGCAACTATTGTAACCGAAGACGGTAAAAACGTAGTGCTTTATGTATGGTATGATAACGAATATGGCTATAGCCACCAAGTAATTCGTTTGGCAAAATACATTGCACAGGTTAGAAGGTATACTTATTATTAGTAGTAACTACCTATACATACAAAATCCCGCTATTTTCATAGCGGGATTTTTTTTATTCTGTGTTGTGTATTGGTAGTGGGGTTGTGTATGAACACGGTACTTTCATTAATACTTTTTCCGAGTTTGTTTAGAAATTTTAATCCACGAATGTTTCTCGAATAATATCTTTACATTTTTGGATTTCCGATTTAGATAGTCGGGGATATTCCTTTATTATTCTTGATTTGTCTATTGTTCGAATTTAGTCGATAGTTTTTAAACCGTGGTCTCCACTTTCATCAAGAAACAAAAAATATTTCAAATTATTGTCTTTCAGTTATTTAACCATCCAAATATAACACAAAAACCCAACTATTTCCGCACCACTGCCCTAAGCTCTTCCAGCTTGGCATTCGTTAACTTTGCTTCCTCCTCCAGCGCAGCAATACGCTCCTGAAACGGCAGGGTAGTGTCTGGGGCATTGGTGGTAAAATCTGCTGGCAGCTGGGCGGCGAGGTCTTTAAAAAAGTTGTGTTTTAGGGCGGTGCTTAGTTCCCAGAGTAAGGCTGTTTGCAGTGTGGGCTGTTTTAGGTAATACTCAATGGTGGAAGGTTGGCGCTCCATATACCGGGACAGCGAACTTCTATAAACGCTATGCTTTATAATATGGGCTTTAAGCAATTTTCCCAAATGGGGCGAGGTGTTCTTTTGGAGGTATTTTGTTTTCATCATTATAGAATTTAATTAGACTGCTATGATATTTAATTAGACTATTATCCTGTTTTATTAGATTGGTATACTATTAAATTTAATTACGATGCTATTTTATGAGACTACGCTCCTATTTTATTAGATTAATTTAGTATTAAATTAGAGCTATACACTATAATATGAGACAACTATTAAATTTTAGTAGACAACTAGTTAGTTTAATTTGACTGTTATATTATTTTATTAGACAGCTGCCTAACATTCTAAAAAATACAGGTATTGCTACCTGTATTTCCTAAACCCTATCCCTCCATTGGTGGAGCGGGGTTTCTACCTCCTTGCCCCGCAAAACGCACCTTAAGCCTATCAAAACTTGCCTGTGCGCCGGGTACGCCTGTGCGCGCCATAACTTCAAGCAGGCCGTAGGCTCCCGTGGCCATGCCATAGGCTTCGTGACCCGCAAGGCGCTTTACGTCTTCAAGCCGCTGTAGCATATCCATCATACGGCTTATAATGGTTTCTACCTGTTCAAAAAGCTGAAGGTCGTTTGCCAAAAACTCCAAATTGTAGGTGGCATTAACGGCTAGATTGGGGTTGGTGTTCATCTCGTCTAGCATCTCCTCAGCAAATACTTTATTATCTACACTTATGGCGTTTAGGTTACGGCGTTGCTCATCGGTAAGCGTAGCGTCTGGAAAAGCAGCGGCCGCAGTGTTTAAGGCATTCATGATTTCGGTAACTTCCAGATCTGCAAGGGTCTGGTTTAGTAAGTTTTGGTTTGTGTTGCTCATTGGTTAAAATTTTAAGGGTTACTTTCTAACAAGGTTTATAAAAAAAACAATAGCAGTCAAGAGGGAAATCCCCCATTTTTACTGTGGTTGTTTTCCTACTTTTTTCAAAAGCATTCCTTAAATACAACAACTCCCTTTCTATTTTTATGACTTCATTAACCGAAATATTCCTCAAATTCCAGCAAATTTGTTACAACCAATTATTTAAACAATGGCGCAATCAAAACAAAAGAGAGGTTTTAAAAAGAAACGATATACAATCCCCTTTATACTACTACTGCTTCTACTTGCGTTCCGCTTATACTTACCTACACTCGTAAAAAACAACATAAACAAAGTGTTGGCAGACATTCCTGGCTATTATGGGCAAATTGATGATGTAGACATTTCGTTAATACGTGGCGCGTATGTAATAAAGGGTATGTACTTAAATAAAGGAACCGCAGCATCGCAAATTCCTTTTTTAAGCTTTCCAAAAAGTGATATTTCTATGGAATGGAAATCTCTTTTCAGAGGAAAAATAGTTAGCGAAATAATAATGACCAGCCCAGAAGTAATCTATGTTTTTGAAGACCAAAAAGAGGAAACGGGCGATGCAAATGTGGATGATTGGACCAAAGCACTTACAGAAATTGTTCCTATAGCCATAAACCACTTTGAAGTGCACGACGGCAAAGTAGCATTTGTACAGCTTTCCGCAGAACCAAATATCGATCTTCAAATAGACAACCTAGAGCTTACCGCTGCTAACCTTCGGAATGTTGTAGAAAAAGAGCGCATTCTCCCCTCACCTATTCGCGCCAGTGGTGTTTCTATTGGCAATGGTAAAGTTGCTTTGGAAGGCTATATGAATCTTGTTAAGGAAATTCCAGATATGGACCTCTCCTTTTCCATTCAAGATGCAGATGCAACTGCCTTAAATGATTTTACAAACTATTATTCCGGTCTTGATTTTGACAAAGGTACTTTTAGCCTTTTCAGTGAAGTTGCAATTGCAGACGGACACTTAATAGGCTACTTAAAACCACTTTTAACCGATGCAAAATTAATAGGGAAAGGCGATGGTTTTCTAGAAGTTTTATGGGAAGGATTTGTGGGTTTATTCAAATTTATACTAAAAAACCAAGGCACAGATACCGTGGCCACAAAAGTGCCGATTGAAGGAGATTTAAACAAGGTGGAAGCTGGAATCTGGCCCACTGTATTTAATATTTTTGAAAACGCATGGATTAAAGCTTTTACAGGAGAAGTAGATGGTGCTATTGAATTTAAAGATGCCTTTCAGGATGAAAACCTAACCCGCGAACAAAAACGGGAACTCCGAAAAAAAGAACGCGAAAAGGAAAGAGAGCAACGCAAAAAAGAACGCCAGGCTCGTAAAGGTTGATTTTCTATTGCAATTCCTTACTTTTACGGTGAATTTCCTAAAAGCCATAGGAAACCATAAAAATCTCTTTCATGCGAATTGATATTATTACCGTATTACCTGAATTGCTTCAAAGCCCTTTTGAAGCTTCAATACTAAAACGCGCCATTGAAAAAGGACTCGTTGAAGTACATATGCATAACCTCCGGGAGTATTCCTTAAACACTTACAAACAGATTGACGATTATCAATTTGGTGGTGGCGCAGGCATGGTGATGATGATTGAGCCTATAGACAAATGTATTTCCGACTTAAAAGCTAAAAGAGATTACGACGAAATAATCTATATGACGCCCGACGGAAAAACGTTTAACCAGCCAACTGCAAACGAGCTTTCGTTAAAAAAAAATATCATTATCCTCTGTGGGCATTATAAAGGAGTGGACCAACGGGTGCGCGATCATTTTATAACGCGTGAAATTTCGGTGGGCGATTTCGTTTTAAGTGGGGGCGAACTTGCTGCGGCCATTGTTTGTGATGCCGTAATCAGACTTATTCCAGGGGTTTTAGGAAACGAAACCAGCGCCCTTACAGATTCATTTCAGGATAATCTGTTGGCGCCACCAATATACACACGCCCTGCAGAATACAAAGGCTGGGCAGTTCCTGAAATACTAACAAGTGGAAACACTGGAAAAATTGAAGAATGGCGCGAAGATCAAGCATACAAGCGCACCAAAGAGCGTAGGCCTGATTTGTTGGAGTAGTTACTTTTGAAATTGATTGATACTATAAAAAATGATAAAAGGATATTTTCTAATCGGCTTTTTCACTTTTATTTCTTGTAATTCAAGTCCAGATATTGATGAAAAGTTTAGTACTGATTTCTCCAGGGATTTTGGCATGTATACTGTATTTATAAATGAATTTGAATCCACTACATTCCACCTGAATAAGTTAATCGAACAAGAGCTTAATTTGAAGTTGGATGATAGTTTTGATAAAATTCATAAATATGATAGCCTTACCAAAGAGTATATTGGAACATTAAAAAATTTAGAACTTGAATTAATTAAAAACTCTCAAATTGAAAATTTTAATAATATCAAAGAGTCTCAAAAAGCTTTTTCAAGCATTAAAGAAGTTAACGATTATTTCTTTATAGGTGATAGCTTGACTAATAATGGAAATATTTATTTAGAAAAGAGAAGAACGTACATAAATAAACTTCTAAAATTAACTGAGAATCCAGATTTCACGCAACGAATTGTAAATAATTTAAGCGTCAATGATGCAATAGATAGGAATAATAACAACATAAAATACTTAAATTATCACTATAAAAACACTCCACTAATTGCTTTTGTTGCTCATAACAAACTTGTTATAAAGAAAATCCTGCATTTAGAATATGATTTTATAAATGAATAGTAGGTACAAAAGACAATAAAGACCAAACGTATACTATAAAGGAACAAAAGAGCGATTAAACTTGCTTGCTAAAAATAATTGCTTATTTTTGCACCCACTTAATTCAACCTCTGGCGAGAACCGCGAATGTTGTTTTAATTTAATCCTTATCAAATTAACAAAATGGAAGCGTTAATAAAGTTTGTACAAGACGAATTTGTTACAAAAAAAGAATTTCCTGAATTCGGAGCTGGTGATACAATTACTGTATTCTATGAAATCCGTGAAGGTGAAAAAACTAGAACCCAGTTCTTTAGAGGTGTAGTAATACAAGTTAAAGGAACAGGTATAACCAAAACTTTTACAATCCGTAAAATGAGTGGTACAGTTGGTGTGGAACGTATATTTCCACTTAATATGCCAGCACTACAAAAAATTGAGATCAACAAAAGAGGTAGCGTACGTAGAGCTCGTATCTATTACTTTAGAGGTCTTACTGGTAAAAAAGCCCGTATCAAAGAAAAACGTATGTAGTTCTTCTTTGTTGAAAACCCTTAAAAGCCCTGTATTCACAGGGCTTTTTTTATGAACAATTGTTTATAACCCCTGTTGGTAAACTGTTGATTTTAAACACCCTAAAAAGTAGTGCTATTTAGAGTTTCGTTTATATATTAGCACTATCGAACTTAGGTTAATAGCCAAACTAGATAAAATAAAGTAACGTTCTTTTACATTGTTTTTTTTTAATTTATGATGAAGCTAAGGATTTAAAAAAATCGTAGCCTCTAGATTTAAAAAAATAAAAAGAAAACACTTTATCGTTTTTTTAGTACTTGCGGTATTATAATCTCAAGGATTTATACAAAAAGGAATAAAAAAACATTTGGGGCTGTATTTTAAAAGATACAGAACCCGTGGAAGTAAGCCACAACTGCAAGGGTATAATAAACTTGCTTAGATTTTAACGTTGTTTAAGATAGTTGGTAACGGTTTGCTTTACAAGGAGCCATATCACAATGTATTTTATACAGTGATATGGCTTTTCTTTTTTTTACAAATTATTGTTGTTTCAATAACAATTAAGCCCTCACTTCCCTTTTAAAAGCTCCGCCAAATCGTTATATTTGCGTCCTTTAATATTTCATTCCAAAAAACACTTCAATGACAAACTTTTCAAAAATTATATATACCAAAACTGATGAAGCTCCAGCGTTGGCAACCTATTCATTTTTACCAATAGTACAAGCTTTTACTGCGCCAGCAAATATTAAACTTGAAAGTCGCGATATCTCACTTGCTGCTCGGATTTTAGCCGTTTTTCCAGAATTTCTTTTAGAAAATCAACGTGTAAATGATGATTTGACAGAATTAGGTGAACTTGCCAAAACCCCTGAAGCAAATATCATTAAACTACCAAACATCAGCGCATCCATTCCGCAATTAACGGAAGCCATTGAAGAACTTCAAAAAAAGGGTTTTAACATCCCAGATTACCCTGAAACTGCAACAACAGCAGAAGAAAAAAAAATAAAATCGAAGTACGATAAAATTAAAGGAAGTGCTGTAAACCCAGTACTTCGCGAAGGAAACAGTGACCGTCGTGCACCAAAAGCAGTGAAAAATTACGCCAAAAAGCATCCGCATAGCATGGGAGCTTGGAGTAGTGATAGCAAAACCCATGTAGCAACGATGCAGCACGGAGATTTCTTTCACAATGAAAAATCTGTTTCATTAACCGCTGATGACACCCTTAGGATTGTTTTAGTGGAAAATAATGGAAATAAAACTGTTTTAAAAGAAAGCCTAAAAGTTTTAAAAGACGAAATCATAGATGCCACGGTGATGAGCAAAAAAGCATTGGTTTCTTTTTTAGAAAATCAAGTGGAAGATGCCAAAGAAAAGAAAGTACTTTTTTCTGTGCATTTAAAAGCTACCATGATGAAAGTGAGCGATCCTATTATTTTTGGGTATGTAGTGAAAGTTTATTTTGAAGACTTATTTAAAAAATATGCAGATACTTTCAAAAAAATAGGTGTAGATGCAAATAATGGTTTAGGCGATTTAGAAAATAAACTTTCTGAATTAAACGATACTGAAAAGAAAGCTATTCTTGAGGATATTAAAAAAATAGAGGCAGCAAGAGCAGATTTGGCAATGGTAAACAGCGACAAAGGTATTACTAACCTTCACGTGCCAAGTGACGTTATCGTAGATGCATCTATGCCTGCAATGATTCGTAATTCTGGACAAATGTGGGGGGCAGATGGAAAAGCCCACGATACAAAAGCAGTAATTCCAGATAGCAGCTATGCTGGCGTTTATGAAGCTACTATTAATTTCTGTAAAAAACACGGCGCCTTTGACCCAACTACAATGGGAACCGTACCAAACGTAGGTTTAATGGCGCAAAAAGCAGAAGAATACGGTAGCCATGATAAAACTTTTGAAATTCCTGCAAATGGAAAAGTTCAGGTTTTAAATGGTTCTGGCGAAGTTATTATTGAACATAGTGTTGAAGAAAACGATATTTGGCGCATGTGTCAAGTTAAAGATTTACCTATTCAAGATTGGGTGAAGTTGGCTGTAGAACGCGCGCGTGCAACGAGTTTACCGGCTGTTTTTTGGCTAGATGAAAATCGTGCGCATGATGCAGAGCTTATTAAAAAGGTAAATACATATCTTCCAAATCACGACACCAATGGCTTAGACATAAAAATACTTTCCCCAGAAAAAGCAACAGATTATACTTTAGAGCGTGTAAAAGCTGGAAAAGATACTATTTCAGTAACCGGAAATGTGTTACGTGATTATTTAACAGACCTCTTCCCTATTTTAGAATTAGGTACAAGTGCAAAAATGCTTTCTATTGTTCCTTTAATGAATGGCGGTGGGTTATTTGAAACTGGGGCTGGAGGTTCTGCTCCAAAACACGTTGAACAACTTTTAGAAGAAAACCACTTGCGATGGGATTCCTTAGGAGAATTTTTAGCGCTTGCGGTTTCTTTAGAACATTTAGGAACCAAATACAACAATCCAAAAGCTCTTGTTTTGGCAGATGCCTTAGATGAAGCAACTGAAAAATATCTAGAAAACAGCAAATCACCATCGAGAAAAGTAAATGAAATTGACAATCGTGGCAGCCATTTTTACCTAGCATCGTATTGGGCTGATTCACTTTCAAAACAAGATAAAGATGAAGAGTTAAAGAAAATATTTAGCCCTATTGCTAAAGAATTGAAAGAAAATGAAGCTAAAATAAATGATGAGTTAATTTCAGTTCAAGGCAAGGCTATTAATATTGGTGGATATTATGAGCCAACGGAAAAGTTGGTTGATGAAGCTATGCGACCAAGCAAAACTTTTAATAACATCCTTTCGGAAATAAAATAAAACTCAAAACGTTATATAAACCTTCAGTATTTACTGAAGGTTTTTTTTTACATTAAAATAAATTCATTTGAAAAAAATCATCCTTTTTCTATTTTTCATTGGCAGCATTTCTGCTTTTTCACAAGAAAAATTTACGCTTAGCGGTACCATTTCAGAAGTTTCTTCAGGTGAAACACTTTTTGGAGTAAATGTTATTATCCCATCGTTGCAAACGGGCACTGTAACCAATCAATACGGCTACTATTCCATCACACTCCCAAAAGGAAATTACGAAATAATATATAGCAGTATTGGTTTTGCAACACAGAAAATTGAAGTCGCACTTCTAGAAAATGTAAAAAATGACTTAGAATTAACCACCGATACAGAAAGTCTTGACGAAGTAGTAATTGAAGCTGATGCCGAAAAATTAAACATTCGAAATGCGCAGATGAGCGTCAACACACTTTCAAGTTCAACAATCAAAAAAATTCCTGTTGTTTTAGGTGAAGTAGACGTTATAAAGGCAATTACAATGCTTCCTGGCGTAACAAGTGCTGGCGAAGGCGCAAGTGGATTTAATGTTCGTGGCGGTGCTGCAGACCAAAATTTAATCATGCTAGATGAAGCCACTCTTTATAACTCCTCTCATTTGTTTGGCTTCTTTTCTGTTTTTAACCCAGATGCAATAAAAGATTTAACCCTATATAAAGGAGGAATACCCGCGCGTTATGGCGGACGTATTTCTTCAGTTTTAGACATTTACCAGAAAGATGGTAACAAGCGTGAATATCATGCCACGGGTGGTATTGGTCTTGTTGCAAGCAGACTGTTACTTGAAGGGCCAATTAAAAAAGATACTGCTTCATTTTTGGTAGGTGGTCGTAGCAGTTATGCCCATTTATTTCTGCCTTTATTTGATAATGATAACGTAGCTTATTTTTATGATTTGAATACAAAACTTAGCTATAACCTTAATGATAACAACCGTTTGTATTTATCTGGTTACTTCGGAAGAGATGTTTTTGAAATCTCAGATAGCTTTTCAAATAGCTTCGGAAATACAACTTTAAACCTTCGATGGAATCATCTTTATTCTGATAAATTGTTTTCAAATCTATCTCTTATCTATTCCGATTATTACTTTGGATTAGCGCTTAATTTTGTGGGTTTCGATTTTGACAGTGGCATACAAAACTTAAATTTGAAATACGACTTCACCCATTTTCTTTCAAATAATATAGATTTACGCTATGGAGTTAATAGTATTTATTACAAATTTAACCCTGGAGATGTAAACCCCACTTCAGAAGATTCAGGTATAAATCCATTCAAACTAACTGATAAATACGCTTGGGAAAACGCTGCGTATTTAGATGCTGACATTGAAGTTTCCGATAAAATTACAGTACAAGCGGGCTTAAGGCTCTCAACTTTTAATCGTTTGGGACAAGATGAATTGTATTTATATGAAAACGACAACCCAATATTTTACAATCAAGAATTAGATATTTACCAAAAAGTAAACCCTATAGATACTATTTCATTTGATAGAAGTGAAACTATAAAATCTTTTGCCAATTTAGAACCAAGACTTGCAATTTCTTATCTATTGAATGATGATTCTTCAATAAAGGCAAGTTATAATCGAATGACGCAGTATGTTCACTTAATCAGCAATACTACTTCGCCCACCCCTTTCGATATTTATGCCCCTAGCGGAAAATACATAGAACCGCAATTAGCAGATCAAGTGGCGATGGGATATTTTAGAAATTTTAAAAACTATTCATTAGAAGTAGAAACTTTTTATAAAGAAGTAAAAAACAGATTAGATTATGTGGACGACGCAGATTTAATTGCAAATGATGCGTTGGAGCAAATACTTTTAAAAGGCGAAGCTCGCGCATATGGCTTGGAAGTGCTGCTTAGAAAAAATAAAGGGAAATTTCAGGGCTGGATTGCATATACACTTTCAAAAAGTGAACAACGAACTCCTGGGAGAACACCAACTGAAAGTGGTATTAATAATGGTGATTGGTATAATTCAGCTTGGGATAAAACACACGATCTTTCAATTACAGGGCAATATGAATATTCAAAAAAATGGTCGTTTGGAGCAAATTTTATTTTTCAAACGGGTCGCCCAACTACATATCCTGAAGCACAATATGAATATAATGGTGCTATAATACCTGTTTATGAAGCTCGCAATAGTAGCAGGCTCAGCCCTTTTCATCGTATGGATTTATCCGCTACCTGGACCCCCAAACCAGAAAGTACAAAACGTTGGAAAGGGGAATGGGTTTTTAGTATTTATAATGCGTATAACCAAAAAAATGCGGCGTCAATTTCATTTAGAGAAAACACAGATATTGGTCAAAATGAAGCGGTTCGACTTTCAATTTTTGGTATAATCCCTTCCATAACGTATAATTTTAAATTTTAGAAAATATGAAGAAATTATTTTTAATAGTGATTTTCTTCGGAATATTTACTTCCTGTGAAGATGTTATAGAGGTTGAACTCAACGAAGCTCCTCCGCGTTTAGTGGTTGAAGCAAGTATAAACGTACGTAGCGACGGCAGTGCTTCTTCAAACATAAAATTGACCACGACAGCGCCTTTTTTCAACAACAATATATCTTTTGTCTCGGATGCAATCGTAACTATAACTGATGAAAACAACATGGTTTATACCTTCGAATATCAAGATGAAGGAATATATTCCGCCTTTTTTATCCCTCAGGAAAATATAGATTATACATTATCTATTACCTATAAAGACGAAATTTATACCGCAACAGAGCAACTTTATAATGTGGTTCCGTTAGAATATATAGAGCAGAGAAATGACGGAGGTTTTACAGGTGAAGATATTGAACTTAAAGCATTTTTCACAGATCCATTAGGTGAAGGAGATTACTATTTTTTTGAGGCATTTTCAGCACGAGGTGACCATTTAGACATTTATGACGATGTTTTTTTTGATGGCAATGCTATTTTCGGATTATATTTAGCCGAAGATTTAGCTGCTGGCGATGAAGTATCATTTAGGTTGTATGGTGTTAACGAACAATTTTATAACTTTATGTATATCCTTTTACAACAAGGAGAAGGTGGTGGTGGACCTTTTGAAACACAACCTGCCACAGTTCGTGGTAATATTGTAAATAAAACGAACCCTTCTAATTATCCATTAGGCTATTTTAGGATTTCAGAAGTATCCACACTAAATTATACTGTACAATAGCATTCGTTTATAGAATTTAATACGTCATCAATGTCTTTTATAAAAACTACAGAATCGGATTCAAAATACAATCATTTGGAGAAAATGACCGTTTCTGAATTGCTTCAAAATATTAATAACGAAGATAAAACAGTTGCCTTTTCAGTTGAAAAAGCACTGCCTCAGATTGAAATATTAACTGAAAAAGTAGTTGAAAAACTCAAAAACGGCGGACGACTTTTTTATATCGGTGCGGGAACCAGTGGCCGTTTAGGAATTGTAGATGCTAGCGAATGTCCTCCCACTTTTGGAGTTCCACATGATTTGGTTATTGGATTGATAGCTGGGGGTGATATTGCAATTAGAAAAGCTGTAGAATTTGCGGAAGATTCTATAAGTCAAGGCTGGGAAGATCTTCAAAAAGAAAATATATCTGAAAAAGATGTTGTAATAGGCATTGCAGCTTCAGGCACTACACCGTATGTGATTGAAGCTTTAAAAAAATGCAACGATTCTAATATCTATACAGGTTGTATTAGTTGTAATGAAGGAAGCCCATTGGCTATCACGGCAAAATTTCCTGTAGTTGTAAGCGTGGGTTCGGAATTTGTAACTGGTAGCTCTAGAATGAAAGCTGGAACAGCACAAAAGTTGGTGCTAAATATGATTTCTACCACAGCAATGATTCAACTAGGTAGAATTAAAGGAAATAAAATGGTTGATATGCAGCTTAGCAACAACAAACTAGTAGATCGTGGCGTGCGAATGGTTATGAGTGAATTGAATATTTCAGAAACAGAAGCAAAAACACTTATTGAGAAATACAAAAATGTACGAAATGCTATAAACAATTTTAAAAATGGGTAAAGAACACACAGATATTGAAATACTTAAAAAAGGAATAAAGTTCATGGCATTCGCGCTACCCTTACTTTTTTTAGCCCCCTACCTACTAACCCTGTCATTTCTAAACAAAGAAACATTTATGTTTTACGTATTTCTTTTCTTCGGAATAATTGCCGCAGCTGGTGCTATTTATCTTTGTTTTAAAGGAATAAATACTATTTTGAAATCCATCTTTTAGAAAGTATTATATCAAAAAAACTATTCACATATAACTACTAATTTATCAATTAAATACGCATTGTATTCTGACCTTCCATTCGCCTCTTAGCTGAATATCATTTCTGTACCTCTCATTTATTTCCTACTTACCATATACCTTTTTGGATT
Organism: Aequorivita sp. Q41; assembly: GCF_039831855.1. Taxonomy (NCBI): domain Bacteria; kingdom Pseudomonadati; phylum Bacteroidota; class Flavobacteriia; order Flavobacteriales; family Flavobacteriaceae; genus Aequorivita; species Aequorivita sp. Q41. The sequence goes on along the minus strand of NZ_JBDPMS010000005.1, from coordinate 104 downwards.
CCATTTGAATAAAATTTTTATTTTCATTTTAAATTAAAACCAAAAAAAAACCTTCATCAATTACATGATGAAGGTTTTAAAGGAAGGCGGCGACCTACTCTCCC
>NZ_JBDPMS010000004.1:0-118154 GCF_039831855.1 Aequorivita sp. Q41 | reverse complement strand
TGAACTTTCCTGAAATAGGTTGACTAAAAATTAAGCAATTAATTACAGTCACTTATGAAAACACAAAATGAACACTGGCGAAAAAAAAGCTATCAAAAAGCAACTTTAGAGACCAAACTTTTAGTTGTTGACCAAATCCTTAGCGGACAATTATCCAATAACCAAGCTTCTAAAAAATATGACGTTCCCAGAACCACTATTTCCTATTGGTTGCGAAAATACAGTACCTTAGTGCAACAAAATACAGGTATGAGTAAAAACGATGAGATTAAAAAGTTAAAGGAAAAGATCGAAGAACTTGAGTTCCAAAAAGACTTTCAACAGGACATTATCGCTGATATGGAACTTATTACAGGCGTCGATATGTCAAAAAAGTCCTTGCCCAAAACATTAGCAAAAGAGATAGCGTTAAAGAAAAAACAGCGTATAAAAGAAAATGGCTCTATGGATGTTTTGGGATATCTAAACAAGCCTTCTACAAAAGACTAAGAACGCAACAGAAAAAAGAAATAGCGCATCAAAAAATGATTAAAATGGTCAAGGACTACCGTAAAAAAGTAGGCTCTAAAACTGGAGGAATTAAACTACATGCAGCACTTAAACAAGACTTTATAAACGCTGATATTAAAATAGGTAGAGACAAGTTCTATCGATTCCTTAGACTAAATAATCTTTTGATTCCCAAAACTAAAAATTACATCACAACTACAAACTCAAACCATATGTACAAAAAATATAAGAACCTTGTAAAAGACCACGTTCCTAATCGACCAGAACAGCTTTGGGTGAGCGATATAACATATATTAAAACACAAAACGGACACAACTACTTAGCATTAGTAACAGACGCCTATTCTAAGCAAATTATGGGCTATAAACTCGATAACCATATGAGAACATCTCTTTGTACAGAGGCACTCGCTATGGCTATTAAAAATAGAAAATACCCTAATAGAAAGCTCATTCATCATTCTGATAGAGGCTTCCAGTATTGCAATCCTAAATACACAACATTTGCTGAAGACAACAATATCACAATGAGTATGACCGAACAATATGACCCATATGAAAACGCTATTGCTGAAAGAATTAACAGAACCCTTAAATACGAATATGGATTAAAACAAACTATGAAAAACACAGATCTGGCTCAAAAAATGACCGATCAAGCTGTGTATATCTATAACAATCATAGAACACATTTTAGCCTGAACTTAAGAAAACCCGCAGAAGTACATTTAAACCCTAACATCAAATATAAATCCTATCGAAAAAATTATGTAAATTTATCTGAACTAACGATTTAAAAACATCGTTTTGAATAGTCAAAAAACAACAATAAAAAGGTCAACCTATTTCAGTATAATACAAAAAACACTGTCCAATAAAACAAATTAATTTTTTTGACTATATTTGTTGACTAATCAACATTATTGAAATGGAAAAATATGTATTTACAGATTCGGTTGGCTATTTAACAACCACTATTTCTAGAATATTACAACAGAAGTTACATGCTAGATTTAAATACACAGGGCTTAATACAACTCCTGAACAATGGCGTTTATTAGTTTTAATTTCTAATGAAGGAGAAATGAATCAAAGCAGACTTGCCGAATTACAACATAAAGATAGAGCCGCAATAAAACGATTAATAGATCATCTTGAAGTAAAAAAATTAGTAACTCGTAAAGCAGGACAAGACTCTAGAGCATACATCATTACACTAACTCAAAAAGGTAAAGAGGTGGTTCAAGTTTTTAATAAAGCATCTAAAGAAACGGTAAAAGAAGCGCTTAGTTGTTTTACCGAAACAGAAGCAAAAAAATTAAATCTACTTCTTAATAAATTACTTAATAATATCAGTTAAAAAAATTTGACTCAATTGTTGACTAATCAACGTTTATAGATAACAAAACATGAATACCAAGAAACCCTTAGAAATAACTTTACTGTTAGCAAGTATGCTTACCATGTTAGCCAACGCAATCATTGCTCCTTCTTTGCCAGCAATAAGTAGCGCCTTTAACACGGTAGAAAATGTAGAAGCTTTAACAAAATTAATGCTGACACTTCCGGCTCTTACCATTGCTATCATAGCGCCTTTTGCTGGACGTATTATAGACAAACAAGGTAGAATCAAAGTTTTAATCGTTTCTTTAGTTATTTATACACTTGCAGGAACATCTGGGTTTTGGCTCAATGATTTATACCTCATACTGTTAGGTCGTGTTATTTTAGGTCTTGGAGTTGCTGGTATAATGACCACCTCTACCACCTTGGTTGGTGATTATTTTGAAGGGAAAAAACGAGAACATTTTATGGATTTACAAGGTGCATTTAATGCACTTGGTGGTTTACTTTTTATTCCTGCCGCTGTTTTTTTAGCAGATATTAATTGGCACTACACCTTTTTAGTATATGGCTTCGCTTTTATTGTTTTACTCTTAGTTCCTTTCTATTTACACGAACCCAAACATCACCTAAAGCAAATAAAAAACGAATCCGATTTAAAGGTAAGTAACCAAATTTGGCTTGTATATATCAGTTCGTTTTTAACGCTTCTTTTCTTTTATATCATACCTGTTCAGCTTCCTTTTTTACTAAAAACTTTTACTGGTATTAATGCAAACTTAGTGGGTGTAGCCATCGGAATCATGATGATATCTTTAGCGATTTCTGCCATACTTTCTAAAAAAATAAGACAACAACTAAGCTTTTTAAGTATGTATATTTTAGGGTTTATGTTGATGGCTTTGGGATATCTTATTATAGGTTTTAGTTCAAGCTATCTTATGGCAATAGTTGGTGTGATTGTAGTTGGTTTTGGTATTGGTTCGCTTATCCCTAATGCTAATGTGGATTATGTCTTTAGTGCCTCCAAAACAGCGAGGAAAATACATTGGTAAATTAACAAGATTCAATTTTTTAGGAATGTTTATGTCTCCCATAGCTATTCAACCTATACAAAATGCTTTAGGGCTTCAGTATAGTTTTATAGCCGTTAGTGGTATTTTATTGATGTTTTCCATTATCTATTTTGTAACAACAAAAACGATGTCTAAAACACGATGAAAAAGTCAAAACGAAATATAGAAAACACCTCAAAAACACGTGGCTTTTTAGACTTGTTTTTCTTTGTCTTAATGATTCTTGTACTGATTCCACAAAGTACAGGAATTGCTATACATGAATGGTTAAGTTTTATCATCTTATTACCTTTCTTCTTGCATCTAATTATTAATTGGAATTGGATTATTACCCATTCTAAAAAGCTAATCAGAAGAAAAATAAAATTTGATTACATATTTAATTGGGTTTTATATATAATAATGTTGATAGTAACAGTTTCTGGAATTGTTATTTCAGAATCGGCCTTACCTTCAATAGGTATCCATTTTAAAATCACTCCTTTTTGGACTATGATACACAATGCTTCGGCAACTTTATTCATCGTTTTTTTAGGTATCCATTTAGCTTTACATTGGAAATGGATTGTAAATACCAAAAAAAAACTACACTTCATATCGGATTTTCATCATATAAAACAATTCATAAACATTCTTAAAAAACACAAAACATCACTTTTATTACTAGTTTCTATCAGTGTTATTCTTTCATTAAGTATTTGGCTTATTGAATTTACATCTTGGGCAGAAAATATAAATTTAAATAGTATTCAAAACAAAACCACAGATTCTGAAAAACTACCCAAACAATGGTTAATATATGTATTGCCATTGGTTAAAGTAAGCGTATTGCTTTGCATTCCGGCTGTTTTGACCAGACTCATTATTAAAATAAAAACAAAATTTAAAAATTAACAGTATGGCACTATTAGAAAACATAATGAAAACAATAATGGATAAAGGAGTAATAACATCCAAAGAAATACTCTCCGAAAGCGTTTATAAAATTCAAATACAAAGTGACGCTGTAAAAACGATGGACTTTGTGCCTGGTTGCTTTATACGATTAGGTGTGGGCATTGGTAAAAAAGCAAACTCAAAAAATGATATGGTCAGAAGCTATTCTATTTGGGATATCGACAAAGATTTAAACACCTTTAGTCTTGCCATAGCTACGCACAGCAATGGAATTGGTGCACTATGGGCGAAAGACTGTATGGTAGGCGACACCGTTTATTACAAAACCAAAACAGGCAAATTTACCGTAGACACTACTGCAAATAGCTATTTAATGATTGGCGACCTATCTGCATTATCGCATTTATACATTATTAACAGATATTTATCTGAAGATAAAAAAATAGAAAGCATTATTTACAACAAAAACGTTTCAGAATTATATCCTGATATAAACAATAGCACACCGTTTAATTTTTACGATATTGAAGAGAATAATCCGAAAGAAATAATAGCTCAAATAGAAAATTTAATACCAAAACTTAAAGGTGAAAAAATGGCTTATATTGCTGGAGACAGTAGGCTCTGCATTGCTATAAACAAATACTTAAGAAATGAGCTAAAATGGAATACCAAACAAATTAAAACGAAACCTTTCTGGAATCCTGCCAAAAAAGGCTTGGAGTAAAAGCCCATACCGCTAACAATGTATATAAAAAATAGGGCTTTTGTGCTAACTCCAAAGTTCTGTGTTTATCTACAAAGTCCGCCAAATATAAAATTTTGCATTTAAACGAAAATTAAAAACAAAATATTTATATTTAGCTAAGTGTTAAATCCGAAATGTAGTACTTATCAACCGCCCTACTTTTCATATACTAACCGTTGCCCACAATTGCACCCGCAAACAAAGTGAATAATCATTAAAATTATTTACTTTTTGCTTATTTAATATTTAACTTCTTTATATTTAAATAACCAAAAACACTTGTTATTAAAAAGCACACAATACTGAATATAGTAACAGAGGAAATACCAAAAATTAAAGGCATTTTTTCACCCAAAGAAACTGATAAAACACTAAACGAGTATGGAAAATAAATGGATTGTTGTGGAGCTTGTGAAACGATGATACCTATAATAGCTAAAAACATTCCAAAGCCTAAAGGAATAACAAAGTTCTTAAATCTGAAACTTAACCAAAATTGAATTCCAATAATACCAAAAGAAGCCACAAAAGATGTAATTAACATTTTAATGTATCTCAAATGTTCAGGCGAAAAATTTAAAAACCCTAAATCTTGATAAACAAAACCTAATAAAACACCTGATAAGAGAATTGCTATATAGTAGTATAAATAAGTAACCATTATAGCTAGAATAACAATGCTTAATTTTCCAAAATATATACTCGATTTGGGTACAGGCAATGTAAATAGATGTTTTATTCCTAAATATTTATGCTCTATTTGCATAATCAAACTCGTTATTAAAACAATAAACATTGGTATAAAAAAGGGAGTAGAATTTTCAATTTGAGTAACCATAAATTTTTCCCAAGGATTTATTCCTGCTGCCGGAACTAAAGTTTCACGCTCAAAAATGTAAGCTACAATAAATAATATAGGAAAAAGGACTGCACTAATAATTGTAAGCCAAAAAGCAAATGTTCGTTTTAACTTAATAAGTTCATTTTTTAAGCTTGCGGTATAATATAATATTGTTGACATACTATTAATTTTCGGTTAATGATAAAAAGAGTTCTTCTAAATTATTCTTAATAGATACCTGATAAATATTAATTCTCTCAGTTCTTAAAACATCTATCACATTTGTTATTTCATTTTTACTTTTCACTTCAATTTGTATAAAACCATCAAGCAACGAAATGTTTTCCATTTTCAAATTCTTAAGTGCAGACATTCCTTCAATAGGCTTATCCACTTCTATTTCTAATTTGATATTTGTTCCTTTAGATTCTTTTAAACTTGCCACAGTATCTTGATATAACATTTTACCATTTCTAATAATACCAACGTGTGTACAGGTTTTCTCAATTTCACTTAACAAGTGACTTGAAATAAAAATTGTTGTCCCAAACTTTTTGTTTAAGTCTTTAATAAGGGTACGCATTTCTATAATCCCTTTCGGGTCTAATCCATTTGTTGGCTCGTCTAAAATGATTAGTTCAGGATTACTTAATAAAGAAATTGCTAATCCTAAACGTTGTTTCATTCCTAGTGAATATTCTTTAACTCTTTTGTTTTTAGCGTTAGTTAGGTTTACAATCTCTAATACTTCAAAAATTCTACTTGACGATATATTCTGTCTGTAGTTGGCAGATATTTTCAAATTATCAATCGCATTTAAATGCTCGTATAAAGACGGATTTTCTATTAAGCCACCTACTTTATTCAAAACTTTAAGTCTTGATTGTCCATTAAAGAGTTCCCCAAAAAGAGCAACAGTTCCAGAGTTTTTCTTTAAAAGACCAAGAATTAGTCGAATGGTGGTACTTTTCCCTGAGCCATTTGGACCTAAAAAACCATAAATACTTCCCTTGGGAACTTTAAGCTCTAAATCTTCAATATCTTTCTTATTTTTGGAATATGAAAAATTGAGATTTTTGGTTTGTACAACAAGTTGATTCATTTTTAAAGTTTAATAGGTTGGTATATTATCATAACGATTAAAGAGGGAAAATGTAACAAACTATTAGATAAAGCAAGAATGATTTTATACATTACGTGGGAATAATACGTTGCACAACAACGTATATAAAAAATAGCGCGAGTCTTTGATAACACAGAGGTTCGGGCATTTTTGGAAAGTCGCCAAATTTTTAAATTTGACAAATTCCCAAAAATAAAATAATTAGTAAAATTTAAAAATTCGGCTTACCATTAATCTGAAAAATATCGCTTATTAACAGCGCTATTTTTCATATATAAGACCGTTAGGCAACATATGAAAAAAACATTCGGAATTTTAATAATAATTTGTTTTTCAATTTTAAGTTGTTCTAAATCCACGAGCATATCAGCCGAAAAAAATGATATATCTAAATATGGATTGAAAGGAAAGGTGAAATCTATCGAAACAAACCTATACAATTTTGAAATAAAAAATGATTCTACTATTATAGGTCAGGGAATAAACAACTTTGACTTTGATAGCTACTCTTTAAAAGAGTTCAACAGTATTGGATTCTTAACCTACGAGAAAACTTATGAAAGTGAATTAAATTACTTTTATGATTCATCTAAAAAACTTACCAAACTAACTGAAAAATATAATAATGAAGATTCACCATCTGTGATTTATGAGTATGATTACAATCAAAAAGACAGTCTGACAAAAGTCATTTATAAAAATGATGATTTGGAAAGAAAAATGATATTTAAAAGAGACGAAAAAAACAGAAGAGTTAAACGAACTGATTATGTAAGTGATACAATTCAAATGACTTATAAAGTTGACTACGATAAATCAGGAAATATAATCAACGAAAATACTTACATACAAAAATCAAAACCATCTAAATTAATATCACGAAGTTATAGTGAACAAAATTTACTGTTAACTGAAAAAATCACAGAATTTCGTTCTTATGACACTTTGAATTACAAAAACATCTATTTATATGACAACGACTCAAAAGTTATCGAAATCAAGAATAACTTTTTTGATGAAACAGACTATACACAAGTTCTTAAAAAGTACGATTCTGATGGCTGTTTAATTGAAGAACAATGGATTCCGAAAGGTAGTAACTCTTTTGTTGTGATTACTCAAAAATTTGATAAATATGGAAATACTATTGAATTCTCAAGGTCACCAAATAACGATACAGAAAGTGATGTTTGGATTAGCAAATACAAATTTGATAAAAAAGAAAATTGGATAGAAAAACAGAAATTTAAGAACGACAAACCAGTCGTTTTAGTAAAAAGAAAAATCGAATATTATTAATAAAAAAACGAACGCACAACAACGTGTATAATTAATGGCTAGTTCTCGCTTACTTACGAACCCCGAAGCTTCGGGGCTCGCGTTCCGAGACTTCGGATTTTCTATTTGGTTTGTATTTGCTAAATTATGTGCGTCAATCCCGCTACTGCGCTTATACCAAACGTTGGCAATAATTTTGACAAATAATGAGTGAATTAATTAACAAAATAAATGAAAGTGTAGTAAATCTCTCAAAATCTGAGCAAAAGGAAATTTTGAAATTTTCAAAACGGCTAGAATCTTATATCCACGTTCCAACAAACAAAAAAGAATTTGAGCGAATGATATCTTTTGCATCTAATGATTTTTTAGTAAACTTTGTTCTAAAGGTATTGGATGGTTACAAATATCCTGAAGAAAGTAAATATCCGTTTGATATAGTTTCTTATTGGTATAGCATATGTTTATTGGCGTTATCTAATATAGAAGAGGCAAGGAAATTCCCTATAAATTTAGGAAATCAATTTCTTAAAACAGAACACAATGATTTATTTCTATTTAGGCGAATACTGGAGTTTATTAAAGATCCAGCCTACGAACCATTGACTAAAGATATTGAAAACTACTTCTTATCTAAGCAAAATGAGTTAGAATCATACAAATGGGCAAAGGAAATAGGGCTAGAATTACCAAGCGACAATAATTGGGCTTTGTTTTTTGAAATATCTACAGATGGAAAATTCCGATTTGGTAATGATTTGACAGATAAAGAAAAAGAAAATCGTTTAAGAATAACCATCTCAGTTTATCCACTCCGAGACAAAAAATGTTGGGAGATTGAACTAAAAAATTGGAATAAAACTATTTTTGCTTGGTGGCCAACACTTTCAAAAAATGAAATCAAACTTGAAAAAAAACGAAAGAATTATACTTTAAAAACAGAACCCTCTTTGAGAGGTTTAAAAGAAGTTATTCAGGAAATAGAAACCGCATTAGATATTAAACTTGACAGAACTATATATAGTAAACGGTTTAAAGGTAAAATTAAAAATAAAAATGCTGTTCAGAAATGGTTTATGGAGAAATAAACTATTGCTAACAATGTATAAACGCAATTACGGTGGATTCGACTATGTCCAAATCCAGCCATAATTGCTAAAGCCTGTGCTTAATCAAAAATTTCAGTATATTTAATCCGTAACTGACACTTATACCGAACCGTTGGCAGTAATTTGAACTGTACCAATTTGAAACAAAATTAGTCCTTATTTGAAAACTCAATTAATGAAAAAAACTATTTTGCTAATTCTACTTTTAGCGTCATTAAAAAGTGTCGGACAGAAATCGGAATTAAACATTACGATTGACGAAAGAATAGAAACCATCTATTCAATAGCATTTTTAGATGATTACTTTCTAGTCAATAATCACGAAAATCATTACAAATCAAAGCTGAAAAATAATTTTAAAGCTCTGAAGAACCATAAGGCAGTAGCTTTATTTGACACATTATCTAAAAAGCACGGTTTTAATTTTAATAACGTTACAGATTGGGTTCTACAGTTCGGAGAATTTCCTGAATTGAATAAAGTAAGAGAAGTCATAAATCCTGATTCTTTTGATGAAAGTAAAGGGGATTATCTAATTAAAAAATTCAAAAAAGAATTTATTTCCTTCAATAAAGATTCTTTATTTCAAGCCTATTTAACCGAAGTAAAAGAATTGAATGAGAAAGTACTTAATCAAGTTAAACAATCTAAATCTATTCAACATCTTCCAGCGTATTTAGAAAAATATTACGGAAGTGAATTGGGTTCCTATAATTTAATTCTCTCACCATTAGTTCATTCAGGAGGATTTAATTCAAAATTCATAGCAGATGGAAAAAAAGAAGTTTATGCTATAATTGGACCAAATGGTGAAATTGAACATATTCCATATTTTGAAAAAGAATTTCTTGAAATGGATTTAATTTTACACGAATTCGGTCATTCCTTCGTAAACCCTTTAACGGAAAAATTTCAAAATGAAGTCGAAAATATTAAAGAAAAATATTATACTGAAAGTTTAAAAAAAAATGGAAAAACCCAAGGTTACAGCGAATGGAAATATGTTTTTAATGAACTTATAATAAGAGCAATAACAATCAGAATAGCAAATGAAAATTTTGGAACAGAAAAAGCTAAAGAACTTTTAGACTACGAAAAATCTATTGGATTTTTTTTAGTAAATAATATTGTAAAAATTTTAAAAGAATATGAAAATAAGAGAGAAAAATACTCTGAATTTAGTGAGTTTTACCCAATATTAATTGAACGAATGAAATAAAAACTACCGGGAACACCGTGTCCTATGAAAAGCACTAATCCCGTTCTTCAAAAATAATATTTTAATTATCTCATAATGTGTTTTTGGGGTGTTGGAATGTTGATAATTCCCAAGGATTATCTATATTTCAATACCATATAACTTGCTCCGCATCCTATATGTGATCCATCGTCAAGCGCGGTCACTAGCATCTGTATGATTATAAGTTATAATAAACCTGGCCACTTGCTATAAATGTGTGATCCAACTCTGGAGCTGCCACCTACATTGTTTTGTGATACAGGTTTTTAATACTTCTTTGTGAGCTTTGTTATCTATTTATTATTCTATGACCCCTATTGCATATGGAGTTTCTGTTTTTATGACTGCCAAAGTCCTGGTCAATAATTTACGAGCGACCTTGATTATAATTGACTTGACGTTTTTTCCTAAATACTTGCGGTAATAGGCGCATGTTTGTGGAGACATCGCGCAGTTCCTGATCTATAAACCTAAAGCTTCGCATTCTGCTATCCAGAGTCTCACGTGCCGAAGGATATGCAAAAGTTATCTCGTCAACCCAATAGCGGAACTTGTAGCTCCAGTGGTCGTTGTCAAATTCTTCGGGAATAGCAATGCCAAAATACAACAGCTGCATTTTTATAAAACTCTTTACGCGCCTGTAATCCTTGACCAGATCGTTTCCCCTTCTGAAAAGACTGCGCAATTGCGCCCGCTCCACATCTGGAACGTGGATGCCCTCAAGCCTGCCATCTTTAAGCTCCCTGCTTATGAGTTGGGCATCTATTTTATCTGTCTTGGTAAAACGTTCCTTTCCCTTGCGGTGAATATCGGCTGGGTTCACTACTAGGGAAGTCCAACCATAGGTTTCAAAACTTCGATGGGCGTAATAGCCGCAACAGCCAGCTTCATAAGCTGTAGTGACCTCGTGGCCCGGAAAATGTTTGGTCACATACGCTTGCAGCACTTCAGGCTTAGGGGGCATCGCGAAGGACTTTCCGCCGAACAGATCGGAAGCACAGAGAACTTTCCAGCTCCGCTTGTGAATGTCGATGCCAATGTATAACTTTGGTTGGGTTAGGTGCTTAAAACACGCAACTAATCTTATACAACAACGTTGTAGCACATTATGACGAACATTCAACAAACCGAAAAACAGTAGTCACTTAAACAAATGGATATTGAAAAAATCTTAAATAAAATTGGAGAAACATATCATCCTATTACCAATGAATGTCAACAAGAGTTAATTGCGAATTCAAAAATTGTAAGTTATAAAAAGGGCGAGATTGTAGTTCGTGAAGGACAATTTTCCAAAAAAGCCTACTTAATTGTAAAAGGTTGCTCAAGAGCATATTATTTAAAAGACGGAAAGGACATTTCTGACTGGTTCACTTTTGAAAATGAAATAATGGCTGCAATTATCAGTTTTTTCAGCGAAGAGCCAAGTCCTCATTATGTTGAATTTATTGAAGATTCCGTTGTCCTTGAATTTTCAAAAGATACAGTTGATTGCCTTTCAGAGAAGCACCACGATTTTGAACGTTTTATTAGTAAAGTTGTTACTCAAACTATGTTAGGTCTATGTGAAAGATTATATACCATTCAGTTCAACAAGGCAGAAGACCGATACAAGCACCTTTTAAATATTTATTCAAATATAACCCAAAGAATACCTCTTACGCACATTGCTTCTTATTTAGGCATTACGCTTGAAACTTTGAGTAGAATAAGGAATCCCAAAAACCGAATTTGATCTATATCAAATGATACATCTTCCATTAAAATGACCTTTGTAAAAAGGTTTAAAAATGGAAGAAAACAACAAACAACTGAAATCAATTTGGGGAAAATGGTGGGAACCTATTAGAAAATGGTTTTATCCCACTTGGTTATTATATGAACTTACCGTTCGTTTTTACGAATACGCAATAGCCGTTTACAACTATTTTATCGAAAAGCAAGATTATTTCGATTCATATTTGGGAGAAATCGGCACACAAATATTAGCTATTTTTTGTAGTGTTACCAGCTTCATAATTTGCACATTCTTCTTAACGGTATCAACTTGTTTTATTCTTTATAAGTTCTTCAGAATTGAGAATTTAACAAACACGAAATTTGAAAGAAAATTGAAAACTTATTTTTAGGTTTATGAAAAACATACTAATCATAAATGGACATCCAGATAAAGAAAGTTTCAATTTTGCACTTTCAAAATCCTATAAAAAAGGGGCTGAAAAATCGAATGCTGAAATAATGGAAATTAACATCAGAGAATTGAACTTCAACCCAAACCTACAATTTGGATATAGAAAGCGAACAGAATTAGAACCAGACCTGTTAGATGCTCAAGCCAAATTAAAATGGGCTGACCATTTAGTTTGGGTTTATCCAGTTTGGTGGAGTTCAGTTCCCGCAATTATGAAAGGTTTTTTAGACCGAGTTTTACTTCCAGGATTTGCATTTAACAAAAGAGAGAATTCTTTATTAAGTGACAAACGTTTTACAGGGAAAACGGCACGAATAATTTGTACTTTAGACCAACCAGATTGGTATTATAAATGGGTTTACGGAAACCCAAGTCATAATGCAATTAAAAAGGGAACATTGCATTTTATAGGAGTGAAAAAAGTCAGAATTACGACTGTTGGACCTATAAGATTATCAAAAGAAGCGTATAGAATAAAATGGTTGAAAAAAGTTGAAAAATTAGGACAACTGAACAAATAGTAATTTGTGATTTAAACATACGGAGAAATAACGTTTGCCAACAACGTATAAAATTAATTGCTAGTTATAGCTAATTTACGAAAGTCCTTGCGGACTTACTATCTGTGATTTATTTGCTAACTTTAGTGCTTAAAACACGCAACTAATCTTATGCAAACACGTTGTAGCCAATTTGAGAAATGAACTTTCCTGAAATAGGTTGACTAAAAATTAAGCAATTAATTACAGTCACTTATGAAAACACAAAATGAACATTGGCAAAAAAAATAACAGATCAAGCTGTGTATATTTATAACAATCTTAGAACACATTTTAGCCTAAACTTAAGAAAACCCGCAGAAGTACATTTAAACCCTAATATCAAATATAAATCCTATCGAAAAAATTATGTAAATTTATCTGAACTAACGATTTAAAAACATCGTTTTGAATAGTCAAAAAACAACCATAAAAAGGTCAACCTATTTCAGTATAATACACTTAATCAATAATCTGTAGCCATATTTCAGGACGAGACATTTGAAAAAAAGATTGAGAAAACAAGAATGATTTTAGATGATTTAGAATATATCACTATTGAAAATCAAACAACTGAATTTCCAAAGCACTTTCACGAAACCTTTTGCATTTCGTTAATACATACAGGAATTGAACAAATTGATTTTGAACATCAAAGTCTTTTCAGTGAAGCAGGTTCTATTTCAATAACTAATCCTTACGAAATACATTCTAACCCACTATTTGACAAAACAGCTCAATTAAAATTTGATACAATTTACGTTCCTAATCAATTGATGAAAGACATACTAAATGGAAAGAATATTAAATTTACCAACAGAAAAATAAATAACAAAAACGCTAACAAATTGTTTGTGGAACTTAAAAATGCTATTGATAAACAAGAAACTGAAAATATCGAATTTAATCTACATCAATTTATTAATACCATCAAATCGTACTCGCAAGAAAAAGACAAAGAGTATTCTGAATTAAATCTAAATAGTTTTAAGGAGGTTAATAGCTACATTGAAAAACACATTTGCGAAAAGTTTAGTCTAGATGAACTATCGAAAATTGCGAATATTAATAAATATGGATTTACGAAAAAATTCAAAGCATCAACCGGTATGACACCAATTAATTACATATTGATGAAAAAAGTATTTTCAAGTAAAATGTTAATTAAACCCAATACAGAACTTACAACATTAGCGTATCAATACAACTTTACAGACTTGGCACATTTTTCAAAAACATTTAAGCGGTTTGTTGGAATTTCTCCTAAAAATTACCAACAAAGCATCATTGAAAAACTATAATTGCCAACATTATACAAGTGGCAATATTATGACTGCATTACATTTGGAAAAATTTAAACCCAAATGAAAAAAATAGTATATCTCTCAATTATCTTTTTTATAATATCAAATTCAATTTTTGCTCAAGCAACAGATGATTCTTATTCACAAAAAAAATTCGTTGAAGATTTTGATTATTTAATCACAGAACTAAAATTACAACATCAGGGACTTTATGAATATGTTGAAAAAAATGAAACAAATGCGAAAATTGACAGTATTCGGAACACATTAGAAACATGTCAAACAAAATTAGAGTTCTACGAAAAGTTAAGGTATGTTATTGGATTAACAAATGAAGGACATACTTCTATTGACCTTCCAAGGTGGTCAATGATAAAATTTGGACTCTCAAAATCTTTTATACCATTAACAGTCAAACTATGCAACGAAAATCTCATTGTTACACAAAATTATGGCAATGAGGTTACAGATCTTAAAAAAGGTGTAAAAATACTTTCTATCAATGGCAGGAAAGTAAGTGAAATACTTAAAAAAGTTTATCCTTTAATTCCTACAGACGGTTTTAATGAAACTTCTAAAAGCGAATGGGTTGGTGGTTTAAATTTTTCACTACTTTATAGATTGGTTTACGGTAAAGAGAAAAAATTTAAAATTGAAGTTCAAGAATTTAATAAAAATAAAACACAAACTTTAACCATTCCTGCAATTCGATTTACGAAATTTAAAACCAAAAAGGCCAAATTTGCTTCACAAGATTTTGACTATAATCATTTTAAATTTGAGCAGATTAACGATTCTATTGCCTATTTGAGCATACCAAGTTTTGGCGATGATCATATTAATTACGAAAAATTTTATCAATCCAACTTTAAAAAAATAGACTCGTTACATATTAAACATTTAATGATAGACATTCAAGCCAATGGGGGAGGAACAGAAGGAAATGAAAACTTACTTTTCAGCTATTTGTCAAACAAAATCACACAAAAATATAAACAAGTAACAATGCTTCCAAGACCATATCGTAAAAATAAAAATAAAGAAGGATATATAGAAGACGCGTGGAAACTTGAAGACACAATTGCAAAAAGAGGAAGCTTCACATTGTTCAGCGATTACTATTCCGATTTAGGATATGAAAAACCACAAAAGGAACTAATTTACAGTGGAAAATTGTACGTTTTGATAAGTGGCAAGACATTTTCGGGCGGTGCAGAATTTACCAGTTTGGTAAAAATGACCAACAGAGGAATAGTAATCGGAGAAGAAACTGGTGGAACTTACGAAGGAAATGTTAGCGGGTATTCGGAATATGTGAAATTGCCAAATTCAAAAATTGAGGTAAAAATCCCGACTGTTCATTTTCAAATTAATGTAGAACCGAAAATAAAAGGACGAGGTGTAATTCCTGACTATGAAGTACCTCAAACTTGGAAAGATTATTTGAATGGAAGAAATACAAAAAAAAATTTTACAATTAAAAAAATAATGGAATAAAAACGTTTGGTAACACCATATATTATTTATTGCTAGTGCTAGCCTACTTACGAACCCCGAAGCTTCGGGGCTCGCGTTCCGAGACTTCGGAATTCTATTCGGTTTTTATTTGCTAACTTTAATGCTTAAAACACACAACAAAGCATATACAACAACATTAAGTCCAATATTATATACGAAATGTCAATAACAAAAGAATCTGAGTTAATCGGAATGAAAAAAATTAGTGAAGTTGTTGGAACTACACTAAAATTAATGAGAGAATATGCTAAAGTTGGTATGTCAACTAAAGAGCTTGATGAATATGGTGGTGAAATTTTAAAGAGTTATGGAGCTAAATCTGCACCTTATGAAACTTATGGATTTCCTGGTTATTCTTGTATAAGTATAAACAAAGAAGCTGCACACGGAATACCTTCAGAGAAAAAAATATTAAAAGAAGGAGATTTAATTAATATTGATGTATCGGCAGAACTAAACGGATTTTGGTCTGATAATGGCGGTTCTTTTGTTCTTGGAAAAGACATTCATAACCACCAACCTCTTGTTGATGCTTCTAAAAATATATTACGTAAAGTTATAAACAATATAAAAGGCGGAGTGAAAATTTCTGAAATTGGATATTTAATAGAAACTGAAGCAAAAAAATCAGGATTTAAAGTTATTAAAAACTTGGCTGGTCACGGAGTCGGTAGAAGTTTACACGAAGAGCCTGAAAATATTTTAAACTACAGAGTTAAAAGTAACAGGGAAAGATTCAAAAAAAACACAACAGTAGCAATAGAAACTTTTATTTCAACAAATTCAACTGTTGCAGTCGAACTGAATGATGGTTGGACTTTAGTCGGAAACAAAGGTGGATATGTAACCCAACACGAGCAAACAATACTTGTAACTGATAACTATCCAATCATTTTAACCGAATCAAATGAAATTTGGAATTAAATAACTGGCTACAATACCGTGTATAAAAAATGCTTATTTTAGTGCTTAACCAAAGGGTAGGAGTGTGTTTGGTTTTTTTCGGGTTTAACACGAACAATCACAGAAATTAATCCCGCACATTTCATACACAAAACCGTTGTGTGTCATACTGACCGTGAACTTTCCTGAAATAGGTTGACTAAAAATTAAGCAATTAATTACAGTCACTTATGAAAACACAAAATGAACATTGGCAAAAAAAATAACAGATCAAGCTGTGTATATTTATAACAATCTTAGAACACATTTTAGCCTAAACTTAAGAAAACCCGCAGAAGTACATTTAAACCCTAATATCAAATATAAATCCTATCGAAAAAATTATGTAAATTTATCTGAACTAACGATTTAAAAAAATCGTTTTTAATAGTCAAAAAACAACCATAAAAAGGTCAACCTATTTCAGTATAAAACACTAATTAAAATATGCAGAACCTATTATTTGAATTTATCTCAAAATACATTTCACTTTCTGAAAAAGAAAAAGAGGTTTTAACTTCACTAGATATTTTTCGCACTGTAAAAAAAAATACTGTTTTACTAAAAGAAGGCGAGCATTCTAATAATGGGTATTTTGTTTTAAAAGGTTGTATTAGAACGTACTATATTATTGATGGAGAAGAAAAAACTACTGCTTTTTATACAGAAATGGAAGGCATAACACCAAATTGTGTACTAAACAAAAAAGCCTCTGAATATTACCTAGATTGTATTGAAGATTCTATAGTAACCGTTTCTAATCCTGATATGGAAAGCGAGATGTTCCAGAAATTTCCAAAATTTGAATCTTTATGTCGCATAATCTCAGAAGAACATTTAATGAAACAAAAATTAGACTTAGACGAGTTTAAAACAACTTCACCAGAACAACGCTATTTGAGTTTATTACAAAACAGACCAGATCTTGTTCAGCGTGTTCCACAACATCAACTAGCAAGTTTAATAGGAATTAAACCTCAATCTTTAAGTAGGATAAAATCGAGAATTCTAAAAAATATAAAAAACTAATTTTCTTTTCTTAACTTAAGTGAACGTTTTCTGCTATTAAATAAATTTAGTTTTGCATTATAATTCAAAAACGTATTAGATGCAAAACTGTATTCCTTTATTATTATCCTGCTCATTAAATTTTAATACACTCTCTAAAATAGGGAGTTACAGCTTTGAAACCTTTAATGCTTTTAAAGCAAAATAAAATATCAAAATGTAGCTAATGGATACACGAACTAAATTATCCACCTTATGGATTGTGGTAATACTTAATATAATATTTGCCGATATTCTATCGATTATAATAGAACTTGTAAATAGAAATACACTCAATATTTTTGGAGAAATAATTACAACAATGGCCATTGCCGCAGGTATAACCAATATACCGATACTTATGATTTATTTTTCTAAATCATTATCTTTTCGAATAAATCGTATCCTTAATATTGTCGCTAGTGTTTTAACTATTATATATGTTATTGGAGGTGGAAGCTTAATGCCTCATTATATAATTTGTGCAAGCATTGAAGTCATTGCACTTCTAATTATAATTATCACGGCTTTGAAATGGGTAGATACTAAAAAAATACTAATTGAGAATGAAAAGGCTTAAAAAATTAGTGCTGACAGAAATACATATGTAGTATTATTAATACAATTCATCATCAATAATATACAACTCAGTAAATAAAAATTCTAAATCAAAAATTATTGGTTGAGTTTTACATCCGCATCATACAATAGGAAGAATATGGTTGGCGCGGGTACTATTGGGTTTGAGTATGTTATAAAAAACAACAGGAGTTTGGTTGGGGAAATTTCAATTTTAACGCCTATATATACTTCACGAACATATATATTATTTTGAAATCATTAAATCTTTAAAATCAATAAAATGATAAAACAACAACAAATTGTAATTATTATTATAAGCATGACCATATTCTTGAGTTGCGGTTCTCATAAACCTCAATTTGAAGGTGTTCCTTTTGAAAAACATGAAACATTAGATAATACAGGATTTACCCAACAAAGATTAGACTCTTTAACAAATTATTTAAAAAATAATCTTGAAACAACAGGAATGGTGATATTAAAAGATGGTAAAATTCTTTATGAATATGGAGATATTAACGAAGTAGGGTATATAGCTTCATGCCGTAAAAGTGTTTTAAGCATGTTGTACGGAAAATATGTTGAAAATGGAGTTATAAATTTAAATCAAAAAATAGGCGAAATTGGTATTGATGAAGATAAAGGATTATTAGAAATAGAGAAAACTGCAACTATTAACAATATAATTACATCTCGTTCTGGAGTGTTTTATGAGCCTGCAAATGGAGGGTATGACGAAAATAACATTTTAGAAAGAGGTAGCGTAAAACCAGGATCGTATTTTGTTTATAATAATTGGGACTTTAATGTGGCTGGGGCTATTCTCGAAATGAAATCTGGAAAAACTGTGTATCAAGAAATTGAAGAGCAACTTGCAATTCCCTTAGGGTTTCAAGACTGGAATATTAAAAATCAAAAAGAAAAATACAATAAAAGTAAATCGAGATACCCTGCCCACCATATGTATTTATCAACTAGAGATATGGCTAAAATTGGACAACTTATGCTTAATAAAGGGGAATGGAACGGAAAACAAATAATATCTAAAAACTGGATTGATAAAATTACAACTACAGTAACACCAACTGAAATTGTAAATAAACGATATGGACTAAACGAATCAAGTCCATTTCAATTTTCTTATGGCTATATGTGGTGGTTAGCAGATAATTTCAAGCAACACCCTGATTTTGAAGGAGCTTATACTGCACATGGATGGGGAGGTCAATTCATAACCGTTATTCCAAAACTTAAAATTGTAGTAACCCATAAATATAAAGTGCCAACATTAGTTAATTGGGGACTAAAACCGGGTGGTGTAAGCAATGATGCTTTTTGGCAATTATTATATGTTTTTGTTACAACAAATAACAATTGAAGTTTCTGTCTTTAAAAACATAATAGTAACTCAAACTAAAAAAATCATAGAACAGAATAACTAGATACTAATTAATAAAAAGTATGATTAATAAAACAATAGCTTTTCTAATTATAGGGCTAGCTATCCTATCGTGTAAGAATGATCAAAAAAAGTCTGACGAGAACAAAAGAGAACCATTAAATAAACACGCTCAAAATTATTTAGCAGATTATAATGAATTAATAGATACCTTGTCTACATATCATCCTGCGCTCTATGAATTCACGTCAAAAGCTGATTTCGATAAAAAAGCTAAACAGTTACGGAGTGAAATTGATAATACAACTACCAAAAAAGATTTTATTTGGAAGTTGAGCGAGATTATTGCAATAGTTGGTTGCGGCCATACTTCATTAGGGTTTTTTAATCAACAAAGAGATTTACTAAAACCCAAAGACTACTTTCCGCTTCTCACAAGACTTATCAATAATAAACTTTATGTTATAGACAATTTAACTAATAAAGATACTGTACAAATCGGTCAAGAGATAACCCACATTAATGGCAAATCTATTAGTGAAATGATGGCTGTTATTTATTCACATATCAACACTCAAGCAGATATTGAAAGTTCAAAAAGAAAACTTTTTAATGGGTATAATACCTCTATAATTCCGTACGCCTTAAATTTTCCCGATGTTTACAATGTAAAAATTGCAGGTAAAAGTGGAACAATTAATTTAAAATCTCTAAATGAAAATCCACCCTATGCGCCACTTTTTAGTACTGAGCACCCGTGTCAAAGTGATTTTTGTTTAACAGAAATTAATGCTGAAACTACTTTATTGACCCTACGGAACTTCGCATATTATGGCGATAAAACAAAAGTTTTTTTGAATTTCCTACATGATTCTTTTAAAGAAATTAAAACCAAAGGTTATAGAAACTTAATAATAGACGTTCGTCAAAATTTGGGAGGACCAGGAGAAGCATCAATCAATCTCTTAAAATATACGCTACAAAAACCTTTTCAATACTTTGAAATTAGTGATTATGGAAGAAAAGAGATGCAGCAACCTTTTGAAAACAATTTTAAAGGGAAAATTATTTTTGTAATGAATGGAGATGGTTATTCTACCGTTGGTCATTTAGCATCTGTATACAAAGATAAAAATAGAGTAGTTTTTGTTGGAGAGACTTTAGGCTCAAATCAATTCTGTACTGCAAATCAAAAACAGTTCGAACTAACAAACACAAAATTCACTTATACTGTGGCTCGAAACATATTTATTACAGATGTTCAAGAAAAAAACCCAAAGGCTACTATTGAGCCAGATATTGAAATTGAGCAATCAATTGATGATTTTTTATCAGACAAAGATGTAGTTTTAGAAAAAGCGATAGAATTAACTAAAAAATAAAAACTACAGCCAACAGCGTGTGTAATTAATTGCTTAGTTTTAGCCTACTTACAAATCCTGAAGCATCGGGGCTCGCTCCTGATGCTTCGGGATTCTATTCAGTTTTTATTTGCTAAATTAGGAGCTTAAACAGGCCACTAACCCTACACAAAACCGTTGTGTATAATGTCTAAAATGAAGAAATTTATAGGAATATTATTGATTTTAGTGATCTCTATTTCTTGCAAAAGTAAACTATATAGGAAAAATCAAAATATTGCTAAAACGGAATACAAAAAAATAGTTGAAGATAAATATGAATTAAATAAGCCTGTAAATAAAGCAAATGCAGTCTTAATACTTTTTGGAAATTATGCGGAAAATGCAGAAACTATTGAACGTGAATTTAATATACTTAAAGATGCTAAAAATAATGATGTAGCAATTCTGTATTTAAATTTTAACCAAAGTTTTTGGCTCACTAAAAATGATAAAATCGAGTTGACAGAGACTCTTGAAAACATATTTAAGGATACTAAATTGCCAAAAGATAATATTTTTATTGGTGGGTTTTCAACTGGTGGTAATATATCCTTGTTACTTTCTAATCACTTAATCAAAACAGATAATAAGATCCAACCGAAAGGAGTTTTCATAGTGGATTCACCGATTGACTTACTAGCTTTTTATAAAAAATGTGAAAGAAATGTTCAGAGAAATTTTTCTGAAATTTCTGTTCAAGAAGGAACTTGGATAATAAACCTTTTTAACACCAATTTTGGTAACCCTAAAGATAACCTTAATAATTTTGAAAAGAATTCACCATTTACTTCACAGACTAACTTCATTGAAAATATTGCTAATTTAAATAATACTAAATTAAGGTTCTACACAGAGCCTGACCTCAATTATTGGAAAATAAATAGGCAATTTGAACCAGAAGATTTAAATGCTTACTCTATAGAAAAAATGAACACAGTGCTACAAAATAAATTTAATAATAACAAAATTGAATTGATAAAAAACAGAGAATAAAGGCTATCGTTCAGATGGAGAAAGAAATCCACATTCTTGGTCTATAGTAGATAAAGAAAAGCTAATAGAATGGATGCTAAAAGATTAAAACTAAACACAACCTTTGTAAGGTTGATTGCTAAAAACTGTTACTCTTAAAATATTGAAATAAAACTTATGAAGTATCTTTTCCTATTAAGCTTTCTCCCATTACTTACAAGTTGCGAAAATATAAAAGCATCAAAAGATTTTAATGAAAAACCTATTGAAGAGGTTCTAGTTAAACTGAAAGAATCTAATTTCCCTCTTGAGACCAACGTATCTTTTTTAAGCAGTTTAATTAATGCGAATAATAAAAACTATCTCGCTTACGAATTAAATATTCTCAATAATTACAAAGCATCTATAGCATTAAAAAAAGTTGAAATATTTGATTTAGCTTCAACCGAATTACCTATTGCTATTTTTGATTCTATTTACATTAATGAGAATCTCGAACGACCAAAATTAAGATCCGAAAATGACTTAAAAATAATTTCTGCAAATCAATTCGGAGTACTTAATTTAAACATAGAATTTAACGACATTAAAAATATTCCTGAAAAAATATTTCACAGACTTCATTTTAATATAAATAAAGGAAATGGAGAATCTATAGCATATACGTTTGAATCAACAATTTTAGATATTCCAAATAAAACAAAACTCACATTAGGGCTACCATTTAACAAAAAAGGAAAATGGCTATATGAAGCAGAAGGTCATAAAAACAGTAGGTTTTTTTCAAATGGAAAAGTTATTTATCCGCAACGTTTTGCTCTCGATTGGATTTTTGTAAATGATGATGGAAAACTTGCAAAAAACAATATTAAACAAAATAAAAACTGGTCTGGATATGGTCTTGAAATTGTATCAGTTGCTGATGGAGTTGTTGTAGATATAAAGGATAATATGATAGAAAATGAACCACTATCAGAAAAAATGGCTGTACGTATTACTAACAAAACAATTTCTGGTAATTATGTCATTATTGATATTGGGAATGACTTATATGCACTTTATGGGCATTTAATACCAAATAGTCTTAAAGTAAAAATAGGAGATAAAATCAAAAAAGGACAAATAATTGGCTTACTGGGCAACAGCGGAAATTCTGACTTACCGCATTTACATTTTCATATAGAATCTAAAAGTAATGTTCCTATGGGTGGAGAAGGAATACCATATCATCTTAAAGAATTTATACAATTAAAAAACTATTCCCAAGAAGAAGTGTCGGGATTATTTCATAGCAACCACGTTCCTTTAGATTCTTTAAGTCCAGTAAAGAAAAATAATGAATTTCCTATTGGATTTGGATTAATTGAAATAAAATAACTATTGCCAGCACCATATACAATTAATTACATTGTTTTGGATTTATTACGAATCCCAAAGCATTGGGAATCGCTCCCGATACCTAGTGAGGTTCTATTCGGTTTGTATTTACTACAATTGTGGCTGAAACACCCAACGAAATCATACACAAATACCTTGCAGTCACAATGGTAGGTAGATACAGGTATTGTACGCTCTTTTATGGCCAATAATCTGAACGTTACCCTGAGAGCCACCGATAATTTAAGAGTTTAGAAATGAATGTAGATGCCACTTAGGGCGGAAACTATTTAAACCTTAAACAATATTTCTGGCTAGAAGAATAAGCCTAAACCTTCGTTATAATTTTAGCAAGAGTAACAAAACGGAAAGAAAACAACGGGATAATAGCTTGGAAGCAATAGACAGAACAGGTGGCACTAATAGTATTTGTTTTTATGATGGCTAACAAATAGTAGCAGCCTGTTTTAATTATGTTGAATCTGCCAACACGTCCCATCGTTTATAATGATGCGCCTTTTTATAGTAAATACCCAATCTAAGTAGAGAAGGAATCCATAGCGACCTATACTCCTTGTTTATTTTTTATTGTTTTTTTGAACTAAAGATAGAGGTTGTTAGATCTTTGGTAGGGTATGTAATTTTAAATCAATCCTTGGAGATTTAAAAAATACACTTTTATATTTTCAATTTACCAAAAGTCCTTTTCGAAATTCGAATATCAAATTGCGGCATTTAAAAAGATTTGAGAACAAGAATGTTAAGTCTCTTAAGATTTCTATATCTAAATACTTAACTATTGTGAATGCCATTTTTTCAATAAAAATTGGCAACTTTAGTAAGGCGTTCAATATTTAGTAATTGGATTTTACGGCCATCTGTAGCAATAAGTTTATCATGCTTAAAATCATAAAGTACGCGAGCCAAAGTTTCGACTACTGTTCCTGCCATATTTGCTAAATCAGAACGTGAAAGCATGATATATGTTTTTGAAGTATCATCACCCTTATATTTGTCATGTAGAATTAATAAATTAAGTGCTACGCGTTCCCGTACCGTACGTTGTGATAGCACCGCCATCAGGTTTGCTAAAACACTAAATTCGTGGCTTAGACTTTTTAATAATAAACGTGAAAAGGTTGAAGAGTCTTTTAGTATTTGATTAAAAGCTTCTATGGTAATAAATGAAATGATAGAGTTTTCTATGGCAACTGTTGTGTCTCCATAGGTGCTTTCACTTAAAACGGATGAATATCCAAAAAACTCCCCTTCATTATAGATATAGATTATTTGCTCTCTTCCATCATTGTCCATTTTATATTTTTTCACTTTCCCGCTTTGTAAATAAAAAATACCTGAGGGCAGAGTTCCTTCTGTAAATATGGGCTGGTTTTTACGAAATTTTTTATCAACCATTATTTTTTCAAGAAAATCCCTATCCTTCGAAGGTAATTCGCTTAAAATATATTGGCTATTAAATGTGAATTTCGTAATCATATTGGTATTACAAAGCTACACCTTATTTTTTTTTATCTAAGACTTGATTTAAATCAAGTTTTACCAAGATTCCCGTCAACGGTTAGTGTGTCTTAATAGGGTAGTTTTGATACCAAATATAAAGCTATCATTTCTATGAAAACTATTGAACAATTAAATACGCTCGGTATTCATCCCACAAAAAAATGCTTCTGGAATTTACCTGTTTCTAAATTAGTAGAGCAGACTCTTCAAAAAAAGCAAGGAGTTTTGACAAGTACAGGTGCTTTAGCTTGTGATACGGGGGAATATACAGGACGCTCACCAAAGGATAAATATATAGTTAAAGATGCTCTTACGGAAGATGCTGTTTGGTGGGGAGATGTTAACCATCCGTTTTCATCAGAAGATTTTGAGAACCTATACAATCAAGTTGCAGTGCACCTTTCTAACAGAGAACTCTATATAAAAGACGTACAAGCAGGAAGTAAAAAAGAGTATCAATTAAATGTTCGTGTTATTACAGAAACACCTTGGCAAAGCTTATTTGCGAATAACCTTTTTTTAAGACCTTCAAAAAAGGAATTAGAAACTTTTGAACACGAATGGCTCATTTTGGCTGCTCCAGAATTTAAAGCAGATCCTAAAAAAGATAAAACAAGACAACATAACTTTACAATTATCAATTTTACTAAAAAAGTAATCCTTATAGGTGGTAGTGCATATACGGGTGAAATTAAAAAAGGAATATTTACTATTCTAAATTATATTTTACCACACGATAAAAGGGTACTGTCCATGCATTGTTCTGCCAACATTGGTGAGGATGGGAACACAGCTGTCTTTTTTGGATTATCGGGCACTGGAAAAACAACCTTGTCTGCTGATCCATCCAGAGCACTAATAGGTGATGATGAACATGGCTGGGATTCAGAAAGTGTCTTTAATTTTGAAGGAGGCTGTTATGCAAAATGCGTAAATTTAAGTAGCGAAAAAGAACCCCAAATATTTTCAGCAGTGCGTTTTGGAACCTTACTTGAAAATGTTCGCTTTTATGAGGGCTCAGATGTAGTAGATTATGATAATATAGAAGTTACTGAAAATACTAGAGCGGCTTATCCCATTAATTTCATTGATAATGCAAAGAACCCATCTATTGGAGGTACGCCTAAAAATATTTTCTTTTTAACCTGTGATGCTTTTGGGGTGTTACCTCCAATTTCTAAATTAACAGTCGGGCAAGCAATGTATCATTTTATTTCAGGATACACCGCAAAAGTAGCGGGAACTGAAGCTGGTATTACCGAGCCTCAAACCACCTTTTCTGCTTGTTTTGGAGAACCATTTTTACCACTCCACCCTACAAAATACGCTGAATTATTAGGAAAAAAACTAAAAAGCGATACTGTAAATGTATGGCTTGTTAATACTGGTTGGTCTGGTGGTGCGTATGGAACTGGAGAGCGTATAAAATTAAATTATACAAGAGCAATGATTACTGCTGCTCTTAATGGAAAACTAGATGAGGTAGCTTATTTGAAACATACTGTTTTTGGATTGCAGATGCCAACAGAATGTGACGGGGTACCTTCTAATTTATTAAATCCCAAAAACACCTGGGAGAATAAAGAAGCGTACGATAAAACCACTGATAATCTTGCATCACAATTTAATGAAAACTTCAAATTGTATGAATCATTTGCAAACGATGAAATACGTTCCGGAGCACCTAAAATTGCAAATTTAGAAAAAGCCTAGTACATGTTGAATATTAATACCGATGCTATAGTACGCTGTCCTATTTGTGGTTCTACCTATAAAAAAAAGATGCCGCAAATAGGAAAGCATATTAATAGCAAGTGTGTTTCTTGTCATACTATTTTTGGAATAAACGATGCAAAGGATTGTTGCGTTTATTGTAAATACAGCGATGCCACATGTCCTAAAGCACAGAAAAAAATAAATAAAATAAATAAATAAAATGAAAATACCCTCAAACCTCTTATACACAAAAGACCACGAATGGTTGCGAATAGAAAATGATATCGCGTATATAGGAATTACGGATTTTGCACAAAGTGAATTAGGAGATATTGTATATGTTGAAATTGAAACTGTAGCTGAGGCATTAGCACAAAATGATGTTTTTGGCACAGTAGAAGCAGTAAAAACAGTGTCAGATCTTTTTCTACCCATAAATGGGACCGTTTTAGAAGCTAATCCAAAATTAGAGGCTAATCCAGAATTAGTAAATGAAGATCCCTATGGAGAAGGCTGGATGATTAAACTAAAAATAGAAAATGATGTCGATGTAAGTAGTTTATTAAAACCAGACGCTTACGCAATAGTCGTTGGTTCTTAAATATGAGTTTTACCTATATAGCAAGAGAATGCAGATTCCAAAAAATTTTTATTATACACGACAACATTTATGGTTGCAGCAAATAGGGATGTATGATTTTTATGTAGGAATCACCGATTTTTGTCAAAAAGAAATTGGCACTATTGATTTGATAGAACTTACCAACAAAAGAAGTTTGCTTAAAAAAGGATCTAATTGGGGCACTGTTTATGGTATTAACGATACATTTCAGTTAATAGCCCCATTTGATTGTGTAATTGTAGCGGAAAATAGCGTGTTACAGGAATTTACAGCTTATGTGAATACGGCTCCATATAAATATTGGTTCGCTATTATAACAACAAAAATAGAGACAGCTTCTTTATTAAGCTGTCAAGACTATACACAATTTACACAATGATTCTTATTAACTTGAAACTACATCATCGCAATACAAAGAATAAGCTTTTTAGTAGGAGGGAGGGTTGTTTATAGGGGTCACACTAAAGTAATAACAAATATATAGCAATATTAGGCATCTCCTATAAATTTTCTTTAGCTTTTTCTATAGCGGTATGAATATCTTTAACCACAAAATCCCTTTCTATAAATAAAAATAGTTCATTCTTTTTAAAATCTTTTCGCAAGGGCTTTCCGATCCCTGAAATTAACACTTTTATATTTCTACTCCTATAGGTCTTTAATATTTCTTTAATGCTCTGATAGCCAGTAGCATCAATTAAAGGGACATATCGCATTCTAATAATAATAACTTTGGGTTGTAAGGCAGTATTGGTAATGGTTTCTTGAAATTGTCTGGCCGCTCCAAAAAATAGGGGACCATTAATTTCATATAAAATAATTCCTTTAGGAATGTCTCGTAATTCGTCATCAAAAAGAGGCTCACTTTTAGTATCTTCAGAAGAAAACCCTTGTATATTAACAGATTCACTCATACGCTTCATAAAGATAAAACTAGAAAGTACGATTCCAATTTCTATAGCAATAACTAAGTCAAAAATAACCGTTAAAAAAAACGTTGTAAGCAGAATAATGATATCCATTCTATTCCCTTTTAAAATAGATCGGAATTGTTTCCATTCACTCATATGGTAGGCCACGACCATTAAAATTCCCGCTAGGCATGACATAGGAATTAATTTTGCGTAGGGCGCAAACAAAAGCATAATAGCCAATAAGGCCAGCGCATGAACGATACCAGCAATTGGTG
The DNA here is from genome assembly GCF_039831855.1 of Aequorivita sp. Q41. Classification (NCBI taxonomy): domain Bacteria; kingdom Pseudomonadati; phylum Bacteroidota; class Flavobacteriia; order Flavobacteriales; family Flavobacteriaceae; genus Aequorivita; species Aequorivita sp. Q41. Next base: position 89,666 of record NZ_JBDPMS010000004.1, on the reverse strand, counting down.
TTCTTCCTCCATTTTTAACATTAGTGGCAGTTCTAGCAATGGCGCCGGTAGCAGGAATACCGCCAAAGAGCGAGGACATGATGTTTGCTGCTCCCTGCGCAACTAATTCCATATTAGAACGGTGTTTTCCACCAATCATTGAATCTGAAACCACAGCAGAAAGTAAAGATTCAATGCTTCCCAATATAGCAATTGCAAATGCAGGTTGAAGAAGCGCTTTAATGGTGTCAAAATTAACCGTTGGCATGTGCGGAAGTCCAATCTTATTTGGAATGGCCCCAAAGTTACTTTCAATAGTATCTACAGGGATGTCAAAGAGCATTACAACACTGGTTGATAGTACGATCGCAATAATTGATCCTGGAATTTTTTTTACTAATTTTTGAAAATAAAGAGTGATGCCTATCGTACTCAAGGCAATACCAATTGCATACCAATTAACCTTGTGAAAATTTGCAAAGTACACTGCCCATTTAGCTGTAAAATCTGCGGGAACATTGGTAATATGAAGCCCAAAAAAATCATTTATTTGTGAAGAAAAAATAATTAGCGCAATGCCACTAGTAAAACCTACAATGAGAGAATAGGGAATAAATTTTAATAAATTTCCTAACCGAGCCAAGCCAAATCCAATAATAATAAAGCCAGCCATAAACGTGGCAATAGTTAACCCATCGGTCCCGTATTGCTGTACAATACCATAGACAATAACAATAAAAGCTCCTGTAGGTCCTCCTATTTGTACCCGACTTCCTCCAAAAGTAGCAATAATTATACCTGCGATAATGGCTGTTAGTATTCCTTTTTCAGGAGAAACCCCCGAGGCAATAGCAAACGCAATGGCTAAAGGTAAAGCGACAATTCCTACTATTAATCCCGAAAGAACATCTTTTGTTATTGCTTCTTTTGAAATTCCTTCTTTTAAAAGTGAAAATAATTTAGGTATAAATTCCTTACCCATTAGTTTAGTGATTAATAATTTAAAATAATGCGTTTAATTCTATAGTATATGTTACCCCTTTGGTGAATAATCGATGCTCATATGCAGTAAAATAGCTCTTGCAATGCGCATTAATGGAATCTGAAACATAAAACTAAAGAGTATGATAAGTGGATACATATATTTGAAAAATCTATTCATGCTATCTAATGAAAAACCTACTAGTAATACAGGGATAAATACAATAAGAACGATAGGGTAGCTAATCCATAATGCTGCGGTATAAAATCCAGGTTCTAACTTATAACTTTGCTTGCAATGAGAACATCTATCGGGCATTTTCAAGATGTCTTTAAACACAATCAACCCTGGAGTGCTGAATAAATTTCCAATATGACAACGGGGGCACTTTAATTTTAAAATACCGTACCATTTGCTTGCCCTTTTCATTTTCTGCCTTTTAATTGGTGCTAATTAACATTTTATACAAATAGAATTTTATAGCCTAATAATAGCTTGATGAAGCATCAAAAATACGATAAATGTTATATAAAAACATAACAAATGTTATATTTTTATTTGTTATTTATTATATATTTGAACAATGAAAAACTTCTATTCGCAATTTGATTTTCAGAGTGAACTGCTATTTGAACAATTAACTTCTGAAGAAAAAAAAATAGTATATAATGCTATGGAGCCTTTAATTATAAAGAAAGGGAGTCTTTTATTTTATGAAGAAGGAATACCCACAGGCATTTTTCAGATTAAAAAAGGGAAAGCGAAAAAATTTAAACGTGGTTTCTCTGAAACGGAACAAATATTTTATATCTATACAACGGGTGATGTATTAGGATATCATGCTTTATTTGGAGAAGAGCGTTATCAAGATTCTTGTGAAGCCTTAGAAGACCTAGAGGTAAATTTTATAGCTAAAGATGTTTTTTTTAAATTATTAGAAGATATTCCCTCATTGCAACGGGTTTTTATAAAAAATATAGGGCATGAATTTGGAGTTTTAGCTAATATTATTGCTGTGCTAGCTCAAAAAAACTTAAATGCACGATTGGCTATTAATTTACTCATTTTAGAAAACCGATTCCAAAAGCATGATGAAGAAAATGGGATTGATTTATCTCGAGAAGATTTGGCAAATATTATTGGTACTTCATCCGAAAGCTTGGGTAGAAGCTTAAAACGATTTAAAGACGATGGTATTATTGAAGTAGATAAAAGGATTATTTATATAAAAGATAAAGACGTACTATTTAAATTATTAAATATTGAGTTTTGCTGATAAATTTCTTACGGCTCCTATAGTCTATAAAGAGTAAAACATATAATATTTAAATTGTCAAGTGAATTTTTAAATAAAAAATCAACCCTCTACGCCATGCATAATGGCAATTTACACAAACCAAAAGTGTAAAATAGTAGGTTTTATCAATTGTAAAAACAAATACAAGAATACAAAACCATTGCTATTTGTGTATTGATTGCCAGGGGAAGCACTAACAACTTATTCCACCTTTTATATGTGACTAACTCGCTGTGGCTTACCATCCTCAAATTTCGGAATTCTTTTTAAGGTTACTCTGTTAAATAAGGTTCTGAATCATGTAATTAACCATACACCTGCCCGTGAACATGATAAATATAGGCAGTTTTTTTTAGAAGTAGAGGTCTTTACTATCTTACAAAACTATGTTCTTTATCGGGATCTTATTCTTATGGTATTCCAAATAGCATTTTGCAATCTTAATAGAAAGAAGCGGACTCTTACATGTCATGGACCTGTAATTCTAAAAAAAAAATAAAGAGGTAGCTTGTCATTTATTGATAAAAAATCATCGTAGTACTAAAAATAAAAAAAGGGAATTATGATTAAGTTTTAGTTACTAGCAATATTGATTTTTATGGCACCATTACAATCAAGGAAATAAAAGAAGTTAAAGTGCTGGAGGCCAGACTTGATGATGAGGACAAAAACAAAGCACCAAATAAAGCAATTGTCCAAGAAAAATCGGATAAAAAAATAAAAGAATGATGGGAATAATGCCTCCTATTAAAAAGAACGAATCCCTGTCATTAAAATCAGCAACCAACCCTTAAAACTTACTAAAGCAGATAGCATCGCAGCTCCCTTAATATCAAAGAAACCTATAAACTACACGCAGTTAACATGCTTCCTCCATTAACCATAGGCTAGTAGTGTCCCAAAGTAGCAATTAGTAATACTATCTATATAAAATATTATATTTGTTTGTATCACTTGTTAAAAAGTGATGACACTATACCTTGTATAATTCTAATACCCAGATAATTAAAAAATCCTCCAAAACTAAATTTTAGAAAAATGTTTTATTATTGGTTGCACATGATTTATACTTACCTTGGATCAAGAATATTTTGGAAGAACATCAAACTAACTGCCAATTTAACTAGAACAAGAAGGGTGAATATATTGGATTGTGAATCTTTTAGGTTCATGGCAAATTCAAAATATTTTTATTACATGGACTTAATAAGATACGAAGTTGTTTTTCGATCAAAATTATATGATAATACTATAAAAAAAGGAATGTTTGGTGTGCTAGCATCTCAAAAAATAATATATAAAAAACCATTAAAAATATTTAAGAAATTTGATATTACTCTTAAGCTAGAAGGTTCAGATGAAAAATGGGTTTACCATCGACAAACTTTTGAGCAGAATGGACAAATATGTGCAATTGGGTTTACAAAATCTGGATTTTGGAAACATAAGCAGGTACAAAATATGAGAGAAATAATAATTAATTGTGATTCCGAATATGAAATCAGACCTCCTGCTGCGGAAGTTTTAAGCATGTTTGAAAACGATTATAAAACTTTAAAAATCAACAATTAAATTCATTTAAAGAAAATGAATTTACTGTGGGGGGCGCCAGAAAACGGAGGTTAAAAACAACTAGTTTCTACATTTTTTTTTTGATATTATCATGCTAGGCAAACAGCGGTAGCAAGCTGCTCTTCCTCAATACATGAAAAACCAACGCGCTACACGCAGCTAGTATTTTTTTAAATAAACAATAGAGTAATAGTTTCCCAAACCAATAGCCACCAACAGTTATCTGTGTAAAACACTATAATAGTGTGTAGTACCGATTAAAAACTGCTTATAAAGCATCTAGGGGGCATTAAAAAAAATCCGTACAACTTTACGAACCAATTTTTAAACTGCAAATTTCTTTTTGTATTCTATAGGCGACAATCCGACATATTTTTTGAAAATTTTCCTAAAAGCATTTACATCATTATAACCAACATTAAAAACTATTTCGTTTATTGTGTTACAACCATTTTCAAGTTCTTTCTTTACAACTTCAACTTTAACTCTTTGAATGTACTCTAATACCGAATTACCGGTTGATTCTTTAAACCTTCTTTCAAATGTCCTGCGTTGTACTGAATATTTTAAACATAACTCGCCAACGGAAATTTTTTTATCGGTGTGCTTTTCTATATAATCTTGTGCTTGTAATACATCTTTATCATTATGCCTTTTTTGTCCAATGAAAATAGCAAATTGATTTTGAGTTTTCCTATCAATATCAATTTCAAACATTTTTGCTGCCAATAGTGAAACCTCTCTTCCTAAATGCTTTTCAAAAATATACAGCAGCAAATTTAAATAAGAGTAGTTGCCGCCGCTAGTATAAATTCCATTTTCATCAGTAATAATTGTTTCTTTGACAACCTTGACTTTAGGAAACATAATTTGGAAATCATTTTGGCACGCCCAATGGGTTGCGCAATTTTTACCATTCAAAATGCCAGTAGCAGCAAGAAAAAATGAACCGACGCAAAGACTTGCAATTTCAGAACCATTGGTATATTGCTCCTTTATCCATTCTACAAAACCGCTGTTTTCTTTTATCATCTGTGCAAAATCACCACAAATTATTGGAACGACAATCAAATCGGTTTTAGCTATTTCATCAATTTTTCTTGTTGCCTTTATAGTATACAAACCCTTGTTAAGGGAAACGTGCTCTTTTGTTGAAACCAAATCAACTTCATAGAATTTTGTTTTTCCTTGGTATTTTAAAAAATCGTTAACTCTATTAAACAACTGATGGGTGCCATCTAAACTTGTAAGCGTTGTGCCTTCCAACACCAAAATGGAAATGTGTTTCATAATACAAAAATAATCAATTATATATGTCGTAATCAACATACAAGAATGTCGTATTTGCCAAGCTTTTAATAGATTATTTATCTAGACCTTTATTTTATTAAAAAAAATAATTCCTGGTAATGAAGAAAATAACATTCAAAAAATATTTAAAAGCTATGCTATTAGGAAGTATAACGATGTTTGTTTGGGGCGCATTTTCGCATTTAGTTGTTATTATAGGTATTGGATATAAACCATTGCCTAATGCAGAAAATATAACAAAAACACTTCAAAACTCAATTAGCCAAAAAGGCTTATATTTTTTTCCGAGTAAAGATTTTAAAAACACTTCATCAGAAGCAGAAAAACAATGGTTGACAAAATTTGAAAATGGTCCAGTAGGTCTTCTGGTGTACAGGCCAGTTGGAGGAAATCCATTTTCTCTTAAAAAATTGTTTATCCAGTTTTTAAGTTATCTATTTGTCACAATACTTTCAATTTTAATCTTATCAAGTGTTTATGCCTCTTTTTGGAAAAAAGTGTTAATTATTTCTTTAATTGGTATTGTTGGATGTACGTCTGTTAGCGTAATATATTGGAATTGGTACGAGTTTCCAAATAGTTTTATTCTAGCTCAATTTGCAGACATATCTATTGGATTTGTATTCCTCGGGATTGTTTTGGCAAAGTTTTCACCATCATCTAATTCCGTTGTTAAATTATGATAATAAAGAATAATGTTCTAAAAATTCAAATCAAATAAAATAAATAAAATGGAACATATAAAAATAGACAAAGACATCAAAGTGTTTTATATTCAAGCTAAATCATTTCCTGATGGTGTTATCGAAGCATTTCAAAAGATGCATTCATTAATAGAATTTCCACCAAAAAGGCGAAGCTTTGGAATTTCAAGACCAGAGAAAGGAAAGGTAATTTATAGAGTAGCTGCTGAAGAATTAATAAAAGGAGATTTAGAAAAACATAATTTGACAGAGTTTATTATTCCAAGTGGAGACTATATTGGAATAGAAATTAAAAATTTCAGAAAAGATTTGAGTTTAATTAAAAAGGTTTTTGACCAACTTCTTACTAATTCAGACATTGATAAAAATGGGTATTGTATAGAAGAGTATAAAGGAATAAACGATGTGTTTTGTATGGTCAGAATCAAAAATGAATAAATAATGACGACTAATCGAGTGTCCTATAAAAGGACTAATCCCTTCAGAATTTATGAAGACAATGACTTTAGGTTTGTCACTATTAGCTTCATCAAGGCTTTTAATACAATACTGGACAATATTCGGAAAATGGGAAAATGAAACCGTCTTAGATGATTATTTAAAAGAAGTATACCTTCGAAAAAACCTTAGCAATACTATTTTTTTCATTTGTTTAACCCTTAGCGCCCACGAAAATATCTTTCTCAAGGTGTAACATTTAATTTTTTCGCTATCTTTATATTGCCTCTAAAAACCACTAAATGAAAAATATAGCGCTATTTATTCTTTCAATATGCCTATTCTTTTCTTGTTCGCAGCAGAAAGAAAAACCATATAAAATAGGTCAGAAATCAATACACTTTGTAGACGACTCAAGAAATCGCCCCTTGGCAACGGAAATATGGTATCCTACTTTAGATAACATCATAAGTAAAAAACAAAAAGGAAGCCCTAATGAACTTTTTAAAGCCATCGAAACAATTCCAAATGCAGCGATTGCGAATGAAAAATTCCCATTACTAATAATTTCACACGGCACAGGAGGCAACAGATTTTCTATGACTTGGTTTATAGAAAAAATGGTAATGGAAGGTTATATCGTTGTTTCGCTTGACCACTATGGAAACTCCACATTTAATAAAATACCCAGAGAATTTGTAAAATGGTGGGAGAGGGCAATAGACGTGCAATATGTTCTTACGGAAACTCTAAAAAATAATGAATTTGCTTCGAAAATAGATACCTCTAAAATCGGTGGAGTTGGGTTTTCTTTAGGTGGTTATACAAATATTGCATTAGCTGGTGGTTATGTAGATAGAACAGTTAGAGAAAATGAAAATGCAGCGGAGAGGAAAATGCCTGTTGAATTTCCTAAAACAGAAGAAACCATAAACTTTCAAAATGACAGTCTTATTGTTGCATCATATAACAAGTATAAAAATCGTGTAAAAGACAATAGAATAAAAGCATTTTTTGTGATGGCACCAGCAATCGGATTTGGATTTCACTCCAAAGAGCAGACCAACCGTATTACCGCTCCAGTTTTTATAGTTGCTGGCAAAGGAGATAAGGTAGCACCTATTAAAACCAATGCTGAAAAATATCATAGTTTAATCAACACCAGCAAAATCTATCTTTTTAATGAGAATGTTGAACATTATGTGTTCTTAAACGAGGCTACAGATTTTGGGAAAGAGATAGCGCCAGCAATAACTATTGATAAGCCGACTGTAGCTAGAAGAAAAATTCACGAAGAAACAGTAAATTTGGCATTAGGGTTTTTCGAAAGTACATTATAATAACGATTACAAAAACCCATTAAAATCAACAAGTGGTTCCATTCTACCTCGATACCATAAAGTTTCTTATTTGGTTTGTATTTGTTAAATTCGTTGTTTAAAGCTGTACCAAAGGCATATTCGCTAACCAGAATAAAAATTATTAAAAAAAATATTACCCCTATTATTCTTTCTGTAAGAGTAATAGGCATTGTTTAAGAAAGAAAGAGTGCGCGATATATAGAACAAATACCTACTCACACCTTAGCTAAAGAATAAAATTTTAGGTGTTTAATGTGAAAATAAACCATTCAATAGAAACTGTAAAAAGCCGAACACGATAAAAAAAACAGTAATCATGCCTGAATTCTGGGAAACAGCTTTTAAAAACAATAAAAAAATGTGGGGAGAAAACCCTGCCGATAATGCCTTTACGGTTCTTAATTTACTTCAAAAACACGGTGTGCAAAAGATCCTCATTCCAGGCTTTGGGTATGGTAGAAATGCAAAAGTATTTTACGATAAAGGAATTGCTATAACAGGAATTGAAATTTCTAAAACGGCAATTGATCGTGCGCATAAGTATTTTGGAGACAACCTGACAATTCACTACGGTTCAGTTACTAATATGCCTTATAGCAAAATACGATACGACGCTATATACTGCTACTCACTTATTCACCTTTTAAATAAAACTGAAAGAATAAACCTGATTGATGCCTGTTACCAGCAACTTCAACCCAATGGGCTGATGGTTTTTATTGCGCTATCGGTAAACGATAAACGTTTTGGCATGGGAAAAGAAATTGAAAACAATACCTTTTGTTCACCCCAGGGTTTAAACCTCTATTTTTATGATGAAACAGCTGTCTGTAAAGAGTTTGGCGCTTATAATCTCATAGAAATGACAGAAATTAACGAGCCTATAGAAAATCCAAATGAAAAATTTTGGATGGTAATTTGTAAGAAAAAATTATAATCAACACGCCCACTGCAAATTAAAACCTTGGTACTATTTTGAACGTACTAAATCTTGTAAGAAAATCTTACTCTAGAGTTAATGGATGGCACTTTAAATTGTATTAAAAAGAAATAAAATTGGTTTTAGTAGAATATTCCTGAGGCTTTAGAACTCATATCTCCACACTTTGAGCTTCTATTTAATCGCGTAATGAAACCAAACAAGAACGCTTCCACAAAAAACACAAACACCGTATATACAAAACTAACACTTCTATATTTTCACAAAGAAAGATACAACCGATAGAAAAACAAAATAGAGAGGCATACGTTTACTAATTAGCCTTCATTTTTTAGTTATTTGTAAAAAAAAAATCTGTGTTCTGGCTACAAAATGAATTTCCAATTGGATGCGGGTTAATAGAACTAAAAATAGCCCGACAGTCTCCTTTTTACCTTTAGCTATAATACGTATTTGTATTATAAATTAAAAAGCACCCTTATCACCCGGTTGCCACCCATTTGAGAAAAAATCAATGAGAGAATTAAAACAAGAGTTGTATACACTATTTAAACAACACAAAGAAAAATACAAATATGTGCATACTAATGGGGGTAAATTTATAATCTCACATTGAAAATAGAAATAATTTTAGTCCAATGGCTTTTCCCAAGAATATAAATTAGAGGATGCACAGAAGGCCACGACTCAATTATTGCAGGCCTTGAAAATTTTGGATTTACCAACGCCAGTTTTTATTTGGAGAGTTTCGTATCGAAACATGCCATAACTCGTTTAAAAAACCGTTGCCAATTAACTTAAAACAATATTGAAAAAATAATAAGACTGACCTAAATGTTTGAAACAGAAATTCTAACGTGTTTTGAATTTGGAAGCTCTTATTTAATGGAGGAATTAAACGAGGAGTATCATAAAATTCAAAGCAACTCAAAACGAATTAAAACTTGTTTGCATATAGTAAAGTAGCTGTTTTTAGCAAAGACGATGTATGAAATCTAAAAAAATCACGACAAATAGATTATGAATACTATTTTGACCGACTTAAAGGCTGAGAATAACTTTGCATATGAAAAACTGTATCAAGACAATTTCATTAAAATCTCAAAGTTTGTACAAAATAACAGCGGCAATCAAGCTGATGCGGATGACTTATTTCAGGATGCAATGCTGGTGCTTGTAGAAAAACTTCGACAGGACAATTTTCAACTCACAGCTTCAATAGATACGTATGTTTATGCGATTTGTAAAAACCTGTGGTTTAAAAAACTCCGCGATAAAAAAGTTATTTTGTCTGTAGCTGAAATACAATCTTTTGGTTTTCTGAACGCGATTAATGATTCCATTGAAAACGAAAAAACCTATTTAGAAAAGCTTAAAGGATATGTACTCAACATCTCTAATCACTGCAATAGACTTATCAACGACATTTTTTTTAAAGAAAAAGCTATTGCGCAAATTCAGAAAGAGTATGGGTATTCTTCCCGTCATAACGCTCAAAATCAAAAACATAAATGTGTAGAGCAAATCCGAAAAGTTAAAGAAAAAGAAAAAAATTAAAAAAAGTTCGTTGACTTGGGTGATTTTTTGAAACCATTGGTATAAAGGTATAGATAGTTCCTTTTGGCTATCACAACTTTAAAATTTTAATACAATGGTTTCAACAATTAAAACAATGGTTATCGCAGTAGCTATTACTGCAATGAGTACATTTTCTGTACAAGCACAAGATGCAGCAATGTGGAAAGTAGACAAATCTCACACTTCAGTCAATTTTTCTATAAACCACTTCTTCTCGGCAGTTACCGGCAAGTTTACAGATTTTGACGGAAAGCTACATTTCGACCCAAAAAATTTAAATGGGAGTAAAGCCGATTTCACGGTGACTATTAACAGTATAAATACTGATGATGCCAAACGTGATACGCACCTGCTATCCAACGATTTCTTTGAGGCAAAGACATATCCTAAAATGTTTTTTAAATCGACCAAATTCGAAAAAAAATCTGATACGGAATACTTGATTTACGGTAAATTAACTATTAAAGACAAAACAAAAGATGTTGTTTTTCCTATGAAAATTACAGGCGAGATGGAACATCCAATGATGAAGGGGACTGTTATTTTAGGGGTCGTTATTGATACAACAATTGATAGAACTGAGTACGGAGTTGGCACAGGAGATTGGGCAGCTACAATGGTTGTAGGAGACCAAGTGCGCATTCATATTCCTATGGAATTAAACCGAATGAAATAAGCAAACAAATAATTTAAAACTCAAGCGATGAACATTAATATTCAAAAATCGATTATAGCAGGAATTATAGGTACGGTCGTTATGACTGTTGTATTGATGGCAGCCCCAATGATGGGAATGCCAAAAATGGCACCCCCAGAGATGCTTTCAGCAATGGTAGGAGTGCCTGTATTTGTGGGTTGGCTAATGCACTTTATGATAGGAATACTGTTTGCCTTTGCTTATAGCTATGGGTGCATTTTTAAAAGTAAAATCAAAAATGTTTGGCTAAAAGGTGCTGTATTTGGTATTATAGCCTTTGTTTTTGCTCAAATAATGATGCGCGTAATGGGAATGATGATGCCTATGCCAAGCATGGAAGGATCGATGATGCTAACAGCTATTGGTAGTTTAATGGGGCATATAATCTTCGGAATAGTAGTTGCTAAAACCGTTGGGGAATCCTCTTGCACGAATAATTCATGCCAAACTAGAAAAATATAAAAAAGTAACGGCTGGCTACCACATGGTATAAACACAAAAGCGGTTGAAGTATAGGCTTGAATCGCTTTTGTGTTTATTTAAGTATATTGCTGTCTTAAAGTTAGTGCATATTAAACCACTAGCATTTGTATAAATACAAGTACCTTTTAATGTGAAAAAAATCAACTACAAAACGATAGTACTCGCTTTTATTCCTATCGGAATTATACTTTTTTTGGTGTTAAGAGAAGAACTAAAACCCGTAGGCACCTATAGAGGGTTTAATAGCCTCATTATATATATATGTTATTTAATTGCTGGAATTTTAATATTTATATATACTACAATCACTCAATTAAGAAAGATTATAAAAAAAAATGAAATCAAAGAAGCAAAAATTATTTTGATGCTACTTATCATTTCAACCTGTATCGTAATTAGTTTATTGTATTTTCCAATAGCTATATATTAACTAAACAAAAAAACCCTCCTTATAAGTATATGGAAATAGACCAAATTATTGATACTATACATCCGTTACCAGCCCCAGCAAAAAACCTAATTAAGGAGTCTATAATTGAAACCAGGTTTCCAAAAGGGCATATTTTATTTAAAGCAGATAAAATTGAAACACGTATTTATTTTATTAAAAAAGGAATAGCGAGAGCATATGCCTATTCAGGTGAGAATCAAATCACTTTTTGGTTTGGCAAAGAGGGAGATCCTATTGTATCCATGCAAAATTATGTCAATAAACAGAAAGGGTATGAAGATGTAGAGTTATTGGAAGATTCTGAGCTCTACGAATTAAAAACAGAAAAGCTTCAAAACCTCTTTTTAGAAAACATTCAAATTGCAAATTGGGGGCGTAAATTTTCAGAATTAGAACTTATTAGATCCGAAGAACGGCTTATTTCTCTACAATTCGATACCGCAACCCAAAGGTATTTAGCACTCCTTAAAAAATATCCTAGTATTATACAACGCGTACAATTAGCTCATATCGCATCCTATTTAGGCATTACTCAAGTTAGTTTAAGTAGAATTAGAGCGAACATAAAATAAATTTATTTTTTATCATTTGTTAAACAGTTTCTTTAAAATGTTTCAGAATTTTGTCTTGTAATATTATTCTTTAGTAAACAGCTAAATTTTTTTGAATCGTTTATATAGAAATACCCTAAAAATTCACTTTAATATAATAGTTACATATGTCACATACGATAAAAATTAAAACGACCCTTTTTCTCTTCTTATGCACCGCTTTTCTTATAAGTTGTAACAATAAAAAAAACTCAGGTAATTCTTCAGCAAAAGCAGACGCAAAAACAGAAACAAAAGCACAAAAAAAAATATTATTTGTAGTTACTAGCCACAGTGAAAAAGGAACTACTGGAGAAAAAACTGGATACTATCTAGGAGAAGTTTCACATCCTTGGGATGTATTGCATACTGCTGGCTACGAAATAGATTTTGTAAGCCCTAAAGGAGGAAAAGCACCGGTAGATGCCTTTGATATGGATGATGCTATCAATAAGAAATTTTGGGATAACGACAGCTATCGCAATAAAATTGAAAACACAAAAAAACCTGATGAGGTAAATCCAGATGAGTATGTAGCCATTCATTATGCGGGAGGCCATGGTGCTATGTGGGATTTTGCTGACAATACAGAAATAGCCGAAATTGCAAGACAAATCTATGAAAACAATGGGGTAGTAAGTGCTGTTTGTCATGGACCTGCAGGCCTTGTAAATATTAAATTAAGCAACGGAAGGTATCTTGTGGATGGTAAAAAAGTTAACGCGTTTACCAATGAAGAAGAGATTAAAGTAAACCTAGCGGATGTAGTTCCATTTTTACTGGAGGATACGTTATTGGAGCGTGGCGCTATTTTCGAAAAGTCTGCACCTTTTACGCAACACGTAGTTAGTGATCAAAGATTAGTAACGGGGCAAAACCCACAATCTGCTCATAGTGTAGGGGAGGCAACCTTAAAAGAGTTACAAATACTAACACAAAGTGCTAAGTAAATGCGTGGAGAAAAAAGATTAGATGTGCTTTTAAAAACAATGAAACCAAAACACAATGAAGGTGAATTTGTATTCTGTAAAACAGAAAACTTGGCGCACTTCAATTTAAGTCAAATTATAATGACTTTTAAAGAAGAAGAAAGCATTACCCTAATCACCAAAAAGGAAGTTGCAGACACGCACGGTTTGGATTATTCATTTGTTGCTTCTTGGATTACAATTACAGTGCATTCTTCGTTAGAAGCAGTTGGCTTAACAGCCGCATTTTCTAATGCCTTATCCGACAATGGAATCAGTTGCAATGTTGTTGCTGCCTATTATCACGATCATATTTTTGTGGCTAAAAAAGATACAGTTAAGGCAATGGAAATATTGAATGAATTTTCGAAATAATGAATTTACTCCTGGTTGCATAGCATTAAAACACTTTGATTATAGTGTATAAAAGTTCAAGACTGAATAGCCTAACGGGCAGAAAAAGAATTTATCACCAATACTGCTGGAGGTTATAAATTGAAATTCAAATCAAGCCCAGCTGAATTTATTGCCGTGAACTTCACAATTTACTGATAAAATACTGTTGCCAACTCCATGTATATTTTATTACTTGGTTCTATCATACTTACGAAACCCGAAGTATCGGGAGCGAGTCCCAATGCTTCGGGTTTCTATTCGGTTTGTATTTGCTAAATTAGTTGCTGAAACACACACAACGAAATCATATACAAACACACTAGCAACAACTAAAAACCATGACTGAAAATTTCACTTTTAAAAACAATAAAGTTTATTATAAAGATACTTTACTAAAAGGTATTTCGGCAGAAGGCTTTGGTGAAGTATTATTTACCGATAAAAAAGGGGAGCACTATAATATCTGCTTAAAAGACATTAAAGGGGTTTGGTGGTGGACTTGGCGAAAAAATAAACCAAGCGTAAAATTCTTAAGCTCTGATATAGATAACTTCACTTATATTAATGCAGATTTTGCAATAGACAGCCGATATGTTTATCTCATAGCAAAAGATGGTTTTTTAATTCCTAATTCGGATGCCAAAACTTTTAAGGTATTGGAGGATACACCTTATTTCGCAAAGGACAAAAATAATTTATATGCCTTAAGTAGTATTAGCGGCTTGTCTATCTATCGAGATGCAGATTGTGAATCAATAGTGTCAGTTGGGTGGAATCAATTTATAACTGACAAACATAATGTATATCACTATGCTGAGGTAATTGAGTTAAGTAATTCTTCAAAACATGTCGAATGTTTTGACCACAACACACCTCCTACAAGCGACTTAAGCATCTATGAACAGAACAAAAAATATTTACTGGAAAAATACCCCAATCTCATTGGTTGGTGGCATCCAGAATATGAGTTTAATGTTGCATTTCCAACAACAAACCAAGATGGCTATTTTAAGACAGAAACGCACATTTTTTATTTGCATAAGCACCCTTACGGAGATAAAGCTTATCCTACACTAATTGAAAAAGCGGATGTATCTTCTTTTGAAATTCTTTCTCACTATTATGCTAGAGATAAAAACCACTTGTATTGCGAACATCGTATTGTAGAAAACGTAGATTTAGATTCCTTTAAAGTAATAAAAGATAGCCTGGCAGAAGACGAACACTCTATTTTCTTTAATGGATATCTCGTAGATTGCGATAAGGCAAGTTTTAGGGTTATTCAAAAATCATCAAACTTACCGTGGTTAGTTGCCAAAGATAAAAATAGTGTTTTTATAGCTACATTAACTTTATTTGGACAAGCCAGTATGAGAACTGGAAAAGACCAGACGTTAAAACCAATTTTTAAATCCGACCCAAGTACATTTCAACTATTTTCTAGACTTTGGGCAAAAGATACTAATCAGGTTTACTTTGATTACAAACCATACCGAAAAGCAGATGCTAAAAGCTTCGAATTTCTATTTTCAGATGGCGATGATGAATGGGCAAAGGACAATCAATATGTATACAATGGAAATGGAAAAAGAATACTAAAAAATATTGATGGAGCACATTTCAAAATGCTTAATAATTTTTGGGGTAAAGACAAAAAAAGTGTCTTTAATTTTAAAACAGGAAGTATTCGACCCTCGATAGATGTAGCTAGTTTTCAAATTATAAACGATGCAGGTGACGCAGCAGATAAAAACTTTGTTTACAGCTACCGTAATGGAGAAATAATAAAAAAGAAGCAATAAACTCTTGCTAGTAAAGTATAAAAATAATAAGGGGTATGTGCTAAATCCAAAGGTTATAGATATTTACAATAGTATGTCAAAATCGAAAAATAAGGTTATTTTTAATCCCCTATTATTCTTATATAAACGCGAAATTTTCAAAAATTATGAGAAATAAAATACTAATACTTCTACTTTTAACAGCAACTGTTGTTTTTGCTCAAAAAACGAAAAAAGTAAAAGAAAATGCAGGTTTTGGAAAGGCTAAATTTTATGTTTTAAAATCTGATGGAGTTACAAAACACGGAGAATACAAAACAACTTCATATACACCTCCTTTTAGAAATGTAATAACAGGGACGTATAGTAACGGAAAACGAGAAGGTTTTTGGACTGAAAAGTATGACCAATCAGGCAGTCAAATTAGAATGCAAGGGAATTATCAAAGTGATAAAAAAATAGGGAAATGGGAATATTACGATTCAAGAGGAAACTTAATACAAGAATTTGACTTTGATACGAATGAATTTGTATCAAACTCTGAATGCGAAACAGACAAAGATTTTGAAGTTGAACTAAACGGAGTTTTAGAAATAAAAAAATTGAATTGCCCACCAACTCGGATAGGTGGACTAAAAATATTTACAAAAGACTTGTATCGTGAAATTACAAAAAAATCACCTTTTGAAATAAATTCAAGTGGTCGAACAAGCATTAACATAGATGAAGTTTTAAGTTTTTTTATTTCAAAAGAAGGAAATATTGAAAACATAGAATATTCTGGAAAAGAGGAAAATGAAGAACTTGCAAAAGTCATTAATAACTTCTTGAAAGAAAATAACGAAAATTGGGTGAGCGGGATATTAAACAATGAAAAAATTAAAGCAAAAATTTCGATTCCAATTCGAATTCGAATGATTTATTAAAAATGCGTTGCGGGACAAGACATATATTGTTACTAGTTTATTATACCTGCTTACAAAGCCTGAAGCGTTACGGATCGTACTTAATAGTTATTGGGATTCTAGTTGTTTTTTTTTGTTAAATTAGGTGCTTAATCTACGCAACAAAAACAATACAATCACGTTGTACACAAGCTAATGAAAACCAAGTTATACCTATTCAAAATTGTTGCTAAGCATTTAAGTTTTACAAAAGCTGCCGAGCAATTGTATATTTCACAACCTGCTATATCAAAAGCAATTAAAAATTTAGAAGAGGAATATGAAACAACATTTTTTGTTAGAAAAAGAAACTCTATTGAATTAACCACAGAAGGAAAATCATTTCTTATATATGTTAATAAAATATTGGCTATCTATTCTGAAATGGAAGAGCGGTTTCTATATAAAAATGAAAGCTTCCCAAAACTTATAAGCTTTGGAGTAAGTACAACCTTATCCAATTATGTGATTCCTAAAGTAATTGCAAGGTTTAGAATGCAATTTCCTCAAACAAAATTTAATATAGTTAGCAATAATTCTAAAAATATTGAAAACTTAATTTTAAATGAGGAAATCGATTTTGGAATTACGGAAGGGAATTTTTCTAACCCCAAATTACACTTCGAAAAATTTATTAAAGATGAAATTGTGCTCGTAACCAATATTACTAATACTTCCTTTAAAAAGGGAAGTATAGACATAAAAACACTACAGGAAATCCCGATGATTGAACGTGAAAAAGGTTCTGGAACTAGAGAAATTATTGATGCCTTTTTAGGTGACAATAAAATATCAAAACTAAACTGCGTCGTAACATTGAACAGTACCGAAGCTATTAAAAATTATCTGTACAACTCTACCGACTATGCACTTCTTTCAATCAATGCCATTACTAATGATTTGATAAACAATAAGCTCAAGATAATAGACATAAAAGGCTTGTGTATTGAAAGATGGTTTTATTTTGTGAAAAGAACTGGATACCTTTCAAGTTCAATGGCGAATTTTGAGCAATTTATTCGGCTTAACCATAACTTTTAGTTATCTATAATAGCGAATTAATTTGCTTGTAGGTTATTTTTACACGTTACTTTTGTATCAAATAGTTCTAAATGATATGAAAGATATATTTTCAAAAGCAGTTTTCTTACTTATAGGTATTATAGCACTTTTAGGTGTGATAAACAGTCCAGCCGCCTTGTTACTCGGTTTTGCATACACCCTTTTTTTAAATAATCCGTTTAAAGAATACAGTCATAAAGCAATTCATTATTTTTTAAAAATTTCGGTTGTTGGATTGGGATTTGGAATGTTTATTAAAGAAACTTTAGCAACAGGTAAAGAGGGCTTAAGTGTAACCATATACTCGATTTTTTTAACCCTAACACTAGGGTTGCTGTTATCAAAATTTTTGAAGTTAGATTTAAAACTAGGACATCTAATTACATCAGGAACAGCAATTTGTGGCGGAAGTGCTATTGCTGCAATTTCACCAGTAATCAAAGCTAAAAGTAAAATTATAAGTATTGCTTTAGGAATCGTATTTTTATTAAATTCAATTGCGTTGTTTGTGTTTCCAGCAGTGGGGAATTTTTTACATTTAACGCAAGAACAATTTGGTTTATGGTGTGCAATTGCTATACACGATACGAGTTCGGTGGTTGGCGCTACACTCGGTTATGGAGACGAAGCACTAAGAATTGCCACAACAGTAAAACTGTCTAGAACTTTATGGATTATCCCTTTATCTTTTTTTTCAATGTTATTATTCAAAACAAAAGGAGAAAGAATAAAAATCCCTTATTTTATTGTTCTATTTATTATTGCAATACTAATTAATAGCTCCCATATGTTACCTGAAACAGCTACTAGCTTTATTGTATTAATTGCTAAGCGCTTATTAATACTAACGCTATTTCTTGTAGGCTCAACCATTTCTATAAAAGATTTGAAATCCACCGGAGTGAAACCTATTGTTTTAGCGCTGGTTTTGTGGATTTTTATTTCAATTTTTTCATTAGTATATATATTAAATTAAAGCAAGGGATAAAACCGCAGGTATAACATAGCGTGAAGGGTTTCTAATACGAAGTTTCGGGAGTATTTTAAAAAGCGTAAAATTTTAAAAAACCAGGCTTGTGTTTATTCAAAACTTAACCATTTGGTTTCTGCACTACATAGCATGCACACATTGTTGTGCTTTGGCATAACAAGCCTGAGCAGTACAGCATTACATTTACATACTACTCAATATTCACAGCTCACATCCCATTCTTTTTAAAACACTATATTTGTGTGTAGTAGGAAATTAAGGGTACTGCTAATACGAATTGTGGGCATTAGAAAGAAAACAACTTCAAAACAATATTTATGAAAAAGAAATCAAATTATCGCAAAAAGACTCTTCTGCTGTCTTCAGTAATTGCTTTAGTATGTTTTTTATTAAGTTATAGCTGTGCAACTAAGCCGCCATATGAAAAAGGAAATTTTAAAAAATCTGATTTAGTAGAGTTGACAAAATTAGATTCAACTATTCAGTTGGATATACGCTACGCTACAAAAAATAATCTTGTTGGTAGCCCCGTTTATACAGAGGCAAGGGCATTTTTGCAAAGACCCGCAGCCGAAGCCTTAGTGAAAGTTAATGAAGAACTAAAACCACTTGGTTATGGGCTTCTCGTTTTTGATGGTTATCGCCCTTGGAGTGTGACTAAATTATTTTGGGACATTACCCCGGAGGAGGATAAAAAGTTCGTGGCGAACCCAAAGGACGGTTCCAGACATAACAGAGGTTGTGCAGTAGATTTAAGCCTGTATGAACTTAAATCGGGCAAAGAAATCCAAATGACAGGGGTATATGATGAGATGAGTGAACGCTCTTATAAAAATTATTCAGGCGGAACGGAGGAGCAGCGGAAAATGAGAGACTTACTAATACGTAAAATGGAAAGCAACGGGTTTGAGGTTTATGAATACGAATGGTGGCATTTCGATTATAATGGTTGGGAAACTTATCGAATTCAAAACATTCAATTTTCAGAAATAAAATAAGGACGAGCAATAACCTATATAATAATTCGGCTTGCACTTATCCCATATAAAACGGTCTATTTTCTGCACTAGGTGTCATTTACAAACCCGTTGTGGGCAATTTCAACCAACCGGGAGAAGTCAAAATCAAATGAATAATTTTTTTAAAATAGCATCCTTTCTTCTACTAACTATTCTTAATTGTAAAGCACAGCCCAATGAACCCTCACGTTTTATCCCAAATGGATATGTAGAATTTGAAAAATATTTTGGAGACTTAAACAAAGATGGTCAAGAAGACTGTGTGCTTATAATCAAAAAGGCCGATACAAATAATGTAATAATAAATAGATTTGATAAAAAGGCAGACAAAAATAGACGTGGAATTATTGTGTTGCTTAAAGGCAGACAGGGGTATCAGCTCGTAGCTAAAAATTACGATTGCTTTTCATCCGAAAATGAAGATGGAGGAGTTTATTACCCACTTGAATTAAGAATTGAGATTAAAAATGAAAAACTATATGTACACTATGAGCACGGTAGGTATGGATATTGGAAATACACTTTTAGATTTCAAAACTCGCATTTTGAATTAATTGGGTTTGACGCAAGTAGTAATTTTGGGCCTATTACAAACAGAGAAACAAGCATTAACTTCTTAACAAAAAAGAAATTAATAAGAGAAAGCACCAATGAAAATGCAGAAGGTGGAGATGAGACCTTTAGGGAAGATTTGCGTAAAATAACACTTAAAAGTCTAATCAAATTATCAGAAATAAAAGACTTTGATAAATTGGATATGTATAATTATTAAATCTCAAAATATCGTATAGATTAAGCTCTAGTGGTTAATACCGCAGAAACTATATATAACATCTTAAGGCTCACATCTCATATCCTATTTCAATCAAAACATTATATTTGTTTGTAACACTTGATAAAAGTTGTGATAATACCCGTTAGCAACAAGCTGAAAAATGAAAATCGAGAAAAGTACACGAACAGATTCGAAGAAGTTAACGGAATTAACAATTCGTTCTAAATCTCATTGGGATTATAGTATGCAACAAATTGAAAAATGGAGAGATGATTTAACGGTGTCAGAAGATTATATTATTGAAAAAGAAGTGTATAAATTAATTGATTCTAAAGATAAAATAATTGGATATTATTCATACTTCAAAATTGATGAAGTAAACGTAAAATTGGAGAACCTATTTGTTGAGCCGAAGTTTATTGGATATGGCTATGGAAAAATGCTAATGAATGATTTTATTGAGCGGATTAGAAAAACAAGAACCGAAAAAATCATATTAGATTCTGACCCAAATGCTGAAAATTTCTATGCGAAAAATGGTTTTAAAGTGGTTGGAAAGCTTAAAACCTCAATTGAGGGTAGATTTCTACCGATTATGGAACTAAAAATAAAGCCAGTTGCTAACAATGTATATAAAAAATAGGCGGAATAGTAATGAAATCAAGGCATTTGTCTTGAATCAAAGTTCATAGTTAACCGAAAGTTTGGCGTTCCATAATCGCCTACTTTTCATATACAAGACCGTTACCACACATTATGACCCTGAACTTTCCTGAAATAGGTTGACTAAAAATTAAGCAATTAATTACAGTCACTTATGAAAACACAAAATGAACACTGCCAAAACCATTAACAATAATTTAAAAAATTGGCGGAATTCAAAATCATGATACCTTGATGTAAAGCTATAAAGCAATTGTTCTACTATACCGTAGTGGCTTTAATATTGTAAATAATAATTATAATAATTAACTTTGTACTTCGTTAATTTTAAAACAAATGGCATCAGTTTATTTCATATATACTAAAAAAAAACCTTTAGGGTTAGTGCTGTCATTATCTTACTTGCATGACGATATTTTTTTAAAAAATTCAAAAGAGTTTATTGATTAATCCCTGTTACGACTCAAAACAGGGCTACTCTTTATTATTCTCAAATTTATAACCTTATTTTCTTCTTAACACTATTAGCTCTCAAAACAGGAGCTCAATACTCTGCGCACTATTTTGATTGATTGAGTCACAACTACATAGTTATTAGGAAGGAAATTCAAAAAAAATAATATGTCAGAAAATGTAATTTTAACAACCGGAATATACGATATGATTAAAGATCATATTCGAAGAAAAAAAGTAAGTAAACAAGAAGAAGAACTATTACTTTTAGAATTAAAAAATGCCAAACAAGTACTTAAGCGAGATTTACCAGATGATATTGTTACGGTAAACCGACGTGTGAAAATTAAAGACCATACGGAAAACAAAGAAAAAGAATATATGTTTGTGGCAACCACTAAAGCAAACAATAAAAAAGGAAAATTTTCTATTTTAAGCGATGTTGCTGTTGCCACAATTGGTAGACAGGTAGGCGATATAATAAATTGGCCTTTTAAGGACGGGGAAAGAAAACTAGAAATTTTAATGGTTGAAAATATTTAACCTTAAAAAAATGAAAAAGAGTCTTTGTTTTAAAAATGCAAAGGCTCTTTTTTATTTTTCTAAGTGCAATGTATATACTTGATGGCTTATGAAAAAGCTAACCTCACTTTAATCTGAAGACAAGCAATTAAATATATAGGATTCTATTCTAAATCGGAATTATATTCATCTAATCTGGAATAACAAAATGGCATATAACATCATAAATAATAACTGGACCTAAACATCACGGGACTAGTGGGGAAGACGAGAGCATTATATACACGAACAAATTGAAAAATACGACTGTTATAATACTAACCAAGAGAGAAAAAAACAATGTCCCTACTATAAAAGATAATATTCAGGAACTATTAGAATAAATTTTTTTTACCATCAAGCCTCCCAAAACACATTTCACGTACGCCATTAATTTTCTAAGTTTAATAGTTAGGCGTACATATTGACACACTAAAATGGCACCCTATTTATTTTTTGGATTCCAAGAATCACCCCCCTACATATAAAAACAATAGTAGCTCCAACCAAAAAATCTTCTCTTACAATAAAGAAACTTTCCCAAAAGAGTTTAGTAATTTTGACATAATTCAAATTGCTAAAAAATAGAAAAGTGTTTCTTCATAAGCCATCAAGTATTTACATTCAAAATAGGAGGGAACCTACACCACATTCAAACATAAACATACAATAGCTAAAGCTACAAGCTGCAAAACAACTGCATATCCCCCATATTGCAGAAACTAAATAAAATTGAACTAAAAAAGTGAAGTTAAAACGAAGAAGAAAATTAGTTACCTATCTAAATATCTTAGATCAACCTGTGCGTTTTAATCCTTTTGTTTTCAGTCGAACCTTTCTATTATGGGCATTGTTAGGTTTAGTAGGCGGCGTAATTGCAGGAGCTTATTGGATAGTACTTGAATTTCTAACCCATCAAATTGCCTTCTTCGAGGGCTGGCAAGTAATTCCGTTAATGGCTAGCTGTGGCTTGCTAGCAGGTTTAATAATTCATTTTATAGGAGACCCAGGTGAAATACACCTTATAGTAAACAACATTCGTTTTAACAACGGCAAGCTAGATGCTAAAAATAACCCTTCAATGATTCTCTCCTCTTTGCTGTGCGTTGCCTCAGGAGGAAGCCTTGGGCCAGAAGCACCGCTAGTGCAAATTACTGGCTCAACAGGCACCTGGATTGGGAAGCTTTTCCGTCTTAAAGGGGAGGCATTAAGGTCTCTTAGCATCGCAGGGATGGCATCAGGTTTTACAGCCCTCTTTGGCGCCCCGCTTGGCGGTACCCTGTTCTCACTAGAAATACTACATCACAAACATGCCGTCGAATATTATAAAGCAATTATCCCCGCTTTTGTAGCAAGTTCCTTTAGTTACCTAGTGTTTGCGCTAATCATTCACTTAGGCTTAGGCCCAATTTGGGATTTGTCTGCCTATGAATATTCAGGGATTTTCGACTTTGGGTATGCGGTGCTATTTGCTATCGTAGGCGCTGCTTTAGGTTGGGGCTTTATCTTCTGTACTAAATTTTTTAAAACCATATTCGAAAAAAAACCAATCCCTATCTATATTAAAACATTAATAGGAGGTATTTTACTCGGCACTATAGCATTTTACCTCCCCATAACCAGATATTTTGGTCATCATGAAATAAATGAACTGCTAATGGGGACATTCTCACTAGAGCTATTATTTGCAATTTTAATCTTTAAAATAATAGCCATCTCCATAACTGTAACATCAGGCTGGCGTGGAGGGTTTATAATCCCACTGTTTTTTGTAGGAGCAACCTTAGGATTAATAATTCACCAATTAATTCCATCAATAAATCCAACACTTGCTATAGTAAGCTGTATGGCTGCAATAAACGCATGTGTAACCAGAACCCCAATGAGTACAACAATATTATTGGCCACGTTAACAGGCTTTGGGCATTTTGTCCCTATATTATTTGCAAGCCTAACAGGCTATTTCCTTGCTCCAAGAATCCCTTTTATTAGTTCACAAATGGAGAAGTCAATCAAATAGACCACTTAGAAATTACTGTCAGACGAATACATAATAATTGCCACAGCCACTCCTGATAAAACCTTAATAAAGTACCTTTTTCTTTTTGTTTATACCACATCCTTCAATAAACAGTAGGGTAATAGCATAAAACGAGCAACTAACATAATTAAATCCTCACAAAATAATTCGCTCAAATCACTATATTTGTTAAAGCTCTAATTAAAAAGCACTTATAATACGGTGTTGCTCAACATATAAACAACAGATAATGAAAACAACTATTTTAACTTTTGCGAGTTTATTGACCCTTGTATTTCAATCAATCGGACAAATTAATCCAGTTCAAAACTTAAATTGGGAACATTGGTATGAAAATCCAAACAATTTTTTTGTTCTCAGTTGGGATGAGCCAGAACAACCTCACGATGAAATTATCGGCTACAATATTTATAGAGAAAATGACTTATTTTTATTTATAAGCGATGAAACTTCTATTTATAATATTGACGATCCAGTAAATGGAATAGTTAGTAATTGTGGAGGAGAGGATTTTCTAATTTATGGCAATGGAATGGGATTTTATGCTCATGTAACCGCTGTATACAATCCTGGGGAAGTGGAATCGGATTTTATTCAAACTGAATTTGTTAGAGGATCATTATTGGGAATTAAAGATTTTAATAATCAGAAAGCTATAATTTATCCTAACCCTTCTAAGGGAATCGTCAATATTAACAATAACAATATCGAAAAAATTATAATATATTCCATTACGGGAAAAATCATTAAAGAAATGAAACCTCAATCTCAAATCGATTTATCCGACATCAATAAAGGTGTTTATGTTATTAAATTAATTTCTGACACTAACACCTTTATAGAGAAAATCATACTTGAATAATAAAGCACTATAACACCACATCTTATAAAACCCACCAATCCCGTTCTTCCTAAATGATAGTTCTATTCTAATCGTTTATATTGTTTATCATGTGGTGTTATACCATTGAAAATCTCGAAGAGTTTCAATTTTTAAAATCTAACATCTTATGTTACATTTTTCATTTTAATCCCTAATCCCTCATCCCTCATTCCTAACTTTTTAGTTCGCTCAAAACACTATATTTGTTAAAGCACTAATTTGAATGCGTTATTCCCCACATTGTACAACATTTGACAAAAAAACCAAATATGGAATTAGAATATTTAGGTAGTATTAAAAAACAATTTGAATACTACAAATCTGTTGGAGAAAAAACATTTAACCAACTTGACGAAAAAGATTTTTTTTGGCAATTTAATGAGCAATCAAATTCCATTGCGATAATTGTTAACCATCTAGAAGGAAATATGAAATCACGTTGGACGGATTTCCTTATTTCTGATGGAGAAAAAGAATGGAGAAATCGTGATTTGGAATTTGAATCTGTAATTAAAACAAAAGAAGAAGTATTGGAAAAATGGAATGAGGGTTGGAAATGCTTATTTGCTGCATTGAATTCTATTAATAATGAAAATTTTAATTCAGAAATATTTATCAGAAATCAGTCCCATTCTATTTTAGAGGCGATAAACAGACAATTTGCTCACTATTCCTATCATATAGGACAAATTGTTTATGTTGGTCGAATGATTAAAGGAGACCAATGGAAAAGTTTAACAATCCCAAAAGGAAAATCATCGGACTTCAATAAGGCAAAATTCTCGAAAGGAAAACACGATGGACATTTTACAGATGATTTAAAATAATGATGCAAAAAATAGAGGTTACATACTAAAGCCTTACCTAAAAACAACGACCTGCTTCATTATTTTTTTTCTGTAGGACGCTAGGTTTACAGCTTTAAAAACTAAAGCTAAATTGACCCGTCCTGAAATATGTATACACTAAAATAAATGATATGTATAAAAATGACGGATATATAAGACGGTGTAGTGAAACCGAAAAATGCGAATGGAAAAACATTAATGAGTTAAAAAAATGATTATCCAAGTGCAAGTATTTTAAAAGACAATAGAATAGTTTACAACATTAAAGAAAATAATTACCGTATGATTGTAAAATTCAACTTTGAATACCAAATATGCTTGATATGGTTCGTCGGAACTCACGCTGAATACGATAAAAATTAACGCAAATAACATTTGAGTATGAAAATAGCACCGATTAGAAACGAAAAAGACTATCAAAAAGTTTTCGACAGACTCGAGGATATTTTTAACCAAAAAAAGGAACGGAAGAAGGTGACGAGCTGGATTTTTTTTCAATCTTAATTGACAGGTATGAAAACGAAAACCCTCCAATTGGAATGCCAGACCCAATTGAAGCAATCAAATTCCGAATGGAATAAATGGGAATAAAACAAAAGGTTTTAGCAGAAGTCGTTGAATTTAAAAGTAGAGTAAGCGAATTTTTAAGTAAAAAACCTAAACTGACTTTAGGAATAATAAGAAAACTAAACTCAACATTTCACATTCCGACTGAAGTTTTAGTTCAAGATTATTAAAAAAGCCAGTTGCCCACAATGGTTATAAGTAATCGCTTGTTCTCGTCTACCCACAAATCCCGAAGCTTCAGGGCTCGCTTCCCGATAGCTATCGCGTACGTGTTTTTTATAAAGTACAATAGTGTAGGGGAGATGCGTCCTTCCGCTATTTCAAACCACAACTATGGCACTCCTAAGCTTAATTAGCATCAAGCGCCAAACGGAAACCATACACAGGAGCTGGAACAGTAGACTGAGCATGATATCTATTATAAACCAAGCATTCATAATCCGAACTGCTATTAGAACCTCCGCGGAGCACATAATGTGTACCATAACCGGAAGCTTCAGGGCCCTGTGGGTTAGTAGCTTCACTATTCGCATAATAATCCGCATCATAAACATCACTACACCATTCCCATAGCCCTCCAGATAGATCATACAAGCCCAATTCATTTGGCTTTAAGCTTCCCTTGGTAGTTTCAGGCACCGTATTCTTCTTATAGTTCGCAACCTCATCAATAGTATTGCTCCCTGCATACGCATAGCCATTACTCATATTTCCGCCTCTAGCGGCATATTCCCATTCTGCCTCTGTTGGTAACCTGTATTTTAAACCCGTAAGTGTGTTAAGTTCTTCAATGAACTCCAATGCCCAGTCCCGCGATACGGATCGCTGTGCATAATCACTGCTACTATCGGTCGTCATGTTTTTTGTTATAGCTAACCACTGTGTTTTAGTTACCTCATACATGCCAATATAAAAATCATCCACAGTTACCGTATGTATAGGTAGGGGTTGCAAATCCTTCTTGGTGCGGGGCACTTCTCCTCCCATGTTAAAGCTTCCTCCTTTTACAAATACCATCTCACTGCGTAGCTTTTTCAAAACCGCAGCATGTTTACTGCTTTTCTCATAAATGAAATTCAAATCCTCATAACGCTCACAGGCTAGCGGATTTCCGAAACTGCAAATTGATTTTAAAATAGGAAGCGCTTCTCCTGTCTTACCAGCTTCCAGTAAGTTGTAGGCTGTTATAAAAGCATCAATATTAATCGCACTATCTTTTATTTTCTTATGAATGCTATAAACTTCCGTTAGTTTATCTAAGGGAACTTTGGTTTCAAAGGTCTTTAAGTAGGTATCTGTAAGTAAATTCAATACCGTTACGTTATCAAGATATTCCACATTCAGAGGATATGATTTTTTACCACTGCCAATATGTTCCTCCGTTTGTTTTTTAAGCTCCTCAAGTTCGGCAAGCTGTGCCTTTGAAGGATAACCCGTTTCCGAATCTTTAATTTTCTTCTGTATAAACGTAAGACGGTTTAACAATCTTTCGCCTTCCCTATAGGTGAAAGCATTACGGTTCAAAATTTCTAAATACATCACCTTAGCATTCGTGCTACCCAATAACTCCTTTACGGTTTCTAGATGTGCTAAACTCTCAGAATAATTCCCAGCTTGATAATCCGTTTCCGCCTCTGCGTATTCTATTTTAGCAAGCCCGCTTTGAGCTTCCATACCAAAACTAAAAACAATAAGTAAAAGGAATGTAAGTGTATATTTCATGGTAGTTTTAATTTTATCAGGTAGTAGCTTTAGTATGTTTAGTTTTTAAATTCCCTCAAGCACGCTAGTTGGTATCACCCTAGGTTATGTACAGCTCCTTAATAGGCACAAAGAACCCTAAGGTGGATAAGGCTTAGCACAAAAGTGCTTTAGCCTCCATTTTCTATAGTAGTTATTAGATTTTTTAAGGCAGTGCATGCCATTGTGTTGCCAGCGTCACATGCTTTCTGGTAATAAGGTCGCGCTTCTTTATATTTTTTTGCTTCATAAAGTTTTCCCCCAAGCGTAAAGTCGTCCATTCCTACATTAAGTGCTTTATGCTCCTTATTAATCATATAAACTTCTTTCAACTTTGCTAAAGGCACACTTGCTTCAAAGCTTGCAATATAAGTGTCAGAGAGGTTTTCAATACGTTTACTGGCTTCAATAAGCGTAATTTCTTTTGTTACATCCTTATAGCCGTTAGCATCTATATCTTTTAGTCGTTGTTCTACCTCCAGTATCTTTTTCGCATAACTTTCTTTGGACTCCAACCCAATATTCTTTATATTCTTATAAGTATCGTAGTCTGCAACTAATGAGTTTAGGTTAATAAGTGTATTTTCTAGATATGTCTTAGGATCCAAACCGTAGGTTTCAGCAAAATCCTTACTCACATTAAACTGCTTGTCGAATAGATACACCTGATGCCTGCTTAAAATTTCCAAATACATAACTTTTGCATTCGTACTTCCTAAAAGCGCTTTCACAGTTTCAAGATGCGCTAGCGTTTTCTTGTATTTCTGCTCCTGAAAAGCGGTCTCCGCTTCTCCATATTCAATTTTTGCTAGTTCATTTTGAGCCCCGCATACACCTACAAAGCCAATCATAACCACCAAGCAAATAACAATTCTTTTCATAATAATACATCTTTATAAGGAAGCGTCAAGTACAAGACGAACGCCCATACCTTGAGGACTTATTTCATTTTTAAGTTGCTCACCTTCTCTTGAAAGCTCACATTCAGACCTAGAGGAAAAAATACTCCCTCCCTTAAGTACAGTATAGTTGCCCTCCGTACTACATAACTCAGCAACGTTACCAGACATATCGTATAAGCCTAGTTCATTTGGTTTTAAAGTACCGCGATACCCGTAACTACTTGTATTTTTCTTGTAATGCGCTACCTCATCAATGGCATCGCTCCCCGCATACTTATATCCCTTACTTGCAGCCCCGCCACTTGCAGCATAATCCCATTCTGTTTCAGTAGGTAATCGGTATGTCAAGCCTGTAAGTGTGTTTAATGCCTTAATAAACTCCGCAATATTAATAATTGAAACGTTTTTTATAGGCGCAGTGCCGCCACCAGAGCTATAATAGTTTTTATAGTCTTTCCCAAAACCTGCATGCCACTGTTCTATAGATAATTCATAAGGAGCAATATAAAATGGGGTAGGACCTGCTACTAATATCATCTCATCTTTAATACTTTGTACAAGCGCTTTTAAATTTTTCTTCAGTGTAACCGCTGCATCAAGGTGCGCTAAAAGGGTACACCCCAACGCACCTCCGCTTTCGCATACACTTTTTGCGATAGTAAGTGCCGTTTCTTTGGCATCTTGTTTCATCAACTCTTTTACCTTCAGTATAGCGTCTATACCAATAGCAAGTTCTTTCTTTTCCTTACTAATAGTATAAACAGCCTTTAGCTTCTCTAAAGGAACCGTAGTCTCAAAGCTAGCTATATACACCTCCGTTAAGCCAACCAATTCCTGTAGGTTGATTAAATACTCCATACTCGGTATTATCCCTGCTTGGTCCTTGTCTTCAAAGGCTTCTACTTGCTTTTTAAGCATCAGATAGTCGCTTCTGTTTTTATGGGTGTCGGGTGAATCTCCAACCGTTTGCATTTTTTCTTTCAAACTAGCTAATGCTAGCTCCGCAAGTAGTTTATTTCGGCCCAATATCTCTAAATACATCACCTTGGCATTGGTACTTCCTAGCATTTCCTTTACAAGGGCTAGATGTTCTAAACTAGCTGCATACTTACCTTCCTGAAAAGCAGTTTCAGCTTCGGCATACTCAATCTTAGCTAATGCATTTTGGGAAATAATAGGAGTTAGAGAAATAATACTTACAAATAAAACTAAAAAAACTTTGGGGAACATAAAATGGTTTTTAATAATAATGGAATTAGTTGAAATTTGCTACTCAGTTTTGTCCTCTTTTATCTCTACGGAAGTGCCCCAGAAATCATCATCTGAAGTAGTTGCATCCTGTACGGGGGTAGTTGCTTTCGTAGGTGCAGTTTCGCTTGGCACTTGTTCGGTTTTTATAGGAACAGTCTCGCCCCAAAAGTCAATGGGCTGGCTACTCGCTTCCTTTTTTGAATGGGTCTCTGGTTCTTTTAAAGCTTTTGGTTTCGCAACCGTATTTCCCCAAAAATCTTGTTGAGGTGTAGCTCCCGATGTGCCATCATATAGTACAGTTAGGGTGTCAAACTCCTCCGCAACTGGTAAAAAAGTTATTTGCACCGCATTTGCTGCTAATGAAGTTGTTAAGGTAGTCATAGAGTTATATGCAGCATCATAACTTTCAAAGTAACCAATAAGCGTAGGCGCGTTAGTAGCAAACTCAGCTAGTTTTTCTTGTGTCCTATTTATAAAAGGCCATGTAGCATCCGAGTATTGGTTTATCGCAAAAATATCGGTCACCTGCATCGAAGCGCTTCCAACCTGCAAGCTATCGGCATTGTAATAAAGGCTATAAAAATAAGCGGTTTTTAAACTGCTAGATGTGGTTGCATTCGGATAGTTAGGTGCTGGCAGTTCACCTAATGCTACTTCTCTTGCGGTAACAAGCTTCGTAATATAGGCTCTCTTTTCTTCGCGTAAGCGTTCTTGCTCCCGCCAAAGGGCTTCTTCCTGCGCACGTTCTTCACGGCGACGCTCTCCATCTGCTATAAGCCCTCCAAGTAGGTTTGCCGCGGCAGTACCCATGGCATTATAATCATTAAACCCGGCAATTGCTGACCCAAGTACTTGTGCGCTTTGTGCAAGCCCCATGGACAACTGATCTCCTTGAAATGCCTGCTCATACTTTGCTAATGCCTGCTGATTTTGAGCAGCTAAGCTTTGTTCAAAAGCGTGTTGTTGCTGTTGCCTCGCCTCATACGATTGTTGTAGCCGTACTTGCTCAGCCCGAGCATTGGTGTTATTTTCTGGAGTACGGCCATTATTTACATATTTAGGCACATACTTTTGGCCGTCGTAAGCTTTTGTATAATCAGCTTGTTGTGGGTTTGTATTTGGTTGATTTATAGAATCATTCCAGTCGCTACCAGCATCTGTATTTACAGCAACCCCTAGATTCTCGTTGCTAGTTTGGCCCTGCTTGTTGAGGTACGTATCAATTCTGCTCTCTAAAGCTCGATCCGTTAATCGAATTGGTTGCACAGCTTTGGCAGCACTCATCGTAAATGAATTACGGTCTACACATTTTGTCTTTTTTCCATCCGCATCAAATTCTGGCAAATCTTCTTGTATAATATGGTGTTGTAATCCTCCATTAGCGTATCCCGTTACCTCAAAAACAACCCCTGTATTCATAAATACTTCAATAGAAAACTTGGCACCATCTTTATAATCTCCAACACCATTTACAACAAGCTCGTTTTTTGAATCAACTAAATTCCCATTCTTAAAAAAATACTTAACACCCTTATATTGATACGCGTGAGCAGAATACGTATAGCTAGTAATTGCACTAACTTTTCCAGTACACGGACGATGGTTTTGCATAATAGCTACTTTCACCCGAACTGCAGAAGTATACAAGCCGTCACTAATACCACCCCCTGGAGTAATTGATAATGAAGCTGATGATACCTGTGCATAACTTAGTGTAGCAACGAGGAGGGAGAGTAAAAGAAGTAGTGGTTTCATTTCTTAAAATATTCTTAAAAAACAAATATAGTAATTCAAAAAACAATCCATGGTTTTAAACCCAATGCAAGAGAATCTCTTTTATATTTAAAGAAGTGTATTAAAAGCAGTAGCAGTAACCCATTATATTTATAATGAAGCGGAGGCTACTTTAATAAGTAAGAGGAAAAAAAGTATCACAAGACCTTGTAGTGGTTAGATTTTTAGGGAAAAGTACGTGCAAAAAATTAATTTTTTCTTTTATCGTGAAACGTAGATACTAATGAAATAACTTCATCAGACTTTATTGGTTTTACAATATAATCAGAAATCTCTGTAATTCTATTGGAGAGTTCCACATCACTAGCATCAACAGAGGAGGACACCATAAAAATCTCTATATCCTTTTCAATATTCGGCTTAAGTTTTACATATTCGTCCATAAACTGAAACCCATCCATTATTGGCATATTAATGTCTAGAAGGATAATGTCAGGAAGGTTTTCCTTTGCGTTTTGGTTTTCAATGAAAAAATCTAAAGCCTCTTCTCCATCTGAAAAAACAAGAATATTTTTTGCTAATTCATTTGCCTTTAATATTTTAGACACCGTGTATTGATAAATTTTATCATCATCAATTACACAGATAGAATATAAATTTTTCATCCTTGTTTGTTTAAAAGATTACTGTAAAGATAGAACCTTTATTTACTTCACTGGTAGCAAATATTGAACCACCCATAGTCTCAACCTGTATTTTGGTTAAATAAAGTCCCACACCTTTTGCTTCAGGATGACGGTGAAATGTTTTATTAAGCCCAAATAATTTATGGCCATGTCTTTTAAGATCTATACCCAATCCATTATCTCGAAATGTAAGATTTATTTTACCGTTTATATAATCTGTTTGAATAAATATATCAGGTTTGCGATCTGGGGAACTATATTTAATAGCATTCGTTATTAAGTTAAGAAAAATACTTTCCATATAGGTTTTATGGTATTTAATAGTAGGGGTCTTTGAAAAATCACTTCTTATAGTTGTATTTGTTTCTATTATTTGGCCTGAAATAATTTCTTTTGTTTTAGCTAGTATTTTTTCAAAGTGTAATGTCACTAATGGTTTCTCAATTTCTTTTCTTGTTTTTATTGCTTCAACTAAGGTGTTTAGTGTTGTTGTAAGATGGCTAATTACTAACTCGAATTTTTCAAACAACACCTTTTTTTCTTCCTCATCATCAACCATTTCATAGAGGTGAAGTAATGCGTTTAAGTTACTTACAGGTGCGCGCAAATTATGGGAAGTAATATGCGCAAATTCTGCTAGCTTTTTATTCTGTCCAGTAAGGTGCTCTGTTAAAACCTCTAAACTTTCTTTGGCTTGTAGTATTCTATTTTCTGCCTGCTTCTGAACCGTAATATCACGAATGGCCACAGAAATTAATAGGCCTTCTTCTGTTTCCAGCGGACTTAAACTAATCTGGATTGGTATTTTTGCATTTTCTTTATTTATTCCGAAAAGATCCTCTTGAAATCCCATTGTGCTAACCTCAGGATTATTAAATAAAATTGCTTGATGAATTGTTTGGTCACTACTAAATCGTGTAGGAATAAGTATCTCGATAGATTTTTCCAGCAATTCATTGAGTGTATAGCCAAATAATTTTTCTGCTTGCTTGTTAATAAGTTGAATTTTCCAATTCTCATTCATAATAACCATAGCATCTGGAGCAGATTCTAATAAACCTCTAAACTTGTTCTCAGCCATTTTTTGCTTAGTAACATCTTGACAGGCACCAATAAGCTCAATTAATTCGCCTGCAGGATTGGTGATAAATTCAGCCAAAAGATGTATTATTTTTACGGTGCCGTCTTTTAGCAAAATACGGTGTAATAAATCATCAAAGCTTTTCGCTTCAAAAGACTTTTCAATGTGTTTGCTTACGCGTTCTTTATCGTCTGGATGTACATAATTAAAATAGGTTTCGAAAACAATGGTGGAGCCTTCTTCTTGCCCAAATATATCGTAAAGATTTACAGACCATAATACTTTATTCGTTATTAAATTCCATTGCCAGTTTCCCATTAAGGTAATTCTTTCAGCAAAACTTAATAATTGGTTTTTACGGATAAGTTCATTTTTTGCTTTTTTCTGTAATGTAATATCCCGAATTGCTGTAGAAACTAACAAACCTTCTTTGGTTTCTAGTGGGCTTAAACTTATCTGTATAGGTATTTCGTTTCCTTCTTTATTTATTGCTACCAAATCTTTACCAACCCCCATTTCTCTAACGTTGGGGTTGCTAAAAAAGCTTTTTTCATATAGCCTGTGATTGCTTGTATATTGCTTAGGTATTATTGCTTCTATAGGTTTATTGAGTAGTTCATCTAAAGTATATCCAAAGAGTTTTTCAGCTTGGTTGTTTATTAATTGTACTTTTCCTTTTTCATTTACAATAACCATTGCGTCTGGTGCTGACTCTAATAAACCTCTAAATTTGTTTTCAGCCATTTTTTGTTCTGTAACATCTTGGCACGTTCCAATAAGCTCTATTACTTTACCTTCATCATTAGTAACATTAATTGCTAAAAGCTGTATTGTCTTGATAGTCCCGTTCGCTAATACAATGCGGTGTATTGCATTATTAAATTGATTCCCATTTAAAGAAAGTGATATTTTTTCAATAACTAAATCCTTGTCTTCGGGATGTACAAAACCAAAATAGGTGTCAAAATTTACTGCCGAACCTTCTTCAACCCCAAAAATTCTATATAGATTAGATGACCATTGTAAAATATTGGTTGTAAGGTTCCATTGCCAATTTCCCATTTTGGTTATTTTTTCAGCAAAAAGTAATAGTTGGTTTTTTCGTAACAGCTCATTTTCAGCTGTTTTTTGCAGGGTTATATTGCGTATAGCTGCAGATATTAAGAGCCCTTCTTCGGTTTCTAAAGGACTTAAACTTATTTGGATGGGTATTTCTATTCCATTTTTATGTATGCCATAAAGATCTTTTTCTACTCCCATAGCTCTATAGTTAGGGTTGCCGTAAAAGCTATCTTGGTACATTTTGCTATTGCCTGGAAATGAAGCTGGAATAAGTGTTTCAACGGCTTTGTTTAGTAATTCAAGGGAAGTATAACCAAACATTACTTCAGCTTGCTTATTTACTATTTGAATCTCTCTTTTTTCATTTACAATCACCATCGCATCTGGTGCAGACTCTAACAAACCTTTAAATTTATTTTCTGCTATTCGTTGTTGACTAATATCTTGGCAGGTGCCAATCATCTTTATTACTTTGCCATGTGTATCAGCGTAAACAACCCCTTGAAGTTGGACGGTTTTTATTTTCCCATTAGTAACGATATGATGTGTAAAACTTTTAAAATCTGCGGTGTTTAAAACATGATCAAAATACGCACTAACAAGTTCTTTATCGTCAGGATGTACAAAATTAAAGTAGGTGTTAAAATTTAAAAGGGTTATTTTTTTATCAAGCTCAAATATATTATAAAGATTATTAGACCATTGCACCTTATCATTAGCCACATCCCAATACCAATGTCCCATCATATTAATCTCTTCAGCCAAGTTTAACAATTGGTTTTTTTGTAATAACTCATCCTTAATCTTTTTTCTTTCAGAAATATCAAATGAAATCCCTAAAACACCTATTTTTTCACCTATATCATTTAAAATAGCAGAAAGTGTAAGTTGAATAGGGAAGGTAGTACCGTCTTTTTTCACACAAGTCCATTCACGAGTATCATATTCATTGTGTTTTGCTAATTCATTAAAAGGGTTACATTGCTGTGGGGCTATACCGTATTTTGTAGCGATATCAACTCTAAATAAGTCTAACTCTGCTTTTAGATGGAATATTTTAGGACTTTTAATCCCTATTATTTCAGAAGCAGAATATCCTGTTAATAATTCAGCTCCATAATTGAAATGTTTAATAATGCCATCAGCCCCTATTGATATAATGGAAACTGGTCCCGTATTTAAGATAGCTCTCAATTCTGCATTAAGCTTATTTAAAGCCAATTTTGACTCTTTTAGATTGTTTTTTGAGATTGATAGTTGTTCATTTACTTCAGTTAGGGCTCTATTTTTATTTAGTAGATATTTTACCCCTGGCATATAGACTAATAAATACTCAATTAAAAAAAGTAAAACAGCTATAATGGCTAGTACAAACATTGTGCTAACTAGACATTTAAGATGCTCTTCGGGAACTTTCTGGTATTCACTAACTACAGCATCCATGGCTAAAAGATACGATGGTTCTGCAACTGCAATAGTTGTTACATTACTCTTTAATAATGTTGCATTGGGGTTGGCACTAATATTTCGAGATGCAGAAAGAATCTTGTTAAGGTAGGGTTCACTTATTAGTAATAAGGAGTCAATTTTACTATTGTTTTCATCTGTTTTATTATGGGAAACAAGATACTTATGGGAGCGTTCTAATGCATCAGTAACATCTTTTAATGAGTTTAAATAGCTGGTTTTAAGGGTGTCTGTTAGGTCGTTATTATATGCAAAGGCAAATTTAGCAACACTTTGACTTAGCATACGTTGCTTTCCAGACTTGCTAATTAAAAACGCATTATGTCTTTGTAACTCAGCACTTCGATGTATTATATAAAGAGCTGCCCCTAGAATTGTAAGCAAGGTAACAATAAGTAGGACGTACCTATTTTTAATAGTCGTAGTAGGTTTTTCCATCTTAATACTAGTATCTAATAGTAAAAAGATGAATTGTAAAAGTTAAAAAATTTTTAGGTGTGTAGGTTTGTTTTAGAATCATGAGGATTTTTAATTTAGTGTCACTAATTGGGTTGTTAGGTAATTGTTTGACGATGTATAGATTTTGTAGCTATAAGACTGCAAATGGTATGTTTGTAGTTCATGTTTCAAAATCTAATTTTAACTACACTTTAAGGGGATTACTAAATATATAAAATTTTAACTAAATATAATAAATTTTTCCTTAGTTTAGAATTGTTATTGTCTTTAGAGCTTAGATAATTTTGTTTTTAATGTATTTTTTTAAAAGGATTAAAGCTCTAATAACTCCTAGTTTCTGTTAATAAGCTTGCATATCCATCAAAACCATGTATTGATTTATACATTTCATATAATTACACTAATGAAGTGTTTAGCTTTCGCACACGAAAACACATAGCTAGCTTTCCCTGTGATGCCGTTACAGACTGTCTTAATGTAATGATAGCTTTAAAGATAAGCAACATATTTCCCGCTTTGAATAATTTGTATTATAAAAGTTACGATAGAAATACTTTAAGAGAAAGGCTTAAATTAAAAACTGAATAGAAGTAATTCGGGTATTGGTAACGAACTTCTCTCCAGAGTGTCCCATTCCTAGCAAAAGCCTGCCTATCTTTGCCGAAAATTTTTTTATGCCCAATACTTTTCCCGATTTAGGAATTAATAAGCAATTACAACAAAGTTTAGCAGCTTTAGCTATAACTGTACCTACAGATATTCAGTGTAAAGCAATTCCACAAATACTAACGCAGACCAAAGATATAGTTGCTTTGGCAAAAACAGGAAGCGGAAAAACCGCTGCTTTTGGGTTGCCTTTATTACAGCTTATGGATACTAAAAATACAAGTGTGCAAGCTGTAATTTTAGTGCCCACCCGCGAGCTAGGGCAGCAAATACACGCTACCCTGGTTTCATTCGCTTCACATAGCCCAGAGATTGCTATTGCAGCAGTTTGTGGTGGTATTCCTATAAAACCACAAATAGAGCGCCTAAAAACTGCTGCGCATATAGTTGTTGCAACCCCTGGTCGTTTGGTAGATTTATTAAACAGGAAAGCTATTACGCTTACAAAAACAGCATATTTGGTATTGGATGAAGCCGATGAAATGATAAGTGCTTTAAAAACAGATCTAGACAGTATAGTTGCAGCTATTCCCAAATCACGAAGAACACTTCTATTTACGGCTACAATGCCAGGTACTATTAAGCAATTGGTGCAAAACTATATGAGTAAACACGTGCTGCATATAGAAGCAGATATGGAAACAAAAGGGCATCAAGGTATAGACCATCAATTTGTGGTTGTAGCACCTATAGAAAAATTGGATGTTTTGTTACATTTTTTAAGTGCTAAGGAAGGAGAACGGGGTATTATATTTTGTAAAACAAAGGCCGCTGTTAACAAACTAGCAAAAAACTTAGCAATAAATAAATTTTCATCGGGAGCTATTCATGGAAGTCTAACACAAGCCATACGCGACCGCGTTATGGGACAATTCAGAGAAGGGCATATCGCTATTTTGGTCGCTACAGATCTTGCTGCTCGTGGGTTGGATGTAAAAGAAATTAGTTATGTAATAAACTATCATTTACCAGATACCTACGAAACCTATGTGCATAGAAGTGGCCGTACGGCTAGAGCAGGAGCAAAAGGACTTTCGGTTACTATTTTGCAGCAAGAGGAAGTTTTTGAAATTCCAGAATTTGAAGAAGAATTAGGGATTATTTTTAATGAAATGAAAAAACCAGATGCACAAAGTACCGAAGAAAACAATACCTTGCTTTGGGCGAAAAAAATATTTAAAACCAAACCCAATCGAAGTATTTCTGTTGCGTTTAAAGAAAAAATAAATACTGTTTTTCATCATTTAACCAAGGAAGAGTTGATAGATAAGATACTAGCACATCAAATAGCACAAACCACTGTTGTGGCTCCAAAAGAAGAAGCGCCAAGCCAGAAAAAGAAGAAAAAATAATAATGGCAAATCTTATAAAAAATCAACAAAGTATTCTGGAAAAGCTAGGAATAAAAGCTTTAAACCTGATGCAAGAAAAAGCAATCTCAGTTATAGATAAAACAGAAAATACTATTTTACTATCACCCACAGGTACAGGGAAAACATTAGCTTTTCTTTTACCAGTGCTAAAAACATTAAGTACAGAAAATCCTGAAGTACAAGCCTTAATTGTGGTGCCTACACGAGAACTTGCCATACAGATAGAGCAAGTAGTTCGAAATATGGGTTCAGGATTTAAAGTAAACGCAGTATATGGGGGTAGGTCGAAGAGTAAAGATAAGATAGAACTAAAACACACGCCAGCTATATTAATTGGCACTCCAGGTAGAATTTTAGACCATTTTGACGACGGTCGCTTTTCAAAAGCTACTATACAAACACTGGTTTTAGATGAATATGATAAATCCTTAGAGATCGGTTTTGAAGGGGAAATGCGTGAAATAATAAATGAGTTGTCAGGGGTTCGCAAACGTATTTTAACCTCTGCCACACAAGGTGTTGGGGTTCCTAAGTTTGTGAAATTAGCGAGTCCTGTAATTCTTGATTTTCTTTTAGAAAAAACAGACCCTAAATTAGCAATTAAAACGGTAATTGCAGCCGATAAAGACAAACTGGAAGCGTTGATAAATCTTGTGAATTACTTAGGCAATCAACCAGGGATTATCTTTTGCAATTTTAGGGATAGCATTGAGTTGGTAAGTGGATTTTTACTAAAAAATAAAATAAGTCATAGCTGTTTTTCTGGGGGAATGGAACAAAAAGATCGTGAGCGGGCTTTAATTAAATTTAGAAATGGAACAAGCAGGATTTT
The DNA here is from genome assembly GCF_039831855.1 of Aequorivita sp. Q41. Classification (NCBI taxonomy): domain Bacteria; kingdom Pseudomonadati; phylum Bacteroidota; class Flavobacteriia; order Flavobacteriales; family Flavobacteriaceae; genus Aequorivita; species Aequorivita sp. Q41. The sequence continues at coordinate 50,078 of NZ_JBDPMS010000004.1, read as the reverse complement.
GCTAGCTACAGATCTTGCTGCCAGGGGGATTGATATTCCTGAATTAAAATTTATAATTCATTATGAACTGCCACATTCGTCAGTAGAATTTACGCATAGAAATGGTAGAACTGCACGCGTGAATGAAAAAGGAACGGCCTATGTTTTAAAATGGAAAAACCAGCTTTTACCAGATTTTATTGAAAAAACGGATGCACTAACTATTTCTAAAGTTTTTGAAAAAACTGAACAATACTGGGAAACGCTCTTTATCTCTGGCGGAAGAAAAGATAAGATTTCAAAAGGAGATATTGCAGGTTTATTTATAAAACAAGGAGGGTTAACCCAAGAACAACTTGGGGTAATTGAGTTAAAGCAGGACTGTGCTTTTGTGGCTGTGCCTTTAGCACTCGCTTCAAAGTTGGTTGAGAATTTAACTAATACGCGGTTAAAAAAGAAAAAGGTACGGGTGTATATTTTGTAAATTGTTTGTAGTTAATTAATCAAAATAAAAAACCTATTTAACTTGATTTCGTTAAATAGGTTTTTTTAAACTTTCAGGTTGTTATTTTAATGATATGTATGCGTAGGTATTATACTTCAGGATGGTTATCGCTACTTTTCATAGCCCAAGCATCGAGCATCCAACTTATTTTTTCAATATGACCAATAAAACCACCAATTAAATCGATCGTACCTTCATCTCCAGCCTCATCTGCTTTTTCAACTACTTTGCGCATTTGTTTTAAGAGTTTCCCGTGGTCGTCTAAAAGAATTTTTACCATTTCAAGGTCTTTTGTCTCTCCTGAAGATTCTTTAATATTACTCATTTCAAGATAATCAGAAAGATTACTAGTTGGTTGGTAGCGAAGTGTTAAGATGCGTTCTGCAATTTCATCTACTTTTAGTTTGGCATCTTCATACATTTCTTCAAACTTAATATGAAGGTCAAAAAAGTTGCGACCTACAACATTCCAATGGAAGTTTCGCAGTTTTTGATAGTATAAGTGGTAGTCTGCCAAAAGTATATTAAGCTCTTTCGCGGTGGCAGTTGTTTTCTTTTTATCCAGGTTTAAATAGCCCATAGTTTTCTTTTTTAGTTTTACTCAAAGATAACAAACAGCAGTGGTCAAATCAATTTTAAAGAGGCATTTAGCCTTTTTTTAACGCTTAAAATATAAGCTAAAAACCACAAAAAAACTTTTCTTGAGTTAATAGAGGACTTGATTTATTGTACCTTTTTTATTAATAAAAAAATATAAAAGCTGTAGCGTTATAGTTATTGCTGTAAACGGTGCTTTTGAAGCAGAATAAGAAATTATAATGGTTTATATTACTAATTTTAGGTTCGCATCTATCCTTGATAATATTTCTTTACTTATGTTTAATTTAAGAAGATAATTAAGAAAACAGTTTTAATTTTTAGGACTATACCCTGCTTTCTTTTGAAAAAAAAATAAAGAATGTGCAATTTTTTTAAATATATTAAGTTATAAATTAGCATTTTTGGCATTCAATCCTCATTAAAAAGGATAAAAGATATATTTCCTTTACTTTTGCGGCGGCTGTTATTATAAATTATATAATTTAAAATACTCAATAAAAGTGTTTGCCTTGGTAAGCAAAAAAATAATAAATTTAAATTATCCCCTATGATTTTGTTGAATACTAAGCGATTGTGTTTTGTTTTTTTAGTGTTAATTGGAATGTCTGCTTCCTCTCAGGAAGATAAATTTAATCGTATCTCTGTAGAGATAACCACAGGTGTTCATGTACCTTTTGCTCCAGTAAATCACATATCTCGAAGTAACTATGTAGGTTTTAAACAATTTCAGCTTTCCGGGCGTTATATGCTGACAGAGAGTTTTGGGTTAAAAGGACATTATGCTTTTAATGGTTTTTCTTCCTCTAAAAATAAAAATTATAAAATTAGTTTTAATCGTGTTGGACTAGAAGCTGTTGCGAATGTAGGGAAGTTACTAAAAGTTGATTACCGTCTTCGTGAGCGCTTAGGTCTTTTGGTACATTCAGGCTTTGGTATAACATTAGCGAAACCATCATTTGTTGACGGTACAGATCACATCGGCAATTTTTTAATAGGTTTAACTGGGCAAATAAAATTAAATGATAATTTTACTCTTTTAGGCGATATGACCTACGTGCGTAGTTTTGAACAACAATATTCCTACAAAGGTCAATTGATAAACGCTAATTTTGATCCTGTTTCAGGGAGCTTCGTGAATGTTAGTATTGGTATTATGTACAATTTTGGTGAAGAGCGCTATCATGCAGATTGGTATTAATACTGTGTTGTTGATATTTTATTTTTTTATATAATTTTGTTTTTTATTCTAAATTTATACTTCTTTCTTTTCTTTTTCTCCCCCTTTTAATTTGAGAACATAACATAGAGTTAACTTTATAACGTCATTATTTGTCGTTTAATCGGAGATGATTTTCTATATTTGTGACTTTTTAAAAAAATGTTAACTTTTTAACAAATAAGGGATTGTTTTAATGAAAAAGATTCTTATAGTATTCGGAACCAGACCAGAAGCTATTAAAATGGCTCCTTTGGTGAAGGAGTTTGAATTACATCCAGAAGAATTTGATGTACGAGTTTGCGTTACTGCCCAACATCGTGAAATGTTAGACCAGGTTCTAACTTTTTTTGATATTAAGCCGCAATATGATTTAGATTTGATGAAACCAGGTCAGGATTTGTACGGTCTTACTGCAGCTATTATCACGGAATTAAAACCTGTATTAGAAGATTTTAAACCCGATTTTATTTTTGTTCATGGAGACACTACAACAACTATGGCTTCTAGTATAGCTGGTTTTTATAGTGGTGCTAAAGTATGTCATATTGAAGCGGGTCTTCGTACTCATAATAAATACGCACCTTTTCCTGAGGAAATTAACAGACAGATAACGGGGCGACTCACAGATTTTCATTTTGCACCGACCACTGCTTCTAAGGAAAACTTAGTAAAAGAAAACATTGATCCAAAAGATATATTAGTAACAGGTAATACCGTTATAGATGCACTAATTCAAAGTGTAGAAAAAGTTAAGCGCGAACCTAGTTCTTTAATTAAGGACTTAGATGACAAATTAAATAAAGCCCCTTTATTGCTGGTTACAGGTCACAGAAGAGAAAATCACGGGGATGGTTTTATTCGTATTTGTGAAGCATTAAAAACAATTGCTATTGAACGTAAAGAATTACAAATTGTATACCCTGTACACTTAAACCCAAAGGTATTAGAACCTGTTAATCGTATATTGGGTGATATAGAAAATATTCATTTAATAAAACCCTTGGCTTACCATGATTTTATTTGGATGATGGATCGAGCTAAAATAATTATAACAGATAGTGGTGGAGTACAAGAAGAAGCTCCGAGTTTAGGTAAACCTGTTTTAGTAATGCGCGAAACAACTGAACGACCGGAGGCTGTTGATGCGGGAACCGTAATTTTAGTTGGCACAAATACGCAAAAAATAATTAATGAAACATTTGCATTGCTAGATAATGAGGCTCATTTTAAGGAAATGAGTAGTAGGCATAATCCGTATGGTGATGGAAATGCTTGTAGTAGGATTGTTAACTTTATGAAGGAATTAGATTTAAAGAATGTTTAAAAAGAGTGATTGCTACTGCAGCTTTGAACGTCTGGTTTTTTTAAATTGATGTATATCTAACCATATGTTTTGACTCTTGCTAATAAAATGAATACTAAATAAGAATGAAATTAAAAAACAACAAATGATTCCAGATGTAGTAACCATAGGTTTAGGATATATAGGATTACCAACCTCAGCTTTAATGGCTTCTAAAGGCATACAAGTTCATGGTGTAGACGTGAATGAAGAAGTTGTTAAAACCATAAACCAGGGCAAAATTCATATTATTGAAATGGATTTGGAAGAAGCTGTAGCTTCGGCGGTAAAATCTGGGCATTTAATTGCCGATGTAAAACCGGTTAAAGCAAATACCTATTTAGTAGTTGTTCCAACCCCATTTAAGGGTAATCATGAACCAGATATTTCATATGTTGAGGCAGCGACAAAAGCTATAATTCCGTTATTAAAAGAGGATGACTTATATATTATAGAATCTACGTCCCCGATTGGAACGACTGAAAAAATGATGGAGCTTATTTTTAAAGAGCGCCAAGAGCTTAAAGGCAAAATTCATTTAGCATATTGCCCTGAAAGAGTACTGCCGGGCAATGTTATGCACGAGTTGGTTTATAATGATAGGGTAATAGGTGGGGTTGATGCTGCAAGTACTGAAAAAGCAATTACATTTTATAAACAATTCGTTAAAGGAGAATTACACGCTACGAACGCACGTACAGCGGAGATGTGTAAGCTTACAGAAAATTCAAGTCGCGATGTGCAAATAGCTTTTGCAAATGAACTCTCTTTAATTTGTGATAAAGCAGGTATAAATGTTTGGGAGTTAATCCGGTTGGCAAACAAACACCCTCGTGTAAATATCTTACAGCCTGGTTGTGGAGTTGGTGGCCATTGTATAGCTGTAGATCCTTATTTTATTACATCCGATTTTCCTTTAGAATCACAAATTATTGGGAAAGCAAGAGAAATAAATAATTATAAAAGCTTTTGGGTGGCAGAACAAATTAAAAAAGCACGTCATGCTTTTCAGTTAGAACATGGACGCCCTCCTGCCATTGCATTAATGGGGCTAGCTTTTAAACCCAATATTGATGATTTACGTGAATCTCCTGCAAAATATATAGTCCAAAAGGTTATACAGGAATCACAGGATGAAACCTATTTTATTGTAGAACCAAATATTGTAGATCATCAAGTGTTTAAAATTACGGATTATAATGAAGCCGTAGAAAAAGCTGATATAATTGCACTGTTGGTGGCACATAATGAGTTTAAAGAATTAGAATTTTCAGCTGAGCAGGTTGTTTTAGATTATTGTGGCGTTAGAAACAGCTAAAACAAAGAGTATGTAATTTTCTATACTTTAGCGTATTGATTTGAAATTTGAGAAGATAAAATTATTTAAGGACATAGTTGTAAAAAATTTACATTCACAAAGAAAGGCTTCACTAAGATGAAATTTTGTGAGGTGGTAACCAAAAGTATATTGAAAAAAAATTATTATAAAATTCAAATACCAAAGGATTAAAAATATTTATGAGAAACAATTTAAGCATTGCCATAAAGGCAGCAATAGAAGCAGGAATTGAAATACTAAAAGTCTATGGCACGAACTTCCAAGTTGAAGTTAAAGGAGATGAGTCGCCACTGACTCAAGCTGATAAGAATGCTAACGATATTATAAACCGATATTTACTACCTACAAAAATTCCAATTATTAGTGAGGAAAATAAACAATTAGACTATGAGCAACGGAAAGATTGGAGTCAATGCTGGGTGGTCGATCCTTTAGATGGTACTAAAGAATTTATTAAACGAAATGGAGAATTTACAGTTAATATAGCGCTTGTTAAAAATGGTGTTCCTATACTAGGTGTTATCTATGTTCCCGTAACTAAAACGCTTTATTTTACGACAGAAGATGCTACAAGCTCCAAAAAAATTATCCTTGAGTCTGAAAATATAGAAATTGACGCAATCTTTCAAAAAGCGATCGCAATAAAGCCTCAGATCGATAATGATATAATAAAGATTGTGGGTAGTAGATCCCATCTCAATGAGGATACTAAAAATTTTATAGACGATATTGAAAAAAACAATAAGGTAGAAATTGTAAGTAAGGGGAGTTCCTTAAAATTTTGTTTGGTTGCAGAAGGTTTAGCAAATATTTATCCACGTTTTGCACCGACGATGGAATGGGATACTGCTGCAGGAGATGCAATTTGTAGAGCGGTAGGTTTGCAAGTTATAGATCAATCTACTAACAAACCTTTGGTTTATAATAAAGAAAATTTATTAAATAACTATTTTTTGGTTAAAAGCTAATGTTAGGAAAATCCCAAAAAAGACATATTGCAAAAGCTATAACTTGGCGATTAGTAGGGACTATAGATACTATATTGATATCTTGGTTTATAACTGGTAATCCCTGGACGGGCTTGAAAATTGGATTAGCAGAGGTGCTAACAAAAATGATATTGTATTATTTCCATGAACGTGTCTGGTTTAAAATTAACTTAACAAAGGCTGGTATCATTAGAGAAAGTAGAGTGAGGCACATAGCAAAAACTATTACGTGGAGAGGTGTTGGAACGTTAGATACAATGTTGTTAGGTTGGTTGATAACAGGAAATCCATTATCGGGCCTTAAAATTGGAATGTCTGAACTCTTAACTAAAATGGTTCTATACTACTTACATGAACGGGTGTGGTATAGACTAAATTATGGTTTAAAAAATTGATGTGATTTTATGGAAAAAAACATACATAAATACGATTTTACAATTAATAAAGAAAACCGGAATAACCATAAAAAACATGGTTCACTTTTAATTTGGTTTACGGGCCTTTCGGGATCTGGAAAATCTACCATTGCTAATGCGGTAGAGCAAGCCCTATTCAATAAAGGTATTCATACTTATTTATTAGATGGAGACAATGTTCGTAAAGGAATCTGCTCCAACCTAACTTTTTCACAAGAAGACAGGTCTGAGAACATACGTAGAATAGGGGAAGTTGCTAATCTCATGATGGATGCCGGTTTGGTGGTCCTAGCCTCTTTCGTTTCCCCATACCGTGAAGATCGCGAAAGAGTTAAAAAAATTGCTGGTTATACAAATTTTGTGGAAGTCTTTGTTAATACGCCAATTGAAGAATGCGAAAAACGAGATGTAAAAGGGCTGTATAAAAAGGCTAGAACGGGTGAAATCACAAATTTTACTGGCGTTAATGCCCCCTATGAGTTACCTTTGGCCCCAGATATTGAAGTGGACACTACCCAATTAGATTTGGAAGCTATTGTAGATTTGATTATAAAACAAATACTTGGAAAAATACAAAAAAAATGAGTAAGTATTATTTAAATTATTTAGACGAATTGGAATCAGAAGCAATCTATATCCTTCGGGAAGTATGGGCGCAATTTCAAAATCCTGTAATTCTATTTTCAGGAGGTAAAGATTCAATCCTTATAACGCATTTAGCACGGAAAGCGTTTTACCCAGCCAAGATTCCTTTTCCTTTAATGCATGTAGATACGGGGCATAACTTTCCAGAAACTATTCAGTTCCGTGATGATTTAATTAAAGAATTAGGCGTACCCCTTATCGTGGGTTCTGTTCAAGAATCCATTGACTCAGGTAGGGTTGCTGAAGAAAAAGGAAAAAACGCTACTCGCAACGCGCTTCAAATTACAACTTTGCTTGATGCCTTAGAAAGTAATAAAGTAGACTGTGCTATTGGTGGTGGAAGACGCGATGAAGAAAAAGCTCGGGCCAAGGAACGCTTCTTTTCACACCGAGATGATTTCGGGCAATGGGATCCTAAAAATCAACGTCCCGAACTATGGAACTTACTTAACGGAAAATATTTTGAAGGGGAGCATTTCCGTGCTTTTCCAATAAGTAATTGGACCGAAATGGACGTTTGGAATTACATAAAACGTGAAAATATTCAAATACCATCATTGTATTTAGCGCACCAACGCCAAGTAGTATGGCGTAGCGATACTTGGATTCCTGTTTCAGAACATTTAAAATTAGAGGAAAACGAAAAAATTGAAACCAAAAAAATCCGTTTTAGAACCCTTGGAGATATTACTATTACTGGGGGAATAGAATCTGATGCAGATACATTAGAAAAAATTGCGGAAGAAGTTTCTGCTATGAGAATGACGGAGAGAGGAAATCGTTCAGACGATAAACGCTCTGAAACGGCAATGGAGGATAGAAAAAAACAAGGTTATTTTTAGGATTTCTTAACTAAACAAAAAATTATAAATTCAGAATAAATGATAGTAGATAACAATCAATTATTACGATTTACCACAGCTGGGAGTGTTGATGACGGTAAAAGCACATTAATAGGAAGACTGCTTTACGACTCAAAATCAATATTTGAAGATCAATTGACTGCTGTAGAAAATACAAGTAAGAAAAAAGGGCACGATAATATTGACCTTGCAATGTTTACAGATGGTTTAAAAGAGGAGCGTGAGCAAGGGATTACCATTGATGTGGCATATAGGTATTTTACAACTCCAAAAAGGAAATTTATTATAGCGGATACCCCAGGGCATATTCAATATACTCGAAATATGATAACGGGGGCTTCCACTGCTAATGCCGCTATTATTTTAGTCGATGCGCGACATGGAGTTATTGAGCAAACTAAAAGGCATTCCTTTATTGCTTCGCTTTTGCAAATACCACATTTAATAGTATGTATAAACAAAATGGACCTCGTAAACTATGACGAAGCAGTTTATAATGATATTGTGAGTCAATATGAAGAGTTGTCCTCAAAGCTTGTTACTAAAGACATCACTTACATTCCTATAAGTGCACTTTACGGCGATAATGTTGTTAATCGATCTGAAAACATGAAGTGGTATAAAGGCGCCGCTTTATTATACACCTTGGAAACGCTGCACATTACGAATGACCTTAACAAAATTGACGCCCGTTTTCCAGTTCAAACAGTCCTTCGTCCACAAAGAGAAGGTTTTATAGACTATCGAGGTTATGCAGGTAGAATAGCAAGTGGTGTTTTTAGAGTAGGGGATGAAATAATAGCACTTCCCTCTGGTTTTACCTCAAAGATAAAAAGTATTGATGGCTTTGAAAAGCAATACGATGAAGCTTATGTACCAATGTCTGTCTCCATAACTTTGGAAGATGACATAGATATAAGTAGAGGCGATATGATTGTTAGAACTAATAATAAGCCAGAAACATCACAGGAGTTTGATGTTATGTTGTGTTGGATGAGTAATAAACCTTCTCAACCAAGAGCAAAATATACTATTTGCCATACAGAAAATTTGCAAAAAGCTATGATTAAAAGCGTTTTGTACAAGGTGGATATCAATACATACGATCGTATTAAAGACGAAGACACTTTTGAGATGAACGAAATAGGGCGGGTAACCATTAGAACCACCAAGCCATTAATGATAGATTCCTATGGTACTAATCGTACAACTGGAAGTATAATTTTGATAGATGATAATACCAATGAGACTGTTGCGGCAGGAATGATAGTGTAATTGAAACAATTCAATTTTATACTTTTTTAAAATGAAAATAAAAAATATTTGTTGTATTGGAGCTGGATACGTTGGTGGACCAACAATGTCAGTACTTGCACTAAAAAACCCAAATATAAAAGTCACGGTAGTTGATGTTAATGAAAGTCGGATTGCGGCCTGGAATGATCCAGATTTAACTAAGTTACCAATTTACGAACCTGGTTTAAAAGAAGTCGTTCAAGAAGCAAGAGGCCGCAATTTATTTTTTAGTACGGAAGTAGAAAAAGCAATTGAAGATTCAGAAATGATATTTATCTCTGTCAATACTCCTACCAAGACCTACGGAAAAGGAAAAGGAATGGCTGCAGATTTAAAATATATTGAATTATCTGCTAGACAAATTGCAAAAGTTGCCACTTCAGATAAAATAGTAGTAGAAAAATCTACACTACCTGTTAGAACAGCACAGGCCATAAAGGATATTTTAGATAATACAGGTAATGGCGTTAAATTCCAAATTCTTTCTAATCCAGAATTCTTAGCGGAAGGTACTGCGGTTGAAGATTTATTAAATCCTGATCGTGTTTTAATTGGAGGAGAAGAAAGTGAAGAAGGAAAAGAAACAATAGCTGCCTTGGTGCAAATTTATGCTTCGTGGATTCCACAAAACCAAATCCTTACAACAAATGTGTGGTCATCAGAACTTTCAAAATTAGTTGCAAATGCATTTCTTGCACAACGGGTTTCTTCAATCAATGCTATTTCAGAGTTATGTGAGGTAACAGGAGCTGATGTAAGTGAGGTTAGCAAAGCGATTGGAATGGATAGTAGAATAGGACCAAAATTCTTAAAAGCTTCAGTAGGTTTTGGAGGCTCATGTTTTCAGAAAGATATATTAAATCTTGTGTATATCGCTAAATCGTATGGTTTGAATGAAGTTGCTGATTATTGGGAACAAGTGATCATTATGAATGATCATCAAAAAAATAGATTTGCCGAAAACATTGTTACTAAGCTATATAATACCGTCTCAGGAAAAAAGATAGCATTCTTAGGCTGGGCATTTAAGAAAGACACCAATGATACTCGTGAGTCTGCTGCAATTTATGTAGCTGATGCCTTGCTAAATGAAGAAGCAGAGATTACTATATACGACCCTAAGGTAGATGAAGAAAGAATTTATGCAGATTTAGATTATTTAAATACCAGAAGTTCAGCAGAAAATAGAAGATTAGTAAAAGTAGTTACGGATCCTTATAGTGCTTGTAATAATGCGCATGCCATTGCTGTGTTAACAGAGTGGGATGAATTTAAAGCATACGATTGGCAAAAAATATATAACGCTGCTGTTAAGCCTGCTTTTGTTTTTGACGGGAGAAAGATTTTGGACGGTGATATGATGACAAGTATTGGCTTTCAACATTCAGCAATAGGAATAGGAAATAATAATTAATTGGTATGAAAATATTAGTTACAGGAGCGGCGGGGTTTATAGGCTATCATTTATGTGAGAAGCTACTTTCTTTGGGGCATACTGTTGTGGGATTAGATAATATTAATGATTATTATGATACTAATTTAAAATTTGCTCGTCTTAAAAATTTAGGGATTGCAGAAAGCCGTATTAAATACAATAAGAATGTGGTGAGTGAACTGCACCATGAGCAGTTCATTTTTATACAGATGAATTTAGAAGATCAAAACAATCTTCCTCTACTTTTTGAAAACAATACATTCAGCATGGTATGTAACCTTGCAGCCCAAGCTGGTGTTCGCTACAGCATTGAGCAACCAATGAAATACGTTGAAAGTAATATAGTAGGTTTTGTAAACTTGTTAGAATGCGTTCGGCACGCCAAGGTTGAAAAACTCGTTTATGCCAGTAGTTCTAGTGTATATGGCATGAACGATAAAATACCGTTTTCTGTTGAAGATAATGTAGATCATCCTATTAGCATGTATGCGGCTACAAAAAAAAGTAATGAATTAATGGCGTATACCTATAGCCATTTGTTTGGCATAGCAACAATAGGCCTTCGTTTTTTTACAGTTTATGGGCCTTGGGGAAGACCAGATATGGCAATGTTTCTATTTACCGATGCTATTTTAAATGATAAACCTATTAAGGTTTTTAATGAGGGCAATCTGTCAAGAGATTTCACCTATATTGATGATATTATTAACGGAGTGGTTGCTACTATGCTTACCAAACGGGACGAAAAACCAACCCATTCAATATATAATATAGGCAACAGCAAACCAGTTAAACTATTAGATTTTATAGAAGCTATAGAAAAAGAAACTGGTAAAGTGGCTCAAAAAAATATGATTTCAATGCAACCTGGTGATGTTATGCAAACTTGGGCAGATACTTCAGCATTGTCAAAAGATTTCAACTACGAACCAACCACTTCGATCCAAGACGGAATACGTAGTTTTGTGAGTTGGTATAAAATGTTTTATTAAAAAAAACCTGACTGAAACTATATTTTAGTTGAAGTATAAACAATTGTGAGGTAGCTTGAAAGTAATATTTATAATCAAACTTAATTCATTTAACGAATGTTTTTAAAAAAAATAATAAAAAAAATAATTTCAGAATACAGGTCTTTAACATGGAAGAGAAGATCTCTTCCAGATTTTTTAATTGTTGGAGCTCAAAAAGCAGGAACGACAAGTTTATTTTATTACCTATCTCAACATCCTCAAATTGTTTCACCCTATAAAAAGGAGGTTCATTATTTTGATGGAGGGTTAAATCCTAAGGTTGATACTTATAAAAAAGGTGAAAAATGGTATAGATCTAATTTTCCATTAAAACCAAAATCTAAGAAAATTAAAACTTTTGAAGCTTCTCCGTTATATCTTTTTAATCCTTTGGCTCCAAAAAGAATTAAAGAGTTATTACCTAATGTAAAGATAATAATACTGCTTAGAGATCCTGTAGAGCGAGCAATCTCACAGTATCATCATGAAAATAAAAAAGAAGAATGGGATAATTCTCCTATTGTGAAAGCAATGCAAATGGAGGAGGAAAGAATGAAAACAGCACTTGAGTCTAAAGACTATAAAAGTAAAGAGTTTATTAAATATTCATATAAAGCTAGAGGAAAGTATGCAGAACAAATTGAAAGATATTTTATGCTTTTCCCAAAAAGCAATATACTCATTCTTGAAAGTGACCAATTTTTTCAGAAACCCCAAGAAGTTTTAAAGAAAATTTTGAGCTTTGTGGAAGTGGATGATCAATATGAATTTAAAAATTTAACCCCTAAGAATACAGGTAAGTATAAAGCTGAGAATGTAAATGATGAAGTGAAAAATTATTTAAAAAACTATTTTAATGAGTCTAATAAGGAATTATATGAATTATTAGGCAAAGACTTTAATTGGTAGTTATTTTATTTAATATGAAAAAAATGAAGATTCTTTATATACTGTCTGATGTTAGATCTGGCTCTACTTTACTTGAAAATATTTTTTCCTCTGCCAATCATATAAAGTCTGTTGGTGAATTATGTTATTTGGGTAGTTACTTAAATAAATGGTCTGTTGGAGAGTCAACGAACTGGAAGTGTTCATGTGGAAAAGATTTTCAAGATTGTGAATATTGGAAAAATGTGCTTGATTTGTTAAAAGAGAAAGGACACTCAAAAATTACAGACACAAAAATTATAAAGACATTTAATACTTTTCATACACGTGTCAATATTACTGATTTTAATAAAAACAAAGAAATTGTTAAATTATTAAACGATGTTTATACAACTGTATTTGATTTAGATGAATGTGAAATTATAGTTGACTCTTCTAAAGATGAGTCGCAGTTATTAGCTTTGTATAAACAAATAGATTTTGATATAAAAGTTGTATATATCAAAAGAGATATTCGAGCGGTAACATCATCAAAATTGAAATGGTCGATTAAACGAGAAAAGAAAAAAATCAATAAGTTTAAAATTTTAATTCTTTCTAAATTAAAAACTTTCCGTCAAAAATCTGTTTTAAAACACGTTGATGATAAGGATAAAATTTTTATTAAATATGAAGAATTGGCTCGTTATCCTCAAGAAACTATAAATCAAATTACTCAAAAATTTAATTTAGAAAAGATAAAAGTTCCTGAGTATATGGAACAAAGAGACGAACATGCAATTGCCGGAACACCAAACCGTTCTAAAAAAAGAAAAATTCAATATGATGATTCTTGGGTAATCGAATCAAAAAAGAACTTTTTATTTCATATAGTTGGTAATTTTTTCGATAGGATATGAGTGTTTTTAAACAAATTAAAAATGGTGGTTTATGGAGTGCACTCGAAACTGGCGGTATGATTCTTTGCCAGTTTTTGTATATAATCTTTATGGCAAGATTTCTCGATAAAGCTGATTTTGGTTTGATGGCTATTGTCAATGCAATATTGAATATAGGTAGTATTATTACAGACGGAGGAATGGGGGCGGCATTGATTCAAAAACAAGGAATTACAAATAAACATAAAAATGCAGCACTTCAAGGAGGTTTTTTATTAGGTTCCATATTTTTTCTAACTTTTTTACTTGGAGCAGAACAGATTGCTCATTTTTTTAACAATGCACAACTACCTAATCTTTTACGAGTCAGTGCTATAAGTTTTATTTTCTTATCACTTAGTAGTGTGTCTTTAAACTTATTATATAAGACCTTCAACTTCCGTTATACATCAATAGTTGCGTTAATTTCAATATTTGTCGGTTATACTATAGGTGTTATAATGGGGTTTTATGGATATGGTGTTTGGTCTTTGGTTTTTGCTTCATTAACCGTTACTCTATTAAAAACAATAGGATATTTTTATTTTGCACCTATTAAAATTAAATATGGTTTTTATTTTAAAGAGTGGAAAGAATTGTTTGGATTTGGTTCTGGTATGATTTTATTAAAATTTAGTACTTATTTAAGTAATGGAGGAGTTAATTTACTTTTAGCAAAAACACTTCCGGTGAGTACATTAGGGGTTTTTGAAAGAAGTTCTCAGATTAAATCTTTACCTAGTAAGCATTTAGGAGATATATTAAATAAAGTAATGTTTCCTATTATGTCTCAAATTCAAGATGAGAAAGAAAGGCTTTTTAAAGTGTTCTATTATGGGTTAGGAATCAGTAACTCCATTTTATTTCCATTGACCCTTTATCTTGTTTACTTTAGTAACGAAATTGTTAATATTATGTTGGGAGACAAGTGGACAGAGGCCGTAATTCCCTTGCAAATTATGTTTTTAGTTTTGCCATTTGCGATATCCAATCGAATGGCAGATTCTGCGATTAGAGCTAAAGGCTTAATTTATAAAAATGTAGTTAGAAAGTGTATTTATATTGTAGTATTATTATCGTCTACATTTATATTAGGATATTACTATGGGATTATAGGGGCTGCCATTGCTGTAACTGGAAGTTATATTTTTAATTACCTTCTAATGATTCACTTAATTAAAAAAATCTTTAAAAAGACATTTAAAGAAATTTTTTATGTATCGTTAAGAGAATCATTAAGACTGACTTTTTTGGTAGGAATACTTCTTTTACTTTATCATTTTACTGTTCAGTACTTTACTATAAATTATTTAATAACTTTTTCTGTTTTTTCAATTTTAATGGTTATCTCTGTAGGAGGATTAGTTCTTACAAAACCCAAGTTTTTTGGTACGTTTATCAATGATTTAGTTATATCATTCAAAAAGAAAAAAATAAAGAAATTGTAAGTAAAGAGTTTAATTTAGTTCTATGAAGATTCTTCTAATTAGTAGTTATCCAAATAATCACCATAATAGTCGTTCTATTTTTGTTTATCGATTAATGCAATCATTAGCAAACTTAGGGTGTACAATTGTAGTAGTTTCTCCTGAAAATTGGCGGGATAAAAATAAAGAATATGTTAAGCAACCAGGTGATCAGGAATACGGCTATGAAGCGGCAACAGTTTATCGCCCAAAATATTTTGATTTTCCAAACCGAATTAGAATAGGAAAATACTCCTTAGGAAGATTTAATACAATTCCCCATAAAAAAGCAGTTTATAAAACACTTAAAAACTTAGATTTTAAACCTGATATTATTTATTCGCATTTTTTATACCGATCTGGTCCCGCAGCGATTATGGCAGCAAAACATTTTAATGTCCCAGCCGTTGTCGCTTTAGGAGAATCATCTATGGAAAAACATGAAAGTATCTTTGGGAAAAAAAATATGCGAAAGCTTATTAATCAATTTTCAGGTATTATAAGTGTTTCCCATAAGAATAAAAACTATTGTGTAGAAGAATTGTGTGTGCCACATGATAAAATACAAGTATTTCCTAATACGGTAAATCATGAAGTCTTTTATCCTCGGGATAAATTTGAAATGAGAAAAAAATACAAGCTCCCACACGATAAGTTTATTGTCGCTTTTACGGGTCATTTTA
This sequence comes from Aequorivita sp. Q41, assembly GCF_039831855.1. Taxonomy (NCBI): domain Bacteria; kingdom Pseudomonadati; phylum Bacteroidota; class Flavobacteriia; order Flavobacteriales; family Flavobacteriaceae; genus Aequorivita; species Aequorivita sp. Q41. The sequence goes on along the minus strand of NZ_JBDPMS010000004.1, from coordinate 34,483 downwards.
TAGAACGTAAAGGACCATTACGTGTATTGGAAGCAATCAATGGGTTAAATGATGATATCGGAGCGGTATTTATTGGAAGTGGCAAACAAGAACCTATTGGAGAAAAAGTATTATTTAAAGGAAAGGTTACCCATAAACAAGTAGGAGAGCTTTTGAGTGCGAGTGATGTTTTTGTTTTACCTACTACAAACGAAGGGTCTTGTAATGCGGTGGTAGAAGCTATGGCTTGTGGGTTGCCGATTGTGAGCTCCAATATTGAAGCTATCAACGAACAAGTAAGTCAAGATAATGGTATACTATGCCACCCTGAAAATATAACGGAAATAAGAAAGGCTATTCAAACATTATATACTGATAAAAAATTAATAGAGAAAAAAAGAATAGCGGCATTAAAAACTGCAAAATCCTCATCATTAGAAATTAGAGCAACGGGTATTTTAAATTTTTTAAAAAAACAAATCTGATGATTGATTTATCATGAAGAAAAATTTGGCATATAAAATAAAGATTATTAGTCTTTGCTTATTTGTATTCTCATTGGGAATAGAATATTGGGATCCTTTTGGTTTTCGTAATATTTTTACAATAACAAAGTTTGCAGGACTGTTATATGCTTTCTTCTCTTTTTTTGATATTAAAAGAAATTTTGCCATAACCAAACAAAATAAGCTATTGGTTTATAGCAGTTTAATTTTATGGTTTTGGTTAACCTTTGTTACTTTAATAAGTTCATCTTTGATTGGTGAAGACATATTTTTATTTCTGGGAGTTTTACAGGTTATAATCCTATTTTGGCTAGTGTTTAATGATGTAATGAATAATCCCAAAGTTCGAAATTATGTTTTTTTATCTTTTATTTCAGGAATTGTTTTCATCTCAATATTACTCTCTTTTGGAATAGGAATAGAAGATAATAAAGGAGACCTTATTAATGATATAGATAACACTCGAATATATTTTATGGGAATGAATCCCAATAGAATTGGCGATTTAGCAGCTATTGCAGTTTTATTAGTTTTTTCGATTGTTTTTTCAGGGAAAAATAGCAATAAACTGAGGTATTTGTTATTAATAACTATACCCAGTCTCTTATCAATTATTGGTTTTAGTGGATCGCGAGGTTCTTTTATTCTTGTTTTCTTAGGATTAGGTGTTTTTTTTATGTTAAAAAAGAGCAAGGCTTTTCAGAAAATTTTATTTATAATAATAGGAGTGGTTTCTGGGGTTCTTATCAATAATTTCATGAGTAATTTTGACCTTCTTCAGAAAAGACTAGCAAGTAGTTTAAATAGCGGAGAAGCAGGAGGTAGGATTGAAATATGGGAAGATGTATTTAATATAATACAAGAAAATCTAATTTTTGGAGTAGGACATGGAGGCTATGGTTTTAAAATGGCTCAGATATATGGTGTGCCTAAAGACTCCCATAATTTGTTTTTATTTGTTTGGGCTGTTGGTGGTACAATTGGATTGGTTATTTTATTAATTTTCTATACAAAAGTTTTTAAAAACAGTTGGTTTAATTTAAGAATAAACGGTGACGCTACGAATATGATGATTCTTGCTGCTGCATTATTAATTGTTTTTAAATCTGGAGGGGCAATTGATTTAAAAGTGATTTGGCTTATGCTTGCTTGCATTACTGCTGTTGAATATAGTAGTGGTTCTTTTAGGAAAAAATTAAATAATATATAATCATACATAAAAACAATAAGCGTATCATTAACTCAACAAGCTTATATAAGCTCCGTTACTAATTATGAAAAACAAACAAATATTATATATACCAGGACAAGATATTTCTATCGACGATGGTTCTGGAATTAATGAAAGAAATTTTGTAAATACACTGCTAGCTAATGAGGTTAATGTATTGATACCAAAACCTGCCAATACTACTATATTATCAAATACAACTGCTTATAAAAACCTACATAGTACTAGTTGTACTATAAGTAAGAAAAATCCTTTTATGTACTTATATTATATTTACCAACAAATTGGTGATATAAAACGAATTGTTAAAGAAAATGATATAGCTATAGTTATATTTAGATTGGGATTTTTTCCATTAGATATTCTTTATGTAAAGAAAATATTAAAGAAAAGAGTGTTTTTAAAACACTTAACTTTCTTAAGCTCCTCTCAAAAACAAAACGTACAACTAAAAATTGTAGGTGTTATAAGATCGCTATTTGTAAGAAAAAGTTTGATAGATGGATGCGATACTCCTTCGTATATGACTAAGCAGTATGTTCAAAAATATTATAAGCTAAATAATATTCACATAGCTAAAAATGGCACCCCAAAAATTGAGGTAAACAGGATAGAACTATCTAAAAGAAAAGATTATATCTATATAGGAAGATTAAGTAATGCTAGAAATACACCTTATTTATTGGAATCATTTTCTAAATCTAATAAAAGTATAGATATTTTTGGGTTTGGTGAATTGGAAGATCTAACTATTGAATATTCCAAGAAATACGAAAACATTAATTTTCATGGCAAAGTAGCATATAATGAAATAATAAAAATTTTACCAAATTATAAATTTGGTATAGATTTAACCTATGTTCAGACTGAATTTGGCAAAGCTTCTTATTCCCAAAAAATAGCACAATATTTAGCGTATGGGTTAAACGCTATAGTGGTTGATTGTCCCGACAATATGTTTATTAAAGAAAATGATTGTGGTGTTTTATTTGACCCTGAAAAAGGGGACTTAGATACCCTTCTCAATCATATAGAATATCAGCGTTTTGATCCTTTGGCTATTGGAAAGTATATATATGCAGATGAGATAGTACAAAGTTTAATACAGTTTTGGAAAAAATGATACTATATATAGCAGGCTATGGGCGAAGTGGTTCAACACTTTTGGATATCATTCTTTCAAACGCAAAAGACGGATTTACCTTAGGGGAAATAAGTAATATATTTAATGAAAAAATTAAAGTTACCGATCCCTTTTACGCCGATATTTTTTTTCGGACCTGTGCCGAACTCAATCTTTCTGATTCTGAAATTAAGAAAATAGAAATGTCCGATAAGCTATTCCATGATTACAGTTCGAAATATGGTTCTTTTTGGAATCATTTTCTCAAGAACATAAAAGAGAAGCAGGAAGTAGAATACTTTATAGATTCTTCAAAAACAACTTGGCATACTTTTTTAAGACCGTATCATTTAGCTAAATCTGGTTTTGATGTCAGAATTATATTTCTAAAGGCATCTTATAAAAAAGTATGGCTATCTGCATTAAAAGGCTCAAATAAATCTCTTACCTCCAATAATGCACCTATAAAAAAAAATTATGTTTTTGCATTTAGAACTCTTATTTCTAAGTTTTTAATCGATTTACTTACGAGTTTATATTATATAAAAAATAAAAATAAGTACTGCAAGCTTAGTTATGAGGACTTGATTGCTGACCCGCTGAAGACCATTCAATTAATTTCCAAAGAAATTGAAGTTAACTTTATTGACCTTGATGATAAGATTAAACGAAATGAATTCTTAATCAAAGGAGGTTATCTTGGAAATCGACTTAGAAAACAAGGGGCTTATATTAAAATAAAGACTGCTAATTAAATTTTATATAAAAAAGGTTTTTAGTGATCCATACACTTTAAATTATCAATATAATTTTAATGTTTAATTTATTGTATTTAATAAGAATTTTGTGAAGAAAAAAAAACTCATTCGTATTACCACTGTCCCTGCTTCTCTTGATATACTTCTTGAAGGACAGATTGAGTATATGCAAAATTATTTTGAGGTCTGTGCTATTTCATCTGATAACAATACTTTAACAGCTTTAGGGAAGTCTAAAGGATATACAACCCATCACGTGGAAATGACTCGGAAGATAACGCCACTTTCCGACCTTAAAGCGGTTTATAAACTTTATAAATTTTTTAATAAGGAAAAACCTTTCATTGTTCATACCCACACTCCTAAAGCTGGGATTGTAGGGATGATGGCAGCTTGGATGGCTAACGTACCACATCGACTGCATACAGTTGCTGGCTTGCCTCTTATGGAGGCGACAGGCCCTAAGAGAGTACTGCTTAACTTAATAGAAAAGCTTACATACAGCTATGCCACGAAAGTTTATCCAAATTCCAAAGGGCTTTTTGATTTTATAATTTCTGAGAATTTAGCCAAACCAACTAAACTCAAAATAATTGGAGAAGGAAGTAGTAATGGGATTGATACGCAATATTTTGATCCTACGCCCTTTGTTTCTATGAGAAACTCTCTTCGTCAAGAGCTTGCTATTTCACAAGATGATTTTGTATATGTTTTTGTAGGTAGACTTGTAGGAGATAAAGGTATCAATGAATTGATATCTGCATTTCAAAATTTAAACTCACGACCTACTTCAAACCTCTCAAAATTAGTATTAGTAGGACCATTTGAAACTGAATTAGACCCATTAAAAGCTGAAACATTGCTAGCGATTCAGGCTAACCCAAATATTGTTTCTGTCGGTTTTCAAAGGGATGTCCGGCCATACTTTGCCATAGCAGATGCCTTGGTCTTTCCTAGTTACCGTGAAGGCTTTCCTAATGTGGTAATGCAGGCGGGAGCAATGGGCTTACCCTCAATTGTATCGGATATTAATGGATGTAACGAAATAATAATTCCTGATGTAAATGGAATACTTATACCTTCCAAAAGTACTAAAGCATTAGAAGAAGCAATGCGCACCATACTGGAGGACACAAACCTATATCGAGAATTAAAAAATAATGCTAGAGTACAAATAACAAGTCGCTTTCAAAGGCAACAAATTTGGGAGGCGTTATTATTAGAATATAAATCTTTTCTTCGGAAAAATTAAATTGAAATATTCTAAATTTGTAAAGCCAACCTTTATCCTTATTTTCGTATATAAAACCAAAAGCCTTGATTTACCAAAAGATAATTAAACCCTTTTTCGATTTTTCTTGCTCTCTTCTGGGCTTAATTATAGTATCTCCTATCTTTATAATTGTGATGATAAGCCTTGCCTTGTCAAATCAAGGAAAACCTTTCTTTTTTCAAGAACGCCCTGGTAAAAAAGGAAAAATATTTAAAATTATCAAGTTCAAATCGATGAACGATAAGAAAGATGTGCACGGAAATTTGCTTTCGGATGCTGAAAGACTAACTCCCATTGGTGCTTTGGTTCGTAAAACATCACTTGACGAAATTCCTCAATTGCTGAATGTGTTAAAAGGAGATATGAGTCTAATTGGACCAAGACCATTATTAGTTCATTATCTCCCCCTTTATTCTGAGTTTCAAAGTAGACGGCATAATGTAAAACCAGGGATTACTGGGTGGGCACAAGTAAATGGAAGAAATATTGCAAAATTTAGCAAGCGGTTTGAATATGATGTTTGGTATGTTGATAATTTGTCTTTTAAACTTGATGTTAAGATATTTGTTATGACTATCAAGAAAGTTTTTAAATCTGATGGGATGATAAATGGACAGGATATTAAAGATGTTGATGATTTAAAATTTAATGAATTTTAAAGTTCAATCTCAGCGTTTTTTAAAATTAATTAAACTTTAATTAAAATAATATTATGAGAGTATTTCTTAGAGCGTTCAATAAAACAGATAGTGAAATCATTTATCCTTGGTTATGCGACCAAGAAGTTTTGTCACTAACTGGTGGGAATTCTTATTTTGCTTCAAAAGATTATGTAGATAAGTGGACAGAAAATAAAATATTTAATACGAAAGATTATTATTTGGCTATATGTCTAAATGAAACCCAGGAAATGATTGGATATTTGAGTATTAATGATATTGATCATCAAAATAGAAAAGCTGTTTGGGGTGGATTATTAATCGGCAATAAAAATTATTGGGGAAAAGGAATTGCTACAGAAGCAGCAACATTGATGTTAAAGTTTGTTTTTGAAGAATTAAACGTTAATTTATTTTGGGCTTTTTGGTTGGAAGAACATACTGCATCTATCAAATTAGGGGAAAAATTGGGGTTTAAAAAAATTGGTATTTTACCTCAAAGTCTATTTAAAGCTGGAAAATTTCACAATCAATGCCTAATGTATATTTTGAAAGAAGATTATATCCAAAATCCCGAGTAACGTTTTCAAATCAAAATAAATAAATATAGCTGTATGAAAATTAAAGAATATGGTTCCGATTTTCATTATATTGATTCAGAAAAATGGAGGGCTGTAAATACTATTAATTCATTTTTTGCGGAGAATGATTTAAATTTATACTATTCTGGAAGGGCAGCCCTATATGCTATTTTGGAAACAGGAATAAAGAATAATGGATGGCATACCCTCGCAATTCCTTCATATTATTGTCATGAAGTAATAAATTTCATCAAGCCCCTTTCCATAACAATTGAATATTATGAAATTACTCCATTTAAAGAAATTGAGTTTAACATAGAAAATTGGGAAGATAGTGCACAAACTGCAGTTTTAATAGTGGATTATTTTGGAGTAGATAAAATAGATTATTCCCAATTAAAAAATTCAATTATTATTGAAGATTTTACACACAATATCGAATTTTTTAAAAAAAGTAAAGCAGACTATTGTTTTGGATCATTAAGGAAAGCCTTACCAATTCCAGTAGGTGGGTTTTGTTATTTTGGAAATAGTAAACCAGTAGCGATAGCTCCCTCTAATTTGCAGGCAGATTCTGAGACAATGGCTAGGTTTTCTGCGATGTATTTAAAAAATCAATTTTTAAAAGGGACATTTGCGAATAAAGATTTTTTTAGAAAACTATACGCTTCAACGGAGGAAAATTTTACTCATAATTTTGCTTATTCTTCTCTTCCAAATAGTGCAAAAGATTATCTTAATTCCCTTTTAGTACAAGAAATTTTTGACGCAAAGAAAAAAAACTTGTCCCTAGCAAAATCATTACTTCAACAAAATGATTCCTTTGAATTAATGTCTAGTAAAGACAATACCGATTTTGCGTTAACATTAAAATTTAATGATTCAGAAATAAGAGATTCTTTTAAAAGTTATTTAATAAATCATAATATATTTCCCATTGTTTTATGGCCTAACCAATTTATAGCGGCCAATAAACAATTTGAACAAACAATTTTATTTATTCACGTTGATTTTCGTTATAATAAAGAAGATATAACAACAATTATCAACATAATTAATCACTATTTTGATAAAGTATAACTTTCAAGTTATTAAAGCTAATTCCAACGAATGGAATGATACCCTAAAAAAAAGTCATGAATTTGACTTTTACCATACTGAATTCTACCATAGCCTAGAAAAGGATGGGACTCCGATTATGTTATTGGTTAGTAGTGGTGAAGATTTTATAAGCTTACCTTTAATTATTCGAAATATCCAAGATTCTGAATATTTAGATGCAACTTCGGTTTATGGATATTGCGGCCCTATCGCTAATAAACCCATAGAAGCTATTGATTTTGATTTTCTAACTTTTTTTAAAAATGAGGTGCTTAATTATTTTAAGCAAGAAAATATTATCTCCGTCTTTTCACGGTTACACCCTTTAATTGCTCAAAAAAATATATTTATTGACTTTGGTGATTTGGTTGAATTAAACAAAACCGTTTCCATAGATTTAACTATTCCTGTTGATGAACAACGTCGCATTTATAGAAAATCGTTAAAATCTGAATTGAACCAGTTAAGACGCTTTGGTTATACTGTTGAGGAGCCTAAGGATAAATTTGAAATAGATGCTTTTATTGAAATTTATAATTCCACAATGGATAAATTAGAAGCTTCTGAGGGGTATTATTTTAGTAATGAATACTTTCACTCCTTTCTAAAGAATAAAGACTTTGAAAGCAAACTTCTCTTAGCAAAATTCGAAGGAGTAATTGTTGCTGGAGCCATCTTTACTATAGTAGGTGGTATTATGCAATACCACTTAGCAGGTACAAAGCAAGAATTCATTCAAAAAGCTCCAATGAAATTAATTTTGGATGAAGCTCGTCTATTGGGTACTTCATTAGGTCTAAAATATTTACACCTGGGAGGTGGTGTTGGAGGAGAAGATACAGATTCGCTTTTTAGGTTTAAAACAGCTTTTTCGAAAAATTTCCATCAATTTTCAGTATGGAAAATGGTTGTAGATAAAGAAAAATATCAAGAATTGGTGATAAAAAAAGCGTTGAATGATTCGGACAGTGGCTTTTTTCCTTTATATCGTCTCTCTACTTAAAAAAGCACAGTAAGGCAATAGAGATTATTAAACGTGGTATTGTAGTTGTGTTTTGTTATAATTATTACAATCAACCCATTAACGATATTTATAGCACATGCCAATAGCTATAGTATCTATAAGTAGTATTGAAGCCCGGATTAAAAATTGAGATATCTGAAGACAGGAGAGTACTTAAATTCTTCAGCTTTATCATAAGCTAAAGAATTACATATCAGTGTACGAAATTTATAAACACTAAAAATTATCCCCCATCAAAAGAATATTAGAAATACTACTCTCATTGCTATTACTAATCCTACTAGGTTGGCTATTGCTATTGTTAATTTTAATTGCTTTTTTAGATACAGGTAGAGGAATATTTACACAAATTCGTATTGGTCAATACGGAAAACCATTTAAAATTTATAAAATTCGAACTATAGGGTTGCATTCTAAAAAAATCTCTCATTATGGAAAGTTTTTACGAAAATCTAAGTTGGATGAATTACCGCAACTAGTAAATATATTTTTAGGAAAAATGAGCTTTGTGGGATTTCGTCCAGATATTCCTGGATATTACGACAAGCTAGCAGGGGAGTCTAGAAAAATTTTGGAATTAAAACCGGGGCTTTTTAGTAGGGCTGCTTTTAAATATTTTAATGAAGAATATGTATTATTACAGCAAGAAGATCCACTTAAGTATAATGACGAAATTATTTTCCCTGATAAAATTAAAATGAACCTTCAGTATTATTACACAAGATCTTTTTTAGAAGATTTAAAAATTATAATTGCATTTTTTAGAAATAAATAAATGTGTAATTAAAGTTTTTAAACTTCACATTTCCATAGTTTTAGGTGGTTTTTAAATATTGACGAATTCTTACTTAATCTTCACTTTATCGAAAATAAATTCACATAAACGATAAAAAAAGCACTTTTCGTAATAATTTCCTACATAAAAGATATGAGTAATGAGATATTTTTTTAACTTTGTCAACTCCCCATTTACTATTTTTGTATTGAAATTTTATATACTTAAGTCAATTCCAAATAAATACCAAAAGGGTTAAGTATGTAAGTATTCAAAATAAATTTTAAGATTTGAATTAAATTCAAAAATGGTTCTATGCATACCATTTAACTCATGAAAGAAAAAATTTATTTATCATCACCTCATATGGGGGGTACTGAAGAGAAGTATGTAGGAGAAGCTTTTAAAACCAATTGGATTGCACCTTTGGGACCAAATGTATCTTCTTTTGAAGAAAGTTTGGAAAACTATTTGTCTTCAGGGAGTTATGTAGCTGCGTTAAGTTCTGGTACTGCAGCTATTCATTTAGCTTTAATTTTATTGAATGTGGAACGAGGAGACGAAGTTTTATGTCAAAGCTTAACGTTTTCTGCTTCTGCAAATCCTATCTTGTATATGGGCGCTACGCCAATATTTGTTGACAGTGAACCAGAAACATGGAATTTATGTCCGAACCATTTGGAAGCTGCTATAAAAGATAGATTAGCAAAAGGAAAAAAGCCAAAAGCAATTGTAGCCGTTCACTTATATGGAATGCCGTATCAAGTGGAAGCTATCGAAGCAATTTCAAAAAAATATGACATTCCAGTTATTGAAGATAGCGCAGAAGCATTAGGAAGTAGTTACAAAAATCAAAAGTGTGGCACTTTTGGAGCAATTTCTATTCTTTCATTTAATGGTAATAAAATTATAACTACATCGGGTGGTGGTGCTTTGGTATCTAGAAAGCAGGAGCATAAAACTAAAGCTATATTTTTGGCTACGCAAGCGCGCGATGAAGCACCGCATTATCAGCATAGTCAGATAGGCTATAATTATAGACTGAGTAATGTTTGTGCTGGTATTGGTAGGGGGCAAATGGAAGTGCTCGATACACATGTAAATTTACGCCGTAACATGAATCAATTTTATCAAAAACTTTTTGCATCTGAAAGTTTAATTCAAGTTTTTGATGAACCCTCAACAGATTTTTATAGTAATCATTGGTTAAGTTGTATAAAATTCACTGAAAACAATACAACTAAAAATTCAGATGGGCTACGTGAAGCTTTCCTAGCTGATAATATTGAATCTAGACCCTTGTGGAAACCAATGCACTTACAGCCTATTTTTAAGGATGCTCTTTTTTATGGAGATGGTACTAGTGAGTCGTTATTTAAAAATGGACTTTGCCTTCCTTCAGGAAGTAATTTAACCGATAGCGATCGCACACGTATTCAGACTATAGTTGTAAATTATCTTAATGCTTAAGGTATGAATAGAAAAAATAAAATTCCGAAGAAACTGATTGTTCTTTACAGTCATTTTAGACGATTTGTATTAGAACAAAGTTACTTGCCCCGATGGATTGTAGTTTTGATTGATCTGTGCATTTGCCTTTTTTCTTATACGATTACGTTGCTTATTTTACGTGATACTCCATTAAAGTTTTACGATGTTTTATCATTTCCTCAAAAAGCATTTATTTTATTATCACTTCATCTTGTTTGTTTTATGTTATTCCGCTCTTATTCAGGAATTATTAGGCATAGTACTTTTACAGATGTATATAGATTGGCTTTAGCAACTGCCTGTGTTCTTTTTATAACCATTACAGGAAATAGGCTTTTTGAAATGTTTGTAGGATATAGAATCTTCCTTTCTACAAGTCTTTTATTATATGCCTTCTTTTCATTTACATTGTTAACTGCTTTTAGAATTACGGTGAAAGAAGTTTATCGTTTCTTTCGTAAAGCGGCATCTGGCAATTTAAAGAAACGTGTAATCGTATTGGGGGTGGATGATCAAACAATTGCACTGACTCAAGCTTTAATGTCAGATTCGAGCTCGCAATACCGTCCAATTGCATTCTTAAACTCTACTGAAAAACGTGGTAAGTTTAAACTTATGGGGCTTCCGGTAATAAGCGTTCAAGGTAGTTTGCCTGAAGAAATATGTAATTATAATAATGAATTAGGTGCCGATGGGGTATTATTAGTAAGTAATCTTTTTACAATTCCAGAAAAAAATACAATAGCAGAATGTTGTTTCGCTAATGGCTTAGGGGTTTATAATATTTCGTTACCCGAGCAATGGAAAAAACCAAGCGATATGCAGTTACGGATTACTCCAATGCAAATCGAGGACCTTTTGGAACGAAACGTAATAGAAACAGATATTAAATTAATTTCAGAAGATTTATACAACAAAACAATATTAGTAACTGGAGGTGCAGGAAGTATTGGAAGTGAACTGGTAAGACAGATTGCAGTATTTAAACCTAAGAAACTAATTGTTCTAGATAATGCAGAGAGTGCTTTACATAATATTGATGTCTTCCTAAAGAAGAATTTCCCAGATTTAAAATACCAATGTTATTTGGCAGATATCACCTTGAAAGGTCGAATGCAAGGGATATTTAAAAAATTCCTTTTTGATGTGGTTTTCCATGCTGCGGCATATAAGCACGTACCAATGATTGAAAAACATCCGCGTGAAGGTATTTGTACCAACACCTTAGGCACCCGTGTTCTTGCAGATTTGGCTCATAAGTACCGTTGCCAGCGTTTTATAATGATTTCAACAGATAAAGCCGTTCGACCTAGTAATGTAATGGGGGCGTCTAAACGCGCTGCCGAAATGTACGTACAAGCACTACAGCGGCAACCCGATGTAACTACAAAATTTATAACTACTCGCTTTGGGAATGTTTTAGGAAGTAATGGTTCTGTAATTCCATTTTTTAGAGAACAAATTAAAAATGGCGGACCTGTTACGGTGACACATAAAGATATCATTCGATATTTTATGACTATACAAGAGGCTTGTCAGTTAGTTTTACAGGCAGGAACTATGGGTAGAGGAGGAGAAATTTTTGTTTTCGATATGGGTAAACCCGTTAGGATATTAGACATGGCAGAACGAATGATAAAATTAAGTGGCCTAGTACCCTATGTAGATATTCCTATTGAAATAACAGGACTTCGCGAAGGAGAGAAGCTTTACGAAGAACTCTTGAATGACGGAGAATGCACCCTTCCAACTTTTCACCCAAAAATAATGGTTAGTAGTGTAGTGGAATATGACTATCAGGAAGTAAAAGATGCATTAGATGAGTTGAGCTATTTAGCTAATAATGTAGGGAAGAAGAAAAACCTTATAAAAAGATTAAAGATCTTGGTGCCTGAATATTTAAGCCAGAACTCTGTTTATATGGATTTGGATTAAGTTTTCTCCCGTAGAATTCTGTATCCCCTTTAGTATGGATGATTTTATACCTGAAAATAAACTATTTATTAAATTACAGATATAAAATCCATTAAGCTTTAATGCCAAGTCGAAAAAAGAAAAAGTATATATTTGCAAAAAAAAATAAATGAAAAGATTTTTAGGTACAGTTTTGCTATTAGTTTTAGTAATGATTTTGGGAGTATCCTGTGTTTCTAGGGAAAAATTAGTTTACTTCCAGGATTTAGAGCAACAAAAGCCGTTGATGGACAGTATCCAAAACAGTTTTAAGATTCAACCTAATGACCTTATAAGCATCGTTGTTTCTGCCTACGATCTTAGTGCTGTTCGTCCTTTTAATTTAATAAGCGAAACCCGCCCAAATACAGATTTTTCTGGGATTTCATCTAGCACCACGCAACAGCAGGCTTATCTTACTGCCGAAGACGGTACAATTGATTTTCCAGTCTTAGGAAGAATCAAAGTAGCAGGCCTTACCAGAAGCGGCTTAAGTGAGCTCTTGGTAAATCGTATTTCAGAATATGTAAAAGATCCTATAGTAACTATACGCGTGGTTAATTTTAAAGTGAGTATACTTGGTGAAGTAGCGAGACCTGGCACATACAATGTTGAAGGTGAAAGACTCACCATACCAGAAGCGCTTGGTCTGGCTGGCGATATGACGATTTTTGGACGTAGAGACAATGTCCTCGTAATCCGTGATAATGGTAATGGTAAGCAATATAAATACCTGGATTTTAGAGACTCATCGGTATTAAATAGTGATTTTTATTACCTTCAACAAAATGATGTAATATACGTAGAACCAAACAATGCCCAAATTCAGAGCAGTAGCTTTAATAGAAATACTAGTATATATATAAGTATTGCCTCCTTACTATTATCCGTATTAGTAATTGTCTTTAGGTAGTAATCAAAATTACAATCACGCATTGAGCCTTAAAAATTGACCAATACACCTAAAGCTTAAATTAGGAATTAAAAGTTTCAATAAAAAATACGTTTATAAAACCAGAAACTTCCAACCCCCAGCTACAGACTAATATCAACCGAAAAAAGCATGCAAGACATACCAAATAATCAGAATCAAGCCGAAGACCAAGAACTAACCCTTCGTGAGCAGCTAGAATCCTACTTGCGTTATTGGCCGTGGTTTATAATTGCAGTCTTTATAGCCTTGCTGAGTGCTTATATTTACCTGCGCTACACCGTTCCTTCCTACAAGGTAACCGCAACTATTTTAATTAAAGACGAAAAAAGCAACTCTTTTTCTGAACTTTCCGCTTTTCAAGATATGGGACTTTCAGGCCTTTCGAATTCCGATTTTGACAATGAACTCGTAATCCTAAACTCTAAATCTCTTACCGAAAAAGTAGTAGATGAGCTTAATCTTCAGGTGAGTTATTTTAAGGAAGGTAATGTACGCGATGCAGAAGTTTTTTATAATCGTCCTTTTAATGTAAAAGTACTTCCTAATCCTGAAAATAAAGAAGCTCCAATAGGCTTTTTACATATAGCGCCCCTCAATAATACTTCCTTTTCTATTAAAATAGATGGGGAAGATAAGGAAACACATAAATTTGGAGAACCATTGATGTATGATTGGGGTACCATCATTGTTTCGCCTAATTTGGAAGTTTTAAACAGGCAATCTGAAAATAATGAGCTTCGCGTTAGTATTAATAACAAAGAAGTAGTTGTAAGTAACCTTCGTAACAATATATCAGCTACCCAAGTGAGCCAAAATAGTAGTGTTATTGGCTTGGAATTAGTATCTCCAGTCCCTGATAAGGCCAAAGCTATTTTAGATGAATTGATTAAACAGTATAATGAGGATGCTATAAACGATAAAAATATGATTTCTCTTAATACGGCCAACTTTATTCAAAGCCGTTTAGAAATCATTACTAGCGAATTAGATAGTGTAGAAACTGGGAAGGTAGAGTTTAAACAGCAAAATCGTTTGACAGACATTGCCGCAGAAGGGCAGTTGTTTTTGGAGAATGCAAGTGAGTTTAGCAAAAACCAACTGGAAGTTGAAACTCAAATTGCGCTGATTAATATCATGCAGGAGTATATCCATAATGGTAATCCAGACGATTTACTACCAGCAAACCTGGGTGTTGAAAAGGAGGGTTTTGCTGACGAGATTAACCAATTTAATCAATTAGTACTTGAACGCAATAAACTTTTACAAAGCAGTACACCAAAAAACCCCTTGGTTATAGGCCTTGAAGATCAAATTGCAGGCTTGCGTGAAAATATAAAACAAAGTCTTTCTAATGTAAAAAACGGCTTGCAGGTACAACGTGGTCGTCTCAACCAGCAAGGTGCCAAAATAGGTGGTGAAATATCAGCAATTCCTGCCAAAGAGAAACAATTTAGAAGTATTAGTCGACAGCAAGAGATAAAAGAGACACTATATCTCTACTTATTGCAAAAACGTGAAGAAACAGCTATCTCACTTGCCGTTACCACTCCAAAAGCGAAGATTGTAGATAGGGCTTATAGCTCATCTGAACCAGTGTCTCCCAAAAAACAGATAATTATGTTGGGAGCTTTTATATTAGGGCTCTTAATTCCATTTCTCATTATTTATATCCAGCAGCTGCTAGATAATAAAATTAGAAATCGCGCATACGTAGAACGTAATGGTGGAGATATTCCTATCGTTGGTGAAGTGCCTGAAATTGGAAAAAAAGAGAATGAGCTAATACAAGTTAACGATTATTCTGTTTTAGCAGAGTCTTTTAGAATTCTGCGTACCAATTTACAATATCTAGTTCTAAACAAACAAGAGGAAACCGAGAGGGGCAAAGTAATTTTTGTTACTTCCACAGTTAAAGGAGAAGGGAAGACCTTTGTTTCATCAAACCTAGCCATTACCTTGGCAAACAGTGGTGCTAAAGTAGTACTAGTTGGTGCAGATATCCGTAATCCACAGCTACAACGTTATATTCATCACGAATATATAAACGATGGAGTAGTGGAGTATTTGGTGTATAAAGACTCTACAGCAAAAGAGTATTTGCAACACTCAAAATCGCAAGATAACCTTTGGTTAATGATGAGTGGGACCATTCCTCCAAACCCCGCTGAGTTATGGTTACAAAAAAGAGCCGGTGAGCTTTTTAGCGAGCTTTCCAGTCAATTTGATTATGTTGTGGTAGATACTGCCCCATCCATGTTGGTAACAGATACGCTCCTTATCAACCAATATGCAGATATTACTCTATATACCCTAAGGGCAGGATATACAGAAAAAAGGCTCCTAGACTTCCCATTAGAACAAGAAAAGACTAAAAAACTTAAAAATGTTGCCTTCGTCCTCAACAACGTAAGCATGGCTAATTTCGGTTATGGTAATAAATATGGTTATACTTACGGCAAAGAGAAAAAATCTTTCTTTAAGCGTTTTTTTAATTTAAATTAATTAACGCTCTAAATGAAGTTTTTGCAATTAATCATCTTGCTTTCTTCCATGATGGTTTTTTCACAGCAATTTACTTTAAATGGAAAAATAGCTGCAACAGCAATTGTATCGTCTGAGAATGAAATTCCTTTTTGGTTTTATACAAATTCCAATTTTTCAATTGCCGAATTAACAAATGCTTCCATAACCGGGGAGATAACAACAAAATTGAAATTTTCCTCATTCAATATTATTGCTGGCACAGCAATATATGGTAGGGATGGGGTTGAAGATGCCGTGCAACGTAGGGATTTATATATTCAATTTGAAAACCCTTGGCTTTTTGCAACCGTAGGATCTAAAAAGGAAGCTGAAGTTTTGGATGGGCTTTCCGCAACAAACCAAAATTTTCTTTTATCAGGCAATGCAAGACCCCTGCCTGGAATTATTTTGGAAGCTAATAACCCTATTAAGATATCGAATACGTTTGCTGTAGATTGGGCAATAGCGCATTACGTGTTAAATGATAAGAGATATGTAAAAAGCCCTAATTTACATCATAAAAAGTTAGCTTTTATAGCTACATTTAATGAAAAACATAAGTTAACAGCTAAAATCCAACATTATGTTCAGTGGGGAGGTACCTCCCCAGAATACGGTAAACTGAAGGATGGCTTCAATGATTTTTTTAAAATTTTCTTTGCATCCAAATATAAAGAGATTGGTCTGCAAGGGGAAATCCAAAACGCAATAGGCAACCATTTAGGTTCCTATATGCTTAATTATGAATATAAAAATCGTTGGGGGCAATTTTCCGTCTATCATGAGCATCCTTTTGAGGATGGTTCTGGAACCCGTTTGGCTAATTTTCCAGATGGCGTTTGGGGCGCTTTCTTTATGCCCAAAAATCAAAAAATTATTTCCAGTATTTTATATGAATATATTGATACTATGGATCAAAGTGGGGTTTCCATTAGCGGTAGAGATCATTACTTCCGCAACGCAATATATAGAAGTGGGTGGACCTATGAAAAAAACATAATTGGAAGCCCATTTATCCTTTATAATAAAACACTTCCTTTAGATGTAAATTCATCACGCTTTTTAAGCAATCGCTCTAAAACACATCATCTTGGGATAGCTGGTGGGTTTAAAAAATTTCAATGGAAATTTAAGAGTACACTAGCCAAATATTTTGGAACCTATACTAGGCCGTTCAAGCCGGAATGGAAATATTGGTATACTTACGGATCACTTTCTTATAAAGTTGAAAAACTAGGAACTTTTACCATACTGGGGGGGGTGGATGTTTCAAATGTATCGAAAACGCTTATTGGCGGCGGAATTCAATATTCCTATAGCTTTTAAACTTCGTCAGCACCATAGATTAACTCAATAAACTCAGGTTTCGAGATATCTCCAAAATACTCGTTGGTATTTATATTTTTTAAGATTTCAGAAATAGATTCTTTTTCATAACGTGTGTTTATCAAGAGCTTTTCAAGCTTTTCTACGGGTTCTTTCCCAAAGAAATCTCCAAATATTTTAAAATCTTTTATATGTCCTTTTTCTACGAAAATTCGTAAATCTATTTCACCAATAGTAAAACGTTTGCTTCGTTGTATGTTGAATTTAGGGGATCGACCATAGTTCCAATCCCAAGTATCATATTTTTCTTCTTTTAATTCATGAACTTTTTTCCACTCATCAGCTGTTAAATGATAGCTTTCAAAAGGTTCACTTTCTTCATACAAACCTTCCAGCAAAAGCTGCCTAAAGCTTTCAATTTCCATTGGATTGTTTAAAAACTCTGAAATATTTGCCACCCGACTACGCACCGATTTATGACCCTTAGATTCAATCTTACTCATTTTAACATTTAAGGCGTTTACAACTTCGCCTAAATTAGTATTGAAAAGCAAGGTGCCATGGCTTACCATTCGTTTTCCCGTAGAAAACTGAGCGGTCCCAGATATCTTTTTTTCTGCAACTTGAATATCATTTCTGCCTTTTAACTCCGCATCAAGTCCAAAATTTTGAAGCACTTTTATTACAGGCGCAGTAAACTTTTGAAAATTGCTTAAACTTTTCACATCGTGATTTGTAATAAAACTAAAATTAAGATTTCCAAAATCATGATACACTGCACCACCGCCCGAAATTCGCCTAACCACATGAATGTTATTTTTTTCAATATATTCATGGTTTATTTCCTCTAACGTATTTTGATTTCGACCAATAATAATGGACGGCTCATTTATATAAAACAGTAAATAATCAGTTTCAGAGCTAAAATTTCGTAGCGCATATTCTTCAAGTGCAAGGTTCAATTTAGGGTTGGTAACACCGTTATTTTCTATAAAAATCATATTTTTCTTTATTTCAAAACAAAGGTAACTAAAATGAGGTTTTATTTTCAGCTTATGAAAATTCGCTATAATGATTTAACAACTATCTTTGCCAGCTATGAGTAAATTGGTTCAAATAGCAATATTACCGCATCAGCAAGAGGATTTAGATTACATCCTTGAGCTTGCTTTGGAAAAGGAAAAATTACGAAGCGAAAACATAGGTGATTGGAGAATACGGAAACGTTCTATAGATGCCCGAAGAAAGCCAATAAAAATCAATTTACAAATTGAATTTTGGTTAAAAGGTGAAAAAAGGGAAACAATACCTCCATTTATTCCTCAGGATGTTTCTAAAGCAAAACAAATTGCTATAATTGGCGCAGGTCCAGCAGGACTTTATGCGGCTTTACGCGCTATAGAAGCTGGCATGAAACCTATCGTTTTTGAGCGTGGAAAAGACGTTCGTGAGCGTAGAAGAGATTTAGCTACAATCAACAAAGATCAAATAGTAAACCCAGAAAGTAACTATTGTTTTGGGGAAGGTGGCGCAGGAACCTATTCTGATGGAAAACTTTATACGCGCTCAAAAAAACGCGGAAATGTACTCAAAGCATTAGAGTGGTTTGTACATTTTGGCGCTGATGAAGATATTCTAATAGATGCACACCCGCATATTGGTACGAATAAACTTCCAAAGATAATCACTGCCATGCGCGAAGCAATTATTGAAAATGGAGGGGAGGTGCATTTCAATTCAAAGCTAACAGATTTAAAACTAAAACAAAACGCTATTGAAGCTATTCAGATAAATAATACTGAATGGCAACAATTTGATAATGTTATACTTGCTACAGGGCATTCTGCGAGAGATATATTTTATCTACTTCATTCAAAAAATATAAAAATTGAAGCCAAACCTTTTGCAATTGGAGTTCGTGTTGAGCATCAACAAGAGCTGATAGATTTTATTCAATATCACGGGGAAGATGATAATCCATACCTGCCACCAGCCAGTTATGCATTGGTTGAACACGTTGACGGATTAGGCGTTTACTCATTTTGTATGTGTCCCGGGGGAATTATTGCGCCATGTGCTACCGAACAAGAAGAAGTGGTTACCAATGGTTGGAGCCCCAGTAAACGAAACAATCCGTATGCAAATAGCGGAATTGTAGTAAGTGTTGCTCCCAAAGACTTGCCTAATTTTAAAGATGCTGACCCTTTTGTCTGCCTCGATTTTCAAAAATTAGTCGAGCAACGTTGTTGGGAAGCAGGAGGGAAGACCCAGAAAGTTCCTGCACAACGGATGATAGATTTTATAGAAGGGAAAATTTCGGAAGACTTCCCTAAAACGTCATACCAACCCGGAATTGTTTCTGCAGATTTAAACGAAGTGCTCCCACCGCTAATTTCCAAACGTTTGAAAAAAGCTTTTATAGCTTTTGGAAAAAAAATGAAGGGATATTATACCAATCAAGCAGTACTGCATGCGCCAGAGAGTAGAACTTCTTCCCCCATTTCTGTGCCTCGAAACCCTGAAACCTTAGAACATATTGATGTAAAGGGACTTTATCCGTGTGGCGAAGGTGCGGGTTATGCCGGTGGGATTATTTCTGCTGCAATTGATGGTATTAATTGTGTGGATGCAATTGTAGCGAAAAGGAAAGTATAATCCTCTTATAGTATTGCATTGCTTATAAAATTTGGTAATTGAAGCGCACCTACAATAAGTTTAACACACAAAAAAGGCCACCAAAATGGCAGCCTTTTTAAGAAAATATGGTTTATAGAAATTACTTTATTTCAAGTAATTCTAAATCAAATATTAAATCTTTTCCAGCTAAAGGATGATTGGCATCAACAATAATAAAATCGTCTTTTACATCTGCCACACGCAGTTGACGCTCACTTCCATCAGGATTTTTTGAAACAAGCCCCATACCTACTTCAGGTTTAATTTCCGGTGGAAGATTATCATTAGGTATTTTTTGGAAAAGTTCTTTTTGAACATCGCCGTATGCTTCTTCTTTAGGAATGGTAATGGTTTTCTTTTCATTCACTTTCATATCTACCAAACCTTTTTCAAAACCTGGTATTAACCTACCTTCTCCAAGCTTTACTTCAAGTGGCTCACGTTGCACAGAACTATCGAATACTTGTCCATCGTTTAGTTTTCCTGTGTAGTGAAGTTTTACGGTTTCATTTCCTGTTACTTGACTCATAATGTGTTTTTTTTCGATTATTTAATCAATAAGAAGGCAAAACTATGGGTTTCAATAGCCAATTCCACAGAAATTGAGCATTATTGTTATTGTTTAAGGAAAGATTAACGAATTACTTTCCGATACAGAAGTTCGCAAAAATGTTTCCTAAGAGCTCATCGTTAGATATTTCACCGGTAATTTCACCAAAATAATAGAGTGCTTGACGAATGTCTATAGCTAGTAAATCGCCACTTAGGCCACTGTCTATGCCTTCTTGCACTTTCACTATTTCTTCCAATGCTTTTAGCATAGAATCGTAATGACGGCTGTTAGTAACGATAGTTTCGTTATTGCGAAGTGCACCCGTATTTACAAAATCGAGCAATCTATTTTGAAGTGCTTCAACACCTAATTTTGTTTTTGCCGATAATATTTGAAGGTTATTAATTGCAGCTTGTAGGTTTTTAATTTCTTTATCTGAAAGCGTATCTACTTTATTTGCAACAATAACAAGGTTTTTTAAGGGGTATTTATTCTTTATTGTTTCTATTTCAAGTTGAAATTTGGTGCCTGATACTTGAAACTTTTCAGCATCAAATAAATAGATAACCACTTGTGCGGCTTCAATTTTTTCGAATGTTTTTCTGATTCCTAAGCCTTCAATTACATCTACCGTTTCACGAATTCCAGCAGTATCAATAAAGCGGAAACCAATGCCCCCAATAGTTATTTCGTCTTCAATGGTGTCTCTGGTAGTTCCTGCAATGTCGCTAACAATGGCGCGTTCTTCATTTAAAAGTGCGTTTAATAATGTAGATTTTCCCACATTAGGTTCGCCAACAATAGCAACTGGAATTCCGTTTTTTAACACATTTCCTGTGGCAAACGAATCGATTAACCGCTTTAAAACATGGGTAATTTTTGAAATTAGTTTTTGAAATTCTTCCCGATTGGCAAACTCTACGTCTTCTTCAGCAAAATCAAGTTCTAACTCAATCAAACTCGCAAAATTCAATAATTCTTCACGAAGCCTTTTTATTTCTGAAGAAAATCCCCCACGCATTTGCTGAATGGCTAATTGATGGCTGGCAGCACTATCACTGGCAATTAAATCTGCCACAGCTTCGGCCTGACTAAGGTCCATTTTTCCGTTTAGAAAAGCGCGTAGGGTAAACTCACCAGCTTGTGCCATTCTGCAACCTTTCCGAAGGCATAATTGGATTATTTCTTGTTGTATATAATTGCTTCCATGGCAAGAAATCTCTACAACATCTTCACCAGTATAACTGTTTGGGTTTTTAAAAATAGAGGCAAGTACTTCATCAATTATCCGTTCTCCCTCCTTAATATGTCCTAAATGAACCGTATGTGTTTTTTGTTTTGCAAGTTCTTTTCCAGAAACTGAAGTGAATATAGTGGATGAAATAGATATCGCTTCTGGCCCAGAAAGTCGTAAAACAGCAATTGCACCTGCACCTGCAGGAGTTGCCATTGCCACGATTGTATCAGTGTGTGTCATTGGTTGCAAAAGTACTAATTATTGTGGTTTGGAATAGTTTGTTCGTGCGCAAATAGTTTTTTGATTACTCTTGAATAGAATCTGTAACATTTTTAAAACTTTTTATACTTATAAAATGTAGTATTAATTTATCAATCAAAAAATCAATCAAAAAATCAATCACAATGGAAATAATCAGCCAGACAGGAAAAAGAATCGACAACCAATTATTGGTATTAACGCATTTATCGCAGTTGCTAACGTATGTAACAGGTTTTGGAGGCCTACTTGTGCCATTGGTGCTTTGGCTTACTCAAAAAGATACGGTAGAAGGAATGAACGAGCATGGAAAATCGATAGTTAACTTTCAGCTATCGCTTTTACTATATGTTTTTATAAGTATTCCTGCTATTTTTCTATTAGGATTAGGGATTTTAATGCTGCTTGGGATTGGTGTTTTAGGTTTTGTAATGCCTATTGTAAATGCTATAAAAGCTACTAGAGGTGAAAAAATTAGCTATTTTATGACTATAAAATTTATTTAAAGATTGTTTTTAGTTAAAAAGGAAAAAAGGATCGTCTATACATTTTTAGAGGATCCTTTTTCTATTAATTATTTTTAAGCTTGTGTTAATTATTCAGCATCACTGGCATTACAAGCATTGTAACGTTTTCGCCTTCATCAAGCCCATCAACGGGTGTAAGAATTCCAGCACGGTTTGGAAGGCTCATTTCTAACGAAACTTCATCACAGGTAAGATTATTTAGCATTTCGGTAAGGAAACGGCTATTAAACCCAATTTGCATATCATCCCCTTGATAATCGCAAGTAAGGCGTTCTTCTGCTTTGTTGCTATAATCAATATCTTCTGCAGAAATATTTAATTCTGCACCAGCTATTTTTAAACGAATTTGGTGTGTCGTTTTACTAGAGAAAATAGAAACACGACGCACGGAATTCAAAAATTGGTTTCTATCAATAACTAATTTATTTGGGTTTTCCTTCGGAATAACTGCTTCGTAATTTGGATATTTTCCATCAATTAAGCGGCAAATCATTTCAGTACTTTCAAAAATGAATTTTGCATTGCTATCGTTGTATTCAATGACTACATCATCTTCACTTCCAGCAAGAATGCTTTTTAAAAGCGTTAATGGTTTTTTCGGCATGATGAATTCTGCAGTTTGCGAAGCGCTTAAATCATCACGCGTATACTTTACCAATTTATGAGCATCGGTAGCTACAAAAACTAAGTTGTCTGTTGAAAACTGAAAGAAAACACCACTCATTACAGGTCTTAAATCGTCATTTCCAGAAGCAAAAATAGTCTTGCTAATAGCTGTAGCAAGCACATCGCCCTGCACAACGGTTGATGACGGATCTTTTAATTCAACTGCATTTGGGAACTCTTCACCACTTGCGTATGCCAAGGCATATTTACCGTGGTTTGAACTAATCTCTATCGTATTATTATCTTCAACAGTAAAGGTTAACGGTTGCTCAGGAAAAGTTTTTAGCGTTTCAAGCAAAAGCCTTGCCGGAACGCAAATCATTCCTTTTTCGGTACTTTCTACTTCCAGTTTTGAGGAAATTGTTGTTTCCAAGTCGGAAGCTGAAACAGTTAATGATTTTCCGTCAAGATTGAATAGAAAATTATCTAAAATAGGCAAGGTATTGTTATTGTTGATAATACCACCCAAAACTTGTAGCTGTTTTAATAAATACGAACTCGATACGATGAATTTCATTATGTGTGTTTTTTATGAAATAATTCTCAATAAATGTACATCAGAAGGTCTTACTTTATTCCAATTCAAAATGTGAAACCTCAGTCAAACTTTTTGATAGAGTATTGGATTCATTCAGCTTGCTGTGTATTTCTACTTGGCTCAATATAAACTCTGACGAAGTACAAATATATTTCAATTGAAGTGTTTGTTAAAACAAACTTATCAACATTTAGCGGGTGTATTTGCGTTTGCGGTAGTAGGCAAAACCAATTCCAAATACGGTTAGTAACCCTAAGGGTAGCAGTATATTAAGTGTTTGCCATTTGCTGCGTTGTGTCGCAGTTTTTTGCGGATCAAGAAAAGGTACCGCAATTTGCCGTGTTCGAATGTTTATAAGTCCGCTGTCATCAAGAAGGTAATTGACTGTATTAAGCAAAAACTCCTTATTTCCGTAGAATTGATTGGTCATTTTATCGAAGCCAAGTTCAAGCGGACGATTGCCTTGCATTTGGTTTTTTATTACATCTCCATCACTGATAATAACCATTTTTGAAGGGTTTCCATCGTCTCTATTTTCTAGTTCACCTCCAAATTTTATGGGCTTTACTCGATTTTTATATGCTGAAGTAAATTTTCCTTCTAACAAAACAGCCAAAGGAACTTCTCCAGCATTGTATTCATTTGGATCTGGGCCTTCATTAACGACTTTTAAATTCTTTGGAATTTCCACATCAAAGTCAATAGGAGCGGGGAGACCAACAATTTTTGTTATGGGTGAAGTGGAAAGCAATACTGTCTTTTTAATATTGTTTGGTAGCGTATCGATTGCGCTAGCATAATCAAATTTTACAGCTTCAATATTTGAAACAATTGGGTGATTGTTTGCGCTACTAGTTAAAGGGCTAAAAAACCACGGATAGCGATTGTACTGTGTTTCACGTTCATCACCATTTGCTAAAACAATGGGCGCGGAATATACATCTTTTACTAAATTTGGATTTATACGAATACCGTATTTAAAGAAGAAATCATTCAGGTTTAAGTCTTTTCCGAAGGCAAAAGTATTTCCAGAAACAGTATCAACTTGCATTTGCGTCGCATCCAGAAGCCAAAGCGAAGTACCTCCGTTCATTGTATATTGATCGAGTATGTATTTTTCAGCATCAGTAAATGATTCTGTAGGTTGTGCTACAACAATTAAATCAAACCCTTTTATGGTTTCCAACGTTTTTTTAGGATTAGCCTCCACAGAATCTAAAGTAAAAGGAGCTATAAAATAATAGTCTCTTAAAGTTGAAAAGAAATCTGCAATATAACGGTCTTCATATTCCCCATTCCCTTTTAAAACAGCTACTTTTTTAGACTTATCTGTGGCTATTTTTTTAAAGCCATCTGCAAAAGCATATTGTAGGTTTTGTAAAGAACTATTAACACGTTCTTCAGAAGTAGCACCAAGCAAGTTTTTTAGAAGGCCAATTTTAACTGATTTTCCATTGTGGTGCGCAAGTGCCCATGGATAAACAAGTTCAGTGCTTTGCTTGCCGTTTTCGGAAATGGAAATTTGAGCAGCTGTTAATCCAAATTTTTCAAATTGCGTTTGAAATGCTTCATCGCCTTTTTCGGTGGGATTAATAAATTCAAATTTTATATTCGAATTATAAGTCGAAAATTCATCTAAAAGCTGTTTGGTTTCATTTTGAAGTCTTCTAAATTCAGGTGGAAAATTTCCTTTTAGAAAAACATCAATAATAAGTGGTGAATCTACTTTATCAACAATTTCCTTGGCTTCTTCAGAAAGTGTAAAACGTTTGTCTTGTGTAAGATCAAAGCGTTTGTAAAAGTAGCTTCCCACGAGGTTTAGAAGCACTAGTCCAATACATACGATTGCTAAGGAAACAATATTTTTTTTAATTGAAGTGCGCATCATTGTTTCTTCAATTTAAAAATGGTTAACGCAATAAAAAATATGGTTATACTCAAAAAGTAAATTAAATCTCGTGTATCCAAAACGCCTCGTGCCACACTATCAAAATGTGCTTTCATGCCAAATTGTGAAATATTAAAAGTTGAAGAAGTAACTCCTTCAAAACCATAATAAAGAACAAAACAGAGCAAAACAGCAATGATAAAAGCCACTATTTGGTTCTGCGAAAGTGTGGAGGCAAATATGCCAATGGCAGTATAGGCGAGCACTAAAAAAAGCAAGCCAATATAGGAGCCAATAGTGCTACCTACATCCCAATTTCCGGGAGGATTTCCTAATTCTGAAATGGTAAAAACATATAAAATAGTAGGGATTAAAGCAATTAAAATCAAGAATACAGCTCCAAAATATTTCCCTAGCACTATTTGTTTTAATGTTATTGGTTTGGTAATTAAAAGCTCCATGGTTCCCATTTTCATCTCGTCGCTAAAAGCACGCATGCATACTGCAGGAATTAAGAATAGCAAAACCCATGGTGCGAGTTCAAAATAGGAGGAGAGGTCTGCAAAACCAGCATCAAGAATATTGTAATTGCCACTGAAAACCCATAGAAATAAGCCATTGATTATCAGAAATATCGCAATTACCAAATACCCGATGGTACTGGAAAAGAAAGTATTTATTTCACGTTTTATTATGGTTAACATATATTGTTTTAGCAATGGTTTAAACCCATCTTTTATTTCCCTAATCCCTAAATTACGCTAGCCTATGAAGTGTATCCACACTCCAAGCTGCTGCTTTGGCTTTAAACATTGGTTTTGTTACGCTCCAAACGTCTTTAAAAAGGGTGCTATTTCGGTAATTCTCCAAATCAGCTTCATCATTCCAACGGCTATAGGTGAAAAAGATTGTTTCATCATTTTTATCGTTGTATAATTCTAAAAAAGTACAGCCTGGGAAATTTCGAATTTTTTGTTTTACGGTTTCAAAATTAGATAAAAAAGCAGGAATGTTTTCTTTTTTAAATTCCATTTTAACGATTCTTGTAAACATAACTATTGTTTTGTAATAAAATTGATCATAATTGCATCTCGATAATCCAGTCCAAATAAGGAAGTTGCGCCTCCAACAGTTTTTGAGCTACTTTTATAGATTGCCAATTCAAGGTAGTTTGAGGAATTCCAAAGAGCTAATTTTTTTCCATCTTCTTCTCTTTTTTCCGGAGGAAGGTCAAAATTTATAGCTTCGCTGTAATGTGCGTATATTCTATCAAATTTCGCCGTTCGGGCATTTACAATAAAATCTCTTCCACGACCTACTTCTTCAAACATTTTTTTGGTAATATTACTAACCACATTTCCGTAATTATCTATGTAAATTACATTTCCACTAATCTGACTTTCTTTATTACTTATTACAGGTTTTATACCTGTAAGTTCCTTAATTTCAGTAATATTTTTACCAATAACATCTAGTGTGCCGCCTCTTGAAATATGTCCAGCAACTTTCACAAATACATCTAAAACTGGAAAATTACTAATTACGCGGTCGTGGATATTTATTTCAACAATTTTTTCGGGACGTACTTCCGAAGTAAGCATTGAAATGATACCATTATCAGCACATACAAAATAATGCCCATCCATAAATACTGCAATATGTTTGTTTTCAGGATTTAATTCAGAGTCTACTCCAATTACATGAATGCTTCCTAAGGGGAAACTTTTGTATGCATTTTGAATAATATACGCGGCTTCGTGTAGATGAAATGGCGATACAGAATGCGAGATATCAACAACTTTTGCATCTTCCATTTCTGTATAAATCGCCCCTTTAACCGCGCCCACAAAGTGATCCTTCTCGCCAAAGTCTGTAGTAAGCGTTATTATAGCCATAAATTATTGTTGATATTTTCTTAAAAGAATTACCACAAAAATAGGTTACTTTTGTTAGTAGCAAAACTATTTTTTGCATATTCCATATAATAAAACTGGACGCCTTTTGAACGAACTTATCATTGAACTTACAGAGATTAGCCCAAGGGATTTTTTCGGGCTTGAAAACGCTAATATTGACCTTCTTAAAAAGTATTTCCCAAAACTTAAAATTGTAGCACGCGGTACTAAAATTAAAGCCTATGGCGATGAGGATGTACTTGAAGAGTTTGATAGGCGCATTTCAATGTTGTTGGAGCAGTTTATGAAGTACAATAAAATTGATGAAAACGTAATAGAACGTGTGCTTTTAAGTCGAAATAAAGAAGAATATGAAACTCCCATTGGCAGTGGCGAAACTATTGTTCATGGCGTTAATGGAAAACCGATAAAAGCCCAAACAGCAAACCAACGAAAACTGGTTGCTTTAATGGGAAAAAACGACATGGTTTTTGCTGTTGGTCCCGCTGGAACAGGAAAAACGTATACTGGAGTTGCACTTGCAGTTAAAGCACTTAAAGATAAAGAAGTAAAACGAATTATTTTAACAAGACCTGCAGTAGAAGCTGGTGAGAATTTAGGATTTTTACCTGGGGATTTAAAGGAAAAACTAGATCCGTATATGCAACCTTTATACGATGCTTTACGCGATATGATTCCTGCTGAAAAACTGGCTTCGCATATAGAAACTGGTATTATTCAGATTGCTCCTTTGGCATTTATGCGTGGTCGAACTTTGGACAATGCCTTTGTTATTTTGGATGAAGCACAAAATACCACCCATGCGCAAATGAAAATGTTTTTAACCCGTATGGGAAAAAACGCAAAATTTATGATTACGGGCGATCCTGGACAGATTGATTTACCACGACGCGTAATTTCTGGACTGAAAGAAGCATTGTTGGTTTTAAAAGATGTAAAAGGTGTGGGAATGATTTACTTGGACGATAAAGACGTAATTCGTCATCGTTTGGTAAAAGAAGTAATTGCTGCCTATAAAAATATTGAAAACGTAGATTAATTAGAAAATAGATTTTTGAAATAGAATGTTTTTTTCCTCAAAAATTTAAAAAAAGCTTGCATGAGTAATACAATAATAACAACCAACTTTCACTTTCCTGGACAAAAAAACGTATATCATGGAAAAGTGAGAGCAGTTTATACTTTAGAAAATAACCTACTTTTAATGGTTGCCACAGATAGATTGAGTGCTTTTGATGTTGTAATGCCCAAGGGGATTCCATATAAAGGACAAATTTTAAACCAAATTGCCACCAAAATGATGCGTGATACGGAAGATTTGGTGCCAAATTGGTTAATTGCAACTCCAGATCCAAATGTTGCAATTGGTGAAGCCTGCGAGCCTTTTAAAGTAGAAATGGTAATTCGTGGGTATATGAGCGGGCATGCAGCTCGGGAATATAAAGCTGGAAAACGCATGCTCTGTGGGGTGGAAATGCCTGAAGGAATGAAGGAAAATGATAAATTTCCACACCCTATAATTACTCCAGCAACCAAAGCCGAAATGGGCGATCACGATGAAGATATTTCAAGAGAAGATATTATTAAAAAAGGAATTGTTGCTGAAGCAGATTATCTAATCCTAGAAGACTATACGCGAAAGCTTTTTCAGCGAGGAAGTGAAATTGCTGCTAAAAGAGGATTGATTTTGGTTGATACCAAATATGAATTCGGAAAAACTAAGGATGGAAAAATTGTTCTTATTGACGAAATTCATACTCCAGATTCTTCCCGTTATTTTTATGCAGATGGTTATGAAGAGCGCCAAAAAAATAACGAACCACAGAAGCAGCTTTCAAAAGAATTTGTACGTCAATGGCTTATTCAAAATGATTTTCAAGGCTTAGAAGGACAAAAAGTTCCTTTTATGAGCGATGCGTATATAACCTCTGTTTCTGATAGGTATATTGAGCTTTACGAAAATATAACTGGTGAAAAATTTGTAAAAGCCGACGTTTCAGCAATTAATTCTCGTATTGAAAAAAATGTGTTGAATTATTTTAAGAAGTAATCCGTTACTCTTACCGCTCTCGAAAATTAAAAGAATGAACATACCCAATGCTCAGTTCCGTAAAATCTGCTTGCCCAAGGTTTGCGTTTAGATTAGCACCAATGTAGATGTTATTTTTTGGCGACTTTTCCATTCCAATTAAATAATACTTCAAACCCAATCGGGATGAAATACGTTGTTTTTTCTTATAACTTCCATCTAATTCACCCAAAACCCAACCTTCAGGAATTTCACGCGGTGTATTGTCCCAACCTTCATTAATGCGCCATTCTAGCTTGTATGCAGGTTTATAAAGATTATACCCTAATTGTAAATCGATACCTATATGGTTTAAAAGTACTTCGCCATGAAGACTAATTCCTAGATTGGTTGCATTATACCAAGGATTATCTGTGAAGTTATCAAACTCTCTTCCAGCTTGCACTAAAGATTCATTATCTTGTATATAATCGTAATAATGCTGGTAAAAACGATAGTAAAAACCCAAACCTACTTTAAATGTATTATTGTACACGCGGCCATATTCACCAGCTATAGTGTAAACATTTTTTCTATCATTAAAAGCTAGCGCGAAAACATTTTGACCTAATCCAGCGCGCAATGCAAAATAATCATTAATAGATTCTTTATAAGTAGAAGTTTTTTCTGAAGGAACTACTTCGGGATGCTTCAAAGGATTTTTTATAGCTGCTGAAATACTCACCAAAAATGAATTATATCCTTGGTTTAGCAAGCGTGTATGCCCGTTAGAATGATGTGAATATCCCAATCCAGTGCGCCAATCAATATTCTTAGTAGTGTAAATTTGGTAATATAAATACATTCTAAAAGCCCAAGTAATATCTGTTGTAACTGCTTGGTTTTGTGGATTTGTTAACGGATCATACTTTTTTGTGAAATAAGAAGCGCCCATTCCAGTTAAAACTTTCCATCGGTCGCTACCAAAAGCTTTAAATTCTAAAAATGGCATTGCGGTGATTGCAAACCCTAAACTGTCCAAGTTTCCGAACTCAGTTACACCAATAGAAAAACCTGTATTAGGCCCTTTTAAACGCTGCGCCCATTGCTGAAGATTGTTGGTGTGCTGCCGTCCAAAATTTAAAATAATTTGCTTTTGAAGTTCTGTGTCGGGAAAGCCGTCGTTTGATTCCATTGTTTTCCCAAAAAGCACTTCAGGAGTAAAGGTAAATGCACTTTTTTGCCAATCGCTATTAGTTTGAGCAATTGTAAAAATTGAGATAAAAAGAAAAAAAACGGTTAGTTGTTGTTTCATTTGGCGTTGCAAGTAACAATTTCCCTGTTAATTTTAAAAATTTTAAGCCTACATTTATACTAAATTTTAAAAAGCTGGTTTGGAAAAAGTAAATGATTTTATAGCAGCGATGGCTTCTTTCGCATGGGGATTACCTTTATTAATACTTTTAATTGGCGGCGGATTATATTTATTGATTCGTATTCAATTTTTACCATTTCGTTATTTAGGTCATGCAATTGCTGTGCTTCGCGGAAAATATGATGATGAAAATGATGCAGGTGAGATTACACACTTTCAAGCCCTAACTACAGCGCTTTCGGCTACCGTTGGTATGGGGAATATTGCTGGCGTAGCTGTAGCCATTGCCATTGGTGGTCCTGGTGCAGTTTTTTGGATGTGGGTAAGTGCCGTAATCGGAATGTCTACTAAATTTTTTACTGCAACGTTAGCGATTCTCTATCGCGGAAAAGATAGTGAAGGAAAAATTCAAGGCGGACCTATGTATTTTATTCGTGAAGGTTTAGGAAAAAAATGGTTGCCCATGGCTGCACTTTTCAGTGTTGCAGGATTGGTAGGAGCCTTGCCCGTATTTAATGTAAACCAACTTACACAGGCAATAAATGATATTCTTTTGAAACCGGCAGGGATTTATAACGGTTTTCAAACAGATTTGATAATTGGTTTAATCCTAGCTGGAATTACCGCAGTTGTTATTTTAGGAGGATTATCGCGCATAAGTAAAACTGCTTCTAAGTTAGTTCCATCAATGGTTATTCTTTATTTTATATTGGTTTTAATCATTTTAGGAACCCATATTGATGTTGTTCCGAAGTATTTGGGACTTATTTTTACCGATGCATTCTCCGCAAATTTTTATAAAGGCGATGCATTTTTGGGTGGCGTTATCGGTGGAATTATACTTTTAGGCATTCGTCGCGGCGCATTTTCAAACGAAGCGGGGATTGGTACTGCACCAATGGCGCATGGAGCTGCAAAAACAAATGAACCAATCCGAGAAGGTTTGGTTGCTATGTTAGGCCCTGCAATAGATACATTGATTGTTTGTACGCTAACTGCCTTGGCAATTTTGGTTACTGGCGTTTGGCAAAGTAGTGATGCAAATGGCGTAAGTTTAACTGCAAAAGCTTTTGAAGAAAGTATTCCTGTTTTTGGAAAATATGGCTTGTTGGCTTGTATTGTGATATTTAGTATCTCCTCCCTTTTTTCATATTCATACTATGGTACCAAGTGTATGTCTTTCCTTTTTGGCGCAAAAAATAAAGGTATTTATAATTACTTCTACATTATAAGCATCCTTGTTGGCGCCACAACGTCATTGAGTATGATGATTAATTTGATAGATACGTTCTTCGCCTTAATGGCAATTCCAACAATGACGGCTACAATTATTTTAGCACCAAAGGTTATAAAGGAAGCAAAAAAGTATTTTGAAAAACTAAAGAATGCTTAAATGTTGAAACTTTTAGCTATTAATCAAAATAGCTAAAAGTTTCACCATCTTTTATATTAAGTAGAGTTTCATAAATTAATTTAATCACATTTTCTACATCATCCCTGTGTACCATTTCTACTGTAGTGTGCATATATCTTAAAGGCAATGATATCAATGCGCTTGCTACGCCGCCATTACTATAGGCAAAGGCATCTGTATCTGTTCCGGTTGCTCTTGAAAGTGCCGCTCTTTGGAAGGGAATCATTTTCTTTTCAGCAGTTTCAACAATTAAATCTCTTAATTTTTGCTGCACGGCAGGTGCGTAGGCAATTACAGGACCACTTCCAATTTCAGCAAAACCTTGCTTTTTCTTATCAATCATTGGGGTAGTGGTGTCGTGGGTAACATCTGTAACAATTGCTACATTTGGTTTAATGCGTGCTGCAATCATTTCTGCACCTCTAAGTCCGATTTCTTCTTGTACCGAATTAGTAATGTAAAGTCCAAAAGGAAGTTTTTGTTTATTCTCGTGAAGTAATCTTGCAACTTCAGCAATCATAAAACCACCCATTCTATTATCTAAAGCACGGCAAACAAACTTGTCTCCATTCAAAATGTGAAATTGATCTGGATAGGTAATAACGCAGCCTACATGAATGCCCATTTTTTCTACTGCTTCTTTATCCTTTGCACCAACATCTATAAAAATATTATCAGGTTTTGGTGTTTCTTCTTTAGCTTTATCTCTTGTATGAATCGCTGGCCAACCAAAAACACCTTTTATAATACCATTTTTGGTGTGAATATTTACAATTTTAGAAGGTGCTATTTGATGATCGCTTCCGCCGTTTCGGATAACGTACAGCAAACCGTTATCATCTATATAATTTACATACCATGAAATTTCATCTGCATGCCCTTCAATTACAACCTTAAATTTTGCATCTGGGTTTATAACTGCAACAGCAGTTCCGTAGGTATCTGTAATAAACGTGTCAACATAGGGTTTTAAATAATTCATCCATAGCTTTTGTCCATCCCATTCATAGCCTGTAGGCGCTGCATTGTTTAGGTATTCTTCTAAAAATTGTAACGATTTGTCGTTTAATATTGATGTATTCATAGATTATTTATTCTGAAAAGATAATTGTCTGGTAAAATTAGCAATTTCTTATTAAGCCCAACAAGGCAATTTGCTTATTTTTGAAACGTTTTTGAGTATTATATAGCTTTTGATTAAAACTATTTGAATGAAAATCAATATTACCTTATATATATGTATAACATTTTTCAGTTGCTCCTCCGTTTTTGGACAAGTTGAAAATGAATCGCTGGAAAAACAAAAAGATTCCACCGAGATAATGTACTATATTATTAAAGGAGATACTATAGCTCGTGAAATTATTAACCTGGATGAAGTAGTCCTTTTGAAAAAGGTTAAATTTATGTCTGAACA
This sequence comes from Aequorivita sp. Q41, assembly GCF_039831855.1. Taxonomy (NCBI): domain Bacteria; kingdom Pseudomonadati; phylum Bacteroidota; class Flavobacteriia; order Flavobacteriales; family Flavobacteriaceae; genus Aequorivita; species Aequorivita sp. Q41. The sequence continues at coordinate 773 of NZ_JBDPMS010000004.1, read as the reverse complement.
AGACAGACGACGTTATTTAATACTTCGCAGAAAGACCAGAAAAGTTTATCCGTATGCCAAACTAGCTTCCGAACGATTAACAACGATGACGGAACGGTTAAATACAATTGAAAAAAACAGCGATAAAAGAAAATATACCAAGCGTGTTCAAAAATATATTGAAGGTGAGTTTTCAGAACAACTTAAAAACCTAACACATACTGAAGGTCAAATTTTAGTAAAGCTTATTCATAGGCAAACGGGCCGCACAGCTTTCGATCTTGTAAAAGAATTACGCAATGGTTGGCGTGCATTCTGGTATAATACTACCGCCAGTCTTTTTGAAATATCACTTAAAGAAGAATATAAACCGTTTAATGTAAAAGAGGATTATCTAATTGAAGATATATTAGAGCGCTCTTTTCAAAAAAACATCCTTGAACGGCAAGAAGCTGCTTTTCCAATAGATTATCTTGACTTAAAGGCACATTGGAACAAAAAAAATGTTGATAACTAAGAGTATCAAACAGTTGCGTGTTATTTAGAAAGATAGTATGTTTGTAGTTCGCTCTTTTATTTTTTTGCAACCAAATATATGTTCTAGCGGCTTTATTTATCACAATTGCTAGGCTAGTACTTTTTTTCATATATTTTTTTTATTTTTTTCAATCCTTAAAAGGATCGTTTTCAAGGGCTTATTTATTCTTGAAAAAAACATTCAAAAAAAAGCATATAATAAGTTTGTGGGAATGGAAAAGGGTTCTATATTTGCACCCGCTTAGCGCAACAGATTA
>NZ_JBDPMS010000003.1:0-190071 GCF_039831855.1 Aequorivita sp. Q41 | reverse complement strand
TAATCTGTTGCGCTAAGCGGGTGCAAATATAGAACCCTTTTCCATTCCCACAAACTTATTATATGCTTTTTTTTGAAAAATTTTCATTGTTTTTACTAAGGGTTTGAAATGCTACTACTTAGCTACAAAACTTTTTTTTAGCGCTTTTATACCTTAATATATATGTACTAATAACCACTCATCATTGCGTTAAGGATTGAGCAAGTTGTTTGAGCTCTCCCAACGTACCCATAAGTACTTTGGGAAGCGAGTTGTGAAAGCCTGCCCACTAACCGTGGGAACGGTTAGTGGGAACGCCCAAAAAGTAATAACAAACAATGAATTGGTTATTGCAAACCGAAGAAACTAATAGTATCTTTGCACCCTAAAAAATTTCAGTATATGATAGCCATTACCCTACCAGATGGAAGTGTAAAGCATTTTGATGCAGGTACTACTCCAATGGATGTTGCCAAAAGTATTAGCGAAGGATTCGCGCGTAACGTTATTTCAGCATCTTTTAATAACGTAACCATTGAAGCTTCCACCCCATTAACAGAAGATGGGAGCTTGGTACTATATACATGGACCAATGAGGAAGGAAAAAAAGCTTTTTGGCATTCTTCTGCACACATTCTTGCGCAGGCATTAGAGGAAATGTACCCAGGAATAAAATTGACAATTGGACCAGCTATAGAAAACGGGTTTTATTATGATGTAGATTTTGGAGATACAACAATTTCAGAAAAGGATTTACAGGAGATTGAAAAGAAGATGCTAGACATTGCTCGTGGCAAACATGAGTTTTCTATTCGAGAAACTTCAAAAGCTGATGCTTTAGATTACTATAAGAAACAAGGAAACGAATATAAAGTAGAGTTGATTGAAAACCTGGAAGACGGAACCATCACTTTCTGCGATCACGACACCTTTACAGATTTATGCCGCGGCGGACACATTCCAAACACAGGGATTGTAAAAGCCGTAAAGCTTATGAGTATTGCTGGTGCATATTGGCGTGGTGATGAAAAAAACAAACAACTTACACGTATCTACGGCATTAGTTTTCCGAAGCAAAAAGAACTTACAGAATACCTCGCTTTATTAGAGGAAGCAAAAAAACGCGATCACAGAAAATTAGGAAAAGAGCTAGAGCTATTCACATTTTCACAAAAAGTAGGACAAGGGCTTCCATTGTGGCTTCCAAAAGGAGCTGCATTGCGTGAAAGGCTTGAAAATTTCCTAAAGAAAGCGCAGAAAAAAGCCGGGTATGAAATGGTGGTAACTCCACATATTGGTCAGAAGGAGCTTTATGTAACCTCTGGGCATTATGCAAAATATGGTGCGGATAGCTTTCAACCTATACACACCCCAAATGAAGGTGAAGAGTTTTTACTAAAACCTATGAACTGCCCTCATCACTGTGAAATCTACAACGCCAGACCTTGGTCGTATAAAGATTTACCAAAACGTTTTGCTGAATTCGGTACTGTTTATCGGTATGAGCAAAGCGGTGAACTACATGGATTAACTCGTGTTCGCGGCTTTACACAAGATGACGCTCATATTTTCTGTACACCCGATCAATTGGATGAAGAATTTAAAAAAGTAATTGACTTAGTTTTATATGTTTTCGGTTCTTTAGGTTTTGAAAACTTCTATACGCAAGTTTCATTACGCGATCCAGAAAAACCAGAAAAGTACATAGGCAGTCTTGAAAACTGGGAAAAAGCTGAAAAAGCAATTATCAACGCTGCGGAATCAAAAGGATTAGACTATAAAATTGAATATGGTGAAGCTGCTTTTTATGGCCCAAAACTTGACTTTATGGTGAAAGATGCCTTAGGAAGAAGTTGGCAGCTGGGTACAATACAAGTGGATTACAACCTACCGGAACGTTTTGAATTAGAATATAAAGGTAGCGACAACGAAACTCATCGCCCAGTGATGATTCACCGCGCCCCCTTTGGAAGCATGGAGCGTTTCGTTGCAATTTTATTAGAACATACAGGAGGAAATTTCCCGCTTTGGTTGATGCCTGAGCAGGTTAGTATATTATCATTAAGTGAAAAATATGAAAAATACTCCCAAAAAGTTTTAAATTTGCTTGAAAATGACGAAATTCGCGCCCTTGTCGACAATAGAAATGAGACAATTGGCAAGAAAATTAGGGAGGCTGAAATGAACAAAATCCCGTATATGTTGATTGTTGGAGAGCAAGAAGAAAAAGATGGAACGATTTCTGTACGTAAACACGGGGAAGGTGATTTAGGTACAATGACGCCAAAAGCCTTTTCAGAATTGATTCAACAAGCAATAAAAGAAGAATCAAAAGAATTTAATGTTTAACTAAATATTTTAAGCCATAGCAATACGAAGAAAAAGAAGTAGAGGACCTGCAAGGGTAATTAAGGAAGATCAACACCGAATCAATGGAAAGATTCGTGCTGAGGAAGTGCGCCTTGTAGGAGACAATGTTGAAATAGGAGTATATCCTTTGAGAAAGGCACGTGAAATTGCCGAAGAGCAAGAATTAGATCTTGTTGAAATTTCACCTAATGCAAGCCCACCAGTTTGTAAAGTAATAGACTATAAAAAGTTTGTTTACGAACAGAAAAAACGTGAAAAAGTCCTAAAGGCAAAAGCGACCAAGGTTACTATTAAAGAAATCAGGTTTGGTCCAAATACGGATGATCACGATTACGAATTTAAAAAGAAGCACGGCGAAAAATTTTTGCAAGAAGGTTCAAAATTGAAAGCGTATGTTTTCTTTAAAGGACGTTCTATCATCTATAAAGACCAAGGTGAAATTTTACTTTTGCGTCTAGCCCGAGATCTTGAAGAATTTGGAAAAGTAGAGCAAATGCCTAAACTAGAAGGCAAGCGAATGATTATGTTCATTGCTCCAAAAAAGAAGTAATCAAGATAGTAACTTCGCAATTATACCTGCGTAGTCTACTAATCAATTTTGATTAAAAGAAAACTCTTTCGATTCTGTTTAAGGATTGAAACTGAAAATAAAGCGAAATAATAAATAAAAAGTAGGAAACATGCCGAAACAAAAAACAAAATCCAGTGCCAAAAAGCGTTTTAAGCTAACGGGTACAGGTAAAATTAAAAGAAAGCATGCGTTTAAAAGCCACATCTTAACAAAGAAGAGCAAAAAACGCAAGCTTGCATTGACCCATGACACTGTTGTGCACAAGGCCGATGAAAGTAATGTTAAGCAAATGCTTCGCATGAAGTAATACCGCTTAACCGGTTAAAACAATTATTTAAACCCTGGAGTAGTGCTCAAAAAAAGTATTCAGTATTCAATGATTAGTAATCAGTGTTAATGAATCGCCTGCTACAAAAAAAATTAAAATTATGCCAAGATCAGTAAATTCAGTAGCGAAGAGAGCCCGCCGTAAAAAGGTTCTTAAACAAGCCAAAGGGTACTTTGGAAGACGTAAAAATGTATGGACAGTTGCTAAAAACGCTGTAGATAAAGCAATGCTTTATTCATACCGTGACCGTCGTGTAAAAAAGAGAAATTTCAGATCCTTATGGATTACTCGTATCAACGCGGGTGCAAGACAGCATGGAATGTCTTATTCACAATTTATAGGTAGTTTAAAAAATAGTGGAATCGAACTAAACCGTAAGGTTTTGGCAGATTTGGCTATGAACCACCCAGAGGCTTTTGCCGCAATCGTAAAAAAAGTAAAATAAGACATTAACTATATTATTTCGCCTAAAAACCGCTTCAGCAATGAAGCGGTTTTTTTTATTTTAAAACTACAGCTAAAGAAGTTTCAGTATCTTCGTTAAAAACAGACGAATGTTTCGCTCCGCAATTCTTCTTTTTATTTTGTTCTTTATTTTTGAAACAAGCCTTTTTGCGCAAAAAGGAACAGGGAAGCTTTATAGAATAGATCGGTATGAATCTATTTATTTACCCTTAGGAAAAATTTCATTTGCAGATAAACTTATCGATTTTAAAATAGGATCGCCCGTCCCCATTCAAAAATATAGAGATAGTACGCAATGTCTTCACGAACCCAATTATAAAAATTATCAAACTCCAAATTTTATTTCATTAGGATGCGGCGGTAGTTTAACTGTAGAGTTTACCGACAATGGTTTTATGAACTTGCCAGGCGATGATTTATATCTTTTTGAAGTTGGTCCATCTAAAGAATCTGCAAAAGTAGAAATTTCAGAAAATGGTATTGATTGGCTTTATGCTGGGAAAATTGCTGGCGGAAAATCTTCAATAGATTTAAACCTCGCTAATATTGATACGGAAACTGTTTTCTATTTCCTTCGGATTACAGATTTAAAAAACCTTTGTAAAAGCAAAAGCGCTGGCGCAGACATTGATGCCATTGGGGCTATAAATAGTGTGATAAAACTTACTATAAACGCTGATGTTCTATTTGATGTTGCCAAATACGACCTAAAAAAAAATGCACAACAAGACTTAGACTCTTTGGCTAAAGCTATCCGGCAAATAGACAAAGCAACAATTTTGATTGAAGGGCATACAGATAGTGATGGTGATGAAAATAAAAACATGATACTTTCTGAGAACAGAGCTATTTCTGTAAAAAATAGATTGATAGAAATTTTTGGTGAATATGAGCAATATGAATTTGAAATAAAACCTTTTGGTGAAACCAAACCGCGTTTTCCAAACGATTGTAAAGAAAATAAACAACAAAACAGAAGGGTAGAAATTACAGTACTACCGCCAAAAGATTATTATAGAAGTTTGAAAAAATCTTAAGTTTTCTGCTTTTTCTTCTTAGCCGCAGGAAACAATACGTTATTCAAAATAAGGCGATATCCGGGTGAATTGGGGTGTAGCGCCAATTCAGTTTTTGCATCCCCTACTCTATGCTGATAATCTTCTGGATCATGACCGCCATAAAAAGTAAAAAAACCTTTTCCTTTTATTCCGTGGATATAGCGTGCTTCGCCATTTGTTTTATTTTCACCCATCACCAATACATTCGATTTTATTTCATCGCTATCAAAAGAAGTTGTTTGCCCCATAAAACCTTTTACTAAAGCAGTATGATTTTGACATAGCATGGTAGGAATTGGGTCCCATTTTGCGGAATAATCCATTAAAGTGAAGTAATCTGACTCTTTAGCAATTTTACGTTTAGAAGTCATATCGATACTCGAAAACTCATAAACCATAGGGCTTCGTTCCAAAATAAAATTTTTAAAAGCAAAGGTTTTGTTGTAATCTATTTTGCTTTGATAGCCAGGTTCACTCGGATCGCCATCAAACATAGGTTCACAAATATCCACCCCTTCGGCAGCTAATGAAATATCAAAACTATCGGTGGCGCTACACATTGCAAACATAAACCCACCTCCTATTACATAATCACGGATTTTTTTTGCAACGGCCAATTTCTCTTCAGAAACCTTATTGTATCCAAGCTTTCTTGCAAGTGCTTCAGCATTTTTTTTATCTTCAATATACCAAGGTGCGGAACGGTATGCACGGTAAAATTTTCCGTATTGTCCCGTAAAATCTTCGTGATGTAGGTGAAGCCAATCATACAAAATTAATTGATCGCTTAACACTTCTTCGTCGTAAATTGTGGTATAAGGAATTTCTGCATAGGTTAAAACCATGGTTACAGCATCATCCCACGGAAGGTTTCCTTTTGGGGAATAAACTGCAATTCTAGGTGCTTTTTCAAGAACTACGGCGTCCATGTTTTTTGATGGACTACTAATATCGGTAAGAATTTGTTCAGTTTTACTATCTGAAATTACTTCAAATGAAACTCCGCGTATTTGACACTCTTTTTGTATTTCAGGAGAATCGGGCATTAAAAAAGAACCACCGCGATAGTTTAGCAACCATTTCACCTTTTGTTGTTTTTCCAAAACCCAATACGTAATTCCGTAGGCTTTTAAATGCTCCTTTTGACTTTCTACATCCATAGGAATAAGGATATAAGAAGCCGAAGCTTTTAAAGAGAAAAAAAGGAGTAGTATGACTAAAATAAAACGTTGCATCTTGCGAAGATAACGACAATTTTTAAGCCATGTTTTAGAAATATCGAAATAAAATTAAGGCTTGAAAGTACTTTAAGCTACACTAACGATTCTCTATTTTGTTTAAAATGGCACATCGTTATCATCATTCGTTGAAAAATCTTCGTTCATGGAGCTCCCGAAGGCTTCATTTGCTGATGGTAAATTTTTTGTTTTAAAGGTATCGTCGTTAGCTGCATCATTCATTCGGGAATGAATTTCCAATGGGGTATCGAAGGTATCGAGGCTTTCAAACTTACCAAGGTGACCAATAAACTTCAAGCGGATTTCATCTAAACCACCATTACGGTGCTTTGCTACAATAAATTCTGCCTGCCCAGCTGTTGGAGTATGCTCCTCATCATCCCATTCATCAATTTTATAGTATTCGGGACGGTAAATAAATGAAACAATATCTGCATCTTGTTCAATCGCTCCAGATTCACGAAGGTCAGAAAGCAACGGCCTTTTGCTTCCGCCACGAGTTTCAACAGCTCGCGAAAGTTGTGAAAGTGCGATTACTGGAATATTAAGCTCTTTTGCAAGCGCTTTTAAGTTTCTGGAAATGGTAGAGATTTCCTGTTCACGGTTTCCTCCTTTTTGACTTCCACCCGCGGTCATTAATTGCAAATAATCTACAATTATAAGTTTAATACCGTGTTGTGATGAAAGCCTTCTTGCTTTGGCACGTAAATCGAAAATAGATAATGATGGGGTATCATCAATAAAAAGTGGTGCTTTTTCAAGACCTTTTACTTTTACATTTAATTGCTCCCACTCATGTTTTTCTAAATTCCCTGTTCGCAATTTTTCAGAACTTAATTGTGTTTCAGAAGAAATTAATCTGGTTATTAGCTGAACTGAGGACATCTCCAAAGAGAAAAATGCTACGGGAATATTATGTTCTACAGCAATATTTCGTGCCATGGAAAGTGTTAAAGCTGTTTTACCCATACCTGGACGTGCAGCAATAATTATCAAATCACTAGGTTGCCAGCCCGAAGTAAGCTTATCTACTTTTGTAAACCCAGAGGGAACACCAGACAAGCCTTCTTTATTTGCAATCTCTTCAATACGTTTTTTTGCTTGAATTACAAGATTCTGAGCAGTTTCTGAAGAACGTTTTATATTTCCTTGTGTGACTTCATACAATTTTGCTTCAGCCGTGTCTAAAAGATCAAAAACATCTGTTCCTTCATTATAAGAATCTTCAATTATTTCATTTGAAATTTTTATCAAGCTTCGCTGTATATATTTTTGAAGAATAATACGCGCATGGAACTCAATATGTGCTGAAGAAGACACTTTTTGAGTTAGTTGAATTAAATAAAACTCACCTCCAACTAGCTCTATTTTACCTTGTTTCTTTAATTGTGTTGAAACGGTTAATAAGTCAACAGGTTGGCTGTTTTCAAACAAATTATAAATGGCTTCAAAGATGTATTGATGTGCTTGTTTGTAAAAAACCTCGGGGTGCAATATATCAATAACCTCATCTACACCTTTTTTATCAATCATCAAAGCCCCTAGCACAACCTCTTCTAAATCAATGGCTTGTGGTGGAATTTTACCTTTCTCAAGTGAGATAACTTGAGTAGATCGGGGTGAGAAACTGGTTTGAGGCTTGATTTTTTCCATAAAGCGAATGTAAAGAAAATGTTAAGAGGGATGTATGTATTTTTGTAAATCTATATTAACCAAGCTTCAACAATTGCACTGTTGAAAACTCCAAAATATTGTTAATAACCCGTAAAAAAATCCGAGGCTCTCGCTTCGGATTTACGGTATGGTAAGCTATAGTGAGTTTTAACTTTTAAACTCCCCCATATCTAAATATTTCTCCATTCTTTTTTTAATCAAATCTGTTGGGGATAACATTTTTAGATTAGCGTAGGTCTTGGAAATTGAACTTGCAACGGTAAGAAATGTTTTTTCTCTATCACTATGTGCTCCACCTAAGGGTTCTTTTATAATTTCATCGATCAGCTTTTGTTTTTTCATATCGATAGCTGTAAGCTTTAAAGCATCTGCTGCTTGTTCTTTAAACTCCCAGCTTCGCCATAAAATAGAAGAACAACTTTCAGGCGATATAACAGAATACCAGGTGTTTTCGAGCATCATTACTTTATCACCAACGCCAATTCCTAATGCCCCTCCACTGGCACCTTCACCAATAATTACAACAATAATTGGCACTTTAAGGCGTGTCATTTCCATGATATTTCGCGCAATTGCTTCTCCTTGTCCTCTTTCTTCTGCTTCTAAGCCAGGAAAAGCGCCAGGTGTATCGATAAAACAAACGACTGGGAGGTTAAATTTTTCGGCAGATTTCATTAAGCGAAGTGCTTTTCTATAGCCTTCTGGATTTGCCATTCCAAAGTTTCTATACTGGCGTGTTTTTGTATTATACCCCTTTTGTTGCCCTACAAACATATAGCTTTGATCGCCAATTTTTCCGAGGCCACCAACCATTGCTTTATCGTCTTTAAAACTACGGTCTCCGTGAAGTTCTAAAAAAGAATCCCCACATATGGCATTTATATAATCCATTGTATAGGGACGATCTGGGTGTCTAGAAAGTTGTACTCGTTGCCAAGGCGTTAGGTTTTTATATATATCCTTCTTAGTATCGTTAAGTTTTTTTTCAATTTGCTTACAGGTATTAGTAACGTCTACATCGCTTTCTTCACCTATAAGGCAAGCTTTTTCGTATTGTTCCTGTAATTCTTTTATAGGGAGTTCAAAATCAAGATATTCCATAATTAGTTCCTCTTTTTATAAAGGTTTGCGTACAAAGATAAAATTTTGTTTTAGGTGTTAAGCAATCTTCTACGTTTTCTTTCTTGTGTAATTTTAATAATTCCGTTTGCAACAACTGTTAGCAATATAATTAATGCGCCATAATAAAACTGTGGGCTCATATTTTCAGAATCCCCCAATACAATGAGTGCCAAAACGATACCATAAACAGGCTCCATGTTTATGGTAAGCATTACTGTATATGGACTAATCCATTTCATAACATGTATGGATGCTATAAATGCATAGGCGGTACAAACAGATGCTAAAAGTATTAAATATAACCAATCGTGGGCAGAAATGGCAAAAAATTCTGCAGTAAATCCCCCTGAAAACACCAAGTAAATACTAATTCCTAACACTCCAAACATCAGTTCATAAAATGAAATAGCTGATGCTTTATGCTTAATGACAAATTTCCCGTTAATGACAGAAAAAAGTGCGCTTAAAAATGCTGAAATAAGTGCGAGTACGATTCCTAAGGTATAGGATGTTTCTACATCAAAAATTATATAAAGTCCTACAACAACGATTAAGCCAAAGAGGACTTCATATAAAATAATTTTTCTACCATATAATAGCGGTTCTAATATGGATGCAAAAAAAGCACCTGTAGAAAGTACTGCAAGCGTTACAGATACGTTTGAAGCTTTAATTGCCCCAAAAAAAGTAAGCCAATGCAGTGCAATTATAATTCCAGCTAAGGCAAAACCACTTAATGTTTTAAGTGAAAACTTTAGTTTTTCTTTCCTAAATTTTAGAAATACAAAAACAATTAAAGTTGCTAATAGCATTCTAAACCATACAAGTGGAATTGCTTCTAGAGTAATTAAAGCACCTAAAACTGCTGTAAAGCCCCAGATGAAAACTATAAAATGTAGGTGTAGGTAGTTGAGTAGTTTATCGTTTCGCATTTCTTAAAAGGTAGATTGCCAATATCCCAAATATAAAATTTGGGAACCAAGTTGCTATAAATGGGGAAAAATCACTTTGTTCAGCCATAGTGCCAAATATTTTATCAAAAAATATAAAAACCATTCCTATGCTAATTCCAATTGCAAGGTTAACCCCCATTCCACCACGCCTTTTTACGGATGAAACAGCAACAGCAATTATGGTAAGTATGTATGCTGATACTGGCAAACTCCATCGTTTATAACGCACTACCTCATATCTATTTATATAGGAAGATCCACGCGCTTTTTCTTTCTCAATAAAATCATTAAGTTCTGTAAAGTTTAATGTTTCGGCTATATAGGTTACCGGCGTTAAGTCTTCCATTGAAAACGTAAAAACAGTGTCAAGTTTGTGTTTACTTTCAAGAATATCTGTTGTTTCACCAATAATCCGTTTTTTATAATTAAAGAGTGTATAGCTGCTATCGGCATCATTATACTTAATCTGTCCAGCGGAAATTTTATAAGTCATTTTATTACCTTCAAAATGCTCTAATGTAAAGTTACTTCCTATTTTTTCAGAAACATTAAAATAGCTTACATAAATATAATCGTTCTCATTTATCTGGGTATACACATTACTTTGATCGCGATCCTGTTTTCCTTTTTTTAGGTATGTGTATGAAAACTCATTAAAACCTTTGCTTGCTTTTGGCGCTAAATACATACTAAAACCCAACGCACAAATACATACTATTGTCGCTCCAATAATATACGGCCGGAGAAAACGATAATACGAAACCCCACTACTCAAAAATGCAACTACCTCTGTATTATTAGCCAGTTTTGATGTAAACCAAATTACCGAGAGAAATAGAAATAGTGGAAATAAAAGGTTCGCAAAATAAATGGTGAAATTATAGAGATAAATCATCACCTCCATAAACGGTACTTCATTTTCAAGGATTTTATCAATTTTTTCAGCAAGGTGAACTGTAATCCCGATAGGAATAAAAAGCAATAAAAGGAGCGTGAAAGTGCCCAAATATTTACGAAGTATGTATCTATCAAGTATGCTGAGCATCTTTATAATCTTTGATCCAGTTTTTTAACCATCGCGTTTTTCCATTCGGCAAAATCGCCCGCTAAGATATGTTTTCTGGCTTCACGAACCAACCACAAATAGAAACCTAAATTGTGAATAGTTGCAATTTGCCTGCCCAACATTTCATTTACCGTAAACAAATGACGCAGGTATGCTTTGCTATATTCTGTATCTACCCACGTAATTCCCATAGGGTCAATTACGGATAAATCTGCTTCCCACTTTTTATTTTTAATATTGATAATGCCTTCGGAAGTAAAAAGCATGCCGTTTCTTCCATTACGGGTTGGCATCACACAATCGAACATATCAATACCCAGTGCAATGTTTTCTAAAATATTTACTGGAGTTCCCACTCCCATTAAATAACGAGGCTTTTCCTTCGGAAGAATTTCCGTGACCACTGCTGTCATTTCATACATTTCATCTGCAGGCTCCCCTACTGAAAGCCCCCCAATAGCATTCCCTTCTGCGCCAACAGAGGCTATATATTCTGCAGATTGCTTGCGAAGATCTTTATAGGTACCTCCTTGAACTATTGGGAAAAATGTTTGCCCGTAGTCATATTTTAAAGGCGTTTTTTCCAAATGTTTTATACAACGGTCTAGCCAGCGATGCGTCATATGCATCGAGCGTTTCACATAATTGTATTCACATGGATATGGAGTACATTCATCAAAAGCCATTATAATATCCGCACCAATGGTACGTTGGATTTCCATAACATTTTCAGGAGTAAAAAAATGGTAACTCCCGTCAATATGGCTTTTAAACTTCACCCCTTCTTCCTTAATTTTTCTATTTGCAGAAAGTGAATAAACTTGGTACCCGCCACTATCAGTTAAAATATTTCGATCCCAATTCATAAATTTATGAAGCCCGCCAGCTTTTTCTAAAATCGGCATTTGGGGTCTTAAATATAAATGATAGGTGTTTCCAAGAATTATATCTGGGTTAATGTCTTCTTTTAACTCGCGCTGATGTACCCCTTTAACTGTTCCAACTGTACCCACAGGCATAAAAATTGGTGTTTCAATCACACCGTGATCTGTGGTTATCGTTCCAGCGCGGGCACTGCTTTGTATATCTGTAGCTTCTAATTTAAACTGCATTTAGCATATTTTATTGAGGATGCAAAGATAACTTTATAATTCTGAAATGAAGATTCTGAATTCAGAATTGAGCCGCATGTTAACAAAACATCCAAATCGTTAATAAAAGCACGCGTTACAACTTTGAACAGCCCGCTGAATGCGTTACTTTTGACACTGAAAACTAAAACACATTATGGCAGATTACAAAGCACTTGAGGATTTGGTGGTTCAGGTCCGAAGAGATATTTTACGACAAGTACACAAAGTAAATTCTGGGCATCCAGGAGGGTCATTGGGTTGTACCGAATTTTTCGTTGCATTATATAACGAATTGATGGAACGCAATGATAGCTTTACCATGGACGGAGAAGGAGAAGATGTATTTTTTCTTTCAAACGGACATATTTCCCCCGTTTTTTATAGTGTATTGGCAAGAGCTGGATATTTTCCAGTAGAAGAGCTAAATACCTTTCGTCTATTAAATTCCCGTTTACAAGGCCACCCAACAACCCATGAAGGCTTACCAGGTGTACGAATTGCATCGGGATCTTTAGGGCAAGGAATTTCCGTCTCTATTGGTGCCGCACTTGCTAAAAAACTTAATAAGGACAAGCATTTAGTCTATACACTTTGTGGTGATGGCGAATTACAAGAAGGTCAGAACTGGGAGGCAATTATGTATGCTGCTGGTAATAAAGTTGATAATTTAATTGTAGCTGTCGATTTAAATGGCCAACAAATAGATGGCTCTACAGATACTGTACTTCCTATTGGAAACTTAAGAGCAAAGCTGGAAGCTTTTGGTTGGGATGTTATTGATGTTGAAAAAGGAAATGATTTAAAAGCTATCATTTCAGGAATGACAACAGCAAAGGAGAAAACGGGAAATGGAAAACCTATTTGTGTTTTATTACATACAGTAATGGGCAACGGGGTTGACTTTATGATGCATACGCATGATTGGCACGGTAAAGCACCTAACGACCAGCAGTTAGAAACTGCACTTTCACAAAACCCTGTAACCTTGGGGGATTATTAAAATTGAAACTATTTTAGATGAAAAAATATACAGATACAGGTAAAAAAGATACTCGCTCAGGTTTTGGCGATGGATTAACAGCACTGGGAAAGAAAAATAAGAATGTAGTTGCACTTTGTGCAGACCTTACAGGTTCCTTAAAAATGGATGAGTTTAAAGAAAACCATCCAGAACGCTTCTTTCAGATAGGTATTGCAGAAGCAAATATGATTGGTATTGCAGCTGGAATGACCATTGGAGGTAAAATTCCATTTACTGGCACCTTCGCAAACTTTTCTACAGGAAGAGTTTACGATCAAATACGCCAAAGTGTAGCTTATAGCGGAAAAAACGTAAAAATTTGTGCTTCACATGCCGGTATTACTTTGGGTGAAGATGGAGCAACACACCAAATTTTGGAAGATATTGGACTGATGAAAATGCTTCCAGGAATGACTGTTATCAACACCTGTGATTACAATCAAACAAAAGCTGCTACCATCGCAATTGCTGATTATGAAGGCCCCGTTTATCTTCGTTTCGGAAGACCCAAAGTAGCAAATTTCACTCCAGCCGATCAAAACTTTCAAATAGGAAAAGCGGTTTTATTACAAGAAGGAACTGATGTTACAATCGTAGCAACAGGACATTTAGTATGGGAAGCGCTTCAAGCTGCCGAAACTTTAAATGAAAACGGAATTTCTGCCGAAGTAATAAACATTCATACTATAAAACCTTTGGATGCTGAAGCTATAATTAATAGCGTTAAAAAAACAGGTTGCGTTGTTACTGCTGAGGAGCATAACTTTCTGGGAGGCCTTGGTGAAAGTGTAGCGCGTTTACTGTCCACACAGCATCCAGCGCCACAAGAATTTATTGCCACACAAGATACGTTTGGTGAATCTGGCACACCAGAGCAATTAATGGACAAATACGGTTTAAATGCTTCTGCAATTGTAAATGCAGTTAAAAAAGTTATTGTACGCAAATAAGCAAATCAACTTGTAAATAAAAAATAGCCCTGCTTACTATAAGCAGGGCTATTTTTTATTTATTTCTATCGGGATTTTATTATTATATAGAAGGATCTAAATAATCAGGAACTCCATTTCCGTTTTTATCTGGAAAAGTAACATTCCCATTTACAATTTCAATTTCAAATTTTGTTAGCCTTCCGTCCCCATCATCATCATTATCTAAATAATTTGCTGCGCCAGTACCATCGGTATCATCATCTAGTAAATATTCATTGCCATTTATATCTTCCATATATGAAGGAACACCATCGCCGTCATGATCTGCGAGTTCAGTTGCAAACAATTCAAAAGAAAATATAAGTTGGTCGTATGCATTTAAATCTCCTGCGGGTGGATATTGAAAATAGCCTAGGCCAGAAGGAATAAATACAGCACCAATACCATAGTCTTTAAAAGTTAATGAGCCATCAGGGTTTGTAATTGGATCTCCTTTTGCACCTTTAAATTCAGGTATTATCGTTTGTAATCCAGCGATAATCTCATTTAAATCAAATCTAATTGGAATCACCGAGCTATCAAAAAGCTCCAAATTCATCATCCTTCCATCGTAGGTGTTTATAGTGAAATCTGAAAAATTAGGCCTATCCCCTTCGCCTTCACGTACTTTTAAATAATACAATTTATAGCTTACACTGGTATCAACACGATCTTTAACCTCCTTAAAAGTTACTTGTTCAATCAATGGTGTTTTAGAAGCATTATCGCCAGCAATTGTATCAAATTTTAGTTTAAAATTTTCTGGGTCTGCTTGAAACTCTTCATAATTATAAAAATGAGTTTCTAAGAAAGCTTCAATTTCAGCCTGAGCTATTGTAGCTTCCTCTCCGCGATCGTGAGGTGGAATTACTATAGGAGCATCTTCGTCATCCTTTTTACAGGAAACTGTAACTGTAAGCACTGCAAGCAATATGGCCACTCCGTATTTTATTTTTATCATCGTCAACTTTTTGTGGGCGCAAGATACAATTTTCCGTTATTTTTGCATACCACATTAACGTTGTTTTAGCGGAAATATATGAGGATTGATAAATATTTATGGAGTGTTCGGTATTTAAAAACCCGAAATATGGCAACGCAAGCGTGTAAAAAAGGTGCTGTACGTGTTAATGGCACCATTGTAAAACCATCGCGAGATGTTTATCCTGGAGATGTTATTTCACTTCGGAAAGAACAAGTAACCTATCAACTAGAAGTTCTTGATCTTCCTGTAAGCCGTGTTGGCGCAAAGCTTGTAGACATTTACAGAAAAGATACCACCCCAAAAGAAGCTTTTGAAACTAATGAAATGCTTCAATACGCAAAAACCTACTATAGAAAAAAAGGAGTGGGCAGACCTACTAAAAAAGACCGAAGAGATTTGGATGATTTTACAGAATCTCCAGAAAATAAAAAGGAAAACGAAGCATAACCAATCACCTTAAAAAAATCAGCTGATGCAAGAAATAGATGCAATAATTCTAAACAAAAAACAGATAGCTCACAAGATAAAGAGAATTGCCTATCAAGTTTATGAAACCAATGTGGATGAAAAAGTAGTGGTTATTGCTGGGATTATGAGCAATGGGTATCTACTCGCAAAAAAAATAAAAGCAGAATTAGAAAAAATTTCGCCTATAAAAGTATTGCTTTGTGAAGTTAAAATTGATAAGAAAAATCCTAGCTCTGAAATTAAAACGTCTCTAAAAAAAGAGGAATACAGCAATAAATCCCTATTACTAGTTGACGATGTTCTACACTCTGGAACCACCTTAATTTATGGCGTAAAACATTTTTTAGACGCACCATTAAAACAATTTAAAACAGCAGTACTTGTAGATAGAAATCATAAAAAGTACCCTATTAAGGCAGATTTTAAAGGAATTTCTCTGTCAACGTCACTTAATGAAAATGTTTCGGTCGTGTTTGAAAAAAATAATGATAGGGCTATTTTAGAATAGTTTTGAGACAATTTTAGCTACCACCGTATCCACACTCTCTGTGGTGTTTTCTATAACAAACTTTGATTGGTTATAATAAAAAACCCTTTCAAAAAGGTGTTTTCTAATAAAATCATGGAGACTTTCTTCCGTCTCTAGATGCGCTAATAGCGGCCTATTTGCTTTCTCTAAAAACAATCTTTTCACCAATATTTCTAGCGGAGTTTTTAGATAAAACGAGTGCACATCTTTTTTAGCTGTTATAGAAGCCATCGCGTCACCGTAACAGGGTGTACCTCCTCCTGTTGCCAAAACAAAATTTTCAGGGCTAGAAAGCAAGTTTTTTAAAATTTTATTTTCAATTTTTCGAAAATAGATTTCTCCTTTTTTAGAAAATAGTGTGGCAATCGAAACACCTTCTATTTTTTCTATTTCTGAATCCATATCTTTAAAAGGAAGTTTTAATTTTTCAGCAAGTTTTTTACCAACTGAAGATTTTCCACTTCCCATATATCCAATTAAGAGTATTTTCATAGCGTTCAAAGTACTTATTTTTCTTCTCCAGAAACAAATTTTGCTTTAATTTTTAAATAATTTTTAATCAAGATGGACAATTTTTAAAAAAAATGCATTTGTGAACCCCTGTTTTTCAGCTATTTTAAAATTTCTTGAAATTTAATTGAATTTCGTTTTGAAAAATTAATTTAATGATAGTATATTTGCACCCGCATTCAAGGGAAGACCTGGTAGCTCAGTTGGTAGAGCACCTCCCTTTTAAGGAGGTGGTCCTGGGTTCGAGCCCCAGCCAGGTCACAAATAGAAATACCAAACACCATCAAAACCCTGCTAATTTAATTATTAGCAGGGTTTTGTCTTTTTCAGCAATATCATTTAATTATAAAAATTTACAAAGCCTTAACAATCTTAAAATTTTGATCTAAATTTTATTCTTGTAACCACTATAGCTGATTTGACTTTCCTCTCATTTTTGGTTACCAATTAAGACGACAGCTATACTTAAAGCTTTAACGTTTTAATTTTATTTTGAATGTGTCTAGCATAGCAGTATAAACCTAACCCGATATACTATGTGGAAACAAATTAAAATGTAAATTCCAAAAAAGAAGATTCATACTCTTATACCAAACTGGGAATACAACATTTCCTCCTAGCCTCAAAGTCTAGAGCCTGAAAAGCAGATATTGGAACTGATGCTCAATACTTTTGCAGTAAAACCCTTTGCTTGAAATTTATATAAAGGGAAAAAATCTAAGCGTTTACTGACAATTGTCATTTTCTAAAAACCTTGACAAAAGTATTTTTGACAGCAATAACAGATACAACATATGGATAGTAATTTAATTACAAAATATAACGTTCCCGGCCCGCGCTATACCAGCTACCCTACAGTTCCTTATTGGAACAATGAAAAATTTTCGTTGAGCGAATGGATAAAAAACGTTGTTCAAAGCTTTTCTGAAAGTAATTCAAGTGAAGGAATAAGCTTATACATTCACCTTCCTTTCTGTGAAAGCTTATGTACCTTCTGTGGCTGCAACAAACGCATTACCAAAAACCACAAAGTGGAAACTCCTTATCTCGAATCTCTGTTGAAAGAATGGAGACTCTACCTTAAAATTTTTCCCGAGCGGCCTATTATTAAAGAATTGCACCTCGGTGGCGGAACTCCCACATTTTTTGATGCTGATAACCTACGACTACTTTTAAAAGGAATTTTTCGCGATGCGAGCATGGCTAAAAATCCTTCCTTTAGTTTTGAAGGACATCCTAATAATACTTCGGCTGCGCACCTACAAACTCTTTACGATTGTGGATTTACACGCGTGAGCTACGGTGTTCAGGATTACAACCCAACGGTGCAGGTTGCCATTCGTAGGATTCAACCTTTTGTAAATGTGAAAAATGCTACTGAAAAAGCTCGGGAGATTGGCTATACCTCCATAGGTCACGATATTATATTTGGACTTCCTTTTCAGAAAAAGGAACACATAATCTACACTATTGAAAAAACAAAGGAATTAATGCCAGACCGTATTGCATTTTACAGTTATGCTCACGTGCCGTGGATAAAAGGCAACGGGCAACGAGGTTTTAAAGAAATTGATTTACCTAGTGCAACGGAAAAGAGTGAAATGTACAAAATAGGAAAAAGAATACTTGAGAAAGCTGGATACGTAGAAATAGGTATGGATCACTTTGCCCTTACCGCTGACAGTTTACACAAAGCTGCGGAAGAAAAAAAACTACACCGTAATTTTATGGGATACACTGAAAGCAAAACTCAATTAATGATTGGGTTGGGTGTTTCAGCAATTGGTGATAGTTGGTACAGTTTTGGTCAAAACTCAAAAAATGTAGAGGAATATCAAGATTTGGTAGAACAGCAAATTCTTCCCATTTATCGCGGACATATATTAAATAAGGAAGATCTCGTCATCCGCAAACACATTTTAAATTTAATGTGCACCCTAGAAACTTCATGGAAAAATAAGGAACTTCAATTTGAAGAACTTTCTGAAGCACTTGTAAGCTTAAAGGAAATGGAAGCTGATGGTTTGGTCAATATTGAAAAAGATTGCTTAATTGTAAATGAAAAAGGCCGGCCATTTGTGCGTAACATATGTATGGCTTTCGATATACTGCTGCAGCGCAGTAAACCCGAAACCCAATTATTTTCAATGACGGTATAATACTTTTTCTTTCTATAAAAAGAAATGTTAATCCTCCTTATTCTTCTTTTTCCCCTTCATTACAAAATTGATTACCAAAGCAGTAAGTACAATACACACCACTGCAAAGACAATAATTATTGCGGTGCCCGCGCCCCAATTTGCTATAGGAAGTATAGATTCTGCCATAATTTGAAAAGTTTAAAGGTTAATTGTTTTTTTTGAAACCACTGGTTGACAATTATAACTGGCATCGACGGTTTCTGTAATTGGTTTGGGTGAAATATATGGAATCCCTAAGCCTAAGCCACGAACAATAAAAAGACAGCCTATAATTACCACAAATACTGGTATTGCACGACGAATGCGTTGGCGCACTTGCCCATTTAAAAAATTCCCGAGGTAAATAGCCGACGTCATCAGCGGAAGGGTGCCCAATCCGAAAACCGCCATATATAAACTTCCCTGCAAAGTTTTTCCAGAAGCAATAGCACCAAACAAAGCCATATAAACCAAGCCACACGGAAGAAACCCATTTAAAAAACCAATGGTTAAAAACGTGTCGGGAGTTTTCTTTTTTAGTTCTTTTCCTAATGCCGATTTTACTTTTGAAATGATTTTATATAGTGGTTTTGAAAAGTTGTATTTATTAAACGTTTTCTGCGGAAGTAAAACCACAAATACCATCAACACCCCTATAATTATTGAAAGCTGTTGCTGAAAACCAAAAAGGTTCAAACTTTTACCTACCAATCCAAACACCAATCCTAAAATACTATATGCCAAAATACGCCCAAAATGATATAAAAATATCTGACCCATTTTTTTAAAATGATTGTTGCTGTCAACCGGTAATAAAAAAGCAATAGGTCCACACATCCCCACGCAGTGGAAGCTTCCCAATAATCCGAATACGAGTGCGGTCGCTAACATTTTTTAGGTTTTAGTTAATAAACAATTTCATTTTTATATAAATAGTCCTCTCCTTTATAATTCCATTGAACAATAATGTTCCAACGGCCGGCCACCAAACGTTCGTCAGGTATGAGCAAATTTGGATTTATAAGCTTCAGCGGAAGATGAAAATCCATTTGTTTGTTAGACGGCCTATAAAGGAACACAGTACCTTCTATTTTTGAGTAATCAATATTTTTTGGAAACTTGAGCATCCAACCTTCCGTAATTTTTTTACCTGAAATAGTACTCTCCAATGAGTTAGAGTTTTCCTCTGCATCAATTTCTTTTTGATAGACCATTTCTTTTTTATAGTATTCGTCGGTTACCAAATCGTAATCGTACTTTTTGTCCGTGCTTATTTTTATAACGAAAAACATTATAAATGCTATAAATAGCGCTAATACAATCACTAATCCTGTTCCCCAGTTTATTTTCATAACTTCATATTAATATTACTTATAGCTTCGTGGTCCTAAAAAAGTTACGCTCGTGGTTTCTATTAAATCTTCCCCGCTATAAACTTCAATAACAGCTCGGTTTTTATCACCACTTAAGGCGGTGTTCTTTATTTCAATAAAGAGTGTTCCTTGTGCCAAATCCTGTGCAGGAACAGTAATTTCACCCTGTTTCACAGTGTGAATGGTTCCTTTTGGAGATTTCAGTTTAAAATGAATCTCTTCAATATCTTTCGTGGTTTTATTCAACAACTTATAAGTAAAAACATTGCTAATAATATTAGCAGCTTTATGCTCATAAAGTTGACCAGGGAGGCGAAGAATATTCGCTTCTACATCGCTTCTTAAAAATAACATTCCGCTTAGTACGCCAATCAAAATTACCAAAACTGCGGTATACCCTTTTAGACGTGGCGTGAATTTAAATGGAGCTTTCTTTTCAATATTTTCTTCACTGGCATAGCGGATCAATCCCTTTGGTAGCTTCACGGCTTCCATAATGCTATCGCATTCGTCAATACAAGCCGTACAGTTTACACATTCCAACTGTGTTCCATTACGAATATCAATCCCTGTTGGGCATACATTCACACATTGAAAACAATCAATGCAGTCTCCTTTTCTTGAAGCTATACGATCTTCATTTTTCTTGAACTTTGCGCGACCCGCTTCCTTTTCACCACGTTTATGGTCATAAGCCACAACAATAGATTTAGTGTCAAGCAAAACGCTCTGCAACCTACCATAAGGACAGGCTATAATACAAACCTGCTCTCGAAACCAAGCAAATATAAAATAGAAAACTCCAGTAAAAATAAACAGTGAAATCAGCGTGCTGATATGATTTAAAGGGCCTTCAAAAACGTATTGAAGCAATCTATCACTTCCTATAAAGTAGGCCAAAAAAACATTAGCAATAAGAAAGGAAATGATAAAGAAGATAATCCATTTTAGGACACGTTTTCTAATCTTTTCGGTATTCCAAGATTGTTTATCCAAACGAATTTGAGCACCGCGATCCCCATCTATCCAGTATTCTATTCTTCGAAAAACCATTTCCATAAAAATGGTCTGCGGACAAATCCATCCACAAAAAATTCTTCCAAAAGCAGCAGTAAAAAGAATAATGAATACTACTCCAATAATCATCATTATTACAAAGAGATAAAAGTCTTGCGGCCAAAATGGAAATCCTAAAATATTAAAACGACGCTCTAGCAAATTGAATAGCAAAAACTGGTTGCCATTAATTTTCACAAATGGTGCAGCAAATAAGAAAGCAAGCAGAATATAACTTACATATTTTCGATATTGGTATAATTTACCTGAAGGCTTTTTAGGGTAAACCCAAGCTCTTTTGCCTTCTTCTGTCATTGTTCCCAAACTGTCGCGGAACCTTTCGTTTTCTGGAGTATCCAATTTTTTTTTACTGTTAATGATTATAGTAATTATTCAGTTAAGGCGCTTTCATTTTTCCAAATATCACCTTCGGGATCTTTTCCATCTGGAGGGTTTGTTCCGTATAGACTCAATACATAACTGGCTACTTGAGCAATTTCACCTGGTTTTAAATCAGACTTCCAAGGAATCATTCCTTTTCCAGCACGTCCTCCTTCACTAATCGTGTGAAACACATTCTTTATTCCGCCACCCAAAATCCAATTATCATCAGTAAGATTTGGGCCAATTCCACCACCACCACTTTCTTTATGGCAAGCCACGCAATTTTCTGAAAATATGGTTTTTCCTGCTGCAATATCTGAAGGCTCAGTTAATAGTTCAACCGTTTCTGCATCAATCAAGTCTTGATTATTTTTTTTATACTCGGCTATTTCTTCTTTCGCTATCGCAACTTCAACTTTATATTCATCTATTTGGTTTGGGCCATCAAAAACTTCATAATAAACAAAATAAGCTACTCCAAAAACAATGGTAATATAAAATAGATAGGTCCACCAAGGCGGGAGGTTATTGTCTAACTCCCGAATTCCATCGTAATTATGATCCAGCACAATTTCCTGTTCACTTTCAATGGGTTTTGCACCGAGCATTTCTGTATATTTTCTTTTAAACCAAGCAAAACGGTTCTCGTTGCGTACAGCTTCCATCGTTTTATAACGTTCTTTTGCTTCATCATTTAACCCTGCAAACAAAACACGCTGTAATGCTGCGGCAATTATTTCTACAGCAATAGCAAAGAGAAACACCATTGCTAGAATCGCCCAGATAATTGGATATTGTATTATCGCCCAACCTTCTCCAGTATCAACAATGAGTTCCAAGAGAAAAAAAGCAAGAATCATAAAACCGATAACCCTTATATATGACATAGTAGTTTTCATAACAATTCTTTGTTTTGATTGTTAGTATCTGTATCTAATGGAATATTGCTCACTTCAGTTATGTGGTCTTTCTTCGCTGTAAATACCCAGTAAAAAAGCACTACAAAAAAGATAAAGAATATCAATAGCGATATCAAGGGATAGATTTGAACGCCATCAATGTTTTCGAGGTTTCCTTTTATAAATCTTAACATAATTATTCGTTTTCGGCCGAAGCATTTTCAGCGGTTTTTACTTTAATATCTGTTCCCAAGCGTTGCAAATACGCTATAACTGCTACAATTTCACGGTTTTTCATTTCGATAAAATCTTCCCCGTTTTCTTGTGCGTATTTTTTGTCCGCTTCATAAGTCTTTTCAAAGTCGGGATCGTTGTAGAGGTTCTTTTCTATTTTTGTTCCTTGTTCGTCCATCAATTCTTGGGCGCTTGCTATTTCTTCTTCCGAATATGGCACTCCAAGAGTAACCAAGGCTCTCATTTTTGCTTCGGTGGTTGATTTATCCAACTCTGAAGTTATCAACCACGTATATCGAGGCATAATAGATCCTGTTGAAGTACCCTGTGGATCATACATATGGTTTAAGTGCCAACTGTCTGAATACTTCCCACCAATACGATGTAAATCTGGCCCCGTACGTTTACTTCCCCACAAGAAGGGATGGTCGTAAACATACTCGCCCGATTTCGAATATTCGCCATAGCGTTCCACTTCACTTCTAAAAGGTCGGATCATTTGTGTATGGCAGTTTACACAACCCTCACGAATGTATATGTCTCTTCCTTCCAATTCTAACGGAGTGTAAGGTTTTACACTGGATATTACTGGCACATAATCATCTACCATCAACGAAGGAATAATTTGTACCGCCCCCCCTATCAAAATTGCAATAGTCGCATAGATTGTTAATTTAACAGGACGACGCTCTAACCAAGTATGCCAGCCTTCGCCAGTAGTCTGTTTTTTTGTTACAGGCACTAAAGCTGCGGCTTCTGCAAGTTCATCGCTTACTTTACTACCGCTTCTGGCTGTCATTACTATGTTGTAGAGCAAAATAAATGCTCCTACTATATATAGTGTTCCTCCAATGGCACGCATCCAGTACATTGGCATAATTTGAATTACCGTTTCAAGAAAGTTTGGATATTTAAGATTTCCATCAGGGTTAAATTGGTTCCACATAGAAGATTGCATAAATCCTGCAACATACATTGGTAATGCATACATTATGATACCCAAAGTACCAATCCAGAAATGTGTATTGGCTAGCTTAATGGAATACAGTTTTGTTTTAAAAAGACGCGGTACCATCCAATAAATCATACCAAAAGTCAGGAATCCATTCCAGGCAAGTGCGCCAACATGAACGTGCGCAATAATCCAGTCGCTAAAGTGTGCGATTGCATTTACATTTTTAAGGGAAAGCATGGGGCCTTCAAAAGTTGCCATCCCATAACCTGTTATTGCCACAACCATAAATTTTAAAACTGGATCAATACGCACTTTGTCCCAAGCACCACGGAGCGTTAAAAGCCCATTAATCATTCCTCCCCAAGACGGCGCTAAAAGCATTACAGAGAAAGCAACACCCAAATTCTGCGCCCATTCAGGAAGCGCGGTATACAACAAGTGGTGCGGACCCGCCCAGATATAGATGAAGATTAATGACCAAAAGTGAACAATAGAAAGTCGGTAGGAATATACTGGCCTGTTGGCAGCTTTTGGCACAAAATAATACATCAACCCAAGGAAAGGGGTGGTAAGAAAAAATGCCACCGCATTATGCCCATACCACCACTGTACCAGTGCATCCTGCACCCCTGCATACATTGAATAACTCTTTAAAGCCGTGACGGGAATTGCCATACTATTTACAATATGTAGAACCGCAACGGTTACCCAAGTTCCCAAATAAAACCACAGCGCAACATATAAATGGCGTTGGCGTCTTTTAACCATTGTCATAATCAAGTTGATTCCAAAAGCCACCCAAATTACGGCGATAGCAATATCAAAAGGCCATTCAAGCTCGGCGTATTCCTTTGAGGTTGTGTAACCCAACGGAAGTGTAATTGCAGCCCCTACAATAATTGCCTGCCAGCCCCAAAAGTTTAGATTACTTAAAAAAGTACTCCACATACGTGCTTTTAGCAAACGTTGGGAAGAATAATAAACTCCAGCAAAAATTGCATTTCCAACAAAGGCAAAAATCACAGCATTTGTGTGTAACGGTCGCAAACGTCCGAAGCTAAGCCAAGAAACACCTTCTGTTAAATTAGGAAACAAAAACAAAAAAGCCAGCAGCAAGCCAACACTCATGCCAATGAGTCCCCAAAATATGGTCGCATTTATAAATTTTTTGACAATTTGGTTGTCGTAGTAAAACTGTTCTGTTTGCATAGTTTTAATAGAATTATTGTATTGGATTGGTTATTTTTTCTTTTGAAGTTTTAGTTTTAGCTGAAGCATCTTCTTTTACAAGTTCATCTTCAAAAAGCATTCTTACAGAAGGAGTATAAGTATCATCGTATTGTCCTTTTTTAACTGAAAATATAAACAGCACAAAAAAGATGAGCGCTACGAAAACACTGATTGCCAATAGCATATAAATAATATTCATACTTGAAATATATTATTCAAAATTATTATTGTGAGTTCCTTTAAAATATGACATTTGTCAACTTTGCTTATTTATATCCATCTTTAATTTCTTCCCAATATATTGAGTGGCGATTGTTGTAAAAATCACGATACTAATGGAACTTAAAGGCATCAAAATAGCAGCAACAACAGGTTTCAAATGTCCCGAAACTGCAAACGAAAGCCCTACCAAATTGTAAAACAATGAAAGGAGAAATGCCCATTTTATAATTTGAACGCTGGTTTTTGAAAAATTCAAATAATCACCAATTTTTTTAAACTGTGAAGCATCCAGAATTCCATCGCAAGCAGGTGAAAAGACGTTGGTATTCTCTGAAACAACAAGGCCTACATTGCTTTGTTTTAGGGCTCCTGCATCATTGAGCCCATCGCCTATCATCAACACCTGTTTCCCATTTTTTTGAAGGGTCTTTATAAAATTGAGTTTGTCAGCTGGTTTCTGGTTGAAATAGAGTTTTGTGCCCTTAGGAAGCAATTTTTCTAGCCTTTCGCGTTCACCTTCGTTGTCTCCAGAAAGGACGATTACATTTTTATCACTTCCTAATTGGTCAAAAATTTCAGCAACACCTTCTCTATACTCACTATTGAATATGTAACAGCCTTTATAAACTTTATTAGCACTAATATGAACGGTGGTTTTATTTTTTATCTCGGATGTATTTTTATCATAAAACCCAACAAATTCATACGAACCAACTTTAATGGAATTGTCATTAAAATTTGCGGTAATCCCCTTCCCTACTTCTTCCTTAAAATCGTCTAAAGTTCGAATTTCGTTGGTATCCAAAATATTATAAAGGGAACGGCTAAGCGGATGACTGGATGCTCTAAGCGTACTTGTGAGCAATCGTTTTTCTTCGGTTGAAAGCGCGACGCCTTCATATGTAATTAGATTTTTTTTATTCGTAGTGAGTGTTCCTGTTTTATCAAAAACGACAGTGTCTAACTTCGCCATTTGTTCAATTATGGAAGCTTCCTTTAAATACAGCTTCTCTCTTCCGAAGATTCGCAATACGTTGCCTAAAGTGAACGGTGCTGCAAGCGCAATAGCACACGGACAGGCAACAATCAAAACCGATGTGAAAACATTAAACGCCTTTGAAGGGGCAACTACCAACCAAAAAATAGTGGATATAAAAGCAATTAAAAGAAGAACGACGGTAAAGCGCTTACTAATATTGTCTGTTATATTCTCAAAAACTCCTGTTTTATCCTTGCTAAAAACAGCATTACTCCAAAGTTGAGTCAAGTAGCTTTGCGCCACAGGTTTTAGCACTTCTACCTCCAAAACCCCAGCTTGTTGTTTTCCTCCAGCAAACAATTTATCACCACTTTGTTTTGAGACTGGTTCAGCTTCGCCCGTAACAAAACTGTAATCTATCAGCGCATTTCCTTTTATTAAAAGTGCATCAACTGGAAGAATTTCGTTATTGCGAATTAGCAAACGGTCACCTTTTTTTACGGTATAAACCTCAGTCTGCTCTTCCACCGTTTTTCCGTTATTATTTTTGAAAAGTCGTGTAACAGCAATGGGGAAATATGATTTGTAGTCGCGCTCAAAAGAAAGGTAGCTATAGGTTTTCTGCTGAAAAAATTTCCCGAGAAGCAAAAAGAAAACTAGGCCAGCAAGGCTGTCAAAAAATCCCGTCCCCCAATCCATAACGATATCCAGCGTACTTCTTATAAAGAGCACAGCGATTCCCAAAGCAATGGGCACATCTATATTTAAAATTCTTGAACGGAGTCCTTTGTATGCAGAAGTAAAGTAACCACTCCCCGAATAAAAAACAACAGGAAGCGCAAACGCAAACATCAACCAACGAAAAAATGGTTTAAACTGATCCAACCAAAATTCGGAATGCTCAAAATATTCTGGGAATGAAAGGAACATAATATTTCCGAAAGCAAACCCAGCTATACCCAATTTATAAGTTAGGCTTCGATTGATATATTTCTCTTTTTTATCGGAATCGTCCAGGGAGATGTAGGGGTCATAACCTATTCTACCTAATAGCGTAACTAGTTCTTTAAGTGAACTCTCTTCAGCAGTATATGTAATGCGAACTGTCTTTTCGGGAAAATTTACTTGCGATGCTTTGACAGCAGTAACTAATTTATTAAGGTTTTCGAGTATCCAAATACAACTGCTGCAATGAATTGATGGAATTAAAAACGAAACAATCTGAGTGTTGCCATCATTAAATTCAAGAAGCTTTTCTACAATAGATTCATTGTCTAAAAAATCGTATATACCAGCTATTTCTTTAGGCGATATACCTGGTGTGTTTTCAAGGTCGTAATAATAGCTTAAATTGTTATCATGAAGTATATCGTAAACAGTTTTGCAGCCGTGACAACAAAAGGATTTTTCCTCATGTTTAATTTCAACATCCAAGCAGGGGTCGCCACAGTGAAAACAGTTAACCATTACGCTAAAAATTGCTTTTTATTAGTCCTGCAAAGTTCAGCTACCAAATGGTTTTACAATATGACAATTATCAGCTTTTCACATTAATCTAAAAATAAATTAACACAAAAGAACACACTCCTACAGAGATGTAGGTGTGCTTCTTTGTGTTTTGTAAGATATAGAAGTTATTAAATTTTTAGATAAAATTCATTGGCTTCAATTTCTGGAGCTAGCTCCATCACCAAGGTATTTTCACACATCTTTTTTAATCCGTTGCGAACGTCAACAAATTGATTGTGTAACGGACATGGATTTGTAGATGAGCAACTATTTAAACCTAGAGCACAGGAAGTAAATATCTGATCGCCATCTATAGCTTTAACAATTTGGGATAGTTTTATTTCAGCATCTTTTTTTAAATAAAACCCACCATTTGGGCCTTTTTTAGACAAGATTATTTTACCTCTTGCGAGTTCTTGGCAAATCTTGGCTGTAAAGGGTTCGGGGGAATCAACAGCTTTTGCTATTTCTGAAATATTAGAGCGTAAACCCTTATGAGATTGTTTGGCGATAAAGAACACTGCTCTTATCCCATATTCACAGGCTTTTGAAAACATATTTCGGGGAGTTTATTTCTTCAAATGTAACTAATAAGACCTAAACTTTAAAAATTACTTTTTTGTAAGTATAGCTTCAGAAATATCATTTACAAAAGAAACACCTTTATCCTTATTATACCAAAGCTGTAACCTTTCTTTAAAAACAGCATCAATCTGTCCGTGTTCTGCCTTATAATCTGTTAACAGCTTAGTAGCAGCTTTAGATCGTGGACCCCAGCTTTGTAACACATTATTAGTTTCATCTAGAATAATAACAATAGGTATAGATCGTGAACCATTGGTGAGAAATTCATCCATCAAAAGTGGATTATCATCGCGAAGAACAATTTTTAAATCTATATTCTCTGAAAGTTGTGCAATTTTATTTAGATAAGGAAGTGTATGTGCTGCATCACCACACCAAGGCTCTGTAATAACAAGCCAAGTTTGTTTAACAGGGTTATTTTTAAAATTAACTATCTGCTCTTCTGCAATCTTTGCTGTTTTATCAAGTCTTTTTGTGCGACTAAAATTCAATTTTGTGTAATTTACTTTTTCAGGACTTTGTTCACCGGTACTTCTTTCGCTTTCAACCAATTGTTTAAAAAGTAAGTTGTATTGGTTATAATCCATTGCTTTACTAAGCGAGTTCTCTATCAATTTATTCATAGTATTCTTTCAAGTTATTTATTTAGGGAGGTATAGTTAGTAAAATGGCAACTTACTACACAAAAGGTGTTGTCGCTTTGAAAGTAAGCTGTTTACATAAATAATTAAAAATCTTTCTTTTTTGCAATTCGCCATATAAAAAATGTAGGTATAATCACCCAAAACAGTAAAGCTATAGAAGCGATAACAAGTCCAAAATTCGTTCCGAAGAATTTTTGAAAAACAGCTCCTGTATAGCCCAAAAGCGCTGAGATATCTAATTTTAAAAGTATCAATACCCTAGAGAGATCTATAGGATTAAACAAAGTAGCAACCAACGAAAATTTATCCAGCGGGTATTCTTGAAAATACAGTAGTGAAATTAAAAATATAGCGTCGTAAATTACAGCCATAAAAAGCCAAAGCAAAATAGCATATCCAAATCCTTTAATTTTATTTTCATTAAAAAGCGCTATAACAAATGCCAAAGCAGTAAATATAAAGGTTAAGAAAACACCTGTAACTAACAGAAGTGAAAAATCCCATATCGCACTGCTATTAAATATACCGTAAAATACAAAGGGAATTCCTAGCCCTATAACCAAACTCATAGCAAGCGAACTTGCTACACCAAAGTATTGGCCTAAAAATATGGAGCTTCGCTTTATAGGCTGTGCTAAAAGAAGTTCGGTAAACTCGCGCGAGCTATAATAGTACATTACGCCAAAAATGGTTCCTATAAGCGGTACTAAAACAATAATTACATTCATCATTGTTATTACAGCGTTAGATAGCGCATTGTTTAAAAAAAGTAGCATTAACCCAAGGAGCAGGTAAAATAAAAAATATACGTAGCTCCAACGGCTTCGCATTAAATCGTAAAAACTATATTTTAATATTTTAAACATAACTACTAGATAAAATTGAGGCTATGGCGTGTTCAAAATCAGGCTGTGCTGTTTTGGTTTTAAGCTCGTTTATACTTCCTTTAAAATAAATTTTCCCTTCTAGAAGAAATACAATTTCATCAGATACTTCTTCTACAAAACTCAAGATATGCGAAGTAATCAAGATGGTTTTCCCTTTTTCTTTTTCAGCTTTTATCAGGTTTTTTAAACGCAAATGCGAAATAGGATCTAGTCCATTTGTAGGTTCGTCTAGGATGATTAACGGACTGTCAAACATAAAGGTCAACACTAAGTTTACTTTTTGTTTTGTACCACCAGAGAGGTTTACCAGCTTTTTATTGAGAAATGGCTCTAGATTAAATAGCGCTATTAGCTCTTCATCTTTAGTCGTTTTTGTATTTCGTAAATCTTTAAGCATCGCTACAAGCTCTTTAACTTTCAAGTTTCCTGGAAAGTTGGCTATTTGCGGTAAGTAATCTATTTCGTTTCTGTATTTAAAATGATTTTTTAAGGATTCACCATTGATAAAAATTTGCCCTGAATCCTGTAAAACCATCCCCAGCACACATTTAATAAGCGTAGTTTTTCCTGAACCATTTGGTCCTAAAATTGAAAATATTCCGCCGCGATCAATAGTAAGATCAATGCCTTTGAGCACTTCGTTTTTACCAAATTTTTTATATAAATCTTTAACTTCTATCATGATTTATTATTTTCATTTTTGGGTGATTGTCTACCAAATTATCTGGGGTGAAAACGGGGGAAACTTTTTCTGAAAAATCAATAAGGTCTATAAAAAGACTTCGCAACAAAACAATGGCTTCTGGGGTGCGGTTTACGATGTACGAAAACAGCTTTACGGGTCTGTATGGCACATCGCCAATTCCGTTTTTATCTAAATCGTAACCCGTGTAATTACTCCAAAAATTATTGTTGAATTTATTGTCGTTTAGTCTGCTATTGTACGAAATATCAAAGGAGTTGTACAAAAAGTTATTCGTTTCAAAAACATTGGTGTAGCAGGCTCCGCGTACTTTTACAGCCCAACCATTCCTAATAAAATCATTGTTAGTATACTCAATACGATTGCTGCCTTCTACATTAATACCAATAGTGTTTTCTTCAAAAACATTATGAGTAATCTTGGAGTCGTTTATTTCTTTTAACAAAAGTCCAAAAGCTGCCGTGCCCCAGTTTTTCTTAAAAACATTGTGGTTCATAGCTACAAATTTTGAAAACATAACAGCCACTCCTGCCCCATTGTTTTCAAACGTATTGTACTCATAAATATCGTTATTGCTAAACATAAAGTGTAAGCCATAGCGCAGATTATTCTTGCTTAGGTTATGACTGATTACAATATTGTCTGAAAATTCTAGATAGATTCCGTCACGAACATTTTCTACCGTATTTGCGCGCACCTCAACGTTTTTGCAGTACCAAAGTTGAATGCCGTTACCAGAATTGTATTCGTCTACAGCATCTCCTTTTATTTTGTTGTTTAAAACTTTACCGAAGTTAGATTTTTCGAGATAAATTCCGAAGAAAAGATTTTCCAGCTCTAAATTCTGAATTAAAAAGCCATTTTTCTTAATTACACGAACGGCAGAATAATCTTCGGTATAACTAGTGCCAACATTTATTATTTTAAAACCGTCTACAGTAACATTGTCTGAAACAATTTTAATAACCTCTCCCTTCTCTTCACCATCGATAGTAGGCAGATTTTCACCCAACAGTACAATGCTTTTATCTATAATAATGTTTATTTCTTTATAGATTCCTTTCTTTACTAAAACCGTATCGCCTGCTACAGCTTGATTAATTCCTTCCTGAATTGTTTTTACAGTACAGGAATTACAAACGTTTATAGTTTTTGCCCACACTTTTATAGTGCCAAAAATTAGCAAAAGAAAAAAGAATATATGAAGGTTTTTTTTCAAGTTTAAAATGAATTTATTTCTGAAAAAGTTAGCAAACTGAAGCTTAACGAATAATTAAAAACTTAGAGTTTTCCACAGCCTTAACCCAATGGGGTATTTCTTTAGGAAACTTGAAATCTTGATGTTTTTTTATAGTAAATACTTCAGAATTAATGTGAAAGTTTATCTCGCCTTCTAATACAATTAATTGTGCGTCTCTAGCCGAAATGTGTTCGGGAAAAGTAGCGCCATTTTCTAAACTAATGAGAAGGGTTTCGGCAGGACCAGTATTCAACTTTGAAACTTGAAGTTTGTTGAAACCTTGATTACCTATGGTATTGTTAATTTGATACATATTCTATTTATTTTAAATGATTTTGAATTTCTTCCCAAGAAAAAATCTTACCTGTAAATTTTTCCATCGCTTGTTGAGCAAACTTTTCATCTTTAAAAGCGGAAAGATTAGCCCCCATAGGGCTTGAAATTTGATCGCTAATTAAATACCAAGCCTGTGTAGCATCTGTAAGCTGTCCCGGCTGGTTAAAATCTGCTGTTAAATACAAAGAGACTTCAGTGTTTTTAAATTCATCTCCTATAGAATTAAGCATACACTCTATGGCGTCATACTTATATGCCTTCCCTTTTGAAGTAACAATTTGTGAAGCGTGATGGCTATCCACTATATTCATATTGCAGTAATGACAAGCGTCGGTTCCGTATGTTATTTGTTTTGGGCTTAGATTGCAAGAAACAAACAAGCCTGTAATCATCGTTAAAAAGACTAAAGATTTCATTATAGTGTACAGGTTTTAAAAATGATATTTCTAATTAGTTTTATATTCTTTCTTTCCTATAAAGAATGCAATAATGGTTAACATCATACCAGCAAACATCATATATGCTCCAGTTGCTGGCCAAGAGTCTACATCAAAATTCAGCATTTTTTGATAGCCTAAAAGCGGGGGTTTATACGTCATAGGTGTACCGTCTGGATTAAGAAGCTTCATAATGGCTTTAGGGTCTAAATCGCTGCCGTATTCGGCAAGCCAGGAATTGAAATCGTACATACCCAAAATTCCAAGTACAGACATAAGGATAAACCAGCCAATAAACCAATTGTAGCTAATTTTGTTAAAGAAACCGAGCAAGCCTATAAGAACACCTATTGCAACCATTGCGCCAATTACCATAGGGAACACTTGAAACTCCCACATATCTTTCGCTTCAGGTATTGTTTTCATACCAATATAATGGTTCAACCCATCTATGTTTTGAATGTCAAACTCCTGTACCCCTTTAATTCCTTCAATATAAATATCCATTCCTAAAGGATCTGGGTATTGAGGAGCGCCGAGCATAATATTCCAAAGAGGAAATTTAAAGAGTCCTAACAACAACATAGAACCAATTACCATTACTATTCCTGCTTTCTTCATTTTTCTTAAATTTTAAGTCTTAAACGGCTGTAGGTAGTTAGCTTGAGCTTTAATTTTATAATTTAAAAAGCCAACTATTTTTACATAAGCCGAGAATTCTACAACTTCCGTTTTTTCACGGCTAAATACTCTAAACTTCTTTAAGTATTTAGCCGTTAAAAACTTGGTTTAATCTTCTCCTAAAGACCATTTAAGTTTTATATCTGAACTAGCAGGGCTTACACGAACATAGCCTTGCATCTCTTGGTGTAATGCAGAACAAAAGTCTGTGCAATAAAATGGCCATACTCCAGGTAATTTAGGCTCCCAAACAAAAGTTTCGGTCTGTCCTGGCATAATTAACAACTCTGAAGTGTTTGCGCCTATCATACTTATACCGTGTGGCACATCGTAATCCTGCTCGTGGTTAGTAACGTGGAAGTATACTTTATCACCCACTTTTATACCCTCTATATTATCTGGATTAAAGTGACTGCGAATCATAGTCATATAAATATGAACTTCGTTTCCGTTGCGTTCTATCCTAGCATCGGCATCTGTAAGCGTTGCATAAGGGTGTTTGTTTTCTGATAACTTAAACAATTGCTTTGAGTTTTTGGCTACAATATTTGCGGGAATACCAGCGGCATAGTGTGGTTCTCCTATGGTTGGAAAATCTAACAACAGTTCCATTTTATCACCACTTATGTCGTACAATTGTGCAGATTGAGTTACTTCAGGACCTGTTGGCAAGTAACGGTCTTTTGTAATCTTGTTTAAAGAAACAAAGTACTTGCCAAAAGGTTTTCTGGAGTTTCCACCAGGTATCATCCCGTGTCCAACAGAATAGAAAGCTGGTTGTCGGTCTACAACCTCCCAAGTGTCGAGTTTCCATTTTACTACTTCAGAAGAGATAAAAAATGTGGTATAGGCATTTCCTTGCCCATCAAACTCTGTGTGTAATGGTCCTAAGCCTGGTTGTTTTACAGTTCCCGCAAGTACGTCTTCAAATTTTAAAATTGGAATTCCGTAAGCTTCACCATCAAACTTTTTATTTTCAATAGCTGCAAGCATTTTAGTGAAAGAATGCACTGTTAAATCTGCAGAAAGCTTTCCATTTCCAACGATGTATTCTCCCGTTGGGTCTACATCGCATCCATGTGGAGATTTTGGGGTTGGTAAGAAAAACACAGCGCCTGGAACATCTAATGGGTCAACAGTAAGCACTTCGTCTATAGTAGTAGATGTTGCCATATGTGTTTCATCACTGTAAACATTATGGGAATAATTGGTAGGAACTTTTGTGCCTCCTCCATTATTGACGTATTCTTCAATTTTTTTCCAATTGACAGCCGCGATAAAATCTTTATCATTTTGCGAAGCATTTACTTCAAGTAAAGTATTTGCTTCTTCGGTATTGTATGTTGTAAAAAAGAACCACCCGTGAGATTTATCGCGACCAGGGTGAGAAAGGTCATAATCAAAACCAGGCATCATCAACTGAAATTTAATAGCCATACGGCCCGTATCTGGCGCTACACTAATAAATGTAAGTGACCCCTTAAAGTTTCCTTTATAGTCTTTAATAGGCATATCCCGTTGTGGAATAGGCACAGAGAAACGCGTTCCAGCAACTACATACTCTGTGTTTTCTGTTATAAACGAGGAACTGTGATTACCTGCGCTGTTTGGCACTTCAATAATTTCGGCAGTTT
This sequence comes from Aequorivita sp. Q41, assembly GCF_039831855.1. NCBI lineage: Bacteria > Pseudomonadati > Bacteroidota > Flavobacteriia > Flavobacteriales > Flavobacteriaceae > Aequorivita > Aequorivita sp. Q41. Next base: position 155,462 of record NZ_JBDPMS010000003.1, on the reverse strand, counting down.
CAAAGGTTGTTAAATCTACCCGTGCAATACGCGGCGTGTTGTTTTCATTTATAAAAACCCAACGCCCATCTAATTCGCCATTTGTTTGTGATATGTCTGGGTGATGCGCATCTCCCCAAGGAACAAAACCATAAGAAGTTTCCAGCATAGGCTTAGTCTCTTCATTATAACCATAAGCCTTTTCTGCATCTTGTGAAAAAACAGGAATTACTTTAAACAATCGCCCAGATGGTAGCCCATAAACTGAAAGTTGTCCACTAAAACCACCCGAAATAAAGGCGTAAAACTCATCGTGCTCTCCTGGAGCAACGTACACTTTTTCGGCAGCGTTGGTCGCTAATCCACCTTGCCCTTTGTTTGCTTTTTTGTCTCCACCAGGATTACAACTCACCATAGCAGCAAGCATAACTAAGGAAACTAAGATATTGATTGTTTTTTTCATCGTTTTAGGATTTAGGTTAAGGTTAATTAGTTTTCTATGAATATTATTTATCTATAAAATTTTTACAGCAATTGCCTTTAGTAAGTATTTACACCACTGACCGCCACTATTAAAAAATTGAAATAGTTCAGTTTTTTTCAGTTGTTAAACAAGCTTAATAAACTAAGGCCAACACAATAATTAAAGCGTTCTGAAATATTCTAGAACTTGGCGAGCCTCTTCTTCTGTAAGGTTTTGATTTGCCATTGGGGAACCGTTGAATTCTATTAAGAGCGCTTTTGCTAAAGGATCTTTTTGAGTCATCTCCTCGGGGTTAAGAATCATATTCATTATCCACTCTGGTGTACGTCTTTCTAAAATACCCTTAGGCGCTGGCCCTATAAACTTTTTATCTGGTTTATGACAAGCCATACATTTTGTCTTGTATACCTCCATCCCTTTTGCAGCCATTGCCTGATCTACTGTTGTAGGTAGCGTTAAACTTGAAACTGGCCCTATCCCCTTGTTTGTTAGCTCTACCATTTGGGAAGGCTTTTGGGTAGCTTCTTCTTCTTTTTTAGTTTCAGTAACTTCTGGCTTTTGACCAATCTGAATTTTATCGGTTTTCTTCTCTTCTTTTCCGCCACAACCAAACATTGTTATAATTGCTACAGCAGCTAATAATCTCATTATTTTTTTCATATCGAACGTATTAATTTACTAGACAAATTTAGGTTTCAATTGATGTAAATTATATGACTTTAGTCATGATTTAAGATGTTTTTATCTTTTTTATGTTTAAAAACAAAAAAGTCATCAAACAATTGGCTGCTAGTTATTTGCATTTCGCTTTTCTGAAAAAAAATTAAAAATTGTATTACTACTGAAGTGTTTAGCTAGTAATACTTTAAAGATTATTCTACTATTAAAAGTTTATTCTTTTTGAGGGCACGTAACAGGGTGCTTACGTATTCGCGTATAGAAGTTATTGGTTTTGGAGGGTCTATAATGTCTATTTTACCGCGCCAAATTAAATCGCGATCTACGCCAGGACACAAGCAATACAAGGATGTTTCGGTGTTGTAAACAGGGTAATCTTCTGTTTGCTCTGTATTTTGAATAGGTTTGTTTTCGTAATAATAATCGCTAAAGGTTTCAAAAGACTTAGAAATATTTCTATAGGATTGTGTTATACTAACTTTGTTTTCTTGTCCTGTAACTTTCGAAAATAATACAGCATCAAACCCAGCAGCAAGCAATTCATTTTCAAAATTACTTAGGTTTTCTTCCGTTTTATTATTTTCAGATATAGTACTTTCAAAATAATCAACACTCTTAACAGCAATTATATTATTTTCTTTTAAAGCTTTTACTAGGCTATACTCAAACTCACGTTGTAGCCCCCCGTCTGGGGTTAAACCAACAACAAGTACTTTATTAGCTTGAAAATTTGGCATTTCTGTATTAACGTATTCATCTACAATACGTATACTAGAACAGCCAGTTAGCAACAATACAACAACTGTTATAGCAATTATTTTTTTCATAAGTGTGTTTAGAATTTAAAACACTAAATAGGTTAATACCTGTTTCACCTAAATTTAATGGTTTAGTGTAAAGGTACGTTTTTTCGCTATTAAACTCAACACAAAATGACTTATAACCATTTTTAAATCAAGCAATTATAATTATTTGTTCTGAAAAACATTAATTAATTTGTTATAGGTATCACCAAAGTTGGTGTATGTGTGTGTTTCCCCACTCTATTTACAACTGGTTCTCTAAAAAGTTTTTTTAAAAAGGCGTGTTTATGGTAAACAAGAGCTAGTAAATCTATAGAGTTACTATCAATAAAATTATGAAGTGTTTTTGAAACACTTTCAGTTTTCGAGATAAAGTGAAAGTCTGTATCGTACTCTGTTAGATTATTTTTATATTGTTCTAAATTCTGTTCTTGTTTTGGAGTAAGCTTAGTTTGGCTTCCTACATGTACTAGATGAATAGTAGAACTGTATTGACGTACTAATCTAAGTATAGGTTTCAATTTTGACAATTGATAAAAATCATTGTAGTCTGTAGCAAACCCAATATTTGATGGAATAACAAAGTTTACTTTATTAGGCACTACAAGCAATGGGCAGCCTTCTAAAGATTTGGTTATTTTAATGGTTGTACTACCCACCAGCACGTCTTCAGCGCCAGTGCGTCCTTTACTTCCCATTACAACAAGGTCTATACCTTCTGAAGCTACTAACGAATTTATAGATTTAGACAAGGATGCTGGTGTTGATAAAAGCTCATAATCATGTGTTACTTTTGAAGAATCTAGTTTTATTTGATCTATTAACTTTTTACCATCTTCATCAGATTGTTTGTAGAGTTTGTCTATTATACTTTCTGAACGACCAATGTCTACTCTACTAGTTAATTTTCCTACTTCATCACTAAAAGAATGTAGTATTGTTATTTGTAAGGCTTCATCGCTAAAAAGTTTTGACACATATATTAAAGCGGCATATGCATTTTTTGAGAAGTCTGTAGGTACTAGAATTTTTTTCATTTTTATGGCTTTAAATTTTGAACTAAAATTAATCAATGTGAGAACAACTAAATATGACGAATATCAGTCTGCTACACTACAATCTTTAAGATATACGTTTACTGTAATTATTATTCATGAAGAATTAAAAATGGAATTTCAGACTGGTAAGAGGAAGTATCACTCATTGGTTTGAAAAGCAATCGCTGAATTAAGTTTAGGTTCTTCCCTACTATTGCAACCATATTGATTTCCCAAGTTTCTACAAAATCTTGAATTCCTGTTTCTATCTTTTTATGTTCTAGAAAGTGAAAGCTGTGTTTAGTTTCTTTAAAGAAAGAATGTAAAAACCCTTTATTATCTGTTTGAAACTCTGTAGGCGCAGTATTTTGAGAACGGATATGAAGCACTCTTAAAGCGGCAGTCTGTAATTTAAGTGTATAGGAAAGTGCACTAATAACTTTATTGCGGTAAATACAGTTATAATCTGTGAGAAAAGCAATGTTGTTTATTTTTTTAAAGCTTGCGTTTTCAGGAATTATAAAAACAGGGCATTTTACTTTAGTTATTACGTTGCTGGTATTGCTTCCCAATTCATTTTTATTTGCATTAGAAGCTCCCTTAGTTCCCATCAAAATAAAGTGAATCTCCTTTTCTTTTACTTGCTTACGGATGGCTTCTACTAAATGCACATTATCGTATATAGGGATAAAAGTATGATCGGTGTTTTTTGTAATTAACTTACAGCTTTCAATTTGTTCTTTTAGCATTATAGATGGGCTATTAAGAACTTGATTTCCTCCAAAGGAATCGTTTATTACCTCGGGTTTCTCTTCTACGGTAGATGGATTTTTAAGTGAAATATGAAGAATATAAAAATTTACAGCTATATCAGCAAAATACTCTAATGCATACCGAATGGCAGCGCGTGAATTTTCAGAGAAATCCGTCGGGATTAGTATATTCATCATTACATCATAATCTTACCGACAAAACTATTTGTATTGGGTGAGGCAGAAAATGACAAAAATCAGTTTTAAGGAAATTGTTATTATAGTGACTATATAAAAGTACTTTTAAACAAAGTGCTATTCAATTTCGCGTAAACTTTCCAAATTGACAATGTGAATGTTGCGGCCTTCTATTTCAATAAGCCCGTCTTTTTTAAAATCGGAAAGAGTTCGAATCAAACTTTCAGTGGCTATTCCCGCAGTAGTGGCCAAATCGTTCCGAGAAATCCGGAGAGGAGTACCCGGTTTTTTGTTCATTACATCAACAAAAAGAAGAATGGTAGCTGCTGTTTTTTTTCTTACTGAGCTATAAGCCATTCTAATTAATTGTTGTTTTATTTCAGAAAGATTATCTGTAATTAGGTTCATCAATTCCAACGAAACATCTTGGCTTTTTTTAAGAATATCTTTCACATGTTTTTTTGACACGGCCACAACTTCAGTATCTTCAACAGTTGTAGCGGACTCATTATAAGGAATAGTGCCCTCAAAGGAAGTGAAGCCCAAAAAGTCATCCGCTTTGTATAATCCTGTAATCAATTCCTTTGCGTTAGCATCCATAGTGTGTGTTTTAACCACACCTTTTAAAATAAGAAACAAACTGTTTGAATGATCTCCTGTTCTATAAATTGCTTCTCCTCTTTTATAAGTTGACACTTCGCCTTCATCACAAAAAAAATTCTTTAATTGATTTAGGTTTTGAGGATTCTCATCATCAATCATATTTTCTGCATGATTTTTATCACGCATTGCTAAGATGGTCGCTTTTGCCAAACGGCTTTCTATGGCACTCATTAATTCTTCCTCATCAAACGGTTTTGTAAGATAATCATCAGCGCCCATATCCATTCCTCTTCGGATTTCCTTATGCTCCGTTTTGGCTGATAGAAAAATAAAAGGAATATGTTTGGTTTTTTCTTCTAAAGATACGGCCTCCAAAACTCCATAACCGTCTATTTCTGGCATCATTATATCACAAACAATAACGTTTGGATTTACATTTTTTGCTTTTTCAATCCCGATTTTACCATTAGGGGCTGTAAAAACCTTATAGCCTGACAGCTCCAAAAGTTCAGCCGTATTCTCTCTTAATGCGCTATCATCTTCAATGAGAAGTATTGTTTTCATTTTAATCTATATTAATTTTTGTTGGGAAAGAAATTGTAAACGTGCTGCCCTTGCCTTCTTCACTTTCAAAGGTGATTGTGCCCCCAAGATTCTCTAAGTGGCTTTTCACGATATTGAGACCAATACCTGTTCCTTGATCTAAAAGTGCATTTTCGGCACGGAAATACCTATTAAATATAAACTTTTGTTCCTGCTGTGGAATGCCCATTCCCTGGTCTATAATTTCTATTTCAACGGCATCTACCTTCGGGGTTACTACAACATCTATGATTGTAGATTCTGATGAATATTTAATTGCGTTATTTATAAGATTTGTAAGGGATAGTTCTAGAATTTTTTCGTCAAAATTTATGGTAATATTGTCGATATTTCTGGGATAGTTAATTTTCTGTCCGTCTTTTAGTAACATATTCGAGTTGTATATTACTTCATTAACTACTTTACTTAAGGCAACAGTATCAAACTTATAGTTGGTTTTACCAGATTCCAATCGCTCAATAGACAGAAAGTCATTTAGAATATTGTTTAGGTATTTTACTTTGCTCTGAATAGTCTTTAAATGTTTTTCCCTTTTATACTGTTGAGCTGTCTCGGTATATTTTCCAGCAAGTGTGGCTGAAGTAAGAATACCACTCAAAGGCGTTTTAAACTCATGCGACACCAAGGATAGAAACTTGGTTTTTAATTCGTTAAGTTCCCGTTCTTTTCGTAACGATTCTTTTATTTTGTGCTCAGCTTCCTTGCGTTTGGAAACTTCTTCTTTAAGCTCTTTGATTGTTTTTTTAAGTTCCTTAGTACGTTCCTCAATTTTTTGTTCTAAAGATAAGTTGAACTCAATTATTTCCAACTCCTGATTTTTACGCACGGAAATATCTGTAACCAAAGCCATCACATACTTACTACCGTTTATTTCGAAGGGATTAAGACCAGCCTCTACAGGAAAAGTACTTCCATCTTTACGCTTTCCATATAGGTCCCGACCATGCCCCATTTGACGAGAATCACTTTTTTTTAAAAATTCACCTACCTGTTTGGGGTGGCTACGGTGGTATTCTTTTGGAATGAGAATATCTAACTTTTCTCCCAAAAGCTCATGCGTCTCATATCCAAACATTTTGTCAGCAGCATCGTTGGAAGTGACAATTTCCTGTTTCTCATTAACGATGACTATACCTTCCGAAATGGCTTCAGAAAGAATCTTGAAAATATTTACTTTTTTTTCTTCAAAAACCTTCATCTTCCAAAAGTAAGGATTTTAAAGAGTCTTTGCTACCTGATTAATGTCATAAAATCCCACATAAAAACATAGTAGATTTACACCATTAAAAATAAAATAATATGGACGCTATAACTAAGCCATAATTGTTATATTATCTAAAAATGGGGCGCTTTTTTATTCTATCGCTGCGCTGCTTATAATTGTTTGCTTAATATTATAAATCAAAATCCGCAACACTATGAGAATTCTTCTATCTACTCTTTTTTTAAGCATCTTTCTTGGGTGTAAAAACGATTCAAAAAAAGTGGAATTTGATATTAATTCCGAAACCACTTCCAACGAAATTGTAGATTCTTTGGGTGTTTCTGACAAAGATTTCGAGACTCAACACCAAACCTTTACCATAAAACGAAAGGAATTAATCGAGAAAAAAGATGCTAAAGCAGAACTGGAAAAACTCCTTATCTCTAAATCGTTTCTAAAAGAAGGCGATTGGTATACTCTTGAATTCAAATATCCTTACCTTAACGAAGAAATCAAGCCTCAATTCGAAAATTTCAATGCATATATTAGCAAATATTATTTGGACGTCAAAGGGGTAGAAAAAGAGATTTTGGACGAAAAAAGACTTTGTGATTCTTTAGGAATTGCTAAGCAAAATGAAAAGCGAACGGTAGATTATAAAATTTACAACCTCAACGATCGGCTTATTAGTGTGCTTTTTTACAAAGAAAATCACTACACTGCCGCAGCACACGCCGCTTATACTTTTGATTGTTTAAATTTTAATTTGGAACAAGCCGTTTTTATGAATTACGAAGATTTTTTTAACATGGGTTCCGAAGAAGAACTTCGTACTATATTAAACGAACTTTTAAAGGAAAAAATAAATTTTGGTGAAATGTATTATGATTGTTGGGCAATTTCAGCAGATGATTTCTTCAGCGCTAAAAATAATTTTGTAATTAACGATGCTGTGGTGGAGTTCTATTTTGACGATTGCGTTATTTGCCCATCCTACACGGGGACGTATTCCATCCAAATTCCATTAAAAATGCTGATGCCTGTTTTAAGAAAACATAAAAAAAATCCATTGTTAGGGTAAAAATTGAGGCTATGAAAAGCAATTTTAAAGACATACTGAATTCTGAAACTCCTGTATTGATTGATTTCTTTGCAGACTGGTGTGGTCCATGTAAAATGCTTGCCCCCATACTAAAAGAAGTAAAAGATGAACTGGGAGATAAAGTGAAAATTATAAAAATAGACGTTGATAAAAACCAAGTGTTAGCGGCTCAATATCAAGTGCGCGGTGTGCCAACAATAATGCTCTTTAAAAATGGAAAGCAACTTTGGCGACAAGGCGGCGTTCTTCAAAAAAATGATTTGATTAATATCATAAAACAACACAGCGTTTAAAGACAGTTGCATAATTGTTTAAAATGACTGTATGAAAAAACCTTTCTATTCTCCATAAAAAAGCAGGAATTCAAAATAAAATTCCTGCCCTTCATCTTTAATTGATTGTAGTTAGCTATTAACTACACTTTAAAAGTCATTACCGGGAGATCGGAATGGTTTACCACGTCCTCACCAATACTGCCGGAGAAAAAATGCGCCAAGCCTTGGCGACCTTGTGTTGGTAATGCTATTAGGTCTGAATTGCTCACTTGGCTGTATCCAAAAATTCCAGCTTCCACAGAATATTCATTGTATTGAATTACCGCGTTCAAGGTTTCTATAGGGTGTGTTTCACCAGCACTTTTTAAAAAATTAAGAATCCGTTTTTCTATTTCACGCGTACTTCGGAAATCGCCCGCAAGGTTTACGTAAAGCATTTGCATATTTAATCCTAAGGTATCGAATAACTTTTGCGCACGTTTATATGGGCCGATTGAACTTTCTAAAAAATCGCAAGCAAATATTCCTAATTGCGGATTAAAATTTTCAGCACGATGTTTTATAACAAGTACTGGTATTTCAGATGTTCGAACAACTTTTTCAGTATTACTTCCCACGAAAACCTCTTTTAAACCAGAACTCCCGTGGGATCCCATAACAATTAAATCTGCTCCAAAATCACGAGCTAAATCATTTAATTCACTGAAAATTTTATAATTATGAACAGCGTCTGTCACTTTAATTCCTTCCAAATAGTCTTTGTCTAAAAAATCAATAAAACGCTTTTCCGCTAATTTCATATAGTACATAGCTTCAAAAATTTCTTTGCTTTCATCGCGCGTTAAAACGGCCTCACTAAGACCCATCATATGTATTGCAACAATTTCAGCACTTTGCTTTTTGGCGATGCTTGCTGCAACTTCCAATGCATATTCTGAATGCTTGGAAAAATCTACGGGAACTAATATTTTTTTCATAAACTTGAATTTTAGTTTTGTATGTTTTACTTTATTAATTCCAAAAGTACCTCTTCACTCCATGATGTAAAATGACCAATATCATATTGGAGTTGATGTTTAAAAAACAAAAAACCTAGTTTCGCAGACGTTTTAAGAAATAATAAATTAAAGGTTTAACTTCTAAATAAAGGTTACTTTCTGGGTTACCCCCTTAGGGCATTCCTGTTTTAAAAACGCATCATTTTAGTTCAATAGTTTTAAATTGATTTTCCAGCAGCCAGTCATTGTTACCACCTTGGTAACAGCATTATACATTAAATCCTCATAGTTTGGCAAATTATGATTTCCATTATAAGCATTCTTGCACACAGAGCTTTCTTCAATATTGCTCAATGCATGGTACGAGGCGGTATGTTTTATTATTTTAAATGCATCTCCGGCATCCAGCTAGCTTTGGTTTTTGTGAGGTATTTGGTGACAGCCATTTTTTTTCTAATTTAAATTTCCTTAGAACCTATTTTTAAAGGTTTTTTTAGAGTATGGACTACATACGGCAGTTTTTATCTACATATTTCACGCCAAGTTTCTTTAAGATTTTCTCCATCAAACACCATTTCGTAAAAGATGACTGCAATAAGTTGATGCCCACAAAACCTGTGAACCACAACCAGTTAATATTCACATAAACAGCCAAGAGAAGGCTAATTATTATAAAAATTCCGGCAATTGCCCTAATATATCTGTTAATCATACTAATGAAATTTAAAAGTTAAATACTCCGTTCTATTGGTACCACAACCGCATGTATGGGGTTGTGGGTTTCCAAATTTTCATTGAACTGCGTCACTAAACTGAAAAACGAATCAATCTTTTCATCTTCTGTAAAAGAGAAAAACATACTGCTGTCTGCTCCTCCTTTTTCAGATGGAAACCAACTAGAATTCATCCTAAAAGAAGACGCATTTTTATAGCCTTCAATATCAGAGCTACTGTAACTCTCAATAGTTGCTTTTTTAAAAAGTTGCAGCACGTCTTTTTGAAATTCGTCTACAACAGTTACAATTAATAGTTTCACAGCCTTATTCTTTAAAGTTTTTTTGTTCAATCATATAATATACTAATGGCACTACAAGCAGTGTAAGCACTGTGGAAACAATGGTTCCACCCATAAGTGAAATAGCTAGCCCTTGAAAAATAGGGTCAAACACTATCACAAAAGCTCCAATCACAACTGTTCCTGCCGTCAATAAAATTGGGGTTGTTCGCACTGCGCCAGCTTCAATTACAGCTTGTTTTAATGGTATTCCTTCCGCAGTTCTTAGGTTTACGAAATCAATTAGCAATACCGAGTTTCGCACCATAATTCCAGCCAAAGCAATCATTCCAATGAACGATGTAGCTGTAAAGAATGCACCCATTACCCAGTGACCAAGTACAATTCCTATTAACGACAGTGGTATTGCAACCATCATCACTATTGGGGCTTTAAAGTTTTGGAACCAACCTACAATTAAAATGTAAATGATGATGATTACGCCCAAAAAGGCAATTCCCAAATCGCGGAATACTTCCAACGTAATTTGCCATTCGCCATCCCATTTCACTGTAAAATCGTCTTCATGTTCTGGTTGTTGTAAATAAAGCTCATTCATTTTGTAACCAACTGGCAACTTTATTTCATTAAGCTTATCGGTCATTCCCAAAATAGCATACACAGGGCTTTCAAGTTCTCCGGCCATATCTGCCAATACATAAACCACACGCTTTTGGTTTTTGCGGTAAATACTTTTCGCACGGGTGCTTTCTTCAATAGTTACTAAATCGCCCACAGTAACCATATTACCTTGTTTTGAAGTAATTTGCAACTGCGAAATATCCTGAATTGTAGCTTTTTCTTTTTCATCCATCGCAAGTAAAATTCCAACTTGAACAGTAGTAGTCTCATCGTAAAGATTGGTTACGGGTCTGTTTGAAAGCGCCATATTCATTGTATAAACAATTTGTTGCGGCGCTATTCCGTAGCGCATTGCTTTTTCTTTGTCTATCACAAATTCATATTCCTTTTGGTCGTCTTCAACCATCCAATCTATATCTACTACATCTTGAGTTTCATTCAATATGTTTTCAACTTGTTTTGCAACTGCAATTTGTTGGTCATAATCTGGCCCATATATTTCAGCTACAATGGTTGAAAGTACTGGTGGCCCTGGTGGAACTTCCACTATTTTCACATTTGCGCCAAACTTCTTTCCTATTTCTTGAATACGTGGTCTAATTAGTTTTGCAACATCGTGACTTTGAAGTTTTCTATCGTCCTTACTAACCAAATTCACTTGAATATCGGCCATATTGCTACCGCCACGTAAATCGTAATGACGCACCAAACCGTTAAAAGTTATAGGCGCCGAAGTACCTACATAGTTTTGATAATTCACTACCAGCGGCTGTGTGGAAAGGTATTGCCCAATTTCACGAGCAACCACTGCGGTGCGCTCTAGCGTTGTTCCTTCGGGCATATCTATCACTACTTGCATTTCATTTTTATTGTCGAAAGGCAACATTTTCACAGCAACAGATTTTGTAAAGAACATCATCACAGAACCCAAAAGCATAACTACGGTAATTCCTAAAAATATAATTCGTGTCTTCTTATTTTCAATCAGAGGGGTTTCAAATTTTGAATAAATTCTATAAATAAAGGTTTCTTCCAAAGGTTTTTCTGGCTTCGGTGCTTTCCCCTTCTCCTCCTTTTCACGAAGAAAAATATAACCTAAATACGGTGTTATTGTTAGTGCTATGAATAATGATAAAATCATTGCAATGGAAGCACCAATAGGCATTGGCGACATATACGGCCCCATTAATCCTGAAACGAATGCCATTGGTAATACCGAAGCAATAACCGTGAAAGTTGCCAAAATGGTTGGATTTCCTACTTCGTTTATCGCGTAAATAGCGGCTTGCTTAAATGGCAGGCGTTTCATCCTGAAGTGTCTATGCATGTTTTCCGCAATAATAATAGAGTCATCGACGACAATTCCTGTAACGAAAACTAAAGCGAATAGCGTAATTCTATTCAGTGTATAATCGAGTAAATAATAACTCAAAAGCGTGAGCGCAAACGTAATTGGCACCGAAAGAAAAACCACCAAACCACCACGCCAGCCCATTGCGAGCATAACAATCAAAGTAACAGCAAAGATAGCTCCTAGAAGGTGCATTAATAATTCTGAAACCTTGTGGGATGCAGTTTCGCCATAATTACGTGTAATTTCTACGTGAACGTCATCGGGAACTAAGTTGCTTCGTAAATGAGCCACTTTATCGATAATTACGTCGGCAATTTTCATGGCATCCGCACCTTTTCTTTTTGCTACAGAAATGGTTACCGCAGGATATTCTGAGGGATGCTTTGAAGCATCTTCGGTAGCTCCACCAAAACCGAAGGAAACATAATTACGTGGAATTTCGGGCCCGTCAAAAATATTGGCAATTTGTTTTAAATAAATAGGTTGATTCTGCTGCACGCCAACAACTAAGTTCTCAACATCGGTAGCAGATTTTAAAAAATTACCTGTAGTAACTAAAAACTCTGTATCGTTTTTATCAAAACTACCTGAGCTCATTTGCTGGTTATTTGCCTTTATCATTTCAGAAACACCCAAAAAGTCTAACCCACTTGTAGCCAATTTATCTTTATCTAAAACTACGCGCAGCTGTCTGTTTCGCCCACCGATTTTGTGTGTGGTTGAAACTTGTCCTACTTTTTCAATTTCCTGCGTTAGTTCGTCTGAAATTTGCTTCAGTTGAAAATCGTTATAAGTTTCACTCCAAAGCGTAATTCCCAACATGGGCACATCGTCAATAGCACGTGGTTTTACAAGCGGCATGGTAACGCCTGGAGGCATCTGGTCCATATGCTTGTTCATCTCATTGTAAAGCTTTACGAAGGAACGCTCAATATCTTCACCCACATAAAACTGAACAATTACCATCGCTCCTTCTTTTGAAGAGGTAGAATACACATATTCTACTCCAGGGATGTTTGAAACTAGTTTTTCTAAAGGTTTTACAACCCTCGATTCTACTTCGGTTGGCGACGCGCCTGGGTAGCCCACAAAAATGTCGGCCATTGCCACATCAATTTGTGGTTCTTCTTCGCGCGGTATTAAAAACGAGCTCCACACACCTACGACCATAAACACGATCATTAACAGCACTGTAAGCTTCGAGCCTATAAATAACTTGGCAATTTTGCCTGCTAATCCATCCTTCATGATTATTGTTTAATAGTTAGTTTGGCGCCGTTGAAAAGTTTTCCTTCGGAAGAAATAATATAGTTTTCGTCCGCATTAAGTCCTGAAAGTACTTCCACATTATCGCCGAAAGTACGACCTACTCGCAACCAGCGTAGTATAGCTGTATTGCTTTCACTTACTGTATAAATTCCTGTTAATTGCCCGCGTTCTACCAAAGCTTCTTTGGGTACCAAAACAGTTGTAGTTGTAGTTTTCTTTTCTATTGGAAACTGCACCGTGGCATACATTCCCGAAAGAATGCTTGCATCTGTTTTATCTAAAACTACTTTTACCAAATATTGTCCACCCGTGTTTTTAGCGGAAGTACTTACTTCTGTAACAGTTGCTGCAAGAATTTTATCTGAAGATTTCACAATCACTTGTACTTCCGTTCCCGATTTAATTTTTGAAATTTCACGCTCAGGAACTGAAGCAATTACTTCAAAATTACCCGGGCCTTCTACTGAAATTAACGGGGCGCCAGGATTTGCCATATCGCCAGCTTCAATATTTTTACTGGTAACAACTCCGCTGAAAGGCGCACGTAGATTTACATACGCAAACTGAGACTGCACTTCGTTTTTCATCTGCTTTGCACCTTCCAATCTTGCTTTCGCCATTTCGTAACGGGCACGCTGATCGTCAAGTTCTTTCTGACTTGCGCTATTTTCTGCAAATAGATTTTGAAAACGTTGGTAATCTTTTTCTGCATTGTTGAAAGCAGCCTGAGCTTCAGTAATCCCGGCAATCGTCTGTGCTTGTTTTGCAGAAAGATCAGAATTATTAATACTAACCAACAATTGTCCTTTTGTAACTTTATCACCCACATTTACGTGAACTTTATCTACAAAGCCCATCATTCGCGTGCTTAGCGTGGCACTATTTGCGGCTTCAATTTTTCCACTTGCGGTTAAAAAGGGCGTGTTGTTTTCTGCAGCTACTGAACTTACTGTAACTGCAACAGCAGGAGTAGTATCAATTTTCTTTTCTTCGGAAGAATTGCCGCAGCTTGAAAGGTTCAAAACCCCTAAAAAAAGCAAACTTGTATATATTAGTTTCATATTGTTTTTTTAATCTTGTTAGGTTATAATTTTTATTTCAATTTCAGATTCAAAAAGGATTCGACTGCGCTCACCCTGACATTTTTGATTTTTATTTCGTTTTTGACTTCAATTTCACTTCTTCGTTAAGAATTGAAGGTATGCCAAAGCGTAATTATGCTGAAAAACAGTGTTGAAATACTCCAACTGTTTCTGCGAGAACTGTGTCTCGGCCATTAAAAGATCTGTGGTTTTTTCAAGACCTTCTTTGAATCTGTTTGTGCGAATACGAAGCGCTTCTTTTGATTGTTCAAGTGCGAACTCAGTCAACTTTAAATTGTTTTTTGCATCTTGAAACATACGTTTTGCTTTGTTCAATTCTAGCTGGCTTTCGGCTTTATATTGCTCCAATTCAAGATTTGCTTGGTTAAATTCGGCTTTGCTTTTCTGTGTTTTTCCAAAGCGCTTGGAGCCTTCAAAGAGATTCCAAGTTAAAGCTGCCCCGAATAAATAACCATTTGCATCAGTTTGAAAAATCTGATCGTCATATAACTCATAGCTTCCAAAAGCATTTAGCCTAGGCACAAACGTCATTTTATCTGCTTTGTAATTTTGCTTATAGGCTTCTGCAGCAAACTCCATTGCTTGAATATCTGCTCTAGAATTGGAAAGCTTTTCAGTAGCATTTAATTCCGAAGAAATCATTAATGAATCTGTTGGTTTCAAAACTCCAGCAACTTCTTCATTCATAAGCACTGCAAGATATTCCGAAGCGTTTATAACATTGCTTTTTGCATACTGCAACTGGTTTTCAACTTCGGCAACGCGTACTTGCACTGCCAAAACATCACTTTGTTGTAAATACCCTTGCTTGAAACTATTGTTTGCCAAACGCAAGTTTTCGTTGGCTGCATTGAAAGCTTTATCTAAAACATCAACACTTTTATACGCTAATTGCAGTTGCATATATGCCTTTTCTGTTTCCAAAGAAAGATAATCACCTATACGTGTTAAATGCATTTGGGTGGCGTTCCATTTTGCTTTTGCTGCTTTCCGTTGGTATATGCCGTCTACATTTATAAGGGGTTGTTGCACTTCAAATTTTGTAACGAATATGTTAATCTGTGAAGGGTTATTTAATTTATTCGGATCAAAATTTGCTTGCGTAATTATCTCCTGATTCAGTTTAAAACCAAAAGCCATCAATGGGTTGGTAGTTGCCATTCCGGTATGCGAAGCCCTTATGTTTGGTAAGAAAACCGCATTTGTCTGGTTGTAATCCCCTTTTGCTGCGAGCATTTGTTGCTCGCCTATTTTTAGTTTATTGTTTTGTTCAATAACCTTTTTTAGAACTTCAGTTTTAGAAATAGGGGCGATTTGCTGTGCAAAGATTACTGAAGGTAGCAAACCAATTATTACAATTATATATTTAATCTTCATGGTAATATTTAATTTGATGCAAACATAAATCAGAAATCAAGCTTGGTCAGTAACTAATGTTACCAAAGAAAAAGCACCCATTCTGGGTGCTTTATATTAAACAAATAAGCCTGTATTTATGAGAAACAAATCGAAACGTTCCTATATTTTTTTGAATGATTTTTTATTATTTATTTTCTTTAACTTTTAAATGATAAGATACATACGGTAGCAAAAAAAAGCACCCTAGGCTCTACAGTGAAATTATCTTAATACTGTTTCTATAAAGTTCAATTTTCCCCATGGATTCCAATTTTTTAAGTAATCTGGAAATAACCACTCGTGAAGTATGGAGTTCATAGGCTATTTCTTGATGAGTAGAATTTATCAAAGAATGATTTGTAATCTTTTGCTTGCTTTGAAGATGTTTAACAAGTCGCTCGTCCATATTCATAAACGCTATATTGTCAATAGTTTCAAGCATTTCGGTAAGACGACTATGGTAGCTTTGAAACACAAAATTGCGCCAAGTTTTGTATTTTCCAGTCCATTCTTCCGTTTTTTGAATTGGAATCATGATAAGAGTTGTGTCCAATTCAGCTACGGCGCGTATTTCACTTTTGGTCTGTCCCAAACAACACGTAAGCGTCATTGCGCAAGTATCCCCTCGTTCCAAAAAATATAGTAATAGTTCGTCCCCGTCATCGTCTTCCCTCAAAATTTTTATAGCCCCAGAAATAAGCAATGGCATTGACCGCAAATAATCACCAATCTCAATTAATTTATCGCCCTCATTAACCACTTTTAAAGTTCCAACTTGGTTTATTTCTTCAATGAGTGCATCTTCAAAAGTATGAGCAAAATTTTCTTTTAAAATATTGAGCATGTATTTTTAATTAAATGTTTTTTAAGAAGCAAGTTACTTAATAAAAAAATAATCTTGAAAGAGAAACTAACTTCCAAATAAATTTTCCTAGAAGAAATATGGACAACTTTCAAACTATAAAACCATTTCCCATAGTTACATTGCACCCATTACTTGAATTTTTCAACAGAAATAAATATTCCAGCTTAAAAAAATTCGTATTAACCACATTTTTTTGTAAAACGAGAAAACAATATTTTACATTTTGATATCAAAAGAAGCCAATGGTAATGGGAAATATTACCAGATAAATTACTGTGATTGGGCTGAGGGGGTGACGTTTAATTCCTAGTTAGGTTATAGAATGATTATCATATTGATTTACATTTCTACTCCTTGTTCCGTTTCAATCTTTTTATCTTGTAATTGCCGATATTTAGAAGGTGACATCCCTGTTTTTTGTTTAAAAACCCTATTAAAACTAGTTTTGGATTGAAAACCACAATCGTAAGCAATACTTAATAATGTATATTTTCTATTTGTTTTGTCTGTTAATTTTTCTTTTACTTCGTTTACACGATAGGTATTGATGAAATTGTAGAAGTTATTGTTTAGATGTTGATTGAGTAATTCAGAGAGCTTTTTATCAGTTATTTCCAATTCTTCAGCTAAATCTGAGAGGCTTAATGC
Source organism: Aequorivita sp. Q41 (assembly GCF_039831855.1). Lineage (NCBI taxonomy): Bacteria > Pseudomonadati > Bacteroidota > Flavobacteriia > Flavobacteriales > Flavobacteriaceae > Aequorivita > Aequorivita sp. Q41. The sequence continues at coordinate 138,473 of NZ_JBDPMS010000003.1, read as the reverse complement.
TTCGTTTAAATAGGGTTTTTTAGTGATTAATACTTCGTCTAACTTCACTTTAAGTTCTTCTATCTCTTCCGAAGTAAAAACATCTAGTTGTCGTGTTGGTTTATTATTTACTTGTTCTCTTTCTTGAGTTGCTATAGGTTGATTGGTTATTTTTTCTTCTAATAAAAAATTTGGTAATAAAATCTGTGATTGAAACAAACCTTTATATCCTAAAATACAATAAAGTAAAATCATAGCAAAGGCTATAACTGTACCAATATTCCATGGAATTCTTGGGAAAAGTAATTCATAGATAGAGAATAAACTATCTAAAACCACTATAAGTAACAACCCAATAACTAGGTATGATAGCCATGACAAATTGCTGCTTTCTATAAATGAATATAATTGTTTTCGTGTCTTTTGAATGGTTTTAATCAACTGAAAAGACACCCAGATATAAAGAAGAAAAAATGCATTTTCGAATAAATTTATATAATCTGCTATTTGAACATAAAAATCGTGGTATGAACTAAGCAACCCAAACGTCATACTTAATGCAACAGGAACTGAAACCGTTAACCAATAAATATAAAAAGGGATTAAATGAAGGGAAAGTGGTTTTAATATATCTTTGGAGGGTCTTATCAGCGATCTAATATAAAATAACAAAAAGGGGCCCAGCAAAAACCCTGGACCACTTCCCAAAAGTATTGCAATACCTCCTAGTGGTCTAGATTTATGCAAATATGCATAGTAATAAAGCAAAAAGAAGATTGAATTTATAAAAAATATTGAAAGTAATTTTTTAGAAAACCTGGAATTAGACTTTAATAGAAACACAACCAATAAAAATAGCAGGGACATCCCTGCTATTAATATAAAATCTACAACCATTGTCCATTTTTCCACACCGAAAAATAGCACATAATTTACTAATACACAATTTTGCGTATGTGAACAGCCATTATATCCTTACAAATTTAAAGTTTAAATTATTTGAAAATGAAAGTATATAAAGTCCACTTTCTAGTGTATCTACCATAATTTTTTGACTTTGCGACAACACTCCAGTACTTATTTGTTGTCCTACAACATTATATATTGCATAGCTTTCACCAATTAAATCAGTATTACTTTTAATATGCAGCTCACTATCTACTGGATTGGGATAAAAACTTATATTATTAGTTTTAATAAATTGTGTGCTTAAAACTCCGTCTTTCATTTTAAGTAGGTAATTATCCCTAAAATCTACAACCATTACTTCGTCTATTTCATCTGGAAGTGGATTTAAATCAACCGTAGTTTCAAATTGAGCAGCTAAATAAATATTATTATCACTATCAATTCCTAATTGATGTGTGTCTATAAAATTAACCCCTCCAAATTGATATGCGCTTTTAAAAATCCCTTCAGCATCTAATGTCAACACATAAGCACCTGTTGCATTTTCGGACTCTTTGGTCAATAAAAACGTTTCGATTGGGTCTGGGTTAAAATCTGCAGTTCCATCAAAGAAACCTGTTGTATATACTGTTCCGTCATTACCCAAAGCAATATCATACGCAAAAAATGAATCGTTAGAACCTAAATGTCTTGCCCATGCAACTGTACCATCTTCATTTATTTTTAAAATAAAACCATTATACGCAACATCACTAGTAAAAGTATAATCTGAATTTCCAGAGGTTGGGTCAAAATTAACCGTATTACTAAACCTACCTGTTAGATACATATTATTATCTGTATCGTAAGCAATAGCATATACGGTAACATCTCCACCTTCTGTAGTTGCAATATTGCTAATATTACCCAAGCCATCAATTTTCATTGAATATCCTGAAAATCCATCTAAAGAAGTCATTTCATAAACTTCATTAGGGCGCGGATCTAAATCTGTTGTACCCCCGAAAAAACCAGAAATAAAAATTTCATTACTGTTTTTCACAGCCATATCTAGTGCTAAATCTAGGTCATCACCACCGTAACCATATACTTTTACGAAGTCGCCAGAGTTATTTAATTGTAATAAGAAAGTGTCACTTCCTCCATTACTTGTTAGTAACATCTCTCCTAAACCAGGGTCAAAATCTACCGTTTCATATAGATATCCTAAGATATAAACATTACCTAATTCGTCTACATCAATAGAAGTTGATTCTTCATACCCAGTTCCGCCTACACTTTTTGCCCATATAAATTCACCATCACTACTTAATTTAAGGATAAAAATATCGCCACTTCCTTGCGAGGTTAATAGAAATTCTAACGCACCTGGATTAAAATCTACTGTCTCCTCAAAATACCCTGTTATGTATACATTACCCATATCATCGGTAGTAATACCAGTTCCATAATCAAACATTAACCCTCCAATACTTACCGCCCATTCTAAATTTCCTTCTGTATTTGTTTTCTGAACAAACACATCATAAAACCCGTTAGAGTTTAAGTTATATTCACTGCCATTTATATCAAAATCTGCCGTGTCTGTAAAATAACCGGTTAGGTAACTGTTTCCGTCTGCATCTACATGCATTTTCTTAATCACATCTTCCCCTGCACCTCCAAATCTGCCTCCCCATTCATAGGATTGTGAAAAAAGTGAAAGAGAGGTGAAAAAAAATGAAAAAAGTAAGAAATAATTTTTAAGTTTCATAAGATTTATAATTTATTATTAATGAAAATAGCTCTGTAATGAGCTGCTATATCTTGAGGCAAATAAAACATTAACTACACGATAAAATGCTCCATTGGAAGCAGTGAACCCTGTTTAAAGAACTGCTATAAAACTTTGCAACAGTTATTTGCGCTAAACCCTTCTAAGTTTTTCATTTTTTACTTATATATTCCGCCTAGGTTCTTAATTTATTTATATTTGCACCACAAAAAATGCAAAGCATCTACCCGGGTGCTGGAATTGGTAGACAGGCATGGTTGAGGGCCATGTGTCCTTAGGGCGTGTGGGTTCAAGTCCCATTCCGGGTACAAAATTCCTTAAGATATTAGGAGAATTTTATGTTTCACTATCAGCTTTTGCCTTCTTTTTAGTACATTAACATTTTAATACTAAAATTACATCTTCAGTGGTCAAGACTCAATTTGGCATTAAAGACCTCGAAAATCTTTCAAACGTAAAAGCGCATACTATCCGTATATGGGAAAAGCGTTACAACCTACTTGAACCAGACCGTACCGATACAAACATCCGAAAGTATGATCTTGAAAACCTAAAGAAATTATTAAATATCGCGTATTTATACAATGCTGGGCATAAAATATCTAAACTTGCTAGCTTAAGTGCAGTACAAATTCAAGAACTAATTAAAAGTAATATTCAAGGTCTTGATTCTGAATATATGCTTAATGTATTTAAGTCTTCCATGTTTGGATTTAATTCCGAGCTTTTTGACACTACGCTTGCTAAAATGCTGGAGCAAAAAACGTTTCGTGAAGTTTTTACAGAAATATTTATACCCTTACTCAATGATGTTGGAGTTTTATGGCATACAGGAACCATAGACCCAGCGCATGAGCATTTTATTTCTGAAAAAATTAAGCATGCCATCATTCACCAAAGTAATTATAAAAATAAGGCACTCCAAAAAAGCACTTCCCCAACTTTTGTACTTTATCTACCTCTCCAAGAAATTCATGAAATAGGCTTGCTTTATGCGAATTATGAATTAGTGTCGATGGGCTATAATACGCTGTATTTGGGCGCCAACATCCCAATGGAAAGCCTACGCCATATTATTTCTACAACTAAAGATACCACCTTTGTAACTTTTTTTACGGTACAACCAGAAAACAATGACCTAGACCAATACCTCATTGATTTTCAGAATACAATTTGCAAAAAAACTGCTTGCGAATTATGGATTTTAGGTAGAAAAGCTAAAACAGAAATAAAAAACACCAAAAGTTTTAAATTCTTTAAAGAAGTCAATTTATTTATCGATTGCCTTAAAAAATTGAATGAGGCTTAGCTCATTTCTTATTCAATTTTAAGCCATAACTGGTTGTTTTTATACAAGTTACCATAAATAGCATTTTCAAAAACATAAAATCAAATTTTATAAATTTTATTTTTGTTTAAATAAATTGTAAATTTGTTAAACACTATGAAATCAAACATTGCAATTATAGGTTCTGGGTTCTCTTCACTCGCCGCTTCATGTTACTTGGCACAGGCTGGAAATGAGGTAACTATATACGAAAAAAACAAAACCATTGGGGGTAGAGCACGCCAATTTTTCAAAGAAGGATTTACTTTTGATATGGGCCCAACCTGGTATTGGATGCCAGATGTTTTTGAACGATTTTTTGCTGATTTCGGAAAAATACCTTCAAATTTTTATGCCTTAGAGAAGCTAAACCCAGCATATAGAGTGTATTTTGGTAAAAACGATTACATAACCATTGAAGATACGCTTGAAAAAATATATGCTGCGTTTGAAAAAGAAGAAACGGGAAGTTCTATAAAACTTAAAAAATTTATAGATCAAGCCATGGATAATTATAATATTGCTATTAAAGATCTGGTCTATCGTCCTGGTGTATCTCCTTTAGAGTTGGTTACTGGCGCTACCATGAAGAAGGTTGGTCAATTTTTTAGCACGATTAGTAAAGAGGTGCGAAGTGAATTTTCTAATCCACGATTGATTTCAATTTTAGAGTTTCCTGTTTTGTTTCTAGGAGCCAAACCCTCTAAAACACCTGCCTTTTATAGTTTTATGAATTATGCTGATTTTGGCCTCGGAACTTTTCACCCTAAAAAAGGAATGTATTCTGTGATTGATGGAATTACACAGCTCGCTGAAGCTTTGGGGGTAACAATAAAAACAAATCAAAACATTGAGAAAATTATTGTTGCAGAGGGTAAAGCTTCTGGGGTAATTAGCAATGGTAAAAAAATTAAAGCCGATATTGTTTTGAGTGGTGCAGATTACCACCATACAGAAACACTATTGGATAAACAATTTCGTCAATATTCAGAAAGCTATTGGCAAAAGAAAACATTTGCACCATCCGCCCTACTATTTTATGTGGGTTTTAATAAACAAATTGAAAATGTAGATCACCATACTTTATTTTTTGATGTAGATTTTGAAAAACATTCTCAAGAAATATATGACACTCCAGCATGGCCCAAAAACCCACTTTTTTATGCCAGTTTCCCTTCAAAAACTGATAAAACTGTTGCGCCAGAAGGGAAAGAAGCTGGAATATTTTTAATTCCACTTGCACCTGGTTTGGATGATGCCCCCGAAGTGCGCGAACTATATTTTGATAAAATTATAAAGCGATTTGAAAAAATTACCAACCAAGAGGTTAAAAATTACGTTATATTTAAAGAATCCTTCTGTATAAACGATTTTGTAACCCAATACAATAGTTATAAAGGAAATGCATACGGACTTGCAAATACCTTAATGCAAACAGCTTTTTTAAGACCAAAACTAAAAAGCGGAAAAGTAGAAAATTTATTTTTTACAGGTCAACTTACTGTTCCCGGACCAGGAGTACCTCCCGCACTCATATCAGGAAAATTAGTAGCCGGATTAATTGAAAAACAAACCAAGAATTGAAAGCACTTTTTGATATCGTTTCTGAAGAATGCAGTAAGAAAGTTACACAAACTTACAGCACTTCTTTTTCGTTGGCCACACGTATGTTGGGACCTTCCATTCGCCAAGATATATATAATATCTATGGTTTTGTTAGGTTTGCTGATGAAATTGTAGATTCTTTTCACGACTATAAAAAGGAGCAATTATTTAACCGTTTTGAGAATGCATTGGAAGAAGCATTGGTTGATAAAATTAGCCTAAACCCCATTTTAAATTCTTTTCAAGCAACATTTCATAAATATACAATCGATAAAAAGCTGGTTGATGCTTTTATGGAAAGTATGCGTACAGACCTCATTAAAAATACGTATGCCTCAAAAGAAGAGTTTAATAATTATATATATGGTTCTGCAGATGTGGTTGGCTTAATGTGTTTAAAAGTGTTTGTAAAAGGAGATAATGAAAAATACAACGAATTAAAAGACGCTGCGATGAGTTTAGGCTCCGCTTTTCAAAAAGTGAATTTTTTGCGTGACCTAAAAGAAGATTATGAAAATTTAAGCCGAAGCTATTTCCCAAATGTCAATTTAGACCTGCTTAATGAAGCTTCAAAAGAAAAGATAATTCAGGAAATTGAAGAAAATTTTAATGAAGGGTATAAAGGAGTTCTTCTTTTACCTCACGATGCTAAACTTGGCGTTTTTATTGCATATAGATATTACAAAAGATTGCTAAAAAAACTCCAACAAACTCCTGCAACCGAAATAAGAAATACCAGAATACGTGTGCCCAATGCTGAAAAAATAGGACTTTTAACAAGAAGCTACGTAAAATATCAGCTAAATTTGATTAAATAATCCAAAACGAAAATTAACGCACAATAATGACAATACTACTTTGGCTGTTACTCTTTATATGCACTTTCTGCTTTATGGAATTTATGGCGTGGTTTACCCATAAATACATTATGCATGGTTTTTTATGGAAACTCCATAAAGATCATCATCACAAAGATCATGATAGCTGGTGGGAGCGCAATGACTACTTTTTTCTATTTTATGCTATGGTAAGTATAGGTTGTTTTATAGGGTGGAGCTATTATGGTTTTTGGGCTGGATTGCCTATTGGTTTAGGAATTTTTGCCTATGGGCTGGCCTATTTTATCGTTCATGATATTTTTATACACCAACGCTTCAAGATCTTACGAAACACCAATAATTGGTATGCTCGAGGCATCCGGAGAGCTCACAAAATGCACCATAAACATTTGGGTAAAGAAAAAGGAGAATGCTTCGGAATGCTTTTCCCTCCGCTTAAATACTTCAAAAAATAAACTATGTGGCATCTTTATTTAGTGTTGAACATTGCTTCATTTAGTATTCCCTTCCTTTTTAGTTTTCACCCAAAATTAAAGTTTTATAAACTTTGGAAATATTTTTTTCCAGCCACAGGTATTATGATGGCTTTTTTTATTCCATGGGACATAATTTTTACTAAAAATGGATTTTGGGGATTTAATGAAACCTATCTTTCAGGTTATAAAATAGCCAATTTGCCCATTGAAGAGTGGCTCTTCTTCATCTGCATCCCCTATGCTTGCCTATTTACTATTTATTCCTTTAAAAATTTGTTGCCGAGATTTAAATTTACAAATGCAACTACTACTCTACTATATGTTTCGCTTCAAACGATATTGATAGCAATGCTTCTATACTTTTTTGATCGTTGGTACACAGCAATAAATTTTGGGTATGCAATTGTTCTAATGGCTTTGGTCTACAACTTTAAACCTGATGTGTTAAATACTTTTTTTCCTGTTTTCTTAATTCTTTTAATCCCTTTTTTCATTATAAATGGTTTTTTAACCGGAAGTTGGATTCATGAAGAAGTCGTTTGGTACAATGATTTGGAAAATCTTGGAATTCGAGTAGGCACCATCCCAATAGAAGATAGTATTTATGCCCTAGGAATGTTGCTTACTGTCTTTGTTTTAATGGAAAAGTTTAAAGAAAAATACCCTGCTACAACGAAATAAATCCCGCAAAAAATTCTACAGAAAAATAGGCAAATAAACGGCGTTAAAAAATAATATCCAATACCGTAAAGCTTGTAAATTGAAACGGATTTTGCAGTACATTTATTTCTATAATTAAGGTGATTTATGATACATCCTAAAACAGAATTAAAGTTTATCAACAAAGAGATTGGCTATGGCGTTGTTGCTACAGAATTTATCCCAGCGGGTACTATTACTTGGGCTTTGGATGATTTAGATCGCGAATTCACACCTGCCAAATTAAGTAAAATGAATCCGCTTTACCAAAATATTCTTGAAACGTATTGCTATAGAAACCACAAAGGTAATTATGTGCTTTGTTGGGATTATGGTCGATTTGTAAACCACAGTTTTAAGAGCAATTGTATTTCCACAGCGTATGATTTTGAAATCGCCATTCGCGATATTCAAGCTGGAGAAGAATTGACGGATGATTATGGGTATTTAAATGTTTCAGAACCATTTGTTGGCATTGATGAAGGCACCGAACGCAAAACTGTTTATCCGGACGATTTGTTACATTTTCACCCTCTTTGGGATCAGCAATTACATGATAATTTTTCAAAAATATTTGCGGTAAACCAACCCCTAAAAGATCTTTTATCACCAAAGCTTTGGGAGGATTTGACTATGATTTCTCAAGGGAAGAAAAAAGCCTTATCTATTTTAGAAAATTATTACAAGCAATAACAAACCTGAATTCTAAGCATTAATTATTCTAAAAGCTTATTAATAATAGCCCTCAATTTTTTACTATTCCAGTCTGCAGTTCCTTCTTCATCAATAACTATTGCTCCAGATTTTGAAATTAAATACGTGGTTGGCAATACCTCAGATTCAAGTTTATTGGGCGCTTTATATGTTTGAAAATATATAGGCAGCGTATAATTATGCTTCTTCATAAATTTATTGACCACCTCTGGAGTTTCAGTTGTAACGAAATAGAAATCAATCTCGCTTTCATACGCATCATATAATTTTTGAAATGAAGGCATTTCAGCCACACAAGGTGGGCACCATGTTGCCCAAAAATTTATAATAACTACGCTGCCTTTTGACTTTGATAAATTTACGACACCATCATTTAATGATTGTAATTCCCAATTAAAATCTACAAGTAACTCTTGTTGGTTTTCAGGTTTTTCAAAGGGTGAAAATGAAATAAGTCTTTGCACAAATACCTGAATAGGCATCCTTGTTTGTGGAATAATTAAGAGAATTATAACCCCAAAGAAAAGAATATTACTCCAGTTCTTTTTTAAAAAATCAATTTTCATAAAACTAAATACATTTAAAATGTCTCATTTTGAGAGTTTTTCCTTACTTTTGCACTTTATTAAAGTCCCAAAATATGAAACTTTTATTTTGCATCCTTTTATTATTCTCAATGCAAGTATATTCACAAGTTGGTATTGGAACAACCGATCCTACCGCTACTTTGGATGTTAATGGAAAAGTTCGTATTGGAACAATCGATGAAGAGTTGGATCTGGATGTAGTTAAAGATTCGATTTTGGCTCTTTCTAATACTGTGAATACAATTACTTCTAAAGATATTTACGAAACTAATATTAAATCGGCAGTAAAAGGAAAATTTTCTGAAAATACTACATTTACATTTACTGGAAGTTCAGGTAATAAAAATAAGTCCATTGTTTTTGATTCAGAAATTTATGATGTAAACAACGAATTCACCAACGGGGTATTTACCGCAAAAGAAGATGGTATATATCACGTTTATATTCAGATAGCACCTACCGGCACATTACATATATCTCCAAATTATGGGGTTAGAATTTTTAAAAATGGGGTGCTCTATTCGCAACAAAATTTCGCTAATGTGGGTGTTGACCTCTCTATAGTATTAACAATTAATGTTACTCCTCCCATCCGAAGCGTTCAAACTTTAATGCAATTAGAAGCGGGAGACACCATAGATTTTGGATTATACACCTATAAAACATCAATAGGTTTATTTACTCTTAATGTAACATTATCTGGAGCAGAAAAGGATAGTTTTTTTACTATTAATCAAATACGATAACTAAGTCAGGAATTTTTAAAAACCAAAATTCCAATTATACCATAAAATTATGAGATTTATTATTTACACCTTATTACTCGTTACGGTTCCTACACTTGCGCAAACTGGGAAAGTGGGAATAGGAACTACTGAACCTACAGCCACTTTAGATATTAATGGAGATTTAAGAATTAGAACTACAGTTGAAGAAAGCGACCTTGAAGTAGTTAAAGACTCTGTCTTGGTTATTTCTCGTGATGGTACGGTAAACAGAGTTAGCTCGAAAAGTGTATATGAAAGCCATATTAAAACAGCTGTGAGAGGCACCTTTCCTGGATCAGGAAATATAAGTATTACCTTAGGGTCTAATGTTGCAAAAATTCCATTTAACACAGAGGATTTTGACACTAATGATGAGTTTGATACTACTACCAATACGTTTACAGCAAAACAAGATGGCTATTATCAAGTATATGTACAAATAAATTCAGGAGGATTGCTAGGTGTATCAACAAACTATGGTTTACGTATTATTAAAACTGTTAGTGGAGTAAGTCAGATTGTAGCTGAGCAGAATTTTGCAAATATAAGCGCCTTAGGTATTAAGGTTACGCCTCCTGTACGAAATACTCAAACTTCTGTACAATTAAATGAAGGAGAAAGTATAAGCTTTCAGCTGTATACAGATTTAGTAAGTGTTAGTCTTCTTGGGGATAAATCAGACAGTTTTTTCACGATACATCAAATTAGATAAGCATATAAAATATATGTTATAGTTCATTTAAGTTCTTTTTAAAAATAAAAACTATAACATCTAAATCCATAAAAAAACCTCAAAGACATCTTTGAGGTTTTTATTTTTTAGTGTTTTAACGTATTAAGCGTTTTGCTTTTTAATTAAGTTTAGCGCTGAACCTTCACGATACCATTTTATTTGAGCATCATTATAGGTATGGTTTACTTTAATAGTATCCTTACTTCCATCTGCGTGAACAATCTCTAGCGTAAGTTGTTTATTAGGAGCAAAATCAGCAATGTCTACAAAGTTGAAAGTATCATCTTCTTGAATTAAATCATAATCTGCTTCATTAGCAAACGTAAGCCCTAACATTCCCTGTTTTTTCAAGTTTGTTTCGTGGATTCGTGCAAAAGACTTTACTAAAACGGCAGCAACACCAAGAAATCTTGGTTGCATGGCAGCATGCTCACGAGAAGAACCTTCGCCATAATTATGATCTCCCACAACTATCGTTTTTACTCCTTTCGCTTTGTATTCACGCTGTACATCTGGCACTCCGCCATATTCACCTGTAAACTGATCTTTTACAAAGTTTGTCTTTTTGTTAAATGCATTTACAGCACCAATCAATGTATTATTAGCAATATTGTCTAAGTGCCCACGGTAACGTAACCATGGACCTGCCATAGAAATATGGTCTGTAGTACATTTTCCGAAAGCTTTAATCAATAATTTTACCCCTTGTAATTCAGAATCTTGAATTGGTACAAAAGGCTCCAACAATTGAAGACGTTCACTGTTGTTTGCAACTTTTACATCTACAGAACTTCCATCTTCCTTTGGCGCTAAATAACCATTGTCATCGACTTCAAAACCTTTTGGTGGTAATTCCAAACCAACTGGCTCATCAAGCTTTACTTCTTGACCATCTTCATTTAGCAGTGTATCGTTCATAGGGTCAAAATCCAAACGCCCTGAAATTGCAATTGCCGCTACCATTTCTGGTGAACCAACAAAGGCATGTGTATTCGGGTTTCCATCTGCGCGTTTAGAAAAATTTCTGTTGAAAGAGTGCACGATTGTGTTTTTTTCCTCACCTTTTCTATCGCTTCTATCCCACTGCCCAATACAAGGCCCACAAGCATTTGTAAATACTGTAGCACCCAAATTTTCGAAAACTTCCAAAAGGCCATCACGTTCAGCTGTAAAACGAATTTGTTCTGAACCAGGGTTTATTCCAAAATCACTTTTAGGCTTTAACTTTTTATCGATTGCTTGTTGTGCAATAGACGCCGCTCTCGTTAAATCTTCGTAAGAAGAATTGGTGCAAGATCCAATTAACCCCCAATCTACTTTTAAAGGCCAATCATTTTTAGCTGCTTTTTCACCTAATTCCCCAACAGGAGTGGCTAAATCTGGCGTAAAAGGACCGTTTAAATGTGGGCGCAAGGTAGTTAAATCTATTTCTATAACTTGATCAAAATATTGCTCAGGATTTGCATAAACTTCATCATCACCCGTTAAATATTCTCTTACTTTATTTGCTTCATCTGCAATATCAGAACGATCTGTTGCTCGAAGGAAACGCTCCATGGCATCGTCATAGCCAAAAGTTGAGGTTGTTGCTCCAATTTCGGCACCCATATTACAAATAGTTCCTTTTCCAGTACAAGAAAGGTTTTTTGCGCCCGGGCCAAAATATTCAACAATAGCTCCCGTTCCACCTTTTACGGTAAGAATTCCAGCTACTTTCAAGATAACGTCTTTTGAAGCAGTCCAGCCATTTAATTCGCCAGTTAATTTTACACCAATTAGCTTTGGAAATTTTAACTCCCATGGCATTCCAGCCATAACATCTACTGCATCTGCGCCACCAACACCAATGGCAACCATTCCTAAGCCTCCTGCATTAACAGTATGACTATCGGTACCAATCATCATTCCGCCTGGAAAAGCATAATTTTCTAGTACAACTTGGTGAATAATTCCAGCGCCTGGTTTCCAAAATCCAATTCCGTATTTATTAGAAACAGATTCTAAAAAGTCAAAAACCTCATTACTTGTTTCATTAGCACGTTTTAAATCTTGTACAGCACCTTGTTTTGCTTGAATTAAGTGATCGCAATGTACTGTGGTTGGAACTGCTACTGTTTTTTTACCTGCTTGCATAAACTGCAAAAGGGCCATTTGTGCGGTTGCATCCTGACAAGCAATTCTATCTGGTGCAAAATCCACATAATCTTTTCCTCTTAGAAAAATTTTGTTTGGATTTCCGTCCCATAGGTGGGAGTATAATATTTTTTCTGAAAGGGTTAGTGGTTTTCCTGTGATTTCACGTGCTTTATCTACACGTTCAGCCATTTGGGAATAAACCTTTTTTATCATGTCAATATCAAAAGCCATAGTTATATTTTTTGGTGTTGCAAAAGTACAAAATTTTAAAATATTTAAAAAATATTTAATGAAATTGCCTATTTAATGAATTATATTCAATAAATAGCAGTATTTTTTACATAAAATTATTAAATTGATAATTTTTAATGTGAAAAATTAAGAATTTGAAAATGTTTTGGTTTTAAAATGAAATAGTTCACAAAGAAAAATTAGGATTGTTTTAATACAAACTTCTAATAATTTCTTCAATACTTAAACCTTCAGCCTCGGCTTTATAGTTTTTTATCATTCTATGGCGCAATATTCCAATGGCAGATTTTTGCACATCTTCAATATCTGGAGAAAACTTGCCGTGCAGTGCGGCATTCGTTTTTGCTGCGAGTATTAAATTCTGAGAAGCTCTTGGCCCCGCACCCCAATCAATATAATTTTTCACAATATCAGAAGCTGTTGTACTGTTTGGGCGTGTTTTCCCAACTAGAGTAACGGCATATTCAATTACATTATCAGCCACAGGGATTCTTCTTATTAATTGTTGAAAATCTATAATTTCCTGAGCGGAAAAAAGTGCATTTACTGTTTTTGTTTCCCCAATTGTGGTTTGTTTTACAACCTCTACTTCTTCTACAAATGAAGGATATTCAAGATTAATAGCAAACATAAAACGGTCCAATTGTGCTTCAGGCAAAGGATAGGTCCCCTCCTGCTCTATTGGGTTTTGAGTAGCTAAAACAAAATATGGTAAATCTAATTTATAATGATGGCCAGCAACAGTAACAGCACGTTCTTGCATCGCTTCTAAAAGTGCCGCCTGCGTTTTTGGGGGAGTTCTGTTAATCTCATCCGCAAGAATAATGTTTGCAAAGATTGGACCTTTAATAAATTTAAACTCACGGTTTTGGTCTAAAATTTCGGAACCCAGAATATCGCTCGGCATCAAGTCTGGCGTAAACTGAATTCGTTTAAACTTAAGTCCTAAAGCCTCAGCAACAGTATTTACCAACAAGGTTTTTGCTAAACCCGGCACACCGATAAGTAATGCATGACCTCCAGAAAAAACGGCGAGTAAAACCTGCTCAACCACTTCATCTTGACCTACAATAACTTTTTTTATTTCCTGGCGAAGGGCATTATATTTTGAAACCAGTTGTTTTACCGCTGCTACGTCTGACATATATTTTCCGTTATTATTTTTTCAACCAGTTTCCTGTAAATTCACAGTCTTGATAATCTTGGTTGATGCTAATATACGTATCTTTTATTTTTTCGTGCTGCCATTTGTTAATAGACTTAATTTGCTTTTCACGGAGTGCTAACTGCTTAATACGCTCATAATCTTTAGCATAATCGGCTTTATGCTCTTCGTATTTTTTTGTAACAGTTAAAATTTTTAAACTACTTTTCCCGGTACGATCGCGGTCTGTAAATATTTTTGAAACCTCACCTTCTTTAAGGTTGTAAACCTGCGCACTTAAAGTTGGATCCATCTTAGTAAGGTCAAATTTAGTGTCAAAATTAACCGGGTTGATTAGTTGCCCGCCATTATTTCGTGTTTCTTTATCATCAGAGCTTTCAATAGCTGCTTCTGCAAAAGTTATTTCGCCAGCTTCAATCCTTGCTTTTATGTCTTCTATTTTTTTTTGAGCTGCATCAATCGAGCTCTGTGAAACTTCAGGAAACATTAATATGTGTCTAACATCAACTTCTTGACCTCTAATTTTTTCAACATACAAAATATGATACCCAAATTCAGTTTCAAAAGGTTCACTTATTTCCCCTTCTAATAATGAAAAAGCTTGGTCTTTAAATTCTTTTGCCCAAGGAGAATCTCTTTTTACTCCAGTGTAAAGCCCCCCTTTTGAGGCAGAACCAGGATCTTTTGAATACAAAACGGCTTTGGTAGAAAAGCTAGTGCCATTATCGATAATATCTGCTCTAATGGAGTTAAGTCTTGCAACAACCTCAGCAATTGCTGTTTCCGTAATTTCAGGATCTACAACGATTTGTGCTACTTCTATTTCTGCACCAAAAACAGGGCGTTCATCTTCCGGGATTGAAAAGAAAAACGTTCTTACTTCTTCAGGGGTAATCTCTACTTTTTCAATTACTTTTTGCTGCATCAATTGAGCAAGTTTTATACTTTTATTAGCTTCAAAAAGTTCAGTCCTAAGTTGTGCTATATTATCTTTTCTATAATATTGAGCTACTTTTTCCTCGCTTCCCAATTCACTAATCATATATTGTAATTGCTGGTCTATCATTCCATTTATCTCTGCATCCGGCACCAATATACTATCTTGTTTAGCCTGATGTGCATAGAGTTTATCTTCCATCAATTTCCCCATTAATTGGCAACGACTTACGTCTTCGATTGACATTCCTTGCGATTTCATCTCAACATACGATTTATCGATATCGCTATCCAAAATAACGTATTCACCAACTACAGCACTTACGCCTTCTGCTTTATATCTTTTAAAGGGTTTTAATGAATCACGCTGGACAACTTGTTGCACTAACAGAGAGTCATTGCTTTTTACTACTCCAGTGCTATCTGGCTCTAACACTGTTTGGGCTTGTAGCATGGTAGTAGAAAATAGTAGGATCAATAAAAATTTAGTCATTTTTATAGATTTCAAAATTATTTGTTTCAATAGCATCTTTTGTAATATCTGTTTCTAATTTTTTTATAAGCTCAAGCTTTCTTTTGTTCAAAATTATTTGTTTCAAAATCGGCTTAACATAGGAAATAGGCGCTATATCATTGGGATTGAGCACATTTTCAATTTTCACCAAATATACTCCTAATGAGTCTTGCAATTGTGAAAAATTAGATTTTTTTAACACTTCCGCACTACGTTCTTTTATTACCGGCAGCACATTGTAGAGCACGTCTCTTTTTATCCAAACAGAATCATTAAAATTTGAAGCGATAAACTGATAATTAAGATTATTCAAAGATGTTTTGTCTTTATCGTTATATCGATTCAACTTTTCTTTTACGGAAGCCACCCCTTCATAATTTGAAGGTAATTGTATATAGCGCATTTTAACCAAAAAATCTTTCTGTTTGAAGTTTTCTTTGTTTACTTCATAATATTCCTTGTACTCCGCCTCCGTTATAACACTATCTATCTGTTTATCGACAATTACATTTTTATAAGCTTCGGTTAGCAAATCATTTTTATACTCTTGAACAAGCCTCTCGAATTGCTGTAACTTATCTGCAGTTAGGTTAATTTGCGCTTGATCTATTAATAATTGCTGCGTAGCCCAACGGTTTATATAATTGTTAATAATGAGTGTACTATCCTCAGCAGAAGTATTTTCGGAAACTAACTTAGCAATATCTTCTTTATACAAATAGCTAGTATTTACACGGGCAATGGGATCCTTTTTCGTTTCTTGTTTAAAGTAATCACAGGAAATTAAAAAAACACATCCGCCTAATATATAAAGAAAATGTTTTATCACTTCAATGATTTCTTAACGCGTTTTAATCCTTTTTTGTTTACTTCAACATTATATTTTGAATGTAAACTTTGCATCCATGTAGCTTCAATTTCATTTTGGTAATTGCTCAATACTTTGCCTTTAATATCTTCAAAAGATTTTATACCAGGAGCAATAATATCTTTAATATTTACAATAACAAAGGAGTCGTTATTTTGTGAAATTTTAGAAACACCTTTCTTAATTTCAAGGTTTTGTGGAAGCTCACGTTGGTCGATTTCAAAAACACCAGGCGTAATCAAAACATTTACTGTATCGTCAGTGTTTAATGCTGTTTTAATTTCTTCAGAAGTTTTTCCTTCGTTTAGCATTTTTTGTATTTGCTGCGCAAAGGCTTCTGTAGTTGCTGAATAAATATCTGCATCTACACGTTGTTTCCATTGGTAGTTTTCTTTCGTCTTTTCATAATACTGTTGAAGCCCTATAGAATCATTCTTACCTTTTTGCCATATGTTTTTATCCATTACATCGAAGATTAAAAGCCCATCCCGATATTCGTTAAGAATAGCAGCATAGTCTTCATTTTCTTCTTCAAGCTTTTCTTTAAAATAATCCTTTAACTCTTTTGTTTCAAACTCATCATAGAACTCTACAAGTAATTTCTCTTTTAACTTATATGGTCTTGTAGATCGTTGACGATCTTCAATATATTTTGCAAAACCAGTAAAGGTTGCATTTTTATCACCAATCGTAAAAAGTACTTTATCCTCTTCAGCAGGAATTGGCGTCATCGTCCAACTTCTTTTTAAAATTGCATCACCAAGATATGTATCAAAATAAGGTAAATAGCTAACCCCTTTTTTGAAACCATATTTCTCTTTAATTCTTTTGTTTACTGTACTTGTTACAATTTTAGAACGATCCCCATCAGTTACTTTTTTCTCAAGTTCTTCTCTTTTACTCTCAAAAGATTCCATTGGTAGTTTTTCTTCCAAACGGATGACATGCCACCCAAAATCGGTTTTTATTGGCTTACTTAGATCCCCTGGGTTTTTAAGTGCATAGGCAGCATCTTCAAACTCTGATGCACGAAGTTCACCTTTTGTAAAAGGTTTTAATTTACCACCATTCACTGCAGAGTTTTTATCATCTGAAAATTGTTTTGCGAGGCTTTCAAATGCCTCGCCTTGATTTAGCATGGCATAAATTTCGTTGATACGTTCTTCAGGATTGAATGTCCGCGCTCCTTTTTTATCAGAAATCATTATGTGCGACACCTCAATTTTTGGCAGTCTTTTTCTTTTGTCATTTACCTTTATAATATGGTATCCGAAACTGGTACGTGTAATTTCTGAAATTTCACCCACCTTCGTGTTATAAGCAGCATTTTCAAAAGGATAAACCATAGTAAATACTGAAAAATAACCTAACTCCCCACCTCTTTCTTTAGATCCTGGCTCTTCAGAATATGTTCTAGCTAACTTTTTAAAATCTTCACCTTTTAAAGCTTTCTCACGAATAGATTTTATTTTATTATACGCTGCCAAAGTATCTTGTGGCACAGCTTCATAATCAACTTTAATTAAAATGTGTGTTGCATCAATATCGAGCATCCCTCGCTCATAAGCTTCTTTCGCAAGTTCCTCGGTTATTTTGTTTTCGTAAATATAATTACGAGAAAGCTGATCACGATATTTTGAAAGTTCGCTTAGGTAGTTACTTTCTTTATCTAAACCTTGCGCTTTAGCTTCTGCTATTTTTAATTTATAGTCAATAAAAAGATCAAGATACCCATCAATATCTTTTTGAGATTCATCTTGAACAAGGTCTAGGTTTTTCTTGTAAACACGTTCAAATTCTTTTGCATAAACGGGTTTCTCGTTTATGGTCATTAATACATCTTTTTTATCTTGTGAATAAACTGTGGCACATATGAAGGCCAAAATGCATACGGAAAGAAAATTTTTCATATTTATTGAATATTTATTTTAATGAAGCGACGCAAAAATAACAAAAAGCTACGGGAACTTACATCAGAAAGTGAAACGATTTTATTATAAATATAGTGTTTTACTGTTTTTAAAATATTTCTAAAAATACGTACCTTGCCGAAGGTGTAAATTATTGGCAACCTTACTTTCTTTAAAACACCTAATAATTTATTTCAAAATAAAATTTAAATGACTGAAAGAGTTAAACTTATTTGGGATTTTCGAGGTCCTAATGCAAAACCCATCGCTACCCATCATGCAAAGCACCTTACGGAATTTGCTGAAGCCGAAAAATTAAACAATACAATTTCGGGCCAAGAAGAAGTAACTGAAATGCATCATATTGCGTACCTAATTGTCGAAAAAAAGCACATGGATACTTTAAGAGAGACATTAAAACCCACACGCGGACAATTATATGATGAGGCATAAAGTATGCTTCAAAAATTATTTAAAAAACCAACCCTAGATTATTAAATTGATTGTGCTTCTAAAGTACAAAGCAACAACACTAATAAATAGAGTGTGAATTTTATAGAAACGGTAAAGCAAGTGTATACTTATTTCTAATAATTATAGTAATATTGCGCTGCTAATTATTTTAAAACAAATAAAATGAACTATTTAAAAATTGCTGTATTCTTTATAGGTATCTCTACTTTTGCCCAAGGTAAAGTTGGTGCTGTAGATGTAGATTTTATACTTTCAAAAATGCCAGAAATGACAACCGTCCAAACCCAATTGGAAACATATGGAAAACAATTGGATGTTGACCTTTCAAAAAAAGTTGCCGAATATAAAGCTCTGGCAGAAGAATATAAAACTGGTGAAGCAACTTTTACAGTTAAGCAGAAAAAAGAAAAACAAGATGCTTTAATAAACCTTGAAACAGATATTCAAAAATTCCAACAGAATGGCGCCAAGCTAATGGAGATTAAACAACAAGAATACTTACAACCACTTTACAAGAAAATTGGAGAAGCATTAGATAAACTTGCCAAAGCAGGAAACTATACTCAAGTACTGCAAACCACGCCAGACATGGTTTATTTAGACCCAAATTACGATCTTACTATTCCAATTCTTACTGAGTTAGGCATTACAATTACTCCAGAAGAAGAAGGGAAATAATTTCAGCCCTTTTCTAAAACACAAAAAACGTGAAGCTTTTAAGAGGCTTCACGTTTTTTATTTCTATGAATGCCATTAACTATATTTGATAATTAAGTAATATTGCCAAATGAAAGCTTTTGAAAGTTATTTTGAGCTTATATCAAACAAACCCTTTGGTAGCATTAACGATACTATTATAATTGATGGTGAAAATTATAATATAGCGCTTATTTGGAAAAGAAAACTTAAAATCAAAATAAAACGAGGGTTACCAATAGTACTAATTACAGGAAAGTCTGAAATAAAAAAATCGAAATTAATAAGTACAGTTAGCCGTTACCCACAATATAGTATCAGTGGAAAAAGAACAGCATTAACAGAAAAATTACTTTCAAACAAATATACCCCCGCCCTTCTTCACTTTCCTTTTTCCCGATTAGGAATAGAAAATAATCAGATTAGCTACAGTGCCATTATCAAAGTAAAAAACAAAAAACAGCTCGAAAAAATTATTAAATATTTTGAAGCCCTTATAGTTACAATTGAATAAGCGCCCAAAATCTATTATAAAGAAATTAAAAATAAAAGATCTCCTTAGTTCTAATTTTTACCTACTATAATTTGGGGATTCCTTTGTAATTGTAACATCATGCGGATGACTTTCATTGATTCCAGAAGCAGTTATTTTAATAAACCTTCCAGTTTCTTTTAAAGTCTCAATATCTTTTGAGCCACAATACCCCATTCCGGCACGCAGACCACCAATAAATTGAGTCATACTTTCCAGTAATTCTCCTTTATATGGAACACGACCTACGATACCTTCCGGAACCAGTTTTTTAATATCGTCTTCCACATCTTGAAAGTAACGATCTTTACTACCTTGTCGCATCGCTTCCACAGAACCCATTCCGCGGTAGGATTTAAACTTTCTTCCTTCGTAAATAATAGTTTCTCCGGGAGATTCTTTTGTACCAGCCAATAATGAACCAAGCATCACACAATCTGCTCCAGCTGCAATGGCCTTCGGAATATCGCCAGTATAACGAATCCCACCATCAGCAATAACAGGAACACCACTCCCTTTTATAGCCGCAGCCACTTCAAGTACCGCAGAAAACTGAGGAAAACCTACCCCTGCAACAACCCGCGTTGTACAAATAGAACCAGGTCCTATCCCCACTTTCACAGCATCTGCACCTGCATCAACAAGATACTTGGCAGCAGCTGCAGTTGCAATATTACCAACAACAACGTCTAACTCTGGGAATCTATTTTTAACTTGTTTTAATACCTCTACCACACTTTTTGTATGCCCATGCGCAGTATCAATTATTACTGCATCTATTTGTGCATTAACGAGTGCTTCAGCTCTTTCAACAGCATCTGCGGTTACGCCAAGTGCCGCAGCAACACGGAGCCTTCCGTATTTATCTTTATTAGCAATTGGTTTTTGAGTAAGCTTTGTAATATCACGAAAAGTAATTAATCCCAATAATTTCCCCGCGTCATTTACTACAGGTAACTTTTCAATTTTATTCTGTTGAAGTATTATCTCAGCTTCTTTTAATGAAGTTCCTTGTGCTACCGTAACCAGGTTTTCTGAAGTCATAACTTCAATCAATGGTCGCTGTAGGTTTTTTTCAAAACGCAAATCACGGTTGGTAACAATTCCTATTAATTTTCCATCTTCATTAATTATCGGAATTCCACCAATGCTATATTCCCGCATTGTTTTTTGAGCATCACCAACAGTATTCTCCTTTTTTAGTGTAACCGGATCAATAATCATCCCACTTTCAGCACGTTTTACTTTTCGAACTTCAGCCGCTTGCTCTTCAATAGACATGTTTTTATGAAGCACACCAATACCTCCTTCACGAGCAATAGCAATTGCCATCGCACTTTCAGTAACTGTATCCATTGCTGCAGAAACAATAGGAACATTAAGTGTTATATTTCGTGAAAACTTAGTGGCGATAGAAACTTCGCGCGGTAAAACTTCTGAATAGGCGGGCACTAAAAGTACGTCGTCATAAGTAAGGCCTTCCCCTAGAATTTTGTTATTGTGTGCAGTCATTGCAATTAATTTAGCTAACGGAGTTCCGAAAGTGATTATGGATTAATTGCGTGCAAATATACTACAAATTAATAAGAATGTCGCGCACATGAAAATTAAATAAACAGCAATTATTTTAATTCAATCTAAGCATAGATTACTGTAAATAAGGCTATTTATATTGTTTCCAAAAGTAACAATTGCTATTTTAGTTAAAACTTAACAAAAAAATTATGTCTATTAGATTGGGAAATAGTTGTATAAACTGTGAAAATTTACTCGAAAATAAACTTTGCAAAGTACATGGTGTGCAAGTAGACACAAGCTATACTTGTGATAGTTTTAGTATGAAAGCCGCATTAAAAGATGACCCCAACTGTGTTAGCTGTGCACGATACCAAGGTCCAACATGCGCAAACCCACAAAAAGCAGCTCCAGGAATGTTGTGTTCGCACTGGGCTCCGCAAAATGCTTCAGCCTAATGCTTTAAATTTTTACTTGAAACGTAGCATACCAAGTTCGTGGTTGGCTTGGGAGTATTCCGGGGCCAGGATATCCTGTTGCTCTGCGAGTAAAGTAACTATTGTCTAAAACATTATTAATTCCACTTTCAATTTTAAAACGGCTAAAACTATATGACAGGGAAAGGTCTAAAATATCATAGGCAGGTATTTCTCCTTTAATTCCACTTTGATCGCTAAAGTCTCGTTCAGCATTGGTGGCATCTGTAAATTGTTCACTTAAATAGGTATACTGAAGACTTCCTAAGAAATTTTTATACCCAAAATGCAATCCTGTTTTTAGATTTATCTTCGGAATAAATTCAACTTGTTTCCCTGCTACATTTTCTTCTTTTGAAGAAATATATTCACTTTCTGTATACGCAAGATTTACAAATGCATTTAGTCTAAAGTTAGTTCCTCCATTAAATGTTTCTAATAAATTCCAATCTATAAAACTTTCCAATCCATAAGTTATGGCATCGCCAATATTGGTGCGAAAACGCTCATATGGATTTATACTTCCCGCACGGCCAATAACCCCCAACCGGTTGTTATAACTCAGAAAAAAACCCCCAACATCATACGAGACATACTTGCCAAACCTTCCACGTGCCCCAAGATCAAAAGTAAATCCGTTTTCGTCGGTAATATTTGGGTCCACCACAAATGTTGGGCTAACCACACGTATATCGTTAAAGGTTACGGAGCGGTAATTTAAACTCACATTGCCATAAACCTCTACAGCTTTTGTTGCTTTATAAGCCAACCCAACACCAAACAACATAAAGGCACGCGAAAAATCACGATTATCTGTAAGGGTTTCATTTAAAATAGGATTCCCCGCCAAATCGAGTATTATATTTTTGTATTCTCCCTCGCTTTTTGTTTTTATGTATTCGAAACGAAATCCTGGCGTAACTGAAAGTTTTGAATTTATATTGAAAATATTTTCACCAAAAAAAGCAACATTTAGGTTTGGAAACGTAAAATCGCTTTGGCGTGTGTAATTAGGAAATTCTTCCGCAGCAAAACTAAAATCGGCACCACTTCCTACGGTTCCCGGCCCTTGGCGCTCACTATTATTGGATTGATAATATTTTCCCCCGAAAAGAATTGTATTCTCTTTGTTAAATAAAGTATAGCGGGTTAACAATCTAGCTTCCGCCCCCCAATTTTTAAATTTTCCTGAAATTAATTCTCTTGGTTCCTCCACATTATCCTCTTGGGAAACACGGTTTTCACGAAACCCAACAGATTTACGCGCAGCATCAAGGGCAAATAAATTTAAACTAAAATCTGTTTTTTTAGAAAAAGAATGATCCAAACGCAATGAATACAACTTCCAAGCTACTTTAAACCAGTTTCGGGTACGGTTGCTAAACGTTGGATCTTCTTCAAATTGCTTATCGGTTAAGCCACCTGCTTGCTGTGCCAAATAATCAAGATAGCTCATTTCAAAAGCAATTTTTGTAGCTTCAGAAAAACTATAATCTATATGTGCATACGCATTATGCGAATCGAATTGTGAGTTTGGACGAAAATCTTTTCCTGTTTTATAATTGTAATAGACGTAATAACCAACTTTTCCTACCGTTCCGCTTATACTATTAAAGCTATTAAAAAGTTCGTACGAACCCAACGATTGACGTGAAACCAATTCAATCTTTTTGTTTTTATTCGGTTCTTTTAATTTAAAATTTATAAGGCCACCAAATTGTGTTCCATATTGCAGTGAAGCTGCGCCTCGAACCACTTCAATCTCGCTAATTGCATCGGCTGGAGGGGTATAATAACTCTCCGGATAACCCAAAACATCTGCCGATATATCGTATCCATTTTGACGGGTGTTAAAATTTGCAGTTCTGTTTGGATTCAATCCACGGCCGCCAATATTAAGCTGTAAACCGCCATCGTTATTTTCATAAATATTTAAACCCACCACTTGTGCATAAATTTGACGCGCATTGTTTGTAGCTGTATTTGTTGTAAGATTATCCATCATCACTACTTCGCTCTTTTTTCCTGCGTAAATAGCGGTCCCTTCTACTTGTTTTAAACTTCGAAGTGCAAAAATTTCTTCTTTCCTTTTTGTAATAACTACTTCGGAAAGTTGCTCGCCCAAAAGTTTTAGTTCAAAATTTAGTATTGTGTTTTCGGAGATAGTTAAATTCTTTTTCAAGACTTCATATTCCATATTGAAAATGGCAAATTCATAGTTTCCAGCAGGAATATTTGAGAATTCGTAATTTCCAGAAGCATCGGCAATGGTTGATTTACCTAAGGAAATAATATAAATTTCGGCATATTCAATGGGGGCACCCCCTATTTCTGCAACTACTTTTCCTGCAACAGTAAATTGCGCAACAGCAGAAATACTGATAAAAAAGAAAATAATATTAATGCAATTTTTATAAAATCCTATCATTATATTTTTCTTAAAACTTCTTTTTACAATCCTTTAATTACGTCTCCAAATGGTAAAATCCATTTTTTTTGATAAAAAGACTCTTCTTCTTTCAACAAATCTACCGTTGGGTCTATGTACAATTCACTTAATCTTCCGTTGAGCGCAACATAACTTTCTGCATAAATCGCTATGTTTTTATGCCCTTGAGAAGCAAAATGCTCACCTAAATAATGTGCGTATTCCAAAATAAAATCAGGCTGGGTGCTCATTTGCTTTTCTTGGAAAGGAGTTAGAAAATCACTGTTATCCACATAAAATCGATTCCCACTTTTACCATCCACTATTTTAAATTGAACATAACCTGCTTTCTCCATTAGCATTACGCGCCATGAAAAGCGATACCCTTCTTCGCTCCAAAAAAGCTCGCTGGGATACGCTAAATAACGCCACGGCAAAAGTAACTGTACTATAAAAAATAGCGCTAAAATTGGGCGTAAAAAATTTCTTTTTATTTTATAATTTTTCTCTTGTGAAACCGCTATAATTTTCAAATAATTAATTCGAAATAGCTTTGAAATAAATTTAATAATTCGTTGGTGAATACCTGCATCAAAGAAAATGAGAGCGCTAACAATCATAATAAACGGAAACATTCCGATAGGAAATAAAACCCGAGTAAGCACATGAAAAACCACTACAAAAGCAAAAGCAAACCAACGTGTTGGCTTATAAAGCAGAAAGAAAGGAATTGTTAAATCGTAAATTACGCCGCTCCAACTAAAAGCATAATGCATCCATTCTTGCTGAAGCAGATTGCCTAAAAGTGGAATGTCGTATTTTGAAGGAAGCCATATTTTAAGCGGCATTGCTTTAAAAAGCCAATCGCTATTTAATTTAGCAAGACCTGCATAAAAATAAACAATACCCAATAATAATTTTACACTGTCTAGGGTCCATCTGGGAATTTTCTGAAAAGCTTTAGAAGGATTTTTATAGGCATCGATAGAAAAGTAAGCATTCGCAGGGAGAAAAATCATTAAAAACCCAACACAACTTATAAAGTAATAATGATTGAGATAGGTGGTTTTATCCATCAACTCTATATAGGTAAAACTTAAAAAAAAGAGAACAATGGAAATTCTGTATTTATAGCCTAAAGCAACAAAAAGGGATGCTATTCCGCAGACAATAAATAAAATGTAGGTATAGCCACCTATAGGTTTAATCCATTCAAAACCGTAATAACTAAAAAAGAATTTTGGTTGAATGTAAAGTTTTTCAATCCAACCATTTGCCCAAAACCGTAGGATGCTGGCAAACATCATAATTCCAAAAAAAACACGAAAGACCGCTAGTGGAGCGGCCTCAGTGGTTTTATTAAGATATTTTGAAACGGCTACAAACATTAGTCTCCGTCTGCATCTACATAATCTATACTTATATCCATTGCCTGAATCATATCTACTTTTAAGTAAATTACAATTCGCTGAAGTTCATCGTAAGCAGCAAGCATTTTTGAATTATCTGTTTCAATTTGAGATACAAAATCAGCGTTTAACTCCTTAGCTTTATTAGTTGCAATTGTAAATTGACTATTAATAAGTGCGCTTAAGTTTTCACCATTTTTGGTGGTATTCAAATACTCTAAATAGGTTTTAAATCCTGCTCCGTTTGAGGAACCGTTAAAACTTTTTCCATTGAAAAAATTTGCGCTGGCTTCAATTGCTTTCAAAAGTAATTCTTTCGAAATATCTTTTTTATAGAATGCCTCTACGTTTCCTGGCAACGGACTTCCCGAGAAAATTCCAGCAGGAATCCCTACTTTTCCAGCGCGAAGGGCTTTTTCAAAGTAAAAAATATAATCGTTAGTAAGCTTATCTACAGCTCCTGAAGCTGAAGCGCTGGTGTTTGCTATAAAAGCATCGCGAAACCCTCCTGTCCAGTCAGCAAGGACTTCTGTGTTTAAATCTAAAATAGTTTGTGAAAGTGCATTTAAATAGGCTTTGTAAGCTTCCGCATCGCTGTTTGACACATAAAAAGCTATTATTTCAGCATCTGTTTCCGCAAGACCATTAAGCATAAAATCTAATGCCGGAAATCCTTGAATATCAATATTTGAAGGTAATGCGAAATTATAGGTACCATTTAATATTGTTTCCTGAATTTTGGACGTATTGGCAGGGTACACATTCAATCTATTTCTATAACGAATTTCTTCTGCTTTGCCAATTTCAAACATAGAAACATTTTGAAAGGAAAGATACGCATCCTCCCAAGCGTTGCGAAGGTTTTGTAAACTTTCTAAAGAAGGAGAATTTGTAAAATTTGCAGTTACTGTCTGCATTTCAGCAGCTTTAGAGTTAAAACTGGTATAGGCAGGAATTATAATATTATCTGCCCAATTGGTAAGCATGGCGCCACGGTCGTAATTATTTGGAACTTCTTCTGGGTTATCACTATCTGTTGAGCAGGAAACTCCCATAATTAGCACTGCAATACATAGTACTCCAAATTTTATGTAATTCATTTTAAATAGTTTTAAAATTCAAAAAAACCAACCGATTTTGTTTTTGCAATCGGTTGGCTAAAATATGTTTCAAATAACAATTAAATACTAGTCGCTTGCGCCACTGTAAAGTTAAACTTTGCCGCTATAGCTTCAGATACTGCATCTAAAGTTTCTGGAGTAATGTTCCAAAATCCAGTATCGGCAGAATTCATTAGCATATCTAAAAGCGCATCAACTTCCGTTTTTGAGAAAAGTGGCGTCGTACTTTCAGAATTTCTAGTAAAACGAAGGCTATATACAAAACCATACGCTTCAGACAAAGCATGGAATGCTCCTTCTGGGTTTCCATCATTAATTTTTGCCTTACCAGCTTGTAAATAATAAATACCGCGGATGGCGATTACTTCAGAAATTTTTTCACGAATTATCTGAACTTGTGCATCACGTACTTCATAGTTTTTTGCAACAATTGCAGCTCTACCTAATTTAAAAGCATCAAAAATTTCAGCAGCAATGGTTGAAAAATCAGAGTCATCATTTACTCTACCTACATATTCATTTAAAAATTTATCATCCTCCCCAATCGTTAAATTTGGATTTTCTGGATTCGCGGAAGTCCCATATAAGTAGCCATACGCTTCATCCCACTTATGCTCCATTGTAGTATAAGGCTTGTCCTCTTCTGTGATTCCGTTGTCATTATTTTCACGATTATTTGCTTCATCAAGCACAGCCGTGCTTAAATAATTGTTTAAAATCTGGTCTGCCATTAAAGCACCTAAAAGGCTTTTTGCAAACGCTTGGTTGTACTCTAACCCTTTTGCACTTACGTAACGCGTTTTAGTCCCGTCTGCAATTTGTCCTGCCACTCCAGGTGCTGCTGCAACCATCGTATTAGGAAAAACTTCATTTACTTGAGAAGAAATATAATTCTCGAAAGTGGCTTTTATCTGAGCACTTTCAGTAGTGTTTGTAGCAAAGTAATCATAAGAAGCAGCTGTTTTACTTCGAATGTTTTTATCTGAAGCATTTAAATCTGCATCCGAAAAGTCATTGTCGCCAGTTTGATGATCAAACATCGCTTTTAAAGAAGCTTCGGTAGCATTATCAAAATCATTAAATGCAGTTGCAAGTTCACCAGCCATTAAAATTCGAGTCGTTTGCCCACTAAAACTCACTGTAGATTCATCACCCCGCATAAATGTGTACGTTGCTGGCGCTTCAACTAGATTATCTTCTACCAGGGTATCATCATCAGAGGAGCAGGAGATAAAAAATAGGGAACTTAAGAGGGATGCTATTACTAAGTTTTTCATCAATATATTATTTAGACTGAATTAAAATAGATTTGTTTTCAGCGGCAAAAATAATGGTCAGAATGAAACCTCACAAATTTATTTAGATTTAATTTAAATAAATTTCGGAAGTGCGTAGTATGCTTTATTTTGAAGAAACTTCTAGCAGATGTTTGTATTGCAGTCTTGCAACGCCAGCCCATTGTAGTAATAATTTTTTATCTTCTTCCGATAAATTTCCATGAATTAAGGTGTAGGATTGCAAAGGCATTTCATCGTCTTCCACCATCTCTAGAAATTCTTCTAGCTTGTGCTCTTTCTTTTTAACTGAATAATTTTTCCAGTCGGAAACATTAAAATGCTTTTTTCCATCCTTAATATGATCCTCTAAGAAAAATGAAAAAGGTGCAATTTCTGAATACCATGGGTATACGGTTTGATTGCTATGACAATCGTAGCAATTTTCTTTTAAAATAGCTACGACTTTGGGCGTAGGTTTGGTTTCAGTTTCAAACAAGGCAACGCTTTTATATCCTTCACTATTTTTTTCAGGGCGACAAAACTGTATGGCAACCAACGCTATTAGTGCCAAAATAAGGGTGATTTTTACAACTTTTTTCAACATTACTTTTTTTGTGAATTTAAAAAGAAAATAATTGCTTTACGAATATCGGCAGCAATTTCAGTTTGTTTTGGTGAATATATGTTTACGACACCTTTATTTTCAGGTGTTAAAAAAGGAATATCAAGACCTTTCAATAAAAAATCGCTAAAAGCAACACTATAAATTTTTTCTTCTAAAATTCGCTCTCCTTGAATTAACCACGCACCATTTAAATCTTGAGAAACACTATCTCTTTGTAAATAAGCACCAGTTCCACGTTTTTTTTCCCCATAATCAAGAACTTCTTTTAAAAGACTTCCTTTTAAATCTACCTTTAGAATGCCCCCACCAAAAGGCAACACCCTAAAAATATCTTTGGCGGTAATTGAACCAGAAAGCATATCGTCAATCCTAATGGAGCCTCCATTTACCAATGCTGCAGCTACCTCATTTTGAAAAGAATACGCCATTGCTTGTGTTATAATAGCACCCAAATTTGTTTGAATACCTCTACTTGCACTATCTGTGCCATCCAAGGGTGTCTCAGGGGTGTAAATCACCATATTAGGGTCATCAATAACTTCCTTTAATTTTTCATCCAACATACTGTTCCATTTAGAAACAATTTTTTCCACCTTTGCATTAGAGGCAGTGTTTTCATCAACAAATACAAGTTGTGAGTTGAGGCTGTATTTTTTAGTGTTTGTGTTATAAACAATTGTGTGCACATAAACACTTTTAGCATTTGCATCTGCCTTTGCAATGGCGGTTTCACCAACCTTAACAAGTGTGGCATTATGTTCATGACCTCCCATAATTAAAGGAATATGAGGTATAAGCTGTGCAATTTCTTTATCCTCATCAATACTTACATGCGTAAGACCAAAGACCAGATCTGCTTTTTCACTTGCCAGTTTATTGGCGCGAATAGCTTCTGTATAAACATCGCCATAATACACATAATCTTTAGGATTAGAAGGTAATGTTACGCTAATCATTCCAAATTTCATTTCATCGCCGTCTGGTTCTTTTACATGAAAAATTTCATAATCAGAAATTGGCTCCTTGGTTGAAAAAGGCTTAAGTCCATCTTCAGTTATATGACGCACATTTGCAGAAGTCCATTTAAAGGTAGATTCATTCAATCTTTTTTGTAAATCGGCTTCGCTAAGGTCAAATTCATGATTTCCAAAAGCCACCAAATCAAACTCCATAGCGTTCATTACTTCAACCATCTGTTTTCCATAAAGTCTTTCTCCATCAACCTTTAAAGTTCCTAACAGCGACGGATTTAGAAAATCTCCAGCCATATACAAATAGGTATTTGGAAATTGTGCTTTTATAGAATCGCGAATATGAGCAACACGCGCCATTCCTCCGTATTCCCCACCATTAAGTGGTGCAATTTCATACACATCATTAACTTGTACAAACTTTACGGTTACAAGCCCGTCACTTTTAGATTGGGTTTCTTTAGTTGCATCTAAAGTTGAACAGCTGCTAAAAAAAATTGCAGAAACAAGACAGAGCAATACTCTATTCATCTTAATGATATTTAGTGAAAATTTTTGTCGCTTCATTATAGGAGCTTTCAAAAGACATGGGGTTTATATTGCTTGAAATTTTTTCGGTTGTAAAATAACTTAGCATTTTTTCGGTAGGCATATTTCCTGTTAATTCATCTTTAGCCATTGGGCACCCCCCAAAACCTTGAATAGCTCCATCAAATCTTGTACATCCTGCCTTAAAAGCAGCATCCACTTTTTCATGCCAAGCGCTTGGTGTAGTATGCAAATGCGCCCCAAATTCTATATGAGGATACTTTGGGATTAAATTTGAGAATAAATAGGAAATAATAGCTGGCGTAGACGTTCCAACTGTATCGCTAAGCGAAAGGATTTTTACCCCCATTGCCGAAAGTTTTTCGGTCCACTCCCCTACTATTGCTACATTCCAAGGATCGCCATACGGATTTCCAAAGCCCATAGATAAGTAAGCAACCACTTCTTTGTCATTTTTATTGGCGAGGTTTAATATTTCCTGAAGTATCTCTAAAGACTCCGAAATTGTTTTGTGTGTATTCCGCATCTGAAAGTTTTCAGAAATAGAAAATGGATACCCTAAATAAGCTATTTCTGGGTGTTTTACAGCTTCTTCAGCACCTCGAACATTTGCAATTATTGACAAGAGTTTACTTTTAGTAGCCGAAAGATCTAGCTGGGAAAGTACTTCAGCAGTGTCTTGCATTTGAGGAATTGCCTTCGGAGAAACGAAACTTCCAAAATCAATTGTATCGAATCCACATCGTAAAAGTGATTGAATATATTTCACTTTTAGTTCGGTTGGAATCCAAGTTTTGATGCCTTGCATGGCGTCTCGCGGACATTCTATAATTTTTACTTCTTGCATTGCACCAAAGATAGCAATTCCTTTTGAAGGTTTGAATCCTTCATCTTTAAAAAAGAATTAAGAAATTACGGTACCACAATAAAAATAGCAATTCCTACAAAGACTACAATTTGCAACCATTTCAGAACAAAACCCATACTACGCCATTCTTTTAGCAAGCTTGAAATTCGTCCAGCTGCAACAGCAATACTACTAAAGGTTATAAAGGAAACAATCATAAAGATTATTCCCAATGTATAAAACTGAAAAATAGTATTTCCTTCTTTATCCCAAAGAAAACCTGGAAAAAAAGCTAGGAAGAAAATCATGACCTTCGGGTTTACCAAATTCATGATAACGCCCGTTTTAAAAAGCTGAGGGTATGATTTTTTTGGAGCGTTTTCGGTTAGGTTAATATTTTCATCGCTGCTATAAACTTTATATGCTAAATACAATAAATAGCAAGCTCCCAAAACTTTTATTCCATAAAAAATTTCATCAGAAGCAGTAATAATTGCTGAAATACCAAATGCTAAAAGTGACGTATGTACAATACAACCGCTAATTAATCCTGCGGTTGTTGCAATCCCACTTTTGGTGCCGTTTACCAAAGACTGTGTGAGTACATAAATATTGTCGGGCCCAGGAGAAATGGCAAGGGCGAGCGTTGCAATAGAAAAAGATAGTAAGGTTTCTATCATTTTTGTTTTAAAACAGCCTTATTAATTTGCGTTATCAAACCCGGACCTTCATAAATAAAACCCGTGTAAAGTTGTACCAAACTTGCGCCTGCAGCTAGTTTTTCTAGTGCATCTTCGGTAGTGTGGATTCCGCCAACGCCGATAATTGGAAAAGATTTATTGCTTTTTTCAGAAAGAAATCGAATTACATCTGTAGCTCTTTTAGATAATGGTTTTCCGCTTAAACCGCCCATTTCTTTTTTGTTTTCTGAAGTAATTCCTTCCCGCGAAATCGTGGTATTAGTAGCAATAACACCGTCAATTTTAGTGTCAGCAACGATTTCAATAATATCTAAAAGTTGTTCATCGGTTAAATCTGGAGCGATTTTTAAAAGAATAGGCTTTCGTTTTTCTTTTAAATTATTTTTATCCTGAAGCGTCTGTAACAAATCAGTTAATGGCTTTTTTTCTTGTAATGCCCGAAGATTTGGAGTGTTTGGCGAGCTAACGTTTACCACAAAATAATCCACATAATCAAAAAGCGCTTCAAAACAAATAAGGTAATCGTTTACAGCTTCTTCGTTTGGTGTTATTTTATTTTTCCCAATATTCCCACCTATTAAAACCCTTTTACGCTGTTCTAAATTGTTGTTTAACTTTAACCGTTCAACCGCTTCTACTACACCACCATTATTAAACCCCATACGGTTTATAATAGCAGCATCTTCTTTTAAGCGAAATAAGCGCGGCTTGTCGTTTCCGGGTTGTGGTTTTGGGGTAACGGTTCCTATTTCAATAAAGCCAAAACCTAAATTTGAAAGTTCTTTATAGAGCTTTGCATCTTTATCAAAACCTGCGGCCAGTCCAACTGGGTTTGGAAATTTTAAGCCAAAAAGTTCCCGTTCCAGCTTTGGGTTTTCAATTTTATAAATGCTTCGAAAAACAGCTCCAAAACCTATTTTATTAAAAAAACGAATTAAGGAAAATGTAAAATGATGAATTTTTTCAGGATCAAAACTAAAAAAAATGGGACGAATAATATTTTTATACATAGTTGAAAAATGTGTTGCAAAAATACACTAAACTATGTATTTGTTATTTTGAATATGCTTTATTTTGCATTGTAAAAGAAATGTTATGATAGAAAAACAACACATTATTGATCGCTTTACCAGTTATGTTACTATAGACACTGAAAGTGACCCAAACAGCGACACAACTCCAAGCACTAAAAAGCAATGGAATCTTGCTAATAAATTAGCGGAAGAGCTTAAACAGATAGGATTGGAAGACGTTACTATTGATGAAAACGCCTATATAATGGCTACTTTACCTTCAAATGTATCGCATGAAGTTCCAGTTATTGGTTTTATTTCACATTTTGACACCTCTCCTGATTTTACGGGAGCAAACGTAAAGCCACAAATTGTAGCAAACTACAACGGAAAAGATATTGTGCTAAATGAAGAAAAAAACATCATCCTTTCTCCAGATTATTTTGAAGATTTATTGCTTTATAAAGGCCAAACACTCATCACCACCGATGGCACAACACTTTTGGGCGCTGATGATAAAGCTGGGATTACTGAAATAGTTTCGGCTATGGAATACCTAGTTAATCATCCAGAAATTAAACACGGAAAAATCCGCGTAGGTTTCACTCCAGATGAAGAAATTGGTCGTGGCGCACATAAGTTTGATGTTGAAAAATTTGGTGCTGACTGGGCATATACTATGGATGGAAGCCAAGTGGGGGAATTAGAATATGAAAATTTTAATGCAGCTGGAGCAGTAGTTACAGTTAAAGGAAAAATTGTACATCCTGGATATGCAAAGGGAAAAATGGTTAATAGCATGTACATTGCAACAGACTATATAAATTCTTTGCCAAGACTTGAAACTCCTGAACATACCGAAGGTCGTGAAGGATTTTTTCACTTACATAATATTACGGGAACTGTTGATGAAACAAAACTACAATACATTATTCGCGATCATAATAAAACACACTTTGAAGCGCGAAAAGAAATGATCCAAAAATTAGCTAATGAGCTAAATGATCAGTTTGAAATGGAAGTAGTGACCGTTGAAATTACAGATCAATACTTTAATATGCGTGAAAAAATTGAACCCGTAATGCATATTGTAAAAATTGCAAAACAAGCAATGGAACAAGCAAATATTGAGCCTTTAATAAAGCCAATTCGTGGAGGAACAGACGGTTCTCAGTTAAGTTTTATGGGCTTACCTTGCCCAAATATATTTGCTGGCGGACACAATTTTCATGGGAGGTATGAATATGTGCCTGTAGAAAGCATGCTTAAAGCTGTCGAGGTGATTGTAAATATTACCAAAATTACTGGCCAAACAACTTTTAATACTGAGAATAGTAATTAAATAATTCGTTATGAAAAACATTGTATGTGCATTTTTAATGGGAGCATCCTTAATTGGATATTCTCAAGAGTCTGAAAATAAAGAATACAATACCCTTGGCAAACACGAACTTAGAATTGATGCGCTCGAGGCTTTAGCTTTTACAACTATTGAGATAAACTATGAATTTATTATTAGTAAATATTCAGGAGCGGGTGCTGCAATAAGCTTTAATTTGAGTGATGAATCGATTGAAGGCTACGGTCAGAATTTTGCTTTTACACCTTATTATCGCCAGTATTTTTTAAATAAAAAAGAATATGGAGCAAGAGGTTTTTTCGTTGAAGGAAGCATACAAATTGCAGCTGGAGAATATGAAGATTATTATTACAGTTATAATCCAATTACAGAAATACATTTAGAAGGCACAACCAATGAAAACTGGTTTGAAACCGGCATAGGTTTATCTCTTGGTCAAAAATGGGTGAGCAATAACGGCTTTATATTTGAAATTAGCGCAGGTGGAGGGCGCTATCTTTTGGGAACAGATTATGCTCCGGAAGCGTATTTTAGAGGTGGAATTTTAGTTGGATATAGATTTTAAAACCGAATCGTTTAGAATAGCTTTAATTAATATAAAAAAAACTCCCGCAACTATAAAAATAGTGAGGGAGTTTTTAAATTTAAAAAAGGAACAATTATTATTTCTTTTCTTTTACAGGAGCGTTTAGTTTTGCTGTTCTTTCCATAGAAATAGCAGCGCGTTCAAACTTTATTTTTCCAGCCCCGCATTCAATAATGCAAGTTCCGTCGTCATTTAGCTCTAAAACTTTCCCGTGCATTCCGCCATTGGTAATTACTTTATCGCCTTTTTTAAGTTGCGCGGCAAACTGTTTTTCCTGTTTTGCTTTTTTCATTTGTGGGCGTATCAAAAATAGATACATCACCAAAAACAATAATATTATAGGTAAAAAACTTTGTATTTGTTCCATAGTACTTTTTAGTAACCTAAATTTTAATTATTTAGATGTTGGAGTTTTTATTGGTGCCGCACCTTCTTTAGGGGTTACAAAAGCTTTAATCATTAAAGTTTCTGTTCCAGCTTTCGTATTTGTAGTAAGTGTTACAGTTTTACTAACTTGATTTTGTCCACTTCCATTAAATTTCACTAACATTTCACCTGAATCACCTGGTGCAATCGGATCTTTAGTATATTCTGGGATTGTACAACCACAGCTACTTTTTGCATTTACAATCATTAAAGGTGCTTCCCCATCATTTTTAAATTTAAAAACGTGCTCCACATTAGTTCCTTGTTCGATTGTTCCGAAGTCAAATTGATTTTCTTCAAAAGTGATTACAGGAAACTTTCCTGAGTCTGCATCACGGTCTGCTGCAGTGGCAACATTTTCTTCACTTACTTTGTCTGCTGCGTTTTCTTTACAAGAAGAAAAGGCAAATACAGATAGAATTGCAACTATTAAAACTGATTTTTTCATGATAATTAAATTTTTTATGTTTTTTAGCACGCCAAAAATAGGGATTTTTTTACTTTTATTGAAGCCCACGCCCAATTTTATTAAGATCACCACTTTCGGTATATTCCTTAACAATTTTATCTAAAATTCCATTGACGAAAATGCTACTTTTTGGAGTGGAATACTCTTTTGAAACTTCCAAATATTCATTAATAGTTGCGCGCACCGGAATGGATGGGAAGTATAAAAACTCAGCAATTCCCATTTTCAATATAATTAAATCGATATCTGCAATACGTTCTTGATCCCAATTGGGTGTCTTCCCTTCTATCTGCGCATTGAGTTTAGACTCATTCAACACTACTTTTCTAAAAAGTTGTATTGCATACTCACGATCTTCATCGTTTTTATACAATGCTGGAACTAAAAGCGAAGAAGCGTTTTTTTCCGAAAGTTTACTCAACATTTTAACGATTGCCGTATTTACAATTGGAAAATCATCAAGCCATGTTAGGCGTTTGTCTTCCAAATACTCATACAGCTTCTCATTAGGAGCAATCACTTCTTTATAGAGCTTTAATACAAAATCCTTGTCGTCTTTAAATGTTGTTTCACTTTTTAAAAGGTATTGCTGGTACCAATCTAACTGACGTAACTCATTGAAAATAATATTTACATACTCGCCGTCTAGCTGCCAATAATCGAGTTTTTTCTTTTCAATTATATCAATAAACGTTGTGTTTGAAGCTATAAGGTTTAATAATTTATTGTCCACAAAAATGCGGGAAGGATTTTTCTCTAATGCAGTGGCTAAATGTTTCTTTTGAGAGCGTGAAAGAAAACTTTCTGCTTGGTGTTGTAATGCAACTAATAATTGTAGCATTAATAAATACAGATCCAACATCTGGTCGATACTGTGATGTAAAAATTTTTCTTGCGAATTTATATTCGGATTTTCACGCTGGTTATAAGCGTAAATGGATTGTAAAACTTTTACTCTGATATGTCTTCTTGTAAGCATATTTGTTTTTGAAAGAACTATTTTAAAGAAACAACGCACAAGAAATCTCTTGTGCGTTGCAAAGATAGTGTTTTAGGAAAACTGAAAACTATTTTTCGTTTTTTCTTGCATCAATTCTTGCTTGCGCAATATTAAAAGCTGCTTGATGTGTTGTAATATTATTTATTTCAGCGTTTTTTAAAATCTCTAGCGTGGTATTATAAATATTTTCTGTCTTACGAATTATTTCCTTGCGGTCATAATTTTCTAATTCTGCATACACATTTATAATTCCACCAGCATTTATTAAAAAGTCTGGCGCGTAAACAATTCCTTTTTCACGAAGCATTTGCCCGTGTTTAATTTCTTCTGCCAATTGATTATTCGCTGCACCGGCAATCACCTTTGCGTTTAGTTGATTAATAGTAACATCATTAACTGTTGCACCCAAAGCACAAGGTGCATAGATGTCCATTTTTTCAGCATATATATTTTTTCCTTCATAAATCTGAACGCTATACTTATCGCGCACTTCTTCCAAACGGGCTTGGTTAATATCAGAAATATAAACCTTTGCTCCTTCGTTACTTAGGTTTTCTACCAAGGCTTCTCCTACATTTCCAATTCCTTGAACGTATACCACTTTATCTTCCAGAATATCTGTTCCGAAGGCATATTTAGCAGCTGCTTTCATCCCCATAAACACACCGTATGCGGTAATTGGCGAAGGATTTCCTGCGCCACCTTTAGATTCTGAAATACCAGTTACATAGGGCGTCACTGTTCGTACCAAGTCCATATCTGAAGTTGCCATTCCTACATCTTCGGCTGTAATATATTTTCCGCCTAATGAATGTACAAATTCTCCAAAACGCAACATAAGTTCAGGCGTTTTTTGAGTTTTAGCATCGCCAATCAACACTGCTTTTCCACCACCAAGGTTTAAACCTGTGATTGCACTTTTATACGTCATCCCTCTTGAAAGACGAAGCACATCGTTTAATGCTTCCCATTCGTTGGTGTAATTCCACATTCTAGTACCGCCTAAAGCTGGCCCCAAAACAGTATTATGGATACCAATTATTGCTTTTAAACCAGTATCTTTGTCATTACAAAAAACGATTTGCTCGTGATTGTCAAAAGACATTTGCCCGAAAACCGGGTCTATTTTATGAAGTTCGTTTGAATTGATTACCTCAGTTACCATAGCTTTTTAATTATTTTATTGACCCCCTAAAAAGGCGGTGCAAAAGTAACTTTTTGTTGTCAATATCACAAAATATCGTTTGTTAAATTAAGAATTTTTAAATTATTGTTTTCTTCATAATGAAAGAATTAAGGTTTCTAAACAAATATTTTATAAAATATAGAGGGCGTTTGCTTCTAGGCGTGTTTATAACCATCATTGCTACAGCTTTCAAACTGGTAGTCCCAATGAAAGTAGGGGCTTCCGTAACTGTTGTAAAAGAGTATTTAAACGGCACGATTACCGATCTTGGGTTTGTAAAACACGAATTACTCCTTAATATCCTACTTCTTTTAGGCGCCGCCTTACTGTCTGCACTCTTTACTTTTATGATGCGACAAACCTTTATTGTAGTTTCTCGCTATGTAGAATACGATCTTAAAAACGAAATTTTTGAACATTACCAAAAGCTTTCCTTAGGTTTTTATAAGCAAAACCGAACCGGAGATTTAATGAACCGCATTAGTGAAGACGTTTCAAAAGTGCGAATGTATGTGGGGCCAGCGTTAATGTATAGCATTACAACCATTACCCTTTTTGTGGTGGTGGTAAGTTATATGTTTTACAAAGCACCTATATTGACGCTCTATGCAATTGCCCCCTTACCTATTCTATCTGTTGCAATTTATAAATTGAGTGTTCTAATTAATCAGAAAACAACTATTGTGCAACAATACCTTTCAAAATTAACCACGTTTACACAGGAAAGTTTTAGTGGTATTGCAGTAATTAAAGCCTACGGAATTGAAGCGCGAACCAATTCAAATTTTGAAGAACTTGCTGAAGAAAGCAAAATTAAAAACATCGATCTTGCAAAAATACAGGCATTATTTTTTCCTTTAATGATGCTTTTAATTGGAGTTAGTAACATTTTAGTAATTTATATTGGCGGAACCAGATATATAAATGGTCAAATTGAAGAATTTGGGACTATTGTTGAATTTCTAATATATGTAAACATGCTAACGTGGCCCGTTGCCGTTGTAGGTTGGGTAACTTCAATGGTACAACAAGCCGAAGCTTCACAGAAAAGAATTAATGAGTTTTTAAAAACAGAGCCTTCTATTCAAAATTTAGTAGAAGAAAAAACTCCAGTTTTAGGAAATATTGAATTTAACAAGCTTACTTTCACCTATCCAGACACTGGAATTACAGCGCTTAACGATGTTTCTTTTACAGTTAAACCTGGAGAAACACTCGCTATTATTGGTAATACAGGTTCCGGAAAATCGACCATTCTTGAATTAATAGGAAGACTTTACGATGTGGATCAAGGAATGCTGAAAATTGATAATGCCCCAATCAGAAGTGTTAATCTTAACAACCTACGCGATAGTATCGGGTATGTTCCTCAAGACGCCTTTCTGTTTAGTGATTCGCTTCGCAATAACATTCGTTTTGGAAAAGAAAATGCTACCGAAGAAGAAGTTATTGAAGCCGCAAAAAAAGCTGCAGTACATCAAAATATTATAGGTTTTAATAAAGGCTACGACACTGTTTTAGGAGAACGTGGCATTACTTTAAGTGGCGGACAAAAACAGCGTGTTTCTATTGCACGCGCGATTATTAAAGATCCGCAAATTTTATTGTTTGACGATTGTCTTTCGGCTGTTGATACTGAAACTGAAGAAGAAATACTTCAAAACCTCAATGAAATTTCGAAAGAAAAAACCACGATTATTGTGAGTCATCGTATTTCTTCAGCAAAAAATGCCACTAAAATCATCGTTCTAGACGAAGGAAAAATAATCCAACAAGGAACACATAACGAATTAGTAAATTCAGACGGATATTATAAGGAATTGTACGCAAAACAGCTTTTGGAAAAAGAAATGTAAATTTTACTTTGGCTGGTTTGGATTTTTTTTAGATTTTTGGCAAAACGTAAGCAAACAAACAAAAAATTATGAGCGACCAATATACGATGGAGCAAGAGGAAATATTTTCAAAAGTAATGCGCGCAGGAAGACGTACGTATTTTTTTGATGTAAGGTCCACTAAAGCAGGAGATTTTTACCTAACTATTACTGAAAGTAAGAAGTTTACAAATGATGATGGTTCATACCATTACAAAAAACACAAAATTTATCTTTATAAGGAAGACTTCAACGAGTTTAAGGATACCTTAGAA
Organism: Aequorivita sp. Q41; assembly: GCF_039831855.1. Classification (NCBI taxonomy): domain Bacteria; kingdom Pseudomonadati; phylum Bacteroidota; class Flavobacteriia; order Flavobacteriales; family Flavobacteriaceae; genus Aequorivita; species Aequorivita sp. Q41. Next base: position 98,473 of record NZ_JBDPMS010000003.1, on the reverse strand, counting down.
GAAATGATAAATTACGTAATCGATGAAAAAGGCGAAGAAGTAATAAGCGAACGCCACCAAAAAGATTACAAAAAAGAAACAGATGAAGCGCCAGTAGCAGCTCAAGTTGCTTCCGAAAAAATAGATACGGACACAAGTAACTTTACAGATATAGAATTTGACGATATATAATGATTCGTCTTTAAAATTTTTTAAAACCGGCACGGTACAAACCGCTGCCGGTTTTCTTATTTCATAAGCTAAACGAAGCCCAAAATCCTTTCTTTTATTCCTTCTATAAAAACGCAAGTAGGTTGAATAGTTCAATAAGCTATATGTATTAAATACGAAATTAATTTCCATATCTTTAATTGCTAAAAGTTTTACTTATTTTAACTTATATGTATGCAATACAACTCGGAAAATTTAAAATTTCTTAATGAAAAATTGGAACTGTTACTTAAAAAACAAGAGCTGTTTTCGAGAGAAATATGGGAAATAAAAGATCAAATACAGACATTAAATAGTGAAGCCAATAAAGTAATTTCCAATAAACCCGAACATAAAATCGAGAGCCAACCGGTTTTACCAAAACAAAAAGATACAACCAAACTAGAGATTACACCTATAACAACAATAAGAAAAAAACCACAACCTACTACTTCTACTCCAAAATATACCGCTAAACAAAAATCGGATCTTGAAAAGTTTATTGGGGAAAACCTTATTAATAAAATTGGAATTCTCATTACCATAATTGGTGTTGCTATTGGCGCAAAATATTCTATAGAAAACGAACTTATAAGTCCATTAACCCGAATAATATTAGGGTATGTTATGGGCTTAGGCTTGCTTGGTTTTGGTTTAAAACTTAAAGAGAAGTACAAAAGTTTTAGCGCTGTTTTAATCAGTGGAGCAATGGTAGTTATGTATTTTATTACTTTTGCCGCCTATTCTTTTTATGATTTAATACCCCAAACTTTTGCTTTTTTATTAATGGTAGTTTTCACTGTCTTTACAGTTGTGGCTGCCTTAAATTACAATCTTGCCATTATTGCCCATCTTGGTTTGGTTGGGGCGTACGCTGTTCCTTTTTTACTAAGCAACAATTCTGGAAGGATAGAAATATTATTTACATACATCACCATTATTAATATTGGAATCCTTTTTATTTCTATTAAAAAATACTGGAAGTCTATCTATTATTCTTCATTTCTTTTAACATGGATAATCTATTTATCGTGGCATTTTTTCTCTTACATTCCAGAAAATTTTTCACTCGCATTTCTTTTCTTAACAGTCTTTTTTATTGTTTTTTATTGCACATTTCTAGCGTATAAATTAATCAAAAAAGAAATATTTAATATCGGTAATATTATACTTCTCCTAGCGAATTCTTTTATTTTTTATGGCATCGGTTACGCCCTGCTTTCAAATCATAATTCGGGCGAAGCATTATTAGGTATTTTCACATTACTAAATGCATTAGTTCATTTTGGAGTTACTTTTTTAATCTACAAACAGAAACTTGCAGACAAAAACCTCTTTTACCTAATTGCAGGAATGGTTTTAGTATTTCTTACACTGGCTGTTCCTGTTCAGTTGGATGGCAATTGGGTGACTATTATTTGGGCTGGTGAAGCAGCAGTGCTTTTCTGGATTGGAAGAACAAAAATGGTTTCAGTTTATGAAAAGCTATCCTATATTTTAATGGGGCTTGCATTTATTAGCCTTGTACAAGATTGGATGTTTTATTCGCATTTTAATTATTTGGGTGAAGAAATTACGTTCACTCCTATTTTTAATCTTCGCTTTTTAACAAGTATTTTATTTCTTAGTGCGTTTGGATTTATTATTCATTTTTTTAGAAATGAAAAGTATGTTTCTCCGTTCACAAAAGGGAACTTGATTTATAAACTTATTTCAATTGGTATTCCTGCAATATTTCTATTTGTACTTTATAATTGCTTTAGAATTGAAATTACTGAATATTGGAATTTAAAATACAATGTGTCCACAATTGAAATAAACGAACTAAATAATTCCTACACCAATTATTATACAAATGAAGATTATCGATATTTCCGAATCATTTGGATATATGTTTATAGCCTTATGTTCCTTGCAATTCTTTCATTTTTAAACATTAAAAAACTTAAAAACGAAATTTTAGGCTATGTTTTAATTGTAGTAAGCGCATTTGCTTTCCTACTTTTTTTCACTGAAGGAATTGTTACCTTAACTAATTTAAGACAAACATATATAGACAATACATGGTCTGAATATTACAACCGAAGCGTATTCAATATATTAATACGTTATATTGCTATTATTAGTGTCTTAGCCCTAGTTTTTGCTGGTTTACTTTCTGTGAAATCTGGGGTTATGAAAAACAAACTCAATACACCTTTTACGGTTTTACGACACCTTATTATACTCGCAATTTTAAGCACTGAACTCATATCGTGGATGGATTTGGCTGGGTCAACCCAATCTTATAAATTAGGTTTAAGTATACTTTGGGGGCTTTATGCACTCTTATTAATTGTTATAGGAATATGGAAACGCATAGCTTTCCTACGAATTATGGCGATTGTTCTTTTTGGGTTTACACTTTTAAAGCTTTTTCTGTATGATATTTCACATTTAAATACTATTTCAAAAACCATTGTTTTTGTTAGCTTAGGTGTGCTTCTTTTAATAATTTCATTTTTATACAACAAGTTTAAATCAAAAATAACCAATGATTTGGAAGAATAAAGTAGTGCTTTTTACAGCGTTTTTTGTAGCGGAAATGGCATTCGCACAGTTGGACACCTATAACTATTCGCGAGAAATAAATAATATTTCAGAAACCTGGCATTCTATTGATTTGCCTAATGGTGTTTTTGAAAAAGTTTCTAATAATTTGAATGATTTCAGAATTTATGGCATAACCGAAACCGACACTATTGAAGCACCTTATTTATTAAGAATTGCTTCTGAAAAACAAACTGAAAAAAACATAGCTTTCAATTTGATTAATACTTCAAAGAAAGCAAACACGTATTTTTTCACTTTTGAAATCCCATTTGAAAAAACAATCAATGAAATTCATTTGAATTTTAAACAACAAAACTTTAATTGGTTGGTAAATTTAGAAGGAAGTCAAGATAATAATGAATGGTTTTCAACAGTTGAAAATTATAGAATCCTTTCCATAAAAAATAACCAAACTGATTATCAGTTTACGAATTTAAAATTCCCACCAGTAAAATATCGTTACCTACGCCTTCAAGTTAAAGCTGATAAAAAACCTGAGTTAATTACTGCAGAAACACAATTAAGTAGCTTTGAAACACCTGTTTACAAAAAATATCCTGCTAAAAGCTTTTTAATAACAGAAGATAAAGAATTAAAGAAAACTATTGTTGACATCAATTTTTCAGAGTCGCTACCCATAAGCTTGATTTCATTAAAAATTAAAGACTCTATAGATTACTATCGTCCCGTAACTATAAAGTATTTGGCAGATAGCATTAAAACCGAAAAAGGATGGAAATATAACTTTAACGCTATAACAAAGAGCACTTTAAGTTCTTTTGAAAATAACGATCTTCATTTTTATAGCACAATAACTAAAAAACTTAGCATAGAAATTGAAAATCATGACAATCGTCCATTAAAAATTGAAGGGGTAATTGCTAAAGGATATGCACATAAGCTGGTTGCTCGTTTTGTTGAACCCGCAACCTATTTTTTAGCTTATGGAAACCCTAAAGCCAAAAAACCAATCTATGATATTTCAAAGTTTCCTGAAAACATCCCTTTAAATATTTCTACTGTCAATCTTTCAGAAGAAAAAATAATTAGCAAAAAAGAAGTTGAAAAACCTTCGCCACTTTTTGAAAACAAGCTTTGGCTTTGGGTGATTATGCTTGTAATAATCACACTTTTGGGATGGGTTACTATTAATATGATTCGTAAAAAGTAACTAAAAATATATTCTCTAAAAAACCTTATATTTGCCGCCCCTTAAAATCATAAAAAATGTTAGCCAAAACCATTAAAAATTTCACCCAAAATCCAAAGAATGATATTTTATCTGGGCTTACTGTAGCATTAGCTTTAATTCCAGAAGCTGTAGCTTTCGCTTTCGTTGCTGGTATTGATCCATTAGTAGGGCTGTATGGTGCGTTTATTATGGGACTAGTAACCGCTTTATTTGGTGGACGTCCAGGAATGATTTCTGGCGCTACTGGTGCAATGGCAGTGGTAATGGTACATTTAATTCAAAAAGGAAATGAAGTTGGCCTAACCTTAGCAGAACCCGTTGAATACCTAGGACTACAATGGCTTTTTATAACGCTATTATTTGTAGGCGCTTTTCAAATTATGGCTGGTGTCTTCAAACTAGGAAAATTTGTCCGTCTTATACCACACCCAGTAATGATGGGGTTTGTAAATGGCTTGGCAATAGTTATATTTCTCTCACAATTAGGACTTTTCAAAGAAAGTCAAGGTACGGTTCCACAATGGCTTTCTGGAATGGATCTATGGATTATGCTTGCTTTGGTTGCATTAACAATGGGTATCATGTTTGGTTTGCCTAAACTCACTAAAAAACTTCCTGCGGCATTAATCGCAATCATCGTTGTAGCTTGTATTACTATTTTTGGGCATCTAGATGTTAGCACCGTTGGTTCGTTTATACGTGATGGTGGCGGTAGTGGATTAAAAGGGTCGCTACCTGTCTTCCAAACACAGTTATTTAGCTTTTTTGAGACCTTAAATGGGCATTGGGACTTAATAATTTCTACTGCATTTTTATTAGCGGCAGTAGGTTTAATTGAATCTTTAATGACGTTAAATTTAATTGATGAAATGACTGAAACCCGGGGAAGCGGGAACCGCGAATGTGTTGCTCAAGGGGGCGCAAATATTCTAAATGGTTTATTTGGTGGAATGGGTGGTTGCGCAATGATTGGGCAATCTATTATAAATGTGAGCTCTGGTGGGCGTGGTAGACTTTCGGGAGCTACAGCAGCTATTGCACTTTTGTGTTTTGTACTTTTTGGAGCGCCTTTAATTGAGCAAATTCCAATTGCAGCATTGGTTGGCGTAATGTTTATGGTGGTTATTGGCACCTTTGCCTGGAGCAGTTTTAGAATTCTAAATAAAATTCCAGTAGCAGATGCTATCGTATTAATTACGGTTTCAGCAGTAACTGTTTGGCAGGATTTAGCAATTGCGGTACTTGTAGGCGTAATAATGAGTGCCTTGGTTTTTGCATGGAAAAGCGCTACTAGAATTCGGGCTAGAAAAAGAGTTAAAGAAGATGGAACTAAAGTTTATGAAATCTGGGGACCATTGTTTTTTGGTTCTACAACAGCCTTCAACAGTAAATTTGAAGTGGCTAACGATCCGGACTCAATTGAAATTGATTTCATCGAATCCAAAATTTCCGATCATTCAGGAGTGGAAGCAGTACGAAACATTGCAAATAAATATATCGATTCTGGGAAAGAAGTAAAACTTACTCACCTCAGCCCAGACTGTAAAGCGCTTCTATTAAAGTGGAATCCAGAGTTTGAAACTATTATTGAAGATTCTGTTGAAGACCCACGCTATTATGTGGTTACAAATACCTTAGATTCTGAAGTTTAACTAACTTTTAGTTTTTCTTTCTAAAATAGAAATCCATTTTTTTAGTTTCTTCCTTTATTGTTCCTTCAATCCAAGCATGAAGTGAATCAGACACAGGGTTTGTGTAAGTAATTCGCTGTGGAAAATCATGGTTTTTATTTTCAAAAGTGAAATGTCCATTTTCTGAAGTAACTAATTTGAAAGTAACTGGTTTCTCATCGTTCTGATTGGCAGTTGCAACAGTCAATAATAGCTCCGAGGCTTTTTGCTCCAATGCCATTGTTTCAGCAAAAACCACTTCCCCATTATGCTCGACAAAACTATATGCAGTATACGTGCTATCGTTTTCTTTAGACCAAGTTTCTTGTGAAAATTCAGCTTCATTTTCATTGACCCAAGTTCCTAACAACCATTGAAGTGAGACAATTTTATCATAACTTTTGTTCACTATCACTTCTACTGAAGGTTTTTCTTCCGAAGTATTTTTACAAGCATTTAGTAGCAATGGAAACGTCAATAGAAGTAAATACTTTTTCATCGTTGGGGGTTTATTGAGCCAAGATATTAAAATTCATGCTAACTATAATACTCTTAAACCATTTTGAACTTCTTTTCCAGGTTGCAGCAAAGTAACGTCTTTCCCTTGAACAGCTCCTAACACAAGGCATTCACTCATAAAATTAGCAATTTGTTTCTTCGGAAAATTAACAACAGCAACAACTTGTTTGCCAATTAATTCTTCCTTTGTATACAATGAAGTAATCTGCGCAGATGTTTTTCTGTGCCCAATTTCACCTCCAAAGTCTAGTAGCAATTGATAGGACGGGTTTCTAGCTTCAGGAAAATCGTTGACTTCTATAATTGTACCAACACGCATTTCTACTTTCTCGAAATCGCTCCACGAAAGGTTATTCGTCATGATGAATTGTAAGTTTTTTTATCATTTCTGGTGAAATTTCACCTTGATCTGCACCATAAGCATCAACTAATAAGCCTTTTGCGCCATCTTTGGTTTCAATTAAATACAGAATTGTATTATCGCCTGGATCAGTCATTCCTTCAAAACGATAAAATTTAACTACGTCTAATTCCCCTGCGTTCCATTGTTTTTTCAGTGACTTTGACTCTACTCCTTCGCCAATTAAATTAAAATCTTCCGTAAATCCGTGATTTTGTAAATCTTCAATCGCCACGGAAAGCGATGTATATGAATTTTCCATAGGTTTATATTTATTTTTTTAAAGTTAATGGAGATATTCTTTAGCAGCAAAACTTTATAAATTCTTTAATAGTTGTAACTTTAAAACAATTAAAACTCATAAATAAAAAAAATGGCGCGAACAGAATCTAAAATGCTTCCCTTGGGAACAAAAGCACCAGATTTCACCCTAATTGATGCAGTAACAAACAAGCCTGTTTCCTTAAAAAACATTCAAGGTGAAAAAGGGACTGTGGTTATGTTTATCTGTAACCATTGCCCATTTGTAAAGCATGTTAATGATGAAATTGTAAGACTAAGTAATGATTACAGAGTAACAGGTTTTGGCTTTGTAGCCATAAGTAGTAATGACGTTATAAATTATCCTCAAGATTCTCCTGCGGAAATGTGGCGAACAGCACAAAAATACAATTATCCATTTCCATACCTATATGATGAAACACAAGAGGTTGCAAAAGCTTATGATGCTGCTTGCACCCCAGATTTCTATCTTTTTGATGGTGAATTAAAACTAGTATATCGCGGGCAATTAGACAATAGCCGCCCAGGAAATGGTATTTTAGTAAATGGTAGAGATTTACGTGAAGCATTAGATAATATACTTAATAATAACTCGCAAAGAAAAGACCAAAAACCTAGTATTGGTTGTAATATTAAGTGGAAGGAGTAATTAGTTCCAGCCTTCTCGTTTCATTAAATTTTCTATATGCGCATAATGGTGGTTGCAGTGCCACGCGTAGATTCCTGTGTTCTCAGCAAGCGTAACCTTTTTGTTGCCATCCGGATGTATAAATTCTTTTTGAAAACTTTCCATCGTTAAACCTTTCAAAAAATAAACCCATTTAGCGTGTAATGCTGCTAACGCATTTAAAGAAAGATTTATGGGAGCCGTTGTGGAATCAATTAAATTTGCCCAAGCTTTTTCATCATACACTTTTATAATTGGAGTTTTTTCCGTCATCGTCCATTTAAAACGCGAATAACTATTATGGTGACTATCATACAAATGATTTATAAGTTGTCGCACTGTCCAACCTTCCGGCCTATATGGCGTATCGAGTTGATTTTCGGAAAGCTTACTAACCAAATTTAGCAACCTATTCGGGAAATGTTCTATAATAGAAATCCAAGCTTCAAGCTTTTCAGAAGTAATGTTTGAAGGTGCTTCAAAGCTACCAATCGGGTATTTAAGTTTTTCAATATCCATGGACTAAATGTACAAAAGGGTATTGGTTATTTTATATACTAAATCCATAAGAAATATAGTATCTTTATAATCAAACCTTTAAAAACCTCAACATGTTAAAGTCTTTTCTCCCTTTTGTTTTAGCCTCAATTTTATCAATTTCCCTTTATTCACAGCATACATTTTCAATTGTAGCTGTAGACCCGCTTACGGGGGAAATAGGAAGTGCTGGTGCCACATGCATTGCAGCAGAAGATGGTGCGATTGCAATTAGTGACATCGTATTAGGTGTTGGCGCCATACATACCCAGTCCTATTATTTAACACAAAACCAAAATAATGCACGCGCACGTATGCTTGCAGGAGATTCTCCACAAGAAATTATTGATTATATAGTCGCCAATGATGCACAAAGCAACCCCAATCTTCGCCAATACGGGGTTGTAGATTTAAATAACGGCAACCCTAGAAGCGCTGCCTATACGGGTGCAAATTGTTCGGCAGAATTTATTCACATTACAGGCCCAAATTATTCCATACAAGGAAACATACTCATCAGTGAAGATGTTGTAAATGATATGGAAACTGGTTTTCTGAATGCTACTGGTACTTTAGCAGACAAATTGATGGCTGCATTACAAGGCGCTAAACGTCCAGGAGCAGATGCTAGATGCCTTAGTGATGGCGTTAGTTCTGCATCCGCATTTATTAGAGTTGCCCAACCTGATGATACAAATAGCACTTACGGAAACCTTTCTTTAGATATAAATGTATGGATTTCCAATACAATTTTTGAACCCATCGACGAACTTCAAAATCAGTATAATGCTACATTAGGGATTCAAAATATAGAAACTGATAAAACGATCACTATTTATCCAAATCCTGCAAATAATGAAGTAACTATAAAAAGTGCCTCAAGCATGATGAATGGTTATGAAATTCTGGATATCTCTGGCAAACAAATTATTAAAAGATCTATTAAAACTCCACACAACGTACTAATTTTCGACGTGAATAACTACCCTTCGGGAATTTACTTCGTAAAAATATACGATAACGGGAAAGTACTTGCTACACAAAAACTGATTGTAAAGTAATATTGATTCAAAAAAAATGCGTCCATAAACTGGACGCATTTTTCTTTACTAAAACTTTTAAATTTTATTTTACATCCATCAATTCTACATCAAAAATTAGAGTTGCACTTGGGGGAATTACGCCGCCAGCACCACGCTCACCGTATGCAAGATGTGAAGGAATTACAAAACGAGCCTTATCGCCTATTTGTAATAATTGAATCCCTTCATCCCAACCAGAGATCACTTGCCCTACGCCTAATTGAAAATCAATGGGCTGTTTTCTTTTATAGGAAGAATCAAATTCAGTTCCGTCAATTAAAGCACCTTTATAATGTACCGAAACAGTTTTTCCTTTTGCTGCTTTTGCACCACTTCCTTTCTGGATTATTTTATATAAAAGTCCGCTATTTGTTTTATCAAATCCCTCAGAAACTTTTTTAATTGCATCAGCTTCCTGCTGCTTCATTTTTTCAATACGAGCTTCTCTTTCGCCAGTAAAACTTCTAAAAGCTTCTACAGCATTCCAGTTTTTAGCTTCATCACCAACTCGAATTATTTCAACTTTTTGCATTGTATGTCCTTGTGCCACACTATCTACAACTTCCTGTCCTTCTATAACATTACCAAATACAGTGTGTTTATCATCTAACCATGGCGTTGCCACGTGTGTGATAAAAAACTGACTTCCATTACTTGCAGGACCTGAGTTTGCCATTGATAATACTCCAGGTGAATCATGACGTAAATCTTTATGAAATTCATCTTCAAAATCATATCCAGGACCACCAGAACCCGTTCCGTTTGGATCACCTCCTTGAATCATAAAATCTGGGATTACCCGGTGAAATTTCAATCCGTCGTAATAGGGAGTCCCCTGTGGTTTTGCTGAATTTTCTAGATTACCTTCAGCTAGTGCTACAAAATTCCCAACTGTTCCTGGCGTTTTATCGTGCGTCAGTTTTATAAGAATCTCTCCTTGCTCGGTTGTTATTTTTGCGTAAATTCCGTCTTGCATTGCGTTTTTTTTAAATGAAAGGCAAAGGTAATAAAATACAAACCAAAATATAACTATAACCAAGCGTAGGAATTAGCACTTTGTGATTTTTCTTACAGACACACCTCTAAATACTCACTACTATTTATTGTAACAATTCCCCTTCCCATTCGTCATATTAAAAACAATCACCAAAAAGCAACTGTGAATACTATTCTAAACATACAAAACCTCACCAAGAATTTTGGCGCTTTAACCGCCGTTAACAATCTTTCATTTACTATTGAAAAAGGCAACGTTTACGGGATTCTTGGTCCCAACGGTAGTGGTAAAAGCACTACTTTAGGCATCGTTCTAAACGTAGTTAATAAAACTTCTGGGGAATTTCAATGGTTTGATGGTAATACATCTACTCATGATGCACTAAAAAAAGTGGGGGCTATTATAGAACGCCCAAATTTTTACCCCTATATGACGGCTGCTCAAAACCTACAACTCGTTTGTAAAATCAAAGATGTTTCGGATGAAAAAATTGTTGAGAAATTACAACTTGTAGGATTAGAGGATAGAAAAGACAGTAAGTTCAGTACATTTTCATTGGGAATGAAACAACGCTTGGCTATTGCTTCAGCACTGTTGAATGATCCAGAAATACTAATTCTTGATGAACCTACAAACGGTCTCGACCCACAAGGAATTCATCAAATTCGTGAAATAATAAAGAAAATTGCCTCCCAAGGAACCACTATTTTACTTGCTTCACATTTACTAGATGAAGTTGAAAAAGTGTGTAGCCACGTGGTTATTCTTCGGAAAGGAGTAAGCCTCTATGCTGGCAGTGTAGACGGAATGAACGCCAGCCATGGGTTTCTTACCATGCAAAGCAACAATATGGAAATTCTTCAGAATGCTTTGGAAGGAAACCCTGCCTTTGGCAAAATAAAACACGAAGGCGACTCTTTAATCGCTTACCTCAACGAACCACTAGACGCTTCCGAAGTAAATAAACTTCTTTTTGAAAAAGGCATTACACTTTCACACCTTGTAAAACGCAAGGAAAGCCTCGAAGAACAATTTCTTGAACTTACCAAACAAAACTAACCGCGATGCTTCGATTATTAAATATAGAACTTCAAAAATTGCGATATAACCGTGCAGCTAAGGTTATTTCAATCATTTATTTTGTACTTATCACATTTATTGCATTAATAGCTTCTATTGAATTCAATTTCGGTGATTTTCATTTTCGCGTAGCTGACCAAGGGATATTTAACTTTCCATTTATTTGGCATTTCAACACTTATTTTGCGGCAATTTTAAAATTGTTTCTGGCAATTGTGATTGTTTCAATGATGAGTAATGAGTACAGTTACCGCACGCTTAAGCAAAATTTAATTGATGGCCTTAGCAAGAAGGAATTTGTGCTTTCAAAGTTTTTAACTGTCTTACTTTTTGCAGGTTTATCTACTATATTCATCTTTTTGGTTTCCTTAATTTTAGGAATTTCTTTTTCAGATTATAATGAGATAGGAATTATTTTCAGCGATATGGAATACATAGGCGCCTATTTTATAAAGCTAGTCGCTTTTTTCTCCTTTTGTTTATTTCTAGGAGTTTTGGTTAAACGTTCTGCTTTCGCACTTGGCTTTTTGATTGTTTGGCAAATTGTAGAATGGTTGCTTTATGGTTTAATGAAATGGCAGTTTTTTAAAGACACAACTGTTTCAGATACGGTTGCGCAATTCTTCCCACTTAATGCCATGGCGAACCTAATAAAAGAACCTGTAAGTCGATTGGGAGCAATACAATCTGCAGCAAATCAATTAGGAGAAAACTTTAATAAAGAATATGATGTTACTATCTTAAACATTATAATTGTTCTTGTTTGGACAGCGCTTTTCGTATACTGGTCTTATGCTATTTTGAAAAAAAGAGACCTATAGAAAACCCTAATTACCCACGATTTTTTGTTTATATTTAGCAATAAATCATTGTAATTTCCTTGAAACTATATTTTTCAATACTTTTTTTACTGGTCTTCACTGTGGGTTACTCACAGGATATTTCGCTGTATACGCAGCTTAATGGGCATTATGATTATACCGCATTTGGAAATACCCTAAACGTGGAAGAAAATGGCTCCGGAGGACAGTGCTTTATTCGTACTAGCAGTAGTGCAAGCTTTCAATTGCAACCAAATCAAGAAATAGTTGCCGCCTATTTATATTGGGCAGGTTCTGGCTCGGGTGATTTCAATGTAGAATTCAATCAAGTTCCTATTACCGCAACGCGTATTTTTAATGAAACGTATACTTCTAATGGAACCGATTACATCTATTTTTCAGCATTTGCAGAGGTTACAGAGCAAATAAAAGCCACCGGAAATGGCACCTACACGCTTTCTGAATTAGACTTAACACAAGTAATTCCTACCTATTGCAACCCACCAGGTTCAGGAACTAATTTTGGTGGCTGGGCGGTTACGGTTGTTTATGAAGACGCCACATTACCCCTAAACCAACTGAATGTTTTTGATGGCCTTGAAAGTGTTTCAAGAACCAATACAACCTTAGAGATTGTTTTAAACAATTTGTTAGTTCGTGATACTCAAGGTGCAAAAATAGGTTTCCTTGCTTGGGAAGGCGATAGTGGTTTGGCTATAAACGAAACACTTCGTATCAACGGAAATATCTTGAGCAATCCGCCACTAAACCCTTCAGATAATGCCTTTAACGGCACCAATAGTTTTACGGGAAGTGATGTTCTCTATAATATGGATATTGACTTTTACCCTATTTCAAATTATATAAACCCTGGCGATACTTCGGCGACTATTCAGCTTACAAGCGAACAGGATTTTGTAATGGTAAATAACATTGTAACGGTCTTAAACACTGAACTCCCAGATGCTACTATTTCTATAGACAATGTAATTGGCAATATGGATTGCGGCAACCGGGAGCTGAAAATAGATTATACGGTTTATAATGTAAACTCAACCGATGCGCTTCCAGCAGACACCCCTATTGCTTTTTATGCAGATCAAACCCTTATCGCACAAAGTGCTACCGTAGCGATTATTCCTATTGATGGGCAAGAAATGGGCAGCATTATTTTTACAGTTCCTAATACAATTGACACAAATTTTATGCTGAAAATAGTTGTTGATGACATTGGAGACGGCACAGGTATCGTTAAAGAAACTAATGAAGAAAACAACGAAGCTAAAACCCCCATTCAGTTATTAATAAATCCAATAATTTCAGGTTTAAAAAACCTAGATACCTGTGATGTTATTGGTGAAGAGTTTTTTAATCTCACCGAAGCTACTTCAGAAATAGACCCGATTTACTCCCTAAGTTTTCACCTATCTAAAACAGATGCTCAAAACAATCTAAACCCTATTTTAAACCCTGAAAATTTTCAAAATACAGAAAATCCACAAACCATACATATCCGCGTAGCAAACCCAGATTGTTTTCTTATTGCTTCTTTTACTGTAAAAGTAATTGCCTGCCCTTTGCCCGATGCAACAATTGTAATTCCTGAGATTGCAGCTTGTCGAGAGCGTGAGTTAATTTTACCTTTTATCGTATATAATATAAATGCTACAGCACCATTACCCGCAAATGTTTCAATAGCATTTTACACAGATACTCAGTTATTAGGTATAACACACACCCAGCAATCTATTCCGATTAACAATAGTGAAAATGGTGAAATAGCTCTTATACTACCAGAAAATCTATCCGATAGTTTTACAATTACCGCAGTTGTAGACGATGATGGAACTGGTAATGGCACGGTTGAAGAATTACTTGAAGATAATAATACGTTTTCACAAGCTATCGATTTTAAAAGCATCCCTCCCATTCCAGATTTACCAAATATTTTGAAATGCGATACAGGTTTTGATACTGCCATTTTTGATCTTACTTCACAAGATGTATTAATGCGTACTGGACAAGAAGACATTATCAATTATTACACTTCTATAGAAAATGCTTTAAAAAATACCAATCCAATTAGTAATCCAAGTGATTATAAAAACACAAGCGATCCGCAAACTATTTATGTGCGACTAGAAAATGAGATTTGTTTTGCTATAGCTTCGTTTTTATTAACAACCGAAAATTGCGCCCCTTTTATTCCACAAGGTTTTTCACCTAATAACGACGGAATAAACGATCTATTTGAAATTAGCAAGCTGCTTAATATTTATGAAAATTTTGAACTTAAAATCTTCACTCGCGACGGAAATTTAATTCACACAGCGCATAACTCTGATGGATTTTGGGATGGAACGGCAACACAAGGGCTTCTTTTTACTGGAAATACCGTTCCTGTAGGCACCTATTATTATGTCTTAGTTTTAAACGATCCTAAATATCCTGAAGCTTTTATTGGATGGGTTTATGTAAATTATTAACGCAAAAATCTAGCTGACAGCCATTTTAATTTTGAAGAATTTTAACCGAAAAGAGTCGTGTAATTTTTAAATCATACACTATTTATTGAATGGAAACATTGCTATAATTCGAGCTAATGCTAATCGTTTTTGTTGTGCTATTGCTTTGATTATATCCTTTCACCAATACCCTATCTGCATTTTTGGACTCTTTCAACTGAAGTGATTTTGGATATTTTAAAGTAGACTTTTTCCCTGTGAAATAAAATGAAAACGCAGCTGTAGGCACTTTTAACTTAGCATCTGTATTTTCTAAACTTATATCAATAGTTTCAAAACCATCTGAAATTTTATCAATCTTTAAATCCCCAAACGAACCTGAAAGAAAAGCTTGATTGGTAATATTTCCAATCCTAACATCACTAGAATTTGCCTGAAGATTAATGTTTTGTACGTTTTCAATACTACATTCATCTACATATTTAACGTTTAACGAACCTTGTTTCCAGGTGTTTACCATAACAGGCGCATAGGAAGCATTGATGAGGGATTGTCCCCCATCAATACTTTGTGCTGTAAAAGGTGTGTAATTTAAATTAGCCTTTATATTGTTTGCATCCGCCATTTTTAACTCCCCATGACGAATATTAACATCGGTTTTCGTATTTTTTGGCATTCTAATAATAATGGTTTTTTTACCGTTACTTGAATTTGAGCTACTTCGGCTACTTTTAATTACAATTGATGTTCCGTTAGGAGTTTTGGTTACAGTTTTAGAATGATTGCCGTTTTCAAATTTTCTTTCAATCTTTTCTGCCCAGGCTTCCATCTTTCTCCCATAAGCTTCACCCCAAGCTTCCATTCTATCACCATAGGCTTCCATTTTTTCACTATAAGCCTCGCTAATGCTATCTGCTTTGTCATCATCAAAAGAACGCTCAAAGCTTTCAGCCCATTTTTCCATCTTTTCTTCAAAATCCTTTCCAAATTTTTTATCCATTTGCGCTTCAAACTTTTTCATATATCCTTTTTCATCTTTTTGATATGCTTCATAATCAAATTGAATATCGCCAAGATTATCTAAAACCCCCTCTGGAAAAGACGGTATTTTTATATTTTGTACCATTGGCATTACTAAACCATCTAGCAAGGGGCCAATAAAATCCATTTCCGGCATCTCATTCATTGCAAAAGACTGATTTTCTGAATTAGAGCTAATACTAATATTCCTACTGTTTCCTGTAATATTTAGGTTCCAATTTTTCATCAATTGCGCCTTTTCCTTTTCTGAAAGTTTTTCACCTTCAATAAATGCTTCTACTTCAACTTTATTTTTATTCCAAGTTTCAAAAACGATATTTGTATACGAAGTATTCACAGAAACCTCTACATTATCAGCTACATTAAAACTTTCTACGTAATTTTTTTGTGAAAAAACCACTGAAGTAACCAAGAGGAACAAAAATGTTAGGCTACGATTGTATTGATTTAAATTCTTCATTATTTTGATTTTTAAGTTCTTTTAATTTGTTTTTAAGTTTGAACAGCAAATCCAAACGTAATTTCAAATTGTCTATTAAAGCGGTTACAGCAGCCTCTGAAGGTCCCGTCTTACTAAGTTCTTCATTAAGTAGCGTATATTCTTTATCCAACTCTGAAAGGCGTAACATATACCCATCAACCAACTCTTTATTTTCATCATTTATTTTTAAAGATGCCAATTGCACATTGATACCAGTCATATAATACGCTTCCACTTTTTTAAGATCTGGAGAAATATCTGCCAAAGTAAGTTTTGGGTTTGTGGCTTCAGAAGTGGTTTTAACGATCGCATTAGTAGTGTTATCTATAACACCTACGTCTGACTTAGAAAGGTGTTGATATCCAAAAATACCTACAGACAGAAGTACAACTACCATTGCAGCTATTCTTAACCAAGGAATAGGTGTTTTCTCTGAAGTAATAGTTTGAGAAAAAGCTTGATCTAATTTAGCTTCAAAACGTGCTTCGTGTCCTTCTGAAAGTTCA
The DNA here is from genome assembly GCF_039831855.1 of Aequorivita sp. Q41. Lineage (NCBI taxonomy): Bacteria > Pseudomonadati > Bacteroidota > Flavobacteriia > Flavobacteriales > Flavobacteriaceae > Aequorivita > Aequorivita sp. Q41. Next base: position 81,952 of record NZ_JBDPMS010000003.1, on the reverse strand, counting down.
GCAGGTTCTGGGCTATAATTTTCAAACATTTCTTTAATATCCCGTGCCATAACGCAAGTGTTTTAATGTTTCTTTTAATTTGTTTTTTCCGCGATGCAAATAAGTCCGCGATGCATTTTCAGAAATCTGCAGTATTTCTGAAATTTCTTGATGGTCATATCCTTCCAATAGGAATAATTTAACTGTCGTTTTATACTTATCAGGTAATTCTTCAATGGCACACATTATCTCTGATACTGTGGCTTCATCAGATATTTTCCAGTCGTCGTCTGGAGCTTCAACTGTAAAAACCTCATCGTTTAAAGTTTGTAACTCAAGCTTTTTTGCCTTTATGGTATCTAAACAAGTGTTAATAACTATTCGCTTTAGCCAAGCTCCAAAAGTGACATCTCCTTTAAATTGGCTCAGTTTTTGAAAAGCTTTAATAAAGGCTTCTTGCATTGCGTCTTCGGCTGCATCGGTTTCCTTTAAATACCTTTGGGCAATAATAAACATGCCGCCGCAATATTTTTTATAAAGCGCCATTTGCGCTTTGCGGTTGCACTGTCTGCATTGCTCGATAAGTAATAAATCAGACAAACTTGATGGTTTTTTTGGTTGCTGTTCAATTAAAAGACGACAAAAGAAAATAGATGTTGCAATATATGCTGTTTTTTTTATGAAATATTTGATAACTAGAATTTTAAATAGACCATTTTTTATATTAACTTTGGTAAAATTGTACATTTATGAAAAAGAAATACGCTGATTTTGATAAACTAAACCGCTTGCTAGTTGCTTGCTTTGAAGCGGAAAAGCTATACTACAATGCTGCACTCGATGCACAAACCACAGATTTAAAACGTTTTTTAAATTATATGGCGGTTGAAAGAAATAGAATGAGTCATGATATTTCTAACGAGCTTCACTCGCGTGACATCGAGCCTTTAAAAGCGGATTCTGAAAAAGGAAATTTAGAGCGATCGTGGCAAGAAATAAAGGAAGCCCTAGAACATTTTGATGCAGAAGCAATAATAAGGTCTTGTATTAATCGAGATAGCAACAATATTAAAAGATATGAAGAACTCTTAGAGCGAAAAGAACTCCCTGATGGAATTCTTGAGCTTCTAGAAAAACAAAAATATCAACTTGAATGGTATATAAAACAAGCTGCTTTACAGCATAAAAAAACTCCATTTAAAGAAGAAAAAGAAGAGTCTACGAAAGAATCTAACAAAGGAAAAGTTATCAACCTAAAAGCAATGTAAATAAAAAGCCCTGAAAATTCAGGGCTTTTTAATATGCTAAACTTTTTATTAGGTCCTTTTACTCATCAACCATTAAATTTAAGTTTACGGTTATATTATCTTCAACAGCTTTTGAAAATGGACATATTTTATGTGCATTTTTAATGATGCTTTCACCTGTTTTAATATCAACTCCTGGTATGTAGCAATCTAAAGTAGCTTCCAAAAAGGCACCCTCTTCATCTTCACAAAAACCAATGGTTGCAGTAATACTAAACGCATCAGAAAGTTCAATTTTTTTCTTTTTAGCAATTACTTGTACGGCACCGCCAAAGCAAGCAGCATATGCACCCCCAAAAAGTTGTTCTGGATTAGTGCCACTGCCACCATCACCGCCCATTTCGTTAGGCACAGACAAATCTAAATCAAGTTTTTTATCATCTGTTGTTAAATGGCCATTTCTGCCTCCACGTACAGTAGTTGTTGCTTCGTATAAGGTTTTCATTTTTTTCTGAATTTTAAAATTATTAAATTTCAAGATACTGAGTTAAACTCGTTTTTAAAAGTTCCAATTCATAAATTTGTCCTAAATTCACACTGTGGCAGAAAAGAAAAAAAATACTAGCGCACTTCAAGAGGTAAAAGGAGTTTCATATTCCGAAACCCTTAATACAGAGGCTGCAAAAAAGCTCAAAACAAATTTAAAGCCCCCCCTTTCCTCCAAAATTTTGATTGAAGGAATTCTTCAAAAAAATCAAACTTCGCTTAGTCGAGCCATAACTATTATTGAAAGTACGGCGCAAAAGCACCAACAACACGCTAAAGAAATTATAGAAAAATGTTTGCCCCACGCAAACAAATCTATCCGAATTGGGATTACTGGAGTTCCCGGTGTAGGCAAAAGCACATTTATTGAAAGCTTTGGAAAACTCCTAGTTTCTGAAGGAAAAAAAGTTGCTGTACTTACTGTAGATCCAAGCAGTAGCATAAGTAAGGGCAGTATCCTAGGCGATAAGACTAGAATGGAAGATTTGGTAAAGGAAAAAAATGCTTTTATCCGCCCATCAGCCAGTGGTGATACCTTGGGAGGTGTTGCTCGTAAAACCCGAGAAACAATTATTTTATGTGAAGCAGCAGGTTTTGATGTTATTTTAATTGAAACCGTAGGTGTGGGCCAAAGTGAAACTGCAGTACATTCTATGACAGACTTTTTTTTATTGCTAAAACTTGCTGGAGCTGGCGATGAATTACAAGGAATAAAACGCGGAATTATGGAAATGGCAGATGCTATAATCATTAATAAAGCGGATGGGGAAAACTTAAAAGCAGCAAAACTCGCCAAAACTGAATTTAATCGTGCGCTTCACCTTTATCCTGCCAAAGAAAGTGCTTGGACTCCCAAAACGCTTCTCTGTAGCGCTATAAAAAAAGAAGGTATTACTGAAATTTGGAAGTTAGTTATGGAATATTTTAAAACCGTTGAAACCAATGGTTACTTTCAACACAAAAGAAAAGAACAGAATAAATTTTGGTTAATGCAAACAATTGAGAGTAGGCTAAAAAGTGATTTTTATACAAATCCTACCATAAAAAAAGAACTTGAGAAACAATTAAAAGCTTTGGATGAAAACCGAACAACACCCTTTGAAGCTGCTGAAAAATTACTTTTAATTGAATTAAAATAAAAAAAAGCTAAGAATCTCTTTTTTTAAAATTAGATTCAAACCATTCTTTTTGAGCAATAAGCCCTTCTTTTAAAGTTGTTTTTGGATTGTAATTAAGCAGTTTTCGCGCTTTATCAATATTCGCTTTTGTACGTGACTGATCACCATCACGAGAGGGTTTTTTAGCAGTTACAATTTTCTTTTGGAGAATCTCTTCAACAGTTGCTATACCTTGCGCTGTGGTACTTTCGATTTCAGTTCCTAGGTTAAAAATTTCACCATTACAAATAGTTTCTTTTCCAATTATACTTACAATTCCGTCCACAATATCCTGCACGTATGTAAAGCTACGGAAATGCTTTTCACTTCCTTCAAAGAGTGGAAATGGTTTATTATTCAGGCCACAGTCTATTAAACGAGTATATAATTTATCAGGTCTTTCTCTAGGACCATAAACGGAAAACAAGCGCATTGAAGTACCATTAAGTTTATTTTCACGACTTTTTGCTAAAACCAGTTGCTCTGCTGCTAGCTTGGTAACACCATACCACGAAGCAGGTTGCGGTGCAACAGTTTCTGGAAAAGTGGCTTCCAATCCGTAAATTGAAGAAGTAGCAATATTTATAATAAATGGTTTTTTTGAAAGATTTTCAGCATACGCTAACAAACGCTGTGTTGCTAAAATATTATTACTGAAATAATCCTCAAACGTTGAAGCGTTGGAAATACCTGGATGAGCAGCGAAATGAAAAATATAATCTAAGTCGTTTGGAAGCTTTTCAACTAAATCATCACTACGAAGGTCAACTTGAAGCACTTCAATATTCTTTTCAAAGAGTGTTTTTACGTTTAGCTCCTTTAAGGCAATATCATAATACGATGAAAAATTATCTACCCCCAAAACTTCGTGTTTCAGCTCTTTAAGTCTTTCTGAAGTATGGGAACCAATAAATCCAGCCGCCCCTGTAACAAGTATTTTCATATAATTAATTTCAGTTGCAAAATAACATCTTTTTTAACGGTCTGTCGTATTCTTCAAAAAAGAAATACTTTTGTAGAAATCTTTTCAAAAATATAAATGTACGAATTCACGATTATTGTACCTGTTTACAACGAAGAAGAAAACCTGGAGCGCGTTGAAAAGGAGCTTTTAGCATATATCAAGATTGCTACAAAAACCACTTCTATTCTCTTTGTTAATGACGGCTCTAAGGATAATAGCCAAAAGCTAATTGAAGAAATTTGTGACAAAAATGAAGCTTTTCACTTTATAGCTTTTAAAGAAAATCGTGGTTTAAGTGCCGCAATAAAAGCTGGTTTTGATGCTGTTGAAAGTCCGCTAGTTGGTTATATTGATAGTGATTTGCAAACAGCACCAGAAGATTTTAATTTATTATTGGAACATAGTGCTGCCTATGATTTAGTTACTGGCGTGCGTGCTGATAGAAAAGATAAGTTCGTAAAAAATATGTCTTCGAAAATTGCAAACGGAATACGTCGCGCTTTTACGAATGATGGGATGGACGATACGGGTTGCCCTCTAAAAGTAATTAAAACAGAATATGCCAAGCGAATTCCTATGTTTAAAGGACTTCACAGGTTTTTACCCGCGATGATTTTACTGCAAAACGGCACCGTTTTGCAAGTCCCCGTAAAACATTTTCCACGGATGGCTGGTACCGCAAAATTTGGACTTTGGAACAGATTACTAGGGCCGTTGATGGATTGTTTCGCTTACCTTTGGATGAAGAAAAAATATATCAACTACGAGATTAAAAGCAAAGGATGAGCAATTGGATTGTGTACAGCATTGGTTTTTTGGCACAAATCCTTTTTAGTGGAAGGTTAATTATACAATGGATTCTTTCCGAAAAAAGCAAACGTATTATTACACCTTCTGCATTTTGGAAATTAAGCTTATTGGCTTCTTTTCTCCTTTTTCTTTATGGACATTTACGGGACGATTTTGCAATTATGCTCGGGCAAGCCTTAACCTATTATATTTACATCCGAAATTTACAGCTGCAAGGGGAGTGGCAAAAATCGCCAAAAGGGTTGCAATTATTTCTGTTTATTTTCCCAATCTTTATAGTAATCTATGCCTACAACAATGGAGAATACGATATAGACAAACTCTTTAGAAACGATGCAATCCCAATGTGGTTATTGCTTTTGGGTATTTTTTCTCAAATCATTTTTACACTCCGTTTTGTTTATCAATGGATTGTTTCAGAAAAAAGCAAGACCTCGCAACTTCCTGTTGGTTTCTGGCGAATGAGTGTTCTAGGAGCATCACTTATTTTAACTTATGGAATTTTTAGACAAGATCCTGTACTTTTAGTGGGACATGGTGCCGGGCTTATTATTTACGTTCGCAATATTTTTATTTGGAAAAAACAAGTCGGTCATGAAAATTGAAAATAATTATTTAGGACTGTTAGTAATTAGCTGCGCCGCAATATTCTTTGTGAACTTGGATTCCTTGCCCGTAAATATTATGGAAGCGCGAAATTTTATTACCGCGCGTGAAATGCTTCATGATGGCAATTGGTTACTCACAACTATCAACGGGGAACCGCGTTACCAGAAACCACCTTTACCTACATGGTTAACTGCTTTTTCAGCTGCTATCTTCGGAATAAAAAGCATATGGGCTCTTCGACTACCAGCTGCAATTATGACATTGGTACTAGTTTTAATTTCCTATAAACTTGCCAAAAAACTTACTGTAGAAAAAACATATGCCTTTATCAGTGCCTTAATATTGGCAACTTCATTTTACATTGTTGCCTCTGGCCGCGATGGTCAGTGGGATATTTACACCCACGGATTTATGATTGTCTGTATCTATTTACTTTATTTATTTTTTACTGAAGAAAAATACAAATACCGAAACGCACTATTGGCGGGAGTTTTCTTTGGATGTTCCTTCTTGAGTAAAGGTCCTGTTTCACTTTACGCACTATTGTTGCCTTTTTTAATTGCCTTCGGAATTGTGTACAAATACAAAAACTTTAAAGCACGATGGCTGCCATTATTAATTTTTCTGCTAGTCGCAACTGTAGTCTCAGGATGGTGGCATTGGTATACTTTAAAATTTGACCCCGCAGCGGCAGAAATTACCAAAAACGAAACCACCAATTGGATTAGTTACGAGATAAAACCATTTTATTATTATTGGAGCTTCTTTACACAAAGTGGTGTTTGGACCATTCCAGCTTTTGTTGCATTATTATTTCCGTATTTAAAAAACCGTGTTTTTAATAAAAAAGCATATCTGTTTACATTTCTTTGGACTCTGATATCGGTGGTTTTACTTTCGTTGATTCCTGAAAAAAAATCGCGGTATTTATTGCCAGTACTAATCCCAATGGCTCTAAATACAGGTTTTTATATAGAATATCTTTTCCGAAGCTTTAAAGAGTTGAAAGACAAAAAGGAAACAATTCCTGTGTATTTTAATTTTGGTTTGATTGCATTCATAGGAGTAATTTTTTCCATAGGTGGTTATATCTTTCTAAAAAATGGTCTTTCTGGAAATTGGACCTGGTTTGTATTGCTTTCTATTTCGTTATGTTGCATTGGAACTTTTATGTTTCGAAACCTTTTCCGCAAAAAAATTGCAAGGGTTTTTTATTTAACCATTGCTTTTATTGTTGTTACCATCTGGTTTGGACTACCGCTAAGCAAGGCGATAACTATAAACCCAGCATACAAAGCCTATTCGGAACTTCAAACTTGGGAAGAGCAACAAAATATTAATGTCTATGAATTTTCAGACATGACGCCCGAACTTATTTGGGACTACGGCAAAAAGATGCAGATTTTAAAAGAAGGTGAAAAAATTTCCATTCCAGAAGAAAGTCAATTTGGAGTTTTGGTTCAGGAAGAAAACATACAACTTTTCAAAAAAACTTTTCCCAATTTCGAACTAGAAAGAATTGCCCTTTATGATATGAACCCAAAAGGAAAAGACAGCCGAACCCATAAAACAAGGCTTTACCGCACTTTATTTATTGTAAGAAAATAAGATTTAGACCTAAATACAAAGGTTTTTATTCTCCTACAAAAAATATTGCATTCGCCAAAAACAGTTTCCCATTCTGCCAGAAGGAGCGGAAAGAAACATCGTCTACCATATAAATTACACTTCCATTTCCTTTGGGTTTTTCTGCAAAAACAAATGAATTTTTAAGAGATGCTTTTGCTTTTTCTCCAGAAAAGCCAGCAATACTTATGGGGTCGTCTTTTATATAACCCACATTATAACCATCGTTTAAAAAGGCAAAAGAATCACTTCCTAGTTTTAAACTATAATAAGTTTCATTATAACCAAAAGCTAAAGGGTGTGTATTATCTACCCCCACTTTAAAAATACTGCCTGTAATAAAATTTTTGGTACTCTCCATTTCACGCATGGCATAAGGCACAAAATTGCCTAAAGTATCTTTTTCTTTTTCAGCGCTTTCAGCCTCATTCTTTTTTAATTCGAACCCTTCTTTATCTTCAAAAACACTTAAAGCATTACCAATAGCAATCACTTTTCCGCCTTTGTTTATCCATTCTTCAAGCGCTTTAAAGGTTTCATCTTTTAAAATAGAGTTATACCTGCCATCAGGAATTACTAATACATCATACTTATTCCATGCTACATTCGCAATGCGTTCCGTATTTATAGAAGTGATTGGATATTTAAGTTGGGTTTCAAAAAAATGCCAGAGCGCCCCGTAACTTAATGAGGACGTTCCTTTACCCTGTAGCAGCGCTATACGCTGTTTTTTCACCAAATGCACATATTGTGAACCAAAATCGGTAAGTTTATCTGCCAAACTGGTTGGAGAAGCATACAGCTTACGTTTATGTGAATTTGCAATTTGAATTAGCTTTTTATCAAAATCTTGATTGATTTTATTATCGCTTCGTGTAATAATAAGGCTTCCACGGCCAAAATTAACGCCCCCAAAACTTAATTCATTTTCAGAAAAACGCACTTTTATATCGTGCTTTAATAAATCTGAAAGAAATTCAGCATCCTGCAAACTATTCCATTTTGAAATATAACCGGCCGCAGTTGGCGAGGCTACATTGGAAACAGTGTTTTTTGAATTGTTACTATTTGCTGCAACCAAACTCGTACTTGCCACCCCATCCAAACCATACGCATATGGAAGGCTCCAGGCAGTAATATCATACGTAAGCGGGGTAGAAAGCGCTGCATTGGGTTCAAAAAGAACGTGCACCATTTTTCCCTTTGGCTGATTAGTACTTACAACCAACGCATCTTTCGCATTGAATGAACCGTTTTTGTTCTGCGAATAACTAAAACCTGTTACAGTACCACTGTTTGTAAAACCGTATTTTATTTCGTGTTTATCTAAAAGCTCCGTCAACGCTTTCAGGTTATCTGGATTCCCATTTAGCACGAAACTTTTATATTTTAAGTCATCGTTTTTAAAGAATTTCTTGAATTCCGTGTTAAGCGAAACAGCATTCTTCGAAGCGACTTCAATAGTAGAAAGCCCACTTGTGGTGTGGTGTGCCACCCTATCTATAAGTGTAAGCGCAATATTTTCATCATTAATAATCCCTAAACCAGCCATTCCGTGGCCAGCCTGCTCGTAAGTCATACCAATGGCTCCCATATACAATGGATAGGTATCGCCATAACTTGGATATAGCAAATCGAAACTTTCACGGGTAAAGAAAAGCCACCCATTTTCATCAAAATATTTAGCGTTGTTCTTCCCTACTCTATTTTGAAATTCACGCTGCCAAGGTGTAATTATTTCATGAAAAGGCTCTGCTGCTGGTGCAAAATAATATGGATTGTTTATAAACTGCTCGTGAAAATCTACATGTATTTGCGGCATCCATTGGTTGTAAATTTTTAAACGTTGTTGGGTTTCCACTTGGCTCGCCCACATCCAATCGCGATTAAGGTCAAAAAGGTAATGGTTTGGTCTTCCGCTAGGCCATGGTTCATGATGTTCTGTAGCATCTTGAGCAGAATTATAGGGTGAAGCTTTCACTTGATTATACCAATTTACATAACGATCACGACCATCAGGATTCACACTAGGATCCATAATAACAACTACATTTTCCAGCCATGCTGAGTGTTCAGTAATCAGCTTGTAAACAGTATTCATAGCGGCTTCACTGCTACTTGCTTCGTTTCCGTGCACGTTATAACTAAGCCAAACAATTGTTTTATTTGGACTTGATTCACCAGAAAGCAATCCTATATTTTTTAAGTTATCGGTTCTAATTTTTTCAAGATTTGCAATGTTTTCTTCTGAAGAAATTACGGCATACGTAAGCCTTCTACGTTCGTTTGTTTTTCCGTAATCGAAATATTTCACCTTTCCATTATTTGCAGCAATGTGTTCAAAATAGGAAATAACAGCTTCATTACGAGTAAATTCAGTCCCAATTTCATAGCCTAAAAATTCAGAAGGAGATTTTAGCTGGGCGATTAAAAAGAAAGGAGTAAACAAAAATAATAAATGGAAAAGCCGCTTCATTTGAAAAAATTTAAATTAATCGATAAAACTAAGTAAAGATTTTTGAATATACTGATGAATTTTTAGCATCAACTAAAAAATAATTTGCGTTTTATAACACCGTATTTTTATCAAAATTTCAAGATTAACGTATCTTTAAACCTACAGCCAATTTAAAACGGTTATTTTTGTTTCAATTTTCTAAAAACCTATGCCAAATCATTCGCTTCAATATATTAAAACAGGGTATTTCTCAAAACTTATTTGCGATTATCTTGCTGAGAAGGAACTTCTAAAACCATTTTACAATCGTTTTCCAAACTTGGAAAACTTTAAACATCAACTTCAAGAAAAACAGAAAAACGTTACGGATGATAAACGGCATTTATTAGCAAAACGCATTCTGTTTCAGTATGGAGACAATCCACTCTCGCAAGCCACCCTAAGTAATATTGATCTTTTAAAAGAAAAAACAACTTTTACCATCACTACTGGGCATCAGCTTAATCTTTTTACAGGCCCTTTGTATTTTTTATATAAAATATATTCAACCATAAATCTCAGTGAGAAATTAAACTCGGAATACAAAACAAACCATTTTGTCCCTGTTTATTGGATGGCAACGGAAGATCACGATTTTGAAGAAATAAATTACTTTAATCTCTTTGGGAAAAAAGTAAGTTGGGGAAAAAACGTATCAGGGGCCGTAGGTGAAATTACCACCGAAGGTTTGCGAGAAGTAGAAAAACAATTGAGAAAAGAATTTGGTGAAAGTGAAAATGCAAAAAAACTAATTTCATATTTTTCTAAAGCTTATACAAAACATAAAAATCTTGCAGATGCCACACGGTATTTGGCAAACACACTCTTTCAAAATCACGGTTTAGTAATTGTTGACGGTAACGATCCAGCTCTTAAAAAGTGTTTTATTCCTTATGCTGAAAAGGAATTAACAGAAAATCTTAGCTTCAAAAAAGTTACAGAAACTACTAAAAAACTTACCGATTTAGGCTTTTCGGAACAAGTACATCCCCGAGAAATAAATCTTTTTTATTTAAAAGAAAACCTACGCGAACGCATTATTGAGCAAGAAGGTCGTTTTTATATAAATGAAACCGCACTCGCTTTTTCAAAAGAGGAAATTTTAAAAGAACTGCATGAAAACCCACAGCGATTTTCACCAAATGCTTTGCTTCGACCGTTATACCAAGAGGTAATTTTACCAAATCTCTGCTATATAGGCGGTGGGGGCGAGCTAGCGTATTGGTTTCAACTAAAAGATTATTTCAATAAAGTCGATGTTCCTTTTCCTATTTTATTATTACGTAATTCGGTGCTTTTAGTTCCTAAAATACTTTCAGGAAAACTTAAAAAGTTAAATGTTTCAATAGAAAGTTTATTTCTTCAGCAGCATAAATTAATGACTAAACACACACGAGAAATTTCTACAATTGAAATAGATTTTTCGCGTCAAAAAGAATTTTTACAAAAACAATTTAAAGATTTATACAACATCGCAAAACAAACAGATGTTTCATTTATAGGTGCGGTGGGCGCTCAAGAAAAAAAGCAATTAAATGGGTTAGACACTCTTGAAAAACGTTTACTTAAAGCACAAAAAAGAAATCTTTCTAACGAACTTGATCGTTTAAAAACTATTCAAAACGAACTTTTTCCAAATCAAAGTCTGCAGGAACGCAAGCTTAATTTTTCAGAATTTTACTTAGAGTATGGTGAAGATTTAATGAATATATTGAAAGAAAACTTGGATCCGTTAGACTTAAAATTCACAGTTTTAGAATTATAAAATTTCTGTTGAAAACACTTAAAAAAATTCCACATATCCTTTTACCCAACTTAACTTTTTAAAGTATTTTTGCCTATGCAAAACAACGTCCTTATTTTAGATTTTGGTTCGCAGTACACCCAATTGATCGCTAGACGCGTTCGGGAACTGAACATTTACTGCGAAATTCATCCGTATCATAACATACCAGAAAACCTTGAGCCTTTTAAGGCCGTAATACTTTCGGGCAGTCCATTTTCCGTTCGCGCTGAAGATGCTCCACACCCTGATTTGTCACAAATTCGTGGCCACAAACCACTGTTAGCAGTGTGTTATGGCGCGCAGTATTTAGCACATTTCAGTGGTGGAAGTGTAGCCCCTTCAAACATACGTGAGTACGGTCGGGCAAAACTTTCCATGATAAAATCTGGGGAAGACTTCTTTAAGGATATTCCAGAAAACACAAACGTATGGATGAGCCACAGTGATACCATTGCAGAACTCCCAACCAATGGCGTTCGTTTGGCAAGTACCGTAGATGTTTTAAATGCTGCCTATAGAGTTGAAGGCGAAGAAACCTACGCAATTCAATTTCACCCAGAAGTTTATCATACAACACATGGAAAACAGTTGTTAGAGAATTTTCTAGTAAACATTGCTGGCGTAGAGCAATCTTGGACTCCAGCTGCTTTTGTAGATACAACTGTTGCAACTTTAAAAGAGCAAATTGGCGATGGAAAAGTTGTACTTGGCTTAAGTGGTGGCGTAGATTCTACGGTGGCTGCAATTCTATTAAACAAAGCGATTGGAGCTAATTTATATTGCATCTTTGTAAATAATGGTTTGCTAAGAAAAGATGAATTTGAGAGTGTACTTCACCAATATAAAGACATGGGGTTAAACGTAAAAGGCGTTGATGCTTCGGAACGTTTTTTGAAAGCGCTAAAAGGTGAAAATGATCCTGAAAGAAAACGTAAAGCAATCGGGAATGCTTTTATTGAAGTATTTGATGATGAAGCCCATCAATTAACAGGTGTAGATTGGCTCGGACAAGGCACAATATACCCGGATGTTATTGAAAGTGTTTCGGTAAACGGGCCTTCCGTTACTATAAAAAGTCACCATAATGTAGGTGGACTACCAGACTTTATGAAGCTTAAAATTGTAGAGCCACTACGCATGCTTTTTAAAGATGAAGTACGCCGTGTAGGAAAAGAAATGGGCATTGATAAGGAGTTATTGGGCAGACATCCATTTCCAGGACCAGGCTTGGCGATTCGGATTTTGGGCGATATTACAGCTGAAAAAGTTCGTATCTTACAAGAAGTTGACGCTATCTTTATAAACGGTCTTAAAAAATGGGATCTTTACGATAAAGTATGGCAAGCAGGCGCAATTTTACTCCCCGTAAACAGTGTTGGGGTAATGGGCGATGAAAGAACCTACGAAAAAGTAGTTGCTTTAAGAGCCGTAGAATCAACCGATGGTATGACCGCAGACTGGGTAAATCTTCCTTATGAATTTTTACAAGAAGTAAGCAATCATATAATAAACCGCGTTAAAGGCGTTAATAGGGTAGTCTATGATATCAGCTCAAAGCCACCCGCAACTATTGAGTGGGAATAATTAACTGAAATTGAGACCATGTTTAACAAATCTAAAAAATCGATTATCGCTATGTTGAAGTATTTCAGCTACGTTACTGTGATCCTGCTCTTCACTATTAGCTGTGGCTCTGTGGCACAGCAACAATATAAAAGTCACGCTGTTCAAAAAGGCGAAACGGTTTATAGTATTGCTAAAGAATATAATATTTCTGAAGAAACAATATACAATCTCAATCCAGATGCAAAAAATGGACTGAAAGTAAATAGTGTTCTTATAATTCCTTCAACTAATTTAATAAGTTCTGGCACAAATAATAATAATTTCCGCGAGCATAAAGTAAGAAGAAAGGAGACCTTATACGGAATTGCACAAAAATACAAGGTTAGTATCGATGCTATTAAAAAGCTAAATAAAGACTTGTATTCTCGCGATCCAAAAAAGGGGGAGCGTTTATTAATTCCAAATACGTCCGCAACAACTGGAAGTACTCCTTCTACTGAAATAGGCAACTCACCACCTGGCACTCAAAAATACACAGTACAAGCAAAAGAAACCAAATATGGTATTGCCCGAAAATTTGGAATTTCAATAGCTGAATTGGAAACCTTAAATCCAGCTATGGGCGAAAGCCTTGCAATTGGCGCATCTCTTGTTGTTCCTGACAAAACAATAATTGAAAACGCGGAAATTGACGATGAAAATTTTCAATATTACGAAGTGAAACCTAAAGAAGGGTTTTATAGATTGAAGACAAAATTTGGTCTTTCTGAAGAAGAAATAATAGCCTTGAATCCATATGCCAAAGAGGGTTTGAAAGTTGGGATGATTTTAAAGTTACCAAAAGATGACGTTTTAATTTCACAAGAAGGTATTTCAGTCGTTGATCTAGAAAATAGAATAGACAACAAAAAGATGAAAACCATCGCTATAATGCTTCCTTTTAGGTTGGTGCGCAGTGCAACAGATTCTACCAGTAACGACCAGGATTTATTAAAAAAAGATCCAACCTTACGTATGTCTTTAGATTTTTATAGTGGCGCACTCATGGCCGCAGAATTTGCAAAAGACAAAGGAATTTCGGTTACTATGAATGTATATGATACCGAAAAAAGCGAAAGCAAAGTAGCTTCGATTATTTCGGGGAATGATTTTAAAAATGTGGATGCTGTTATTGGACCATTGCTTCAAAAAAACGTTGAAAAAGCTTCCGCATTATTAAAACGAGATCAGATTCCTGTTTTTTCGCCTTTAAGCAATCGGGAAATGGCTATGAATGATAATCTTTTTCAAACACTTCCTACAGATGCTGTCCTTCAAAAAACAATGATTCGCTATTTAAAAGAGCATGCTTCTGGCAAAAACTTTATTATTATTTCAGATTCAAAAAGCCAGAAACAACGCGCAATGCTTCAAACCGCTATTCCTTCAGCCAAAACTATTACCCCGCGGGAAGGTGGTTATATACAAGCCAATGGCATTACTGCTATAGCATCAGAAACAATGGAAAATTGGGTGGTTTTAGAGTCTACAAATCCTGTGTTAGTAAGTAGTGCGGTAAATGTTCTTGCGGCCATGCCTGCTAATTATAAAATCCGCTTATTTACTTTAGATAGAAATGAGGCCTATGAATGGCATGAAGTTTCAAGCAGCCGTTTGTCCAAGTTAAATTTCACATTTCCATCGGTAAATAGAAATATTACTGAAGATGATCGCAGCCCATTTTTAATTAGTTACAAAAATAAATATGGCGTTCTCCCAAACAGATATGCCATTCGCGGTTTTGATGTAACCTATGATGTACTTTTACGTTTGGCTTCAGAAAAAGATATTTACGATGCCGTAATGCCGGAAAATGAAACGGTTTATATTGAAAATAAATTCCGTTATCAAAAAACAAATTCCGAAGGCTACACGAACGAAGCAGCTTATATTCTAAAATACAATAACGACCTTAAATTTGAAGTAGTAGAATGAGCACAGCAAAAATCACATATTTAGGAAAGCTTCGCACAGAAAACGAACACCTAAAATCTGGAAATAAGTTTATCACCGATGCACCAACAGATAATAATGGCAAGGGGGAAGCTTTTTCACCAACCGATACTGTAGCCACAGGTCTTGCTAATTGTATGCTTACCGTTATGGGCATAAAAGCACAGAACATGCAAGTAAACATGGATGGCACCACGGCTATGGTTACAAAAACAATGGCTT
Organism: Aequorivita sp. Q41; assembly: GCF_039831855.1. Taxonomy (NCBI): domain Bacteria; kingdom Pseudomonadati; phylum Bacteroidota; class Flavobacteriia; order Flavobacteriales; family Flavobacteriaceae; genus Aequorivita; species Aequorivita sp. Q41. The sequence continues at coordinate 66,951 of NZ_JBDPMS010000003.1, read as the reverse complement.
CAGAACCACGAAGAATCTCAAAAATTGAGGTTGTTTTTAATTTTCCCGCAGGAATAGACTCTAAAGCGAGAAAAATACTTGAAAATACTGCAAAAACCTGCCCTGTGCATTATAGTCTGAATCCAGCCATTGAAAAGGATGTCGTTTTTAATTGGGGCTAAAAACACAAATTACTTTTTATTGGCTAGACCAACTAAGTATTTTTATTATTTTAGCTTGAAAACTTAGATATTATTTTGATTTTCAACAGCTATGAAATTATTATTTTGCCTTATATTAATTTTCATTTCAGCTTCTGAAAACGATTCTGAAAAAATTATTTGGAAAGAAAACCAAAAACTTACTTGGGAAGATTTTCAAGGAAAACCAGTACGAAGCGCAGCTTTTGTTGCAAGCACCAATACAGGAATTAGCTTTCAGTACTCCTATACTATCAAAAACGGTGAAATAAAAGTTACTTATTCTGTTGAGAGCTTTTTTAAACCTGATGGCTCTTGGTACATTCCTGAAAAAGTTACTCCTTATATATTAGGACACGAACAAGCACATTTTGATATCTCTGAACTTCATGCACGTATGCTTCGTAAAAACCTTGAAGGAAAAAAGTTTTCAAAAAAAATAAAGTCCGAAATTGAACGTATTTATAATGCTATTGAGCAAAAAAGACGGGCAATGCAAACTAAATTTGATGCCGAAACCGACCATTCTCGCAACGAAGAAAAAGAAATTGAATGGGAAAAATACATAGCCAAGCAACTTGCCGATTATGAATCTTGGAACTAACCCAGACCCAAACCACTTAATTGAACTGGCAAACTACAAGATGCCTTTTGGAAAATATGAAGGCTATTATTTAGCAAATATTCCTGAATACTATTTTGTATGGTTTAAGCAAAAAGGGTTCCCCGAAGGGAAACTAGGTAGAATGATGCATGAAATGTATGAGTTAAAATTAAATGGACTTGAAGGCTTACTGAAAAAGTTAATAAAAAAGTAACTCTATCGCAGCATAGTGAACAGAAAAAGAGAACTAGATTGAAAAAAATTTTAAGTTATATTTGGCCCACTACCCGACGTTTTTCATCTAAAATTAATGGTACTTTGGAAGTTACATATAGCAATGGAAAAAAGGTTTTAGATACCGAAAATGCTAACTACTCCTACGGATCTCTTCAAAAAATCCTAGAAATCGGACTCGCAAGAGTAACTTTAAAAAATACAAAAAATGCATTGGTTTTAGGAATGGGTGGTGGCAGTATTATTAAATCACTTCGGGAGACATTTGAGTACAAAAAAAACATAGTTGCTATTGAAATTGATCCAGAAATTATAAAACTGGCTATGGAGGAATTTGAAATTAGCCCTTCCGAAAATCTTCAAATTATAGAAGGAGATGCGTTTCAATACGTGAAAACTTCCACAGAAAAATTTCAACTTATAATTATCGACCTTTTTATTGACATCAAGGTGCCTCCTATTTTTTATGAAAAAGAATTCTGTAGAAATACTTCACAATTACTTGAAAAAAATGGATTTATAATTTTTAATGTTGGTGTTAATCTCGAAAAAAAATCAAAAAACACTGAAAAAATTCTTACAAATTTTGGAAGTAATTTTAAATTCCATATTGAGGAAAAAGTGAATGGTACAAATACGCTAATTATAGCGCAAAAACTTTCTGCTTAAAGTTTTTTTAAACATATAAGTTAAACCGCAACAATTAACCATTATCTTTTCCTGCTTTCCACAATAAAAATGTACCTTTGCATCCCGTATAGACATTTCAGTAAAGGCATTCATGAACACTACAAAATACATCTTCGTTACGGGCGGAGTTTCATCATCTTTAGGTAAAGGAATTATCGCAGCATCGCTTGCAAAACTACTGCAAGCCAGAGGATATCGCGTTACCATTCAAAAATTAGACCCATACATTAACGTGGATCCAGGAACATTGAATCCTTACGAGCACGGCGAATGTTATGTAACCGATGATGGTGCAGAAACCGATCTTGATTTAGGTCATTACGAACGTTTTTTGAACGTAAATACTTCTCAAGCAAATAATGTAACTACAGGTAGAATTTACCAAAGTGTAATTGAAAAAGAGCGTCGTGGTGAGTTTTTAGGAAAAACAGTACAGGTTATTCCGCACATTACTAACGAAATTAAAGAACGCGTACAACTGCTTGGAAATACAGGTGAATATGACATCGTTATCACCGAAATTGGTGGAACTGTGGGCGATATAGAATCATTGCCATACATTGAAGCCGTTCGCCAAATGAAGTGGGAAATGGGCGATGACAACGCATTGGTTATTCACTTAACACTTGTACCCTATCTTTCTGCCGCTGGCGAATTAAAAACAAAACCTACACAACACTCCGTAAAAACTTTGATGGAAAGCGGAATTCGCGCAGACATTTTAGTTTGTAGAACAGAACACGAGCTTTCTGGTGATTTACGTAGAAAACTAGCACTTTTTTGCAATGTAAAAGAAGAGGCCGTTATACAATCTATTGATGCTTCCACCATTTATGACGTACCAAACATGATGCTTGAAGAAGGTTTGGACACCGTAACACTACAAAAATTAAATCTTAAAAATTCTAAGAAGCCAGATTTAAAAAAGTGGAATGATTTTCTAGAAAGACATAAAAATCCTAAAGCGGAAGTTCATATTGGCCTGATTGGAAAATACGTAGAATTGCAGGATAGCTACAAATCCATATTAGAAGCTTTTATTCACGCTGGCGCTGAAAACGAAGTAAAAGTAAAGGTAGAATACATTCATTCTGAACACATAAACGCTAAAACTATTGGCAAAAAACTTTCCAAACTAGATGGAATTTTGGTAGCTCCAGGCTTTGGGGAGCGTGGGGTTGAAGGAAAAGTTGCTGCCGTAAAATATGCGCGTGAAAACAATTTACCATTTTTAGGTATCTGTTTGGGAATGCAAATGGCAGTTATAGAATTTGCTAGAAATGTGCTGAACTTAAAAGACGCAAACAGCACAGAAATGAACCCTGAGTCCAAAAACCCCGTAATTAGCATTATGGAAGATCAGAAAAACATTACCGATATGGGAGGCACTATGCGATTAGGTGCTTGGAAATGTGATTTGAAAAAAGACAGTATTGTCAGCAACTTATACAAGTCCAAAACCATTGAAGAACGCCACCGCCACAGGTATGAATTCAATAATAAATACCGTAATCAGTTTGAAGCTGCTGGCTTAATAGCTACAGGAACAAACCCTGATACTGGCTTGGTTGAAATAGTAGAAATACCAAACCATCCGTGGTTTGTAGGGGTACAATATCACCCAGAATACAAAAGTACCGTTGCCAATCCGCATCCACTTTTTGTGGCTTTTGTAAAAGCAGTGCACGAACATGCACAAAATAGAAAATAAGACAATTTGGCGGAATCTCAAACTAGGCTTTATTGTTGCTTTGGGAAGATGAAATAAATTACAAACTAATCATTTCGAAAAATATTTTCGAAAATCATTAAAACGATCGTGGAACAAGTCTGCGGCTGAATATGGAACAAAAGAAATTCGATTTAAACTCGCTTATAGGTTTTTTATTAATTGGTGGAATCCTAATATGGATGCTTTACCTAAACAAGCCTAGCGAAGAAGAACTTCAAGCAGAAAAAGCAAAAACGGAAGCTGCCGCACAAGAAAAGGCTGCGAACGAAAAAAGCAAGCAAGATATAAGCTTAGCTCAAGCAACATCTGATACGTTAGACGCTGTAAAACCAGGTGATTCATTAGCTTTAGAACAGTTAAAAAACAAACTAGGTTCTTTTGCATATTCTGGAACACTTCCTTCTGCAAACGATGTAACAACCGTTTTGGAAAACGATGTTCTTAAACTTACAATAAGCAATAAAGGTGGTTATATAACCGAAGCGCTTTTAAAGAATTTCACTAAATATGATTCCGTTCCTGTTTATTTAATTAAGGACGGAAACGCTTCATTAAATCTTGAATTTTCTGCTGAAAACAGAAATTTAAACTCACAGGACCTATTTTTTGAACCTACTTTAAGTAGAAATGGTGAAGAGCAAGTGCTTTCCATGAAACTTAAAACTTCAGAAAGTGGCTTTATTGAATATCGTTATTCATTGCATCCAGGGGAATATATGATGGACTTTAGTATTACTAGTCAGGGGCTAGATGGTATTTTAAACACTACCCAACCAATATATTTAGATTGGAATCTTAAGGGGTACCGCCACGCAAAAAGTATTTCATATGAAAACCGATATTCGCGTCTAACCTATGAGTATGATGGTGAAAAACACTCTAAACTTTCTCCTACCAGCGAAGATGAAGAATTAGAAAAAGACGTTACTTGGATGAACTTCCGTCAGCATTTCTTCAGCTCTATGCTACTTACTGACACTCCCTTCAAAGAAGTAAAACTTACTTCTGTAGACTTAGTTAAGGATGAAGAAATAGACACAACCTTCACCAAACAATACGGCGCAAAAATGCTTTTAGAGCCAAAGGGGGGGGCAATTGCCTATACCATGAATATGTATTATGGGCCTTCAGATTATCAAATATTTAAAAAATACGATCGTAACCTGGATGAAGCAATGCCATTAGGTTGGGGAATTTTTGGCCTGATAAATAAATATATTATTATTCCTTTATTCGCTTTATTAAGTGATTTTTTACCCGCTGGAATAGCTATTATTGTTTTAACAATTTTAATCAAGTTATTGCTTTCACCAGTTCAATACAAACAGTATTTGGCACAAGCCAAAATGAAGGTTTTAAAGCCTGAAATGGATGAAATAAAAGAGAAGTACAAAGACAATAAATTAAAGATTCAGCAGGAAACAATGAAACTGCAGAACTCTGCTGGTGCCAGTCCGCTAAAAGGGTGTTTACCCGCAATTTTGCAAATTCCAGTCTTTTATGCGCTCTTTACATTTTTCCCTTCAGCTTTCGATTTACGTCAGAAAAGCTTTTTATGGGCAGAAGATCTTTCAAGTTATGACACTATAGCTGAACTACCTTTCCACATTCCATTTTATGGTGACCACGTTAGTTTATTCCCAATTTTAGCATCTATCGCCATCTTCATTTATATGATGATGACGACTGCACAAACCATGCAGCAACAGCAACAACCAGGAATGCCAAACATGAAGTTTATAATGTACCTTTCTCCCTTGTTTATGTTGGTATTCTTCAACAACTACGCGAGTGGACTTTCATTGTACTATTTTGTATCAAACTTAATTACTATCGGAATTATGCTAGTAATTAAAAACTTCATCATAGATGAAGACAAAATTCACGCAAAGATTCAGGTTAAAAAAGCGCAACCTAAGAAACAAAACAAGTTTCAACGAAAAATGGCTGAAATGATGGAACAAGCAGAACAGCAAAAAAAAGCAGGTAAAAAATAGATTCTAAATTTTAGCGTTTACTTTTAAGCAAATAAAATAATGCAATGAAAAAAACGGCTATATTTTTTTTCTTCGGAATAATATTCTGCTTTGGTAATGTTTTTTCTCAAACTGAAATAAACCAACTGGATGCTGATGGCAACCGTCATGGTGTTTGGAAAAAAACCTATGAAGGCACCGATCAACTTCGCTATGAGGGTACATTTGATCATGGAAAAGAAATTGGGGAATTTAAATTTTATTGTGAAACTTGTAAAGAAACCCCTATAGTTACCAAAAAATATAATGGTAAAGATGCTATTGCAGACGTAAAATACTTCACAAATAAGGGAAAACTTGTTAGTGAAGGCAAAATGAAGGACAAAGATCGAATTGGAGCCTGGGTATACTACCATAAAGATTCTAAAAATGTAATGACCCTAGAAAATTACAGCAACGGAAAGCTTGAAGGGAAAGCAACTACCTACTATCCTGACGGAAAAATTACAGAAGAAACACTTTATAAAAACGGTCTAAAAGAAGGTGAAAACATCTACTATTCACCTGAAGGTATTGTTTTAAAAAAATTATTTTATAAGCAAGACCAACTTCAGGGTTCTGCCTTTTATTACGATGCTTATGGCAATGTTATTATTGAAGGGTTTTATAAAGACGACAAAAAACACGGACTTTGGAAGTACTATAAAAATGGCAAAGTAATACTCGAAGAAACCTTTCCAAAGCCAAACAAAAACTAATCTATTTTAAATAGTAAGGTAGTGTAAAAGCTTTCGACAACACCCTTTAGAAAGTCTTTTTTTTATCTTTGTATTACATAATTATTTCATGAAAAAACGAGTTGTCGTAGGATTAAGCGGAGGTGTAGACTCTAGCGTTGCAGCCTATCTTTTAAAAGAGCAAGGCTACGATGTTATCGGCTTATTTATGAAAAATTGGCATGATGATTCGGTTACAATATCTGATGAATGCCCTTGGCTGGAAGACAGCAATGATGCAATGATTGTGGCTGAAAAACTTGGAATACCATTTCAAACAGTCGATTTAAGCAACGAATATAAAGAACGTATTGTTGACTATATGTTTCGTGAATATCAAATGGGACGAACTCCGAACCCAGATGTTCTTTGCAATCGCGAAATAAAATTTGATGTATTTATGAAAATTGCGCTCGGCTTAGGTGCAGATTTCGTAGCAACTGGACATTATTGTCGTACGGATACCACACTTATTCAAAAAGATGGTACTGAAAAGAAAATCCACCATTTACTTGCTGGAAAAGACCCAAACAAAGACCAATCGTATTTTCTTTGCCAACTTTCACAAGAGCAACTTTCAAAAACACTTTTCCCTATTGGCGAATTATTGAAGCCTGAAGTTCGAAAAATAGCTTCAGAACAAAATTTGGTTACTGCTGAAAAACGCGATTCCCAAGGATTGTGTTTTATTGGAAAAGTGAGACTTCCTGAGTTTCTTCAACAAAAATTAGCTCCAAAAGATGGTGTTATTGTTGAGGTTCCTGCAAGTTTTTCAGAATACAAAAGAATCCAAACTGAATTCACTTCGGAAGAAGAAAAATTCAAATACCTTGCTACTAAAAGAAAGTACACAGAAGTAGATGGCAAGCAAGTGGGTATTCACCACGGAGCCCATTATTTTACCAAAGGTCAGCGCAAAGGTTTGGCGGTTGGTGGAACCAAAGAACCTCTATTTGTAATAGACACCGATGTTAACCAAAACATTATTTACACAGGCCAAGGTAAAAACCATCCAGGCCTTTATAGGCGTGGTCTTTTTGTAAAAAATGAGGAAATTCATTGGGTCCGAGAAGACCTAAAAATCGCCGAAGACCAAAAAATGGAAGTAATGGCGCGAATTAGATATAGACAAGCACTAGAAAAAGCAACATTATACTGTTCAGTTTCGGGACTTTATATTATATTTGAAAACCCGCAATCCGCAATTACCGAAGGCCAGTTTGTTGCTTGGTACAAAGGTGATGAATTACTTGGAAGTGGTGTGATCTCTTAAAAACTTTATATGATGAAAAAATTATCCCTACTAATTGTTATTTTTATTTCAACACTCAGCTTTGCACAAACAGAAGAAGCACTTGTATTTTTTGCTGACAAAGAAGATGTAGCGACCTCTATTGCTAACCCAATAAGTATCATGACGCAAGCAGCCATCGATAGAAAAATGGCGCAAGGAATTGTAATTGACGAACGTGATGTACCACTTAATGAAACATATAAAGCTACCGTTGAAGCGGCAACAGGGATTACTGTGCTTGCAAAATCAAAGTGGATGAATGCGGTTTATGTAAAGGGAACCAAAACAAACATTGATGAATTACTAAATCTAACTTTTGTTACAGATGTAGAATATGCAGATAAAAGTTTAAACAGACCAACTTCAGGAAAACAATTTATTAAAGATAAGTTTGAAATTGAAAACCAAACACAAGCTAGACCTGTTTATAATTATGGGTCAGCTAGAAACCAAACCGAAATGCTAAATGCTGACTACCTTCATGAAAATGATTATACTGGTAGAGACATCATTGTTGCATTTATGGATAATGGCTACCCAGGAGTATTAACAAATCCTGCATACGAAACACTTAGAAATGAAGGAAGATTACTTGGGTATTATGACTTTGTAGACCGTGTAGAAAGTCCAAACGGAACTGGAAGCCATGGCGCTAATACCTTTAGTGATGCAGCTGGGTTTATAGAAAACTCGAATCCAAACAGAGCTTTCGTTGGTACCGCACCAGATGCTTCTTACTATCTGTTTGTAACAGAAGATGGTGGCAATGAATCGCCTGCTGAAGAAGCCTATTGGGTTGAAGCTTTAGAACGCGCTGATAGCTTAGGTGTATATGTTACAAATACATCATTAGGGTATCAAGATTTTGATAATAATGCTTATAATCACGAATATGAAGACTTAGATGGTCAAACTACCATTGGAGCACGTGGTGCAAATCATGCATTTGACAAAGGAATGATTAACGTTACCTCAGCTGGTAATGATGGTCGCCCTGGTTCTTTTGGTTATGTAGCTACTCCAGCAGATGCTCCTGGTTCTTTTACCATAGGTTCGGTAACAAGTACTGGCACACCTTCTGATTTTAGTTCCTATGGACCAACTACGGATGGGCGTATCAAACCAGACGTTGTTGCTCAAGGTTCAAACGCTGCTGTTATTGATCAAAGTGGAAATGTAACAACTTCAAGTGGAACTTCGTTTAGTTCCCCAATTATGGCTGGAGCCGTAGCATCCCTATGGCAAGCTGTTCCACATTTAAAGAATGACGTAGTTATGCAAGCAATTCGCGAATCTGCTAGCAGATACACCAACCCAACAGATAAACTAGGATATGGTATTCCAGATTTTGGAGAAGCCTTAGGTGCTTTATTGCAGTTAAGCACTGAAGATTATTTACAGGAAAATCTTTTTGCTCTTTACCCAAACCCTGTAACAACTCAAATAAATATTTCTTTCCCAAAATCTGCTGATAAAGCTGAGTTTGCACTTTATAATGTATTAGGGGAACGAATTCTGCAAGAGAATATTACAACTTTGAGAAATAGCATAGATGTTTCTGGTCTTTCTTCGGGAATGTACATTGCATCTATAACTTCAGATAACAAAACAACTAGTTTCAAAATTATTAAAGAGTAGTGCAAAACCGGATTACCGAACTTTTTAATATACACTACCCAATAATACAAGCTGGAATGATTTGGAACAGCGGATGGCGACTAGCCAGTGCTGTTTCAAATGCTGGTGGCTTGGGGCTTTTGGGCGCGGGTTCAATGTACCCAGAGGTGCTTCGCGAACATATTCAAAAGTGTAAAAAAGCAACCAACAATCCCTTTGGTGTTAATGTACCAATGCTTTATCCAGATATTGATAAAATAATAGATATCATTATTGAAGAAGACGTAAAAATTGTCTTTACCTCTGCTGGAAATCCAAAAACATATACTTCCAAACTTAAGACTAACGGAGTTACTGTTGTTCATGTGGTGAGCAGTGTAAAGTTTGCTTTAAAAGCACAAGAAGCTGGAGTTGACGCTGTCGTTGCAGAAGGCTTTGAAGCTGGCGGTCATAATGGCCGTGAAGAAACTACAACTTTTACATTAATCCCTATGGTAAAGCAACAGCTCGAAATCCCTTTGATTGCAGCTGGCGGAATTGCCAACGGACGTGGAATGTTATCGGCCATGATTTTAGGGGCAGATGGCGTACAAGTAGGAAGCCGTTTTGTTGCTTCAGAAGAAGCTTCGTCCCACCAAAATTTTAAACAAATGGTGGTAGACTCTAAAGAAGGTGATACTCTTTTAACTTTAAAAGAATTGGCACCCGTACGGATGCTGAAAAATAAATTTTTTGAAAGCGTAATGCAACTTTATACCACCAATCCTTCAAAAGAAGAATTAATATCACATTTAGGCCGTGCGCGAGCAAAACGCGGAATGTTTGAAGGTGATCTTGAGGAAGGGGAGTTAGAAATAGGGCAAATAGCAGGATTAATCAATGATATAAAACCTGCTGCTCAGATTTTAAAAGAAATGGTAGAAGAGTTTAAAGTTGCAAAAAAAGAAGCTGCAACTCTTTAAGTTTTTTCATTTGTTTTAGAAAAATATACCTAATAAAAAAAACCCTTCCAATTATTTTGGAAGGGTTTTTCTTTTAAAATCTGGTATATAACTTATTCCTTAATAAGTCGTTTGGTTATCTGACCATCTTTTCCTTCTATTATAATTAAATAAGTAGATGGAGCAATCTCAGAAACATCAATAGATTTTTCAAGTCCCATTGCATTCAGGTTAATCGCTTTAACTAATCGTCCTCTTAAATCGAATATTTTTAAATAATCTAATGCAAATTCTTTTGGGTTTGAAATCATCAAGATTCCAGAAGTTGGATTCGGATGCATTTTAATACTTTCATTATTAAAACTGTTATCATTCACACTTGCGGTATCATCTACTGTAAGCTCGAAAGAACAAGAACTCATGTTTCCAGATTCATCTTCTGCGGTTAAGGTAATGGTATGAGTTCCTAAACCTAGCATTGTTCCAGCAGCAGGACTTTGCGTAGTCAAAGTTACTGGGTTTGTACAGTTATCTGTAACTGTTGCTTGCCCAGTGGCAAAGTAATCTGGAAGTGTATATTGAGTTCCAGTTCCCACGCCAACAGTTATGTCTGCTGGACAGGTAATTACTGGATCAACTGTTTCAATTACATTAACTATTGCAGTACAATTTGATGCAACACCATTATCATTAGTTGCCTGAACTAATACATTGTTTAAACCAACATCAGCACACGTAAAACTAACGGTAGTTGCCAATGGGCTACCGCCTAACACAGTATAGTCCCCACATTTTACAGCAATACTAAACAATAAATCTTCTGCATTTACTGTTGCATTTCCACTTCCATCAAGTGTAACATCTAGTATAGGAGCAACTATTTCATATTCATAATTTAACTCCCAGCTATTTATTGAACCTGTATCACCACCAACAGCATCTGAAGCTGTAAGCTCCCATACTCCTAAAGTACTTTCCCCATCAAATACAGAAAGTGGGTTATTCGGCATAAAAGTTCCATTAATAGTTGGAGTGGTACTCGCACATTCATTTTCAACAGAACTAGCCGCTTCATCATCTAAAGTTGCTAAAATATTATCTCCAGAACATCCATATCCAGATGTTGTTCTTCCTGGTCTATCAACAATAATTGCTTCTGTTCCTGCAGGTGATTTTATTTTTACAGTTACATCACCTACCCATGAGTGTGTTATATTTAAATTTACATTTAAATCCACTATTGTAACATCATCAGTAACATTCATTGTTACGGTAACACCTGTTGTGTTATTATCTGGAATTGGAGCTCCTGCACTACTCGCTTGTGAACCTGTCATAGGAATTGTGCCCGATCCCATACAAATAATTTCAGGCGCTTCGTTAGTAACGTTAATCTCATCAGTTAATGTAGTTGGTGCTCCTGAACAAAAGTCATTCACCACATACGTTACTGTTACTAAACCTGCTCCTCCAACACTTGGGTCGAATGTAAATGTTGTTCCATTGCCATCATCGGTTACACCTGCTCCACTGTAAACACCTCCAGCTGGATTACCTCCAGAAAGACCTGTTTGAACTCCATCTGCAAGACACACTTCATCTATTGTGTCTAAGCTAGAAAAACTTGGAGGCAAATCGAAGGCTTCTGTTCCATCAGATTTACTCCCTGAAGAGCCTTGATCTGCACTATACCCTAATCCTCTTCTTGCAAAAGCTTCCCATATTACACAAGCGTGTGCGCCACCATAAAGGGCTTGATCTGCTGCTAAAATTGCATCACGACCATCTACAAAACCTGGACTACAAGGCTGAAGTTTTAATCCTTCGGTAACAATCGCCAAAGCTACATTATTTCCTCCTGTACCATTATAAACATCAGGATCAAAGCCATCTGTTGCAATAATAGCCCACGCCATATCCCAAACCATTGTAGCCCAAACTTCACCAACACCGTGCGGTGCTACCATAGATTTAATATCATCATACGTATGGTTATTAACAGCAAAGTCTGTACTATAACGCTGTGTTCTAACACCAACACCCGTAACAGGCTGTCCTAATAAATAAGTACCGACACCTCTAGCATCTGTTCCCGTATCACCTGGTTCAATTGTAAGCAATAAACCAAAAATATCACTCCAGCCTTCACCCATCTGCTCTTGATTGTTTAAACATCCTACACTTGAAGGGCCTCCTGTAAGTCTATTTGAAATTCCATGTCCATATTCATGAACAACTACCCCTGCATCAAGACCTCCATCATGTGATGGGGATGAATTGTTACATAAAAACATATTCATTGTAGGGTTTGAACCATCGGCAGGAGTACCAAAATTAGCGTTACAATTTCCGGAAGCATGTGCATTCGCATTTACGCTATCTGATCCAGCACCGCCATTGCCATAATTATTCTCTTGGAAATTACCACTTACTTCGTCAAATCCATATAAGTAAAATACATCATGAATAATATTATTCCAGTAAAATAAATTTGCAATATATGGAGCTGTATTTGAAGCCGGATTTTGGTTTAAGTCTATAGGAAAGTCGAAAGTTAAAGATGCTGTGCCATCGGGACGATCTGAACCTTTATGGGCATCCACATTATTACCTGTCGTTACGGTATATTCTGGCCCAGCAACTCCATTGGTATCATGCCATCCAAATGGAGACGCGATAGCATTATCAGGATCATTTTGCAAAGTTCGTGAACCATGATTAGGAGATTCTACGGGCATTGCATATACTCTATACCCACCTACTAAAGCTGGGGTAGCTTCAAAAACAGATGTATTTGAAGCCTCAGTATAATTATAAAGTGCTTCATTTTCATTTAATGGACCAATAACTATTGAACTTGCTGGTGTAGTTTCACCATGGAAATGTTCATTATGATCATCCATTATATTACAAGAAACTGTCCAGTTCTCCTTATCGATTATTTGTCCACTAGCAGCATCAACGCGGAAATTCCACCAATCTGAACTAGTTGTTTCTGCTATTGAAAGCTCCCAAACCAATTGAGTGCCAACACCTTCTCTATAATAATACATTAACTTAGCTGGAATATCTACTAAAGAGATATCTGCTTTATTAAATAAGGTAGCTTTATTAGCACCACCGATCTTATTAATTTCGTGAAGGTTTGAAATTTTATAGCCCATTTGTCTAGCAACTGAAGTAATAGCTTGCGAGGCAGAAACCCCTTGGGAGCTACTCTTTAAAGTTGCATTTACATCTGTTAGAAACCTATTATGTTCCATTACAACAGCACCAGATTTGTCTAAATGCACACTTGATTCAGTACCGTATACTTCTAGGTTATTGATAGCCTGTCTTAAATATACGTGACGAATACCACTTAAACTACTAATATGTTCGTTAGTAATTACATAGGTATTGTCTTTCTGACTAATAAGTTCTTCTAAAGAAATTGACGACCTTTCAGCAGCAATTCTTTGAACTTCCTTCTCTTTTTGGGGATTTTTGTTTTGTGCGGATAATTGAATTGACAGCATACTTAACGCTATCAAGCATAGTTTAGGTATTTTCATTTTACAGTTGATTTGATTATTTTCATAAAATTATTATAAATAAATCACAAAACAGCTAATTAATATCATAAATTTTTAAAATTATGCGATTATTTTTCAATTTTTCACAAAAAAAGCCTCCCGATTGGGAGGCTTTCTAATAAAAAAATTGTGTGTATTAAAGTACTTTTACGTTAACCGCGTTCAATCCTTTTTTTCCTTCTTGAAGATCAAATTCTACTTCGTCACCTTCACGAACTTCGTCGATTAGGCCTGAAATGTGTACAAAATGTTCTTTGTTTGTTCCTTCTTCAGTGATAAAACCGAAACCTTTGGTGTCGTTGAAGAATTTTACTGTTCCTTTGTTCATTGTATTTAATTAAAAAATTTATAATAAGTGGCAAAGATAGTATTAAAATTGACAATAAACCTTTTTCATATTGTTTATTTTAAAAACTTAAAATTTTACCATCTCAATAATATTTTAACAAAATTACCTTTTATAAACCAACAGCCAGCTCATTCACTAGCTCTATAAGGCTATTGCAATTTGGTTTTTAAGAATATCATCAAAGGTTTCTCTTTTTCGAATTAGATGCGCTTTTCCTTTATACCAAAGTACTTCAGCAGGACGATACCGAGAATTATAATTACTTGCCATGGTGAAGCAATATGCGCCTGCATTGTGAAAAGAAAGAATGTCTCCTTCATGAATTTCAGCAATTCTACGGTTGTTAGCAAAGGTATCTGTTTCACAGATATAGCCCGTTACCGTATAAAAACGATCCCGTCCTTTAGGACGTGAAACATTTGTAATTTCATGCTGCGAACCATATAGCATAGGGCGAATTAAGTGATTAAAACCACTATCTACCTGAGCAAATACAGTAGATGTTGTTTGCTTGATAACATTTACATTTACTAAAAACTGCCCAGCCTCACTCACTAAAAACTTACCTGGCTCAAAGGCTAATGTAAGTTTCTTACCATATTTTTTACTAAACTCATTAAATCTCTTGCTTAGTTTTTTACCAAGCTCCTCAACATTCGTTTCTATATCTCCTTCTTTATACGGCACTTTAAAGCCGCTTCCGAAGTCAATAAATTCAAGGTTATCAAAATTTTCTGCTGCGTTGAAAAGTATTTCAGAAGCATATAAAAATACATCAATATCTAAAATATCACTCCCTGTATGCATATGAATACCATTAATATTCATTCCTGTATTTTCCACAATACGCTTCAACAAAGGCATCTGATGGATAGAAATACCAAATTTACTATCAATATGACCTACCGAAATATTAGTATTCCCTCCCGCCATTACGTGGGGATTTATACGAATACACACAGGAGTTTCTGGATGCTTTGTTCCAAATTGCTCCAAAATAGATAAATTGTCAATATTAATCTGTACACCAAGTTTAGCCGCTTTTTCTATTTCTTCCATAGAAATGCCGTTAGGAGTATAAATAATATTCTCAGGTTTTGCACCTGCTTCTATACCTAACATAACCTCTTGAATGGATACCGTATCTAAACCACTACCCATATTTATTAATAATTTTAGCACTGAAATATTTGAAAGTGCTTTAACCGCATAATTTATTCTCAATTTTTCAACCTTATCAAAAGCTCCTGTTAACCGTTTATACTGCTTCTCTATTTTTGCAGCGTCATAAACATATACAGGGCTTCCAAATTCTTGGGCTATTGCCAAAAGGTCTTGATTTTTCATTGATTTAAATTATTTGATTTTTAAAAATTAAGTCGCAAAAATAGGGATGTAAGCAGAAACTCTTCAATAATATTTACTTAATTTTTATTTTTTAGCGAAATAATAAAAATTCAAAGAAGCAAAGCTTAAAAAACATTAGTCCATTCCTATGACATTTATTATTTTTGCATTCCATAAACAAGTACAAAACCGCTACTATGAATTTACACGAATATCAGGGAAAAGAAATATTAAACAGTTTTGGCGTTGAAATACAACGCGGAATCGTTGCAACTACTCCAGAAGAAGCTGTAGCAGCAGCAAAAAAACTTACTGAAACTACAGGAACTGGCTGGCACGTAATAAAAGCACAAGTTCACGCAGGTGGCCGTGGAAAAGGTGGTGGTGTAAAACTTGCTAAAAACCTACAGGAAGTTGAGGAAATTTCAGGAAATATAATCGGAATGAACCTGATTACTCCTCAAACCTCAGCTGAAGGAAAAAAAGTACATCAAGTTTTAGTTGCCGAAGATGTTTATTATCCTGGCGATAGCGAACCTGAAGAATACTATATGAGCGTCCTTCTAAATCGTTCTACCGGCAGAAACATGATTATGTATTCTACTGAAGGTGGAATGGACATCGAAACTGTTGCCGAAGAAACACCACATTTAATTTTTACTGAAGAAGTTGACCCAGCTGTTGGCCTTTTAGGTTTTCAAGCAAGAAGAATTGCTTTTAACCTTGGTTTAAGCGGAAAAGCTTTTAAAGAAATGACTAAATTCGTTACAGCACTTTATAAAGCATACAACGAATCTGACTCTTCTTTATTTGAAATAAACCCTGTATTAAAAACTAGCGATGATAAAATCATCGCAGTTGATGCAAAAGTAAGTCTTGACGAAAACGCACTATACCGTCACAAAGATTATATGGAAATGCGCGACAAACGCGAAGAAAATCCAGTAGAAGTTGAAGCAAAAGAAAAAGGACTTAATTATGTAGACCTAGATGGAAACGTTGGCTGCATGGTAAATGGTGCAGGGCTTGCAATGGCAACCATGGACCTTATTAAACAAGCTGGAGGCGAGCCTGCAAACTTCTTAGACGTTGGTGGAACTGCTGATGCTGAGCGTGTTGAAGCAGCTTTTAAACTGATATTAAAAGACCCAAGTGTTAAAGCTATTTTGGTAAACATATTTGGAGGTATTGTACGCTGTGACCGTGTAGCACAAGGAATTGTTGATGCATATAAAAACATGGGAACTATCAATGTGCCTATCATTGTACGTTTACAAGGAACTAATGCGGATATCGCAAAAACATTAATTGACAATAGCGGCTTAGATGTTCAAAGCGCAATTGAATTTCAAGAAGCTGCAGATAAGGTTAAAGCAGTACTTGCATAACATTTTTAAACTTCACAAAAGCCCTTCGCTAATAGCAAGGGCTTTTTTTGTACCCTACTTATGAGTAAAGATCCTAAAAAATTACTTAGCGATTTAATAAATATGGTTTTAGCCGACGGAAAAATAAATAGTTCCGAAGTTAACTTTATAAAAAAGCTAGCCAAGCGAATGAATATTTCTAAAGAAGAGACACTGGCGCTTTTTGAAAACCCAGAACCCTCACAGCCTCTTTATAACGAAGTGGATCGCATCACCCATTTTTACAAATTAATTTTGGTAATGAATGTTGATAATGAAACCCACGAAAAAGAAATAATAGCACTAAAAAACTTTGGCCTTAAAATGGGCATTCGTCCAAATGTTGCGGATCAGATTATAAAGAAAATGGAATTGAGCGAAAATAAACTTATTCCAGCCGAAGCGCTTTTAAAAATTTTTAAAGTTTATTATAATTAATCGCAACCCCCTAATTTAAAATAATTTTCGAATTTTATTTTACTCATTGTATTTTACCTCCACCAAATTCTTGTACAGAACTTCTTCTTTTTAATTTCAAAAAAAACATTCACAAACCACTCGATAGCGACAAAATGTCGTGAAAAACCCCAACAAAACAAGACAAAATGACTTGTTTTGATTGTTGGAATTATTATTGACTATTGTTATTGAAAATAAATAAAATTTTAAACAATATAAGTTTATGAAAACAGTTAGTAATAATAGTATTTGGCTTCCTAGTCTTTTAGATAACCTATTCACGGAGAATAGACTAGACGCTCTTAAGAATTATGAAACATTTAGCATTCCGGCGATAAATATTCATGAAAATTTACCGAATTTTGTAATTGAATTAGCCGCGCCTGGTTTGAAAAAGGAAAATTTTACAATTGAAGCTGAGGAAAACATCCTTAAAATAACTTCAAAGAGCGTAGCAGAAAAAGAAGATAACGATACAACTCGTTATACACGAAGAGAATTTAATTATAAGAACTTTGAACGTTCTTTTAAGTTACCTGAAAATATAAAAATTGAAGATATTCAGGCTAGTTACGAAAGTGGAATCCTTAGAATTACACTTCCTAAAATAGAAGAAAAGAAGACATTGAAGAAAATGGTTGAGATTTCATAATTGAAATTTAATTTGGTTAGTTAGTTGAAAATGACCGCGTGCTACTCAATCGGTACGCGGTTTTTTTTATGTATACAGCTAGCCCCTTCTCCTTCTTCCGCCGGTGCTTTTTGGATCCCTACTCGTATTTCTTGTTGCTTTTTTTGTTCTTTCAGAAGGAATACTCCGCTCTTCTTTCTGATATGCTTTAGGTTGCCCATCACTATCTTTAACAGAATCTTTTAAGGTTTTTAACTCTTCAGCGGTTAGGTCTCTCCACTGCCCCACAGGAAGATCACCGAGTTCTAAATTCATAATACGAATTCGTTGTAACGCCATAACTTCATACCCCAAATATTCGCACATTCTTCTAATTTGTCGATTTAATCCTTGAACCAAAACTATTCGAAACTCAAACCTACTAATTCGTTCTACCTTACAACGTTTTGTTACCGTATCCAAAATTGGAATACCTGACCCCATTCGTTTTATAAATTCATCTGTAACATGACGGTCCACTTTTACAATATATTCCTTTTCGTGTTTGTTACCAGCGCGTAATATTTTGTTTACAATATCGCCTTCATTGGTTAATAACAATAATCCTTCACTTGGCTTATCTAATCTTCCCACAGGAAAAATACGCTCTGGATGCTTTACAAAATCAACAACATTATCATCAAAACGAGTATCGGTTGTACACGTAATCCCAACTGGTTTATTCAGCATAATATAAACATCGTTAGCATTTTCAGCAATCAATTTGCCATCTACACGCACTTCATCACCTGGCATTACACGATCTCCAAGACCACTTTTTTCGCCGTTAACGGATACTCGACCTTTTTCAATTAAAGTATCTGCTTCCCGGCGCGAGCAATAACCACTGTCGCTAATTGCTTTATTTAGTCGTACTGAATCTGGATGATGCATTCTTTTTTTCGCAAAGATACCATTTCCGCAGCTGAAAAGAAAAAGGTTAAAATTGATTTAAACATTCTTACAGTCCTAATCAAAATTTGTAGTTTAATCAAAAAAATAAATAGAAAATGGCCATACTTGGTACAATTATAAAGACAGCTATAGACCTTCGTGGTGCGATAATTTCAGAAAAATCTTCTATTGAATCACAACGAGATGTATTAAAAAGCTTACTAGAAAAAGCAAAAGTCACTGCTTTTGGTAAATATTACGGATTTTCAAAAATCTTAGAAGCCGATAACATTTCGAAAGCATTTTCTGAAAAAGTACCTTATTTTGATTATCATCAAATGGAGGCACAATGGTGGAATAAAACCCAAGAAGGCCTAGAAGATATTAGCTGGCCAGGAAGCCCCAGTTATTTCGCTAGAAGTAGTGGCACCACTGGGAAAACCTCTAAAAAAATTCCTGTCACAGACGATATGGTTGAAGCAATTCGAACTACTGGCATAAAGCAAGTAGGCGCATTAACTAATTTTGACATTCCTTCAGATTTTTTTGAAAAGGAAATTATGATGCTTGGAAGCAGCACAAATCTCGAAAACCAAAATCAATTTTTAGAAGGAGAAATTAGTGGTATAAGTGCTAGTAACATCCCTTTTTGGTTTCGTGGATTTTATAAACCAGGCGAAGAAATAGCCTTGATGGAAGATTGGGATGAGAAAGTAGAAACAATTGCAAAACGCGCACGAGAGTGGGATATTGGCGCATTAAGTGGCATTCCGTCATGGATCGAATTAATGCTTAAAAAAGTTATTGAATACCATAGCGCAAACAACATTCATGATATATGGCCAAACCTCCAAGTATATACCTCCGGTGGTGTAGCATTTCAGCCCTATGAAAAAAGCTTTAATCAATTACTCGCTCGCCCAATTACCGTTATCGATACGTATTTGGCAAGCGAAGGATTTTTGGCATTCCAGAATCGCCCAGAAACCACTTCAATGAAACTGGTTACAGATAACGGTATTTATTTTGAATTTGTACCCTTTAAGCCTGAATATATAAAGGAAGATGGCTCTCTTTCTGAAGAAGCGCCTGCACTTACACTTGCGGAAGTTAAACCAGATACAGAGTATGTTTTATTGATAAGTACCGTTGCTGGCGCCTGGAGGTATTTGATTGGGGACACAATTGCTTTTACTGATGTAGAAAAAGCTGAAATAAAAATTACTGGGCGCACAAAATTCTTTTTAAATGTGGTTGGCTCTCAACTTTCAGTGAATAAAATGGAACTAGCGCTACGTGAACTTGAAGAAACGTTTGATATAAAGATCCCTGAATTTACATTAGCAGCAGTTACAATTAATGATGAATTTTATCATCATTGGTATTTGGGCACAGCAACTAAAATCGACCCTGAAAAAATAGCAAATGCCTTGGATGAAGCTTTAAAAGTAGCTAATAATAATTATTCTGTAGCTCGTTCAAAAGCTTTAAAAGGAATTAAAGTAACAACCGTTAATCCAAAAGTTTTTTATGAATGGAGTGGGAAAAATAAAAAGAAAGGCGGACAAGTAAAAATGGAGAAAGTTATGGATAAAGAAAAATTTGAAGCTTGGGAAGCCTTTGTAAAAACTCAGAAAGCTTAATTATTTATTAGCATCAATAATAGCTGGCTCCTCCCTTATTTTATTTTTATTAATAAGCTCCATTACTTCTTCAGGAGAAATATAAAGTTGTCGTATTCGCTCTTTATATTTTTCGGAAAGCTGGGCGTTTTCTAAAATAAAATTTTTAGTTTTTAAAATATAATCTCCCATTCCATGAGCAATTGCATAAGTATCTGCAGCGCGTTCCACCTCTTTAATATGCGTTGAAGAAAAAAGATACTTTAGTCCAAAAAGTAACATTCCAAGGTTTGATCGGTGACTGTAATCCATAACATGGCCCAGTTCATGACCAATCCAACCCACTTTTACGTCTGAAGGAATATCTTCCATCGTAAAGGTATCGGTTTCAATTTGAATTTTTCTACTTATTAAAATAAGGTATTCACGGTTTTCTTTCGGCTTAAAAAAACTTGTGAAGCGAGGTTGTGCCTGCATTGTAGATTTTTTAATATTCTCTTTAAATTTAAATTCAATGGCCGTGTTTTTAAGCTCTGGATAAAAAGAAAGCGCCTCCACAACTTCATTTTTAATACTCTTAGGTATTATTTTAGTTTCTAAATTAATATTCTGCGCAGGAACCATAGTAAGCACAAAATACAAAAGAGGTGGAATGAATGTCGTTAAAAACATGGTAAATTTTTTATTCTAACTTTTCAAATTCTTGTTTTCATTTAAAAAACTTATAATTTCTCAAGTTGCTTTTGAAACGTTTTAATTTTATCACGAAGCTTAGCAGCCATCATAAAGTCTAAGTCTTTTGCAGCTTTTTCCATTGCCTTTCGAGTGTCGCGAATTTTCTTTTCAAGTTGGGCCTTGGTTAGATATTCCGCTTCTGCTTCTGCAGCAAGTGATTCGGCATTTTCAAATGTATATGCTTGTTGTTTCGATTTTGTCAATGAGTTTTCAAAAGATTTTTTAATAGCTGTTGGCGTAATACCGTGCTTTTCATTGTAGGCAATCTGTTTTTCCCGTTTATAGTTAGTGCTATCTATCGTTTTCTGCATACTATTAGTTATTTTATCAGCATACATAATTGCTCTTCCGTTTAGATTTCTCGCGGCACGCCCTACTGTTTGAGTCAGCGAACGTTCACTTCTTAAAAAGCCTTCTTTATCTGCATCTAGAATAGCAACCAAAGAAACTTCAGGCAAATCAAGTCCTTCCCGCAATAAATTTACCCCAACCAACACATCAAAAAGGCCTAAACGAAGGTCTTGCATAATTTCTACACGCTCCAATGTATCCACATCGCTATGAATGTATCGTGTTCTAATTTGCACACGGATTAAATACTTAGTCAGCTCTTCCGCCATTCTTTTAGTTAGCGTTGTAACCAAAATACGTTCGTCTTTTTCAATGCGCAGTTGAATCTCTTCAAGCAAATCATCAATCTGATTTAAACTCGGGCGCACTTCAATAGGTGGGTCGAGCAATCCTGTAGGGCGAATAATTTGCTCTACATACACCCCCCCACTTTTTTCAAGTTCATAATCTGCGGGAGTCGCACTAACGTATATTACTTGATTTTGAAGCGATTCAAACTCATCAAACTTCAAAGGGCGATTATCCATTGCGGCAGGCAATCGAAAACCGTATTCAACCAAGTTCTCTTTTCGAGAGCGGTCACCACCATACATTGCGCCAACTTGCGGAATAGAAACGTGGCTCTCGTCTACAACCATTAAATAATCATCCGGGAAATAATCTAAAAGACAAAACGGGCGTGTCCCGGGTAGACGCTGATCTAAATAACGCGAATAGTTCTCAATCCCACTACAATAGCCGAGTTCACGTATCATTTCTAAATCAAAATTGGTGCGTTCTTCTAAACGTTTTGCTTCTAAATGTTTTCCTATTTCCTTAAAATATTCAATCTGTAAAACCAAATCGTCTTGAATGGAGCGAATGGCACCTTGCAAAACATCTGGCGAGGTTACAAACATATTTGCGGGGTAAATATTCAACCTATCGTACTTCGCTTTTATATCATTGTTTAGGGGGTCGAAGACTTCAATTTCTTCAATTTCATCACCAAAAAAATGAATGCGATACGCATCATCTGCATAGCCAGGAAAAACATCAACCGTATCACCTTTTATTCTAAAACGACCGTGATTAAATTCTGCTTCAGTTCTAGAATACAGACTTTGAACCAAACGATGTAATAATTTGGTACGCGAAATAACCTGCCCTTTCTCTAAATTAATTACATTTTTCTGAAATTCAACAGGATTCCCAATACCGTATAGACATGAAACAGAAGAAACAACCAACACATCCCTCCTGCCCGAAAGCAATGACGAAGTAGTACTAAGACGCATCTTTTCGATTTCTTCATTTATAGAAAGATCTTTTTCTATATATGTGCCACTACTCGGAATAAATGCTTCTGGTTGATAATAATCGTAATAGGACACGAAATACTCTACTGCATTTTCCGGGAAAAGATTTTTAAACTCTGTGTATAGTTGTGCCGCAAGGGTCTTATTGTGCGCCAATACCAGTGTTGGTTTCTGCACCTGCTGGATAACATTAGCCACAGTAAAGGTTTTTCCGGAGCCTGTTACACCTAAAAGTGTTTGGTATTTTTCATCAGAATTAAGTCCTGAAACCAAAGATTTTATAGCTCTTGGCTGATCTCCTGTAGGTTGAAATTCTGAAACAAGGTTGAAGTTCATAGGTTCTTTTTCATTGCCTAACAAAAGTACTGAAAATATGAACTTTCAGTAGGTACATTAGAACCCATTTAACGTAGATGTTTTTTTAAAAAATAGTATACCCAAATATTATAGCGAGTGCATTATAGTCTGATTTATAATACTCAAAATTAGTAAACAATTCTCTGCTGCTACTATACCTAAATTCTACACTAAACTTATTGTCAAAATTATAACCCGCACCCAAGCCAATATTGTTTTTTGGTTTTAGTGCCACTTCACCACTATTTTCATAATTTATAGTTGAACTTAAATTAAGATCAACTATATATGCGGCATTAAGGAATATTTTTGATTCATCGTTTAAGAAAAAATAATGACGAAGTCCAACTGGAATTTCTATTGAAGAATAATCAACTTCTACTTTTTGAACAAGATTTTCTTTTTCAGATTTATAATACTGATAAGTAGGCTCTAATATCACCGCCCATTTATTTTTATTAAAAGGCAAAACCATTTCTGCTTCCAAACCTATTCTAAACCCAATCTCATTATCAAACTCAACGTTTCTATCATCACTTATAAGATTTATAACAGAAAGAGATGCACTTTGCACACCTGGACGAATATTCAAATGAAAAAAGTTTTTACCTTTATTTTCTTCAAAACTTACTATATCTGAATTCTCACAGTTATTATACTCAGTGAAAAATTTTAACAATCTTGATTTTTGGTATTCTAATTTTTCTACTTCTTCGAGAGTTATAGACTCACACTTTAAATTGTTATACAATTCTTGTTTATATTGTTCATTTTTGCCCATTTTAAAATTAGTGACCTTATAGTTTTTAAAAACTAATTGCTCAATTGGATTGTCATCAACTTTATAAAAAAACCTTGTAAAATTAGCACCCTCATAGCTATATAAACTTGCTTTAGCATCTAATAATACTTTAAGAAA
The DNA here is from genome assembly GCF_039831855.1 of Aequorivita sp. Q41. Taxonomy (NCBI): domain Bacteria; kingdom Pseudomonadati; phylum Bacteroidota; class Flavobacteriia; order Flavobacteriales; family Flavobacteriaceae; genus Aequorivita; species Aequorivita sp. Q41. Next base: position 42,926 of record NZ_JBDPMS010000003.1, on the reverse strand, counting down.
AATTGTTTCTTCTTTAAAAACAGGATTTTTAGAATAGCTCAGTTGACTTGTATTATCACTAGACCGATCAATGTTTACAGTAACTCTTACATACTGAGATTGATTAGCTATCCCAAAGCTTTTCACATTTTTTAAAGTACCTGTTTTCACTTCAGAATTTTGACTTGTTTTATACTCAAAACTATCTGGTGTATCTTTCCAATCCATATTTTTTATTAAAACGGATTGCTTTTTTCCAGATTCATCAATTAAATAACCTTCTTCAAAATTTATTTGAGAAAATCCAATTGCGCTAATTAAGAGGATAAATAGAAATACAAACTTATTTTTCATAATGTAGTTTTAATGAAGTTTTAAATATACTTAATTAGTCCAAAATAGCTAATCAAAAAAAAATAATTTTAATAAACCCAACTTAATTTTAAACCTTTGGATCCTTTCTAAAAACCTCAACCAAATTAAATATCAGAATACAGAAAAACACCCAGGTTAAGCCAGCAATATACCCCCCAGCAATATCTGACGGGTAATGAACACCTAAATAAATACGACTTACGCCAATACTCAAAATAATAAATACTAACAACAGCATAATACTGTATTTAAGGATGCTATTTATTTTAAACCTATGAAAAAGATAAATTAAAAACCCGTAAAAAGCCATTGCTGCCATAGCATGGCCACTGGGGTAACTCAAGGTTTCTACCTCCACCAAATGCTCAATTCCAGGGCGAGCACGATTAATAAAGTGCTTTAAAATCGTGTTAGAAATTGACGCTAACATTAAGACTAAAATTATTTGAAGTATGTATTTCCAGCTTTTATAAAGTAGCACCGATATTAAAACAACAACACTAAACACACCTAAATAACCATATACATCGCCAACATTAGTCATAAAAATAAAATACTTGGTAAGTATTGGGTTGCGGTAGGAAATAATAAATTCAGAAATCTGCTGGTCGTAAGTAGCTAGTATTTCTTCTTTTATAGTTTCTGTGAGTTCAACAAACAGATTTAATCCACCAACTACAACAACAAAAGCGACTAGAGCTGTAATAATATAGGGTAGTTTAGGATTGTCTCTTCTAAAATTATACTTTAGAAAACCCCTAAACTTCTTTATAAATGATACTAAATATTGCCTCATAAAAATCGTGAAAGCATAAAGATAAATGCATTTTTTAAAATAGAATTCTTTAGTGCACTATTCACTAAAAAAATCTATTAAAGTTTTAGTATATTTCCATATAAAACAAACAACATGAAGCCTCTTTTATATACTTTGCTCTTACTGACCGTATCATTTTCGTATGCAACCGAAATATTTAGTTATAAATTAAAAGATAACGAGAAATTTATAAGCGCTCAGGCTGTTAATTTTTCTTCAGAAGGCATTTTACATACTGTGGTGGTTAGAAACAGAGATACTAAAAGCTTTGATTTAGTATCGTTTTATAAAGAAGCTGATAGGCAAATAAAGCAGTTGGCAACCGCTACTTTTGAGGATAAGCCTGAAATGGTTTCCTATCATAAAGTTAATAATACAGTTACCTTGCTTTTTTACCACAGGAATGTTTTAAGTATTACAGATATCGATTTGACCAGCAATACGGTTACTAAAAAAGATATTCCTTTTCGTGAGAAACCTGAAAACATTGTTACACTTCCCAATAAATCGATTGTAATTAATTCAGACGTAAATGGCAGGAACATCAGTTTTCTTACAATTGAAAATTCCCAAAGTTTTAACACGAAAACCACAAACGTACCTATAGCCTTTCAGAAAGAAATTAAAAATAGTTTCTTAGGCAAGCTAGAGATAGTAAACACCAATGAGTATGTTAAAAATGGTGCTATCAATAAAACACAAGCTTACTATGAAAATGGTACATTTATGCTAATAAAAGATACTAAAACAGATGAAAAATTGGAGGCTATACTTATAACCCCTGAAAGTTCTGAGCCTGTAGTTCAGCGGGATTTTACTTCAACAGTCAAGCTAGCTAAAATTAAGGACAGCAACAATCAAGTGATAGATCAAAAACTATATGGAATCTATTTGGGGAAAGAGGATTTTGGCGTTAGTGTTTTCGATATCCATACAGGAAATGAAGAAAAGAAACTACTTTTAAGTGAAGACATTGCCCAAATAGAAAACGCTGTCAAGATAAAAACATATATGAAAACCGCCACCAAATCGAAAATGAAAACCACTATTTCAGTAAATAAAACTAAAAGTAATAATTATACAGTAACCGTATCTTATGTAGAAAAAGAAAGGTATAATTATTATTTCAATGATTGGTTTTGGATGCATCATCACCAACAAATGATGCTACAGCAACAACAAATGACTATTCCAAGACCTGGTGGTTTTGGTCCAAGCTTTCCTATGTATGAAAGTGATGCATTCTTTTTTGAAGAAAAAAACCAGTCACTTAGTTTTACTTTAGACACGGATTTAAACTTACTAACAGATAATACGGAGCCCACAAAATATGAGTTTATTGACAAGAAAAGAATTATAAAAAACTTAAATGAAAATAAAGAACTTAAAAATACAAGCGTTGGTTTTTTAGAAGATGAATACAGTTTTTTATACACTGATAAAAAAGAGGAAACCCTCTTTATAGATAGAAGTACCATTATCAAAAATTATTAATAATACGGAATGCCTTAAAATTTGAACACAACAAATGAAGCTTTTTTAAGGAGCACTATTTTTCCTTCTCGATATTATTCAAAACTTACACGAGAGGCGTTTGCACTGTTTTTGGCCTCAATCCACTTACTCATATACTTTGTGCCCTGCATTGTTTGGTGCTGAATAATTTGCCCCATAACGTTTTGGTTACGGTGGCTTTTAATATTTTCTGCAAGATGGTGGTTATGTTTTTTAAAAGCTTCGGAGAAAAGTGTTTTTTCAAAACGCTTTTCAATTACATTCAACCCATTGTTTCTGGAAATGTTCCACAAGGATGCATTAGAATAAAGCTGAATCGCTTTCTTACTAAAATCTTCGCTTAAGGCACTAATGCTCCCCCCAAAAGGAAGCTCGCCACACATTCCCTCAGCTCCTATTGCAGTTGTTACCGAAGGCAACCCAAAGCGCATCGCATCAAGCAACTTACCTTTTAAACCAGCGCCAAACCTAAGCGGAGCCAATTGAACGCGGTAGTTTTTTAGTACTGTTTCTATGTGTTCGGTCCATCCTTTTATAATAAAACCTTCTTTTTTATTATGAAGCTGAAGTATATGCTGGGGCGCATACGCTCCGTAAATATGCAATTCTGCTCTTGGAAGTTGCTCTTTTATGGCTGGCCACATATGCTTTAACTGCAACACAGAGTCTATGTTTGGAGCGTGTAATAGATTGCCAATTGTCACAAAATTTTTACGATTTTCAAATGAAGGAAGAAGCTTTTTTTCAGTAGTTTTTTCAACCAAAAAAGGCAAATAATAAAGTATTACTAAAGGGATTTTAAACGTATTTTGAAGCAGCTCCATTTCAAATTCTGAAATAATTAACGAAACGTCAGATCGTAAAATACTCGCTAATTCTCGCTTTGCGGTTTCTGAAAAGAGGAATGCTTTAGAAACTGTTTTGTTTTTTTTTACGGCTTCTTCACGTGCTTTCCGCAAAAAATGCAAATCTTCCGTGTCCAGAATCTTTAAAGCATTTTCGCAATTTTCAGTCACACGCCAGCCAAATTGTTCTTCCGTAATATACCGGTCAAAAAGGACGATTTTGGGGTTTAATTCTTTTATAAATTCATCAAAAGAAACATCATTTAGCAGTATTCTTTTTATTGAAATAGCATGAGATTCAAGGGCAATTGTTCTTTCAGAAATAGCAGCGGTACTCGCAAAAGTAATATGGTAATTTTCTTCTTGAAACAATTGAAGCAATTGCATCATACGGCTGCCTGCTGCCGTTGTACTGGGCTCAGGAAAAGTATGACCAATGACGAGAAGGTTTTTCAATGCGTATTTTTTTTCAAAGATAGGAATTTGACTGCAGTACGCTACCTATTATAGAGCTTCAACAGAAAATGAAGCCGTTTTAATGGTGCTTTTGTCTCCTTCAACCATCGTCCATGCCGCATATATTTTGTTTTCTACAACTGCTAACTGTGGAAAACCGCTAGAACGCTCAAAGCTTGTTTTTGAAATAGTAACTGGAAACCCTTTAGTGCCATCTAAAGAAACACGCATTGCCTGAATTAAAGTTTCTTCCCCTATAGTCTCCATCCAGCTTATAATAGCGGTAGTTTTTGAAACCATTGCTACCGCTACCCTCCCTAGGGTTTCAGAACTATTTATTTGAATAGGCGCGCCAAAAGTTTTTCCCTTATCGGTTGAAAAAGCAAGTTGCACCCTTGGGTTATCATTTGCAGCCGTAAACCATGCAACTGCTATATTATTTTCATAGGAAGCTATAGCGGGCCCATTAACAGGGCAACCCGGAAGCTTCCAGTTATCCGCATGTACAGTTTTTGAAGCAGAAAAAGAATCATCAAAAAGTCCGATGAGGGAAATGTCTCTAATTTCATCAGCGCTTCGGTCTCTATAAACCAGTACTGGCGCATCATTGATGGTTGTCATTGCTGTTTGGCAACAGTCACAAACACGAGCGTCGAGTGCTACATCTGGCTGCATCGTTCCGTCTGCATGTACCAAGCGCCCTCGAAGTGTCATGGCGCCAGCATCGTGACTTTTATGACTATCATGTCCACCCGTGGTATTTCTACCATCAAGCCAGATTGCATAAAAAGACGACTTACCATTTGGAACAACAGCAACAAAACCATGCTCGCTGGCTGTTCCGTCATTGTGCAGTATAATATTTTTTTTCCAGGTTTGTGTTTCAGCGGAAAAAAGGTTGAGCTTTATATCATATGTATATTTTCCGTTGGCTGATTTTTGAAGATAACTAATTAAAATAGCGCCATTATTTTCAGCAATTACAGGGAAATCGGCCCAATTAATAAACCAATCTTCTCCTGAATTTACTTCAAAAGGCTTCGCCCATTTACCATTTTTAAGACTTGAATAATACAATACAGAAAGTGTATCTCTCTTTTCCACCCAAGACATAAAAAGGTGATCGCTTGCAGCAAAAAGTCTTGGTAAGGCAGTATTACCAAAGGTTGGATTCGCTAATGGAGTAACGGTTTCATTGGTTTGCTTGGTTTCGGAAAGTGTGATTTCTTTTTCATTTTTACAGGAAACAAATCCTATTATACTGATAAAAAGAAAAAAAAATATGTTAAGAAATCGCATCAGAAATATAATTTATTTGGCTACCAGTTCAGCATATAAGTCAAAATCTTCGGCTGCTGTAATTTTTACATTAAAAAATTCTCCTGTCCGCAAATACCCTTCCTCTGCATTTATCAATACTTCGTTATCTACATCTGGGCTGTCAAATTCTGTTCTTCCTACAAAATAGCCACCTTCTTTTCTATCAATTACAACCCGGAATTCCTTTCCTATTTTTAGTTGATTTAACTCCCAAGAAATTTGAGATTGGACTTCCATGATCTGGTTAGCACGATCCATTTTCACATCTTCTGGCACATCGTCTTCAAGAGTATAAGCGTGGGTGTTCTCTTCATGGCTATAGGTAAAACAGCCCAAACGCTCAAAACGCATATCTTTAACCCATTGCTTCAAGGTTTGAAAATCTTCTTCCGTTTCGCCAGGATACCCAACAATTAGTGTCGTTCTAATTGTCATTTCAGGTACTGCAGCTCTAAATTCTTCTAGTAACTTGGTTGTTTTCGCTTTGGTAGTTCCACGACGCATAGACTTCAAAATCGGGTCTGCAATATGTTGCAACGGAATATCGATATAATTACACACTTTCGGTTCGTGGCGCATTAATTCCAAAACATCCATTGGGAAACCCGTTGGGAAAGCATAATGCAATCGTATCCACTCAATCCCCTCAACCTTCACTAGCTTCTGAAGCAATTCCGCAAGGTTTCTTTTTTTGTATAAATCAAGACCGTAATAGGTTAAATCTTGTGCAATAAGTATTAATTCCTTAACTCCTTTAGCAGCAAGTTTTTCGGCTTCAACTACCAAATCTTCCATGGGAGTACTTCTGTGTTTCCCACGCATAATAGGGATTGCACAAAACGAACACGGACGGTCGCAACCTTCAGCAATTTTGAAGTATGCGTAATTTTTGGGGGTTGTCGTTATACGTTCGCCAATCAGTTCGTGTTTATAATCTGCCCCCAAAGCTTTAAGAAGCCCAGGAAGTTCTGTCGTCCCAAAGTATTCATCCACATTGGGAATTTCCTTCTGAAGGTCTGGCTTGTATCTTTCAGAAAGACAGCCAGTAACAAAGACTTTATCTACTACACCTTCTTCTTTTTTCTGAACGTATTCAAGAATAGTGTTTATACTTTCTTCCTTTGCATTTGCAATAAAACCACAGGTGTTTATTACTACAATATTGCCTTCTTCTTCGTGAACCACTTCTTTATTACTAGCTCGCAACTGGCCCATTAGCACTTCGCTATCATAGACATTTTTTGAGCACCCAAGGGTTACAACATTTATCTTATTCTTCTTTAAGGTTTTAGTACGCATTGTAGATTTTTGATTTACGGTTGCTGATTTCTAAATTATAAAAGCGTGCAAAGATACCACGAAAAAACGGAAACACCCCACATTAACAAAGTCTATAAGGCTGACAACTGCAACTATAAACTGCTACTTTTTTTAGTAACTTTACGCTTTATATAATTCAATATTATTTACCGATGAAAAAAATAACTTTCCTACTGGCATTTTTATGTGCTAGCTTTTTGTACGCACAAAAAACAATGACCCCTGAACTTTTATGGCAGGTGAAAAAAGTAAGTCCAATTGGAGTTTCCAATGACGGAAAAACACTTTTTTATAAAGTTTCTTCTCCTAATATGGAAGAAAATAGTTTTGATTCAAAGTATTACAAAATGCCTATTAGTGGTGGCAATTATACTGAAATCGCAAAAGATGAAGCAAAAGTAACGGACAAAAACCTTTCACCAGACGGACACTATCTTCTCATAAACAAAGCTGTACCTGTTAAAAAAGTTTTGGGAAAGGACATTTATAACGATTTGCCAAAAAGTGACGCCTATGTGTACACCACATTAGATTATAGACATTGGGACACCTATAATGACGGCAGCTACAATCATGTTTTTTATAAAGATGTAAAAACTGGCGCCGAAACAGACATTACACCAGGGCAACCATACTACACACCCCAAGCTCCTTTTGGCGGCGATGAAGATTATATTTGGGACCCAAAAGGAGAAAATATCTATTATGTAAGTAAGAAGGTTGCTGGGACAGAATATGCAGTTAGCACTAATACAGATATCTATAAATACAATTTAGTCGATAAAAAAACTGAAAATATTACTGAAGAAAATAAAGGCTACGACACACAACCTGCCTTTTCTAAAGATGGTTCATTGGCGTGGTTGCAGATGACCACTGAAGGTTATGAGGCTGATAAAAACGATATTATTGTGCTTCAAAACGGAATAAAACAAAACCTTACAAACCAATGGGATGGAACTGTAAATGGTTTTATCTGGGGAAATAATAATAAAGACATCTATTTTACCGCCCCAGTAGATGGAACTAAACAAATTTTTAAAGTTGACCATCCAGGAAAAACCAGAAAAATGCCAGTTGTAGAGCAACTATCACAAGGGCAATTTGATGTAACAAGTATTGTTTCTGAAAACAACGGACAATTAATTGTTACACGTACAGATATGAATCATGCTTCCGAAATTTTTTCGTTCGATTTAAAAAGCAAAACCTTCAAGCAACTTACACAAGTTAATACTGAGTTCTACGGCCAGCTTGATTTACCTACCGTTGAAAAAAGAATGGTAACCACAAAAGATAACAAACAAATGCTTGTTTGGGTTATTCTTCCGCCAAATTTCGATAGAAACAAGAAATACCCAACCTTATTATATGCACAAGGAGGACCACAATCTCCGCTTTCACAGTTTTATTCCACACGTTGGAATTTTCAACTAATGGCTTCAGAAGGTTACATTATTGTAGCACCAAACCGTCGCGGAATGCCAGGCCACGGTGTAGCTTGGAATGCTGAAATTAGCGGTGACTGGGGCGGCGGTGCCATGCAAGATTATCTTGATGCTATTGATGCTGTTTCAAAAGAAAGTTACGTAGATAAAGATAGACTAGGCGCGATTGGCGCGAGCTTTGGAGGATATTCTGTTTTCTGGTTAGCAGGAAATCACGAGCGAAGATTTAAATCTTTTATTGCGCACGACGGGGTTTTTGATACGCGTGCAATGTATGGGACTACGGAGGAATTATTTTTTGTAAACCACGATATGGGTGGTGCATACTGGGAAAAAGACAATGCCATTGCTCAAAAATCTTTTCATGAATTTAACCCAATTACCTATGTCGATAAATGGGATACACCTATCATGATTATTCAAGGTGGAAAAGATTACCGTGTGCCTATTGAGCAAGGATTAGGCGCTTTTCAAGCTGCTCAATTAAAAGGAATAAAAAGCAAACTACTTTACTTTCCTGAAGAAAACCACTGGGTACTTCAACCACAAAATGCATTGGTATGGCAACGTGAGTTTTTTAAGTGGCTGAAAGAAACACTTTAAAAAAGTATCCAAAACTACTAGGCTGAAAAATGCTAGCCTACAAAAGCCTTGTATTCATAGATACAAGGCTTTTTTTTATAGTTGATAGGGATTAAAGCTATCAAAGAAATTCAAGAAGGTATTTTGTGAAAGGTAAAAAAGCAGCAATACTATTACATAAAAAACTACGTATTCTTTTCTAAAATATTTTTTCCGAATTAAGTAGATTCCCCAAAAAAGCAATACCAAAAGGACAGGTATAAATGATATGTAGGGAAAGGCGATGTATTTATAATACCCTATAGGCATTAATGGATTTGATACTGGCTTTATAAAATATTCAATAATTCTAAACAGATGGTATCCTGTAAAGCCAGCTACACAACCAACTAAGACAAATAGCGTGTATTTAAAAAACGCACTGGGTTTTTGCTTTACTTCTTCTTTCATTTATTAAAAAACGAATCTACAAACTCAAACTTATTAAAAACTTGTAGGTCTTCCATACCTTCACCTACACCAATATATTTCACAGGAATTTGAAACTGATCGCTAATACCAATTACAACACCGCCTTTTGCTGTACCGTCAAGCTTTGTAACTGCAAGCGAAGTAACTTCTGTAGCAGCAGTGAATTGTTTGGCTTGTTCAAAAGCATTTTGCCCTGTAGAGCCATCTAAAACCAAAAGTACATCGTGTGGCGCATCTGGAATAACTTTTTGCATTACACGCTTTACTTTTGTAAGCTCGTTCATTAAATTCACTTTATTATGAAGCCTTCCAGCAGTATCAATAATAACAACATCTGCATTTTGCTTTACTGCACTTTCTAAAGTATCGAAAGCAACGCTGGCGGGATCACTGCCCATGCTTTGCTTTACAATAGTTACCTCAGTTCTATCGGCCCAAATCTGCAACTGATCAATTGCCGCTGCACGGAAAGTATCTGCAGCGCCCAATACCACTTTTTTCCCAGCTTTTTTAAACTGATAAGCCAGCTTCCCAATAGTTGTCGTTTTTCCAACCCCATTAACACCAACAACCATAATAACGTATGGTTTTTTATTTTGAGGAATTTCAAACTCAGTGGCATTTCCCGAATCGATTTCACTTAAAAGTCCAGCAATTTCTTCACGAAGAATTAAATTAAGCTCATCGGTGCCTAAGTATTTATCCTTAGCAACACGAGCTTCTATTCTTTTAATTATTTTCAAAGTGGTGCCTACACCAACATCGCTAGAAACAAGAACTTCCTCTAAATTATCGAGAACGTCATCGTCTACCTTACTTTTCCCTGCAACTGCTTTCCCTAATTTATCAAAAAAGGAAGTTTTGGACTTTTCAAGCCCTTTGTCGAGGGTTTCTTTTTTTTCTTTGGAAAATATCTTTTTAAATAGACTCATCGTTCGGGTATGAATTATGGTTGGTAGGTTTTATAAAAAACAAAATGCCTAAATTAATTTTCTAAAAGACAAAAATACGAAAAGCCACCTTCGTAAAAAAGTGGCTTTTCTTGAATATTTTTTGCTGGTTATTTTTTATTCAACCAGTCGTTTACAAATTCTGGAGCCATAATAGACTCCGTAAATGTATAAGCTCCCGTTTTTGGCGATTTAACCATTTTTATAGCTTTAGTTAAACGCTTAGAACCTGTTTGTAAAGATGCTACTGATTTCTTTGCCATGACTTATATTATTTAATCTCTTTATGAACCGTCATTTTCTTTAGAATTGGGTTGAATTTTTTCAACTCCATTCTATCCGGTGTATTCTTTTTATTTTTGGTAGTGATATAACGTGAAGTTCCTGGTTGTCCAGACTCCTTGTGCTCAGTGCACTCCAAAATTACTTGTACTCTATTTCCTTTTTTAGCCATTGTAACAGACTTTAGTGATTATTGCAATTATTTAGTTAAAAAGCCTTTTTCGCGAGCTTCTTTGATAACCGCAGAAATACCTTTTTTATTGATGTTTTTTATAGCTGAAGCAGAAACACGAAGTGTTACCCACTTATCTTCCTCAGGAATATAAAAACGCTTTTTAAGCAAATTTACATCAAACTTACGTTTGGTTTTATTCATCGCGTGCGACACGTTATTTCCAACCATCGCTTTCTTTCCTGTAAGTTCACAAACTCTTGACATTTCCTTAACTTTTTTAAGTTATTTTAAAACAGGGTGCAAATTTAAGTAATTCTTTTGTGATGTACAACAAAAGAAAATCAGTTTTTTGAAATTTCTTTTAGAAGCATTTCAAAAGCCTTATTTGAAGCCTTTTCTATAACACGATATCGGTCATTTCCAAATAGAAATTTTTCTGAAACAACACCTTTGGGAGTACAGATTGCAATACAAACTGTTCCAACCTCATCGACCCCATCTCCCTTTGTAGGCCCCGCAATACCTGTGGTGGCAATTGAATAATCCGATTCAAAAAGCAGACAACACCGTCGGGCCATTTCTTCTGCCACAGGAATACTAACCACAGTATAGCGGTCTATAATTTCTTTGGGTACTCCTAGTATTTTTGTTTTAAGATTTGTATCATAAGGTACAATTCCACCCATAAAAGTAGCTGATGCGCCTGAATATTGAGTTATTTCAGAAGCTATTCTTCCTCCAGTACAACTTTCAGCAACACTATAACTCTCTCCTTTTTCGGTTAAAATCCTTCCAATCAATTCTGCAATGGAGGTTTCGTCTTCATATCCAACAGCAATATCAGCAAGAATTTCGTTTAACACTTCCATTCTGGTATCAATACGTTCCTTTAACTGCTTTTCATCATCACTGGTAGCCGATAATCGCAAGCGCACTTTACCTAGAGAAGGCAAATAGGCTAACTTAATATTTTTAGGTAAATTAGTTTCCCAATCGGCTATTCGTTCCGCAATAGCGCTTTCACCCATACCGTAGGTTAAAAGTGTTTTATGATATATAAAAGGCCTATTAAAACGCGCAACTACCTTTGGCAAGACTTCTTTAGTTAGCAAATATTTCATTTCATAAGGAACTCCTGGTAACGAAACAAAAACAGTTTCATCTTGTTCAAGCCACATTCCAGGGGCAGTACCATGAAGATTATTAAGAATCGTGGCTTTTGAAGGCACCATTGCTTGCAAAATAGTAGCTGGCAACGGTTTGTTGCGTTGGTATTTACTAAAAAGCCTTTTAATATTTTCAACAACAGTACGATTTTCTATGAGCTTGTCATCAAAAAAATCGCAGAAGGTCTGTTTGGTAATATCATCTTTCGTTGGCCCCAAACCGCCAGTAACAATAACTAGATCTACGCGCTTTTTTGCATCTTTAAAAGCGTTAAGAATATGATCACGATCGTCTTGAATAGAAGTAATTTGATATACACTTACTCCTATTTTATTAAGTTCTTTTGAAATAAAGGCTGAATTGGTATCAATAATTTGGCCGATGAGAATTTCATCGCCAATGGTAATAATCTCTGCTAGCATTTTTTTATAATTGAAAGTCTTCTTTTAGCGCTTCAAAAACATGGTTCAATGTAAAGAGTATATTTTCCATATTTGGAAGAATTACCGATTTATTTTTGGAAGTTTTAGACCAGGCTTCAATACTTGTAATATCCTTTAGCACATTTATCCCAAACATTTCAATATTGGGTTTCATTTTATGGGCAAATTGGTATGCCAACTGCCTATTTTCATTTTTGATTGCTTCCGCCATTGCTTCTAAATCTGGCGGTATTTCTTCAAGAAATGTTTGCGCCAATATTTTTAAAAAATCTTCATCGCCATCTGCAATTTGACTTAGATTTTCTTTTACATAGTATTTCATCATTTTATTTTACCTTTATTGAAAACATCTCTGTTTCACCAATAAACCCAGTCAAAACATCTTCAGCTTTCACCCTGCCTACACCCGCAGGAGTTCCAGTAAATATAACATCCCCAATTTTCAGCGTAAAGTATTTTGAAACATATTCGATTAACGCATCAATTTTCCACATCATCATCATGGAATTACCCTTTTGAACCGTTTTTCCATTGCAATTTAAGGAAAATTCTATGTTATCCACATCTTTAAAATGCTCTTTTGGCATGAAATTTCCTACAACTGCGGCACCGTCAAAAGATTTTGCCTTTTCCCAAGGAAGGCCTTGTGCTTTAAGTTTTGCTTGTAAATCTCTAGCGGTAAAGTCAATTCCAAGGCCGATTTCATCATAATATTTAGGCGCAAATTTTTTATCTATATGCTTTCCTATTTTGTTAATTCGCACCAAAAGCTCTACTTCATGATGCACATCATTTGAAAATTCTGGAATAAAGAAAGGCTGCTTCTTTAACAAAATAGCTGTGTCTGGCTTTAAAAAAATTACAGGCTCAGCAGGCTTAGCATTATCGAGCTCTTTAATATGGTCAGCATAATTTCGACCTATGCAGATTATTTTCATTCTTAATTACGATTTTGTATTTAACTTTTGCAAACGAATTCGCGTTAAAACTGTTTTGGTATACAAAGGAAAATCCGCATTCAGCAACCAGCTAAAATACCCTGGGTCGTTATCGAGAACCTCAGAAACTAAACGGTCTTTATATTTTCCGAAAGAGAAAACCTCTACACCATCTTCATTATAACTAATGAAACCAGCAAAATCTGCATGGCTTTTATGCGAGCTAAAATCTGCCAAGAAACGCACATCATTTTCCAATTCACTGTATTTATCGAGTTGCGCCTTTAAAACTTCATAAGTTGCATTTGTATCAGCGGCGGCACTATGTGCATCCTTTAAATCTTTATTGCAATAAAACTTATACGCTGCTTCTAAAGTGCGTTTTTCCATTTTATGAAAAATTGTTTGCACATCTACTGACATTGCTTTTTTCATATCAAAATCTATTTCAGCACGAAGTAATTCTTCAGCGAGCAAGGGAATATCAAACCGATTGGAATTAAACCCCCCGAGATCACTATCTTTAATCAAAGCGTATACTTTTGGAGCCAGTTCTTTAAATGTAGGCTCATTAACGACCATTTCGTCCGTAATGCCGTGGATTGCGGAAGATTCCTCAGGAATTGGCATTTCAGGATTTACTCGCCACGTATGGCTTTCTTTATTTCCGTTAGGATATACTTTTAAAATTGCGATTTCTACAATTCTATCTACAGCTACTTTTATTCCAGTTGTTTCAAGATCAAAGAAACAAATAGGTTTTTTTAAGATAAGTTCCATGGTTTTGTTTTGAGTAGCAAAGATACTTTTTATTGAACTTTTGCTTAATAATATTAAAAAAAAGGGAGGTTTTAAATAAAAAAACCTCCCTTTACACTAAAATATATACTAGATTTAAAATTCTCTATTTACATCCCAAGCTTCCAAATAATCAGCAACTTGTTTTACAAATTGGCCTCCCAAAGCTCCGTTTACAACCCTATGGTCATAACTATGTGAAAGGAACATTTTATAACGAATACCTATAAAATCGCCCTCTGGAGTTTCAATTACAGCAGGCACTTTACGTATTGCCCCCAATGCAAGAATACCCACTTGTGGTTGGTTAATAATAGGTGTTCCCATAATGCTACCAAAAGTCCCTACATTAGTAACTGTGTATGTTCCACCTTGTATTTCATCAGGCACCAATTTGTTTTCGCGAGCACGTTTTGCTAAATCATTAACAGCTTTACTCATGCCAACAAGGTTTAACCGGTCTGCATTTTTAATAACAGGAACAATTAAGTTTCCGTCTGGAAGTGCAGCCGCCATGCCTAAGTTTATGTTTTTACGCTTAATAATTTTATCACCATCAACCGCAATGTTCATCATTGGAAAATCCTTCAAGGCTTTTGCCACAGCTTCCATAAAGATTGGTGTAAACGTTAAGTTTTCACCTTCACGCTTTGCAAAAGCACCTTTCACTTTAGCCCTCCAATTCCAAACATTGGTTACATCGCACTCTACAAACGACTGAACATGTGCAGAGGTTTGGGTGCTTTCAACCATGTGGTGCGCAATGAGTTTCCCCATTCGCGACATTTCAATTATTTCATCATCACCGTTCACCGAAACGGCTGCTTTTGGTTTTGCAGCTGGAGCAGCTTGTGGTTTTATAGACTCCTTGTTTTGTGTTTCTACCCCAGCTTGTGATTTTGCTGAAGAACGATTTTCCACATATCCCAAAATATCGTTTTTGGTTACACGTCCATCCTTTCCTGTTCCAGAAATCCCGTCAAGCTCAGCTTGAGAAATTCCTTCCGCAGCAGCGATATTTTTTACTAATGGAGAATAAAAGCGATCGCCTGTATTTTCAATTGGCGTTTGTGTAGCTTGTTTGGCAGTCTCCACTTGTTTTTCAACCTCTTTTACAACTTCAGATGAAGGTGATGGAGTGCTTGCTGAACTGCTCTTTTCACTTTCGTTGCTTCCGCCTTCGGTTTCAATTATAGCGATTGTTTGGCCAACTTGAACAACATCATCAACATTGAAAAGTTTTTCGACCAAAACTCCATCTACTTCACTTGGCACTTCACTGTCTACCTTATCGGTAGCAATTTCGAGCACTGCCTCATCGGCTTCAATGGTATCACCCACTTCTTTTAGCCAGTTAGTAAGAGTAGCTTCTGCAACACTTTCTCCCATTTTGGGTAGTTTCAATTCAAATTTTGCCATACTATATTATAAATATCGAATTTGGTATGCGTACAATATACGCTTGGTTTTAAAACGTTGCAAAATTAGTTAAAATTTGTTCGTTTTGTGTTTCAATTTTCTTAAAAAACAACTACACCGCCCTTTTCATCACTTTGATCACTTCCTATTATAAAATTACAACCTGATGGGCGTATGCGAAAAACATTGCCTTTACCTTTTAATTGCTTCATTAATTTAAAGATTTCTTTATATGAAATATATTCCGCATCAAAAACCAACAAGCTGTCTGTGAGGACTATCTGTGAATGCATATTCTTGGAAACCATTTGAAAAACTGTTGCCGTTTTGCTGGCAAGTTTTTCAAGCAATTCAATATTTTCGGTAAAGAAATAGCTTCTAGCAAGCGTAGTAGATTTCTTTATTTTTTTTTCAGGAAAAATTTTATGTGTTTTTTTTGCTAATGCCACTCCTGCAGAAACCGAACTCTCTAAAAGAACGCTTTTATTAAAATGCTTTTTATAAAATATTTGCATTGCTCCATAAAAACGCTCAAAATAAACAGCATTCTTTTGCGTGCTTTCGCCTTTATAATGAAGTACGGTTGTATTTCCCAAATAATGATTTTGATAGCCTGCTTTTGTTATTTTATAGGAAAGGTCAATATCTTCGCCGTACATAAAATAATCTTCGTCGAAACCTCCAACTTCATTATAGACACTTCTTTTTAGCAGCATATAAGCCCCCACCAAAACCTCGGCTTTACCACTGGAGTTTTCAAGCAGGTGATTTGCATAATATTTTTGAGTAAAACCTAAAAGTTTTAGTAATGAAACCTTTGGAGTTGGTAAATTTCGTTTGCTTTCGGGAAGGAAGTTTCCTGTGCCGTCCATCAAATAAACACCTAAGGCGCCTATATTATTTGTTTTTTCTGAATACTTAATGGCTTCCGTAAAAGAATCTTCAGAAACTGCGGTATCTGGATTTAATATACATACATATTCCCCCTTAGCCACAGCAACTGCTTGGTTGTTCGCTTTGCTAAAACCTACATTCGCTTTGTTTTCAATTAAAGTAACAGCTGGAAAAAGAGTTTTAACCATTTCACAGCTACCATCCTTAGAGTCATTATCGACAACAATGATTTCTGCTTCACAATTTTCGATTGCTTTTTGAACAGAAATTAAGCACTGCTCTAAAAAGTAGCGTACATTATAATTAAGGATTACAACCGAGAGTTTCAAGAGCTATGTATTTTTTAATGAAGATTCAAACGGGACTCTATGTAAGATGCTTCTACCAAGTGTAACCTCATCGGCATACTCCAGCTCATCTCCGACCGAAATGCCTCGAGCTATTGTTGTGGTGGTAATAGTATAAGGTTCAATTTGCTTAAAAATATAAAAATTTGTGGTATCTCCTTCCATTGTTGAACTAAGGGCAAAAATAAGCTCGTTGATATTTCCTTTCTTTACTTTTTCTACTAGAGAAGGGATAGACAAATCGCCAGGACCTATCCCATCCATTGGTGAAATTTTCCCACCCAAAACATGATAGTGCCCACGGTATTGGCTTGTATTTTCGATAGCCATAACATCTCTTATATCTTCAACCACACAAACTATTTGTTCATCCCGACGTGGGTTGGCGCATATTTCGCACAATTGGGTATCGCTAATATTATTACAATTTGCACAGAAATTAATATTCTCGCGCATTTTTAATAGCGTGGATGCTAGTTTTTGTGTTTGCTCTTTTGGTTGTTTAAGCAGGTGAAGCACTAAACGCAATGCAGTACGTTTTCCAATTCCAGGGAGTTGGGACATCTCGTTTACCGCATTTTCAAGAAGTTTTGAAGAAAATTCCATAGTTAATTACTGATGGCAAGATAAAAAAAATGCTTCAGAAAAAGATATATTCCTGAAGCATTCCAAATTATAAAAAATTTCTAGTTTATAAGAAGTTTTTTAGTTGCAGTACCTTCTTCGCTGTTAAGACGCACAAAATACACGCCTGAAGGCAATGATGAAACATTTACGGTATGCTTATTAGGAATAAGCGTCTGTGCTTCAAACACAAGAAGTTTCCCCGTTATATCAAATATTCTTATCTCTCCGTTCATTGCTTTTGGCAATTCGATTGTAATTTCTGAAGTTGCTGGGTTTGGATAAACACTAACAGAGCTTTCAGACAACACATCTTCTACACCAGCAGTACTATCTACTAACGGAGATACCCAAAGGCCTCTTCCATAGGTAGCAGCATAAAGCATATTGGTTGTATTATTAATTTCTAATTCATTTATAATCACGTTTGGCAAAAGGTTGCTGTAAGGCTGCCAATCTGTATATGTATTATCTATATAATAAATTCCGTAATCCATACCTAAATAAAGGCCTTCTTTACCATTATCATCCCAAGTTAAAGCAAGGGCAGTAAAGTTTGGAAGGTTCTTTTTATAGTTTTCCCAAGTTACCCCTCCATCTTCAGAAACATACACACGATTAGAACCTGAAGTTGCTACTGCAACCTTATCTGGGTTTGTAGGGTTTATAGCTATAGAGTTTATTACACCTCCTGGCAAAGTAACCTGTACCCAATCTGTTGCTCCAGCATCTCCCGTTCTATATAAAAATGGGCCTCTTGCAGCATACATTACTTGGTTGTTTGAAGGGGAAATCTTTAAGTTGTTTAAGTTTCCACCTAAATTTTGAGAAATAGCCTCCCAAGAACCTCCATAGTTACTAGTTTTATATACATTACTATACCCTACATAAAGTGTATTTGCTAAAACAGGGTCTTGTTCCAAGGGTGTTACCCAGTTTCCAGAACCATTTCCTGGCTCACTCATTGAGATATATGAGTTACCACCGTTGGCAGAGCGATATAATTGACCATTTTGGCTTGTCCCAACAAAGGTATTACTATTGGTTTTATCAATAAAAGTTTCCATTCCATCTGCTCCTAACCAATCTCTCCACACTCCTGTTGCTTCAGAATAAAATGAAGTACCATTATCTTGTGCTCCTCCTGAAACAATAACTTCTTGGGTTTGAGATATACCAATTTTATAAAACTGGCGTATTCCCAACCCATCTGTAAGATCTTCATAATATGTGCTATTAACTGTATTTGTATTTTCAGCTTTATACACACCACCATCAGTTATAGCAAATAAGGTAGTTCCATAAAACTGAAGGTCATCTACATCAGCATGGCAATAGCCTATGTTTGCTCCCTGTGCCCCTGAAGGAGTCCAATCTGCGGTACAACTAAAATTCACACCACCATTCGTTGAGCGCCAAGTAAGAATACCTGCTATATGCACTTCGTCAGCATTTGTTGGATTTACAGCAATAGCCATATCACGAGGTGCTTGACCATTATTATCATTTCCTGTAATACTATAACCAAAGAAGTTTAGACTTCCATGATTAATTCTTGTAAAGCTATCTCCACTATTACTTGAATTATAAAAAGCGCCAAATCTATTTCCTGATGCTTCTAAAACATAAACAACTTGTGCATCATCTGCAGATACACCTATCATTTTTGGACCAGTAGAAAACCCACCTATTGAAGTAAATGTAGCACCACCATCAGTTGATTTATGAAAGCCACTTCCAGAAGCATAAACCACAGAAAGATCACCAGGCTTAAATTCTATATCGTATCCTCTTGAATCATTAGCCACAACTTTCACCCAATTTGCACCGGCATCAATAGAACGATATATTCCAGTATTTTCAGAAGTTGCAAAAATAATATTGCTATTCGTTGGGTGCATGAGGATTTTATTCACAACACTATTGCCAATTGTCCCTAACAGATTCCATGTTGCACCAGCATCAGTAGATTTAAATATGTTTCCATTTGTAGATCCAAATAAGTATGTATCGGCATCTGCTGGGTCTATAGCAACAGAGTATACAGCCATATTAGAAAAATAGTCACAAAGTGGCGTCCATGTTTGCGCTCCATCAGTAGTTCTCCAGACTCCACCTGTATTCGCTCCAATAATCATGTGATTTATGTTTCCCTCTTCAATAGAAAGACCAGTGATTCTTCCAACCCCAGGATTCCAACCAGAAGTAGCATTCCAAGATTGAGGTCCCAATTCTTCCCAATTGTCATTAAGAACCTGTCTGCTTTGAGCTGTAGTATTTAAATATGCATTCCAACGTTCTAGTTCATTTAAGCGCTCTTCCGCTGTAGGAAGATACCCGTTTTCCTTAACCATTCTTGTGGCGTTGTACTCCCACCTTTTAAATTGTTTATACCCAGTACCACGACCTTTGTCTCTATTTGCAAAGTATGCTTCAGCATTGTTTATAATATCTTGAACTTTATAGGTGCCGGCGTCGATCATTTGTAAATATTCTTGTGCTTGGCTAGCAAAAGAACCACAAAATAGAACAATTAATAGTAGTAGTTTAAAGCGCATTTTGTTGATTTTTAAGTTATTACAAGGTTAAATATAGAAAGGTTTCAAAAGTATTAAAAATAAAAATGTTAAGGAAGACAAACTTTGTATTTTTACAAAAAATGTTTTTCTAAACAGCTTAAGTCATAAAATTTATGCAACCCTTACACATATTATTATTGATTGTTGGTTATTTTTTAGTGTTAATACTAATTTCCTTTTTAACCAATAGAGGTGGCAGTAATGCTGATTTCTTTAAAGCAGGCAAACAATCACCATGGTATTTGGTAGCTTTTGGGATGATTGGAGCCTCTTTAAGTGGTGTTACCTTTATATCTGTCCCAGGGTGGGTAGAAGCTTCAAAGTTTAGTTATTTTCAAGTTGTTTTGGGTTATATTGTGGGGTATGCAGTTATCGGAACTGTATTACTTCCATTGTATTATCGCTTAAATCTGACTTCAATCTATACTTATCTTGAGGAGCGATTTGGAAAAGCTTCTTATAAAACAGGAGCTTCATTTTTTCTTTTATCGAGAGTAGTTGGCGCAAGTTTTAGACTATATCTTGTTGCTGTAGTTATGCAATCTTTAATTTTTGATGAATTAAACATACCATTTTGGGTTACAGTAAGCATAACAATTTTACTTATTTGGCTTTATACATTTAAAAGTGGTATAAAAACTATTGTATGGACAGACACACTCCAAACTCTTTTTATGCTGATTGCCGTAGGAGTTTCCGTCTATTATGTCTCAACAGACTTAGGGCTTTCAGGAAGCAAGCTGTTCACTTTTATCGCCGATAGCGACATGAGTCAAGTTTTCTTTTTTGACGATTGGAAATCGAGTGATCACTTTATAAAACAATTTATCAGTGGCGCATTTATAGCAATTGTAATGACTGGGCTCGATCAGGATATGATGCAAAAAAACTTAACCTGTCGCAATCTGAAGGATGCACAAAAAAATATGTTTTGGTTTACAATCGTTTTGACAATTGTAAATTTTGTATTTCTAGTTTTAGGACTTTTACTCACTGTTTATGCGCAAGAAAATGGTATTGATGCACATAAAGACCAATTATACCCCATGCTTGCAATGCAAAATGAATTTGGATTTGGGGTTGCCATCTTATTTATCTTAGGCCTAATTGCCGCTGCTTATAGTAGTGCTGATAGCGCCCTAACAGCACTTACTACTTCTTTTAGTATCGATATTTTAAATATTGAAAAGAAATATGATGAGAAAAAACAAGTACGAATCCGTAAATTAATTCACATATTAATATCGCTGTTACTCATTTTAGTGATTATTTTCTTCAAATATGTCATTGCAGACGCTTCCGTTATTGCAAAGCTCTTTGTGTTTGCTGGATATACATACGGACCGCTTTTGGGACTATATGCTTACGGACTTTTCACAAATTGGAATGTAAAAGACAAATTTGTTCCAGCAGTTGCAATATTAACCCCATTTTTAGGATATGCCATAAGCCATTTAAGCATGGAATACCTCAATTTTGAATTTGGGTTCTTTATTTTAATCTTAAATGGAGCACTTACCTTTTTTGGTTTAATATTGATTCGTTCCCAAAAGAACTAAGGTGCAAGCAACTTCATATTCAATATTTCCCCCCCTGAGTATTTCATATAATTCAGGGTTTTCAGTCCCAGGATTGAAAATTACTCGTATTGGCTTTAACGCAACTATATAGTCATAATATTCTAATTGTCGCTTTGCATTTAAATAAAGCGTAATTGTGTCAATATCTTTAAAAGCTTCTTTTTCTGTAGAAATTGACACTCCGGCCACTAGGCCTTTTTTTAAACCGATAGCTACCACTTTATGCCCATGGTTTACCAGACGGTTTATAGCAAGATTTGAATAACGGCCAGGATTTATACTAGCTCCAAGTACTAAAGTCTTTTTCATTTTTTATAATTTTTTAGATGAAAATACAATACTCTTTTGCAAGATTTCATAAAAGTTAGTTAAAATGAAAATTGCTTTGAAACAATCTTCATTTAGAAACGTCTATATAGTAATAAGAATTTAATTCTTTACTGTGAAAGTTTTTACGTTGATGGTTAGTGTTAATAATTGCAGTAAAGATTCAAACCCGGGCATATGTCCGGGTTTGTTTTTAAGTTTTGTTATTGTTCTGTTAAATAACGCACTGGAAGTGAAACTATAATATGCTTTTCCTCGTCTATATAATAAATACCTAAAACTTCATTTTATAATTTATTTGAATTAGCCTTTAACGAATTATACCTTTTTAGGTAAAAAGAAAAGCCTTTCATTATATACTGAAAGGCTTTCTTATTTTTTCTTCTAAACAAACTACCATTTAATTATCACGCTTCCCCAAGTGAATCCACTTCCAAAAGCTGCTAAAACCACCAAATCACCTTCTTTAATTTTTCCTTCTTCCCAAGCTTCCGTTAGTGCAATGGGAATAGAAGCTGCTGTGGTATTTCCATATTTCTGAATATTATTAAAAACTTGGTCGTCTCTCAATTTCATTTTATGCTGAATAAACTGTGAAATCCTTAAATTAGCTTGATGCGGAATTAACATATCCACATCCTCAACCGTAAGGTTATTTGCTTGTAAGCCTTCTTCAATAACCTCAGCAAAACGCACAATGGCGTGTTTAAAAACAAATTGGCCATTCATTACCGGATAATACGGAATGTTTTCCTGTGGATTTTCTTCAATTATTTGTGGCACCCAATATTCTGTACTTGGCCCTTTTAGGGAAAGTTCATCTTTATGTTTCCCTTCACTATGAAGATGCGTAGAAAGAATTCCGCCTTTAGCTGTTTCATTTCTTGAAACAACCACTGCCCCAGCGCCGTCACCAAAAATTACAGAAACATTTCGCCCACGGGTAGTAAAGTCTAAACCACCACTATGGTTTTCACTACCTATTACCAAAACATTTTTATACATTCCAGTTTTCACAAACTGATCTGCCACAGAAATTGCATATACAAATCCACTGCATTGGTTACGAACATCCAATGCAGGCACAGTCCGCATCCCCATCATTTGCTGCACTTCTACTCCGCCACCAGGAAAATACATGTCTGGACTTAAAGTGGCAAAAACAATCATATCTATATCATTAGGCACAAGCTTGGCGCGTTCTAAAGCAATCGTTGCAGCTTTTACAGCCATAATAGAAGTTGAATTTCCATCGCCTTTCTTTATATGCCTTCGCTCTTTGATACCTGTACGTTCTTGTATCCAAGCATCATTTGTATCCATTAACTTTGACAGATCATCATTGGTGACCACATTTTCAGGAACACAATGCCCTAAACCAGTAATTCTAGAAGTGTACATTTATTTCAATTTTAAATAGGAGGGAAAGATAAGTATATACTACAATGCAGGGAAAGAAATTTTAATTTATATAGTATGCGTGCATAACAAATTATGTATTCATTTTTTTGAATATCTTTAAGCCTTAAACCTACAATTATGAAAAAAATCAGTGCGATTATTGCTTTACTCCTTATTACGGGAAATTTTATTGCTCAAGAAAAATTAACCTATCAAGAACCCCCTAAAGAAATTTTAGAACTTGTAGATGCTCCATTGGCTCCTTCAGTTTGGATTGATAGTAATGGAGAAAACGTAGTACTTTTTTATCGCGATGCATATAAATCTATTGCCGAACTTTCTGAACCAGAATTAAGGTTGGGCGGGCTTCGTATAAATCCTAAAACAAATATTGGTAGCCGAACCACCTACTATAATACTATAAAAGTAAAAAAAGCTACCGAAAAAGATGCGCGACCAATAGCAGGGCTTCCAGAAGATGGCCGTCTTTCAAACTTTAATATTTCTCCAAATCAAAAATTGATTGCATTTCTTAACACTACCCAAAATGACGTACAACTGTGGTTTGCCGACATTGAAAAAGGCACTTCAAAACAACTTAGTACTTTAAAAGTAAATGCAAATATGGGCAATCCCATAAATTGGTTTAAAGATAGTAGCGCACTTTTGGTGAATATGATTCCGAATAATAGAAAAGAGTTAATAAATACTACCGAAGCTGTTCCTGAAGGCCCAACCGTAACGGTTAGCGATGGTGAAAAAGCCCAAAATAGAACCTACCAAGATTTGTTAAGTAGTCCGAATGACGAGTATAATTTTGAACAATTAGCGCTTTCCGAAGTAAAAAAAATTACTCTTGATGGCACTATACTAAATTTTCTACCCCCTGCAATGTACGACGACATTGACTTTTCTCCAGATGGCAATTATGTAATGGTTAACCACTTGAAACGCCCATTTTCATATATTGTTCCTTATTACCGTTTTCCTTTTGAAAGCAATATTTACAATACAGAAGGAAAATTAATTAAAAAAGTAAATGACGTTCCGTTAAATGAAGTAGAACCTAAGGGTTTTATGGCAACCAGAATTGGAAAACGAAGTATGAATTGGCGTGCAGATAAACCCGCAACGCTGTATTGGGCTGAAGCTTTAGACAATGGAGATCCTGAGGTTAAAGTAGCGCATCGCGATGCTGTTTATGAAATGGATGCCCCATTTACTAGTGAAGCAAAATTGCTTTTAAAAACTAAAAATCGCTATTCCAGAATTACTTGGGGGAATGATAAAGTTGCAATTGCATCAGATTATTGGTGGAATGACCGAAATACCAAAACGTATATTTTCAATCCTTCAAATGCTTCAGAAACACCAAAAATTATTTACGACCGAAATTACCAAGATAGCTACAGCGACCCTGGAAATTTTGTAACCACACGCAATAATTTTGATGAAAGAGTTCTTGAAATAGAAAATGGCAATGCTTTTTTAATGGGTGATGGATTTTCAGACAAAGGACAATTTCCTTTTATTGATGAATTAAATCTAAAAACACAAAAAACAAAGCGTATCTATCAATCCAAATACACCGATAAGTTAGAAGATCTTAATTCTGCAATCAGCATGAAGAAAGGAAAAATTTTAGTTCGAATAGAATCCCAAAATGAATATCCTAATTATTATTTTAGAAATATTTTTAAAGAAAATGATTTAACACCAATTACTTCTTTCGAAAATCCTTTTAAAAGCATTCAAAATGTACATAAAGAGGTAATTACCTATAAAAGAGAGGATGGCTTAGAGCTTGAAGGCACCTTGTATTTACCTGTAGGTTATAACCAAGAAAAAAAAGAAAAAATGCCGATGATTCTTTGGGCATATCCCCGTGAATTTAAAGACAAAGCGAGTGCTTCTCAAAACACTACAAACCCCAATGAATTTATTTATCCATATTACGGTTCGCCAATTTATTGGGTTACACAAGGCTACGTAGTCTTGGATGACGCAGCTTTCCCGATTGTAGGAGAAGGCGATGCACAACCAAATGACACCTTTAGAAAACAACTGGTTGCCAATGCGAAAGCCGCTATCGATGCAGTAGATGAAATGGGGTATATAGACCGAAATCGCGTAGGTGTTGGCGGGCATTCATACGGTGCTTTTATGGTAGCCAACTTATTGAGCCATTCCAATCTATTTGCTGCAGGTATTGCTCGAAGTGGAGCGTACAACAGAACCCTAACTCCTTTTGGTTTCCAAAGTGAAGAAAGAAGTTATTGGGATTCTCCAGAAACCTATAATACAATGTCGCCCTTTATGCATGCTGACAAAATGAAAACACCCTTATTATTAATTCATGGAGAAGCAGATAATAATTCGGGCACCTACCCGCTTCAAAGTGAGCGTTATTTTAATGCTTTAAAAGGATTGGGAGCAACTGCAAGATTAGTGTTACTTCCAAAAGAAAGTCACGGTTATAGTGCTAAGGAAAGTGTTCTTCATGTGCTTTGGGAGCAAGATCAATGGCTAGAAACGTATGTAAAAAATCGAGATATTAAAGCTTTAAATGTTTCTCCGGAAATTAATAAATAAAACAAAGAAGGGCGCATATAATGCGCCCTTCTTAAACAACCTAACCAATTAAATAATGGAATATTTCACTTTTTCATAGCAATTTTATATTCGATTATTTACTGTAAAGATACTACACTTTGTTTAGTCTAGTTGTTAAAGGATTAAACAAAGTTTTGTTAAAATTTAATTGCAGTTGTAGCATTTTAAAATAGAGCATTCACGATCAAAAAGTTAGCCTCTCTTAGCAACGTATTTATTCTACAGCAAAAGCTTTAAACACATTATTTGCAACCAAAAGAGTCATTTTCTGTGACAAGGTGTCAGCATTTGCTTAGTTGGTATTTTATTTGACTATTACCTATTACTTTAAACAGCAATAATTAATAAACAAATAAAAAATGAGTAAAGGAACTATCAATGTATCAGTGGACAATATTTTTCCGCTGATTAAAAAGTTTTTATACAGTGACCATGAAATTTTTCTTCGTGAATTAATTTCAAACGCAACAGACGCAACTTTAAAAATGAAACACCTAGCTAATATTGGCGAAGCTGATGGTGTGGAATATGGCAACCCGAAGATTGAAGTAAGGTTGGACAAAGAAAACAAACAACTTCGCATCATTGACCAAGGAATTGGGATGACAAAGGATGAGGTTGAAAAATACATCAATGAAATTGCATTTTCAGGCGCGGAAGAGTTCATTGAAAAGTACAAAGACAAAAACGGAAAAGATGCTGGGATTATTGGGCATTTTGGCTTAGGCTTTTACTCTGCTTTTATGGTAGCCGAAAAAGTAGAAATTATCACTAAAAGTTTTAAAGATGAATCTGCCATGCATTGGGTTTGTGATGGGTCGCCAGAATTCACTTTAGAAAAAGCTGATAAAAAGGAAAGAGGAACTGAAATAATTCTTCACATTGCCGAAGATTCTACAGAGTTTTTGGAAGAAAATCGCATTAGCGAATTATTGGTTAAGTATAACAAGTTTATGCCAATCCCAATTAAGTTTGGAACGCGAACTGAAACACTTCCAAAGCCTGAAGATGCAAAAGAAGAAGACGCTGCGCCAACAAAAGAAGTGGATAATATTATAAACAATCCAAACCCAGCGTGGACAAAACAGCCAACAGAATTAGAAGATAAAGATTACAGTTCCTTTTATAGAGAATTGTATCCAATGCAATTTGAGGAACCGCTTTTTAATATTCATTTAAATGTTGATTATCCGTTCAATCTTACAGGAATTCTATATTTCCCAAAGATGACGAACGATATGAGCGTTCAAAAAGATAAAATTCAACTCTATCAAAACCAAGTTTTTGTAACGGACAATGTTGAAGGAATTGTCCCTGAGTTTTTAACCATGTTACGCGGTGTAATTGATAGTCCAGACATTCCCTTAAATGTCTCACGAAGCTATTTGCAAGCAGATGGTGCTGTAAAAAAGATTTCAAGCTATATTACACGTAAAGTTGCAGATAAGCTAAAAAGTCTTTTTAACAGTGACCGTGAAGGTTTTGAGAAAAAGTGGAACGACATTAAAATCGTTATTGAGTACGGAATGCTTACGGAGGATAAATTCTTTGAAAAAGCACAAGATTTTGCCTTATACCCTACTGTTGAAGATACATTTTATACCATTTCTGAATTAAAAGAAAAGATAAAAACGACACAAACAGACAAAGAAGGAAACTTAGTCGTTCTTTATGCATCAAATAAGGAAGAACAACACTCTTATATTGAAGCTGCAAAAGATAAAGGCTATGAAATTTTATTATTGGATTCACCAATAGTAGCACATTTGTTCCAAAAGCTAGAAGGTGGCGATGATAAAATTTCATTTGTACGTGTTGATAGCGATCACATAGAAAATCTTATCAAAAAAGACGACGAACAGATTTCGAAGCTTTCGGATGAGGAAAAAGAAGCGCTAAAAACTTATTTAGACAGCCTTATTCCTAAGGAAAAATTCAGCGTACAATTAGAAGCTTTAGACAGTAATTCTAATCCTTTTATAATTACAGAACCTGAATTTATGCGCAGAATGAAAGACATGCAGAAAACTGGCGGCGGTGGCGGTATGTTTGGAATGGGTAATTTCCCCGAAATGTATAATTTAATAATTAACACAAATCACGCCTTAGTAACTGATATCCTTCAAACTAAAACTGCTAAAAAGAAAGAACGTTTGGTAAATCAAGCGCTCGACTTGGCAAGATTGAGTAAAAATTTACTTAAAGGAGAAGAGCTTTCTGCGTTTATAAAACGCAGTTACGAGATGATTAAGTAAGAATAGTACTACTAAATTTTTATGCAAGCCATTTCCAAATCTTTGGAAATGGCTTATTTTATTGGTATCTTATTGTTTTAACACTATTGTTAAAAATATTTTATTTTTTAACATAAATTACTAAAAATCACATCTTAAGTATAGAAACTTTAACATACATTTAGTGCTCTAACTATAAATTTATTTAACTATGAAGAATATTACCAGAGCATTATTTCTATGTGTAATTACATGTTTTACATGGCAGATTAATGCGCAGCAATTAAATGAAGTTTTTCCTGTTTCAAAGGAAGCCTTAAAATCACATTCGTACCAACCTTATAGTAACACACGTGCGCTAGAAGCTATATATGAAACTACGCACGACTTTACGAGCTATGTTGCAATATCACCCGCTATATCTACAGGAACTAGCGACGGAATAGGCATGGCCGGAACCAACAGATTCATCAAAGAAATCACTGTTTCACTCTATGACATAGCCAACACCTTGGCTACTTACAATGTAACCCTCACTCTTTACACAGCCTGTAATACAAGCGGGCTTAATGGGTCAGACTGTAATAGTGGTCCTGGAGTTTTAATACCTGGCTCCAGCCAGACTCTAACAGTAACACCAACAACACAAGTACACCAAGTAACATTCTCCTACGCAGGACTTGACCTATCAGGTGAAGCTGATAATGAAATTGCAGTAGTATTAAACGCTTCTACAACTAATATTGGTTGGCTAGCTGGAAACTCCGGCCGCACAATTGGAACACGAACTGCCGCTGAAACTGGATTTGGAGTTGACACCTATAGCCGTTGTGGATCTACAGCAGTTAGCGGAAACAGTTGTAACTTTTATTTTGGTCCTGTTCCCGCAAACCCCAAAGCTATTTTTGACTTAAGAGTTGTAGCAGTTCCGAACATCACTCCTCCTAGCCTAACATGTCCTGTTACTACTATTGAGCCCAATAACGCTGGAACATGTGGTGCCGTAGTAACCTTTACTGGAATAGCAATTGATGGAGAAGACGGTGATATTTCTGGCGATATTATTGCAACCCCAGCGAGCGGAAGCACCTTCCCTGTTGGCGACACGACCGTAACACTTTCTGTAACTGACAGTGATGGCAATACTGCTACTTGCGATTTTATAGTAACCATTGAAGATCATGAAGCGCCAATAGCTATTTGTAAAAACATAACCGTAGATCTTGATCCTACAACCAGTACTGCAACAATCGTTGCAGCCGATATAAATGACGGATCCACCGATAATTGTAATATTGCTTCGTATGATTTAATAGCCGTACAAGCTATTCAGTCTAGCTTAACCACATCTTTTGCCGGTGCTACAACGCAAGGAGGAAATATGTTTGATCTTGAACCAATAAATAATCTTACCATTAACTCTTTTGACATTAATATGCCAACAGGGGCAACACAAACAATTGAAGTTTATTTTAAAACTGGTACCTGGGTTGGATCTGCAACAACACCAGGAGATTGGACCTTGGTAGCGACTACGAGCGCTACTTCATCAGGAGCAGGCACACCCACACCATTAAATTTAGATTTAGGCATTGAAGTTGCCGCTGGAAACAGAGTTGCTTTTTATGTAACCAGCGCTACTGGATCATTAATATATTCCGGCGGAACTACTGTTGGCAACCTTTATGCTTCAGATACAAACTTAAAAGTGTATGAAGGTGCCGCAAAATCATATCCCTTTGGAACAACTTTTCAACCTCGAAATTTTAATGGAAAAATCGTATATTCAACACTAGAATCCGCGCCATTTTCAGGGATTTTTGACTGTAGTAATATTGGAGTTAATGAGGTTACCCTCCAAATTACAGATGACGCAGGAAATATTTCTAGCTGCACATCAAACATTACTGTTCAAGATATCACCGCACCTGTTATAAACTGTATAAGCGGAGTTTATGATGTTATTCTTGACGCAAATGGAACGGCAACTGTAGATCCAATGGATCTTATAGTAAGTGTTGAAGAGGCTTGTAGCTATACCATTACCCCTGGTAGTGGCGGCACCTCTTCAAATTCAATCACAACTACACTTACTTCCAATAACAACGGAGCTGCGTCTTGGACTGTTTTATACGACCTTACAGTTGGAGCAAATGATATTGAAATTACAGACATTGATATTAACACCAACGCAACAACCCCCTTTAATTTAGACTTATACACTATAGTAGGTTCATATGTTGGCAATGAAACCAATGCCACAGCATGGGGAGCACCTGCTGCATCAGGTAGTGGCACAGGGATGGGAACAAATATAGCGAGTAATGCACTCCTTGATTCCCCTTTAACCCTTTCTGCAAATACTACTTATGGAATCGCAATTATACTCGATGTCACGGTATTCTACACAAATGGCACTGGCTGCCCTGGCAACCAGTGTTATGATAATGGAGAAGTTTCATTATCCTTAGGCTCGGCTGTTGCTGGTATATTTACCGGCAATATCTTTACGCCTCGTATTTGGAATGGAAGCATTAACTATAACATAACTATTCCTTCAGGAATAAACTTTAGCTGTGCTGATGTGGGTGAAAACCAAGTTGAAATAACAGCTACTGACGCAAATGGAAATGCTTCCTCGTGTTTTGTAACTGTAAATGTTATTGACAATATTGCACCTGTAATTACCTGTTTGGCTGGAGTTCAAATTGAATTAGGCGCAGACGGAACAGCTACCATTGACCCACTAAGCCTTATTGATACAATCGATGAGTTCTGTGGTATTGGCACTTCTGCAGTAGATGTTCCTGAAGTAAATTGCGCAGACATAGGCACAACTATTTCAGTCACCGTTTTTGTAAGCGATGTTTACAGTAATCTTGCGTCTTGCATGACTGATATTACCGTGGTAGATCTTTTAGCGCCAGTGATTACGTGTCCTGCAAATCAAATTGTAGATCCAGGATCTGGGAATTTATTCTATATTATCCCCGACTACTTTGCTACTGGTGAAGCTACCGCAATCGATAATTGCACAGCCCCTGTAACTATTACTAGTCAAAATCCTATAGCTGGAACAGCATTACCTGATGGCCCACACACCATTACTTTTACTGCCGAAGATGAATATGGCAATGAGTCTACTTGTAGCTTCGTCCTTACCGTAGACACAACACTGGGGGCAGAATCAAACAATCTGGATTCAGGTATAACACTTTCCCCTAATCCAGCTAATAACATGGTAAACCTTGTAAACAAAACCAATACAGCATTAGAAAAAATGATGATTTATGATATAAACGGTAAACTTGTAAACCAAGTTGACCTTCGCACAATGCAAGGCCAAAAAGCAGTGGATGTATCTTCACTTGCTGCTGGAATTTATATTATTCAGATAAGTGGTGATAATGCAAGTACTGTAAAACGCTTGATTAAAGAGTAACACTCTATTTATTATTTGCTTTTATAAAAAAGCCTTCTTATGGTTCCATAAGAAGGCTTTTACTTTTTAATAAAATGAAGTTTGACAAAGCTTTAAAAAAGATTACTTTTAAAAACTAAAACTACCCATATGTTACCTTGGCACCAATATCTTTTAGGAGTATTTTTTGTACTTGCTGGTATGAATCATTTTCGAAAACCAAAAATGTATGAATGCATCATACCTCCTTATATTCCTGCGCATAGTTCTGTAATAATGCTTAGTGGTGTTGCAGAAATGGTACTAGGGTTTATGATCATGAACAAAAACACAGTCGAAACTGCCGCTTGGCTTATAATAGTCCTACTACTATTATTTATACCTGTTCATATTTATATGCTCCAAAATGAAAAAGCCGCAATGAAGCTCCCAAAATGGGCTTTAATTATTAGACTACCACTACAGTTTGCATTAATCTATTGGGCATTCTTATACACCTAAAAAGCATCAAAGCATTATTTAACCGAAAATCTCATTTAGCAGCCCTGCCAATCTAATACCTCCATTTTGAAGTTGCGACCGTAACACATCCATATATTTATAAGCGTAGTCATATCTTAATTTCTCCCCAACTTCGGTATTTTGGTAGATATCCTCACACAACAATCGACTCTCATACATCCAATCTAAGACAGTGCCTTTACGTATTTCCGCAACTTCTTCTTTTGAAAGTACATCTGTATTTGCAGCTAATTCGGTATAAGACATATCATAGAAATTCAATAATGTAGAGTCCCAAACAGTGTGTAAATTCGTACCCTCATTAAACCAACGCACCTGAAAATCATTTCCACCTTTATCTTCTCCCAACCCAATATGCAGTGGCTGATGAAGATCCCCAATAAAATGAACAAGCATTTTTAAATAAAAAGCCTTGTCCTCTTTTGAACTTTTTTCATCTTTTAGAATAGAAATACAGGTGTTAATTCCTTGAATTATATCTCCCTTTTTATTTTTTGGAGCTGTTTCATATTTTTCACCGAAAGGAAAATTTACATAATGCCAAGGACCAAAAGAGTCATAATGACGATCGCTTTTAATATCATCACCATGGTTTGAAACCAAAGCTAAAGATTGACCTCCTAATAACTCAGAAATTCCTTTTTTAGCTTTTTTGCTTAAATGTTTTTCTGCTACTTCACCTACTACTCTATGCCCCGTCTTCCCCCAATCTTCGTTTGCGCAAAGCGTATTCACAAACATTGCAACTAATACTACTACTGTGATTTTTTTCATTATAATTAAAATTTTTCATTGAATTAACTTTTACAAAGATAGTATGCGCAACCTAAAAAAGTATTAAATAATTTTTCAAGAAGTAAAAACTTGAAATTTCAGTTAATTCTCACAACCTTGTAATAGCTATAAAAAATCCTGAACGACCATAAAAGAAAGCATTAAAAGCAATATATTTCTACTTTCGTTGTTAAAGCATACTAAAGAAAATCATTTTTAAAAACGTATAAATATGAAAACTATCTTCATTGTATTTTTTCTTTTTTTTGGAATAGTAAATTCTCAAAATTCAGACTTTAATTCAGAAGATATAAGCATCACTCCCCTAATTGACGGAACCCTTATCGTTCCTAACAATTCAGATATATTACCATTAACCATCCTAATTGGTGGAAGTGGACCAACAGACAGAAATGGCAACCAACAAATGGTTGTAAATAACTCTTTACGGTTTCTTGCTGAAGGACTTTATAAAAAAGGAATTGCCAGTTTTAGATACGATAAAAGAATCGTTAAGCAGATGAAGCAGCGTTCTATCAACGAAAAAAACATTCGCTTTAGTGATTTTATCGAGGATGCAATTGCAGTATATGAACATTTTAAAGAAGACAAAAGATTCTCAAAAATATATTTTATAGGCCATAGTCAAGGTTCGCTTGTAGGGATGGTTGCAGCTCAAAATGGAGCCGATGGATTTATTTCTATCGCGGGTGTAGGGCAAGAAATCGATGATGTTATTATTAACCAACTATCACAACAAGCTCCTGGATTGGTTGACAATGCCCGAACAGCATTTGATGATCTTCGCGCAAATGGTATAGCACTTAATTATAGTGATGGTGTTGCTTCTATTTTTAGAAAAGAAATACAACCTTTTGTTTACACTTGGATGCAATATAATCCAAAAGTAGAAATCGCTAAATTGACAATTCCAGTTTTAATTATACAAGGCGATAAAGATATACAAGTCGAAATTTCGGAAGCAGAATTATTAAAAGCCTCAAAACCTGAGGCAGCATATAAAATCATTACAGGCATGAACCACATATTTAAGAAAATTGAAGGGAATGACCTGGAAAACAGCAAGTCATACAACAGCTACAATCTTCCCGTAATGCCTGAGTTAATTAATACTATCAGTGATTTCATTAAAAAATAAATCAAATTAAAAAATAATTGTATTTTGCATCAAAACCATCAAAATGCAAGATTCTACCATCGAAATCATCAAAGACACGACTCCATTTTTCACCAACGACACTATTGTTTTTGGTGTTTTAATGATAGCCTTAGGCTTTATTTTTTACACAGCTTCCAAAAAATCAGGGTTTTGGAGTAAATTTTATGGAATTGTGCCAGCGCTATTTATAGCGTATTTAATTCCTGCACTTTTTACTACATCCGGACTTATCGCTCCTGAGTGGGTTACTGTTTCTGAAAATGGTGAAACAACAACTGGCTCGTCCAGTTTATATTATATGTCGAGCCGATATCTTTTACCCGCCGCATTGGTCTTAATGACCCTAAGCATTGATTTAAAAGCTGTTTTTAATTTAGGCCCAAAAGCTTTGATTATGTTTATAACGGGGACTATCGGAATTGTAATTGGGGGTCCTGTGGCAGTATTAATAATAGGAACATTGCATCCAGAAGCTGTTGGTGGCGTAGAGGCAGATGCTGTATGGCGAGGACTTTCAACAATTGCTGGTAGTTGGATTGGTGGTGGCGCCAATCAAACCGCTATGCTTGAAATTTATGGATATAACCAAAAACTATATGGCGGGATGGTATTTGTAGATATTGTGGTGGCTAATATTTGGATGGCAGTAATTTTATTCGGAATCGGAAAATCTGCAAAAATAGACAAATGGCTTAAAGCAGATACTTCTGCAATAGAAAGTTTAAAGGAAAAAGTATCTAGCTACACCAAAAAAGTAGATAGAAACCCAAGCTTAACAGACCTAATGATACTTGCTGGAATTGCCTTCGGAACAGTCAGTATTGCTCATTTTGGCGCAAACTTTTTAAGTTCTTTTTTCACTACTGTCGTGAACGATCTACCCAAAGGAATTACACGAAATATTTTTACATTCCTAGATTCTAGTTTCTTCTGGATGATAACAATTACAACAATAATAGGTGTTTTACTTTCCTTTACTAAAGTGAAATCATACGAAGGTGCTGGTGCAAGTAAATTTGGGAGTGTTTTTATCTATATTCTAGTTGCAAGTATAGGAATGAAAATGGACTTAACATTAATTTTTGAAAACGGCTGGCTTATTGCAATTGGTCTCGTTTGGATGATAATTCATGCGGGATTAATGATTGTTGTTGCAAAATTGATACGTGCCCCCTATTTCTTTCTTGCCGTTGGAAGCCAAGCAAATGTTGGTGGTGCCGCTTCCGCTCCTATTGTAGCTTCTGCTTTTCACCCTTCATTAGCAACTGTTGGCGTACTCTTGGCTGTGTTTGGATATGCAATTGGGACGGTAGGTGCAATTTTATGTACAGTACTTATGCAATTGGCGTCTGTAGCGTAAAATTTTTGAAAAAAAATATTCATCTTTGCACTCCTTAAAAAAGACAAAATGCGTACGATTCTTTTAACCACACTTATATTTTTAATGCTAACTGCATGTTCAACCGATTCTAAAAAAATGAATCTTACAGGAACAGTAAAAGGGCTTAAAAAAGGAGTGCTCTTGCTCCAAAAATTTGAAGATACGATTTTAACCACTGTAGATTCAGTAGTTGTAGATGGAAACTCCAATTTTTCTTTTTCTGAAGAAGTGGAAAGCCCTGAAATTTATTATTTATATGTAAGGTTAAAAGACGGAACTTTACGCGACGATCGCATTACTTTTTTTGCAGAAAACAAAGCAATGAATATTCAAACAAATCTTGAAAATTTCGGAAGCGCTGCAATTGTTAAAGGCTCAAAAAACGACAGCTTACTCAGCGCGTATAATAAAGTAAAACAACGATACGTATCTCGGAATCTAGAATTAATTGAGCAACATTTCAAAACTGGGAAAAGCAATAATGATTCATTAACTAAAGATTTAGCTCAAAAACAACAAACATTGGTTTCAAGTAAATACTTGGCGACAATTAATTTTGCTTTAAACCATAAAGAGCAAGAAGTAGCTCCTTATTTAATGTTAAGTGAAGTATACAATGCCAATATAAAGTATTTAGACACAGTTTATAGGGCATTGGCACCAAAAATAAAAGACTCCAAATACGGTAAAGAATTGGAGTCTTTTATAGTAAATCGCAAAAAAATAGATACTATTTTATAGTGCGTTTATTTTATCGATTAGCTTTCTACCACGTTCTTCAAGCTCAGCTTTTATAGAAGTAAAGTGTTTCTTTTTATTTTCAACATCTTTTTGATTCACTTTGGTGATAAGCTCATCGAATGTTACAATTGCTTCGTCAATAAGACCTTCAGCTTTTTTATTATCTTTATCAGCATTTGTCAGTTCCCAAATATAAACTGCCTCAATGATATCACCTAAAACATAGTTTATATCTTTTTTTAAATCTCTTACGTTTGCCATTTTATTCTTTATTTTTATTGCTATTATTTATTCGCTCTATTTTTTAATCTGGCAAAGATACGAACATTTAAGGAATGTACACTTCCAAAAAGCTTGCTGAATTTGCAGTAAATTTTAAATTTTGAAATTGTGCTGGAATTAAAATGGTTTCTCCTTTTTTTATTTCTTCTGAAAAACCGCCACATTCAATTATAGCGGCACCTTCAAGGCACATATAAACTGTAAATGAAGCTATTTCTGTTAAATCACGACTGTAATTCCCTGAAAGAATAAGACTATTTACTTCAAAAAAAGTTGTTTTTCCAACTTGAACAGGCACATTAATATCTTCAGAATATTCTAGTTTTGCGTTAGTTGTATTAAAATCAATCGCTTCCAAAGCCAAATCTGTATGTAATTGGCGTAATTGCCCGTTTGTATCTGGTCTATCCCAATCATAAATTCGGTACGTAAAATCTGAAGCTTGCTGAATTTCCGCCAAGACAATTCCTGCTCCTATAGCGTGCACAGTTCCTGGTTTTAAAAGAAATGCATCTCCTTTTTTTACGGGTATTGCATTTAAAATTTCTGTAATTTTCTTCTCAGAAAGCGCATGTAAATACGTGCTTTTATTCATGTTTTCTTTAAACCCTAAAATAAGCCTTGCGTCTTCTTCGGTGTTTAGAATATACCACATTTCTGTTTTACCAAATGCATTATGCCTTTCGTTAGCTAAAAAATCATCCGGATGAACTTGTACAGAAAGGTCTTCTTGAGCATCAATAAATTTAAAAAGTAAGGGAAATGTATTTTCAAAATTATGATACACATTTTCTCCAACCAATTTATCTTTATAGTTTGCTAGCAACCAATTAAGTGATTTTCCTTTTAAGGAACCATTACTTATTACAGAAACACTTTCATCAACACCAGATATTTCCCAACTCTCACCAATATTTCCAATAGCATTTTTTTTAAATAAGCTATTTAGCTTAGTACCACCCCATACTTTTTGTTTAAGTATAGGTTGAAATTTTATTGGATATAGCGGGGAGTCCTTTCTCATTATTGACCGTTGTAAGTAACAAAATTACGAGAAGTTTCGTACAATTTAATAGAAATATCAAACTTCGAATCAATTCGATTTCTCATTTTTTTCCATATTACGATTGCTATATTTTCAACAGTAGGGTTTAAGTCTTTAAACTCAGGAACTTCAATATTTAAATTTTTATGATCAAAAGCATCTTCAATTTCTTCTTTAATAATATCGCTTAATGTTTTAAGGTTTATTAAAAATCCCGTTTCGGGATCAATTTCACCAGTAATACCTACTTCCAAATCGTAGTTATGCCCGTGGTAGTGTGGATTACTACATTTACCAAAAACACTAAAGTTTTTAGCATCATCCCATTCTTTTTTAAAAAGTCTATGGGCAGCATTAAAATGTGCTTTTCTATATATAGTTAGGCTCATACGAATAAATATTGATAAAATTTATCGAAAATAATTTTAAACCACGCAGTATAAAGATTTGGATTTTCTTGTATATCTTTTTTAACCTCCTCCAAACCAACCCATTTCCATGCGGCGACTTCTTCTATATTAATATTCGGAACCCCTTCAAAGTTACCAATAAGGATATGATCTAGTTCGTGCTCAGTCAGTCCATTATCAAAAGGAGCTTTATAAATAAATGACGTGGTTTCTTGCAAGTCAGTAATAAACCCCATTTCCTCAAACAGTCTTCTTTTTCCGGCATCTAGAGAAGTTTCGCCATCGCGTTGGTGACTGCAGCAGGTATTTGTCCACAATCCTGGCGAATGATATTTATGTAATGCGCGTTGTTGAAGCATCAATTCATTATTTGTATTAAAAACAAAAACTGAAAATGCTCTGTGAAGCACCCCTTTTTCATGTGCTTCTTGCTTAGGCATTAATCCTATTTTTTCATCATTTTCATTTACGAGCACTACCAGTTCTTCTTTCATCTAGAAACAATTTTGATCCAAAAGTACGAAAAGGGCAACTTTTTAGAAAGCAAAAAGCGCTCAATAGTAACTATTGAGCGCGCTTTGATATAATTTTATATAATTAGTTTTTTATTATAAACATCGATCTTCTGTTAAGTTGGTGCTCTTCAACAGTGCAAGGCACCCCATTTGAACATTGATTGATGAGTTGCGACTCGCCATATCCTTTTGCTGTAAGTCTGCCTGCATCAATTCCTTTTCCTATTAACCATTGAAGGGTAGATTGGGCACGACGCTCAGAAAGAGACATATTGTATTCGTCATTACCACGTGAATCTGTATGAGATTCAATATGGATAATCAACTCTGGGTATTCTCTCATTGCTGCCAAAATTTTAGCTAGTTCAATTTCAGCATCCGGACGGATGTTTGATTTGTCAAAGTCAAAATAAATTGGCTGAAGGTTTAATTTGCAACCCAAGTCGTTTGGTGGGCATGGGCCGATGCGCTTTAATGGAAGTGGCACATCTATAGTTCCGGATAAGATTGGAGTTTCAATCATTTTCTCATAAGGATTGTATCCTTCTTTTACTCCTCTTACGGTATATTGTGTTCCGCAATCACCTACAAAACTATATGTCCCATCATTTTTGGCTGTTGCTTGACTAACCAATTGATTGTTTTCATCCAATAAACTTATCGTTGCACCAGGTAAAGGATCTTGTGTTTCTTCATCAAAAACTTTTCCTTGTATGGTTATAGAGCATATTTCTTTTACCAAATATATGTCATCATCGATACTACCTCTATCGCCTCCTCTGTTTGAAGAGAGATAACCAATACGATCACTTTCATTAATAATGAACCCAAAATCATCCTGATCACTATTTGACGGAGCTCCTAAGTTTGTAATTTCCCCAGGCTTTCCTGTAGCATCTAAAGGAGTTATAAAAATATCATAGCCGCCGAGGCCTGAGCGCCCGTCACTTGAAAAGTACAAATTATTATTTTCACTTATAAAAGGAAATGATTCTCTAGCCTCCGTGTTTATTTCTGGCCCCAAATTTACAGGGATTCCGTAGCTATTATTACCAAGAATATCTACGTACCATAAATCAGACATTCCAAAAGTACCAGGCATATCGGAAGAAAAGTACAGTTTTTTTTCATCTGGGCTTAAGGTAGGATGTGCTACAGAATATTCTTTGCTATTGAAAGGCAATTCAACAACATTTGTCCAATTGTAATCACCTGTTTTGGTAGCTTTATATAATTTTAAACGAATGGTTTTATTTTTATCTTTTCCTTTTTTACCATCTATAAAGTTGTTTCTTGTAAAATAAACAGTGTTTCCATCTTTGGTAAAAGTTGTTGAAGATTCGTGGTATTGCGTGTTTACATCTCCTCCCAATTTAGTTGAGTTACTAAGTTGACCTGAGGCATCTCTATCCGCTATATACAAATCAAGAAATGGTTGATTTGTCCATTCAGAAACCTTCACTCCATTTTTATTGGAAGCAGACGCATACACAATTTTATCTTTTCCATAAAATGATGTTCCAAAATCTGAATTTGAAGAATTTACACCTACTTTTTCTAAAGCGAAATCTCTTGCTTTAAAAACAATGCTTTTTAAATAGTTAGGATCGTCTTCGTATGATTTGATGACCAAGCCTTTTCCTCCTTTTACCACATAATCTTTTAGTAGCGCATCAGATTCGCTATACTTTCCTAAACTTTTGAGAGACTGTCCAGCTCTATAGTAATAAACAGCTTCTGTTTGGTCAGGAAATTGCTTTACTAGTTTATCATACCATTTTGCAGCGTTTGTATAATCGCCATTGAAATAATATGTGTCACCCAACTTTTTATATATCTCTGCAGATTCATACCCATCGGCCACTACTTTTAAGTAAATTTCCCGGGCATCTATATAAGCAAATTTATCAAAATCTTTGTTTGCTTTTTGAATATCCTTCTGCTGAGAA
Source organism: Aequorivita sp. Q41 (assembly GCF_039831855.1). Taxonomy (NCBI): domain Bacteria; kingdom Pseudomonadati; phylum Bacteroidota; class Flavobacteriia; order Flavobacteriales; family Flavobacteriaceae; genus Aequorivita; species Aequorivita sp. Q41. Next base: position 2,807 of record NZ_JBDPMS010000003.1, on the reverse strand, counting down.
AAGGAACTAGCGGCAGTAAAAACCACCATGGCAAGAAGTAATATTTTGTGTACTATTGTATTCATATCTTAATTTTTTAGAAGAATCTCGGTGTTAGCACTCGTTCTGGTCTATTGAACAATTCAAAGCGAAGCATAATTTCATACGAGCCATCACTATATGCTTCAATATCTGTGGTTTGATAATCATACGCAAAGCCTATGAAAATATTGTCTGTGGCTTGAAAGCCTACTAAGCCACTCATTGCTGCGCTCCATCTATAGGCTGCCCCTAAAGTAAGCTTATCATATAGTAAGAAGTTCGCAGAAACATCTGCTTGTAAAGGAGAACCACTAACCATTTTAAACAATGTTGCTGGCTTAAATTTCAAATTCTCTCCAATATCAAAAACATATCCAGCTATTAAGAAATAATGCATACGTTCAGCGGCTGTAGTTTCAACCTGTGTGTTTTCTATACTGCTTTTATCAAAATGTTTTGTGGTCAAAAAATTTGGAACGGAAAGTCCTGCATAAAATTTTTCATTATTATAATAGATACCAGCACCAATCTGTGGTTGAAGTTTATTATCAATATTATTTTCTGAAAAATAAGGGTCGTTACCATCAAGTATATTCAATTTACTGAAATCTACATCCAAAATATCTAGCCCTGCTTTAAGACCAAAAGATACCTTTGCAGACTCTGAAACATTTATACTATAAGAATAATCTATATTAAAATTAGTTTCAACTGAGGGTCCAATTCTGTCATTTACTACAGATAAGCCTAGCCCCATATTGTTCCCTACGGGTGAATTTACTGTGAAGGTTCCCGTATTAGGAGCCCCATCACCAAAGTTAACCCATTGTGTTCGGTATAATAAACCAAAACTTAATGCCTCACGATTTCCAGCATATGCAGGGTTAACAACCTGCGTATTATACATATATTGTGTGTATTGTGGGTCCTGCTGCGCTTTACTTGTAAACGTGCCAAGTAAAATCAAAATTAGTAGTGTTAGATAACTGTGTTTCATAGTTATGTATTTTAATCCTGGGAGGGAATTTCCTCCCAGGGATTTTTTGATTTTTCTATCTGTTAATATATAAATATCCGTTATAACTATCCTTACCAGGATTATCTTCGGGAAAAGTAAGGATATAAAAATATGTTCCTGTTGGCAATTGTTTATCTTCTTGAACAGTTACACGTCCTTCTGATATACCTCTAAAAACATTCTGTTTTCCATCTGAGCCTCCATAACCATTGGTCTCAAAAACTAATATGCCCCATCTATTAAATATCTTCATATTGTTCTTTGGCCAGTTCTCTATACCTACAACTTGGAAGTAATCATTTAATCCATCTCCATTAGGAGTAATACCGTTAAATATTTCAAAGGTAGTGTCTAATACTAAAGGAAGTATTACAACAGTTGGATCGTCTGGTTCACCATCACCGTTATTATCAGTATTGGTTGGGTCATTAGGGTCGTCCGATTCATCTTCAATTACATTACCTTCTAAGTCTTCTCCAGAAACTACAGCTTGGTTAACAACTTCGCCATTGTCTATATCTTCCTGAGTTATACTATAGGTAGCTGTAAATGTTGTGCTATCTACTTCCCCTGGATTTAGTTGTGAAATTGGTCCACCACTAATAATAATACCTGGCAATGGGTCTGCAATTGTTATGTTGTATAAAGTTACAGAACCAGTATTAGTTACAGTGAAAGTGTAAGTTATTGTTTCACCTTCTTCTGAAGATCCATTGCTATTCTCATCATTAAACACTCCTACTTTTTCTAGAGACATTGATTTATCTTGACAAAGCCCAGTTATTGTAGGATCATTTTCTAAATAACTATTATCATCAGACTGATCTGTTACTTGATCTCCATTTGGTGCAATTGCATCTACAGTAGCTTGGTTTTCAACAAATCCTAAATCTACATCAGCCTGCGTGATAGTATATACAGCGGTAAAGCTTGTAGTATCTTCAGCTCCTGCAGTAAGATCAATTGGTCCTCCTACAACAGTTACTAATGGATCAGTTACTATTATATTAGTCAACTCTACATTACCTGTATTCTTAACTTTAAAAGTATACAAAATTGTCTCGCCAAGATCAGCACATCCATTCCCATCTTCATCAGTTGGCACACCTACTTTAATCAATGCGATTTGAGGATTCTGACATAATTCAGTAATAGTTGGGTCATTCTCTAATTCACTATCATCATCAGATAGATCACTTACGGAAGCTCCCGATGGATCAATACCAGTTACAGTAGCTTGATTTTTCACAAATCCAGCATCAATATCAGCTTGTGTAATGGTGTATACAGCAGTAAATGTATTTGCATCTGTTGTACCTGGAGCTAATCTAATTGGCCCGCCTTGTACACCTACCATTGGATCTGTTATCATTATGTTTGATAAGGTAACATTACCAAGGTTAAATACTGTAAAACTATAATTAATTGTTTCACCTACATCCGCACACCCATTTCCATTTACATCAACAACTTCACCTGTTTTAATAAGTGCAATTACTGGCTCCTGACATAGTTCGATTACCGTAGCATCGTCATTATCTATTGCTGTACCTGACTGATCTTCTACATCATTTCCTGATGGTGGTGTTCCAACAGCCGTAGCTTGATTGGTTACACTGCCGGTATCTATATCAGCTTGTGTTATTAGATATGAGGTAGCTGTATAAATCCATGTCTCTGTTACATCAAGCTCTCCATCACTGTCCGTATCACCACTCTGGAATACAATATTCACTACTGGGTTTGGCGCAGTTAACAATGGATCTGT
>NZ_JBDPMS010000002.1:0-480595 GCF_039831855.1 Aequorivita sp. Q41 | reverse complement strand
GGGAGAGTAGGTCGCCGCCTTCCTTTAAAACCTTCATCATGTAATTGATGAAGGTTTTTTTTTGGTTTTAATTTAAATACTCCCACAGCGTGGTAGTAGAGACAGCCCATCGAAAGCTTAGTGTTTTACATAATTATATTGCAGCCCCTGACGTGCTACTCTTTAGCAACACCTTCCAATTTAAAATAGAAAACCAAATCGAACCCGAAGTCTCGGTAGCAACCAATACCTATCATAACTATAGCTAGTAGGTATATATGTAGTGGGTAACTACTACTGACTATTTATTTGCTGCAATTTACAATCCTGAGCTAGCTAACGGGAATGGAGGAAATGTTATCGCGCTTATGCAAGATCAGCGTGACTAATATTGTAGTACAACACGCCTTAAAGTAGAGTGGGGCATGTTAAAGTAAAATTTTAAAAACTTGTTACTTGGATAGTATAATTATAAATAGATCCTTTAAAAGCTACAAGAGATTATATTTATAGTAAATATGCTATAACAATACCAATGATTACGGCACTCATTTTTGTAAGGTTAAATTTGTGATTTTTAGAGCTTTCAAAAAGAATGGTCGTAGAAACATGGAGGAATATACCTATAACTATTGCACTAATTTGAGTTTCGTATTGGTGTATTGCATTATAATTAGTAGCTATAAAATTTCCAATTGGTGTCATTAATGCGAAAAAGAATATAAAAAGAAGGGTAATATGTTGTTTGTAACCAGCGCTAATGAAAAAGAAGGACAATATTATGGCTACAGGTATTTTATGAATGATAACACCAATTAATAAATTATTTTCTTCAGAAATTGGAAAGCCTTCCATAAACGCATGAATACAAAGGCTTATAAAGAGTAACCAGGGAAATTTTTTATTTTCAGTATGTAGATGAACATGACCATGTTCAGCTCCTTTTGAGAAAAATTCTAAGAATATTTGAAGTAATATTCCAATCATTATAAAAACACCTATACTTTTGGAAGGGGTTTCAAATACTTCTGGAAGTAACTCAAAAACAGTAATGGAAAGTAAAAATGCACCACTAAATGCTAAAAATACCTCCATGTTTTGGAGTTCTTTTTTCTTAAGAAAACGGGCAATTATATAACCCACTGCAACAGCTAAAAAAAGTAGTAAGTAATTCATTAATTAAAAATTAGGATTAATCTTTCAGATGTATCTTTGTTAAATTCTTCGAGTTGGTAATTACCAAAAGTTTGTTTTAATTTTATATTTGCTTCTTTAAAATAAGCTTTAAAATCTTCTAAAGTCAATGCTTTTACACGTTCAGTATAAAAATAATCTTTTCCATTATCATTAAACTGTATGTTTTTTATAATATAACCATCTTCAAGGTATTTTTCAATGTGAAATACGATACCATCAACTATTTTTTGCTCAGTAGGCACTAAATTTTTTATAGCCAATTCAACATTTAAAAAATCAATTACTGCGTTTCCGGTATTATTTAATTCAGATTTTATTGCTTTTAGGGTATTTAGGTTGTCAATTTCATTTTTAAAATACCCAAAACTTGTAAAAAGATTAAGAACAGCGTCAAATTTTTTAGGATATGGTAGGCACATATCGTGCACCTCAAAATGTAGTCCTGGTTTTTCATATTGTTTTGCATATTCAATACTTTCTTTAGAAAGATCAATACCAGTGACATTAAACCCTTGCTTGTATAAATATTTGGCGTGGCGGCCTTTTCCACAGGCTAGATCTAGAATTGTATCTTTCTCTTGTAGTTTTAAATAGGTGGTAAGCTTGTTCATAAATAACGCTGCTTCTCTGTGGTCTCTATCTTTATAGAGCAGATGATAATAGCGGGTATTGAACCACGAAGCATACCAATTGTCATTTTCTTTTTGCATACTTATCGTTTCGGCCTGCTAAAATACTGTATTTTTGCAGGAAATCTGTTTATATAGTATGGTAAAGAATTTTAAAATGGTAGCCAAGACCCTTTTTGGCATGGAAGAGCTTTTAGCAACGGAACTTCGTCAATTGGGCGCGTCTTCTATTGAAATTGGAACACGAAACGTTTCCTTTGAAGGTGATACAGGGTTTATGTATAAAGCTAACCTTTGTTGTAGGACCGCGATTAAAATATTAAAACCAATCACAGCTTTTAATATTTTTACTGAAGAAGATCTTTATAAAAAAGTTTATGAGATGCCTTGGGAGAATTATATGGATGTTAACGGAACTTTAGCAGTAAATGCCACAGTTTTTTCTGAAGTTTTTACCCATTCACAATATATAGCCTTAAAAACAAAAGATGCCATTGTTGATCGTTTTCGCGATAGGGAAGGCGTGCGCCCAGATGTAGATTTAGATCATCCTACACTTCGTATTAATGTTCATATTGATAGAAATATTTGCACGGTTTCATTAGATAGCTCTGGAGAATCATTGCATAAACGGGGTTATAAAGTAGAGCGTACGGTAGCGCCCATAAATGAGGTGCTGGCTGCTGGAATTATTATGCTTTCTGGCTGGAATGGACAGTGTAACTTTCTAGACCCCATGTGTGGTGGTGGTACGATTCTAACAGAAGCAGCGATGATAGCCTGTAATATCCCGCCAAATTTAAATAGAGAAGAATTTGGTTTTGAAAATTGGCCGGATTTTGATGTTGCTCTTTATGAAAAGATAGAGGAAGCTGCTTTAAAGAAAGTAAGAGATTTTCCTCATAAGATTTTCGGCTTTGATACAGATTCACTTGCTATTAAAAAAGCAAAAGAAAATATAAAAAGTGCTAACCTTTCCGATTTTATAGAAGTAAAACAGCAAGATTTCTTTGAAAGTGAAAAAGAAATTGACAAACCTTTATACATCGTTTTTAACCCTCCTTACGATGAACGTATTTCGTTGAGTGATGTTGAAAATTTTTATAGCTCTATTGGTAATACACTAAAACGTGGGTATCCAGGAACACAGGCGTGGATGATAACTTCAAATATGGAGGCATTAAAATTTGTGGGACTTCGCCCATCTAGGAAAATAAAGGTTTTTAATGGAAAATTGGAGGCTAAATTAGTGCGCTACGAAATGTATGAAGGAAGTAGGAAGGCTAGTAAACAGTAATTTCATTTAAATACTAAAATTAGTTACTTATTTGAGAATATCATCTTTGGGAATTTCAGTCTTTTTGAATAACGGAATTAAATACGAAATAGAATACCCATAACCTACACCAAATTTACTATAGTCATACGTTCTATTAAATCCTGGAATGTATAGATTGGCAAAATTTTCAGGTTCCTTTTCAGATACCTTTCTTTTTAGCTGTGCGTTGATTGAAAGATAAAGGTTGTTGGCTATTTCAGTTTTTATGCTTATTATAAATTCTGCCCAATGTGCTGATAATCCGCTATACATTTCAGGGGTATTGATTGTTTGTGTTGGGAAAGCAGGATTGTCAGTATAAATTCGGTAGCTTAAAAGCTCTTGTTCAAAGGTGGAAAATCCATAGCGCAAACCCAGTGTTATTGCGTTTTCCATTCCCAACCAGTTTTCATAAGCATTATAATCAAAACCAATTTTAGCATAACTTCCACTGGTTTTTGCCGTAACGTACGGTTCTATCCAATCCTTCTTTTCAGTACCTAATTCTAAAGCGGCATAAAATTTTTTGGTAACTCTAAAATCACCAATAATTTCAAAACCAGAATAACCGTCTTCCAGTACGCTTCGTAATGGTTTGGCTAAATCGATACCTACACGTAACCCAAATTTTTCAACTTTTGAGACGGTATCCTTTTTTACTTCTTTTTTCTTCTGCGCAGACATCACCTGTGTGCAGCAAAAAATGCTAATGCAGCATAGTAATGTGTGGGCTATTTTCATCATTTACAGTATCTCTAATTACACTTACTTGTTGAATCCAGTTTTCGGTTCCTTCGTTTTCTAGATTGGAACTTAAATTATCAAACTCCATTTTAAAGCCACAGGCTCGGTTAACGTACCCGTCGCTTCGTTGATATATAAAGCTTACCTTATCTATATTCACAATTGTATCTGTTGTGGAAATTATACTTCGAATGAACATATATTTTGTGGTGTCGGCATTTGTGTTGAGTGGAATTGTAATTGAATTGGTGCTTAATCGGGTTACCACTTCAACAGAATCAATATTGTCTGTAAGAACAGTTAATACTTCCACATTTTTAGAATTTAATGGATTTATAATATCATTAAATTGAATCACTAAATTTGATGTGGTGGCAGTGCCATCTGGACAGATATCATCTTTCGTACAGCTTTTAAAAGCAAAAATGAGTAGTATGAGTACAATTATTTTTTTAAGCATATTTTAAATGGCTTCTTCTTTACAAGAAATTAGCGTTTTTCCAAAAGTACAACATTTTCTACGTGATGTGTCTGTGGAAACATATCTACAGCTTGCACTTTAACAACTTTATATTTTGAATCTAAAAGGGCCAAATCGCGTGCCTGTGTTGCACTATTACAGCTTACATATACAATTTTTTGGGCATTTAAATTTAGAAGTTGCGCAACAACATCGCCATGCATACCGTCTCTAGGCGGATCGGTGATAACAACATCAGGTTTGCCGTGGGTATTAATAAAATCTTCATTGAAAACCTTTTTCATATCACCAACATAGAATTCTACGTTGTTTATAGTATTTAATTGTGCATTTTCTTTTGCAGCTTCAATGGCATCTGGAACTGCTTCCACCCCAATAACTTTTTTTGCTTTTTTTGCCACAAACTGTGCAATGGTTCCAGTACCGGTATAAAGGTCGTAAACCAATTCGTTTCCTGTTAAACCAGCAAAATCGCGCGTTATTTTGTATAATTCATATGCCTGTTCGCTGTTTGTTTGGTAGAAAGACTTAGCGTTTATTTTAAATTTTAAGCCTTCCATTTCTTCAAAAATATGATCTCTTCCAGCGAAAAGCTCAATTTTTTGATCATACAAGGTATCGTTTCCTTTAGAATTTATTACATATAATAAGGAAGTAATCTGTGGGAATTGTTTTTCGATAGCGCTCAATAGCAGTTTGCGGTTTTCTTCATCTTCATGAAAAAACTGCACTAAAACCATTACTTCTCCAGTTGAAGTAGTGCGAAGCATTAAGGTTCTTAAAAATCCTTCTTGATTTCTTGTGTTGAAAAAAGAAAGGTTTAGGGCTTCCGCCTTCGCTTTAATAAAATCTCTGATTGCGTTACTTGGGTCAGCTTGTAGGAAACAAATATCTAGATCTAAAATTTTATCCCACATACCAGGAATATGAAAACCTAATGCGTTTCGGTTTTCAATAACTTCATTACTTTTTATCTGATCTAGTGTTAACCATTTACTATCACTAAAAGAAAACTCCATTTTATTGCGATAGAAATATTGTTTTTCGGAACCTAAAATAGGTTGAATGTCTGGTAATTCAATTTTTCCGATACGTTGTAAATTCTGTACAACTTCCTTTTGCTTATAGAATAATTGATGATCGTAAGCTAAGTTTTGCCATTTGCAACCACCACAAGTTCCAAAATGCGGACAAAGGGGTTCTGTACGCTTTTCAGAATATTTTGAAATGGAAATTATTGAAGCTTCATAAAAAGCTTTTTTCTTTTTAAAAGTTTGCACCGTAACTGTATCGCCAGGTACTGCATTATTTATAAAAACCACTCTACCATCAGGAGCTTTTGCAACTGCTTTTCCTTTTGCACCTGCATCAATGACTTCTAGGTTTTCTAAAACTATTCTGTTATTTCGTCTTGCCATAGGCGCAAAAATAGCTTGTTTTTAGAAAATGAAACGATATATTCGATTTAGATTTAAAAATTATTATTTCGTGTCAATTTCCTTTTACAATTAATTGAAGTTTGTTAAAAACACAGGGACCATATATTAAACAACTGTCTTATGGGAATGCTAGTCATTTTTTTATGAAAGGGGTGATTAAAAATAGGTTACAGCCTTAATGAGTTGCATTCTTTAAGAAGACTCTAAATGTTGTGCCTTGATTTACTTGGCTTTCAACCGCTATTTTACCTCCTAAAGCTTCCACTTGGTTTTTTGTAATAAAGAGCCCTATTCCGCGTGAATCTTTTTGATTGTGAAAGGTATTATACATACCAAAAAGTTTTTCACCATACGTTTCTAAATCGATCCCCAACCCATTATCTTTAAAATTTAAAACAACATAAACATCTTCAATAGCAGAAAAAACTTCTATCATTGATTTTCTATTAGGATGACGATATTTTATGGCGTTTGTAATAAAGTTTAGTATAATACTATCCAGATAGGCTGGGATTGCGGACACTTCTATGTTTTTATTCGTGGTATTGTGTATCGTAACATCAGAGGTTTCAGTCAAGCCTTTTACGGTTGCAATTGCATTTTCTATATAGGTATGTACATTCAGAGATTCGAGGTTGTCGTATAGTTTTGTATTTATTATTACTACATCATTTAAATGCTGAACAGTCTCGTTTAAGTTTTCAGAAGCTAATTTAAGGTTTTCGTAGAACTCATTTTCAGAGAAATAGGGGATTTCTGACGCCATAATAGCTAAGAGCATACTTATATTGCCGGTATGCGATCTTAAATTATGTGAAACGATGTATGCAAAGTTTATGAGCCGCTTGTTTTGATCCTTCATTGTTTCAATTAAGGCCTTCTTTTCAGTAATGTTTTGTAGTTGAGATACAAAGTGAATTGCTTCTCCCATATCATTTCTAACTAGAGATACTGATAAATTTACCCAAACGATAGCTCCATCCTTACGGAAATAGCGCTTTTCCATATGATAGCTTTCGCGTTTTCTAAGGAGTAGTTCTTCCAATAACGTTAGGTCTTTTTCCAAATCATCGGGGTGGGTTATTTCTCTAAAAGTTGTTTTATAAAGTTCCTTTTTAGAATATCCCAGTATTTTACAAACGCTTTCATTGACAGTTAGCCATTCACCTGTTAAGCCAACGAGGGCCATCCCAATAGAAGCATGCTCAAAGGTTTGCCGAAACTGTTCTTCCCTTATTGCTGTATCTTCCTGGATTTTTTTTGATTCGTCTATGTCCTGAATTAATCCGTACAAACGAATACACGATTTGTTTTTGAATTCTGGTACTCCAATAATTCTCACCCATTTTTTAATATTAGTATGGGTGTTTACTTTAAGTTCTAAATCAATTTTTCTTCCTTTGTATACCGCTGTTTTTATTGCATTTAGAATTGTAACTCTGTTTTTTCCTTCTGGAAAAAAGTTTAAAGTGTTTTCTGTCTCTGGAATGAAATCTTTAGGGACATCCAGCATTTTTTTGGTATAATCACTCCAGGTGGTTTCTTTTTTTAAAAAATCTATTTCCCACGTTCCACTTTTAACTACGTTATTGGAGATGTCTAAAAGGTCTTGATATTTTTTTAAAAGCGATTCAGTGTTTTTTTTCTCAGTAATATCCTGGTTTGTACCCACCATTAGTAGCGGTTGGCCCTCTGGAGTTCTAGTTTCAAGCCTCCCTTTGGCCATAATCCATACCCAATGACCTTGTCTGTGTTTTAACCGGATTTCACATTGATAAAAATTGGAATTACCCTCAAAATGTTCTTTTAGAAGAACCTCTGATTTATCTATAAATTTTGGATGGAATAAATCAGCCCATTTTTTGGAGGTCATGGGTTCTAATTCTGAAAGTTGATAACCTAAAATATTTGCCCAATTTTCATTACATTCTATATCCCCAGTTTGTACGTTATATTTCCAAGTACCTATACCGGTATCGTTAAAAATATGTGGGTAATTTTTCATAAAATATTAGCTTAGATACTAAAACTTTCTAGTAGGTGAGTTCTATTATTGATGTTTATATTTGACTTTCAATATAAAATATTTTTAAAACCTTTTCTCTACTATTTTAATTTTTTTTACGCCTAAGTAAACCAATAGGTAATTGCTTTATTATGATGGTAATATTCGTTAATTTTGCCAATACAGGGATGATTTCTCTCCATTAAGCAGGAATCAGATATATTTTTACTTCAAATTATTACAATCTTATGTCAGTTTTAGAACACACAGCTTCACAGAAAGCTATCGATTTAGAAAACAAGTACGGAGCCCATAACTATCATCCACTTCCTGTGGTTTTGAACAGGGGGGATGGCGTATATGTTTGGGATGTGGATGGCAAAAAATATTACGATTTTCTTTCAGCATATTCTGCGGTAAACCAAGGGCATTGTCACCCAAAAATTGTTGCTGCAATGACCGAACAAGCCAAAACACTTACGCTTACTTCTCGTGCGTTTTATAACGATATGCTAGGAAAATATGAGAAATTTGCTTGCGAATTTTTCAATTTTGACAAATTACTACCTATGAATACAGGCGCTGAAGCAGTGGAAACAGCCTTGAAAATTTGCCGTAAATGGGCTTATGAGAAAAAAGGAATTAATGAGAATGAAGCTGAAATTATTGTTTGTGAAAATAATTTTCATGGCCGAACAACAACTATTATTTCTTTTAGTAATGATCCTGTTGCGAGAAACCATTTTGGACCTTACACAAAAGGCTTTATAAAAATAGAATACAACAATCTAGTTGCCCTTGAAGAACAATTAGAAAGCAACAAAAATATTGCAGGCTTTTTAGTGGAGCCAATTCAAGGAGAAGCTGGTGTTTACGTTCCTTCTGAAGGATATTTAAGCCAAGCTAAAGCATTGTGTGAGAAACATAATGTACTTTTTATTGCTGATGAAGTACAAACTGGAATTGCGCGTACCGGAAAACTTTTGGCTGTTGATCATGAAAATGTGAAGCCAGATATTTTAATTTTAGGGAAAGCTTTGAGTGGTGGTGCTTACCCTGTTTCGGCAGTATTGGCTGATAATGAGATTATGAGTGTTATAAAACCAGGAAATCACGGATCAACCTTTGGAGGAAACCCAATTGCAGCAGCAGTAGCAATTGCTGCCTTAAGTGTTGTTAAAGATGAGAAACTTGCTGAAAACGCAGCGCGTCTTGGGGAAAAGTTTAGAAGTGAATTAAATAAATACATCGAGACCAGCAGTATAGCAAATCTTGTTCGCGGGAAAGGATTGTTAAACGCTGTAGTTATTAATGACTCTGAAAATAGTGATACTGCATGGAATATTTGCCTTAAACTTCGTGATAATGGCCTTCTTGCAAAACCTACGCATGGAAATATTATTCGTTTTGCACCCCCATTAGTTATGAATGAAGATCAATTGATGGATTGTGTTTCTATAATAATAGAAACATTGAAAAGTTTTGAATAGCTTCTATTAATTATAAGTTTAAATAAAAAACGTCCCTGAGAAATCAGGGACGTTTTTTATTTAAGAGATTAATTTTCGAAAAGAAACACTTTTTTAATTCCGAATAATAGCTTTATAATCAATAACAATATCATTAGCAGTGATAAGTTTTACTAAATAAACGCCATCACTAAGATTTCCGGTGTAGAAATTATATTTGGTATTGTTACCAAGGTTTGATTCAGAAATAACCAACTTACCTGCCATATCGTATATAGAAGCTGTTTTAATAGTATAGCCTTCAGGATTTTTTATTTCTAATTGATGTGCTGAGTTGTTTTGAAAGAAATCTACACTTTCAAGAACAACTTCTATTGTTTCCAGTTCACTTGTTGGAGTGTCGCTTTTATTATTTGGATCACGGAAGACAATGAAATATCTGTTGTCGTAAGTGCCCGCTGGTAAGTTAAGCGTTAAAGGCTTATTTGCGTTAATAGATATATTTAAATAGGTGTCTTGCTCTCTGTCAAAAAGGTAAATTTGTTTGTACAATTTATTTACTTCTTCAACAACTCTTATTTTAATACTTGTTGCATTTTTTAATTTAAAGGCAATAGGAATCTGTTTTTCTAAATCGTATTTCACAGAATTGATTACGTATGGACGACGTTCATTGTTATTTTCAACAGGAAAATAGGCGTCTGTAGCTAAGCCCATTGGACTTAAACCATCCATTCCACGATCATAACCATCTGTAGATTGATCTGAGAAAGTCAATAACATTTCTCTTGTCAATGCATCGTCAAAAACAATGTGAAAACGTGTTTGTGGAATTCTAGGATCAGCTAAAATACTTGCGGCAGTGGCAGTTACATTCGTTGGTGCCTCAGGATTGTTTTCAGTATTTCTGTCTCCATTCACATCATTACTAGGTCTGTGAAAAACGGAATGGGTAGCTGGACTTTCTATAATATACCTTCTATGTGAATTTTTAATAATAACATCCGTTTTAGCTCCGGTACCTACAAACATAATTCCTTGGCCTATAGGGGCAAAACGATGATTCACTGTCTGATTACCACTGCTTCCAGTAGAAGTACTTCCGCCCCCAGCAGTCCATATATAAAAAGGTGCATTTACATAGCTCCCTGGTTCTATAGTAGTATCTGGTTGGCTGGTTCCTGGTGTATAAACCCCATATCCATAAGGCTTATCACCATAATTGTGACTAGCTACCGTGCGATCTTCATCATAGAAATAAAAAACTGACAGAGCACTATTGTCTGGGTCGTAAAACACGCGATTTAAATCTAATGCAGAAGGGTATGGGTTTCCTGTTAGTGTCATTCTAGCATCAGAGCCATCGGGGCCTTGAACTGGAATTGTATAATTACCGTTATTTGGTCTACCACGGAATTCGTATAATTGGTTTAAGGTTCCTACTGGGCCAACCCCTTTCATAGTAAAACCAAAGCCAGCTGGCGCAGCATTATTGCTATTCATTCGTACATAGTTGCCTTCTGCTTCTGTTCCTGGTTCCATAAAAGTGTATAGCCATCGTGTAGATATTGTAAGAGGCGAAACACTTCCATCACGACCAGTAGTTGTTTCTACTACCTCTGCATTTGTGCCTGTAGTACCGCTTAATGATTCGTATAAGCTTAAAACCCCAAAATTTTTATCTCCAGGTACTAAGGGCGCATCTACTGGGTTTCCGACAGGAGAGCACCATAAGTAATAAGAAAACATATTTGTAATTGGGGTATTTTGTTGAACAGAAAGAAATCCGCTTCCAGTATTTGTAGAAGTAGTTTCACTTTGAATCAATTGCCCATCTCCACGCAAGTAAATACTAGCTTCAAGAGTTTCAGTTGGGTTTTTCGTTAAGTTTATATAATTGTCTACAAATAAAATTTGATCTTTAACATATACATAAGAATCTTCCGCACCAGCAGTAGGTTTTACAGTCAATTGCGCAAAAGCTGCACCAGATATTAAAAATGATATCGAGATTAATAGTAGGCTTTTCATATTTTTGCATTTTAGAAACCTCTTTTACTAGGGCTATAAAAAAGATTTAATAGGCTACAAATTTAAAGATAATATTGTAAATATTAACCTATTTGTCGTTAAAAGCCTGTAATTTTTGATATTATACATTTTAATTTGGATTAAGACATTCCCAAATTTTCTTTAAAAGAAATAAAACATATTTTTATGAATAAAGGTGATAAGGTTTCGGTTCTAGATGATGCAATTTCTGGAGTTGTAACTGCTGTAAATGGAAATGAAATAACACTTTTAACTGCAGATGGTTTTGAAATTAACTATTCAAAAGAAGAGCTTATCGTTATAGACGGTTCTATTTCAAAAAAAGAATTAGCAAGAATGGATTATTCATCTATAATTACTGATAAGGAGAATAAAAAACCTGGAAAAACAAAGCGAATTAAGCCCAAAGAGCGAAATTTGCCGCCCATGGAAGTTGACTTACATATTAATCAATTACTACCAAAAACCAAAGGACTTAATAACTACGAAATACTTAATATACAGGTGGATACAGCAAAACGTCAGTTAGATTTTGCGATATCTAAACGTATTCAGAAAGTGGTATTTATTCACGGTGTGGGGGAAGGAGTTTTAAGAACTGAATTAGCGTACCTCTTTAACCGCTACGATAATGTAAAATTTTATGATGCCGATTACCAAAAATATGGTCGTGGTGCTACCGAAGTTTATATTTACCAGAGTAAAAACACATAAAAATTAATAGCCTAATTTTAAAGCGTCGGGGTAATTTTTATTGTTAAAATCTCAACGTTTTCAATAGTCCCCAAGTCTAGGGTTTCTATTATGATTTGTTCTTCACCATTTACCAAAACTAAATTTTTCAAAGTTATCTGAACGGATTTAGCTATTTTATATTCGTGTTCTCGATACGTTTTAACTTCATAGGTATTTGCAACCGCACGGTTAAGATAATCGGGGCCTACATTCGCATCAGTAACATCGTTTGTAGGGTTTAAATCCATATTTTTATCTTCATAACGAGTAATTACTGTATCCCCATCATCGTCATCATCTAAAAAATCAGGCACGCCATCACCGTCGGTATCTTTAGGATTTGTGGTAGGGTCATCATCAGTGTCATCAATATTTAATTCTTGGGCAGTGGGTACATTATCCCCATCATCATCAAAATCATAAATATCTAAAAGCCCATCGCCATCGGTATCACCCGTGCTTTCATACGCCTCTGGCACATTGTCATTGTCTTCATAGACAAAAGTAGTGGTTAGCACCGCAGTACCTGAAACCGCAACATAATCTACCGTAACATTGGGTGATGTAGGTGGAATGCTACTGCAAAAATAATTACTGCCAAGGGTACCGTCATAGTTTCTATAATTTACTAAAATGGAAGTTCCGTTTAGCTGATAAGTTTTAGCACCTTCCACTTCATAAAGAACGTCTGTAACCGCCAATTTTAATGAAATGCTTTCTTGGTTATCTGGATTTATTTTATAAAAAACATAATCGCCATTTTCGCCACAGTTGTTTAAATCTGTATCGTCAAAATTGAAGGTGGTTACAATTATATCACCGTCATTACAGCCTTGTAGGAGTATGGCAAAAAGAAGAATAGCAAAAAAATGCTTCATAGTTACTTTTTTAAAACACAAAGTAACGCATTTCTTTTTAACTGAAAGGTGGGCAAATTTATTTTAATATGTATTTTTGTCAAACAAACAACCTAATAAATCTACCTAGTACGCTAGATTTAATGCTGACCAATTTTATTTAATAGTTTGCCTAATGAAAAAAGTTTATTTTGATAGTGCTGCAACCACACAGCTAAGAGATGAAGTTATAACCCACATTGCTGAAGTCTTAAAAAACGAATACGGAAATCCCTCATCTACTCACTCTTATGGTAGGTCATCTAAATCTTTACTTGAAACTGCAAGAAAAGATATCGCTAAATTTTTAAATGTTTCTGCAAGTGAAATTATCTTTACTTCAGGTGGCACGGAGGCGGATAATTTAATACTTACAAGCGCTGTTCGCGATCTTGGCGTAACGCGAATTATTTCAAGCAAAATTGAACATCATGCCGTATTGCATACTATTGAGTGGCTTGAAAAAGAACACGCTATTCAGATAGATTTTGTGAAATTAGACGATTGTGGTCATGTTGATTATGAGCATCTAAAAGAACTTTTGGTTAACACTTCTCATAAAACTTTAGTTAGTTTAATGCATGTTAATAATGAAGTTGGTAATATCCTTGAATTAAAAAAGGTAGCGCTACTTTGTAAAGAATATGACGCACTTTTCCATAGTGATACGGTGCAATCTGTAGGTCATTTTGAGCTTGATTTTTCAGAAATTCCTATTGATTTTGCTGCTGCTGCTGCACATAAATTTCATGGACCTAAGGGAGCGGGCTTTGCTTTTATTAGAAAAAACTCAGGATTGCGTTCCTTAATTCACGGGGGGCAACAAGAACGAGGTTTGAGAGCTGGAACTGAAGCGGTTTATGCTATTGCCGGCATGTCTGAAGCACTTAAGTTATCATACCAAAACTTAGAAGAGGAACGCAACTATATTATTGGATTAAAAAATTACTTTAAAGAACAGCTTTCCAATACAATTCCCAATTTAAAATTTAATGGAAGTTGCGATGATAATGCACGTAGTACCTATACATTATTGAATGTATGCTTGCCAATTACCCCAGAAAAAGCAATGTTATTATTGTTTCAATTAGACTTGAAAGGAATTGCGTGTTCTAAAGGAAGTGCTTGCCAGAGTGGGGCAGAAGGCGGTTCGCATGTTTTAAAAGCCTTTCTTTCAGAAGAAGATATGAAAAAACCTTCTCTTAGATTTTCATTTTCTAGCTTCAACACTAAAGAAGATGTTGATTATGTGGTTGATGTTTTAAAGGATTATATTGAAAACGGCATTTAAGCTAGAATTTTTAAATGCTTTTCCTTTCTTTTAAATAAAATAGTAAGGCTCTAAAACTTCGCAGTTACACGCAAATTAAATACTCGTGGCGTTAAATAGTTTGGGATCGAATATTGAACCTTGGTGTAAACATCTCTTACAAAGGTGTTTGTGATAGAGTTTTGTACGTCAAAAATATTGAAGATTTCTGCGCCTACACTAAATTCTTTAAATGGTTTTAACCAACCACTGTCTCTTAGCTTAGTGTCGTCTACAATTACATAACTTACGCCGAGATCAGCACGTTTGTAATCTGGCAAACGCACTTGATAGTTGTAAGGATCTGCATAACTAGGGGAACCACCTGGTAAGCCTGTATTATAGGTTAGGTTAAGATACATTTTAAGCGAAGGAATCACTTTTACGTAATCTTGAAAAAGCATCCCAAATTTTAAGCGCTGGTCTGTAGGCCTAAAGATGTAGCCTCGATCGTCAATATTTTCTTCAGTTTTTAAATACCCAAAACTCAACCAGCTTTCCGTTCCAGGGACAAATTCACCTGCTAAGCGCAAATCAAGTCCGTAGGAGTAGGCAACCGCATTATTGTTCGCACGGTATCGAATTCGTACGTTTTCTAGCGTATATGGGTTTACATCGGTTATGTTTTTATAGTACAATTCAGAATTTAATCTAAAAGGGCGGTCCCACATTTGGAAGCTGTAATCATTTCCTAAAACAATATGAATCGATTTTTGAGCCTTTACATCTGGGCGAACAGTTCCTGAAGAATCCCGTAATTCTCTATAAAATGGGGGTTGGTGATACACACCTCCAGAAAGTCTGAAAAGCATGTCCATTTCCCACTCTGGTTTTAAAGTAAGTTGCGCACGAGGACTAAAAACCGTTTGTGTGGTACTTGTAATATCTTTTCCGCTTACGGTCCAATTGTGTGCTCTAATACCTGCATTTAACCATAGCTCACTACTTCCTAGCTGTGTTTTTCTGCTCCATTGTGCATATCCTGAAATTCGGTCTATTTGCGTATCGTTCATTGCACGAACGTTGGTATATGGTTCAATAGGGGAGGTATCTGGATCGTATGGTTGATTGTTTGGTGGAAATATTGGCGGACGAATAGAGAACCCAGCAGAATCGATAATTTCATATTCCTGTACACGATCACGAATGTCTTCCCGTGTATATTTAATACCGTACTCTATATTATTATCTTCAAGAGAAAGATTTCCTTTATGTTCTAGGTTTAAAATTAATGCATCCAGATCATTTCTTGCATGTGTAAGTTGCCCGCCAATGCCACGTGTAAACTCTACGGTACCAAGGTCTTCACTGCCAATTTCTGTGTTTACTTCTCCCAGACGATATTCGGCAAGGATGTCATAATATTCCTGCTCGGTAGTTTGATACAGGGAGCCAATAAACTTAGCGGTATAATTATCTGAAACCACCCAAGTAGACTTCAACGCACCAAAATAGGTGTTGTATTTGTCTTCCTCACGGCCTTCATAAAACACAAGTAACGCAATTGGATCTGTAATGGTTCCGAAGTTAGTTTGTCTGGTTAATGGTCTATAATTGTATTCATTGATGGAAACATTTCCTAAAAAGCTTAGCTCAAATTTATTATTAAACTTATACGTTAGGTAAGTTTGCGCATCTGCAAATTTTGGTTCATAGTTGGTTTCAGTTTCTTTTGCGTTAACAAGTAGGCTGTTATCGCGATACCGAATTCCTAAAACTCCTGAAAGTCGTCCGTTTTTTGAAATTCCTTCTACCGAACCACTAGCTCCTAATAAGCTTGCATCAATTGAAGCTCCAAAAGCTACAGGCTTACGGTATGTAATGTCTAAAACAGAAGAAAGTTTGTCCCCATATTTCGCTTGAAAACCTCCGGCGGAAAAGTCAACATTACTAGTAAGATCACTATTTACAAAGCTTAAGCCTTCTTGTTGTCCACTTCGTACAAGAAAAGGGCGGTACACTTCAATTTCGTTTACATACACTAAATTTTCGTCGTAGTTTCCACCACGAACCGCATACTGTGTACTGAGTTCATCATTTCCACTAACCCCAGGAAGTGATTTTAAAAGGTTTTCTACTCCTGCATTGGCGCCCACCATTTTTCGGATTACTTCAGGAGAAATTGTGGTTACACCTTCAATTCGTTTATTTTCACGTCCAGAAATAACCACCTCACTAATTTGTTCGATAGTGGTATTCATCACGGGATTAAGCTCGTAATCCTCATTTGGTGAGAGATTTACGGTGATTTGCACTTTTTTATGACTAACATGCGAAAATGAAATAATTACATCTTCGTTTGAAGGGACTTCCAAAAAATAAAAACCATTGAAATCTGAAATAGTTCCAGAGTCTTTATAGATTACATTGGCTCCAGAAACGGGGATCTTATTTTCGTCTAGAATAATTCCTTTTATTACTGCTTTCTGAGCAAACATAGCGGTTGCAAAAAGAAAGAAAAGGAGTGTAAGCGGTAGTTTTATTGTTTTCAAAAGCAAGGATTAGGGTTGTTTTCTGAAAAATTTTGCTTCAAATGTAGCACTATTTCCAACATTATCTGTTACAATAAGTTTGAAATTGTTTTCAGATTCTAGATTCACATTATCATTAAAATTATATACTAGAACGTCTTTTTTGTAATCATATTCCATCAAAATGAATTTTTCATTAATGGTTGCTCTGTATGAGCTAATTCCACTAAGGTCATCTGTAATTTTTAGGTATAAGAAATTTTGGTTGCTAATCCATTTTCCTTCAGAAAAATTAATGGGTTTTATTATTGGAGCATCAGTATCTGTCGCTACCGTATAACTTCCGAAGGTTCTTGTTTTTCCTGTAAGTTTATCGCCATTTCGAGTTGTAGAAGTATACTCGGGGAGTCCTTTATAATTTAACCTTCCAATATACAATTTGTCTTTATCTGCTTCAGTATATGCTGAAATGTCTGCTGTAATTATAATATTGCTGTGTATTGGAATCACATCTTCATGAAATTTTAAAACATCGCCAGTGGCTTGAATGTCTAAATAGGTGTTTTCATAAAGGCTATTTGCAGGAATATAAATACTGAATTTACCCTTGGTTATTGAAGTGGCGTGGTCTGCATATATATAATCTGCTGTTTTTTCAATATTTTTTGGTTCTAATATTTCCATATTTTTGCCTTCAATAGGAACAGAAACGTACATTCTGTTGCCTTTAAAATCATTTACCTCAATAGTATATATGGATTGAAGACTGTCTGTAAGGGTTATAAAACCGTTGTCATCCTCTTTGGTAATGATGCTTAAGGGATTGTTTTCTTCCCGAAAAAGCTTTTGCACCATACTTCGGTTGGTTTCATAATAATTATAATCTGTATAGCGATTTAAATAGCGCGTTTCTGAAAAAGAAAATTTATTAAAAAGCACTTCAAATTTTTCAGAACCATTGAAACGAGTTTCAATTTTGTAGGAACCATTTTTGTTTGACGCGCCATCTTGTTGGTCGTAAGTGGTAATTCCGAAGCCAATTTTTCCAAATGCATTTATGTTTTCGGTTTTATAATTGCCGTCTTTTTGTTTAATCAGCCTTAGTTTTGTTCTGTTTTGACTTTGATTTACATGTGCCTCTTCGCCTATGGGATATGCAAATATCGCACTGACAATTGGTTCTTTTGAATCTGGTATTTCTATTCCGAAAAGCAGCGGATTCATTGGTCTTTGTGAAGAATCACGTATTTCAAAATGCAGGTGTGGCCCCCCACTTCCACCAGTATTTCCTGTGTAGGCAATGATGTCACCTTTTTTAACGGGTATTAGTGATTTCTCTGGAAAAAGTTCTATTTCAAAAGTCTCTTTTTTATATTGTGTATCTTTTACATATTTTTCAATATCGCCTGCAAAACTTCGTAAGTGAGCATAAACAGTGGTGTAGCCGTTTGGGTGAAGGAGGTAAAGTGCTTTGCCATATCCAAAATGTTGTACATTAATACGGCTTACATACCCATCAGCTGGGGCATAAACAGGCAAGCCTTCTCTTTGTTGTGTTTTTAAATCAAGGCCACTGTGAAAATGATTGGCGCGCATTTCACCAAAATTACCCGATAGTACTAAATCTATATCTAAGGGATTCGAAAAATAATCTATAGGAATATTGTTTTGACCAAACGACATTCCACAACTAAAAAGGAGTACTAAAAAAATATTCTTCATGCTGTAAAATTAAGAATATGGAGGGATTATAAAGGGAGTGGAAATGATTTATTGCACATTTTTTCAATATTACAAAAAATTATGTAAAACTGTTTGCTTATTAGGGATGGTATGCTAACTTTGTGTAAGAAGTATTGAACACAGATTTTAATGAGTAATCTTTCTGAAATAGTTGATTCTCTTGAAAATAGAATTGGCAACCTGCTCGCAAGGCATGAGAATTTAAAAAAAGCCAATACGGAATTGGAAGAAGAACTCGCAGTTTTAAAATCGAAACAACAACAATTCCAAAGTGAAATTGAAGTTTGGGCCGAAAAGTGCAACTCATTAAAATTAGCAAATTCAATGCTTGGCAGCGACCAACATAAACGAGAAACTAAACTCAAGATAAACGCTCTAATTCGGGAAATTGATCAATGTATCACACAACTTTCTGAATAAAAATATAACAATGGCCGAACCATTAAAAATAAAACTATCAATAGCAGACAGGGTTTATCCCTTAACCATCAACCCTTCACAGGAAGAAGGCTTGCGGTTGGCAGCCAAAAAGATAGAAGAAATGATAAAAAAGTTCGAGCAAAGTTATGCCGTACGCGACAAACAGGATGTTTTGGCAATGTGTGCCCTCCAGTTTGCCGCACAGGTAGAGCAAAAACAAATTGATAAATCCAGCGATACGCAGGAAACCGAAGCAAAACTTAAGGTTTTGGATCGATTGCTGCAAGCGCAATTATCATAACGTTCTTTAAATTAAATAAGGTTACTGCCTACATTAATATTAATTTTTGGTAAACTCAACACGAATTCTTTAAAAAGGGTGAGTTGAAGTTGTAAAAGCGTGCCGTCTTTGAGCGGATACTTGATCAGCTTGTTAGCCCTAAACATTCATTTTAAGGAGTTTATTCAAAATAATTTTATTGATGTAGGCTTTTTTATACATATAATTCAACAAAAAATGGAAATAATAATACCCGTAGTAGGAGTTGTTGTAGGAATTGGGGTTGGCTTTTTTATTGCAAAAATTCTGGAGCGCAATAATGCTTCAAGACTTATAAAAGGAGCAAAAAAGAGTGCAGCATCAATACTGAAAGAGGCAAAATCTGAAGCAGAAACACTTAAGAAAGATAAAATACTTCAAGCCAAAGAAAAGTTTTTGGAGTTAAAATCGGAACACGAAAAAGTAATTTTAAATCGTGATAAAAAGATTTCCGAAGCCGAAAAAAGAACACGGGATAAAGAATCGCAAGTTTCTAGTGAATTGGCAAAATCAAAAAAGCTAAATTCAGAGCTTGAAGCGAAACAAGCCGACTATTCTGAAAGAGTTTCGCTACTAAATAAAAAGCAAAACGAAGTAGATAAACTACACCGTAGTCAAATAGAACAATTGGAAGTAATTAGTAGTCTTTCAGCCGATGATGCTAAAAAACAATTGATGGAAAGCTTAAAGGATGAGGCTAAAACACAGGCTATGGCGTTTGTGCAAACCTCTATGGAAGAAGCTAAAATGACAGCGCAACAAGAGGCTAAAAAGATAATTATTAATACCATTCAACGAATTGGGACTGAAGAAGCAGTTGAAAATTGTGTCTCTGTTTTCAACCTGGAGAGTGACGATGTAAAAGGTAGAATTATTGGCCGTGAAGGACGAAATATTCGTGCTATTGAAGCTGCTACAGGTGTGGAGATTATTGTAGATGATACGCCAGAAGCAATTATTCTTTCATGTTTTGATTCCGTTCGAAGAGAAATTGCTCGTTTATCACTTCATAAATTGGTTACAGATGGCCGTATTCACCCAGCCAGAATTGAAGAAGTAGTTCAAAAAACTACCAAACAAATTGAAGAAGAAATTATAGAGGTTGGAAAACGAACCGTTATCGATTTAGGGATTCATGGATTACATCCTGAGCTTATTAAAGCTGTGGGACGTATGAAATATCGTTCTTCCTACGGACAAAACTTATTACATCACTCGCGTGAAGTAGCAAAACTTTGTGGCGTAATGGCTGCTGAGTTAGGCTTGAATGCAAAACTTGCCAAACGTGCAGGGTTGCTTCATGATATTGGAAAAGTACCTGAAACCGAAACCGAAATGCCACACGCACTTTTAGGGATGCAATGGGCTGAAAAATACGGTGAAAAACCAGAAGTATGCAATGCAATAGGGGCACACCACGATGAAATTGAAATGACGGGATTATTGTCGCCAATCGTTCAAGTGTGTGATGCAATTAGCGGCGCAAGACCTGGTGCGAGACGCCAAGTTTTAGACTCTTACATACAACGTTTAAAAGATTTAGAAGATATTGCATTCGGGTTTGGAGGTGTAAACAAAGCCTACGCTATTCAAGCAGGACGAGAACTTCGAGTGATGGTAGAAAGTGAAAAAGTTAGTGATGAAAAAGCAGCGCAACTTTCTTTTGAAATATCTCAAAAAATACAAACGGATATGACTTATCCAGGTCAAGTGAAAGTTACTGTTATTCGTGAAACGAGAGCGGTTAATATAGCTAAATAAAGACGCTATGCCCCAAAGGGGAAACGCGTACTCATACTCAATAAAAAAGCTCCGTAGGGAGCTTTTTGTTTTTTATAACAGTGGAATCTCCCCTCCTAGGGGCTAGGTTACTTACTTCCTAGGGTGAAACCTGTTTATAACTTCTGTAAGGTGCTTACGATCTATATGCGTGTATATCTCTGTGGTTGTAATGCTTTCATGCCCTAACATTTGCTGAATAGCGCGTAAATCGGCGCCGTTTTCTAAGAGGTGTGTAGCAAATGAATGCCTAAACGTATGTGGACTAATTGTTTTATGAATTCCTGCTTTTTCAACGAGACGTTTTACAATGGTAAAAATCATTGCTCGGGTTAATGGTTTTCCGTGTTGGTTTAGAAAAAGTGTATCCTTTGCCATTGGGCTGATTTGTTGATGTACACGAATTTCTTTCCTATAGATAGTTATGTATTTCTCGGTGGTGGGGCCAATAGGTACAAGGCGTTGTTTATCTCCTTTACCAGTAATTTTAATAAAACCCTCTTCAAAAAAAAGATCGGAAATTTTAAGACTCGTTAATTCAGAAACGCGAAGGCCACAACCGTAAAGGGTTTCTATAATTGCACGATTTCGTTCGCCTTGCTTTGAACTTAAATCAATGGCGCTAATAAGTGCGTCAATTTCTTCTATGGCAAGGGTGTCGGGTAATTTTCTTCCTAATTTTGGTGCTTCAATTAGCTCTAAAGGGTTTGTTTTTCGGTAGTCTTCAAATATAAGATAGTTAAAAAAGCCTTTTAATCCAGAAATAACCCTGCTTTGAGAGCGCGGATTTAGCTGCTTGGCAATCTCATATATAAATTGTTGTAAGGTTTCTTCAGAAATTGCTATAGGGGAAATAGGTATTTCATTTATAGCTAGCCAACGGATTAATTTTTTAACATCTAAGGAATAATTCAGTATGGAATTTTCTGACAATCCGCGTTCCAAGCGAAGGTAATTTTGGTAATCCTTTAAAATTTGTTGCCACTTCATTCCGCTATATTACTATTAAAAACAATAGTTAACAAAAAACTAAATGTATTTTAAAGCAAAACATTAAAAGTATCTTTGCGTTAACATAAAAACTTAAAAACCATTATTTATGAAAAAATTGATTGTAGCAGTTATTACTGTATTTATTGGAACTACCGCTTTTGCGCAGGAAATAGACCTTGGTATAAAAGCTGGGGCAAACTTTGCAAGTATTTCGGATGCAGATGATCTTTCTAACAAAACTGGTTTTCAAGCAGGTATTTTTGCGGGAATTAAATTTACAGATAATGTAGGTATCCAGGCAGATGTATTGTATTCGCAACAAGGCGCAAAGTTTGATGCTGGAAAGTTTGATTTGAATTATGTGAATGTTCCTATTGTATTAAAATATTATTTAGTGCAAGGATTGAATATTCAGGCTGGGCCACAGTTTGGTTTTATTTTGGATGATGATATTTATGCTGAGATTGGTCATGTAAGAATAAAAGATAATGCTGAAAAAAGTGATATTTCTGCAGTTGTAGGTGCGGGATATGATTTTCCTTTTGGAGTGCGTTTAGATGCACGCTATAACTTTGGCTTTAATGAAGTTGTAAAAGACAGCGATGGTAAAAATAATGTAGTTTCCTTAGCCTTAGGGTATTCCTTCCTGTAAGCTACAAAATAATACTACTAAAATCCACCTTCTAAAGGGTGGATTTTTATTTTTTAGCTAATAGTTAAATGTATTATTGTGAAATTTAAATATTTTAGATTAATTTTAATCAACTAATCTTAACATTTTAAATTATGAAAAAAGTTTTATTATTTACTGTTTTTACCGTTTTTTCTCTTACAGCTATGCAAGCGCAAGAAATTCGTATGGGAGCTAAAATCGGTGCTAACTTTGCTTCAATAGCAGGAGATGCTACTGATAACATAGATGGAAGAACGAGTTTCCATATTGGTGGTTTGGTTGAAATACCTATTTCAGAAAAATTTGCAGTGCAACCTGAATTACTTTATTCATCTCAGGGAGCAACTTCGGAGTATTCAGAAAGTATCCTTGGAACTGTTATTAGTGTCGATGAATCACTTAAACTAGATTACATAAATATTCCCATAATGGCAAAGTTTTATGTTGCAGAAGGTTTAAGTCTTGAAGCTGGACCACAAATAGGAGTTTTAGTTTCTGCTAATGCTGATTATGAAATTTCAGGAGGAGGTGAATCAGAATCTGGAGATGAAGATGTAAAAGACGCTTTTAAATCTTTAGATTTAGGCTATGGAGTAGGTGTTTCATACAGAACACTTATGGGATTATTTGTTTCTGCTAGATATGTGGGAGGATTTTCAGATATCAACGAAGATATTGAAACAGAAATTGGTGACATTGACCTTGAAGATTTCTCACAACGTAACAGTGTAATTCAATTGTCGCTTGGATATTCATTTTAAATTAAGAAAAAAATATTTTTTAAAAGCAGAAGAGAAATCTTCTGCTTTTTTATTTTAATGAATATTCAAGAAAAGTAGGCTTTCATATTGGTGGCATTGTCGAAGTTACTTTATTTGAAAAATTTTCATTACAACCTGAGTTGCTTTATTCATATCAAGGCGCAACTATTAATTCAGGGAACGAAAATTTAATATGCATTACCTTCAATTCCCTATTCTTGGTAAATATTCAATTAATGAAAGTATAAGTGTAGAAGCAGGTCCCGTTTTTGGGTATTTACTTTTCGTAAAGTATGAAGCTACTTTAACGAGCGAGGGTCTAAGAGAGCGAATAGATGTTACTGATAGCTTCAAACCAATTGATATAGCTCTTGGTATGGGTGTTTCATTTAAACTTAAATCTAAACTATTTTTTGGACTTCGATACAACTTTGGACATACAGAAATAAACGATAAAGATTTTAACAGCTCTAAACTGCAGAGCAATATATTTCAAGCTTCAGAAGGATATTTTTTCTAAATAAACACTTCTATTTTTATTTTCGCATATATTTGAAATATGAAAATAATAATTATCAACGGTCCAAATTTAAACCTGCTCGGTAAGCGTGAAAACGATATATACGGCAATGAAACTTTTAATGATTTTTTTGAAAAACTTCAGAAAAAATACGCAACCCAAGAAATCTCCTATTTTCAATCAAATATTGAAGGAGAATTAATAGATAAAATTCAAGAAGTAGGTTATAGCTTTGACGGCATAATACTAAATGCGGCTGCTTATACCCATACCTCTGTAGGTATTGCAGATGCTGTAAAAGCAATACAGACTCCCGTTGTGGAAGTTCATATTTCAAATACATTTTCTAGAGAAGACTTTAGGCATAAAAGTTATATATCCCCTAATTCTAAAGGTGTAATTGTAGGTTTTGGTCTGCAAAGCTATGAATTAGCGTTACAGAGTTTTGGTATGAAAAACAAATAATAGCAAGGCTAGATAAAGAGTATAGACATAAAAAAAAGCCGCAACATTGCGGCTTTTATATTATTCAATAGCTAAAATTAATAGTTCAATACTCACTTCTATAAATGAATCACTTCCCCATAAGCATCTGCAACGGCTTCCATTACAGCTTCACTCATCGTTGGGTGCGGGTGGATTGCTTTTAACACTTCGTGTCCAGTAGTTTCTAATTTTCTTCCTAAAACCGCTTCAGCAATCATATCGGTTACGCCAGCACCTATCATATGGCAACCTAGCCATTCGCCATATTTTGCGTCAAAGATAACTTTTACAAACCCATCTTTTTCCCCTGAAGCACTTGCTTTTCCACTAGCTGAAAAAGGAAATTTTCCAACTTTTAGATCATAACCAGCTTCTTTAGCTTGTTTTTCAGTTAAACCAACACTAGCAATTTCTGGGCTTGCGTAGGTACAACCTGGAATGTTTCCGTAATCAATAGGCTCTACATGAAGACCAGCAATTTTCTCAACACAAGTAATACCTTCAGCAGAAGCAACGTGTGCTAGGGCAGGACCAGGAACTACATCACCAATTGCATAATAACCGGGAATATTGGTTTGGTACCAATCATTCACCATTATTTTTCCTTTATCGGTTACAATACCAACATCTTCAAGTCCAATATTTTCTAGGTTTGAAGCAATACCTACTGCAGAAAGTACGATTTCTGCTTCTAAGGTTTCTTCACCTTTAGCTGTTTTTACTGTTGCTTTCACTAATTTTCCTGAAGTATCTAATTTTTCTACGGAAGAATTAGTCATAACCTTAATTCCAGCTTTTTTGAAAGAACGCTCAAATTGTTTTGAAACGTCTTCGTCTTCCAAAGGAACAAGATTTGGTAAAAATTCAACAATAGTAACTTCGGTTCCCATAGAATTATAGAAATGTGCAAACTCAACACCAATGGCACCACTACCTACAACAATCATGCTTTTAGGTTGTTTTTTTAGCGTCATAGCCTCACGATACCCAATTACCTTCTTGCCATCCTGCTTTAGGTTTGGCAATTCGCGGGAACGTGCGCCAGTTGCAACAATTATATGGTCTGCGGAATATTCTTTTCCGTCAACATCTACTTTTTTACCTGCTTTTAGTTTTCCAAAACCGTTAATAACATCGATTTTGTTCTTTTTCATTAAAAACTGTACGCCTTTACTCATTCCTTCTGCAACGCCACGGCTTCTTTCAACTACTTTTCCAAAATCTTTATCAAATTCCTTTACGGTAAGTCCGTAACTATCTGCGTGTTTTAGGTAATCAAAAACCTGTGCACTTTTTAAAAGTGCTTTTGTAGGAATACATCCCCAATTTAAACAAACCCCTCCAAGGCTTTCTTTTTCAACAATGGCTGTTTTTAAACCTAACTGTGAAGCTCGTATGGCAGTAACATAGCCGCCTGGACCACTTCCTAAAACTATTACGTCGTATTTACTCATTACTTAATTTTATGTAAATTTCTTTTGAAGCAACGAATTTACGAAATACAAAGGAAAAAATTCCAAAGAAAGAATTATAAAAAGTGACCACTGACGAATTTTCAAAAAACAAACAAATTCAAATCAGTAACATTTGAAAACCAAAAAAGCCAAATTCCTAAGCAGAAGCTATTAGAATTTGGCTTTTAAGATTTAAAAAATGATTGTTTATTTTTTTTCTGGAATAAATTTTAATGCAACACCATTAATACAATGACGCTCCCCAGTAGTATCTTTTGGACCATCATTAAACACGTGCCCCAAATGCCCACCACAAGTTGTACAATGCGCTTCGGTGCGAGTATACCCAATTTTGGTATCTGTAGCAAAAGCTACATTCCCTTCAATAGGGCGATCAAAACTTGGCCAGCCAGTACCGCTATTAAATTTATATTTGCTTTCAAAAACAGGAGTATTACAACCCGCGCAAACATAGGTTCCCGTTTTATGATTGTCGTTCAGCGCACTGGTAAAAGCACGCTCGGTCCCTTCATGACGCAACACATTGTATGCTGCTGGCGATAACTGTGCTTTCCACTCCGCATCGGTTTTGGTTACCTTAAAAGTTTCCTTTTCAACAGCTTTGCTTTTTTGTGCAGGTGAGTTGCAACTAAAAAGCAAGCTGCTTAAAATTAGTAATGTGCTTAAAAATTTCATTTTATAATTCAATTCTTTCTATTTGTGAACCATCAATTTGCATCATTTCAAGAACTTGTTGCATAGATGGATTGGTAGCAGCAAATTCTGCTGGTACAACAACTACACGAAATATTTGATTTGTAATGTCTATTGAATCAATATTCGTTAAGTCGAAATTTCCTTCTATTGTAAGTTGAAGATCAAAAAAGGTATTATTGAAATTATATTGGAAAAAATCACCAGTTCCATCATTATAAAATTTATTCTGTGGTAATTGTGTCCAAACATCTGCAGGCGGGTTTACAGTTGTGTCTTCACCAGATAAACGATATACTAATACAGCATCGCTTTCATAAACTGTAAATGGAAAATTGTAAACTGGGCTAGAATAAGTGTTTTGAGTGTTGTTATAGCTATATGTAGCATTTATTTCAAAAACCTGCGCATAGACTAATCCACCATCCACTCCTGGAGGTCCTGGATCGCCTTCGCAGGAAGTAAATAATACGGTTGTTGAGAGTGCTAAAAATAGAAGTATGCTTTTCATAATTTATTTTTTTTTAAATGATTTATAGTGAAGTTTACAAAAGTCGTTCCAACTTTTAAGCCGCTAAAATTATAAACTTAAAATACCTCATTGTATTAAAGAAAGATTAAAGTTTGAAACATAAAGCGTCAAAGACTTATTTAAATTTATCGGTAGCTTTAAAAATTTAGCAAGAATATTTTTTTTGGAATGCTTTTTGAAAAACAATTTTAGAATAATTTTAATAGAATAGTAGAATTATAACTTTAAATTTAACACTTCAAACAAACCATCTATATTATGAAATTTAAAAAACCCTTATCAATTTTAATAGTGGGATTAATTGTGGTTGCCTGTACCACAAATCCTTTCACAGGAAAACAGACTCTGGCTTTGGTGCCAAATTCGCAAATTTTGCCAATGGCTTTTCAGCAATACGATCAATTTTTATCAGAAAATAAAGTTGTAAATGGAACTGCAGACGCTAATATGGTAAAAAGCGTAGGTCAAAAAATAGCTGTTGCTGCAGAAAAATACCTCACCGCAAATGGATATGCAGGTTATTTAACCGACTATCGTTGGGAATACAATTTAGTAGCTAGTAAAGATGTAAACGCTTGGTGTATGCCAGGAGGAAAAATAGTTATTTACACTGGTATTTTACCAATCACAAAAAATGAAGCTGGATTAGCAGCTGTTATGGGGCATGAAGTTGCACATGCCTTAGCAAATCATGGACAACAGCGTATGAGTGGAACTCAGCTACAAGAAAT
Source organism: Aequorivita sp. Q41 (assembly GCF_039831855.1). Classification (NCBI taxonomy): domain Bacteria; kingdom Pseudomonadati; phylum Bacteroidota; class Flavobacteriia; order Flavobacteriales; family Flavobacteriaceae; genus Aequorivita; species Aequorivita sp. Q41. The sequence continues at coordinate 452,746 of NZ_JBDPMS010000002.1, read as the reverse complement.
TGGTGCCGTGGGAGTGGGAATAGCGACTGCAAACTCAAAGAATGCTGAAATTTTTAATACTGCATATGGATTAGGTTCAAACGTTGGGATAATGCTACCTTTTAGTAGAGGTCATGAAACCGAAGCTGACCATATAGGTTTAATATTAATGGCCATTGCAGGATATGAACCAAGTGTTGCCGCAGAATTATGGCAACGTATGCAAGCCCAAGAACAAGGTGCGCCACCAGAATTTTTAAGTACACACCCCTCTAGTGCTACCCGAATTCAGAATATACAAGCCTGGGTGCCAGAGGCAAAAGCTGAAGCAAGAAAATTTAATGTTACGACCTTTAAAAGGTAAGCTAAAATATTTTTTTATTGAAAATTATTAAAATCCCACTTCAAGTGGGATTTTTTATTAGTTTAGTACTTTCAAAAAAATGAAGCAACACTATGCCCAACTTACAAAAAGGAAGTAAAAAACTGCTTAATGCATGGGCTTTTTACGATTGGGCCAATTCAGTATATAGTCTTGTAATTGCTTCAGCCATTTTTCCTATTTATTATCAAGCGCTGTTTAAATCGGCAGCTGTAACTACGGTTACCGTATTTGGTGGGGCTATACGAAGTACACCATTAATAAGTTATACTACGGCAGCAGCTTTTTTAATAGTCGCCCTTATTTCGCCTTTACTTTCAGGGATTGCAGATTATGTAGGTAACAAAAAGAATTTTATGAAATTCTTCTGTTATTTGGGGGCGCTGTCTTGTATGGGGCTTTATTTTTTTAGCATTGAAAATATTCATATCAGTCTTCTTTTTTATTTTTTAGGATTAATTGGATTTTGGGGAAGTCTTGTTTTTTATAACTCCTATTTACCGGATGTTGCTTTTCCAGAACAACAAGATAGCGTGAGTGCCCGAGGATATTCTATGGGGTATATTGGAAGTGTTATTTTACTGCTCTTTAATTTGGGGATGGTAATGTTTCCGCAATATTTCGGGTTTGGAGAAGGGGGAACCGCAAGTATGCAAGCAATGCGTTGGTCTTTTGTAAGCGTTGGAGTTTGGTGGATATTGTTTAGCCAATTTTCATTTTATTTCCTTCCGAAAGGGAACAAAAGTGGAAAAAAAGTAAGCGCAAAAATAGTATTAAATGGTTTCCGGGAATTGAAAGGAGTTTACAATTCACTCTCTGAAAACATTCAATTAAAAAGATATTTAGTCGCGTTTTTTGTCTACAGCATGGCAGTACAAACAGTAATGCTCGTTGCAACTTATTTTGGTGAACAAGAAATTTCATGGGGGGATGACGATGCTAAAACAATTGGATTGATTTTAAGTATTTTAATAATCCAATTAGTAGCAGTTTTAGGTGCATTTTTAACATCTAGCGCTTCAAAACGATTTGGCAATATACCTGTACTAATTATTATTAATATAATTTGGGTGGGTATTTGTATTGTGGCTTACTTTATATATGCACCAATGCAATTTTATATAACAGCAGGTATAGTTGGGTTGGTAATGGGCGGCATACAATCGCTTTCCCGCTCTACGTACTCAAAATTTTTACCTGAAACAAAAGATACAACTTCATATTTTAGCTTTTATGATGTAGCGGAGAAAATAGGAATTGTAATAGGAATGTTAATTTATGGTTTTATAGACCAAATAACGGGTAGTATGCGCAACGCCATATTATTTTTAGTCATATTTTTTATGACAGGGGTATTTTTACTAGTAAGAGTACCAAGAAATAAAAACAATTAAACAATTTTTGTTTAAGTTTGCGTTTATTACATATCAATCTATGTATTTATGAAAAAAATGTATTTAGTAAAGGGAGTGCTTTTAGCGTTTCTGGCATTTCAATTTTTTTCCTGTGAAAATGAACCCCTCACAGGTGAATTTCCTCAGGAAGAACAAAATGAAGCAGAAGAGGGGCAGTTTAGAGCAGAAATAGCTGGAACAGAATTTATCGCAACTACAGTAACCGCAACAATTAATTCTGAAAACGAATTGGTGATAAAAGGTTCAAAGTCTGGCGATGGCGATATTATACTTGCTATTACTGATGCCGCTATTGGTAATTTTAATTTAACCACTGGTGGTACAAATGAAAATTCAGGAAGCTATTTTGACGGTTCGGTAAACATACTTCCCTATAGCTCTGCCTTAGCTTTTGGCGGATCAGGACAGCTACAGATTACTGAAATGGATGCTACGGCTATGACTATTTCAGGAACATTTAGTTTTACTGGAGGTCGTGTAAAAGTAGATGGTGATGGAGAACCAATATTAGATGGTGAAGGTAATCCAATTATTGAAGCTATAGAAATTACACGTGGCGCATTTAATGCTATTGAATATATCCTTGACGACACCGGCGGCGGCGGCGGCGGCGGAAACCCAGAGAATGAGTTTTTCGCAAAAGTAGACGGAGTTGATTTTGTAGCAGATACAATTGCTGTTAGTGAACCAATGGTTGGTTCTGTACATATGATAAAAATTGAAGCAAAATCTATAGATGGACAACAAATACGTATTGATGTTCCTCGTTCTTTGGGGGTAGGTACTTTTAATATGGAGCGTATTTCAGACGGCACAAGACTTACTGCCATTTATAATGCAGGCGTAGGAGCTGAAAACCTTACCTCAGATCCAGGAACCATAACCATAACAGAATTTGATCTTGTGGCAGGTGTTTTAAAAGCTACTTTCAACTTTACCGCAACCGATCCAATAGGGATATTACCAGATATTGTTGAAATTACAGAAGGGGATTTAATCGCCTATTTTGAAGGGGTTCCAGGAGCAAACAATACTTTTACTGCAACTGTTGGTGGTAGTGGATTTGATGCAGAAGAATTGGTAATTGAAACTTCTGTTGTTAATCAATACCCACGTGTTACCATTACTGCAACTAAAGGCGATGAAAGAATGGAACTTACCTTCCCATTAACTGTACAAGAAAATACAACCTACGAAATGGGCGATGAAGTTATTGATGGCGATGAAGTTGTAGCAAAATACAACCCGAAAGTAGGTACTTCCATTACCTACGTTTCTAGTCCAGGAAGCTTAGTAATTACCAAATACGATATTACAACGGGTATAATTGAAGGAACATTTAATTTTACAGGCCGTGATGCTTCAGGTCAAGATCCAACAATTCATCAGGTTACTAACGGAGAGTTTTTGATTATACTTCCGTAAGCAATACTCTTATATATAAAAAAACCCGGCTTTAGTTACTAAAGCCGGGTTTTTTATTGCTTAAAAGGTTTATTTAAATAGCCTTTATTTTCCCAGACCCTTTTACTTTTGAATTATTTGTAGCTGGCTTTCCACCATAATAGATAGAGCCGGAACCTTGTATTTTAGCTTTTAAATTATTTTTAACATATACTGTTGAATCTCCCGATCCGGTAATTGAAACTTCAGCGTTTTCTGAAATTAATTCTCTTCCTTCAAAATCTCCGCTACCAGTTGTACTTATTGCTACATCTGTCGCATTACCTAAAATTTCGATATCACCAGAACCTCTTATAGTTGCTTCCAATGAATTTGTTGCTACTGCAATTTCAATATCACCAGAACCATTTAAACTTAGTGTTAGTTTATCTGTTTTTAGCATCGCTTTTCCTTCAATACTTCCAGAACCATAGAGGGAAATCTCTGAAATATCTTCAAAGGGCACAGTGATTTTAATTTTTTTAGTGTTCCGTAATGAAGTATTATTTTTCATTGAAATAGTAAGAGTGGTCCCGTCAGATTCAACAACAATACTGTCTTGAACATTATCTTCAGCAAGGACGCTTATAGTTCCTTCCGTCCCTTTTTGAAGGTAAACATCCATAGATCCGGAAACCTTTATGGACCTATATGGTTTGGTAGTTACCGTTTTTTCAATCATATTTCCGCTTCCTGTAATGGCATTATTTTTCCTATTTTGCGCAGTAAATTGAAGGCTTGAAAAAACTAGAAAAGTTAGTGCTAATGATGTTTTAATAAGTGTATGCATAATTTTTGTGGTTTTAAATGAATATGCTTTATACTAAAGACTCTATTTTAGTACCGATGTTACAGTTTTTAAAAATACAATTAAATATACTGGCATAACTCTTGAATTATATATCTAGAGAAGCTGTAAAACGTTTGTTAATCAGTGTTCTTTCATGAAAAACTAATAATTTTAAATTAATAAATCATTGTGGCTGCGATAATCGTGACACAATGTCCTAAACATATTTATGGCTAATTCAAAAGTAACATCATTAGACAAGTTGTCATTTCAGGATTTAAAAGAAGATGCGGAATTTATACCCCTAATGTCTGCAGAAGATGAAGATGCAATGCATAAAGAAGAACTTCCTGAAATACTTCCAATCTTACCCTTGCGAAATACCGTTTTATTTCCAGGTGTGGTTATTCCCATTACAGCCGGGCGTGACAAATCTATAAAGTTGATAAATGAAACCAATAAAGGATCAAAAGTAATTGGGGTTGTTTCTCAGAAAGATGAAACCGAAGAAGAACCTGGAATTGGCGATATCAATACCATTGGTACTGTGGCTAAAATACTTCGGGTGTTAAAAATGCCTGATGGGAATACCACAGTAATTATTCAAGGAAAAAAACGCTTTGAAGTTTCGGAGGTTATAACGACAAACCCGTATATGACGGCGACCATTCATGAAGTTGCTGAAGCTAGACCAGAAACAGAAAGTGAAGAGTTTAAAGCAATTATTGATTCTATAAAGGAAATGGCACTGCAAATAATAAAACAAAGCCCAAACATTCCTTCGGAAGCTGCTTTTGCAATTAAAAATATTGAAAGTTCCAGCTTTCTTATAAATTTTGTTTCTTCAAACCTAAATATCGATGTTGAAGAAAAACAGACGCTTTTAGAAATTAACAATCTAAAAGATCGTGCTTTAGAAACCTTGCGGTATATGAATATGGAAATTCAGAAGCTTTCGCTTCGCAATGATATTCAATCTAAAGTTCAAAACGATATCAACCAACAGCAACGCGAATATTTCCTGCAACAACAAATGAAAACAATTCAAGAAGAATTGGGAGGATCTTCTATGGAGGAAGAAATTGAGGAAATGCGCGAGCGTGCTAAATCTAAAAAATGGGGTGAGGAAGTTGAGAAGCATTTTCAAAAAGAGCTTTCCAAAATGCAACGGATGAATCCACAAGTTGCAGAATTCAGCATTCAGCGAAATTACCTCGATTTGTTATTAGAATTACCTTGGAATAAATACAGCAAGGATAAATTCGACTTAAATCGTGCGCGAAAAATTCTAGACCGTGATCATTATGGTCTTGACGATGTTAAAAAACGAATCATTGAATATTTGGCAGTTTTAAAGCTTCGAAACGATATGAAATCGCCAATTCTATGTCTTTATGGACCTCCAGGAGTAGGTAAAACTTCTTTAGGAAAATCTATAGCAGAAGCATTGGGGCGAAAATATGTGCGAATGAGCTTAGGGGGGCTTCGTGATGAGGCTGAAATTCGCGGGCATAGAAAAACCTATATTGGTGCTATGCCAGGAAGGGTAATCCAGAGTATAAAAAAGGCAGAAACAAGTAATCCTGTGTTTGTTTTAGATGAAATAGATAAAATCTCAGCAAGCAATCAAGGGGATCCATCATCAGCAATGTTAGAGGTTTTAGATCCAGAGCAAAACAATTCTTTTTATGACAATTTCTTAGAGCTCGGTTATGATCTTTCTAAAGTTATGTTTATTGCAACATCAAATAGCTTAAGCACAATTCAACCCGCACTCCGCGATAGAATGGAGATAATAAATGTTACCGGATACACCGTTGAAGAAAAAGTAGAAATAGCCAAGCGCCACCTTCTTCCAAAGCAATTAGAAGAACATGGCATGGGCACTAGCGCCTTAAAAATAGCGAAACCTCAACTCGAGAAAATTGTTGAAGGATATACACGTGAAAGTGGTGTAAGAGGTTTGGAAAAACAAATTGCAAAAATGGTGCGCTATGCAGCCATGAAAATTGCAATGGAAGAAGAATATGAGGTAAAAGTAACCAATGATGTTGTTGTTGAAGTTTTAGGTGCTCCGAAAATGGAACGCGATAAATATGAAAATAATGATGTAGCTGGGGTTGTAACTGGATTAGCATGGACAAGGGTTGGTGGAGATATTCTCTTTATTGAATCTACAATTTCTAAAGGAAAAGGAGCACTAAATATGACGGGGAACCTCGGAAAAGTAATGAAGGAATCAGCTACAATTGCTTTAGAGTACATAAAATCTAATACAGAAAAGCTAGGCATCAACCCCGATATTTTTGAAAATTATAATATTCATATTCACGTACCAGAAGGGGCAACACCAAAAGATGGGCCGAGTGCTGGTATAACAATGCTAACCTCATTAGTTTCCTTATTTACGCAACGAAAAGTAAAAAAATCGATTGCGATGACTGGTGAAATTACGCTTCGTGGAAAAGTACTTCCTGTTGGAGGAATAAAAGAAAAAATACTCGCAGCTAAACGAGCACGTATTAAAGAAATACTTCTTTGCGAAGATAACAAACGCGACATTGATGAAATAAAACCTGAGTACTTAAAAGGCTTAACCTTTCATTATGTAAAAGAAATGAGTGATGTTATAGATTTAGCACTTACCAAAGAAAAAGTGAAGCATGCTAAAAAACTATAATAACTAGCATTATAAAAGGATGGTTGCTGTTTAATTGTTTAGGAAAGACATTAATACAACCATCTTTTTTATAAGGATATCCTTGCTTTTTATGTGTTATAAATTTGAAACATATTAAATTTGCAATATTCCAACTCTTTTGAGTTTGAAAATAAATCACTGATGTTTCTTTCCTTTGCAAAAATAAATTATACTTGCAATCGTTTAGTTTTTAGTTACGGTAACTCGCGTCTATGACCCATAAGGTTTTCTTAGTTGTATCACTTCTAATTTCCCAGCTTTTAGTAGCTCAGGTAGGAGGCAAGGCAACCTATCAATTCCTTAATTTGGTAAACAGTCCAAGAATGGCTGCATTGGGAGGAAAAGTGGTTACCAATTACGATTACGACCCCACACAAGGCTTGTTCAATCCAGCGAGTATAAATCGTGCGATGGATAATCAACTTTCATTAAATTACACAAATTATATTGGCGATGTTAACTACGGGACAGCTACTTATGCATACCTGTGGGATAGAAGAACACAAGTGCTTCACGCCGGAATTACATATGTTAACTATGGAAAATTTGATGGTTATGATGAAGCAGGAAACCCAACAAATAGTTTTAGTGGAGGTGAAGTAGCACTCTCAATGGGACATGCTAGAAATATTGCTTTTACAAACTTTCATGTTGGGGTAAATTTGAAGCTTATATCCTCAAAACTCGAACAATATTCTTCCTTTGGTGGCGCTTTAGATATAGGATTAATGTATGTTTATGAAGATTGGGACCTTCAAATTACAGGTGTTGCTAGAAACATAGGCGTACAGTTTACACCCTATCATATAGATTATGAGCCCTTACCTTTTGAAGTGATTTTTGGAATTTCACAGACTTTAGAAAATATTCCTATTCGTTGGCATTTTACTTTAGAAAATATGCAAACATGGAATATCGCTTTTGCAAACCCAGCGCGTGCAGCAACTGATCTTGAAGGTAATACGCAAGAAGAAAAAATTTCATTTGTAGATAATGTTTTTCGCCATATGATTACGGGCATTGAACTTTTTCCAGAAAGTGGTTTTAATATCCGTTTGGGATACAATTTTAGAAGAGGAGAAGAGCTTCGCATTGTTGAAAAGAGAACATTTGCAGGGTTGAGTGCCGGATTTGGTATAAAATTAAATAAATTACGTTTAAGCTATTCGTACTCAAAATACAGCGCTGCAGCATCATCAAGCTTCTTTGGATTAAATATAGACCTTCAATAATGAGAAAAATTACCATTGCAATTGACGGATATTCTTCCACGGGCAAAAGTACTGTAGCAAAACAACTCGCAGACTACTTGGGTTACGTTTATGTAGATAGTGGCGCCATGTATCGCGCTGTTACTTTGTTTGCTATGCAAAATGAGATTATTTCAAAAGACAATTTTGATGAAGAAAAACTTAAAAATTCGCTAGACTCCATTAATTTAAGTTTTAAAAAGAAAGAGGAATGGAATAAGGCTCATATTTTTTTAAATGGAGAAGATGTTGAAAGTCAAATACGTAATCTAGAAGTTTCAGAATTTGTGAGTCCCATAGCAACCATACACGAAGTTCGTGTAAAATTAGTTGCGCAACAGCAAAAAATGGGTTTGGAAAAAGGTGTTGTAATGGATGGTCGTGATATTGGTACCGTAGTTTTTCCTGATGCTGAGCTTAAAATATTTATGAATGCTTCTGCGCAAGAACGTGCACAACGCAGGTATAAAGAACTTCTAGAGTGCGATAATAGTGTACAGTACAGCGATGTATTAAAAAATATTCAGGAGCGCGATTATATGGATACTACTAGAGCAGATTCTCCTTTACTAAAAGCTAAAGACGCCATTGAAATTGACAATTCTGAAATGAATCTTGAAGATCAATTTCATACGGTATTGCAATTGGCAAAAGACCGAATTGCAGGACGTCTTTTATACTAGTTTTAGAAAAAATATTATGGCTTAACTCTACGAGCCGTTGCTCTACTGGTCTTAGTTTTTCCAACTTCACTAAATTCAAAAGTATAAGAATCCTTATCTGTAGTCAAGATTTTTATAAGAATAGCTTTCTTTTCAGCTTGATTTTTTGGATTAATCTTTTCTAACACATATTCACAATCATTTACCCAGCGAATAGTAGAAGAATCAATTTTTTCATTGAAATAATCAACTTCAATAGAATCTGAGCGTGTAATGGTTGTTTTAAAAACTTCAGTACCAGAAAGTGCTTCAAACTCAAAGGTTCCTGTTCTAAAATCAGTGCAATTGCGTTCTGTTTCGTAACAACTGCTCAATAAAAATAAACTTACTAGTAAGAGGAATACGCGCATCTTCAATTTTTATGCGAATTTCTGAAAAATTACTGAAACGGCTCAATTTTGATAAACATTAAAACTCCCATCGCTATAAAAAAATACAATTTTTTCTATTTTATTTGAATTTCCACTATTGTGGATTATGTTTTTAGTGGTATCCGTAATGTCATTCGAAAAAAGATCGAAGCTTTTTTTTGTGTCATTCTGATTTTTTTGTGATGGCGTATTAATTTCTTTTAAGTTATTCAAAACAGTAGGGAAGGTCCCTTTTCCATAAAGAAGCCAATTTAAATCTACCTCAGGAAATTTCTGAAGTAACTTCATTACAAACTCAAGACTAGGTTTATTTCTACCCGATAACAAATGCGAAATAGTGGAGCGGTTAAAATCCACTTCTTCTGCAAAAGCTGTAGCAGTAAGATTGTAATAATCCAGTATTTTTTCCATCCGTTTTACAAAATCCTCGCTGTTTACCATTGTAACATTGTTCTTATCATATCAACGGTTACAAATGTAAAATATTATAATAGATATACAATATATAATGTAAAATTTACACAAATTTATTAAACTAAGACTTTATAGTGATGATCTTAATTACCTGAAATAAAATATTTTATAGTTGATTTTGTTTAAGCCATTTATTTTAAACAATTATTGGGTTCAAAATAGCGCTGCTTGTTTACCCTTGTAATCAAAATGAAAGATGAATCTTGTTTACATTTGTAAACTATCCATTGTTTAACTTTGTAAACAATAAATTTAAGTATGAAAATAGAAAGTTGGTATCAACAAAATTTTGAGCATCATTTATTGGGTCGTTATATAAGCATGGAGCATGTTTACCCTTTGTTAGAAATGTATAATTTAAAATATGAAATTTCTGTGATTGGGGTTTCAGAAAAGGGTCAAGACATTCCAATGCTTAAAGTTGGAAAAGGTGATAAAGTGGTCTTGGGCTGGTCTCAAATGCACGGAAATGAAAGTACCACTACGAAGGCTCTTTTTGATTTTTTAAAATTTATAAGTCAGGATACAGTTTTTAAAACCGAAATAGAACATTTTTTAAATACGTATAGCTTTTATATAGTTCCAATCCTCAATCCAGATGGCGCCGCATGTTACACACGAGTAAACGCAAATAATATTGACCTTAACCGCGATGCATTAAGCTTATCGCAACTGGAGAGTCAATGTTTACGTAAATTATTTGAAGAATTAAAACCTTCACTTTGCTTAAACCTGCATGACCAACGCTCTATATTTGGCTTTAAAAGTGGGAAACCCGCTACAATTTCATTTTTATCACCGGCAGCAGATGAAGAACGGACTGTAACAACAGCACGGAAAGTTGCTATGGAGCAGATTGTTAAAATGAATGCAATACTTCAGAAATACATTCCTGGTCAAGTAGGAAGGTACGATGATAGCTTTAATAATACTTGTGTAGGTGATACTTTTCAAAAAGCAGGCGCGCCAACTATTTTATTTGAGGCTGGACATTATGAGCAGGATTATCAACGCGAAAAGCCTAGAGAGTTTATTTTTTATGCATTAGTAGCATTATTTGATATTATTGGCGAAGGGAGTGCGCCAGAATATAAAGCATATTTTAATATTCCTGAAAATCTTAAAAATTTCAACGATTTTATCTTGCGAAATGTAACAATTCCTACACAAAAAGAAACAGTCTCGATTGCAATTCAATTTAAAGAGTTCCTACAAAATAAATCTGTTGATTTTAAGCCATTTATTGATGAAATAGGGGGGCTAGATACTAGAATTGGGCATAAAGAGGCCGACTTAAATGGGGGTGAAATATTAACAATTCCTCAAGAAAGTTTAACAGTCGGCATGGATATTTCAAAAATAATTGATAAAACTACGAATTCGGTAATATTTTCTTACAATTTTATTTAGTAATATCATAAAACTTCATATTTTTGCAAAAAAAATATAATTGATATGCCGAAGTTTAAGTTAGATGATACGGACCACAAAATCCTGGACCTTTTAATAGACAATACAAGAATCCCCTTTACTGACATTGCAAAAAAATTAGAAATCTCTGCAGGAACAATTCACGTTCGTGTTAAAAAGATGGAAGAGGCTGGAATAATTACAGGTTCTTCTCTTCAAGTTGATTATAAAAAATTAGGGTATTCATTTATAGCTTATGTAGGGGTTTTTATTTTTAAAACATCACAAACCCAGTTTGTCTTGGAGCGTATAAGCCATATTCCATTTGTAACTGTAGCACATGTTACAACGGGAAAATTTAATATCTTTTGTAAGATTAGAGCACGAGATACTTCGCATGCAAAAGACATAATTTATCAAATAGATGATATTGAAGGGGTTAGTAGAACAGAAACGATGATATCTATGGAAGAAAGCATTAATGATAAAAAAAGATTACTACACTCCATATTTAATGAGATATAAGTGTCTTTAAAATTTAGATTAAAGCCTTTGCCCTACAGCAAAGGTTTTTTTATATTTAATAAAAAAACATGACAAGATCTGAAGTATTAGCCGCTGAATATAATTCCTATTATAAAAACTATATAGGTTTAGTTGAAAAGACTTCACTTACTAACGCACTAATAGTTGGTTTAGAAACGACGCAAACATTTTTTGAGACTTTACCTAAAGAAAAATGGAAGTATCAATATGCGCCAGATAAATGGACTCCGAAAGATATATTGCAGCATGTTTCGGATACTGAAAGGGTTTTTGCCTATAGGGCATTGTATTTTGCGAGATTTAAAAATGCAGATCTTAAAGGTTTTGATGAAAATGTTTTTGCTATGAATGCACATGCTAACAAAAAATCTATAACAGACTTAATAAATGAATACAAAACTATCAGAGCGGCATCACTTTCATTATTTAAATACCTCAATGAATCTGAATTAAAACAAACAGGGACAGCAAACGGTAGTTTAATGTCTGTGAGAGCTGCTGGTTTTATTATTTGTGGTCACGAAATACACCATTGTAATATTATAAAAGAGCGTTACTTATAAGTCGTAAAGACTCTTATAAACTTCACTTCCAATATTAAAGATAGCTGTAAATAGCTGGTATCATTAGCATTTCTTAACAAAGATTAGTAAAACATTAATAGGAAATAATTCCTAGTAAATTAGTTGCTTATTATCTTCACGTAAAATTAATTGTTTAACTATAAGAAAAGATTATGAATAAGAGAATAGCAATTTTAGCAACGGATGGTTTTGAAGAATCTGAATTGAAGTCACCAAAAGAGGCGATGGAGAATGAAGGGTTTATTGTAGAAATTATTAGTGAAAAAGAAGGTAAAATAAAAGCATGGGCTGATGGCAACTGGAGTAATGAATACGCAGTAGACAAAACCATTGAAAATGCATCTTCATCTGATTATAATGCATTGGTTTTGCCGGGAGGTGTTATAAACCCAGATAAATTAAGGAGAAATGAAAACGCATTGAAATTTGTAAAACATTTCTTTGAACAAAAGAAACCTGTTGCAGCAATATGCCACGGACCACAAGTTTTAATTTCTGCGGAAGTGGTAAAAGATAGAAAAATGACTTCCTTTAGTTCTATTAAAGATGACCTTATAAATGCAGGTGCTAATTGGGTAGACGAAGAAGTGGTTGTGGACGAAGGGTTTGTTACTAGTAGGAATCCAGATGATTTACCAGCATTTAATTCAAAATTAATTGAAGAGATTAAAGAGGGGAAACATGAGCTTCAACATGCTTAATAAACTAAATGCGTTTAGCATATAACAATAAAAGAGGCGATTTTCGCCTCTTTTTTATTGTTTAGCTATGTAATGAAGGATTATTCCTCCTCATCCATTTTTTTTCTATCAGGAATCTCACTGATTGGCTCGTTAAAATCAGCATCATCATAGTCGTCTTCATCAAAATTTGCCATGGTTATTTCAAGTCGCGAACTTACTTTCACTAAAAAAATAGTGTCTTCCGTTTTCACTTCAACCGCTTCAACTGTTTCGTTTTTAGCATTTTTAAAAGTGATAACATGGGCGTCATCATACCCATCTGGATATTTTTCTACTAATAGGGAAAGTATTTCTGGTGTTAACTTTCGGTAATCTACAATGATTCGCTTCATTTATAATTCAATCTTTTTAGTTTGGGGTTATAAAACTATTCAAATATAAAAGACTTAAAAATTTTTACAAGAAATTTTTTATAAATTTTTATAATAATTAAAGGCGCTGAATATCAATTCGTTACTCACGATGCAGTTTGTTTTATGGCTTCCTATATCCTCTAATAGCACAAAAAGCACCTTTCCATTCCTGTTTTTCTTATCGAAGACCATTAATTTTATGATTGCAGCAATATCTTTTTGAGAGAAATCTAGCTTTGGGAAATACTTTAAAACATTTTTTGAGATGTCAGTTAAAGTTTCTTCTGGGAAATTATAGATTTCTTTTGAAATATATGTAGCCAAAATAATCCCCACAGCAACCGCTTCCCCATGTAATAAATCGCTCTTTTCAGGGCTATCAAGAAAATACGATTCTATGGCATGGCCAAGTGTATGACCGTAATTTAAGGTTTTGCGCAGCTCTTTTTCAAGAGGATCTTTTTCAACAACTTCTCTTTTTATTTCGATAGAATCCCAAATTAGGGTTTCAAATTCCATTTTATTGTTAAAATCAATATTCTTTACGCGATTCCAATATGCTTTACTATGAATAATGCCGTGTTTAAGCATTTCTGCAATTCCAGATGTAATATGCGCTGCGGGTAAAGTTTTTAAAAAAAAAGTATCTAAAACAACCATTTCTGGAGGATTTATTACACCAATTTGATTCTTTATATGCCCAAGGTCCACCCCATTTTTTCCACCAACAGAAGCATCCACCATAGCGAGTAGGGAGGTGGGGATGTTTATAAAGGGAATGCCGCGATTAAATGTTGATGCTACAAAACCACCAAGATCTGTAACCACACCACCACCTAGGTTAATTATTAAACTATTTCGATCTGCGCCTTTTTCTGAAAGTATTTCCCAAACATGTAAGCAGGTATGTATTGTTTTGTAGCTTTCACCCGCTGGGATTGTAATAACCTCTGGAGTAATCTGAAAGGAAAACTTGCTGTAAAGGTATGGAATACAGTGTTTTGAGGTGTTGGTGTCGGAGATTATAAAAACCTTGGAAGGCGTAAGGTTTTCAACATGTTTTAATAGTGTTTTCCATGCAATTTCATCTTTATAGACCCCTCCTTTAAAATTATTCTTTTCTTCCATCAATTTTGGCAATTATTCTTCATTATTCAAAGTTCAAATCTAACTATATTTGCACACATTATTTTTTTTTATGACCTCAAATTCACTTTTCGATAATACAGAAACTGCTTTTCAATTGAAAAGTAATTCTGAGCTAGAACGCGCATACTTTCTATTTAAAATGATTTCTAAAGAACCATTAGTAAAAATAGGGGCTGCGGCAACAAAGTTTGCATTAAACATAAACCTACCTGTAGAAGGGCTTATTCGCGCTACAGTTTTTGACCATTTTTGCGGCGGCATAAATGAAAGAGACTGTATGAGCACTGTTGATAGTCTTTTTGATGTTGGTGTATCTGCTGTTTTAGATTATTCTGTGGAAGGGAAAGAAGCGGAGGTTCAATTTGATGCAACAGCTAATAAAGTAGGGGAGCTTACAGAATTTGCACAGAATAAAGAAGCGATGCCTTTTTCGGTGTTTAAGCCTTCAGGTCTTGGTAGGTTCTCTATTTGGCAAAAAGTAACTGAAAAACAGCCTTTAACAGCAAATGAAAAAGCGCAATGGGAAAGAATTGAGAAGCGTTACGATGCAATTTCTAAAATTGCTCACGACAGTAAAATTAGTCTGCTTATAGATGGTGAAGAATCATGGATACAAGATGCCGCAGATGATCTTTGTGAGAAAATGATGGAAAAGTATAATAAAGTGCGCCCTATTGTTTTTAATACATTGCAATGTTATCGTTGGGATAGGCTTGACTACTTAAAAGGGTTGCATCAAAGAGCAAAAGCGAAAGGCTTTAAACTTGGCTTTAAGGTAGTTCGTGGTGCGTATATGGAAAAGGAAAACGATCGTGCTATAGAAAAAGGATATAAAACTCCAATTTGTGAAAGTAAAAAAGCTACGGATGATAACTTCAATGAAGTAATGAAGTATATTATTGATAATCTTGAAGATATAGAACTATTTATTGGCACTCACAATGAATCTAGTACCTATCTAGCTATAGATATAATGAAAGAAAAGGGGATTGCAAAGAGCGATAGTCGTATTTGGTTTGGACAACTTTACGGTATGAGTGATCATATTACTTTTAACCTTGGTGCTGAAGGTTATAATGTAGCAAAATACCTTCCTTTTGGACCTGTAAAAGACGTTATGCCTTATTTAATTCGTCGTGCAGAAGAAAACACTTCTGTAGCGGGACAGACCAGTAGAGAGCTTACACTATTGAAAAAAGAGAAAGCGCGAAGAAAATTATAATATTTTAGAAATATTATTCTTGAAAAACACTAGCATCAATAATTGTAGCTTTGTTTTCACAATTTTCAACTCTAATTTTTAATATTTTTTCTAAGATTTCTCCTTCAATAACATATTGTTTGCAGGAGTCAAGGGCGGTATTGCTTTCAGAAAAAAGCACATCTCCATCTTTAAGCAAAATAGAAATTGCGGAAGTATCCATTTTATTTTCACGAAGCACATTTAAGGTATTCTTAGAAAAAGCACGTTCTTTTAATCTTAGGTTTTTAAGTGTTCTAGATTCTGGGCCATATGCGCAGGATGTTTTTTTGCCATTTAAGATAAATAGGAGCAATGCTATTCCAAGTAAAAAACCACCTGAAAAGTAGGCTAACCGGTATGCTAATCTCATTAATTTAGATTTAAGGATTTGTGGTTTGACTCAATAAAAAACTCTAATAAGCACGTATTCAATACGTTTTAAAAAATCAATAAATTGAGGTCGCTATAAGGCATATCAAACCAATCTGCAACTGCTTTATTAGTCAGTATTCCGCGGTAAAAGTACAAACCATTTTTCAAACCATTGTCAAAACGAATCGCATTTTCTAACCCCCCGCTTTCTGCGATTTCTAAAACGTATGGAGTAAAAATATTACTTATTGAAATTGAGGCCGTTTTGGGGTAACGCGCAGGAATATTTGGCACTCCATAATGAATTACTTCATGTTTAATAAATGTTGGAGCGTCATGACTAGTTGTTTCAGTAGTTTCAAAACAACCGCCCATATCTACACAAACATCAATTATTACAGCACCTTTTTTCATATTTCGCACCATAGCTTCCGAAACAATAATAGGGGCCCTATTGTGTCCGCGTACAGCACCAATAGCTACATCACAGCGTAATAATGCTTTCATTAAATTTTTAGGCTGTATTGTTGAAGTGTATAATATACGGCCTACGTTGGTCTGAATGGTTCTTAATTTTGTTATTGAACTATCAAATACTTTTACGTTTGCTCCAAGTCCTAAGGCGGATCTAACGGCAAATTCGCCTACAGTTCCTGCGCCAATAACAACAACTTCTACGGGAGGGACGCCACTAATATTTCCGAAAAGTAACCCATTTCCTTTTTTTGCGTTAACCATTAATTCTGCAGCAATTAATACAGAGGCCGTGCCCGCAATTTCACTTAAAGCTTTAACGGCAGGATAACTATGGTCTTCGTCTTTAATAAATTCAAAAGCAAGGGCTGTAATTTTCTTTTTTGCAAGTACGTCAAAATAAGATTTTTGACGAGTTTTTAATTGAAGGGCAGAAATAAGTACCGTTTTCGGTTTTATAAGTTCTAATTCTTCAAGTGTTGGTGGCTCCACTTTTAATACCATGGGGCAGCCAAAAACCTTCTTAGTGTCTTCCGTCATTTCTGCGCCAGCTTCGGCGTAATCTTTGTCGGAAAATCCAGCTTCGTTTCCAGCTCCTTTTTCAATTAAAACCCGATGGCCATTACTAACAATAGCATTAACGGCATCTGGCGTAAGGCAGATTCTTTTTTCTTGAAAATAAGCTTCTTTAGGAATACCAATATGTAATTCCCCTTTTTGTTTGGCTATTTCAAGCATTTCTTCCTGGGGAAGTAATTGTTCTCTTGTAAAAGGTGATTTTGGCTTAGACATATTAAAAACTTGACCTCAAGTTACGTAATAATTTTATATTTCATTTTTAAAAAACGATCAAAAACGGTCATTTGATTGGTCTCTCATTTAGTTGTAAATCCTGAATATTGAATGTGCAATGGGTTTTAAGAAGTCCCAGATAATCTATGTTATACAACTAGTCTTAGTGTTCTACTGCCGTTAGCGTTTTTTGTTATATATATATTGGTTGCATTTTCTGGTAAAATAGCTTCAATTTTTTTAGGCCATTCAATAAAAATGTAATTTCCACTATAAAAGTAATCTTCAACACCAATATCAAACGCTTCTTCTACACTATCAATTCTATAGAAATCAAAGTGATAAACAACACCATCGGTAGCTTCATATTCATTAATAATTGAAAAGGAGGGGCTGCCAGAAACACTCTTAACGCCAAGAAGTTGGACGATCTCTTTAATAAGTGTTGTTTTACCAACCCCCATTTCACCATATAGCAAGAAAGTTTTAGATGCTGAGAGGGTTATAATTTTCTCAGCAATTTCAGTAATTTCAGATTGGGTATAGGTAAAGTTCATTTTTTTAAATCAAAACGAATATAAAAAAAATTATTTGTCAAATCCATGGTTTACAAAACAATTGTTTGGCTTCAATTTAAAGCAATGTAAACGTGTTACCTCGGTGTTAAAACAGAAAACGGAATAATCATTTCTTCTAAGGAAACGCCACCGTGTTGGTAGGTATTTCGATAATAACTTACATAATGGTTGTAATTGTTTGGGTATGCAAAGAAATAATCCCCTTTGGCAAAAATAAACGAACTACTCATATTTATAGTAGGTAGGTAGATTGATTTCGGGTCTTTTGCTGCCAAAACTTCTTTATCTTCATAGGTAAGGCTTTTTCCTGTTTTGTAACGTAGGTTAAGGCTGGTGTTTTTATCGCCTATTACTTTTGAAGGGTTTTTTACGTTAATGGTACCGTGGTCTGTGGTAATAATTAACTTAAAGCCTAGGCGAGCTGCTTGTTGGATGATTTCTAATAAAGGAGAGTTTTTAAACCAACTTTGTGTTAAAGAACGGTATGATTTATCATTTGAAGCAAGCTCTTTTATTACTTCCATTTCGGTTTTGGAGTGTGAAAGCATATCAACAAAGTTGTATACTACAACAGTTAAGTCTTCATCTTTATGACTTTTAAAGTTTTCAACTAGTTTTTTACCTTGTTTTAAGCTTGAAATTTTGTGGTAGCTCCAATTTAGTTTTAGTCCAAGTCTTTTAAGTTGGGCAGAAAAAAACGCCTCTTCCTTCATGTTTTTTCCGCCTTCTTCGGTATCGTTTAACCAAAGGTCAGGGTGTAATTTTTCCATTTCACTAGGCATAAGTCCAGAAAAAATAGCATTACGGGAATACTGGGTAGCTGTTGGGAGAATACTACAGAAAAGATCTTCGGTAGTTTTTTTGTAAATAGTAGCAATTGTAGGCTCAAAAGCTTTCCATTGATCAAATCTTAAATTATCAACTACGACCAATAGCGTAGGTTTGCCTTGTTGCAACTCTGGCTGTACTTTATCTCTAAATAAGGTATGAGACATGGTTGGAGCTTCATCTTGATTTTCAAACCATCTAGGGTAGTTTTTATCTATAAATTTGCAAAACTGACTATTAGCTTCTGTTTTTTGAGATTCTAAAATCTCAAACATCCCTGAATCTTCAATGTTTTCAAGCTCTAACTCCCAATATACCAACTTTTGATATAGGTCTTTCCATTCCTCAAAACTATTCACCATTGATAGGTCCATCGCAATTTTGCGGAATTCCTGCTGATAATTTGAAGTTGTTTTTTCAGAAACCAACCTGTTGTGGTCTAAGTTTTTCTTTAAACTCAATAAAATTTGGTTTGGGTTAACTGGTTTTATAAGGTAATCGGCAATTTTAGAACCAATAGCTTCTTCCATTATATATTCTTCTTCACTTTTAGTAATCATTACCACAGGCAAGGAAGCTTGTTGTTCTTTAATCTCAGCCAATGTTTCAAGCCCGGTGAGGCCAGGCATATTTTCGTCTAGAAAAACAATATCGAAAGTTTCTTTTTTTATTTCTTCCAAAGCTTCTGTACCGCTCTGTGCTGTAGTTACTTTATAGTTTTTATTCTCAAGGAATAGAATATGTGGTTTAAGCAAATCTATTTCATCATCAACCCATAGTACTTTTATGTCGCTCATATATGTATATTTGTGTGTGTAAATAATTCTGCGCTTTTACGAAGAATTTTCTTCAAAAATAAACCTGAATTATTTCAAAAAATTTTTGAAGCTATTAATTAAAAGTTAAAGTTTGAAATCCCTTCCAAAGCTTAAAATTATAAACGACCCGATCTATGGTTTTATTACCATACCTACAAAACTGATATTCGATTTAATGGAGCATAAATATTTCCAAAGGCTCCGTAGAATTTCGCAAATGGGGTTCTCTTATATTGTTTATCCAGGTGCGCACCACACGCGTTTTCATCATGCGCTAGGCGCCATGTTTTTAATGCAAAAAGCGGTGCAAGTACTTAAATCTAAGGGCGTAACCATTTCTACAGAAGAAGAGGAAGCCTTGTATGCTGCTATATTTCTTCATGATATTGGTCATGGTCCTTTCTCGCATGCTATGGAAAATAGCATTGTTGAAAATGTAAGTCATGAACAAATTTCTCTGCTATTTATGGAGTCGTTGAACCGAAAGTTTAACAACGGTTTAACGCTTGCCATACACATATTTAAAGACCAGTACTCCCGAAAGTTTTTACATCAATTGGTTTCAGGCCAGTTAGACATGGATCGTTTGGATTACTTAAAACGAGATAGTTTTTATACTGGAGTTTCAGAAGGCACGGTAAATGCGCAACGATTAATAGCGATGCTAAATGTAAAAGATGATGCGTTGGTGGTTGAAGAAAAAGGTATTTATTCGGTTGAAAATTTTTTAATTGCCCGCAGATTAATGTACTGGCAAGTATACCTTCATAAAACGGGTATAGTCGCAGAGCAACTTTTAGTACGCCTGCTAAAACGTGCCAAGCAATTAACTGCTGAAGGAGTGGAGCTTCCAGCAAGTGAAGGCTTGCGTTTTTTTCTAAAAAACAATATAAGTTTTGATGATTTTTCGGATGAAGTACTAAATACTTTTTCAAAACTCGATGATTACGATATAATTTCTGCGATGAAAATGTGGGTAAGCAGCAGTGATTTTGTGCTTAAGAACCTTTCTAAAATGCTTCTTAATCGTGATTTATTAAAAATTAAAGTAAAATCGCAACCCTTTTCACTTCAAAAAGTAGCCGTTAAAAGAAATAAAATAAGTGACGTTTTTAAGCTTTCTGAAGAAGAAGCTTCCTATTTTGTTTTTACAGGAAAAATGGAGAACCAAGCTTATAGCATGGAAAAAGACACCATAAACCTACTTAAGAAAAACGGTAAAACAGTTGACGTTGCGAAGGCCAGCGACCAGTTAAATTTGGAGGCGCTTTCTAAATCTGTTGTAAAATACTATATGTGCTATCCAAAAAACAATATAGATAGCTATCAACGCTAAATCCTTTTTTTCTATTTTTGCATGAATGAAAACCAACCAACAAAATTTAATTCACATAAAAAATACTATTTTGCGGTTGCCAACTTTCTATAATTTGGTTAAAATAACCCAACACATCCAATGAAATTTACAGCAGCCCAAATAGCAGGAATTTTAAACGGTACCGTAGATGGTGATGAAGGAGTAGAAGTTTCACAACTTGCAAAGATTGAAGAAGGGAATACAGGGAGCCTTACTTTTTTGGCAAACCCAAAATACACACATTATATATATTCTACCAAAGCTTCAATAACAATAGTAAATGACGACTTTGTTCCTGAAAGCAAAATAGAAACCACTTTAATTAGGGTAGAAAATGCGTATAAAGCCTTTTCGCAACTCTTAGAGTATTACAATCAAGTAAAAATGAATAAAACGGGGATTGAAAACCCTGTGTTTGTTTCGGAAAGTGCCAAATATGGAGAAAATTTATATTTAGGCGCTTTTTCATATATAGGAGAAAATGTAAAAATAGGCGATAATGTGAAAATTTTTCCGAATGTTTATATTGGTGATAATGTAACTATTGGCGATAATACAATTCTTTTTACTGGAGCAAAGCTTTATTCTGAAACAGTTGTTGGTGTAGCTTGTGTTATTCATAGTGGAGTTATTATTGGGGCAGATGG
This sequence comes from Aequorivita sp. Q41, assembly GCF_039831855.1. Classification (NCBI taxonomy): domain Bacteria; kingdom Pseudomonadati; phylum Bacteroidota; class Flavobacteriia; order Flavobacteriales; family Flavobacteriaceae; genus Aequorivita; species Aequorivita sp. Q41. The sequence goes on along the minus strand of NZ_JBDPMS010000002.1, from coordinate 431,325 downwards.
TTTTGGTTTTACGCCAAATGAAAAAGGAGAATATCATAAAGTACCTCAAACTGGAAACGTAATTATTGAAGATAATGTAGACATTGGCGCGGGCACTACCATAGACCGCGCAACTTTGGGAGCTACAGTTATAAAAAAAGGAGTAAAGCTGGATAATCAAATTCAGATAGCTCACAATGTTATTATTGGAGAAAACACTGTAATCGCTGCTCAAACTGGGATTGCTGGTTCAACCAAAATTGGCAAAAGCTGCATGATTGGCGGCCAAGTTGGTATTGCAGGGCATATTATAATTGGCGACAATGTAAAAATACAAGCCCAAAGTGGAATCGGTAGAAATGTAAAGGACAATGAAACCCTACAAGGATCACCAGCGTTAAATTATGCCGATTACAATAAAAGTTATGTATATTTTAAAAACCTACCCAAAATAATGGATAGGTTCAATATAGTTGAAAAAAAGCTTGATAATGAATGAAAGTGTTGTAAAACAGCGCACCCTCGGAAAGGAAATTTCGCTTACCGGAGTCGGTCTGCATACGGGTAAAGAAGTAACAATAACATTTAAACCCGCTCCCGAAAACCACGGGTATTCGTTTGTGAGAATTGATTTGGAAGGGCATCCTGTTATTGAAGCAGATGCAAATTATGTAGTCAATACACAAAGAGGTACAAATCTTGAGAAACGCGGTGTAAAAATCCAAACATCTGAACATGTGCTTGCCGCATTGGTAGGACTTGAAGTGGATAATTGTATTATGGAATTAAACGCTTCTGAACCGCCTATTATGGATGGATCTTCAAAGTTTTTTGTTGAAGCCGTTGAAAAAGCAGGGGTTGTAGCACAAGATGCCCCAAGAGAAGAGTATGTGGTGAAAGAAGTTATTTCATACCTAGATGAAGAAACGGGTAGTGAAATAATTGTAATGCCGGCTGATGAATACCAAGTAACAACCATGGTTGATTTTGGCACTAAAGTTTTAGGCACACAAAATGCTTCCTTAACGCATATTTCAGGATTTAAAGATGAAATTGCAAACGCAAGAACCTTTAGCTTTCTTCATGAAATTGAAATGTTATTAGAACATGGACTCATTAAAGGTGGAGATCTTAATAATGCAATAGTTTATGTAGATAAAGAGCTTTCGCCGGGTACAATGGATAAGCTTCGTACTGCTTTTGGAAAAGATACAATTTCTGTAAAACCAAATGGGATTTTAGACAATCTAACATTACACTACCCAAATGAAGCTGCAAGGCATAAACTTTTAGATGTAATAGGGGATTTAGCGTTAGTAGGAACTCGAATTCGAGGAAAAGTAATTGCAAATAAACCCGGGCATCACGTAAATACCCAATTTGCAAAAAAACTTTCTAAAATAATAAAACAAGAGAGTCGAAATAATATTCCAAAATTCGATATAAATCAACCTCCTGTAAAGGACGTAAACCAGATAATGGCAATGCTTCCACATAGGCCACCCTTTTTACTGGTTGATAAGATCATGGAAATGTCTGACACCCATGTTGTAGGGCTTAAAAATGTTACAATGAACGAGCCGTTTTTTGTAGGTCATTTTCCTGGAGCACCCGTTATGCCTGGTGTTTTAATTGTTGAGGCAATGGCACAAACAGGGGGGATCCTAGCATTAAGTACGGTTCCTGATCCTGAAAATTATCTTACATTCTTTATGAAAATAAACAATGTAAAGTTTAAACAACAAGTTAATCCAGGGGATACACTTATTTTTAAATTAGAATTAATGTCTCCAATACGTCGTGGTATTGTTCATATGAAAGGTAATGCGTATGCAAACGACAAGCTTGTAACCGAGGCTGAATTAATGGCCCAAATGGTTAAAACAAAAAACTTATAGATGAATAATGTAGTGTGTTTTAGTATTTAGAACACAATTCTAATTTCATTAAAAATATAATATATTAAATAATGAACCAACCACTTGCATACGTCCACCCGGGCGCAAAAATAGCCAAAAATGTTGTTATAGAACCGTTTACAACAATACACAATAATGTTGTAATTGGCGAAGGAACTTGGATAGGTAGTAATGTAACAATTATGGAAGGTGCACGCATCGGTAAAAATTGCAATATTTTTCCAGGGGCAGTAATTTCAGCAGTTCCTCAAGATTTAAAATTTAAGGATGAAGACACTACTGTTGAAATTGGGGATGGTACCACAATCCGTGAATATGTAACAATTAATCGTGGAACTATTGATCGCGGTAAAACTGTTGTTGGTAAAAATTGCTGGATTATGGCATATTGCCATATTGCACATGATTGTATAGTGGGGGATAACTGTATTTTTTCAAATAATAGTACACTAGCAGGGCATATAACTGTAGGAGATCACGTAGTTTTGGCAGGAATGACTGCGGTTCACCAATTTTGCATGATTGGAAATCACGCTTTTGTTACCGGCGGTTCTTTGGTTAGAAAAGATGTTCCTCCTTTTGTAAAAGCTGCGCGTGAACCCCTTAGTTATGTGGGTATCAATAGTATTGGCTTGCGAAGAAGAGGCTTCACTTCACAGAAAATCACTGAAATACAAAATATATATAGACTTTTATATCAAAAAAACTTTAATACTTCCCAGGCTTCAGAAATTATTGAAGCGGAAATGGAAGCTACGCCTGAGCGCGACGAAATACTTCAATTTATAAAAAACTCGAAAAGAGGAATTATGAAAGGATATTTCAATTCAAATTAAAAAGAGTTTAAATACTTAGAGGTTGATAATTTTAACGCAACAATCTAAAAACCACATTTAAAAAAATAAAATTTATAATGGCTACTTCATCAGATATCAGAAAAGGACTTTGCATCCGCTATAACAACGACATTTTCAAAATTATTGAATTCCTTCACGTAAAACCCGGTAAAGGCCCCGCTTTTGTGCGTACTAAATTGAGAAGTGTTACCACAGGAAAAGTGATTGACAATACGTTTTCTGCAGGTCATAAAATTGAAGATGTACGTGTAGAGACTCATAAGTTTCAATACCTTTATAATGAAGGCGAAATGTATCATTTTATGAATACCGAAGATTATTCTCAAATTAGTTTAATGAAAGGAATACTCGACACGCCAGAATTAATGAAAGAAGGCGAAATAGTGACAGTTCTTATAAATACAGAAGATAGTGCTCCGCTTTCAGTTGAAATGCCTGCGCATGTTATTTTAGAGGTTTCTTCTACCGAACCTGGGGTAAAAGGAAATACAGCTACAAACGCTACAAAACCAGCTATTGTTGAAACAGGAGCTGAAATTAACGTCCCACTTTTTATAAATGAAGGGGATAAAATTAGAATCGATACTGAAAAAGGGCAATATCAAGAAAGAGTAAAAGAATAATATTCAATAGCAATAGTAACTTCAATGATTTTTTTGAAATAAAAACCGAGCAAGCATAAATGAAATTTCCAAATCCTCAAACTCTTGAAAATATAGCATCCTTAATCAGTTCAGATTATGTAGGTGAAGCAAATTTTCCGGTTTTTGGAATGAATGAAATTCATGTTGTTCAGCCCGGAGATATTGTTTTTGTAGATCACCCAAAGTATTACGACAAGGCATTGCAATCACAAGCGACGGTGATACTTATTAACAAAAAAGTGGAATGCCCTGTAGGGAAAGCACTGCTTATTTCAGAAGATCCGTTTCGAGACTTTAATAAACTAACAAATCATTTTAGACCTTTCCAACGTGCTACGAGCTCAATTGCTGAATCTGCAGTAATAGGAGCGGGAACCGTTATACAGCCAAATGTATTTGTAGGCAACAATGTAAAGATTGGTCGCAATTGCTTGATTCATTCAAACGTTTGTATTTATGATAATACGATACTAGGGGATAATGTTACAATCCATGCTGGAACTATTTTAGGAAGTGATGCTTTTTACTATAAAAATCGTCCCGAAAAATTTGATAAGCTTTTAAGTGGTGGAAACGTTGTTATTGAAAATAATGTAGATTTAGGCGCGTTATGCACCATCGATAAAGGCGTTACCGCTTCAACCACAATTGGAGAAGGTTCAAAACTTGACAATCAAGTACATGTAGGGCATGATACTGTTATAGGAAAACGGTGTTTAATTGCTTCTCAAGTTGGTATTGCAGGTTGCGTTTTAATTGAAGATTATGTTACCATTTGGGGGCAAGTTGGTATTACTAGCGGCGTTACCATAGGTGAAAAAGCTATAATTTCAGCTCAGAGTGGCGTAAGTAAATCTTTAGTTGGAAATAAATCGTATTTTGGATCCCCAGCAGATGAATTTAGAAAAAAATATAAAGAATTAGCGTCAATAAAACTGATTCCAGATATTATTGAAAAATTGGACAAATTATCATGAACAATAAAGCAAAAGAAGTAGTAAGAGATTTTTATAAGTCTGATATTCTGAATGATGATAGCGTTTTGGAGCGTTTTTTTCATCCAGAACTTGTTCTAATTTGGAACAGTGCCAATGGACTTTCAATAATGCATTATAATGATATTGTTGGTTTTTTTAGTGAAGTTCGTCGTTCCTATAACGATCTTCGCATTGAGGTAAGTCATTTATTAGGTGATGCTAACCATGTAACGATACGTTATAAATACTATATCCGTACTATGGAAAACCCAGACGAAGAATTGGGGATAGCACATTTTATCGCTATATGGGAAGTAAAAGACGATAAGCTTTATCGTGGATACCAAGTAAGTCAACCTGTAACCGATAATGATGACACTACTGAATCTTATCATAGAGTTAAGGTTTAATATTTTTTCTTTCCCCCAACAAAAGCCGTATCTTTGCGGGAATTATTTAAAAAAGCAATACTGAATTTACTTCAATAATTAACATACATAAACAACAGAAAATACTTAAAAATGAGCGTTTTAGTAAATAAAAATTCAAAAATAATAGTTCAAGGTTTCACCGGAAGTGAAGGTACTTTTCACGCCGGACAAATGATAGAGTACGGCACCAATGTGGTTGGAGGCGTTACGCCAGGAAAAGGTGGACAGAAACATCTTGACAAGCCAGTATTTAACACGGTTTCAGAAGCTGTCAAAGAAACTGGGGCAGATACAACCATTATTTTTGTTCCCCCAGCATTTGCTGCAGATGCTATTATGGAAGCTGCTGACGCTGGTATTAAAGTGATTATCACAATTACTGAAGGAATTCCTGTAAAAGACATGATTATTGCTTCAGACTATATAAAAGATAAAGCGTGTCGTTTAATAGGCCCTAACTGCCCAGGAGTTATTACTCCAGGGGAAGCAAAAGTAGGTATTATGCCCGGTTTTGTATTCAAACAAGGAAAAGTTGGTATTGTTTCAAAATCTGGAACACTTACCTACGAAGCTGCTGACCAAGTAGTAAAACAAGGTTTAGGTATTACAACTGCAATTGGTATTGGCGGGGATCCAATTATTGGAACTACAACTAAAGAAGCATTGGAAATGTTGATAATGGATCCAGAAAGTGAAGCTGTTGTTATGATTGGTGAGATTGGTGGTCAGTTAGAAATTGACGCTGCAAACTGGTATAAAAATAGTGGAATTAAAAAACCTGTAATTGGGTTTATTGCTGGTGAAACTGCACCTGCAGGAAGAACAATGGGCCATGCTGGCGCAATTGTTGGAGGAAGTGAAGACACTGCTCAAGCTAAGAAAAAAGTAATGCGTGAATGTGGAATTCACGTGGTAGATTCTCCTGCAGAAATTGGTAAAAAAGTTGCCGAAGTTTTAGGATAATCAATACATCTATAAGACCTGTAGCGTTTTTATAACCTTACAGGTCTTTTTTTACAGTCTTGTGGTTTTCACAGGGCTTTTTTTATGGAGAACCCATAAGCTTTTATTATATTTGACTCTCCGCCTTTTGCGGCTTTTTTAATAAATATATGTCTGGTTAAGCGTTCCCAACGAATTAGAAAAGTGGCGCCGAAACCTTTTTAATTTAAATTGAAATACTTTTTTATATGAAATTATTAGAAGGAAAAACAGCAATCATCACAGGCGGCAGCCGTGGAATTGGAAAAGGTATCGTTGAAGTTTTCGCACAACACGGTGCTAACGTAGCTTTTACGTATAGCGCTTCTGCTGAAGCAGCAAATGCACTGGCAACTGAAGTTTCAAAAACTGGCGTAAAAGCAAAAGCATATAAGAGTGATGCTGCTTCCTATGAAGATTCACAAAAACTGGCTGAAGAAGTTGTAAAAGACTTCGGAAGCATCGATATTCTTATAAATAACGCAGGAATTACCAAAGACAATCTCTTAATGCGCATTTCGGAGGAAGACTTCGATAAGGTTATTGAAGTTAACCTAAAATCTGTTTTCAATATGACGAAAGCCGTACAGCGCACCATGTTGAAACAACGTAAAGGTTCTATAATTAATATGAGCTCTGTTGTTGGGGTTAAAGGAAACGCTGGGCAAACTAATTATGCAGCTTCAAAAGCCGGTATTATTGGGTTTACAAAATCTGTTGCGTTAGAACTTGGATCTCGCGACATTCGTTGTAACGCAATTGCTCCTGGATTTATTGAAACAGAAATGACTGGAAAGCTTGATGCAGCTACCGTTCAAAGCTGGCGTGATGCCATTCCATTAAAACGCGGCGGGTCTCCAGAAGACATAGCAAATGCATGTGTTTTCTTAGCCAGCGACCTTTCTGCCTACGTTACAGGCCAAGTGCTTAATGTAGACGGAGGAATGTTGACTTAATTTAAGATATGCGATTTATATTTATTATTGAAAAGTTGAAACTTTAAGATTATACTTTAAATCCAATATCTAAATCGTAAATCCAAATGTCCACAGTAACCATTTTTTATATAATCATCGCCGGAATAATTTCTATTGCTCTGGCGGTTTTTATGTATGGCTATAAGTCAAAACAAAAAGGGGCTTTAGCTTGGGTTTTTGGATTACTACGTTTTATAACATTAGGATCTATTTTACTTTTATTAATCAATCCAAAATTTAAAAGTGAAAGCTATACTATTGAAAAGCCTAAGCTGCCTATTCTGGTTGATAATTCAGCTTCAATAGGGGAGTTGGGGCAAGAAGAGAATGTGCAACAATTACTTCAAGCGTTCAAAGAAAGCGATAAACTCAATTCAAAATTTGATATTTCTTATTATTCCTTCGGAAATGATTTTCGCGAAGGTGATTCGCTCTCGTTTACTGAAAAAAACACCAATATTTCAAAAGCACTTGTTTCTTCAAATGAACTCTTTAAAAACCAGAACGCAGCGACAGTTTTAGTAACCGACGGAAACCAAACGCTGGGCAGCGATTATGAATTTTCTACCACCACCTATAAAAATCCAATATATACAGTGGTTTTAGGCGACTCCATAAGATACACTGATTTAAAAATTGAACAGCTCAACACCAATAGGTATGCGTTTTTAAAAAACCAATTTCCAGTTGAAGTGATATTAAACTATAGTGGCACTAGTCCTGTAAATGCGGAATTTGTGGTTACTAAAGGAGTTTCAACTGTATATAGTTCCAAGGTTTCATTTGCTGCTAATGAAACTTCAAAAACGCTTCATTTTACACTTTCAGCGACTAGTGTTGGTCTTCAAAAATATACAGCACAAATACGCCCCCTTTTAGACGAAAAAAATAAAACAAACAACACAAAGCAGTTTGCAGTGGAAGTTATAGACGAAGCTACGAATGTTTTGGTGGTTAGCAAATTAACACATCCCGATTTAGGCGCTCTTAAAAGTGCCATAACAACAAACGAGCAACGCACAGTAACTTTCAAAAAACCGCTAGCAGCAGTTTCTATTTTAAATGATTATCAGCTAGTTATTCTATATCAACCTGATCGGAATTTTGCTTCGGTATTTTCAGAACTTGAAAAGCTTAAAAAAAATACTTGGATTATTTCTGGGCTTCAAACAGATTGGTATTTTTTAAATGCTGCTCAAAACAATTTTAACAAAGAAGCCAGCAGTCAAAGTGAAGATGTGCAAGCTGCATTAAGCACTAATTATGGAACTTTTGCTGTTGCAGACATTGGGTTTCATAATTTTCCGCCACTGCATACAGAGTTTGGTGCGTTAACGATTCGTGTACCAAATGAAGTAATGCTAACACAAAATGTTAGTGGAATTGCTAATGGAAACCCTTTGATAGCTACAATGGAAATTAATGGTAAGCGCGATGCTATATGGGATGGTGAAGGTTTTTGGCGATGGCGTGCCGCTAGTTTTTTAAAAGGGACTAGTTTTCAAGAGTTTGATGATTTTTTAGGAAACCTTATTCAGTATTTGGCTTCAAATAAGCGTAGAAGTAGGCTAGCGGTTAGCGCTGAATCATTTTACTACAATAACAATGCTATAAAGATTTCGGCACAGTATTTTGATAAAAACTATGCTTTTGATAATCGCGCAGCACTTAATATTACTGTAAAAAATAAGGAAACGGAGAAACAAACCGTTTTTCCGATGCTTTTGCGAAATAATTATTATGAAGTAGATTTAAATAGTCTTGCTGCGGGTGAATATGCTTATACCATTTCTGTAGCAAATGAAGGGGTTTCTAGTAGTGGAAACTTTACAATTTTAGATTTTAATGTAGAACAGCAATTTCAAAATGCAGCTGTTTCAAAATTACAACGTATTTCAACTAATACTAAGGGGGAAAGCTATTTTGTGACGCAAAGCGATTCCCTACTAAAATCATTAATTGACAATCCAAATTTTCAAAATATTGAACGAAGCGAACAAAAAGTGGTACCTTTGATAGATTGGAAATATCTTCTCGCACTTATCGTTTTTGCCCTCGCTGCAGAATGGTTTATCAGAAAGTATAACGGGCTCATCTAGTTAAATAATCAAAATCAAAATAAATAATGGAAAAATTACCCAAACTCACAATACCTGTAATCGTAGGAATTGTATTACTTATTATTTTAGTTTCAAAATCTTCAGTTACTATTAAAGCAGGACATGCTGGAGTGCTTTATCAAACATTTTCGAATGGGGTTGTTACAGACGAACCCCCATTAGGGGAGGGGTTTCACATCATTGCTCCTTGGAATAAAGTTTTTATTTATGAAGTACGTCAGCAGGAATTAAGTGAAAAAATGCAGGTGCTTTCTTCAAATGGACTTGAAATTAAACTGGATGCTTCGGCTTGGTACCAACCAGTTCCTTCAGATATTGCTAAATTACACCAAGAGAAAGGTGAAAACTATTTACAACGTGTAATTCAGCCAGCAATTAGAAGTGCGGCAAGAAGTGTTGTAGGACGTTATACGCCAGAGCAATTATATTCTAGCAAGCGTGATGCCATTCAAGAAGAGATTTTTGAAGAAACAAAGAAGATTTTAGACAAGCAGTACATTCAATTGAATGAAGTTTTAGTACGTGATGTAACCCTTCCAGCTGCGATTAAAGATGCAATTGAAAGAAAACTACGACAAGAGCAAGAATCGTTAGAATATGAATTCCGTCTTGAAAAAGCTACGAAAGAAGCTCAAAAAGTACGTATCGAAGCACAAGGGAAAGCAGATGCTAACAAGATATTAAGTGCGTCTTTGACAGATAAAATTCTTCAGGACAAAGGTATTGATGCTACCTTAGAGCTAGCAAAATCACCAAATGCGAAAGTAGTTGTGGTTGGTTCAGGTGAAAGCGGTTTGCCTTTAATTTTAGGGGATAACTAATTAAGTAACAACATTCAAATTTTTAATAAAGCCTTCCTTTGTGGAAGGCTTTTATTTTATTCTGTTTTCTGAAATGATTTTATAATTACCAAGCCACAAACTACAGCTACAGCTGTTAACCCAAAAGCTAAAACAGTATTGCTATAAATAAAATTTCCGATAGCAAACAGGGTGCAATACACGCCAACCACACCTGCAAAAAAACCAAGAATTTTCATTCCAAAGCCTTTAAATTTTGATTCATTACCAAAAATTAGACTGTTGAAACTGTTTAATGTATTTGCATCTGAAGGTTTCGTTAAAAATGTTACAAGCACCCAACCAAGGGTTGTTATTACTACTCCTAACACCAGTTGCCAATGCCCAGCTATTTCAACCATAGGAGTCTCCATTTTTTCATTTATAAAGAAAAAAGCAGCGATAACAAAAGAGATTAGCATTGCAGCAATTTCACTATATGGATTTATTCTACTCCAAAACCATCGTAAAATAAAGAGTAATCCAGTTCCGGCTCCAATAGATAGTAGTAAATTGAACCCATCACGAGCTTCTTCTAAAACGAGCGCTAATAAACCAGCAAGTACCATCATTACAACAGTAGCGATTCTGCCAACTGCCACTTGTTCTTTTCCTGAGGCTTCTTTGCGAAGAAATCTAACATAAAAATCATTTACCACATACGAGCTTCCCCAGTTTAAATGTGTAGAAATGGTGCTCATAAATGCAGCAATTAACGATGTAATTACGATACCCAATAAACCTGCTGGCAAAAATGTAAGCATTGCCGGATATGACAAATCATTTTTCACAAATGATGGATCCAAGTTTGGAAATGCAGCCTGTAAACTTTCAAGGTTTGGAAAAACAATTATGGAAGCTAAACCAATAATAATCCAAGGCCAAGGGCGAAGTGCATAATGCGCTATATTAAAAAATAAGGTAGCCCAAGTTGCATGCTTTTCATCTTTTGCAGCAAGCATTCTTTGCGCAATATAACCGCCTCCGCCTGGTTCTGCTCCAGGATACCATACACTCCACCATTGCACCGCAAGGGGAATAATAAGTAGCGGAATTAAAAGCTCTGGTTTAGAAAAGTCAGGTAACATAGCCGTCTTGGCTGCTACGGCAGGGGTGGAGAGTAATTTTTCTATTCCCCCAATTTCAGGCATATTTACAATATAGATAGTTGCCCAAATACTTCCTATCATAGCAATTATAAATTGCACAAAATCTGTAAGTAAAACACCTTTTAAACCACCAAAAGCCGAATAAATTACTACTACAGGAGAAGCAATTAATAAAACTTCATACGATGACAAACCAAACATTACATGGCCAATTTTTATTGCTGCCAGGCAGACATTCGCCATAATTACTATATTAAAGAAAACACCTAGGTAAATAGCCCGAAAGCCTCTTAAAAAAGCAGCACTTTTGCCGCTGTAGCGCAATTCATAAAATTCTAAATCTGTGGTTATTCCACTTTTTCGCCAAAGTTTAGCGTAAAAAAACACGGTAAGCATTCCTGTTAAAAGAAAACTCCACCAGATCCAATTGCCAAACACTCCATCTTCACGAATAACGCCCGCTACAAAATTGGGTGTGTCTGCAGCAAAGGTTGTAGCCACCATGCTTACACCAAGCAACCACCACGGCATATTTCTATCGGAAAGAAAAAAGGATTTTGAATCTTTACCAGACTTTTTTGCTACAACTAATCCAATAACAATAAAAACAATAAAAAAGAAAATTATAAGAACCCAGTCAAGTGTGGCTAAATGCATAAGAAGTATTGGTTTTACTATGGTTTACTTTACTGCCGTTAAAGTAAAGAAATAGATTTATAAATTAATTAATCGTTAAATTTAATATTCACAGTTTTTTAAACAATCTTTTTGTTTAGATTTGTCCCTACAATTATGAATAGAACAAGTTTACATCATCACCATATTAATTTCTTTGCTCACGCGAGGTGATATGGTTGTGCTGTAAATTCAACAATATTCAAAACCCGTTTGAGCAATCAAACGGGTTTTTTTATACCTATAACTCAACTAAAACTACTGTAATCAATGAAAAAACTAAAAATTGCCATACAAAAATCAGGACGTCTTCACGATGAGTCTTTAGCGCTTTTAAAGGATTGTGGAATCTATATAGACAATGGTCGGGATCAGCTAAAAGCTGCTGCAACAAACTTTCCATTAGAAATTTATTACTTAAGGAATGGAGATATTCCGCAATATCTTAATGACGGTGTTGTTGATTGCGCCATTATTGGTGAAAACCTTTTGGTTGAAAAAGGGGAAGGAATCAATATTGTTAGGCGGTTAGGTTTTTCAAAATGTAGAGTTTCACTGGCAGTTTCAAAAATATTTGAATATGATTCCATTCAAGATTTAAACGGAAAAAGAATAGCTACAAGCTATCCTGAAACAACAAAAAATTTCTTAAAAGAAAAAGGTATTGAAGCGGAATTACACATTATTAATGGAAGTGTTGAAATAGCTCCAAACATAGGTTTAGCAGACGCAATTTGTGATATTGTAAGCAGTGGAAGCACACTTTTTAAAAATAACTTAAAGGAGGTTGAGGTAATCCTTAAGAGTGAAGCTGTACTTGCTGTTTCTCCAAATATTACAACAAACACCAATAAAATACTCGATAAGCTTCGCTTTAGAATTCAATCTGTATTGCAAGGTCGAGATTCCCGTTATGTATTGCTAAATGCACCAAATGATAAAATTGATGCTATTATTAAAATTCTTCCAGGAATGAAAAGCCCAACCTTACTTCCCTTGGCAGAAAAAGGTTGGAGTAGTATACATTCAGTAGTAAATCGTGATACCTTCTGGGAAGTGATCGAGGAGCTTAAAGCGGCTGGAGCAGAAGGAATAGTTGTTTGCCCTATTGAAAAAATGATCTTATAAGAAAATGGAAAAAATTATATATCCCAAACCAGAAACATGGACTGCTTTATTAAAACGTCCCACCCAGTCTGTAGCTGAGGTAGCAACCCTGGTAACTGAAGTTTTTTCTGAAATAAAATTAAATGGAGACGAAGCCATAAAAAAATACACAGCGCTTTTTGACGGGGTAACGATTGCGGAAACAATAGTTTCTGAGAACGAAATTGTAGATGCAGAAAAGCTAGTTTCAGACAGCTTAAAAAAAGCTATTAATATTGCTAAATCAAACATTGAGAAATTTCACCGAGCTCAAAAAACGGAAAAAATAACCGTTGAAACCACAGAAGGGGTTTGTTGTTGGCAAGAAAAAAGACCCATTCAAAAAGTAGGTTTGTATATTCCTGGTGGCTCAGCGCCTTTGTTTTCAACAGTTTTAATGCTTGCCATACCAGCGGCTATTGCTGGGTGTAAAGAAATTGTTTTGTGTTCACCACCAGATAAAAGCGGAAAAATAAACGCTACAATTCTATATGCAGCAAAACTTTGTGGTATTTCAAAAATCTATAAAGTTGGAGGAATTCAAGCAATTGGCGCATTGACTTTTGGCACTAAAAAAATCCCTGCTGTTTATAAAATTTTTGGCCCAGGGAATCAGTATGTAACTGTTGCTAAACAACTGGCAACGAAATATAATGTAGCTATTGATATGCCTGCGGGGCCTTCAGAATTATTAGTTTTTGCCGATGAGACCGCAAATACTTCATTTGTAGCATCTGATTTGTTGTCGCAAGCTGAGCATGGAGCAGATAGCCAAGTGATTTTAGTTACTACTTCAAAAAAAGTGCTGAATTCAGTGGAAAAAGAAGTGCTAAAACAGCTCGAGCTCTTAACTCGTAAAAGTATTGCTGCGAAAGCAATTGAAAACTCAAAGTTGATATTGGTTCAAAATAATTCAGAAGCTATAAACCTTATTAATGAATACGGGCCTGAACATTTCATTATTATCTCAAAGGAAGAAGGTTTTTTCCTTGAAAATATACAAAATGCAGGATCGGTTTTTATTGGCAATTATACGCCGGAAAGCGCCGGAGACTACGCTTCGGGCACCAATCATACATTACCGACAAACGGTTTTGCAAAACAATATAGCGGTGTAAGTTTAGATAGCTTTTTAAAAAGTATGACGTTTCAAAAAATAACAAAAAAAGGAATTAAGAATATAGGCGAAGCAATTGAGGTTATGGCGGAAGCAGAAGGCTTACAAGCACATAAAAACGCTGTTACACTTCGTTTAACTAGCTTAAAAAAGGAGCAAAATGTGTAATACTAATTTTAATTTAGAGCGATTGGTGCGACCCAATGTATGGAAAATGAAACCGTATAGTTCTGCGCGTGATGAATTTAAGCAATTTGAAAAAGAAATGATTTTCCTTGATGCGAATGAAAACCCTTTTGAAACTAGCTTTAATCGCTATCCTGATCCGCAACAACGAATGCTTAAACGTTGGTTTTCTAAGCTAAAGAATATTTCTGAAAATCAAATTTTATTAGGAAATGGTAGCGATGAGGTATTAGACTTGCTTTTTAGGGCTTTTTGTGAACCTGGGAAGGACGCTATACTTACACTGCCGCCTACTTATGGAATGTATGCTGTTTTGGCAGCGCTAAATGCTATTGAAAACCGGGAAGTGCTTTTAGATAAAGATTTTCAGCCACAAACGGATGAAATTTTAAAAAGCATAGACGAAAATACTAAAATCATATTCCTATGTTCACCTAACAATCCAACAGGTAATTTAATTAGTATGGCTAAAATTTTAAAACTGTTAACCCATTTTAATGGCTTAGTGGTTATTGATGAAGCGTATATTGACTTTGCATCACAAGAAAGTTGGATTTCAAAATTACAGGAGTTTCCTAATTTAATTATAGTGCAAACACTTTCAAAAGCATATGGAATGGCTGGAATTCGCCTTGGAATTTGCTATGCTTCCACAGAAATAATTTCAATCTTAAATAAAATTAAACCTCCTTATAATGTAAATCAACTTACACAAAAAGAGGCAATTAAAAACTTAAGTGATACTAATAAAATAAAAACTGATATTAGTTCATTAGCAATTGAAAAGAATAGATTATTTAAAGGTTTAGTTCAAATAAAATTTATCACTAAAATGTACCAATCTGATGCTAATTTTATACTTATTAAAGTAGATAATGCAGCATTGCGGTATTCGCAATTACTTGAAAAAGGCATTGTAGTTCGCAATAGAAGCACACAACCGCTTTGCGCAAACAGCTTACGAATAACGGTAGGCACACCAGTAGAAAACAGGAGACTAATTGCAACACTAAAAGAATTGAAATAATGAAAAAACGTGTGTTATTTATAGACCGTGACGGTACAATTATAAAAGAAACAATAGATGAGCAAATTGATGCTTTTGAGAAAATGATTTTTTACCCAAAAGTGTTTAAATATCTCGGTAAAATTGCTGCTGAATTAGATTTTGAATTGGTTCTGATTAGCAATCAAGATGGTTTGGGAACCGCTTCTTTTCCAGAAGAAACGTTTTGGCCTGTGCAAAATTTTATTATAAAATCTTTTGAAAATGAAGGTATTGTGTTTAAGAATGTAGTTATAGATCGTACATTTCCACACGAAAATGCTCCTACTCGAAAACCTGGCATAGGGTTATTGACGGAGTATTTTTCTAAGTCTTATGATTTAGAAAATTCTTTTGTTATTGGCGATCGACTTACAGATATGGAATTAGCTAAAAATCTTGGTTCTAAAGGAATATTTATTAATGATGCGACCAATTTAGGAACCTCAGAAATCTCTTTAAATCCTGAAGAAATTCAACAGTACATCGCTATAGAGACCAATGATTGGCAGAAAATTTATGAGTTTTTAAAGCTTAAAGCGCGTGTAGCAACATTAAAGCGTACAACAAATGAAACAGCCATTACCATTGCGATTAATCTTGACGGTACAGGAAAAAGCAATATAAGCACGGGTATCGCATTTTTTGACCATATGCTAGACCAACTAGCGCGTCACGGTCAAATGGATATAGAAATCCAGGTTTCTGGCGATTTAGAGGTAGATGAACACCATACCATTGAAGACACAGCCATTGCGTTAGGTGACGTTTTTGGCAAGGCCTTGGGCGATAAACTGGGAATAGAACGTTACGGCTTCTGCGTACCGATGGATGATTGCTTAGCGCAGGTTGCGATTGACTTTGGCGGGAGAAATTGGTTGGTTTGGGAAGCAGATTTTAAACGTGAAATGATTGGGAAAATGCCTACTGAAATGTTTTACCATTTTTTTAAAAGTTTTACAGATGGTGCTAAAGCAAACCTAAATATAAAGGCCGAAGGTACAAATGAGCATCACAAAATTGAAGCGATATTTAAAGCTTTTGCGAAAGCTATAAAAATGGCTGTAAAACGCGATTCAGAAAAAATGATTTTACCAACAACAAAAGGAATCTTATAAATGAAAATTGTAATTATAGATTATGGAGCAGGAAATATTCAAAGTGTAAAATTCGCTATTGAAAGGCTAAATCACAGCGCAATTTTAACGCGTTCTAAAGTAGAAATACAAGCGGCAGACAAAGTGATTTTTCCTGGAGTAGGCGAGGCAAGTAGTGCGATGAAAAAATTAAAAGCTTCAGGTTTAGATAAAATTATTCCAACTTTAAAACAGCCAGTTCTTGGAATTTGTTTGGGAATGCAACTGCTTTGCAATTCATCTGAAGAAGGAAACACAAAGGGTTTGGGTGTTTTTGATGTGGCTGTCGTAAAGTTTTCAAACGTAGTGAAAGTACCACAAATTGGTTGGAATCAAATTTCAAATTTAAAATCAGATTTGTTTAAAAATATTTCTGAAGATGAATTTATGTATTTGGTTCACAGCTATTATGCCCCAAAATGTAATGAGACTATAGCTACCTCAGTCTATGGAAATGAATATGCTTCAGCGCTTAAAAAAGATAATTTTTATGGGGTGCAATTTCACCCAGAAAAGAGTAGCAAAGCCGGAGCGCAAGTATTAAAAAACTTTTTAGAACTATCCCCATGAGAATTATCCCAGCCATAGATATAATTGACGGAAAATGCGTACGTCTTTCAAAAGGAGATTATACGACCAAAAAAATATACAACGAAAACCCCTTGGAAGTTGCCAAGCAGTTTGAAGCGCATGGCATTCAGTATTTGCATTTGGTAGATTTAGATGGCGCAAAAAGTAAAAAAATTATAAATCACCGTGTTTTAGAAGAAATAGCTTTAAAGACTACTTTAAAAATTGATTTTGGCGGTGGTTTAAAAACGGATGAGGATTTAAAAATTGCTTTTGAAAGTGGTGCAAATCAAATAACGGGCGGGAGTATTGCCGTAAAGAATCCAGAGAAATTTAAAAAATGGCTTCAAAGATTTGGAAGTGATAAAATTATTCTTGGCGCTGATGCATTAGATGAAAAAGTAGCTGTTAGTGGTTGGACAGAAAATTCCGAGGAAGAGTTATTGCCGTTTATTCAGAAATATACGGCAGAAGGAATACTGTATGTAATCTGTACAGACATTAGTAAAGACGGGATGTTAGAAGGTCCTTCCTTTGAGCTGTATAAAAAAATCACCTCAAAAATTGCCCCCGTAAACTTAATTGCCTCTGGAGGCATTTCAACAGTTGATGAGCTCCCTAAGCTTGCTGAAATTGGTTGTGAAGGAGCGATTATAGGGAAAGCGATTTATGAAAATAGAATCAGTTTATATCAATTAGAAAAATATATTTTGGCACATAATTTTTAAAATACCTAGCACAACTACTAAAAATATAACTACCAAAGCCATGCTTACAAAAAGAATTATACCCTGTTTGGATATTAAAAATGGAAGAACCGTAAAAGGAATCAATTTTGTGGACCTGAGAGACGCTGGTGATCCTGTAGCGCTTGCTAAACATTATTCAGAAAATGGGGCAGATGAGCTTGTTTTTTTAGATATTTCAGCTACCGAAGAACGTAGAAAAACATTGGCTAAATTGGTTTTAAAGGTGGCAGAAACTATTAACATACCATTTACTGTTGGGGGTGGAATCTCTTCGGTTGAAGATGTGGAGATCCTTTTAAATAATGGTGCTGATAAGATTTCGGTTAATTCCTCGGCAATTAAAAATCCACAGTTAATAAACGATTTAGCTTCTAAATTTGGGGCGCAATGTATTGTAGTGGCGATTGATGCTAAAGTACTTGCTGGTAACTGGAAAGTTCACTTAATGGGGGGAAAGAAAGAAACGGATCTTGATTTATTTCAATGGGCGAAAGAAGTTGAACAGCGTGGTGCTGGAGAAATTCTTTTTACCTCCATGGATCATGATGGCACCAAGAATGGCTTTGCAAATGAAGCCTTATCAAAGCTTTCTACCATGTTAACGATTCCTATAATTGCTTCAGGAGGTGCCGGAAAAATTCAGCATTTTACAGATGCATTTACTTTAGGAAAAGCAGATGCAGCCTTAGCGGCAAGTGTTTTTCATTTTAATGAAATAACAATTACAAATTTAAAAAACGAATTAAAGAATCAGGATATTCCTGTGCGATTATAAAAAAGATGAAAATAGATTTTAATAAATACAGCGATGGACTTGTTCCCGCAATTATACAAGACAATACCACTGGTATCGTACTAATGTTAGGGTATATGAATCAAAAGGCGTTTCTAAAAACAAATGAAACTAACGTTGTTACTTTTTTTAGTAGAAGCAAGCAACGTCTTTGGACAAAAGGCGAAGAAAGTGGCAATTTTTTGAAAGTTATTTCCATGCGAATTGACTGTGATAATGACGCGCTTTTAGTGAAAGCAAACCCCGTTGGCCCTGTATGCCACAAAGGTTTTGATACGTGTTGGGAGGAAAAAAATATGTCGAATTTTGGGTTTCTTTTAGAATTAGAAACGATTATTGAAGACCGAAAGAAAGATGTTGCAAATGAAGACTCCTATATTTCGTCGCTTTTTAGAAAAGGAATCAATAAGATTGCTCAGAAAGTAGGTGAGGAGGCAGTAGAAGTTGTTATTGAAGCAAAAGATAATGACGATAAATTATTTTTGAATGAAAGCGCAGATTTACTTTTTCATTATATGATTTTGTTACAAGCAAAAGGATTTAAATTGCAGGATATAGAGAATGTTTTAGAGCTGCGACACAATGCAGAATAATTTTATACTTTTTCCTACCTTTAAAAAAAATCCGCGTTTATGGCTGCCAAAAGAAGAAAAAAGCAACAAACAATAAAAATAGAACCTAAAAGGGCCAAAAATCTTTCGCCAGGAACAGTTAGCTATACAGGAAAAAAACACACACTTGTAACGCAACTGGATATTATAGACTATTCAAAAGAACATTATGATCGTTTTGAAACGAATGCCATTCAGGATGCTTTTAAATATGAAGACTCTAATCATATTACTTGGATTAATGTAAATGGGTTAAGCGATACGGACGCTATTATTACTCTTGGAGACCATTTTGAACTTCACCCACTTATACAAGAAGATATTGTAACGACTCACCAACGTCCAAAGATTGATGAATATGATGACTACTTGTTTTTAGTTTTTAAAATGTTGCATTACAATGAAAATGAATTCCTTACTACGGAGCATGTAAGTATGGTGATGGGAAAGGATTATGTGCTTACATTTCAAGAAGCTGAAGGCGATGTTTTTGATGATTTACGAGAAAGATTAGTACATGGCAAAGGTAGAATTCGTAGTGCGGGAGCAGACT
The DNA here is from genome assembly GCF_039831855.1 of Aequorivita sp. Q41. Classification (NCBI taxonomy): domain Bacteria; kingdom Pseudomonadati; phylum Bacteroidota; class Flavobacteriia; order Flavobacteriales; family Flavobacteriaceae; genus Aequorivita; species Aequorivita sp. Q41. The sequence continues at coordinate 411,911 of NZ_JBDPMS010000002.1, read as the reverse complement.
ATTTAATGTTTGCAATTCTAGATGCTGTGGTTGATAATTATTTTACAGTAATAGAATTTTTAAGTAATAAAGTAGAGTTGCTAGAAGACAAACTCTTTGACGACAAAGGCAATTATCATATTACAGAAGAAATACAAGAACTTAAAAAGGAAATTTTAAAAATTAGACGTGCGGTTTTACCGCTTCGAGAAGTAATAAACAGGCTTGAAAAAATAGAAACCCCATTAATTGAAGAGCGCACCAATAAATACATTCGCGATCTTTATGACCATATTATTCAAGTAAATGAAAGTGTAGAAATATACCGTGATATGATTTGGGGGTTGATGGATATGTATATGACGACCATTAGCAACAAAATGAATGAAGTAATGAAAGTATTAACCATTATGGCATCCATTTTTATTCCATTAACATTTATGGCAGGAATCTATGGGATGAATTTTGAAAATATGCCTGAGTTGCATTTCCAATATGGATACTATTATTTATGGGCGGCAATGATTATCGTATTTGTGGGAATGCTTTGGTATTTTAAAAGAAAAAAATGGTTGTAAAAGTAAAAAAACATTAATCTTCTATAAATTGCCCCTTTTCATTAGCTACAGACATTCCCCATTCAGCAATCGCATGAAGCACTGGTGCTAAGCTTTTTCCAAATTCAGTAAGTTCATATTCCACTTTTAAAGGAGGTTTTTTTGTATAAACCTTACGTGTAATCAGGCCGTCTTTTTCTAATTGCTTTAATTGCAAACTCAAAGTGCGTTCGGTAATTGTTGAAATAGTTTTTCGCAATTCATTATAACGTTTTTTCCCATCCACTAAATAGATTAATATTACACTTTTCCACTTCCCACCTATTAGTTCCATGGCAATACTAGTGGTACAAGAAAATGTTTTATTGTTATATTTTATTAGTCTCTTTTTTGTTGTTATCTCCATTGTATTGTTATTACGCAATTACAAAGATAGCTCACTATACTATTGTTTACAACTATATTTTTTATAGTTTATTTTAAAACACATAAACAACTTTAAATTAGCAAGTTAACTTCTTTGTGTTTCTAGTTTCTTATACTATACTTTTTGACCGTTATTGTGAGAAATTAAAACCATCCTTACTTTTGCACTATACTTTTGATAGTATAATTATTCAATCCTAAAAACAATAAAATACAATGAATTTAATTGAAATTTCAAACAGACGGTATTCCACAAAAGAGTTTGATACAAAAAAAAATATTTCAGAGGAAGATATTAAACAAATCAAAGGTCTTTTAAGACTAAGTCCTTCAAGCACAAACATTCAGCCATGGCATTTCATTATGACCACTACGCAACAGGGAAAAGAGCGTATAAGCAAAGCTACTGAGGGATTTTATATTTTTAACAAGGCTAAGGTTATGGATACGTCGTTAGTAATTGTTTTCTGTGCAAGAACAGATGCTGATACCTCATATATGCTAAAGGTTTTAGAGCAAGAAGATAAAGATGGTCGTTTTGCAAAACAAGAATTTAAAGACCAAATGCATGCTGGAAGAAAGATTTTTGCAGACTTACATCGCTATGATTATAAAGATTTGCAGCATTGGATGGAAAAACAAGTATATTTAAATATGGGGGCATTATTGCTTGGGGTCGCGGCTTTAGGCATTGATGCCGTACCTATGGAAGGAGTAGATTTAAAAATTCTGGATCAAGAATTTGCGCTTCGCGAAAAAGGACTTACAGCTGTTGCTGTAGTATCTTTAGGGTATCGCAAAGAAACAGACTTTAATGCCACACTTCCAAAATCTAGGTTTCCCGAAGAAGAAATAATCACACAACTTGTTTAATATAAAACCAAAGCTGTCTTATGCATACTGAAGTTAACAAACAAAACGCCATCGCTTTTTATAAAATGGCGTATGAAGGAAACCCGAGTAGAGCCGTAAAACTATTTGTTGGCGATGAGTACATCCAACATAACCCAACTGTAGAAGATGGAAAAGAAGGCTTTATATCGTATTTTGAGCGGATGCAGCGCGCGTATCCTAAAAAGACAATAAGTTTTGTGCGTAGTATAGCTGAGGCTGATTTAGTAGCCCTACATACCCATCAAGTTTGGCCAGGAAATGATCAATATGTTACCATGGATTTTTTCAGGTTTGATTCAAAAGGAAAAATTGTAGAACATTGGGATGCTATTCAGCAGCTTCCTAAAACATCAGAAAATTCGAATACAATGTATTAATGGCTTTATTCTTTTACTAAAAAAGCTCTTCTATAAAAATATGAAGAGTCTTTTTTAGGAGATAGTATTTTAAGAAAGAGAATTATTTTTAAATTCATAAATGATAAAACTGTAACTTTCGGTCTAAATTTAGTCTAATACGATAAGCAAGCTAAAATTTCAGCCCTAAGTTTTAAGTGTATTAGCTACCATAAATCATTTTTAATGGATTTCTTTTATAATAATATTTATCAAAATGGGCAGTTCGTATTAACCGATCTTAAAAAAGAATCTTTTTACAACAACTTAAAAATAGGTGATTGCTATAAGATTATCTGGGCAAAAAGGGATCGTGTTTCCTTGGGTTTAGACGGTTATAGAGTTCATTTAAACAAAGGGCAGCTGCTCTTTTGCACCCCTTTAAATAGGTTACAGGTTTCAGAAGAAACGGATGCTGCAATTTGCTATGTATTTAACAGAGAGTTTTATTGTGTTAGAGACCACGATAGCGAAGTAGCTTGCAATGGGTTTCTATTTTATGGATCTTCATCTCCCGTTGTAATTTCATTAACGGAGAAGGAGGATTCCAGTTTCGATTTGTTATATCGCTTTTTTATTGAAGAATTTAACACCAAAGACAAAATACAAGGCGAAATGCTTCGGGTTTTATTAAAACGCCTTTTATTAAAATCGGTACGAATAGCAAGACGAACTATGGAAGATTCTGCTATGCCACAGTCTAAGTTAGATATTATCAGACAATTTAATTTAGTATTGGAAATGCATTTTCGCACGAAGCATAAAGTTTCTGAATATGCAGATTTACTTAATATAGGATCAAAATCACTCTCAAATTTATTTTTGAACTACCACAATAAATCCCCTTTAAAAGTTATAGGAGAGCGTATCATCCTTGAAGCACAACGTTTGTTGCAGTATTCAAACAAAAGCACTAAAGAAATCGCTTTTGAGCTTGGGTTCGAAGAAGCTTCACATTTTTCTAAATTTTTTAAAAAAAACACTGGTTTATCTCCCAAATCGTATAAAGAGACCCTTAAAAATGAACTGGATTATTCGCATAATTGAATCTTCTAATTATATTTTTTCAATACGAAAAATTAGCCCCAAACCAATTTTTCAAATATAATTCTTTCCAACATAAAGAATTACCTACATACGTAAAAATGAGGATAGATATTCATTTATTAGGAGAATATTTATGATTATAAGTGTTAGTTTTTAATACGCAAAAGCCTTTTTTAAGCCACACTTTTTTAATCATTTCACAGTAAGTAAAATGTATAAGGTTATAGGAAATATCAATACTTTTTTACTGCTATGAACATTGTAAATTTGTATTATTAACTAAGTATTTAAGCAGCGTAAACTAAAAAAGGATAAGGTATGTTAACATGGAAAGAAGTAATAAATTTTACAGTAAAAGGCAACCCAACCCCAGATAGAAGATTAGAAAAAACTGAAGCGGAATGGAAAGCCTTATTAACTCCCGAACAATTTAGAATAACGAGACGAAAAGGGACAGAAGCACCAAACAGTGGAACTTTATGCAATGTTTATAAAGAAGGGCTTTATAACTGTGTTTGCTGTGATACGCCATTATTCGATTCTACAATTAAATTTAGCTCAGGCACAGGATGGCCCAGTTTTACGCAGCCCATTAAAGAAAACGCAATAAAGTATAAAAAAGATACTGCCTTTGGCATGGTTAGAATAGAAGTAATGTGCAATACATGCGACGCACATTTGGGACATGTGTTTCCTGACGGACCAGAACCTAGCGGGCTTCGGTATTGTATAAACTCTGAATCGATGGAGCTTTCAAATAAAATAGTCTAAACCACCTATGCGTATACCTATGTATAAGTGAAGTTTAGCTGTTTTAATATACCGTGAAAACTGTCAATACTACGACCATTTATAAAACAAAGGAATTTGAAGTAAACCACTGGGTTGCCATCCAAATACAGTGGAAAAAATGCTTGAAACACAGAAAAAATATAAGCTTAAGATACCTTTTGGTCATAATCCTGGCGATGCAACTTCCCACAACCGTTCAAAAATAATTCGAGATTATAATACCGGCGGTACCCTTGGGTTTTTATTTATTGACCAGCATGATACTATTGTTTTTTCAGATTTTCATCTCAATACAAAAAAGGCAATTACGGTAATAAAAACTATTAAATAAGCATGAAGAAAATTTCTGTAATTAAGTTGTAGGGGGCAGCAGCCTGTCATAAAACCAGCTAGTATCAGTCATTGCTAAAAGCACGTTCTTGCCTTTTACTTTTTTAGCTGTAGTAACAAATGAAATGTTTGCAAAGGAACTTCGACAACTTTATAAAAATAGAAAGCTTAATTTTTCAAGTGTCACCATTGGCAAAAAAAATTACGAAATCCTGAGAAAAAGGAAATAAATAGATTAACATACTAATACCAGAAATTTTGGAAATAACACACGATAAAGAAAACAATAGTTTTAAATTAAATATCAATGGGGAAATAGCAAAGGTAACCTATACTCTCAGAGACGGGAAAATGTATTTAAATCACTCCGAAGTGCCTTCTAATTTAAGAGGCAAAGGCCTTGGAAAAATTTTAGTAGAAAAAACCTTTGAAAAACTCACCGAAGAAGGGTACAAGGCTGTAGCGGTATGCAGTTATGTAAAAGCAGTGGCGAGTAGAAGTTCAAAGTGGAAAACCCGTATAGCAGTATAATACTCCCTAAAACTTACAGTAGGGAAGACACTAATGTTAAAATAAAAGTAAAAAATATGACAATTAAAGCAATTTGGAACGATCAAATAATAGCAGAAAGCGATAAAACTATTCAAATAGAAGGCAATCATTACTTTCCAAAGGATAGTATAAAACAAGCGTTTTTTAAAGCTTCAGAGACACATACTTCATGTCCGTGGAAAGGGCAAGCTTCATATTATACACTAGTTGTAGCGGGAAAAGAAAATAAAGATGCCGCTTGGTTTTATGAAACCCCCTCTGCTTTAGCAAAAGGAATAAAAGATCATATAGCCTTTTGGAAAGGTGTCAAAGTAGGCGAGTAGGTGTATAAACATGGGATATAAAATGAAAAATAAACTAGAAACAATAGCTTTAGGAGGTGGATGCCATTGGGGCACAGAAGCTGTTTTTCAATCTCTAAAAGGGGTTCAAAAGGCTTCTCAAGGCTATGTTGCTTCAAAGGGAGTAGTTACTTCATTTTCTGAAGCAGTTTTAGTTTATTTTAACCCTATTCAGATCTCTTTAAAGGTATTGCTATCAGTGCATTTACACACACATAAAAGTACTTCATTGCACAGTATACGCGACAACTATAGATCTGCTGTTTATACTTTTTCTGATAAACAAGCCCTAGTCGTAGCTAAAATCCTTAACTCCCACCAAGCTGAATTTGAAGAGCAATTAATAACAAAAAGATACCCCTTTTCAGAATTTAAGCCATCCCGAAAACAATTGCTTAATTATTATTACAGCAATCCTTCAAAGCCTTTTTGTGAAACGTTTATCAAGCCAAAATTGCAGATTTTGCACGATAAGTTTAGAGCGAATATAGCTTTAAATAGGCTACAAATCCCAACAGATCCACTTAGCTAAAGTGTCTGGATGAATAGAAGTAACTTACAAAAAAGTTTTTTTAATGCTAAGTCAGGCTTTTAGCACATTATTTTGAGAAACCTACACTATTTATTGAAAAGTATAGCGTTTTTCGTCTGTAGACGAGGCTTTTAGTAGTTGGTTAAATGTCTTTATTGTATTAAAATTACGTGTAATTTCTCCTGAAGCTGCGATTCCAGAAATGCCTGTTTCAAGTATGGAGGTAACATCAGCAACAGTAATGCCACCAACACCAATAATGGGAGTTTCTGTATTTAAAAAATCATTAATTGCAGCATATCCCGCTAGTCCTAAAGCGGGAGGGAGGTTATTTTTAGTTTCAGTAAACCTAAAAGGACCTACGCTAATATAATCTACTTCTTTAGCGATTAATGTTTCACAATCTTCTAAGGTATTTGCGGTGCCACCAATAAACTGCCACGTATACAACTGTTTTCTAGCTTTGGTAGGGCAGGTATCACCTTTCCCTAGGTGTACACCGTCTGCTTTAACAGCTATAGCTATTTTATAATAGTCGTTAATTAGCAGTCTGGTTTGAAAATGCGCCGTGATCTCTCTAGCTTCCTTTGCACATTTTAAGATTTTCTTTTCTGAAATGTTTTTTAAGCGTAATTGCACTAATTCCGCACCAGAGGTACATGCTTTTTGGATGTTTTCAAGATGTTCCTTTGGCGTGTTTCCTTGAGAGATATAGTGTAATTTGGGTATCATGCTATAAGGGTTTGGCATTGAAAATAAGTACTTCCTTTTTACTATTCAACAGTTTTAGCTAGTCTACAACAGCTACTTTTTTAGCATACTCCATAAAATAGCCTTCAAAACGTTGTAACATGGGGTGCATTTTCTCCGAATATAGCACATATTGACACTTTTGAATGCTTTGAGTAATAGACATTATTGCTGCATAGGAAGATTTTTGACTTAGAAACTCGGCGTCATCGATACTAAATAGTTTTAATTGTGAGATACTTACCCCGTTTAATAAAAACAATTTATTCATAGACTTGGGGGTGGAAATTAGAATGTCTGCTCCCATTGCTATTTCCGATTTTTGCACATCGATATGCAGTTCTTCATAGCCTACATACACCCGAAGTGAAGTGTGTTTGGTATAGCATAAAAAAGCATCGTACAACTCCATTGCTTTTTCTTTGTTTTCTACAAGAACTACCGCTCTTGGGGCATTACCAACGGCTTTACATTTTAACTTTTGTAGGGTTGTAAGTATCAAGCTAGTGGTTTTTCCGCTTCCAGTTGGAGCATTACAATACACATTAGCACCGCTTTTAATAACGGGAATGCTTTTACTTTGAAATGGAGTAGGAGTGGTTATTTCTAAAGTTGCTAGCTTTTCTTGTATATCGGCATGTAGTTTTTTAAAAGGCATAGAAGTTAAATAAATAAAGGCTTTAGCAAACTGTTTTTACTACTGCTGGCAAATATACTGCCTACAAACGCCAATCGCTGCGAATCGCGGATTTTTATTTTTTAGAGGAGCTCATGAATGCTACGCATTTGTATTTTAAAACAATCGAGTCCCGAAGCTTCGGGAGCAGCGGCTATTTTACATAACGGCTAATTATAGCTACAAACAGCAGAATGTTTCTTATTTAGTGCTAAACCAAGAGCCTAATGTTTAATGACCCAAGTACTACAGTTTATTGTGTGTACAAGACTTCCTGGGGTATTTTCCATAATAGAGAATTATAGCTACACATCTAAATTATTCTAACGAAGCCACAATTAGCTGTTACATAATTGCTATCGATATAAGTCTGTCAGTCATTATATCTGCAACTATGTAAAATAGCGCAAAAAAGCGCTATTCACTAATTGTTATAAATGTACTATAATTTATATTATGTAAAATAGAATGTTTAAAAACCCGCTATTACTTTAAGTGTGTAATCGAAACTTAATCTTTTACATTGTATACAAATGCACGGTACTTAAGTAATGCTACAAACACGGCGCCACCTACTGCATTACCAATTAGCGCTAAGGCGATAAAGCTTAGATAGTCTGTAAAATTAATTTGTGGCGAACTTATATAGCCAGCAAAAACTTCTACATTACCAACAATACTATGGTGTAATCCCGCAAATGACAAGATTGCAGTGATTATAAATATGATTAACAACCTGCTTAAGGTATCTTTTGAAGCAGCTACCAGCCATGATAATAACCCCATCAGCCAGCCAGCGAGGATTGCACTCACAAAAACGGCGCTGCCTTCGTGGTCTGTTACGTGTATGGCTATTTTTTCAATGGTTTGAAGGTTAAAAATACCAAGTTTAGGACCGAACCAAACTAATAGAAACGCAATAATATAGCCCCCGATTAAATTACCTAGTATTACTAAGCCCCAGAGTCTTAAGAGACTTCTCAGAGAACGTTTTTTATTCAGCACTGGTAATGTTAGCAAGGATGTTTGCTCGGTAAAAAGAATGGATTGCCCTAAAATAACCATTATAAACCCTATGGGATAGACTATTGAAAGGGCTTTAATGATGGTGTCTTCGGCAACTTTTCCTGAGAGAAAGAAAAACAAAGCGCAGATCATTAAATAGCTAAAACCAATTTCTAACCCTGCTGTAAGCGAGCTTAGTAGGATGCTTACTGGTTTTTTATCGTAGGTCTCCTGCCCTTCAATAATCTGTTGTTTAAGGATTTCGCCGTGAGATTTTGCTGTAGTAGAATCTGATGGCTTGGAGTTTTTGAGTTCTCTATCTATGTTTTGTTGTTTCTCCTTTTTATTTTTTTCTTCTTCGTCCATTTTTTTGGGAGTTGTGCTGTAAAAAAAGGTTTCGTTTCAAGAAAAGGGACTGTTATTGGTTTTGAAACGAAACCTTATGTAGTATTAAGAATTAAGGATTTTACTTCGTTATTAATTCTTCCAAATGTTTTCTATTAGTAGATTTCCCATAGATTTTTTGTTCTGGATCCATGAGGTTGGTTTTTTCCAAACCACCTATATATACTGCATCAAAACCAATATCTTCAATAAGCTGTTGGGTTATATTTTTACTATCCTCATCTTGGGCAGCAAAGGGTATTGCTAGCTTATCCGTTGTTTGAAACGCTCTGTCGCGAAGATGGTCTGAATAAATTGTATTAAAGGCTTTTGCTGTTTTTGCGGTTCCGAATTTCATAGCGGTGTATTCGGAAGCATTACGGTTGCTATCGCGTACCTCTTGCGCCATTTCGCCATCTCTCTCTGGATATGGGTTTGTAGCATCAATGATAACTTTATTACCGTATTCGCCTGCATATAGTTCAGCTAATTTATCGATCGCTTTAAATGGGACAGCCAAAAGGTATACATCTGCATTTGCTTCCCATGCTTCATCTAAGCTTACGGCTTTAGCCTTCCCTCCTGCTTCTTTTGCTAATTGGGTTAGTTGCTCTGGATGTCTGGAGGTAAATAATACTTCATGACCTGCTTTGGCCCAATGTGTACCTAAGGCACCCCCTATTTTTCCACTTCCTATTACTCCTATTTTCATAACTTTTTGGTTTAATTATTAATTTTAAACTGCACTGTATTAAAACCATTCTGGTTGGTACAGTTACTATTTTTTCTTTTAAAATTAGGAGGTTTAATCCGCATTAAAAAGTTTTTAAAAAAGATTTAACGCCCTCTAATAGTATTAACATTTCCCTATAGCATTTAATCTAAAATTGCTTATATTTTTGTTTAAAATTTAATTAGATGATTGTTTGGGTAATTTTTATAGCATTTATCATTTTATTCTTAGCATTAGATTTAGGTGTCTTTAATCGCGAGGCGCATGTAATTAAAACAAAGGAAGCTGCAATATGGACAAGCATATGGGTTACGGTAGCTTTAGGGTTTTCTGGAGTAATTTATTGGCTGTTTAAGGATGGTTTAATTGAAAACCCAACCAATCTCACGCCAGAGCTCGCGGTTCTTAAATACATTACAGGGTATTTAATAGAGCTTTCATTGAGCATAGACAATGTGTTTGTGATTGCTGTAATATTTTCTTCATTTTCTATTCCTAAGAAATACCAGCATGAAGTTCTCTTCTGGGGAATTTTGGGGGCGATTGTATTTAGGGCATTGATGATCTTTTTTGGGGTAGCACTTATCAATAAATTTGATTGGATAATTTATGTTTTTGGAGCATTTCTATTAATTACAGCCTTTAGAATGTTGGTGCATAAGGAAGAAGAGTTCGACCCTAAAAAGTCTAAATTGTTTCGTTTTTTAAAGCGGCTTTTCCCAGTTAGCTACCGTATGGATGGCGATAAGTTTTTTATTAGAAGAATGGGAGTCAAGGCAGCCACGCCCCTATTTGTAGCTCTTATTATTATTGAATTTACAGACATTCTCTTTGCTTTAGATAGTATTCCTGCAATTCTGGCTATTACTGCAGATCCCTTTATTGTATTTAGCTCAAATATCTTGGCCATTCTAGGGCTTCGTTCCATGTATTTTTTAATCTCACGGATGCTTACTAAGTTTAGGTATATTAATTATAGTCTGGTAGTTATCCTTGCTTTTGTTGGGGTTAAAATGATTCTTTCTCACAATGTAGAAATCCCTGAGTGGTTGTCGCTTGGTGTAATTGGTGTTTCACTTGCTGGAGGGATTATAGCCTCATTGATTATCTCGGATGAAAACCCTGCTATCGCCGAAGAAGATTAATTTCACAAAATCCTACTAAAAGTTTGGAATGATTTTTTGGCTATCGTATCTTTAAGATTAGATAATTAAAAACCTATATATATGAATATAAATTTCGAATATCACGAAGTAGCTGCAAGTGCTAGATTAGAGGGCTTAGTCGCGGAAAAACTTAATAAACTTGAAAATAAATACGACGCCATTGTTGGTGCAGATGTATATTTTAAAAAGGAAAATTCTTCCAACCCAGAAAATGGAAAAATATGTAGTGTGCGCTTGCGAATGCCAGGAACAACAATTTTTGCTGAAACAGCTACGGGCTCGTTTGAGGCAGCTATCGCAAAAGTTATTTCTGAATTACGCACGCAGTTACAGAAGCGTAAAGAAAAATTGAACGCACATTAATCATGGATACTATGGGAATAATAGCGCGAGATAAAAGACAATTAACCCTGATATATAGTAGTAATACACGTGTTGGAAAGCACACACTTAGCTATTTAACTGGCCTTGACGGAAAGTATTTGGCTATAGATCTAGTGAAAACTAAGGTTTCAGATACTCAATGGGCTGAAATCGCAGAGGCTTTAAATACAAATATTGGTGACTTAGTAGATACGAGGGAACTGGATTTAAATACTGAAGATACTGCCGCATTTGGTCCTGATGATTGGATTAAGATTATACAAAAGAATGATTTTGTAATCTCTCGTCCTATTGCAATTAAAGGGGAACGAACCAAACAGATAAGCAATCCTCCTGAAATAATGGAGTTTTTTGAAACTGATAGTGCTGCTATTGATGATAGACCTCCCCTGGATACAGAGTAAGACTTTTAAACACTAATTTTATATAGAAAGATGCGCCCTTGCGCATCTTTTTTTATTTGAGGAAATCTATATAAAAAAATAAGCATAAAAAAACCCACACTTATGTGCGGGTTTTAGTTTATTTAAATTACTAATTATTCACCAGCTTGTTTTTGTGCGTCTTGCTTCATTTTTTGGTTAGGAACGATAGCAAGATTTACACGTCTATTTTTAGCACGCCCTTCAGCAGTAGTATTATCTGCGATTGGTGCTGTTTCACCATACCAGTTTGTAGTAAATCTTCCAGAACTTAATCCTTTACTTTGTACAAAATAGTTGGTTACGGCTGTAGCTCTATTTTTTGAAAGCGTCATATTCATTTCATCAGCACCAACACTATCGGTATGGCCAATAACAAGAACATCGGTATCAGGGTATTCCTTAAGAACACCTGCAAGCTTGTCTAACAAAGCTTGCGAAGCTGTGTTAACGTTGTATTTACCTGTGTCAAAATACACACCACTATTCTCATCGAATGTAACAACGATACCGTCGTCTACACGTTCTACTTGAGCACCAGGAATTTCCTGCTCTATTTTTTGAGCTTGCTTATCCATTTTTGAACCAATAAGCACACCTGCGCCACCACCTACAACACCCCCAATTACGGCTCCGAGCTCACCGTTTCCACCTTTACCAATATTATTACCTAATATCGCGCCTAAAACGGCTCCACCAGTGGCACCAATTACGGCTCCTTTCTGTTTATTATTTGCATTTTTAGTAGCTTCACAGCTTCCTAGGCTAATAAGTAGCGTTAGTGCAAGTGTTACTAATGCGATTTGTTTAAAGAAATTTTTCATAATAGTTAGTCTTGAATTTTAGAAAAGTTCATATTTATTTTAAAAGGTTTGCCTTCCAAATTTACTGTTTGTTCCCAGCGCATAGAAGATTCACTAAGTTGTGCCAATTGTAACCTGATACCAACATTGGTTTCAGACTTGCCTTTAGCGTTTGTAGGTTTCAGGAGAAAATCATAGAGTCCTGTAGCAGGATCAATTTCTTGAATTACAAATACAAAGTCACGCTGACCTGTTGGACAACTAGCGTTTTCAATTGTATAATTCCCTGTATTGTTATTAGGGATAAATCTCCAGTTACTACCTTCGAAACATTCTGCCGAAGCATCGTTAAAAAGGGTGACATTGTATTTTCCCGGGGCACCATACGTAATAGCGTCTAAAGACCAATATCCTTTGATAACTTTACGAGATTCTATCACAGTTTTTGGGGTTCCGCAAGAAAATGCTGTGGCCGCAATTAGAGCCAAAATGAGGATTTTTTTCATAAATAAATTAGTTTGATTAATTAGAGGTTAAGTTATTTTATCTTCTAAGCAGTCTTGAAAGCAAAGACAGTACCAAAAGCACAATAAAAATGTAAAAAATGATTTTTGCGATATCTGCTGCACCTTCTGCGATGCCTCCAAATCCGAATAATGCTGCTATTAATGCAATTATTAAAAAGGTTATAATCCAACGTACCATAATATATATTGTTTTTAATGATTAGTATTCCACTAAATTAAGTAACAATATTTATGCTCGAAGAATCTTTATCTAAAGTTTAACAATAAAAGTTAAAATATTAGTAAGATAGCAATTTTAATAAGAATATTTTAAATTTTTCTTTAGGCAGGTAGGTTTTTTCTAAGTTTGCTGCAAATGGGATTGGGGTTTCCATGCTAGCAACCCGTTGTACCGGAGCATCTAAATATTCAAAACAATTCTCCATAATTAAAGCTGAAATATCGGAAGCAATACCTCCAAATAAGGAGTCTTCTTGAAGAATAATAACTTTTCCTGTTTTCTTAACGGATTGGTATATTGCTTCAGTGTCTAAAGGCACCAAGGTACGTAAATCTATTAAATCTGCATTAACTTCAGTATTCGCTTCAAGGGTTTCTAAGGCCCAATGTACGCCAGCGCCATAGGTTATAATAGTAACGTCTTTTCCTTCTTTTATTAAAGAGGCTTTTCCTAATGGTAATGTGTAGTAATCAGTTGGGACTTCTTGGCGAATACTTCTATAGAGCGCTTTATGTTCAAAAAACATAACTGGATTTGGGTCTTCGATACTTGTAGCCAAAAGTCCTTTAGCGTCATACGGAAAAGCTGGATACACCACTTTAAGTCCTGGTGTATGCGTAAACCAAGCTTCGTTGGTCTGGCTATGAAAAGGCCCCGCACCTACACCTGCTCCACATGGCATACGGACAACTACATCTGCATTTTCACTCCATCGGTAATGGCTTTTAGCTAGGTAATTAATAATAGGATTAAAGCCAGAAGTAACAAAATCAGCAAATTGCATTTCAACAACGGCTTTAAAACCGCTTATAGAAAGTCCCATTGCGGCAGAAACGATTGCTGATTCACATATAGGAGTATTGCGAACGCGTTCTTTTCCAAACTGCGCTACAAACCCTTCCGTAATTTTAAAAACACCTCCATATTCAGCTACATCTTGTCCCATAATTACAAGATTATCATGGCGCTCCATTGCTTGCTTTAATCCTTGAGAAATAGCATCAATCAATCGAATGTTTTCTTTTTTTGAATTTACACTAACTTCTTGATAGTTAAATGATTTATAAACATCATTTAACTCATTGGTTTCAGACGATTCTATTTCAGGTTCAGCAAAAGCTATGTCAAGGTTTTCATCAATTTCTTGTTTAAATTCGTCTTTAAACTTCTGAATATCGGCTTCGGAAATAACCTCTTCAGCTATTAAAAAATTTTCAAAATTTAAAAGCGGATCACGCATTCCCCATTCATCAATTAAATCTACAGGAACATATTTTGTACCACTAGCTTCTTCATGGCCACGCATTCTAAAGGTTTTAAACTCCAACAAAATAGGTCTTGGATTGCTTCGCATGCTATCAACCAAACTTTTTAGCTTGGTGTAAACTTCCAGCACATTATTCCCTTCAATAATGTGTGATTCCATGCCATACCCTTTCCCTCGGTCGGCGAGATTTTCACAGTTATATTGTTCATTTGTAGGGGTCGAGAGTCCATAACCGTTGTTTTCTATACAGAAAAGAACAGGTAGCTGCCAAACAGAAGCTACGTTTAAGGCTTCGTGGATATCACCTTCACTGGAGCCGCCTTCTCCAGTAAAAACTGCACAAACCTTATTGTTTTGTTTTAATTTATTTGCAAGGGCTATACCATCCGCAACACCAAATTGTGGTCCAAGATGCGAAATCATCCCCACAATATTAAATTCTTGCGTGCCAAAGTGAAAACTACGATCCCTTCCTTTGGTGAAGCCGTTTGCTTTCCCTTGCCATTGCGAAAACAACCGATGTAATGGAATTTCACGCATCGTGAAAACACCAAGGTTTCTATGCATTGGCAAAATGTATTCGTCTTTATCTAAAACTGCTGCGACACCTATAGATATTGCTTCCTGCCCTATTCCGCTAAACCATTTAGAAACTTTTCCTTGGCGTAGTAGGATGAGCATTTTCTCTTCTATCATTCGCGGTTTCAACATACCGCGGTATAGGTTTATTAATGTGTTGGTATCGATATCTTTTCTATTGTAATCGAAGAAAATAGGTGGTTTTGTTTCAGATTTCATCTTAAATAATTAACAATATCAAAAGTAGAAAAAAACCCATTGCAACAAGGATTATTAATGCAAATTTTATCTTCGGAAAAACTTTGGTAAATTGGTATCTTTGTACTTTAAAATATTAAATGCTATGAATAATATACCCAGTGTAGATTTAGCCGATTTCCTTTCAGACGACCCGAAGAGGAAACAAAAGTTTGTAAATGAAATAGGAAGCGCATACGAAGACATAGGTTTTGTTTCACTAAAAAATCATTTTTTAAGCGATGCCTTGGTAGCCGATCTATATAAAGAAGTTAAAAGTTTTTTTAGTCTTCCAGTTGAAGTAAAGGAATCCTACGAAATTGAAGGACTTGGAGGGCAAAGAGGTTATATATCCTTTGGAAAAGAGCATGCAAAAGGTAAGAAAGAAGGAGATTTAAAAGAGTTTTGGCATTTTGGACAAGAGCCAAGTGCAGATGCAAACCTTGCAGAAGACTATCCAGAAAACGTATCCGTAACGGAGCTACCTGATTTTAACCGCACCGGTATGGAAGCATATAGAATGCTTGAAAAAACAGGTATTTATGTGCTACGAGCATTGGCTTTATATATTGGCTTGGATGAGTTTTACTTTGACCATTGGGCAACAAATGGTAACAGTATTTTGCGACCTATACATTACCCGCCAATTCAAGAAGAGCCAAAAGGTGCCGTACGCGCTGGTGCTCACGGAGATATTAATCTTATTACACTTTTAATGGGTGCTTCTGCGGGTGGATTGCAAGTGTTGCGTAAAGATGGCGAATGGATAGATGCAATTCCAAACGAAGACGAACTAGTTATTAATGTTGGTGATATGCTAGAACGTCATACCAACAATAAGTTGCGCTCCACCATACATCGCGTTATAAACCCACCAAAAGAAGAATGGGGTACGGCACGCTACTCTATTCCATTTTTTATGCATCCACGTAGCGATATGAACTTAAACTGTTTGCCAGAATGTATTGATTCGGAGCATCCTAAAGCGTATGATGACATTACCGCTGGAGAGTTTTTACACCAACGATTGGTGGAAATTGGATTAATTAAAAAGTAAATTGCCACAAACAGTTTACCTAAACCTGAAAATTTAAACTTTGAAATCTTTAGAAGACCAATTAAAAAACCTTTTTCCAGACCATGAGCCCAAAGATGTTCCCGAAACACAGGAGGAATCATCTCTTTGGATGCAAGATGATCCTTTGATTTGCAAATATGAAAAGCGAAAAGGAAAACCAATCACAATTATTGAAGGATATACAGGTGCTGACTCAGACTTTAAGATTCTTGCCAAAGAAATAAAGCAATTATTAAGTGTTGGCGGTAGTTTTAAGAATGAACAAATAATTATACAGGGGGATTATCGTGATAAAATTATGACGTTTCTAAAAGAAAAAGGGTTTAAGGTAAAACGCGTTGGAGGATAGATAAATATGGTAAAAATTAAAGAATCGGAGCTTATCCTTAACCCAGATGGAAGTATCTATCACCTCAATTTACTACCACACCAACTTGCAGATACTGTAATTACTGTAGGTGATCCAGATCGGGTAACGGCTGTTTCAAAATATTTTGACACCATTGAGTTTAAAACGCACAAAAGAGAGTTTAAAACACATACAGGAAGCTTTAACGGGAAACGTATAAGTGTTATTTCTACCGGTATTGGAACTGATAATATTGATATTGTTTTAAATGAATTAGACGCCTTAAAAAACATTGATTTTGAAACACGTACCATTAAAAATAAGCTAAGCGCTTTAGAAATAATTCGTATTGGTACTTCTGGCGCAATTCAACCAGAAATAGCGATTGATAGTTTTTCGGTATCAGCAAAAGCAATTGGATTTGATACTTTACTTCATTTTTATAAAGAAACTTCTTTTCTTGATACTGATTTTTCAAAAGCGTTTATCGAACATACCGCCTGGAATGCTAAAAAATCGGAGCCCTACGTTGTTTCGGCGGATGATGAATTACTGAAAAAGTTTAATTCGGAAGAATTTATTAAGGGAGTTACCGCCACAAACGTAGGTTTTTATGGGCCACAAGGGCGTGTACTTCGCCTTTCTACTGAAGATGAAGGGATGAATAATAAAATACAAAAGTTTAACTTTAAGGGTGCTAAAATTACCAATTTTGAAATGGAAACATCTGGAATATATGGCTTGGCAAAATTATTGGGGCATCGTGCGATATCGTTAAATGCTATTTTAGCAAATAGAGCAAAGAGAAGCTTTAGCCTTAATTCAGAAAAGACTATTGATTCTTTAATAAAAACGACATTGAAAATTATTTCTAAATGAAAAACTTCCTGATTGGCGGGGTGCCAGAACACTTCAACTTACCTTGGTACATCGCGCTTCGCGATAAGGATTTTCAGAAAAAAAACATCAACCTTCGTTGGAAAGATTATCCAGGAGGTACAGGACAAATGTGTCAAGCATTAAGAGAAAAAGAAATTGACATGGCTGTTATCCTTACGGAGGGTGTGGTTCGTGATATAATTAATGGAAATGATTGCAAAATTGTGCAAGTTTTTGTGAAATCACCTTTAATATGGGGTATTCATGTTGCGGCAAATTCAGATTACAATACCGTTTCGGACTTAAAAGGAACGGCTGCAGCTATTAGTAGGTATGGTTCGGGCTCACATTTAATGGCTTATGTAAATGCTGAAAACTTAGAATGGAACCTACAAAGCGACTTAAAATTTAAAGTAATTCAAGATCTAGACGGTGCCTTGGAAGGTTTGCCCAATGGAAACGGGGATTATTTTATGTGGGAAAAATTTATGACCAAACCCTATGTTGATACTGGTGTTTTTAGATTGGTTGGCGAGTCCCCTACTCCTTGGCCAAGTTTTGTAATTGCAGTTAGAAACGATGTTTTAGACAATGAAGCTGAGGCTATACAAACTATTCTAGAAATAATAAACAGCACTACTAATGGTTTTAAGCAATTAGAAGCTATTGACCAAATTATAGCAAAAAGATACGGTCAGAAAATTGAAGATGTTCAAGAATGGCTTTCTTTAACGGAATGGAGTGACACCCAATTAACGTTGAAAGAACTCGAAAACATACAACAAAAGTTATTAGAATTAGATTTAATTGAAAATAAGATACAGCATACCAGCATCTTAAAATAAATTACAAAAAAAAATAAATTTAACGCAACCCAAGAAAGCATGCTGCATCTTATTTGTATAAAATCAAATATTATGACTACATTTTTAATCGTTTTGGGAGCGTTGTTGGTCACTAACTTTCTTTTGTTACAGTTTAGCTGTAACGATGCTGCCGAACCAGAAACACCAGAAGAAGAATAGATGGGTTCCTCCTCACCTTCTATTCTATTTTCTTAAAACAACCCTACTAGTTGTTATTGTACAAACTACCATTCTATTGGCAGCTTACCTTTTTCCCTTAAAAAGTTATTTATTTCATTAAAATTATTATTACTAAACCACTCCTCTCTATTTTTATTGACGCTTAATGGTGATGGGTGAATGCTTTTTATCACTAAATGCTTTTTGTCGTCAATATTTTTTCCTTTTTGCTTTGCGTAATTTCCCCAGAGAATAAACACCAAATTTTCTTTTTCCGAAGCAAGTTTTTCAATAACAGCATCCGTAAACTTTTCCCAGCCTTTATTTTTATGACTGCCAGGTTTTTTTTCTCGAACGCTTAGAATTGCATTAAGCAAAAGCACCCCTTGGTTTGCCCAACGCTCTAAATTTCCAGACTCAGGAATCTCTGTTCCTAAATCCAAGCTTATTTTCTTAAAAATATTGTTTAGGGATGGTGGTTTTTTAATTCCGTCATTTACTGAAAAACAAAGCCCATTGGCCTGCCCTGCTCCATGATATGGGTCTTGGCCAATTAGTACAACTTTCACTTCGTTAAAAGGGGTGTGCGCGAAGGCCGAAAATAACTGTTCGCTGGGAGGAAAACATTTACTAGTGGGTGAATTATACTCATTTTCAACAAATTTCATTAAATTTTTAAATGCAGGTTTTTCAATTTCTTCCTTTAAAACCTGCTTCCAACTTGATGGGATTGTTAGTTGCATTATTCTTACTTTTGTATGATTGCTGAAAAAGTAAAATTAATGGAAATAAAACGGAAAGCCCGTATAGATAGTAAAACTTTAGAAGACCTTGAATTCCCTTCAGTATTGCGGCAAGTTGCTGACAATTGTATTACTGAGCCTGGAAAAGAAAAAGTGCTTTTAATAAATCCGTTTCAGGATTTTACTGAAATAAAACCCGAATTAGAACGTGTAAAAGAATTTACTGCCTCGTTTGATGGAGAAAATCGCATCCCAAATCATGGTTTTGATCCTATCTTTAGAGAGTTACTTCTGCTAGATATTGAAAATAGCACATTAGAAATTTCAGGGTTTAGAAGAATTCTATCTATTTCTGAAACCACGCGCATACTATTAAAGTTCTTTAAGAAATTTGAAGAATTCTACATTCAGTTAAATCGTTTTTCGGAAGAAGTAAATTATACTTCATTGATTTCCGAAGAGATAAACAAACGCATTGATAAATACGGGGAGATTAAAGACGAAGCTTCTTCTGAATTAGGAGTAATACGCAGAAGATTAAATGTGGTAAAAGGCAAAATAAATTCATCGTTTACCAAAGCACTTTCGCACTATGTGCAAAACGATTATTTGGATGAAATTCGCGAATCTATAGTTGAAAATCGTCGCGTACTTGCCGTAAAAGCGATGCATCGTAAAAAAATAAAAGGAGCCGTTTTAGGAAGTTCAAAAACAGGAAGTATTGTTTTTATTGAACCGCAAGAAACCCTTGAATACGCTAACGAACTCAGTAATTTGCTGTATGAAGAAGATGAAGAAATAAAAAAAATACTAAAAGCTTTAACGGAGTTTATTCGTCCTTATAAACCCCTTTTGGTAGCTTACCAAGCGTATTTAACTGCTATGGACGTGCTTTATGCAAAAGCAAAATACGCTTTAAAAATTAACGCCGTTTTACCTATACTTACGTCAGCAAAAAAGATTTCACTTCAAAAAGCTTTTCATCCGTTATTATTAGTTTCGAATAATAAACGTAAGGAAAAAACCTTCCCACAAACCATTGAATTGGTTCCCGATAAGCGGATTATTGTAATCTCTGGCCCCAATGCTGGTGGAAAAAGTATCACACTAAAAACTGTGGGCCTTTTACAAGTAATGCTGCAAAGTGGAATGCTTATACCTGTGGAGCCACAAAGCGAAGTCTTCTTTTTCAAACGAATTTTAACGGATATTGGCGATAATCAGTCTATCGAAAATCATTTAAGCACCTATAGCTATCGTTTAAAAAAAATGAATCAATTTTTAAAAAAGTGTAATAAGAATACGCTTTTTTTAATTGATGAATTTGGAACTGGAAGCGACCCTGAACTTGGTGGTGCCTTGGCAGAAACCTTTTTAGAAGTTTTTTATGAGCGGGAAGCATTTGGAATAATAACAACGCATTATACCAATTTAAAGCTATTAGCCAACGAATTACCAAATGCCATAAATGCCAATATGCAGTTTGATAATAAATCGTTAGAACCGCTGTATCACCTTCATCTGGGTGAAGCTGGAAGCAGTTATACGTTTGAAGTTGCCCAGAAAAATGGAATCCCATATAGTTTAATCAACAAGGCAAAAAAGAAAATTGAACGTGGTAAAGTACGTTTTGATAAAACCATTGCCAATTTACAGAAAGAGCGTTCTAATCTTCGAAAAACTTCTGAAGCGTTAAAGAGTGAAGAACAAAAAGCTCGTGTTGAAGGGAAGCAATTAGAAGAAATAAATATTCGGGTCCAAGAAAAATTAGAAAGTTATCAGGAATTATTTGATGCCAACCAAAAACTTATCAGTCTTGGTAAAAAAGTAGCTGTTCTCTCAGAAAAATATTTCAACAACAAACAAAAAAAGCAACTGATTGATCAACTAATGAAACTTGTTATGGTAGAAAATAGCAAGCGAAAAAAGCTTGCGCCAAAGCAAAAAAAGGCTGTAAAAGTAAAAGAGCAAAAGGTGCTGCAAGAGGTGGAAGAAAAGGTAGCGGTTATTCGAGAACGCAAGAAAGTAGAAAAGGAAAAAGCGAAGAAACTTCCACCACCAAAACCGAAAGTTACTTTAAAAATTGGTGACAGAGTGCGGATGATTGATGGTCGCGCTATTGGTACAATTGATACAATTGAAAAAACCAAAGCAATTGTTAATTATGGAATATTTACCACAAATGTGAGTTTAGAAGAATTGGAAAAAGTATAATGCAGACAGAAATAGCATATAAAATCATTCTTTTTGATGGGGTTTGCAACCTTTGCAATAGCTCCGTCAATTTTGTTATTAAACACGACCCAAAAAATCACTTCAAATTTGCCGCCCTGCAAAGTGAGATTGGACAAGCACTACTGTCAAAATTTAATTTAGACAGTACTAAAGTAGCTTCTATTATATTGATAGATGGTGATAAAATATATCAAAAATCTTCAGCCGTACTTACTATTGCAAAAAATCTATCTGGCGCCTACCCCCTACTTTTTGGATTTATGATTATTCCTAAGTTTATTAGAAATGCTGCTTATGAATATATTGCTAAAAATCGTTATAAATGGTACGGAAAAAAAGAAAGTTGTATGCTTCCTTCACCAGAATTAAAATCGAAATTTCTATAACATAACCTACACCTACTAATTCTATTAATTAATTTGCTGTCCTGTATTTAAAAAACCTGGTGATTCACTTGCTGGCGGATTCCAAATAAAATTACTATAAGTATTTCCTGACCCTGTAAGTTGTAAAGAAAACCCGATTGGGGTGGTATTTTCAGACTCATAAAACCCTATATCTATAGACATAATACCGTTTGCGGTATTGTTTGTGGCCATAAAGCTTCCTTCATAACTAATAAATTGTAATACTTTATTGTTTGAAATTTTAATTAATGCTATTCCTTCCATCTCATTCTGAATAGAAGGTGGACTAAAACTTAACGCCCCATAATTATTGGATTCATTAGGCAGTATTCCTGATAAAGTAATTCCGTAATAGGACGCCCCAGTAGCCCCATTGTAAAGCAATATCCTATAGTTACTCAAATCTAATCCTGATGGACCAGCAATTTCGATAAACTCGCCAATATCACCCCCAATATTATCGTAATGAAATTCATTAATCCATGGTTCAATTGGTATGGTATCTAAGCAATAGCTATTTTCCCATGAGGAACCGTTCCAAATTTGAATACAACCTATATTTTTTACAAAAATCAGTAGTCCAACATCGATTGCCGTTGGATTAATTAAATCCCTTTCTGCTGTATTGGACACTCGTGGAGGCATAAATCCTTTATAAGTAAGCCCTCCATCAGAAGTGCTACTTATTTCAAGCATGGAAGAATTACTAGGGTTTATTGTTCCAATTCCCACTTGGCTATAAACAATTCCCATTGTAAAGCCGCTAAAAATGATTAAGATATACGTTTTCATAACTATGATGTTTTATCATAGCTAAACAGGAAAACTCATTAATTATAGATTGGGAAAACCAATCAGGGAGAATAGTCTAATTTAATGATTATAAATTACTTATAGAGACAATTATATGTTTTTTTTATAAAAACCTTTCGTTAATAAATCGAAGCTATTTTATAATTTCACCTACGAATCTAAATCGAAAGTTTCGGAGGGGTTTTCTTGCGGGTTATATTTTAGCAAGTCTTCACCATCGGCAATAATTGTACATACAGTAGCGTCTCCTGTAACATTAACAACAGTTCTAAACATATCTAAAATTCTATCTACTGGGAAAATAATTGCAATCCAAGCAGGATTTAATCCCACTGATTCTAAAACAATGATTAGCATAACCAAACCCGCACTGGGCACTGCCGCAGAACCAATTGAAGCTAAAGTGGCAGTTAAAACAATGGTTAGTTGCTGCCCTATTGTTAAGTCTATCATGTGTAACTGTGCTAGAAATACCACCGCAACAGCTTGATACAAGCAGGTTCCATCCATATTTACCGTAGCGCCAATAGGTAAAACGAAGCTGGTAATTTTTTTGTCCACCCCTAAGTTTTCTTCCACACACTCCATGGTTACAGGTAGTGTTGCGGCACTGCTAGAAGTAGAAAAAGCTAGCGTTTGCGCAGGAGCCATAGCTTTAAAAAATCCTTTATATGGAATTTTCTTTACAAAAATCTTCATAAAAAGTGGATAGATAACAAAAATCATCAACATAAGTCCTAAAAACACTGTAAGTGAATACCAACTTAGGCCTTTAAAAATTTCATATACTTTACCAATATCATCACCCGCCATTTTACTGACAACTCCTGCCAGTAAAGCAAATACAAAGAAGGGTGCCGCTTGCATAACCAAATCGACCATTTTTAGAAATACTTCCATCATACTATCCATAAAGGATGTAACAGGATGTGATTTTTCATTGGGAATCAGTAACAGGCAGACTCCGAAAAATATTCCAAAGAAAATTATTTGAAGCATTAGGCCATTATCAGTTAAGGAAAAGAAGAAATTTTCTGGTACAATATCCACTAATGGTTGGAGTGGTGTAGCCTCTTTAGTTTGCTGCGCTGTTTGTACTTTATCTGAAACAGCGGCATTCGTTAATTCTCCTTTAGTTAAATCGGTAATTTTCTGTGCACGTTCAAAAAATTCAGGATTTTGAAGGTAATTTATTCCATCTTTAATTTCGTGGCCTTCAGATGCAGCCCAAACCTCATAGCTAATACGGTTATCTATTCTACTTTGTTCGTCAATAAGTTTTCCTGGCTGAATAATATTTACGAGAATCAACCCCATTGCTACAGCAAAAAGCGTGGTAAACAAATAGGCCAATAAGGTCTTTCCTCCCATTCTTCCTAAGCTGGATGGATCACCAATATTTGCTACACCACTTATTATTGAAACTAAAACCAATGGCACAGCAATCAATTTTAAAAGATTGATGAAAATTTTCCCAAAGGGTGCTATCCAATTGATGGTAAACTCGCTCCATCCTAATTGGCTAGAGAGTAAGGCCCAAATTATACCTAAAACTAGTCCGATGATAATTTTCCAGTGTAATGCGAGTTTCTTCATTTTATTATTGAATTGTTGAAATTTTTGAAATCTTATTAAGCATATAAAAATCGGCTAAAACCAATGCGGCCATAGCTTCAACTATAGGAACAGCACGGGGCACTACGCAAGGATCGTGACGTCCTTTACCTTCAGCTACCGCTTTATTTCCTTTGCTATCAATTGTATCTTGTTTTTGCATAATTGTGGCTACTGGTTTAAAGGCAACTTTAAAATAGATATCTTGGCCATTACTTATGCCACCTTGAATACCACCACTAAAATTAGTTTTTGTACTTCCATCTTCATTAAAAGCATCGTTATGCTCACTTCCTTTCATTGTAGTTCCTGCAAAACCACTTCCATACTCAAAGCCTTTTACAGCATTTATGGAAAGCATGGCTTTCCCCAGTTCTGCGTGAAGTTTATCAAAAACAGGTTCTCCCAAACCAATTGGCATATTTTGAATTACACATGAAACAGTTCCACCAACGGTATCGCCTTCTTTTCTAATAGATTTTATATAAGCTTCCATTTGGGAGGCCATTTCGGGATCAGGACATCGCACTGGGTTTTTTTCTATTTCTAAGAAATTTACTTCTGAATATGGTTTTTGCAATGTTAAGGTCCCTACTGAAGAAACGTAGGCGGTTATTTTTATAGTAGCGAGTACTTGTTTTGCAATTGCTCCAGCTACTACTCTACAAGCTGTTTCGCGGGCTGAAGAGCGACCTCCACCACGATAATCACGGATTCCATATTTTGTGTCGTATGTAAAATCTGCATGCGAAGGACGATAAATATCCTTTATATGTCCGTAATCTTGACTTTTTTGATTTGTATTTTCAATTAAAAATCCAATTGAAGTTCCAGTAGTTTTTCCTTCAAATATCCCGGAAAAAAATTTTACTTCATCTTCTTCTTTACGTTGGGTTACGATAGCTGATTGTCCCGGTTTTCTTCGTTGCATTTCAGCATTTATTGCATCAAAATCCAACGCAATTCCTGCTGGACAACCATCTATAATCCCACCAATGGCTAAACCATGTGATTCCCCAAAGGTGGTGGTTTTAAAGATTTTTCCGAATGAATTGCCTGCCATATAGTGGTTTTCAACAAATGTAAACGATACGAATGAATAATGAAAATAAAGTGTATTCATAATACTCTGGAAACATTCCAGGGGCTAAATAACCGTAAAAAAAAGCAAACGTAACATTTACGTAAAATACTTAGTTACTTATTTTTAGAAATTTGTTGCATAAAATATATTTCTTGAAAAGAAAAGTTGAGCTTGTTGTTATTTCAGACGTGCATTTAGGAACTTATGGTTGCCATGCCAAAGAGCTTCTCAATTATTTAAACTCTATAAAGCCAAAGAAAATAATTCTAAACGGAGATATTATTGATATTTGGCAATTTAGAAAGCGTTATTTCCCTAAGGCACATTTACTTATAATCAAGAAAATACTTTCACTTGCTACAAAAGGAACAAAAGTATATTATATAACTGGCAATCACGATGAGCAATTACGCCGTTTTAGTAATACTAAAATGGGGAACATTCAAATTATTGATAAGTTATTGCTAAATCTTGATGGTAAAAAAGCCTGGTTTTTTCATGGAGATGTTTTTGATGCTTCCGTACAGCATGCCAAATGGATAGCAAAATTGGGGGGTTGGGGCTATGATATGCTTATTCTTCTAAATAGATTTATTAATTATTTCCTTGTTAAAGCTGGAAAAGAAAAGTACTCGCTTTCAAAAAAAATAAAAAATGGCGTTAAAGGGGCAATAAAATTTATTACTAATTTTGAGGAAACTGCCACCGACCTTGCAATTGCTAATGATTTTGATTTTGTAGTTTGCGGGCATATACATCAACCTTGTATAAAGGATGTTAAAACACCAAAAGGCAGTTGTACCTATCTAAATAGTGGCGACTGGATTGAAAATCTCACTGCGCTGGAATATTCAAATGAAAGATGGACGCTATACAATTATCAGGACCGCAAGCATCTTTTAGTGCCCGAAGAACCAGAAACAGATACTGAAGAGTCTGATTTTGCAACTATGATGGTAGCTATGAAAGCTTTTAAAGCAACTCTTTAATTTAAATTATTTTTTAGTGCATTTTTTAAAATTGTAACAGGGTGCAAGGCTTTTTTACCGGTACCATCATAAATTTGATGCCTGCAACTTGTTCCATTTGCAGAAATAATAGTTTTATCTGATGAGTTTCTAACAGCTGGAAACAGTTTCAACTCTCCTATTTTCATACTAATTTCATAGTGTTCTTTTTCATAACCAAAACTTCCTGCCATTCCACAACAACCCGAAGTAATGATAGTTGGTTTATAGTTTTTGGGAAGATTTAAAATATCGAAAGTAACTTTTTGGTTACTAAGTGATTTTTGATGGCAGTGAGAATGGATTTTAATGCTTTTTTCTTCAGAAGTAAATTGTGCTTCTGAAATACATCCTTTTTCAATTTCTAAAGCTAAAAATTCTTCTATCAGAAAAGTGTTTTCTGAAATACTTTTAGCTGAAACAACATCATCTGCTAATCGAAGGTATTCGTCGCGAAAACTAAGTATTGCTGAAGGTTCAATACCAAGCAATGGAACGGATTGTGTTACTTTATCCCTTAGAAAAGCAATATTTTTGGTCGCTTCATTTTTAGCTTCTACCAAAAATCCTTTTGAAATAAGTGCGCGACCACTATCCAAACCAGCTATTATTTCCACTTTATAGCCTAAACTTGTTAAGAGAATAAAAGAGTCTAATGCAATCTCAGCATCTAAATAATTACTAAACTCATCAATAAAAAGCAATACAGAGCTAGTTGTTTCTTTGTTGTTATTGTTTTTTTTAAACAATTCATTTTCAATTGATTGAAGTATCTTACTGAAACTCTTTAGTGAAATAGAAGGGAGTGTTCTATTTTTATGTACACCACTATTGTTTTTAATAATTTTCGATGTAAAAGAGTTTGAAAAAAACCAATTCGACGTTTTTGGAAATCGTGAAGCAATTCTATTCAACTTCGTGCTTTTACCAAAAATTTTATTAGATAAAGAAACCCCATTTACCTGATTATATTGATATAAAAATTCAGCTTTTGCGATGCTAATATCTACATTACTTGGACATTCACTCGCGCAGGCTTTGCAACTTATACAAAGGTCAAAGACTTCTTTTAGCGCTTTTGAATTAAACTTATTTACCGAATTGTTATTTGTTAAAACCTCTCGCAACGCATTTGCACGGGCACGCGTGCTGTCTTTTTCATCTTTGGTGGCTTGATAACTAGGGCACATTACGCCAGTTGCTGCCGCAGATTTACGGCAATCTCCGCTACCATTACATTTTTCGGCAAGACGAAGAATTCCTTCAGAATCACTAAAATCCATTAAAGTTGAAATATAGGGTTCTTCCCTATCAACTTTATACCGGAGCGATTCGTCCATTTTATAGGCGTTCACAATCTTCCCGGGGTTAAATATATTTTGAGGGTCAAATGCAGTTTTTATTTGCTTTAAAAGCTTATAATTTTTCTGTCCTATCATCACAGGAATAAATTCCGCCCGAACTATACCATCCCCGTGTTCACCAGAAAAGGAACCTTTATATTTTTTGCAAAGTAGCGCAACATCAGTAGTAATTTTCCTAAAATAGGCAACATCTTTATGATCCTTCAGATTGAGAATAGGCCGTAAGTGAAGTTCTCCTGCACCAGCATGCGCATAATAAACTGCTTGCTGATCGTATTTTCTCATCAATTCAGAAAACTCTTCTATATAATTTGGTAAATCTTCAAGTGCAACCGCGGTATCTTCAATACAAGCTACAGCTTTTCTATCGCCAACCATATTTCCTAACAACCCTAAGCCAGCTTTTCGTAGTTCGAGTGCCATTTCAATTTCTTCTCCTCTTAAAACAGCATGATGGTAGCTATAGTTCGAAATTTTTAACGATTCTAGTAAAGCTGTTAGCTGCTGGTTTAAATCTTCCGTAGTATTACTTTTTAGTTCTAATAATAAAATTGCTTTTGGGTCTCCTTCTACAAAAAAACGATACGGCACATAGGTTTTATTTTTTTTGGTGCAATCTAAAATCACATTATCCATCATTTCGCAGGTATGCAATTTATGCTGCATTGCAACCACTACGTCCTTTAAACAAGTTTCTAATGTTGTATAATGTGTTGCCACCATTGCAGTAAATTTTGGGGGCAATAGATCTAGTTGTAGTGTTATTTCTGTAGTAAAGGCAAGTGTTCCTTCACTTCCACACAGTAAATTACAAAGGTTTAAATCTTTTTTAGAATTATCGAAAGCAGACGAATTTAATAACGCATCCACGGCATAACCGGTATTCCGTCTATGTATTTCTGGTTTTGGAAAATGCGCTTTTATTTCTTCTTGAATTTCTTCTGAGTTCAATTCAGAAAAAAGTGTTTTATAAATTTTACCTTCTAATGAATCCAACTCTGTTTTTTTTAAAAATTCTTCCTTAGAAAGCGGCTTAAACACAACTTCTTCTCCATTTGAAAGAAGTGTTTTTAAACTTAAAACTTTGTCGCGGGTTACGCCATATTGTATTGAAGTTGTGCCACTACTGTTGTTTCCTACCATCCCCCCAATCATACAGCGGTTGCTGGTTGAAGTATTGGGACCAAAAAAAAGCCCGAATTGTTTTAAATACGCATTTAATTCATCCCGAATAACACCCGGCTGAACAGTAACCGTTTTTTTTACGGCATCAACAGACAAAATCTTGGTGAAATGCTTTGATACATCTACTATAATTCCATCACCAACACATTGGCCAGCTAAAGAAGTTCCCGCAGTTCTTGGGATAAGTGATGTTTCATTTATTTCAGCAAAGGAGATAAGCTGCTGAATGCCACGTTTATTTTTTGGAAAAGCTACAGCGAGTGGTATTTTTCTATAAACTGATGCATCAGTCGCATATATAGCGGTATGGAGTGAATCTGTAAAAAATTCCCCATTAAATATTTTTTTAAAATCGTTTAATTGCTTTTTCATAGCTATGAGTGTAAAAATAATAAACTTTCTTAACAAAATTTTGTAAAAACAAGCACTTAGATTGGCATCGCATTAACTATCGTTAATTAGTTTTAAGACTATATTTACATCATTAACAACTTAAAGTAAAAATTATGAAAAAATCAATTTTAGTCGTTCTTGCCGTTGTGGCTTTTGGATGGCAAGCTACCTCACAAGAAATATCAGAAAACGCTATTGGACTTAGGTTTGGAGACAATGATGGCTTCGGAACTGAAGTAAATTACCAACGTGGTTTAGGCGATAACAATCGTTTAGAATTAGGCCTTGGTTGGAATAGTGACCGGCATTATGACGCTATTAAATTAACAGGTATTTACCAATGGGTTTGGAATATTGACGGTGGTTTTAACTGGTATGCAGGGCCTGGAGCAGGGGTTGGTTTAGTTAGTTATGATGATTATAATGACAAAGACCCTTTTGATAAAGATAAAACAACAGATGCATATGCCTTTATTACAGGTGATATTGGTATAGAGTATAATTTTGATTTCCCCTTATTAATCTCTTTTGATTTTAGACCTCAATTTAATTTAGGGTATCTTGATGATGCAGGTTTTGATATTGGATTGAGTGCTCGTTATCAATTTTAAACAGTAGCAATTATTTTTAATTAGTTGTGCCTTTTTGTTGAATAGCTGCTTTATAAAGCTTTTCATATAAAGGCACAATTTTTTTGGTATCGTACACCATTGCTGCTTCGATTGCTTGATTTTTAAATTTATTCAAACTTTCATCAGAAGCTAATATAATCAAGGCATTTTCAGCCATTTCATCAACATTCCCTACATCACTTAAAAATCCGCTTACGCCATTAATATTTACTTCGGGTAATCCACCAGCATTACTTGAAATTACTGGAACCCCACAAGCCATAGCTTCTAAAGCCGCGAGACCAAAACTTTCTTTTTCTGAAGGAAGAATAAATAAATCGGTAAAGCATAAAATTTTATCAATTTCATTACTATTTCCAAGAAAGAGTACCTTTTCTTCAATTCCTTTTTTGCTACACAAACGTTCGCAAGCTTCACGTTCAGGACCTTCCCCCACGATAATTAGTTTAGCTGGAATTTTCTTTTGAATGCGATCAAAAACTTCAACTACATCTTTTACTCGTTTTACTTCTCTAAGATTACTAACGTGTGTAATAATACGCTCTTCTTTGCTCGCCATCATATCACGCTGGCAATCTGTAAAAGGTTTTTTATCAGGGATATCAATAAAGTTTGGAACTACATGAATCTCCTTTTTTATATCGAAAAGATGCAAGGTATCATCTTTTAAACTTTTTGAAACCGAGGTAACTACATCGCTATTATTAATGCTAAAGGTTACTGCAGGCTTATAAAATGGATGATTACCAACCAAGGTAATATCTGTACCGTGAAGTGTTGTAACCATTGGGATATGAATGTTCTCTTCTGCTAATATTTTTTTAGCCATATAACCTGCATACGCATGTGGAATTGCATAATGCACATGAAGTACTTCTATTTTATGTAGTTTCACCATATCTACCAACTTACTGGAAAGCGCAAGTTCATAGGGTTGATAATGAAATAGTGGGTAAACAGGTACAGAAACTTCGTGAAAATGGATGTTTTTAGAAAGCAGCTCTAAACGAACTGGTTGTTTGTAAGTAATAAAATGTATTTCATGACCTTTTTCGGCAAGTGCCAAGCCCAATTCTGTGGCTACTACTCCACTTCCTCCGAAGGTTGGGTAACATACTATAGCTATCTTCATTGTATTTTTTTCAAGTTCAAAGCTTTACAAACTATTACTTTAAAAATTTAATAATCAATTGCCTCGTATATGGCTTCTTGTATTTTACTTCGTAAATCACTTTTAATCAACTTTCTATTTTCTGGATCTGGAAAAGTTCTATTCGAAAGAAATACATACACAATTTCCTGCTCTGGATCAGCCCAAGCAAATGTTCCGGTAAAGCCGCTATGCCCAAAACTTGTCATAGAAACACAACCACAAGTAGGGCCAGACGATCCGAGTTGTGGTTTGTCGAAACCAACACCTCTTCTTACATTTTTATTGCAATAATAACAGGTATTAAAAAGATCTAGAACTTCTGGATTGAAATATCTTTTTCCACCGTAAAATCCTTTCCAAAGGTACATTTGCATTATTTTGGCAACATCATTTGCATTACTAAATAAGCCTGCATGACCACTAACGCCTCCAAGCATAGCAGCACCTTGGTCGTTTACATAGCCTTGCACTTTCTGATTTCTAAAAATAGCGTCTTGTTCGGTAGGTGGAATATTATCTTTTGAAAAAACATCCAATGGATGGTACATCGTATAATTTGCTCCCAACGACTCATAGACGTTTTCTTGTAGAATTATTTCCAAGGGTTTCCCAAATTTTTCTTCCAAATATTTCTTTAAAATATAATAAGGCAAGTCACTGTATTTATACTCTAGTCTTGAATTTAAATCACTCTCACGGATGTTTTTATAGATGGTATCTATATAATCCCTACGCATATATAGGTTTTCGGCAACTTCAACAGTATAACTCTTGCTAGGGTTTCTGGAATAGTATTTTGGGGAAACAGCTGTTTTCTCTTCATTTAAAGTATGCCTATAAAAAGGTATCCACGCCTTAAAGCCAGCATAATGCGATAACATTTGTTTTAAAGTTACGTTTGCTTTGTTTGAGTTTTTATACTCTGGTAGCATTTCAGAAAGTTTGGTGTCTAGGCTCAATTCCTTTTTATCTACCAATTGCATTACAATAGGCAAGGTTGCCAAAATTTTGGTTAAAGATGCAAGGTCGTATACATTGGTGTCTTTAACTTCAAGGTTCTTGTTGTATTCGTGATATCCAAAATCTTTTTGATAGATAATTTTTCCTTTTCTAGCTACTAAAATTTGCGCCCCAGGATACATTCCTTCTTTTAAACCAAGGTTGGCAAGCGAGTCAATTTTTTTAAGCTTATAGCTATTAACACCAACACTTTCTGGTGTTCCATATTGAAGTCTTCGTAACGATTTTGTTTTTAAACTTGTATTTAAAGGAAAATCCTCCCCTAAGGAAACGGGTAACTTGCCTTTTGCTTCACGAGCACCAAATATAAGCTGGGCAGAAAGTTTTTGTGTAATTGCACTGTTTTGATAAGACATTAGTATACCTTCAAAATTTGCAGTGGTTTTAAGGTCTAACATTGCGTAGGGTCTTGCAAAAACATCGAGAATTACTGTATTGGTTCGCGCAATTTCGTAAATCCAAACAAGTTCGTTTTCAGTGAATTCAAATTTTTTCCAAGGATTGTCATTAGACTTATGAAAACCGATAATTACATAATTGTATTCTTTTAGTTTCTGAACATAATCATCCAAACTATTGGCTTTAACCCAAGTTACATCGCCGTATTTTTTCAATTCATCTAAAAAGTCTTTTCCAGAATCATCCCCAAAATTTACATATGCAATTTTCTTCTTCTGAAGATCTTTTATAGGAAGTATGGCCAGGTCATTTTTAATAACGGTAAGCGCATTGTCCATGGCTTCTTCATAAAGTGCATCGTCCGTAACCGAATTTAAATCTTCAACCAAATACGCTGTTTTTACAGGTTTATACTTGTGCAAACCAACTTTATATTTTGCGTACAGAATTTTTTTAACCGAATACGCCAATCTTTTTTCGGTTATTACTTCCTCCTTATAGGAAGCCAATAAAAATTCAATCGCTTTTGGAACATCCTCAGAAATCAACAAAACATCGTTTCCAGCTAAGAAAGCTGCCAATTCAATTTCACCAGGTTTTTTATAATCTGAAGCGCCTTTCATATTAAGGGCATCGGTAAATATAAGCCCGTTAAAGCCCATTTCCTTTTTAAGAAGATCGGTAACAACTTTTGTGGAAAGTGATGATGGAAAATTCATTTGTGGCTCTAATGCTGGCACATTTAAATGAGCAACCATTACACTGTTTAGGCCTTCACTAATCAATTTTTTATAAGGATATAGCTCTAAAGTATCCAATCTCCTCTTCGAAAAATCTATGGTTGGCAAGGCTTTATGACTATCCATATCGGTGTCGCCATGACCTGGAAAATGTTTTGCACTCCCCATAACTCCAGCACTTTGCATACCTTTCATAAATGCCAGTGCTTTCTCGGTTACATTGTCTTTATCTTCCCCAAAAGAACGGTTTCCTATAATTGGATTTTTTGGGTTTGTATTTATATCAACAACTGGTGCAAAATTAATATGAACTCCCAAACGCTTCGATTGTTCGCCAATTCGTCGGCCTACTTTTTCAACAATTTTTGTGTCGGTTATAGCGCCCAAAGTCATATTCCAAGGAAAAGCATAGGTAGAGTCTAGACGCATAGATAGCCCCCATTCTGCGTCCATACCAATTAGCATGGGTATTTTTGCTAACGATTGAAATTCATTATTCAGCTTGGCTTGGCGCAGTGGCCCTCCTTTAGAAAAAATAACTCCTCCTAAATGATAATTTGTAATAAGATCCTTTATTTTATCTGTTTTAGATTTTGGATCACTCGAAAAAATATCAGCCATAAAGAGCTGGCCCATTTTTTCTTCTAAAGTCATACTGTCGTAGATACTATCTACCCATTTTTTTTGATTTTGAAAATCACTTTTAACAATTAATGGATTGTTTTCCTGCGCTAAGCTTGGAAAATATATAGATGCGAAAATGCAAATAAGCAAAAGATTCTTCATAACAGCAGAAATGGGATTAGGATAAAAATCGATTATGCCAGCTTTCTGTGGCGGGTACTTCCCAGTTTTCAAGATATTCTGCTTTTGTGTTTACTAAATTATTAAAGACGATTGTATTTTTTGAAACCGATTTATCTTTTGCCATTTTTCTAAAATCAGCCAAGGGTTTATAGGCAATATAGTCTCCTGAGTAGAATGTAACGTTCATTTTATCCAATAAATCTACGTCAAATTTGTCTTGAAGCGATTGTATAAAATGTACTGAAGCATCAATACTACAGCCTGAAGCCGAAGCATTTGCTTGATTGAGGCCAATAACAATAAAACGGTTGTATTTTAACTCCACCCCTGCTTCAAGTTCAGCACCGTGGGCAGTCCATTTTGTTAAAAACTCGTTTGTTAATTCGTTAATTTTAGCAACTTCATCGTCACTAAGTTTTCTATTGGCTTGATAGATCCATACTCTAGAATCATCGGGTAAATTTTTAAAATCTGTCAGCATTATTTATAAATCTTCTGCATTTGCAATCATTTCTGCAACATCCAAAACTTGAACATTGTCTTCGGCATGTTTAGCTTTAACGCCATCGGTTAGCATTGTATTGCAAAAAGGACATCCGGCAGCAATAATTTTTGGAGCAATTTCCAAAGCCTCTTCCGTTCTTTCCACATTTATATCTTTATCTCCCGTTTCTGGTTCTTTAAACATTTGTGCTCCCCCAGCGCCACAACAAAGGCCACGGGTTTTACAACGTTTCATTTCTATGAGCTCTACCTCCAGTTTTCTAAGTAGTTCACGCGGTGCTTCGTATTCACCATTTGCCCGTCCTAAATAACATGGATCGTGAAAAGTGATTCTTTTTCCTTTGAATTTTCCTCCTTCTATTTTTAGCCTTCCTTCTTCTACTAAAGATTTTAGGAATTGTGTATGGTGTACAACTTCATAAGTACCACCAAGGCCAGGATATTCATTTTTTATAGTATTAAAGCAATGTGGGCAGGCGGTAACAATTTTTTTTATTTCGTACCCATTTAGTACTTCGATATTCGTCATTGCTTGCATTTGAAACAAAAACTCATTTCCTGCTCTTTTTGCGGGATCTCCAGTACAACTTTCTTCAGTTCCTAAAACAGCGAAATCTATATTTGCCTTGTTGAGTAATTTTACAAAGGCTTTGGTTATTTTTTTTGCACGGTCGTCAAAACTCCCTGCGCAACCTACCCAAAAAAGCACTTCAGGCTTTTTGCCTTGTGCCATATATTCGGCCATTGTTGGGACTTTTATTGCTTCACTCATATTTTATAGTTCAAATTTTAATTGAAGGTGTTAATTTCAGCGCTTTGAAATTCTATTCTTAATCTTCAAATACTTTTATTTTTACTTGTTTTTCTATTAAATCGGTAAATTTACCTTTATAACGGGTTGCTTTAACCAAATGGTTATCAATCCAATGATAATTTCCTCCACGCGGTTTTCCCATTAACATACTGTGATACTTAAACCCATGCTTAGTAAGCCAGGCTTCAGTTACTTCACGATGTGCTTCTGTTCGTGATGTAAAAAAACAAATAATATGACCTTCATCATACCATTTATTCAATGTTTTAAGAGCATCAGGAAACGGTTCACAGCTCACCATTCTTTCTGGTTCCTCGTTGGGAACATCATCTGTAATGGTACCATCAATATCAATTAAGTAGTTTTTTATTCCTTCGGGAAGAATTGGGCTAACATGTTCGCCTTTTTCTACTTTATTGTGCAGCATTCTATCAACTTGTTCTTTTTTCATGGTCCTTTATTACTGCTATTATTAAACAAAATTTCAATGCAAAGAATTACTCTTTAATTCTCATCTTTCCAATTTAAACGATCCATTTGGTTGTAGGGCCATGGCGCGCCATTGTTTTCAATATTTGTCATTGAAACATTCAATTCGGTTGGTGCCGCAGACTGTTCCATCACCAAATACTGGCGCATATCCATAATAATACTCAAAGGGTCAATACTTACGGGGCAAGCTTCCACACAGGCATTACAGCTTGTACATGCCCAAAGTTCTTCCCGCGTAATATAATCGTCTAATAGTTGTTTTCCATCAGGTTTAAATTCCCCATTTTTAGTGATGTTATTCCCAATTTCTTCCAAACGGTCGCGGGTATCCATCATTATTTTTCTAGGCGATAGCTTCTTGCCGGTTAGGTTTGCGGGGCATTCACTAGTACAACGACCACATTCGGTACAGGTATACGCATTTAGTAATTGAACTCTATTTAAATCCATTACATCGCTTGCTCCAAATTTTGCTGGGGCTGCTGTAGCGCCTTCGGCTGGAGTAGCAAACGGATCTATACTTGGATCCATCATCATTTTCACTTCATTTGTAACAGAATCAAGGTTTTTGAATTGCCCTTTTGGAACTACTTTTCCGTAATAAACATTTGGAAAAGCCAACATAATATGAAGGTGTTTTGAAAAATATAAATAATTAAGAAAAGCCAGTATTCCTAATATATGAAGCCACCACGCGCTACGTTCAATGAGTATTAATGTTCCTTCTGAAAAACTACTAAAAAATGGTACTATATATTGACTTATAGGAAATGATCCCGCTTCTACATAATGTGCAGCCCCCATGGTTTGTAACGATTGGTCAGCAGCATTCATTGTAAGGAATAAAATCATTAAGACCATTTCAAAATATAAAATAATATTTCCATCGTTTTTTGGCCAACCTTTCATTTCGTTTGCCCAAAATCGTTTTAATTTTTGAATATTTCTTCGTGTCCAGAAGACGATTACTCCTAGTAAAACAAGCAATGCTAATATTTCAAAGGAAGCGATTAAAAAATTATATACTCCAAGCGGAAGTATTCCAGAAAGTACGCGGTGCGTACCAAAAACTCCATCGATAATAATTTCGATTACTTCAATGTTTATTATTATAAACCCTAGATATACTATAATATGTAATAAGCCAGGAACGGGTCTTACAACCATTTTTGATTGTCCTAGGGCTATAAGCGCTACATTTTTCCATCGTTGGGCTGTGTTATCGGAAGCATCTACTTCCTGCCCCAACTTAATGTTGCGAATTATTTTTCGGATGTTGCTGGTAAAATAACCAATACCCGCTGCAAGTGCTATTGTAAAAAGTATATTCGGGATGTACTGCATGGTTTATTTTTCTGGGTTGTCTGGAGTTTCGTATTCTTTATTTTTTTTACCAAAAACTGAAATATGGACGTATCGTTTCGGGTTTAACTTAACATCTTGAAGAAGTTGTTCTAATTGTCTAGAAGCTCCTTCTAAATTTTCATATAGTTTATCATCTTTTAAAAGCTTTCCAATTGAACCATCGCCATTATCAATACCTGAAACTATATTGTCCATTTTATCGACAACGTTTTGAAGGTTTGTAACCAATTTTCCGGTTTCAAGCTGTGCCAAGGAATCTGTAAGCTTGGAAAGGTTTCCTGCGGTCTTATCTAAATTTGTAAATGTATTATCTAATTTTCCTGTATTTGTTGCAAGAATATGGTTTAGGTTTTCAGAAACTCCTGAAAAGGAATTCAGGGTTTTATTGAGGTTCTCTATCGCTTCTTTTAAATTCTGGCGCGTTTTTTCGTCAACAATCGCGTTTACATTTAGTAGAAGGGTATCTACAGTGGCCAACGTGTTGTTTACTTTTTTTTCTAATGGGCCTAATGCTTTTGTAACGGCAGTAAGCATTCCATCTTCAACATCACCACGAAGGGTATCGCCATTTTTAGCAATGTTATTGATATCGTATTCTGGAAAAATTCCTAATGACTTTCCGCCAATAAGTCCTGTACTATATATTCTTACCACACTATTTTTTGAAAAATCGAAATCTTTTTCTACTGAAAACTTCACAATTAATCCCCCTTTGGAATTAGCAAATGAAATTTCCTGAACCTTCCCTACTCTAAGTCCGTTAATAGTTACAGGAGCAGCTTGCGCCAATCCTTCAACGTTATCATATTTCACAAAAAACTCACGATTTTTGTCTAATAAATTCGTGCCTTTCAAAAAACTGTAGCCAAATATTAATAATAATATGGCTCCAATAGCAAGAATCCCAGTTTTTACTTCCTTTGATAGTTTCAAGTGTTTGATTTTAGATTTTAAACAAATTTAAATGATAAATATAAAGAAAGCACATTAAATGCCTTTCGATTTTAACACTTCAGGAAGATTAACTTTTTTTCCCTTTTTAAAAGCAACAATATATGCAGATGGATAGCCTTTTTGCTGTACAAAAGTTTTCATTACTTGAATTTTATTATAATCGGATGTTTCACCGTAATAATATTTAAAAAGTCCATCTTCTTTGTCTCGTGTAACTTCTTTTAAACCTTTAAAATTACTCGGCTTAGGGTCCAACTTCCTACTGCTAGCGGCCAATTGCACCTTAAATATTACGCCATCAAAAATATTTTCTTTGGTAGTTTCTATTACTTTCTCAACCTGAATATGCGCTATCTCTGGATCTTTAAGCTTTTCAATGCTTACAGAAATACTTTTAATATAGCTTTCTATTGCATTTTCAATTTCACGTGCCATTTCTGTTTGCCCTTTGGCAGAATTTAAATACGCTCCCTCACTTTTATTAGTCAAAAAACCTGTTTCAATTAAAACACTCGGCATGTATGTATTATGAAGCACCCAAAAACCAGCTTGTTTTACACTTCGGTCTTTTCGTTTTAAATTATTTATAACATTATTTTGTACCAAACTTGCTAATAAAATACTTTGGTCTAAATACTCTTCTTGCATCAGCACCATACCGATTAACGATTCTGGAGCATTAGGGTCGAACCCACCATACTTTTCCTGATAGTTTTCTTCCAGATAAATTACTTCGTTTTCTTTTTTAGCAACTTCAAAGTTTGCTTGACTTTTATGAAGTCCAAGTACAAAGGTTTCCGCACCATACGCATCAGAATGGTGTGCATTACAGTGTACTGAAACAAAAAGATCGGCATCTGCCCTATTTGCTATTGCGGCACGTTCACGTAGTTCTATAAAAACATCCGTTTTACGTGTATATATAACTTTTATGTTTGGAAGTTTCTCAAGTTCCGCACCTATCTTTAAAACTATGTTAAGAGCTATTTCAGATTCTTTATAGCCATTACCTTTGTTACCATGATCATGGCCTCCATGTCCTGCATCTAAGACAACAACAAAAGGTTTTGTTGGTTTTTCAGCAGCTAAGGAATTATGTGTAGCTAGTAAAAGACTAATTATTAATACGAAAGAAGAAAAATTATTCGTTTTCATATATCTGTTAATGATTAATAAAATTTGATGTTTTAAAAAAATGATTTAAAAAAACGTACCCGAAAAAATATGTTTATTTTTGACCGTTTCAAATATTGAGCCAAATCTACAAAATAATAGCATCGTAGCATTGCAGACACATAGGCATTACTTAACAATCTTCTTAACATTTCTGCTTATTAGCGGTAGTGTTTTGCACGCACAGGACATTCCTCCAAAGAATGAAACTCCTATTTTAAAAACCACAAAAGATGATACGCTTTCAGTAAACCTAAAACCTATTGTTGCAGAAATTAATGAAAAAACCCAAGACACTATAAAAGCTGATTCAATAAAACCACCCAAGGAAACACTAACAAATATTGTGGATTATTACGGGGAAGATTATGTGCTTCTCAATAGAAAAGAAAACAAAGTATATATGTACAATAATGCATATATAATTTATGAAGATATGCGTATAGACGCAGGTTTAATAATTTTAGATTACAATAAAAATGAAGTCTACGCTAAAGGTATAGACAGTGCAGGAACCTATAGCCAACGTCCTATTTTTGTGCAAGGGGCCAATAAAGTAGAGCCAGATTCCATTCGGTATAATTTTGATTCAGAAAAAGCCTTGGTCTTTAATAGCCGGACTGAACAAAATGGATTTAATGTAATTGCTGAAGTAACGAAGAAAGTTAACGATTCTGTAGTTTACCTTCGAAATGTAAAGTTTACTACTTCAAAAAACATAGACGATCCTGAATACTATTTTTACACACGAAAAGCCAAGTTTGTTCCTAAAAAGAAAATCGTTACAGGACTTACAAATATGTACATTGCCGATGTGCCTACTCCAATTGGGTTGCCATTTGCATACTTTCCGCTAACTGAAGAACGCACTTCTGGGTTTATTATCCCATCTTTTGGACAAAATAACAATCGGGGGTTTTTCTTTCAAAATGGTGGCTATTATTTCGCTATTAACGATTATATAGATTTAACACTTTTAGGCGATTATTACACCAATGGGAGTTATGCCCTTCGTGGGGAATCTGCCTATGTTTTAAAATATAAATTTAGAGGAAATATAAGCGCACGGTTTGAGAGCCTTGTAGAAGAAGAGAGAGGTTTTCCTAACTTTAGTGAAAGTAGTGTTTATAACATTCGATGGACGCATACGCAAGATCCAAAAAGCAACCCAAATTCACGCTTTTCTGCTTCGGTAAACTTAGGAAGTAGTCAGTATTTTAATGAATCTATTAACCAAACCAACAATGCCAGTGCGCTGGTAAACACCTTAAGTTCATCAATTTCATATGCCAAAACCTTTGAAGGGGATCCGCAAATAAACCTTACTCTTGCTGCTACACACAGACAGAATACGCAAACAAATGCTATTTCAATGTCCTTGCCAAATATGAATGTAAGTGTTTCAAGAATTTATCCATTCGCCCCAAAAAACGGAATTAAAAAAGGAATTTTTCAGAATATTAACTTTCAGTATGATGTAGCTGCAGAAAATAGAATTGAAACCACCGATTCACTTTTCTTTAAGTCGGAAATGTTTAATGACGCACAGATTGGCGCGCAACACAATATACCCATTACTACTAACTTTAAAATTTTAAAATATTTAAGCGCTTCCGCCGGAACAAATTTTAAGGAAACATGGGTGCTTAAAAGTACACGAAAACGCTATGATGAAACTGCTTTAGATGGAATTGGAGCTGTGGTTCAGGATACTGTTTCTGGCTTTGAAAGCTACCGTACCTATAATTTCTCAACCAGCTTAGGAACTACACTTTACGGACTTTTTAACTTTGGAAAAGAGAAAAAAATACAAGCCCTCCGCCATGTTGTCCGTCCCTCCATAAGTTACAACATCAACCCAGCTTTTGATAGGTATTACGATGAGTTCCAAATTCCGCTAACAGCTGAAGAAGCTGCGGGGGAAACTGTTTCGTATTCTCGTTTTGAAAACACGCTGTACGGAGCACCAGGAAAAGTGTATTCCAGTAATATAGGTTTTTCCCTAAGCAATACTTTTGAAGCCAAAGTACGCGATCGTGATACGCTTGCTAAAGAACCTAAAAAGGTAATTCTACTTAATAATTTAAACTTTTCAACAGCCTATAACTTAGCAGGCGATTCGTTAAACTGGAGCCCTTTACGCTTTACAGGAAGTATACCTATTGTAAATAAACTTGATTTAAACTTCAGTGGAACCTTAGATCCATATGCACTGGATAATACCAATAAAAAGATAGATGTATTTAATATAGACAATGGCGGAAGTCTGTTTAGGTTAACAAATGCAAACGTGAGCATCAACTACTCTTTTTCAAGCAAAGATCTTGAAAGCTCAGGAAAAGATACTAGCGTAGCTAATGAAACCTTCCGAAATGGCGGTAGACCCGATGATTTGTTTGGAGAATCTTCAGATATTTATGATGGCCGAATCTATAAAGAGAACGATGAAAATGACACAGATAAAACGGATGTGGAATGGTATAATTACACCATTCCCTGGGATGTGCGTTTTGCCTACACCATTACGTATGGGAACAACCAACGCCAAAATGAAATTTCCAGTCAATCGTTTATGATGAGCACCAACCTTGAGCTTGCACCACGGTGGACTGTAGGGGTGTCTTCTGGGTATGATTTTAAAAATAAAGGTGTTACACTAACACAATTTCGATTTCAGCGAGATTTAGAAAGCTGGCAAATGAGCTTTAATTGGACACCAATAGGAAGCATTAATACAGCCTGGTATTTCTTCGTTGGAATAAAATCGTCAGTACTTAGTGATATTAAATACGATAAACGTAGAGAAAGCGACAAGAGGTTGTAACTTACTGAATGACACAAATTTAAAAAAGGAAATCAATTTTTGAAGAATATGAAAAAAATAATTACTACTCCAAATGCTCCCGCACCAATTGGCCCATACAACCAAGCGATACTTAATGGTACTATTCTTTATACTTCTGGACAAATAGCAATTGACCCAAAAACTGGCGAATTAGTTCTTGATGACATCAAATCTGAAACAAAATTAGTAATGGAAAATTTAAAAGCAATTCTAACTGAAGCAGGAATGACTTTTGAAAATGTATTGAAAAGCACAATTTTTATTAGTGATATGCACAATTTTGCAGCTATTAATGAAGTATACAGCACCTATTTTGATGAAACCACTGCCCCAGCTCGTGAAACCGTTGAAGTAGCAAACCTACCTAAATTTGTAAATGTTGAAATCTCCGTTATAGCCTCACTCTAAGAAGCTTAACTTTCAAATTCCACTACTCACCATCTTCCTCACTTTTAGTCCCATGTGGTTTAAAATCAACTGGGAAATCATTGTCAGGTGGTATGATTGGTTGTTCAGACTCCAAGGTCAATTTCTTATTAAAAAGCTTTTGATAGAGTTCGCGAAAAGTATTAAAATCTACAGAATACGAAATACCTGCACCTTGCTCAAAAATTTGATCCTCCCCTATAAATTGTATATCTGCTTGCCGGTTGAAGAATTTCATACGCAAACTACCATCTTCATTAATTAGCCATTGTACTTCAATGTCTCCTGCAACAGCAGTTTCATTAGCACCACCCACCGGCACACCAACCTTTCCATTAATAAGAATCCGTTCGTTAATCTGTGTTGATAGCGTAATCCCTAAACGGTCTGCTGTTTCTTGATTTGGTGTTCTATCGCCCACAGAATAATCGAGTCCTAAGGTATACTTTCCATCTTGATCTGAGAAAAGATCATTTACCAAACCAGAAACTCTATCTGCCAGTGTGCCTGCAAACGCATTAGAACCGGCATAATTATCATTTACAAAAGAGTTTGAAGCCAATAGGAAAAGTGCTTGATTCTGCATCTGTTCTTGGTTTTGAAGCTTGTATTGTAATTCACTTTTTAATGTAGAACTTGCAGAAGGAAAATCAATATTAAACGACAATTCTGGTTGCGCAAGCTCCCCTTTTAAGCCCACAGAAACATCCACATCTATTTTAGCATTTGCTGAAGGATTGTCTAATAAAACCGAAGGATTTGCTTTAGTTTTATACATTGCACTCAAATTAAGATTCGCCTTTTCTGGAGCACCATCCCAGGTTATGTTTCCCCCAGGAACAACTTCAATATTTCGTTGAATTATACCCCCATAGCGAAAATCATACTGACCTTCAAACACTTGAAAGTCACCATACATCTGAAATTTTCCATTGGTATTAATTTCAATTAAAAGAATTCCTGCCCCGCGACCTTTTAATGTCGAGTTGTTTACTTTATCAACAACAACTTCAACTTCTGCGTTTTTATTTATGTTTAGATCAAAATTAAGCGTTAGGCCTTTTGCAGCTTCTTCAGTAATAGGCTCGCCATTAATACGCGCTTCTTTTTCTTTAGGGGAAAGAAAATGCACGAATGAATCATCGCTGATGGACTCCGTTTCACTAATTGGGATTTTAAAACTCGTTCCTTTTTCAGTTGTTGCATCTACATTTATCTCTAATTCATCAATAGGTCCATTAATTTTGGCGCTACCGCTAATAAAAGCTGTACCGTAATACAGTGCATCTTCCTCTGGTGGTGTGTCTAAAACTAATAATCTTTCAGGGGCATCTATCATTAAGTTTAGCGCCCAATCGCCAAAATTAGTATGCGTTGCATTCCCCGAAAGCAATCCTTCTGTTTTATACTTTGTATCTATAATTTCTGTATATCCTAGTTGAAATTTATTCTTTGTTACTATAATTTGTGCGTTATTTTCAATATCAAAATCTGTATTCAAATACGGTATTTTTAACCCACTGTTTTCCAAGGTGAAACGCCCAAGTATATCAGGCGATTTATAGCTTCCTGAAACTTTAGCACTACCAGAAATTAACCCGCGAATATCTGTAATAACATCGGCTCCAAATGGGCTAAATGCCTGCATATTAAATTGATTAAGTGCTACATTTAATAATATTTGTGGATTTTGAGGAGAAACATCGATTTCACCAACGGCATTAATAGATTTTAC
Source organism: Aequorivita sp. Q41 (assembly GCF_039831855.1). Lineage (NCBI taxonomy): Bacteria > Pseudomonadati > Bacteroidota > Flavobacteriia > Flavobacteriales > Flavobacteriaceae > Aequorivita > Aequorivita sp. Q41. The sequence goes on along the minus strand of NZ_JBDPMS010000002.1, from coordinate 367,678 downwards.
TTCGTTATTAGTGAGAGTGGTGTTAATTCTATATTTGGTTAAATCTTCGTTACCGTCAATGTTTAAAATTAAATCTCCAAACGGAATTTCATTAATCATCACTTTATCAATAGTCACGGCACTATTTGGATAATACGCACCATTTTTTTGCATAAAATCAAACTTACCGTTCACATTTCCTTTAAGGCGAAGACTATCAATTTCGGGAGTTATATTTCCAACATTTACATCTTTAAAACGAACTTTTAAATCTTTATATGTGGAATCACGGATTACTCCAGCCATTTGTATTAATTCCTCATTATGACTTAATACCAATGAGTCGATTCTAACTTCATTAAAATTATCATCAAAAACAACTTTATTTAAACGGTTGTTGGTTTCATTTAAGTACCAAACGTTTCCTTTATAGGTGATATCAGACTTTTTTACCCCGATAACAGATTTCCCCGCAGGGTTAATTGTATGGTAAAGAGAAAGGTTAAATAGGTCTTCTTTTTTTGTACCTCCCTTAAATTCTGAACGTACATACATCGTATCGTTTAATGTTTTGTTTATAACGCTAAGGTCTTTTAAATTATAAAAACCTGTATAAACAGAGTCAGCAGCTATATAGGTGTTGTATAGTGGGTTATCATTATCCACCTGAACGTTTAGTTTGCCTATATAAGTGTCGAAAAGCAATATTTCAGGAGAACGAAAATCTAGCTCAAACTTAGATTCATCTGAATAAACTGAGCCCTTAATACGCGTATTATCACCAAGTTTTAATTGTGGCACGAAAACATCAACAATCTTATTATAAACTACAAATTCATAATCTATATACTGGTTTGTAGTTACCTCCTGCGGTATATAGTTAGCATAAATACTAGCTATTCCATTCTGAAAAAGATTTGGGATATCTGCAATTAGAAACTCCCCCGAAATAGCCCCGTTTATAATATCTGGCGAATTTATATCTATGGTTCGTACTGGCCCATTAAAAGATGAAGTAACTGTAAAATCATCAAAATAATAGTAATCACGTTCATTTTGATAGAAAGTTTGGTTGAAATTAATCGTTCCCGCTACATCATCAATGGTTTTTCCCTCCATAGCGACAACCACTTTTCCAGTAAAAACCGATATACTATCCCGTGTTATTAAGTTTAACTTATTAAGCTCAGCATATTCCACATCTGCTTCAAAATCTAATTGATTGGTATCTGATGAAGCATTTATTAAGCCTTTAAAAGTTAGCTTTAAATTAGGATCATCTATGGAAAGCTCTCCATTAAAAAGAGGGTTTTTTAAAAGTCCTGAAACCTCTATGTTTTGATAATTATATCCTTTAAAATTAAAAGAAGAAACCGTGCCTGAAACTTCTGCATTTACGGTGTTTTTATTTAACCCACGGCCATCAAAATCAAGGTCGGCAGTCATGTTGCCAAGGGAAGTTGTTTTTGAAATTTTCCCAAGATTAAAATCCTTAAGCACAACACTACCTTTGTAATACGCATTGTCGATATCGGTAATATTACCCATATTAAGGTCTATATTCGCCTGCCCTATTCCACTTTTTAAAACACTCTTTGTATTGAGTTCACTTCCAATTATGGAAGTGGTACCACTGAGCTTAAAATTGCTTAATTCCTTTAATTCTTCAGGAATAACTTCGCCTAAAACGCGTGGCATAAACCGACGTAAATCATAATAATTAGTGCTAATAGTATGGTTTGATGCTGATATAGCATATGCTTTTTCAGCAGCTAGGATATTCTGAAAAGTAAAATCACCTTCAATATTGGTATCGTCAGTGGCCAGCTTTAATTTAGTTGCTTTAAAGCTGTTTAAAGTTCCCTTCAATTCCGATTCAAAAACAATTGTTTGATTAGGGCCAAATTCATTGTAAAAAACATTCAAATCGTTTGTTGAAACTTTGGAGTCTTTAAAATCGGCCGTAATTAAAACATCGTTGACAAAATCTGCCATTCCATTCTTTGCGTAATCTAAATCTATAGCGCCAATAATTTGGGATTCTAAGGTTTCAAGATTTAAATTTTTAAATGAAATATTTGTAGAAGTATATGAAAAATCAGCCTGTAAATCTTTAATTTCAATGCCTCGAGCAGCAATTAAAGAAAGGCTTTCAATATCCGTTGTAACATCTGCCCCGAGGATTTTTAAATTTGAAGCAGTAATATTTACAGTATCAAGGACAAAAACCTCAGGACTCTCAAGGTTTTCATCAACAATTTTCACCCGGCTATTGGCCAAACTCACCTTATCGCTATACATAGTAAAAGGAGAAGTACTTGGTTTTCCTGTATTAAACTTTTCAGCGAATATGGATAAGTTATCTGTATTTTCACCATGGTATGTTTTAACATACAATTTGGCATAATTAAGGGCAATACTACCAAAACCCAAATCTCCTTGTATTAAATCTTTAAAACTAACAATGTTTGTTTGTAGCTCTTTACTATAAATTAAAGTATCTTGATGATGATCGGCAATAAACACCTCTCGAACATCCACTTCCCCTTTCCAGTTAAGCCCTAAGCGGTTTATTTGAATATCTGTACCGTACGTTTCGTTAAGATTGGTTGTAACTTTCTTTGCGGCCCAAGTTTGCACCGCAGGAATAGAAAAAATAATGATAATGAGCACAAGAAGCAATACAATGATTACAAAGGTGCGAACTATTATTTTCCGAAGTTTTTTGATACGCTTTTAAAGTTTTAATTTTACAGTCAATAAATATACCCTTTTTGCTTTGACACAAAAAAATTGTTACATTCTTGGCATTGAATCTTCCTGCGACGATACTGCAGCCGCAGTAATCAACAACGGCACTATACTTAGTAATGTTGTTGCCACACAGGCTATTCATGAACAATACGGCGGCGTAGTACCTGAACTTGCTTCACGAGCACATCAACAAAATATTGTTCCTGTAGTTCATCAGGCATTACGCAAAGCAAATATCGACAAAAATCAGTTATCTGCCATTGCTTTTACCCGCGGTCCTGGCTTAATGGGTTCGCTACTTGTAGGCACCTCATTTTCAAAATCTTTGGCTATGGGATTGAACATTCCATTGATAGATGTTAACCATATGCAAGCACATATATTAGCACATTTTATTAAGGCAGAAGGACAAACAGCACCAAGCTTTCCTTTTTTGGCTATGACAATTAGCGGGGGGCATACGCAAATAGTAAAAGTGACTGCTTATTTTGAAATGGAAATTATTGGTCAAACCATTGATGATGCCGTGGGTGAAGCATTCGATAAAAGCGCTAAAATACTTGGACTTCCCTATCCTGGCGGCCCTTTGGTAGATAAATACGCGCAACAAGGAAACCCAAAAGCCTTTAATTTTCCGAAACCAAAAGTGAATCCCCTTGACTTTAGTTTTAGTGGTCTTAAAACTTCTGTGCTTTATTTCGTGCAAAAAGAAGTTGAAAAAAACCCCACTTTTATCTTAGAAAATATAGAAGATATTTGTGCCAGCCTTCAATATACAATCGTCGATTATTTGATGGATAAATTAAAAAATGCCGTAAAAAAAACGGGAATCAAGGAAATTGCTATTGGCGGTGGGGTTTCAGCAAATAGTGGTATTAGAAAAGCCCTTCAAGAAGCTGAAAAAAAGTATGGCTGGAAGACTCATATCCCAAAATTTGAATTTTGCACAGACAATGCTGCCATGATTGCCATTGTGGGCGAATTAAAATACAAAACCAATACTTTTGCTGAAAATAATGTGATTGCTTCAGCGCGGATGAAGTTTTAAAAAATTACGATTGAAAATAAAATTTATATATTTCAACTAACTAATCAATCACCCTATGACAACAGCTGAATTAATAGGCAAAGTATTTTTACCCATATCGCTTGCTATTATTATGCTTGGCATGGGAATGACTTTATTAACTTCCGATTTTACTAGAATTCTAAAAAACCCAAAAACCATTTTAATTGGACTAACCAATCAACTTTTATTTTTGCCAATCATTGGTTTTTCATTAGCAATAATCTTTAATTTAGAACCAATAATGGCCGTAGGGTTAATGATTTTAGCCTCCTGTCCTGGAGGCCCAACGAGTAACTTGATCACACAAGTTTGCAGGGGAAATATCGCGTTGTCCGTCACCCTAACTGCAATTGCTAGTATTGTTAGTGTACTTACAATACCGTTTATTTTATCATACACATTACAATTTTTTGGTGCAGCTACCAATGTCACCATCCAATTACCCATTTTAGATACAATTCTTCAAATAATGGTAATTACAATCATTCCTATTGCTATCGGAATGAGCATTCGTAAATTCAAAACAAACTTTGCAAAACGAATGGAAAAACCAATGCGAATTGCTTCTACAGTTATTTTTATTTTAGTTTTCCTAGCCGTGGTTGCCGCAAATTTTAACATCATCGGGAAAGCTATGAAAGAAGTTGGATTGGTTACTTTGTTACTAAATTTACTAACTATGGGCTTGGGATACTTAACGGCTAGCGTATTTAAATTGGATTTTAAAAGCGCAATTTCCATTACTATTGAAAGCGGCATACAAAACGGAACTTTAGCAATTGTAATTGCAACAACCATATTAAACAATGTGGAAATGGGAATTCCCACTGCAGCATATGCTATATGGATGTTTATAACTGGTGGCATTTTAATGTGGCAGCTTGGAAAAAGACCAGAATTAGCGTCTAATTAAGTAATATCTAAAGCTCAATTAATAAAAAAATAAATGCAACTTTTCTACAATCCAAATATTTCAGAAATTGCTAACGAAATAATTTTCGATAAGGAAGAAAGCCGTCATATTGTTAAGGTTTTAAGGATGAATGAAGGTGATACTTTTAAAATTACAAATGGAAAAGGTTCTTTTTTTGATGCAGAAATCACCAATGCAAACCCAAAAGCATGTTTGGTGAAAATTCTTTCTGAAGAAAAACAGTCACCACTATCCTACCAACTTCATTTGGCCGTTGCCCCCACAAAATTGAACGATCGGTATGAATGGTTTTTAGAAAAAGCTACTGAAATAGGAATAACTCAAATAAGTCCAATAATTTGCGACCATAGCGAACGAAAAATAATAAAACCAGAACGGTACGAAAAAATACTTCAAAGTGCAATGAAACAATCCTTAAAGGCATACCTACCAATTTTAAAGGAAGCTATTTCGTTTAAAGATTTTATAAATACCGAAAAAACATCTGAAGCTTTAAAATACATTGCGCATTGTGAGGAAACCGATAAAAAATCACTAAAATCTGTATTAAATAAAAACCAGAAAACAACTATTCTTATTGGTCCTGAAGGTGATTTTTCTTCAAATGAAATCGAAATAGCAAAAAAAGCAGGCTTTATTCCAGTTACTTTAGGAGAAAGTCGTTTACGCACTGAAACCGCTGCCGTTGTTGCCTGCCATAGCGTAGCTTTTATCAATGAATAAAAAAACAAACCGTATTAATAATTCTTTTTTGAAATTGTACTTTTGAAGTTATGCGAATCACACTTTATTTAGTTTTCTTTTCATTTTTCATCGGAAATATTGCTGCTCAAGAAATAGCTTTACTGCAATATGGCGGTGGTGGCGATTGGTATTCCAACCCTACCTCCCTTCCCAACCTTGCAAAATTTTGCAATGAAACTATAGGTACCGCACTAAAGGAAAAGACAAAAACTGTTACCCCTGGAAGTGTTGATATTTTTGATTATCCATTTATACATATGACGGGGCATGGAAATGTTTACTTTTCTGCTGAAGAAGCTCTAAACCTGCGAAATTACCTTATTAGCGGTGGTTTTCTTCATATTGATGATAATTATGGGATTGACCAATATATCCGAAAAGAAATCGTAAAAATTTTTCCAAATGCAGAACTAAAAGAGCTTCCCGCAAATCATCCTATATTTGGATATTTTTATAAATTCCCGCAAGGAATACCAAAAATTCACGAACACGATGGCGCACGCCCACAGGCTTTTGGTATTTATGCGGAAGATAGATTGGTACTCCTTTACACTTTTGAAACCGACCTTGGCGATGGCTGGGAAAACCCAGAAGTTCATAACGACCCACAAGATGTTAGACTAAAAGCACTCCAAATGGGCGCCAATATTATTAAGTATGTGTTTGAAAATTAACCAATGAAACTTAGTTACTATTGTAAATCTTGCAAAAAGAAAAATTTCATAAAAACAACCGCCAAGAACAGGTTTGAACTTCAAAAAGAAGTTGGCGACGAGATTAATAATCGATGTACAAGTTGTGGGATTTTAGAAAAAAAAACACATCAATCGAATCTTTGCGGAGCCCTCAAAAAGTGTAGGTGTATTATCTTTTATTTTAGCAGTATTACTTACAGGAACTATTTTTGTCTTTGGTTTTATAGCTACACTAACAATCACTATCCCTATTTGGCTTTACTTTGACGCTTATAAAAAAGCTAGTGACTTCAATAAAATAATGATTCCAAGAAAAAAATAGCGCAATTTTGACGCCTAACAGTTTCATTCCTTAACAAAACTTTGGTTTTTCCTACAATGGAAAATAGTATATTTACTAAGTGAAAACCACTGCAAAAGCTATAACTATTGGCATATTAAAAGCACTCGCTGTCTTGGCGGCTGTTTTTGTTTTTATATGGTTTCTTTTCGAAATTCAAGCGCTAATTCTCTACATTGGCCTTGCGGTTGTTTTATCACTAATCGGAAGACCTGTTGTGCTTTTTTTAAAAAGAAGACTGAAATTTAGGAATACTTTTGCTTCTGTGATAACACTTCTAATGATAATTGGAACTTTCAGTTTATTACTTAGCATTTTTATTCCAATAATTATTGAACAAGGAAAGCACATTTCACAAATAGATTTTGAGCAAGTTAAACAAGATTTGAATGAACTAAATATCCAAGCTAGCGATTACCTTGGTGTAGAACATTTTCAATTGGTTGAAGCCATAAAAAGAACTACCTATATTCAAAACCTAAACGTTGAAATAATACCAAGCTTTATAGATATTTTCTTCGGAAACCTTGCAAGCACGATTATTGGAGTTTTCTCCGTATTATTTATTTCCTTTTTTCTTTTAAAAGATGAAAGTCTTATTGCGCGGTCGGTACTCGCTTTTGCCAAAACTGGTGATGAAGAAAAATTTAAAAGAATCTTAATTAAAATTAAAGAATTGCTGTCGCGCTATTTCATCGGGCTTTTAATACAGATTTTTATTCTCTCATTATTTTATTCTGTCTTATTACTATATTTAGATATAAATGACGCCGTGGCAGTTGCCTTAATTTGTGCATTTCTAAATATAGTTCCGTACTTAGGCCCAGTTATTGGTTGGGTATTGGTGTTGCTTGTTGTGGTTTCAAATAATTTAGGGGCAGATTTTTCATCTGGGCTACTTCCATTACTTTTAATTGCTACTGCAGGCTATTCGCTAGCGCAAATTTTTGATAATTTTATATCACAGCCTGTTATTTTTGGGCATAGTGTTCGCTCCCACCCTTTAGAAATTTTTATGGTTATTTTGATTGGCGGGTTTGTTTTTAACATTCCAGGAATGGTCCTTGCTGTCCCTACTTACACCGCTTTAAAAGTAATTGCAAAAGAATTTCTTTCTGAATACAAAGTTGTAAAACGTCTCACCCGAAATATGTAATCCTTGTACAACAAAAAACTTTTAAATAACGAAGTCCAAGATTTTATTCGAAATTACAAGCACGAAGTTTCAAAGCTCGCTTTCGCAGGCAGCCCTTTTAAAACTATTTCAGTTCAAGAATTAATTCAGCAAATAGAAAGTAGAAAAAAGATTGAAAAAAAACTTCCGAGATGGTTTAAAACTTTAAATATTTTTTTTCCTCCCAAGCTAAATCTTGAACAAACTTCTTCTGAAATTACCGCGAAATACAAAGCTTCTCTTGTTTCAGGAAATACCTTAGCAGATGTAACTGGTGGTTTTGGCGTAGATAGCTTTTATTTTTCAGAAAAAATTGCTGCTATTCATCATTTTGAAATCAACACAGCGCTTTCAGAGGTAGTGAAAAATAATTTTAAGGTATTCGGCAAACAAACTATTGAATGCTTTGCTAGTGATGGAATGAAAGCTGTTTTAAACACGAAATATGATGTTATCTACATAGACCCTTCCCGCCGGCATGAAAGCAAAGGAAAAGTGTTTTTTTTAAAAGATTGTGAGCCGAATGTTCCAGAAAACATTCATGCATTATTAACTAATTGTAAGAAGCTATTGATAAAAACTTCACCAATGCTCGATATATCGGTTGGATTAAACGAATTAAAAAATGTTTCTGAAATTCATATTGTGGCGGTTAATAATGAAGTAAAAGAATTGCTTTGGGTATTAAAAAAAGATGTAGTATCCGCGCCATACATTAAAACCATAAATTTTACAAAACCCGAAATTGAGACATTTAATTTTACCTGGAATGAAACTTTAGAAACAACATACAGTTTACCGCAAAAATATCTTTATGAACCCAATGCGGCGATATTAAAAAGTGGTGCTTTCAATTTACTTTCAGAAAGGTTAAAAATTAAAAAATTACAAAAACATACCCATCTATATACCAATGATACACTAATTAACTTTCCCGGGAGAAGCTTTATCATTAAAAAAGTAGTTCCATATACAAAATCTGAAATTCGAGCAGCAATCACCTTTAAAAAAGCAAATATTACTACTCGAAATTTTTCCGAGTCTGTAGATGTGCTTCGTAAAAAATGGAAAATTACTGATGGTGGAGCAGTTTATTTATTCTTTATTACAAATTCAGAAGACAAAAAAGTGATGTTAATCTGTTCGAAATTGTAATTTTTTCAATTATTTTTGAAAACCATTTGCTTGATTTAAACAGGTTTAAAATTTTTATTAAAAAAAGCGTGATTTTTGTTTGCGATATTCCATCTGAAGACTTACATTTGCAACCGCATTTTAGGATGTTAAGTTCATAAAAAAACTGGAGAGGTGCCGGAGTGGTAACGGAGCAGATTGCTAATCTGTCGACGGGTAACCGTCGCCAGGGTTCGAGTCCCTGTCTCTCCGCATTATAGAGTTTTAAAACTCCAAAATTACAGTAAACAATATAATTGCTGTTTACGGGGTGTAGCGTAGCCCGGTCATCGCGCCTGCTTTGGGAGCAGGAGGTCGCAGGTTCGAATCCTGCCACCCCGACAAAAAGCCGGACAAGTAATATTGTTCGGCTTTTTTATTTTTAATTATCCTTAAACTCAGCTGGATAGCGCATTCCGATTTCTAATCGGGACGGACGTAGCAGAGTTTGAAACTAAAATAAATGGTCGCATAGCTCAGCTGGATAGAGCACCTGCCTTCTAAGCAGGCGGTCGAAGGTTCGAATCCTTCTGCGATCACATCCAATCCCCTTTTTAGGGGATTTTTTGTATGAACTATTTTGTATACATAGTGTATTCTGAAGAATTGAACCGATATTATATTGGTCATACAAGTGAGCCTATTTCAGAACGCCTACGAAAACACCTTTCTAATCATTCAGGATACACCTCTAAAGCGAAAGATTGGGTTGTAAAATACACTGAATCTTATCCAACCAAAAGAGAAGCTTATGCAAGAGAATTGGCTATCAAAAAGAAAAAATCAATCAAATTCATTCAAGACCTTATCAGCTCAGCTGGATAGCGCATCCCGATTTTTAATCGGGACGGTCGAAGGTTCGAATCCTTCTGCGATCACATCCAATCCCCTTTTTAGGGGATTTTTTGTTTCTTAGCTTTTACTCTGGGTACTCAACGCGAAGGTGATAAATATTATTTAGCTTTTTCTTAAGCACTTTTTTTATAGTTTCAATTTCTTTAAAAGTAATGTTTGCATTCAAAAATTGACCTTGCGCCATTTGATTGTTGATTATTTTTTCAACAAACTCATCAATTATTGACGATGAAGGTTCTTTTAAACTCTTACTTGCAGCTTCTACACTGTCAGCCATCATTAATATTGCGGTTTCTTTTGAGAAAGGAATAGGTCCTGGATATGAAAAATCATCCCCAACAGCTTCGCCATGCAATTCTTTTTCTTTCTTATAAAAATAATATACCAAACTTGTCCCATGGTGTGTTCTAATAAAATCTATCACACGGTCTGGAAGGTTGTTTTTTCTTGCTATTTCGATCCCTTTTATAACATGGTCTATAATTATTTGCGCACTTTCCTTTGGATCTAATTCATTATGTGAATTAACTGAATTAACCTGATTCTCTGTAAACATAGTAGGATTCAACATCTTTCCAATATCATGATAGAGTGCTCCAACTCTAACAAGCATGCTGTTTGCGCCAATTTCATTTGCAGCAGCTTCCGCTAAATTTGCAACGTTTAAGGAATGGTGAAATGTGCCTGGGGCTTTATTTGAAAGTTCTTTAAGTAATTTTGAATTCGTATCGCTAAGCTCTAACAATGATACATCTGAAACTAACCCGAAAATTTTTTCATAAAAATAAATCAAGGGATGCGCGAAAAGAGTTGCCAAACCACAGAGAATAAAATATTGGAAATTCTGCCATTCCATGGTTTGTATATTCCCTTCTTGGATAACAAAAAAAGCAAAGTATCCCAAAATATAAATCAGTGTAATTTGTCCTACTGAAATAAATAAATTCGCTCTTTTATATAATTCTGAAACAGTCAAAATTGTTACAATTCCAGCAATAAATTGCAAAAACATATACTCAAAACTATTTGGGACGATAAAACCTAGTAATAAAATCGTTAAAACATGTACAAAAAGTCCAACTCTAGGGTCAAAAAAAGCTTTAAGTATTAAAGGTAAAATACATATTGGAACAACATATACATAGTCTGCATGTACTTTCAAAACTAGCGTTGTTAAGAAAACCATCAAAAAGATGTTGAAAAATATAAATGTAACCTTTGTATTATTGTTATAAATATAGGGGCGGTAGTTTTTTAGAAAAAGGAAAAGCATTAAAAACACTAATGAAACAAGCATAGAATACCCAACAATTAGCCATAAGTAATTGTTTTTACTCCATATCTGACTATCAAATTCTGCTTTTAATGAGTTTAATATCTGAAACTTATCACCTTCCACCACCTCCCCTTTCGCTATAATTCTTCCTCCTTTTTCAATAATCCCACGGTTTGGATTTAGGGCTTTAATTTCAGACTCTATAGCTGATTCGGTTAATTTTGCATTCAATTTAACGTTTGGCTCAATAACTTCACTTAAAACACTATAAATAAGTGCTTGAATATCTTCAACTTCGTTTTTTTCAACTAATTCTCTAACTCTTTTATTTAATTGATCCTCTTTAAATATTTGCGAATAAACTCGCTCCTCTATTTCATTGCCTTTTTTTAGATAAATAAGTCTGTCGTCATTATACGCATGAATTTCATTAGTAACCCCATTCTTATATATATTTGAAATAAAGATATTTCCTAATCTTTCAACGGTGTTTTTTTCAGTTTTAAAAAGGCTATCTACATATTTTGCATGAAGGTTATTTTTAAAACTTTCTAAAACATCTGATTCTAAATCACTATCATACTCAAAGTAAGGAATTGAATTAGCCCGAATTTTCTCACGCTCTTTCTTTAGCGTATCTTCATCTTTTTTTATTGTAAAGCTAAAGGGGGCATATAAGTTTTCGTATTGCCAGGGTTTCCCTTTTTGAAAATTATATTTAAACTGACCGCCTTTTGGGAGAAAGTAAATAACTAAAAATGTGGCGGTTACAAAAAGAAAAACCTTATAAATAAGGGACTGGTTTTTAGCAAAAAAAGAAAACAGGTTTTTCATATACTTATATCTTAAAGTAAAGGTATAAATAAGGAATGAGTTATCCCAAAACCAATACTTACAAAGATTGATATTTAAGTTAGAAATCCGTAATTTCGCAGTCCTTATTTTAAATTAAAAAATAATAGCATGAGCACTAAAGTAGTTATCGTATCCGCAGTTAGAACCCCTATTGGAAGTTTTATGGGAAGTCTTTCTTCACTCACCGCAACCCAGCTGGGGGCTGCAGCAATAAAAGGGGCCTTAGAAAAAATAAACCTAGACCCTACATTAGTTGAAGAAGTTTATATGGGGAATGTGGTTCAAGCTGGAGTTGGGCAAGCGCCTGCAAGGCAAGCTGCTTTGGGTGCGGGGCTATCTGATACCGTTCCTGCTACAACTATCAATAAAGTATGCGCTTCAGGAATGAAAGCCGTAATGCAAGCAGCACAATCAATCGCCCTTGGTGATACTGATATTGTGGTTGCTGGAGGTATGGAAAGCATGAGTAATATTCCTCATTATGTACATATGCGTAGTGGCACAAAATTTGGCCCAGCCACTTTACTTGATGGTATGCAAAAAGATGGATTAGTGGACGCATACGATCAAAAGGCAATGGGAACTTGTGCAGATCTTTGCGCAACCGAATATAATTTTTCACGTGAAGACCAAGATGCTTTCGCTATGCAATCATACAAACGTTCCGCAAAAGCTTGGGCAGAAGGAAAATTTAAGGATGAAGTAATTCCTGTTGAAGTACCTCAACGCCGTGGCGAACCAATTATCGTTTCAGAAGATGAAGAATACAAAAACGTAAAGATGGATAAAATCGCATCCTTACGTCCAGCTTTTACGAAAGATGGAACCGTTACCGCAGCAAATGCTTCCACAATTAATGATGGTGCTGGTGCTATGGTTTTAATGAGTGAAGCAAAAGCAAAGGAATTAGGGCTTACTCCATTAGCTTTCATTAAAAGTTATGCAGATGCTGCACAAGAACCAAAATGGTTTACAACTGCACCTTCAAAAGCAATTCCAAAAGCTATTGCTAAAGCAGGTATAACTCTTAGCGATGTAGATTATTTTGAGTTTAACGAAGCTTTTTCAGTGGTTGGACTTGCCAATATGAAAATTTTAGGCTTAAACGACAGTAACACAAACGTAAATGGAGGCGCAGTTTCATTGGGTCATCCATTAGGATGTAGCGGAGTTCGTATTTTAATTACACTCTTACATGTTTTAAAACAAAATAATGCAAAAATCGGTGCTGCAGCAATCTGTAATGGCGGTGGTGGTGCGTCAGCAATGGTAATTGAAAGAATCTAAAAACGCCGTAATAACTTCAATAATTTCTGAATGGATTACGGCATCTGCAATTTAAGTATTGTTCCACTTCGAGCTGAAGCTACTGATGTAAGCGAACTGGTTACGCAGGTTCTTTATGGGGAGCATTTTAAAATACTGGAAACTCGTAAAAAATGGAGCCGTATTCGCTTGGCTTTCGATAGCTATGAAGGCTGGATAGACAACAAACAATACCTTAATATTGCGGAAGAAGATTATTCAGATTTTGAAAAAAACAAACTTTGCCTTTCTTCAGATTTGGTTGATTTTGTTTCTGCGCCAGACAATCAATTATTTTCAATTTGCCTAGGAAGCAATGTCTCTGCCTCAGAATATTTAAAACAAGTTTTTGAAGGAAAATCAGTTTCTGAAAAACTTCCGAAAGAACATTTAATAGAAACCGCCCTACTCTACTTAAATTCACCGTATTTGTGGGGAGGGAAAACACCTTTCGGGATAGATTGTAGCGGTTTTACCCAAATGGTATATAAACTAAATGGTTATAAATTGCTTCGCGATGCAAGCCAACAAGCTAGCCAAGGAGAACCTTTAAGTTTTATTGAAGAAAGCGAACCTGGAGATTTAGCCTTTTTTGATAATGACGAAGGAAAAATTACCCATGTGGGTATTATTATGAAGGATAATTATATAATTCACGCCCACGGAAAAGTTCGTATCGACAGATTGGATCATAGTGGTATTTTTAATTACGAAATGCGAAACCACACTCATAAACTCCGCGTAATTAAACGTATTGTATAAAAAAACCTCCGAAATTTCGGAGGTTTTTTTATATACTATTTAAGAGTAGATTACTCTTGTGCTTTTAAAGCATCAAGCTTTGCTTTCATCTCTTTAAACTTAGCATCCTCACCAAGTTGGCTGTAAATATTACTTAAGGTTTGAACCACACCTACATTTGAAGGGCTAATTCGATATGCTTTTTCTAAATATGGTAAAGCATTACGATACACTTCATTTAATTCTTTTTTAAGGGTGTCAAACTTTGCATTATCCGCTCTAGATGTTCCTAAGTTATTCATTGTCTCTCTTATCGCATCTTCGTAAGAAAGCTTAACAACTGATATGTTAATTAGAGCAGCTTCGTAATTAGGGTCTATTTCTAAAGCTTTTTCATAATAACCAATCGCCTTTTCTTTCTTTCCTAATTCTGCATTTGCCACCCCTAAGTTTGTATATATTGCTGGGTTTGATGGATCTGTAGCGATAATTTTATTCATAATTTTATCGTACTTATCGTAATCACCAATCCTATTACTAATATCAGCTTCTAAACGCATTAAATCTACATCATCCGGGCTTTCAGCACGAGCAGCTTCTAGTATTTCAATAGCTTTTGGAGTTTCATCTTTCTCTAGGTAGATTCGCGCCATGTTTCCAAGAATGTCTGTTTTTCTAGAATCCAAAACTTTAACCTCAGGTTTGATATACTCACCTGATTTTACAGCAAAATCTCTAAGTTTTTCGTTCTCGAAAGCTTCTACTTCTCCATTCGCTTTATTAGTAGCAACAAATTCTTTAGACTCTCCTGTGTAACCAGCATCAAGTAATATTTGGTAGTACGAAAGTGCTTTGTCATAATCTTTTCCTTCATGAGCATAAAGTCCTGCAAAATAAAGATATTCTAATTCATTTTTATCAATCATATAACAGGTGTATAGCTTATCTGAAGCCACTAAATACTTCTGAGAAGTATAATCTGTTCTTGCGCTATTAACCAAGCCCGCTCTAACATTTTGCAATGGAGCAGCTATTTGTGCTTCGATAGCTGGATTTAAGCTAAGTGCTTGTCCAAATGCTTCCGCGGCACCTTTTAACTTAGCGAAATCAGTACTTCCAGAGCCTAAAAGTGCTTCTCCTCTTGCAGCATAAAATTGCGCTTTTATTTCATCATTGGCAGCGCCAATTAATGGTTCTGCTTCAGTTAGGTAGGTTAAAGCTTCACTGTATTCATTTGACTTTATAGCTTTTTCAGCTTTTTTTAGTTCTTTTTTTTGTCCAAATGAAATAGCAGACACAAAAGCCAGTCCTGTTATTAAAATTCGTGTTTTCATGTGTTAAAGTTTATTCGTTATTTTCGGTGTGATTTTCATTAGTATCAAGAGCAGTGCCAGGATTATTTTCATCAATTAGATCCAGATTTAATTCTTCCTCATCCTTCATTGCTTTTGCAACAGCAGCAATGGCATCGTCTTCACGAACTTTAATAAGTCGGACCCCTTGTGTGGCACGCCCCATAACACGAAGATCTGCAACAGCCATACGAATTGCAATTCCAGATTTGTTAATGATCATTAAATCATCTTCATCTGTTACATTTTTGATTGCCACTAATTTACCTGTTTTTTCAGTTATATTAATAGTTTTTACACCTTTACCACCACGGTTGGTAATTCGATAATCATCAATAGAAGATCTTTTGCCATATCCATTTTCTGAAACAACTAATATTTCTGAATCGTTTTCGTTTACGGCAATCATCCCCACAACTTCATCGTTTTTATCTCCAAGAGAAATTCCACGAACTCCGGAAGCATTTCTTCCCATAGGTCTGGTCTTTTCTTCTTCAAAACGAATCGCTTTTCCAGATTTTACAGCTAGCATTACTTGACTGTTACCGGTAGTAAGTTTTGCTTCTAAGAGCTCATCATCCTCACGGATTGTTATCGCGTTAATACCATTTGTTCTTGGTCTTGAATATTGCTCTAAAGCTGTTTTTTTAACCTGACCTTTTTTAGTAGCCATAATAACATAATGACTATTTATATACTCTTCATCTTTTAAATCTTGCGTACAGATAAAAGCTTTTACTTTATCATCTGGCTCAATATTTATTAAATTCTGAATAGCTCTTCCTTTTGAAGTTCTTGTTCCTTCTGGAATTTCAAAAACACGCATCCAGAAACATTTTCCTTTTTGGGTGAAGAACAACATATATTGGTGATTGGTACCAACAAAAAGATGTTCTAAGAAATCTTCATTTCGCGTAGCAGAAGCTTTTTGTCCTACTCCGCCTCTATTTTGTGTTTTGTATTCAGAAAGTGAGGTACGCTTAATATACCCGGCATGTGAAATCGTTAAAACTACTTGCTCGTCAGCAATTAAATCTGTGATGCTTACATCTCCTCCTGCATATTCAATGGTAGAACGACGTTCATCACCATATTTTGCGCGAATTTCTTCAAGTTCTTCTGTTATTATTTGCATTCTACGCTCTTTACTAGCAAGAATGTCTTTATAATCACCAATAGTTTTCATCAATTCTTCATACTCACTTCTAAGTTTATCTTGCTCTAGACCTGTTAATTGGCGTAAACGCATTTCAACAATAGCCTTAGCTTGAATTTCAGTAAGCTTGAAGGATTCCATCAATCTTTCTCTTGCTTGATCTGCATTTGAAGAGGAACGTATAAGGCGAATAACTTCGTCTATATTATCTGAAGCAATAATAAGTCCTTCTAAAATATGCGCGCGTTCTTCAGCTTTTCGAAGTAAATATTCTGTACGACGCACTACTACTTCATGGCGATGCTCTACAAAATAATGAATTAACTCCTTTAAATTTAGCATTTGCGGCCTTCCCTTTACCAACGCAATATTATTTACGCTAAAACTGGATTGCAATGCTGTATATTTAAATAAGGTATTTAAAACAATGTTTGGAATTGCATCACGCTTTAAAATATAAACGATACGCATTCCATTTCTATCACTCTCATCACGGATGTTTGATATGCCTTCGATTTTCTTATCGTTTACCATATCAGCGGTTTTCTTAATCATATCCGCTTTATTCACTTGATATGGAATTTCAGTAACAACGATACACTCACGTCCTTGAACTTCTTCAAAAGTTGCTTTTGCACGCATTACCACACGGCCGCGACCTGTATGAAAAGCTTCACGAACCCCTTCATAACCATAGATTGTTCCCCCAGTAGGAAAATCTGGTGCCTTAATGTGCTGCATAAGCCCATCGATATCGATATCATTATCTTCAATGTAGGCTATAGTACCATTAATTACTTCAGTAATATTATGCGGTGGCATATTGGTAGCCATACCTACAGCAATTCCTGAAGCACCATTAATAAGAAGACCTGGAACCCGTGTAGGAAGCACAGTTGGTTCCTTAAGAGTATCGTCAAAATTCAATTTATGGTCAACGGTTTCTTTATCGATATCAGCAAGCATATCTTCAGATATTTTATGCATTCTTGCTTCCGTATATCGCATTGCTGCTGGGCTATCTCCATCAACAGAACCAAAGTTACCTTGACCGTCTACTAGCAAATACCGCAAGCTCCATTCCTGAGCCATACGCACCATAGCATCATAAACAGAGGTATCTCCGTGTGGATGGTATTTACCGAGTACTTCACCCACAATTCTTGCGGATTTTTTATGCGCACCTGTAGCTCTAATTCCAAGTTCGTGCATTCCGAACAATACCCTTCTGTGTACAGGTTTCATTCCATCGCGAACATCTGGCAGCGCACGTGACACTATGACCGACATCGAGTAATCGATGTAGGCAGATTTCATTTCATCTTCAATGTTTATAGGGATTAACTTCTCACCTTCAGCCATAAAAAATTGGATTATTTATCGTTGTTAAACTAACGAGCAAGATACACATTTTTGTAGGTTTAACAGGGGTTTTTGCGAGCGCTTATTCAATAATTTATTAACAAATTTTAGGGTTTAAATCGTTAATAAGTATCATAGATTATACTTTGAATTACTATATATATTTTGTCCTTTTACTAAAATGATTATAAAGAGGAACAGTTTTTGTCCCTTTTTGGTTAATTTAGTAGTTTAAGAAGATAGGATATTAAGATATGGATGATAATTTTTCCCCGAGAGTAAAAGATGTAATTGCATACAGCAAAGAAGAAGCACTGCGCTTAGGCCACGATTTTATTGGCACCGAGCATCTAATGCTTGGACTTTTAAGAGGTGGTAACGGCAAAGCAGTAACCATACTGAGTGCACTTACAATAGACTTAAATCATTTAAGAAGAAAAGTAGAAATTTTAAGTCCCGCAAACCCGGGAATTATTACAAATACAAACGACAAAAAAAATCTTCACCTTACCCGCCAGGCGGAAAGAGCGTTGAAGACAACTTTTTTGGAAGCCAAACTTTTTCAAAGTAATTCGATAAATACCGCACATTTGCTTTTATGTATTCTTCGAAATGAAAATGACCCTACCACAAAATTGTTGAACAAAATGAAGGTAGATTATGACGCGGTTAAAGACCAATTTAAACTCATGATAACAAACGACGACGATTATATTGACACCCCAAATGCAGAAGCATTCCCAAATGATGATGACACTTCTGCCGAAGATGCTGGCAAAGACAACTTATTTTCTGGTGCAACTTCAAAAACAAATAAGAAGTCTAAAACTCCTGTTTTAGACAACTTTGGAAGAGATCTTACTGCCCTAGCTGAAGAAGGAAAACTAGATCCTGTGGTGGGTCGTGAAAGCGAAATACAACGTGTTTCACAAATATTAAGTAGAAGAAAGAAGAACAACCCATTACTAATTGGCGAACCGGGTGTTGGTAAATCTGCTATTGCTGAAGGACTCGCTTTGCGTATAATTCAACGAAAAGTTTCACGGATTCTATATGACAAAAGAGTTGTCACCTTAGATTTGGCAAGTTTGGTTGCTGGCACTAAATACCGTGGACAGTTTGAAGAACGCATGAAAGCGGTAATGAACGAGCTTGAAAAAAATGATGATATAATTCTATTTATAGATGAAATTCACACTATTGTTGGCGCTGGAGGTGCTACAGGCTCATTAGATGCATCAAATATGTTTAAACCTGCGTTAGCAAGAGGTGAAATACAATGTATTGGAGCAACAACTTTAGATGAATACCGTCAGTATATTGAAAAAGATGGCGCGCTTGAAAGACGTTTTCAAAAAGTATTGGTAGAACCTACCACGGTTGAAGAAACCATAGAAATTTTGACTAATATTAAAGATAAATACGAAGCTCACCATAATGTAATTTATACAGATGAAGCTATAAAAGCCTGTGTGCAATTAACAAACAGGTATATGACGGAACGGTTTCTTCCAGACAAAGCTATCGATGCTTTAGACGAAGCTGGGTCGCGTGTTCACATTACAAATATTCATGTGCCAGATAGAATTTTAGAGATTGAAAAACAACTGGAAGATGTGCGCGAATTAAAAAACACTGTAGTTAAAAAACAGAAATATGAAGAAGCTGCAAAACTTCGAGATGATGAAAAAAATCTAGAAAAAGAACTCGCTATCGAACAAGAAAAGTGGGAAGCAGATTCAAAACTTCATAGGGAAACCGTTTCAGAAGAAAATGTTGCTGAAGTTGTTTCTATGATGACAGGTGTTCCGGTAAATAGAATTGCTCAAACTGAAAGTACAAAATTAGCAGCACTGCCAGATCGAATTAAAGGAAAAGTAATTGGGCAAGATGAAGCTGTTGCCAAAGTAGTAAAAGCTATTCAAAGAAACCGTGCAGGCTTAAAAGATCCTAACAAACCGATTGGCTCCTTTATTTTCTTAGGGCAAACTGGAGTTGGAAAAACACAACTTGCAAAAGTTTTAGCTCGTGAACTTTTTGATTCGGATACTGCTTTGGTTCGGATTGATATGAGTGAGTATATGGAAAAATTTGCCATTTCACGCTTAGTAGGAGCACCTCCAGGATATGTAGGCTATGAGGAAGGCGGACAGCTAACGGAAAAAATTAGAAGAAAACCTTATGCCGTTGTCCTTCTTGATGAAATAGAAAAAGCACATCCAGATGTTTTTAATATGTTACTTCAAGTTCTAGATGATGGATATTTAACGGATAGTCTTGGTAGAAAAATTGATTTTAGAAATACAATTATCATTATGACTTCCAATATTGGCGCCCGACAAATTAAAGACTTTGGTCAAGGTGTTGGTTTTGGTACTACTGCCAAGAAAAATCAAGAAGAATCACACACAAAAAGTGTGATTGAAAATGCATTAAAGAAAACTTTTGCGCCAGAATTTTTAAATAGAATTGACGATGTAATGGTCTTCAACCCACTTGAAAGAGAAGATATCCACAAAATTATTGATATTGAACTGGATAAGTTATTCCTTCGTATTTCAGATTTGGGTTACGAGCTTATACTTTCTGAGAAAGCGAAAGATTATATTGCAGATAAAGGTTTTGACAAACAATACGGCGCAAGACCCTTAAACAGAGCTATTCAAAAGTATATTGAAGATGCATTGGCTGAGGAAATAATAAATAGTAGTCTTCAAGAAGGCGACGTTATTACAATGGATTTGGATGAAAAGACCAATGAACTCACTATTAAAATAAGAAAACAAAAAAAAACAACTGAATCGTAAAATTTTGAATTGAGAGTAAAAAATCCTCAAGTATTCTTGAGGATTTTTTTATTTAGCATTTAATCCTAATATAAACACAGCGTATACACATAAAATAATCGTAAATTACATTATAAATACACACAGTTATGATTGACACATTATATACTGAATTTGGAGAAGTTCGCATATTTAGCAATTTCGTTGTTGCCGTAATGAATGAAGGCGTAAGTATAAAAAATGAATATTATAGGGTTGTAAAAAATATTTCAGAAAAATATTATTCAGATAAATTATTTGGATACATATCATTTCGTAAAAACTCATACGCTGTTGACCCTTTGGTTTATTTAAAAACTTCAAAAATTGAGACCTTGGTTGCTCTTGCTGTTGTTTCTTCCAATGGAATTAAATCTACTAATGTGGAATTAGAGAAGCGGTTTTATGCAAAACCTTTTAGACATTTCAATAATTTAAATGATGCTAAAACATGGGTATACGAGATAATAGCCCAAAATGAAAATAAAACTACTTTATAACTTTAAAGGATTTTCTACTTGAATTAACGGCGGTCACCAAAAGAATATACAAGCCGTTTTTATAGCTTGACAAATCAACGTTTAGGGAGTTTTCAGCAACATTATTTATACTATTTAGTTTTTTTCCAGAAACATCATAAACACTTATATTTTTAATATTCTTAGTGTTGTTTAAAACACAAACAGCTTGGTTTATGGCTTTGGTTAGCGTAACATTAGTTAGATTGTATTTTTCAACTTCTAAATGAACTGGAATGCAATTACTTATTGAATCTAAGTTCGTATAAAACAGCTCTGTATTCTTAAAAAAACAACTTAAATGTCCCGCTTTATTGATATTAGGGTGTCCTCCAGGCGCATTAATTAAAGATAGTGAACCAGCACCTTCAACCCAAACAGCATTTTCTGTGCTTACGGTATTTCCTGGAGCTGGAGAAAAATAAAAATGCCTATAATCATTACCGTCTGCAAGGGTTTCTTCAAAAATAGCATCTAAAATAAAAGGACCGCCATCACTTGGAAAAGGAGAAACGGGGTTTAGCATATTGAAGGTATCTCCTTCATTTAAGGAAAAATCATACAATAAAAATTCTTCACTAGAACCTGCGGATATAAAGTTTAAATAGACCTTTTTATTTGCAACATCTTCACGCAGCAAAAAGCTACGCGAAATAAAATGAAAACCATCTAAGATTTTATAGTTTTTTCCAGCTACAATGGTGTCGCCATCGGTATAATACACATCCGTTAAACAACCTGAATAACAACTTGTATAATGCCATTCATTCAAATTATCCAGCAAAGGTTTATAATCCTGAGAATAGATTGAGAACCCAACAAATATTAATATCATTGAAAACAATTTACTTCTCATAACTTTATTTTAGTTTAATAATCTATCCAAAAAGAATCTCACTATCCACATCTAAAGATTGCAAAAAAGCAACACTTGCATGTATATCGTCTGCTAATAATCTGTCGTTTTCAATAAAAGTAACTATAGAACGGTAGGGTTTTAAAAAAGACTCCACAAAGGGTGAAGATTTTTTAGGTTGCCTAAAACTAAGTGCCTGCGAAGCATTCATCAATTCGATCGCTAAAATCGTTTCAATATTTTCGATAACACGCAAACATTTTGTGGCTCCGTTGGCCCCCATACTCACATGATCTTCTTGCCCATTTGATGAAACAATAGAATCTACAGATGCTGGAGTTGCCAATTGCTTATTTTGACTTACTATGCTCGCTGCAGTGTATTGTGGAATCATAAACCCGCTATTAAGACCTGGATTATCTACCAAAAAGGCTGGTAATTCACGGAGACCTGAAACAAGCTGGTACGTTCTCCTTTCTGAAATATTCCCTAACTCTGCCATTGCAATAGAAAGATAATCTAAGGCTAAGGCTAAGGGTTGCCCGTGGAAATTACCTCCAGAAATAATTAAATCTTCTTTTACAAATATATTTGGGTTATCGGTTACTGAATTAATTTCGGTCTTAAACGTTTTATGTACAAATTGCAAGGTGTCTTTTGTAGCTCCATGAACTTGTGGAATACAACGGAAGGAATATGGATCTTGAACATTTTTCTTTTCAGAAAGTCCTAATTCACTAGCATCTAAAAATTCTAAGATACGTTCGGCAGTTTTAACCTGACCTCTATGGGGCCTTACCAAATGCACCAGCGCATTATAGGGACTCATATTACAATCAAAAGCATCAACAGAAACGGCGCCAATTAAATCTGCCATATAGGATAGCTTATAACTTTTAAGAAGACAATAAACACCATAAGCACTCATAAACTGAGTTCCATTTAATAAGGCAAGCCCTTCTTTAGCTTGTAAAACAATAGGGGTCCAATTAAATTTCTCCATTATTTTTTGTGAAGAAACTCGTTTGCCATCATAATAAACTTCTCCTTTTCCTAGTAAAGGCAGTGATAAATGCGCCAAAGGAGCCAAATCACCTGAAGCCCCAAGGCTTCCTTGTGTGTATATAACCGGTAAAATATCGTTATTATAAAAGTCTATCAGTCGTTGTACTGTTTCAATCTGTACACCGCTATAACCATAGCTTAAGGATTGAATTTTCAACAAAAGCATCAATTTTATTATTGGTTTTGGAACCAACTCCCCTGTTCCACACGCGTGAGACATGACCAAGTTTTCTTGAAGTTTTGAAAGATTTTCTGAGGTGATTTTTACATTACACAACGATCCAAACCCAGTATTTATACCATACACTGGAGTCTCATTGTCTCTCATTTTTTCAACAAGATATTCTCTGGATTTTTTTATATTTAATTCTGCTTCTTCAGAAAGCGCTAAGGTTTTATGATTATCAATTATTTGCTTGACTAATACTAAATCAAGGATTTCTGAACTTATATAATGTACTTCTTGCATTAGATGTAGGTATTCTTTTCACAAAAATACAGATTTTTAATTGCTCCCACACTCTTTATTTCTTTCAAAAACACACTAAACACAACATTTATTTTTAAAAGAATAACATAAAATTATACCTATTTATAAACTAAAATGATAATGCAATATGTAAATTTACCCCAACTTAAAATTTATATAAATGAAAAAAATAAGCATAGTCTTTTTAATGCTTTTGATTATCTCGTGCAAGCAAGAAATGAAAATAGAATATTCCCTTATTAATGGATCTATTGAAAATAATGCCGCCGAAACTGCAGTAATTCGCGGAAATAATTTTGAAGCACGCATTGCCATAAATGAAAATGGCATGTTTACAGATACACTACAAATAAAGAATGATGGATTTTATGATCTTTTTGTGGGGCGAGAGCGCACTGGAATTTATCTTGAGAAAGGTACAAACCTATCGGTTACTGTAAGTGCAGATGAATTTGATGAATCGTTGAAATATTCTGGCGATTTGGCAACTGAAAATAACTTTTTAGCTACTAAATATCTTTGGAATGAACAAAACATGAATTTTAAAGAAACATTTTTATTAGATGAAAAAGAGTTTTTAAGCGCAGTACGCAACAATAAAAAAAGTATAGACAGTATTTATAATTCATACAAAATAGAAAATAAAGCTTTTAAAAACATGTTAGCTAAAGAAGATAAGTACTCTCACGCTATAATGATTGAAAACTATAAAGACGCTCACAGTTATTATTCTGGAAAGGAAAATTTCAATGTATCTGACGGTTTTTACGATCAAATAAAAGACATAAATTATCAAGATACTGTTGCATATCGCAATTCTACTTCCTACCAAAATTTACTTCAAACACATTACAACAGACTGGTAAGCGAAGAAATAACTAAAAATGGCATAAAAAACCAAACTGTTCTTTTTCTAAAGAAAGTTGATAATGCATTACCTAATGGTTATGCAAAAGACAATTTGATGAGTTCCTTCTTACAGTTCGGCCTTAAACCAGATGAGAGTTTAGAGGAAGCCTATACAATATATAAAAACAGTGATCCAAACCCTGAAAACCTTGCTAAATTAACAGCACGCTACACTAAGTTAAGTACACTTACGGCTGGAAACCCATCCCCTACTTTTAATTATGAAAATCACAAAGGAGGGACTACAGCTTTGGAAGACTTAAGAGGAAAATATGTGTATGTTGACGTTTGGGCAACTTGGTGTGGGCCCTGCATTCGTGAAATCCCTTCATTAAAGGAAATTGAAAAGGATTATGAAACTAAAAACATTCAGATTGTAAGTATTTCAATAGACGAACCCAAGGATTATGACAAATGGAAAGCTATGGTTTCTGAAAAAGATTTAGGCGGAATCCAATTGATGTCTGACAACAACTGGAAATCAAAGTTCGTGGTAGATTACGCTATCCTTGGAATTCCAAGGTTTATTTTAATTGACCCACAAGGAAACATCCTTTCAGCTGATGCACCAAGACCCTCCGACCCTGAATTGAGAAAAACACTCGATAAATTGATGTAATTAGTTTCTTAAACTATTTTAAGCCACGAATGCATAAAAATGATGTGTTCGTGGCTATTTTTTTTCTGAAGAATTTTCCACGCCTTCTTCTTCGCTTGCAAATAATTCTAAATATGCCCCCGCTAGGTTATCAATAATATCGCCAGCCATAATAGCTTCATACCCCATCTTACTTAATGCGATATCGCCCGCGCTGCCGTGCATATACACCCCAAAAACCGACGCTAATAATGGGTCGTACCCTTGAGAAAGCAACCCTACAATAACACCGCTTAAAGCATCACCACTTCCAGCAGTTGCCATTCCTGGGTTCCCTGAAGTATTAATATACAGTTTTTCTCCATAAACAATGATGGAGTATGCGCCTTTAATTACAACTACAACTTCGTGTTTTTTTGAAAATTCTTTTGTTTTCTCAAGTTTTTCATAATCATCTTGCCATTCGCCAATTAATCGTTTTAATTCACCAGGATGTGGTGTTAAAATTGAATGCTTTGGAAGTAATGTTAATACTTCTTTATCTTCTGAAATACTATTTAACGCATCTGCATCAATTACAAAAGGAACATTCTGCGTTTTAAAAAGATTTTTTAAGGCTTCGACGGTAGCTGGATTTTTTCCAATCCCCATCCCAACAGCGATTGCTGAAGGTTTAAAATCGATTGAAATAGCACTTATAAATTCTTCCTGAGGATCCGTAATTACCATCGCTTCAGGTATAGCTGTTTGTAAAATAGTATAGCCGCATTTAGGAGTAAATGAGGTTACCATTCCTGCGCCAATTCTAAAAGCTGCAGTAGCTGAAAGTACCGCAGCGCCTATTTTTCCATAACTACCAGCTACGATTAATGTGTGACCATAAGTCCCTTTATGCCCAAACTTTTCACGTGCTTGGTAAAACCGTTGTGCTTCTATTTTTGAAATAAGCTGTGCTAAGGCTTCAGTTGTATTTAAAAATGTGCGATCCAAACCAATGTCTAAAATATCGAAGTTTGAAATATAAGGAGCGGTTTCGGGTAAAAAGAACGCTAGTTTTGGAGTTTGAAATGTCAATGTATAATTTGCTTTCAAAATAGCCTCTTTATCTTTCACCGCAGAATTAGGGAATAATCCACTCGGAATATCAATTGCAAGTTTAAAAGTTTTACTCACATTTATATGCTGGATTAGTTTTTTAACCCAACCGTCAGGGCAGCGATTAAGACCAATTCCAAAAATGGCATCCACTATAATATCATCTGGGTTTATTGCAGGAAAGTCTGTTTCTCCTTTCATTAAATGAGGCCAGTTTTTTGTTATGTTTTTAATCTTATCGTAGTTTAATAGAAAATTCTTCGATCTTTTATCGCTACAGTTTACAATATAAATAGTTACATTATAACCATGCGCAATCAGAAGCCTACCTACAACCAACCCATCGCCACCGTTATTACCAATACCACAAAAAACACGTATAGGCGCCTGAGCACCTCGCAAACGTTGGTGTAACCAATTAAAAACTTGAGTGCCAGCGCGTTCTACTAAAGCTTCGGAAGTACTATTTTGATTTTCGATAGTAATTGTATCGGCTTCGTATAACTGTTCTGAAGAAAATATTTTCATTATAAATTAAAATTGAAGATTAATTCCTATAAAGATTGGAAAAGGATATTGATTGTTTCAAAAAAGTCAAAGATAACATACTTCTCTATTGTTGAAAACAACGTTTATAACTAATCGAAGTATTTATGAATATGGGGCTGTTAATCTTTAATTTTATAAAAAAACATACTATGGAAACAAGAGATAGTCTATTACTAAGTATGCGCCCCAAAATTGCTACGGCAAAAATCACTGCAAATATGTCTGCCGAGGAATGTTTTCAAAATAAAACATTAAGACCTGTTGTAAAACTTCAACATGATATTGTATTGGCTGCTTTTAAAAACTATGTCGCAAAACATAAAAACGTTTTTTATGATCTTAACGTAGAAAAAAAGTTAGATTATATAGAAAATGCTATTCATAAGGACATGAAGTTCAGAAATTCACTAAAAGGAATTATTATTGGCCAGTTTACACTTAATGAGTTTGAGCTATATATTCAAAATTCATCTGCTTTAAACAAAAGAATGATGGATATTGTTAAGGAACGCCTAAAAGATAATTTATTATTTTTTGAACATAGAGGCTTTTTAATTGCACAATAACAATGAGTTAGATTAGAATTGATTAAAATATTCTTGTTAAAAAATATTTAAATAACAGTATAATTATGTTGGTTTTACAATTTGTAAGTATTTTTGCAAAATAACACCAACAGATATGAAAAAATTAGTACTACCTTTTTTAGTTTTAACAAGCTATTTACTTACTGCTCAGGAGGAAATTTCTATTCAAGAAGAAACTTCTATAGAAGTAGGAAGTGAAAATAATTATGACAAATGGTCTATTGAAATTTCTGGCGGAATGCACAAGCCTTCAAGACCTTTTGCTAACGGATACGCAACTAGTACGCCTAGTTTTGGCCAAGCAGGCTTAGGTGTTCGTTATATGTTTAATAACAAGTTTGGACTTCGTCTTGGCCTTGGTTATGGAAGTGTAGAAAACGATGACAATAGTCTTCCATTTAAATCTACATACTACAGAAGTACGCTAGAAGGGGTTATAAACCTTACAAATGTGCTAAATTTTCAAGATTGGACCAATACTTTTGGACTTCTTGTCCATGGAGGTGCAGGTTATTCATTTGCTAATTATAACGAACCTGTTGAGTTAGATGTAAATGACCAAATGCTAAACTTTATGGTTGGGGTAACACCTCAAGTGAAACTTGGTAATGGTGTTGCACTTTTTGGAGATGTTTCTGCCATAGGGCACACAAGACAAACTCTTACTTGGGACGGCACGGAAGTATCACATACGAGAGGTCTTGATGGATTTACCGTTAACTTTTCTTTAGGACTTAGCTTCTACCTTGGGGCTGCCGAAAAACACGCAGATTGGTATTCGGAAAAAAATTCGCTTAAAGAAAAAGTAGTAGGACTCGAAGATAGAGTAGCTAAACTTGAAGCAGATTTAATAGATTCTGATCAAGATGGAGTTCCTAATTATTTAGATCGTGAACAAAACACAATGTCTGGTGTAACCGTAGATAGTAAAGGGGTTGCAGTTGACAGAAACAACAACAATATTCCTGATGAAATTGAATCTTCTTTAGATAATCGTTTTGTAAACGAAGAAGATTACATTATTAATGGCGGTATTAGTATTGAAGAATTAATAAATAAAGGATATGTAAATGTTTATTTCCAATTTAATAGTGATAAACCTGAAGCATATTCATTGAGTGCTATCAATTATTTGATAAAATACATGCAAGAAAATACAACTGCTACTGCTGAATTAATTGGGTATGCCGATGAACTTGGTCAAGCGGAATTCAATGTTGAGCTTTCTAAGAAAAGAGCAAAAAAAGTATATGATATTTTAATCGCCTCAGGCATTGCTGAAAGCAGGTTATCGTTTACAGGAAAGGGTGAAGATGCTAGCGTAGAAAAATCTTCTTCTCCTGCTAGACAATTAGTGAGAAGAGTAACATTTAGATTAAAATAAACTAGAATTTATACTATAAAAAAGCCTCCACTATGGAGGCTTTTTTTGTGCTATTAAGCGTGCTCGATTAAGGAAACCCCATTTAAATCTGTTGTTAATACATCACTCATAGAATCAAAAAACGGACGAAGTAATTGATAATAGGAAAGAAGTTTTTCAATAAAATCTGACGCAAAAACTTCTTCATCAGTAAACCGATGCATTACAAAATAACTTTTAAGTCTTATTAAATCTATGTTTTCAGCTTCTTTACTAAAACCTTTTGGGGCAGTTTTTACAGCGTTTTCTTGATTAAAACCTCCAAATACGTTTTTAAATTCTTTTTGATTTAAAATTTCTCTAATTTCTGAAGCATCCCGCTCAAATTCTTTCCTAATACGGAATAAATCAGCTGAATTTGGATCAAAAAAACCTCCAGCCATATAGCTATTCCCAGGCTCTAACCGAAGGTAATACCCACCGCGTCTTTGTGCTCCTGCCCTACTAAAACTAACGCTTCGATGTACGTTATAAGGAGTTTTATTTTTACTAAAACGAATGTCTCGGTTTATTCTAAAAATTTTTGTTTTACTTATTTTATCAGATGTGTTTAAACCATTTTCTATAGCAGCATAGCATATTTTGAGTGTTTTTTCATTGGCGAGATACTCTTTTTTGTTTTCCAACATCCATTCACGCGTGTTATTCGCTTTTAGCGCTAAAAGAAAATTGAAGAGTACTTTTGGAATACTTGGGGTCATTTTTTTAAAGTAAATATATAGCTTATTTAAAAAACTTATCTTTATAGTTCTAATTAACCAAAAACTAAATTATTATGACAAACGCAACCAAACCAAACACAGCTTTTTGGATAATTGCCGTGCTCGCTGTTTTATGGAATTTAATCGGAGTATTTTTATGGATTTCTGAAAGCTTTTTAATGACTGAGGAACTAAAAGCTAGCTTACCACCAGAACAGGTGGAATTAATGAATAATTCCCCTTCATGGAATATGATTGTCTATGGTATAGCTACAATTAGTGGGCTGGTAGCATCCTTACTGTTACTGATGCGCAAAAAATTTTCAATTGCCATTTTTGCACTCTCACTCGTTGCCATTCTAATTTTACAACTATATTGGGTGTTTGCTATGGATTTAATAGGTGTTATAGGACCAACAGCTCTTATTATGCCCCTTATAGTAATTGCTATTGCAATTTTTGAATACTTTTATAGTAAAGGAGCTGCAAGAAATGATTGGCTTTCATAAGTACTAGTAGCTCAAAATTTTCAATTAAAAAATAAAAGCCGCTTGCTATTCAACCTGCAAGCGGCTTTTATATTTATTATAAGGTTGCATAATTATTAGATTCCAAAACAGTAATAGTTGCCCCCGGGTCTATTTTATAAATAATATCTTTTACCACATCCAACTTTTTAGTGTTTCTGGTTACTAAAATCATTTTTTCATTACTATCGTGGTGGATTAACTTTAATATTCCTTCAGTACTTTTTTTATTCAAAAGAATTTCTTCCTGTATTAAAATATTTTTATCTGAAAACACTAAAATCGTTTTATTTTGGATAGATTTTTTCATAAAATATTCAATTGTTTTACTAATTGCCACAATTGCAACAATACTATATGCAGCCATCGTAAAATCTGCAAAGACGATTGTTCCTAATAAAATTACGATACCATCTACAATTAAAATTAATTGATTGTATGGCAATTTTAATTTTGTAGAAAGAATTCGCACCAGTATATCATTCCCACCTGTTGTTGCCCCTGCATTCATAACAAATACAACCGCAACACCTATAATTACACCTCCAAATACGGAAGACATTAAAACATCGTCAATAAATATTTTACCCCCCGTAATTGAAGAAATAAGGTCTATATAAAAAGAAACTAAAATCATTGAAAACAAGGTTTTAACGCCTGTTTTAGGGCCTAAAACTTTAGTGCCCCAAAGCAATAATGGAATATTGACAAACAACGCAATCCAACCTACAGAAAACCCTGTAAGCTCTTTAATAACAATACTTAGCCCTAAAATTCCCCCAGGAACAATATTATGAGGAATTATTAATAAGGAATATGCTATAGAAAGCAAAAGAGAACCCAAAAAAACATGAGTATAGCTCTTTAGTTCATTAAGCACTAATTGCTTTTCCAATTTAATTACGAAAACATTTTTCATCTTAATTTCATTTAAAAAAAAAGTCCCTTTGATTTTTAGAATTATCAAAGGGACTTTAAAACTGTTATTTTGTTTTTTTATTCACTTTGATGTATAGGTATATACGTACTCGAACACTTACGCATTGAATGTTTAATAATAATTATAGGTCCCATTTTTTTTATATCAGTTAACTTTATTATACAAAAAAAGCGTTCCTCTTTGGGGAGAAACGCTTTTATTATTTTATATATAATCGCCTTACACCCCAGAGCTTTCTCTGTGCATCTTACAAATGGTATGTGAGCGAAATTTTTTCATAATGATGGTGCAAAGCTATGATATTTTTTTTGTGAATGAATTATGTTTTGTGAAAACTTTGAGATATTTAATTTAAAGGTTAAACCCGCTAAAGTTTTCATCAAAATATTCTTCATTTTGTTTCAATAGTCCTCATAATTAAATATATTTCTGGTTGAAATAAATTTTATTAAACATAGCCTTTAAAAAATCCAAAAAATGAGTAATTACCACATTAAAAATTTAGAAGAATATTTTCAAGTGTATAGAAAATCAGTCCGTGATCCTGAAACCTTTTGGGGAGAAATTGCGGAAGAAAATTTTATGTGGCAAAAACAATGGGATAAGGTTTTAGAATACGATTTATCTAAACCAGAAATCTCTTGGTTTAAGGGCGCAAAACTTAATATTACCGAAAACTGTTTAGACCGACATTTATATGCACGTGGCAATAAAACTGCAATTATTTTTGAACCAAATGACCCTTCAGAAAAAGCTGAACATATAACCTATAAGCAACTTCATGAACGCGTATGTAAATTTGCTAACGTGCTTTTAGAAAACGGTATAAAAAAAGGAGATCGGGTTTGTATATACTTACCCATGATCCCAGAATTGGCCGTTTCGTTATTAGCTTGCGCACGTATTGGAGCAATCCATTCTGTTGTGTTTGCAGGGTTTTCAGCTACCGCACTTTCTACTAGAATTATCGATTCAGACTGCAAAATGGTAATTACCAGTGATGGTTCTTTCCGCGGAAATAAAACAATAAATTTAAAAGCTATTGTTGATGAAGCCTTAGAATCTTGTCCGAATATAGAAACAGTGTTAGTCGCAAAACGCATCCATACCGAAATTCCAATGAAGCAAAATCGAGATAAATGGCTTCAACCCTTACTAGACGCAGCTAGTACCGATTGCGCCCCAGAAATTATGGATGCTGAAGCCCCACTATTTATATTATACACTTCAGGCTCTACCGGAAAGCCAAAAGGGATGGTACATACAACGGCTGGCTATATGGTATATACTTCCTATACATTTAAAAATGTGTTTCAATACCGCGAAAACGATGTGTATTGGTGTACGGCAGATATTGGCTGGATTACCGGCCACAGCTATATTGTATACGGCCCCTTAGCAAATGGAGCTACAACAGTGCTCTTTGAAGGTGTGCCATCGTATCCAGATTTTGGGCGTTTTTGGGAGGTTGTAGAAAAACATAAAATAACCCAATTCTATACTGCTCCAACTGCAATTCGTGCTTTGGCGAAAGAGCGTTTGGATTTTTCTGAAAACTATGATCTTTCTTCATTAAAAATTTTAGGAACCGTAGGCGAGCCCATAAATGAAGAAGCTTGGCATTGGTATGACGAAAATATTGGGAAGAAAAACTGCCCAATTGTAGATACATGGTGGCAAACTGAAACCGGAGGCATTATGATTTCACCAATACCCTACGCTACCCCCACAATACCTACCTATGCAACACTCCCATTACCGGGTATACAACCTGCACTCATGGACGAAAACGGCGAAGAATTAATAGGAAACTTAGTAAGCGGACGTTTGTGTATAAAATTTCCATGGCCAGGAATGGCACGTACTATCTGGGGGAACCACCAACGGTATAAGGAAACGTATTTTTCAGCTTTCGAAAATAAATACTTTTCTGGTGATGGCGCGCTACGCGATAGCACAGGGTATTATCGAATTACGGGGCGTGTGGACGACGTTATTATTGTTTCTGGGCATAATTTGGGAACGGCTCCAATTGAAGATGCTATAAACGAACACCCTGCAGTAGCTGAAAGCGCGATTGTGGGCTTTCCACATGATGTAAAAGGAAATGCACTGTATGGCTTTGTAATTCTTAAAGAGACTGGTGAAAGCCGCCTGCATGATAACCTCCGCAAAGAAATAAATCAGATAATTACTGAGCATATTGGCCCCATAGCAAAACTTGATAAAATTCAATTTACCGAAGGGCTCCCTAAAACACGTAGTGGAAAAATTATGCGTCGTATCCTCAGAAAAATTGCAGAAAAAGACACCAATAATCTTGGTGATATCTCTACACTTTTAAACCCAGAAGTTGTTCAAACTATTATTGACAAAGCGCTTTAAAAATATTTTGTTTTCATACGAAAGAAGGTTTTGTTATTTATAACCCACCCTATTTCGGTATAACTCGACAGAGTTATGTATCTTTGCACTTTTAAATTTTGACCCTATGAACACCAACGCTTTACAAGCAATTTCGCCTATTGATGGCCGTTATGCAGGAAAAACTGCAAGTCTTATTCCGTATTTTTCTGAAGAAGCACTGATTCGTTATCGCGTGCAGGTAGAAATTGAATATTTTATTGCTTTGGTAACACTAGATCTTCCACAGTTAAGTGATTTCGACCGAACTATTTTTTCAAAATTACGCGCTATCTATCTTGATTTTTCTGTAGAAGATGCATATAAAATAAAAGAAACTGAAAAAATTACCAACCACGATGTAAAAGCGGTTGAGTATTTTATTAAAGAACGTTTTGATGATTTAAATCTTCAGAAGTACAAAGAGTTTATTCACTTTGGTTTAACTTCACAAGACATAAATAACACCGCAATTCCACTTTCATTAAAAGACGCTATCAACAATGTGTATGTACCACTCTTACTGGAAGTAAAAAACAAATTAAAAGCACTTTCTGAAGATTGGGCAGCTGTTTCTATGCTTGCTCGCACTCACGGCCAACCTGCTTCACCAACACGATTGGGAAAAGAAATCGAGGTTTTTGTAGTTCGTATTGAAGAGCAATTCGATTTGATGAACGATATAAAAAGTGCTGCGAAATTTGGTGGTGCAACAGGAAATTTTAACGCGCATAAGGTTGCATATCCAACTGTAGATTGGCGAGCATTTGGAAAACAATTTGTTCAAAACACTTTGGGGTTACACCACTCCTTCCCAACGACACAAATTGAGCATTACGACCATATGGCTGCACTTTTTGATTGTTTAAAAAGAATCAATACAATTGTGATTGATTTGGATAGAGATATTTGGACCTATGTTTCAATGGATTATTTCAAACAAAAAATAAAAGCTGGCGAAGTTGGCTCTAGCGCAATGCCGCACAAGGTAAATCCAATAGATTTCGAAAATAGTGAAGGAAATTTAGGTATTGCAAATGCTATTTTTGAACACCTTTCAGCAAAACTTCCTATTAGTAGACTGCAACGCGATTTAACTGATAGCACGGTGTTACGAAACATTGGCGTGCCTATTGGCCATACACTTATCGCTTTTCACTCAACCTTAAAAGGTTTGAATAAGCTATTGCTAAATGAATCTAAATTTGCTGAAGACCTTGAGAATAATTGGGCTGTTGTGGCGGAAGCAATTCAGACCATTCTGCGTCGGGAAGGCTATCCAAATCCTTATGAAGCATTAAAAGGTTTAACGCGTACCAACGAAAAGATAAATAAAACTTCAATCGCTAATTTTATTGAAACTTTAGAAATACCTGAAAACGTAAAACAAGAAATGCGAAATATAACTCCTGGAAATTATACTGGAATTTAAATACTTAATTGTATTTCAGTTAAAACAAAAAGGCTTCATCTAGTATTAGAATGAAGCCTTTTTTTTAACTAAAAAAAACGGCGGCGTTTAAATCTTAAATATTTCACCCAAACCTTCTAATTGGGAGAAATCTAAATCACCGCGTTCGGCAGAATTCATGAGTTTAAGCATTTGGTCAAGCTGCATGTTTTCACCCAACAACCTAAATACTGCAAACCCATATGTATCGCTACTTGCAAACACAATTATCTCATTAATTGCATCTTCATCGCCAGTGTATTTTAAAGTGGCATTCCAATCGTTGCTTTTTGTTCGTGTTAATTCTTTGTACTGTTCTTGGTCTAAAATTGTCTTTAAATTCTGTCTTTCTTTCTCATAATCTGCGACATCCCCTTTTAAGGGATATGCAACTACGTTTACCTTCTTGATGGTTTTTAAAATTTCCTTTTCTTCTTCCGAAAAATCACTATTTGCACCTTGCAATAAACTTGTTGCAATATCCATTTTCACAAACTTATCGTCATCTTGTTTTTCAACTAAATACTTTTGTAAAGACTTATCACTGCAAGAGCTCAAGGCAACCACTCCAAGTGTTAATGCTAAAATATATTTTACCAATACCATATTATTTATTTTTCTTTTTATCAATATTCTTCAATTCTTCGCTACCAGGAACTTTTAAGTCTGCCGTAAGTTTTGAAATCTGTTTTAAATCTATATTACCAGTAACACTCATAATAACGGTGGTTTGCTTACCTTCAACCACACCTTCAAGGTGCATTAAAAGTTCACTCACAAAATTTTCACTTTTTCCTTCCTTGCTATAAAATTTTATGTTTTTACCATCTTCTTTCACACGCATCAATTCTCCTAAGTTTTTAGACCCAGAAACATATTTTGCCACAGCTTCCTCCATTTTTTTTGAAACTCCAGGGTTATCTGTTGTGAAAATTTTGATGTTATCTAGTTCGTTTACCATTTTAAGATATGCCTGTGCTTCAGGATCAGAAGAGTTTAAATCCATTTTGCTTAAAAGCTTAAACATATTCTTTGTAACTACTACTGAAGTTACATCTTTTTCGTTTTCAAAAGAGTCAAAAGCGTTTTGAGACCATGAAACTATCGGCGCTACTGCCAGTGCTATTAAAATTGCTATTTTTTTCATTGTTTGATTGTTATTTTACTGTTATTAATTAGAGTTTGTTTAAAAATTATTCGAATATTTTATCTTTTGTTATTTCAAATTGATCCATAAGAGTAAGTTGTTCTGCACCTTTATTTAAATTTGCGGAAAGCAACATCATTGCATTTTTACTTTCCTCAAAGGCTGCCAAAGCATCTTTTTCTTCTTGAGAATACTTAGGTTGTGAAAAATAAAAACTCCCCAGACCTAAGGCCACCACCAGTAATGCCGCTACGGAATACCACCATTTTGTAGGGAACTCAGGTTTACTTTCAGGCAATTCTATTTGTTTATTTAAGCGTTCTTCTTTGGCCTTTTGAAAACCCACGAATAGTATGCTATACTGAGTTAAATGATCCGCAACACTTTCATGGGTAAAGTAATTCTGTAATATTTTTTCTTCAGCAAGACTTGTGGTGCCTTCAAAATAGGCTTCCAATAATTTTTCTATTTTAACTGATTCCATAATTGTATTTTTTTATCATTTCATCCCGTACTGTTTTTCGGGCACGGGAAAGTGCCACTCTTATTGCTGTTTCATTACTATCGAGCATTTTTGCTATTTCTGAAAACTCAAACTGCTCTACGTCTCTTAATTGTAGTACTATTTTTTGTTGCTCCGGTAAGGTTTCCATTATTTTAAAAACTATTGCTACCCCGTCATTAGCTTCAATATTTTTTTCAATATTCTCAGAAGTCTGATAATTACTATGAACTATTTTTAAATTAGAAGCCTGTTTCGACTTTAAGCGATCTAGACAATAATTTTTTGTCATTGTAATTGCAAACGCTTCTGGATTTTTATAGTTTTCAATATTTTTTTTCCCTTTCCATAACTTCAAAAAAACTTCCTGTACGGCGTCTTCGGCTTCATCTGTAGACGTTAGTATTCTTTTAGCCAAACGGTACAGTTTGTCCTTAAAAGGCATTACTATCGCTATAAATTCGGTTCTGTCCATATTGGTTAACTTCCTTGGTTGCCGTCTTATTTAAATGACGAATGATGTCGTTTTTTGTTACAATTATAATTTTAAGAGAATAAATTTTTAGTAGAAATAACTATGCTTATAGTAAGACTCTTTAAAATCCGGCTGAAAAACATATTTTTACAACTGCAATATAATTCCTAATTTACCTGTTCTAATAGTATACGTAATATATCACTTTTATGAAAAGAAAAATTTTCATTCCTTTTTTAGCCATTTCAATGCTTTTTGGGTCGTGTTTTGAAGATCTAGACGACAACATTCAGCAAGCATCGAACATTGATATTCAAAACTTTATCTACCGTGGCTTAAACTATTACTACTTATACAAAGCTGATACTCCTGAACTTGCTAACGACGCCTTTTCAAGTCAAGATGAACTAGATGGGTTTCTAAAAAAATATGATTCTCCCGAATCTTTATTTGATTATTTAAAGTCGCCTCAGGATCGCTTTAGTAATCTTTACAGTGATTTTAGAGTCATTGAAGATGCTTTAAGCGGTATTAGCCTAAGTAATGGAATGGCGTTTGGACTCGTTTACTATCCAGATAAAAGTGATAATATTTTTGGTTATGTACGTTATGTGCTACCCAATACCGATGCTGCAACTCAAGGTTTAAAACGCGGTGATATCTTTACCACAATTGATGGCCAACAAATGACACGCGCAAATTATAGCGACCTATTAGCAGCAAATAGCTATACCATTGGTTTCGCTACTTATGATGGCGTTAACTTTACCCCTACAGGAGAAACAGCACTTTTAAATAAAATTCAGTATACTGAAAACCCTGTTTATAAAGTAAAAACTTTTGATATAAATGGTGAAAAAATAGGCTACTTGATGTATAATGCCTTTATTAAAGATTATGACGAAGCGCTAAATGATGCTTTTGCACAATTAAAAGCCGAAGGTGCAACCAATTTAGTTTTAGACCTTCGTTATAACGGTGGTGGTGCTGTGGAAACTGCAACAGATTTAGCAAGTATGATTACTGGTCAATTCAATGGAAAAGTTTTCTATAAACAATATTGGAATGAAGACCGGCAAGCAGAAAATGCACGTGATGGATTATTTGATGCTTCAATTAGTTCTGGTGCGCCAATAAACAGCTTAAATTTAAGTAATGTTTATGTGCTTACCACAAAAAGAACTGCTTCTGCAAGTGAATTAATTATAAACGGACTTAATCCATATATAAATACCATACAAGTTGGTGATACAACTACTGGAAAGTTTCAGGCATCGTTTTTACTTTATGATGCTCCAGCCCCTGTTTTTAGCAGACAGGAAGCGAATCCAACTCACTATTATGCAATGCTACCTTTAGTGTTTAAAACTGCCAACGTGGCTGGAAACACTGATTTTGTAGATGGTTTATTTCCACAAATTAACTTAAAAGAAGATTATTTTAACCTTGGGCAACTTGGCGATGAAAATGAACCACTTCTTGCTGCTGCACTTTTTGAAATTGCTGGAAAACCAATGCCGCTACATACAAATTTTAAAGTTTTAAAAGAAGTTTCTGATAGTAATGTGGATTCTCCAATTAATGAGAAAATGATTGGTAATTAATATATCCTAACAAAATAAATTAGTTAAATAGTCCTGTAAAACTTATTTTAAAATTTTTACAGGGCTTTTGTTTTCATCGATTGCAACAAATGTAAACTCGCCACTCACTGCTTTTTCTCTATGATACGAATACATTTCTTCAATATATATTTCAACTTTTACTTTTAGGCTGGTTGTGCCAATATATGTAACTTTTCCAATTAGCTCTACAATAGTTCCTGCGGGAATTGGTTTAGTGAAATCAATCCGATCAGATGATACCGTTACCATTCGCTGCCGACTAAAGCGGGTAGCTGCAATAAAGGCAACTTCGTCCATTAGTTGCATAGCAGTACCTCCAAAAAGTGTGTCATAATGGTTGGTCGTATTTGGAAAAACGGCCTTAAATATTCTAGTTTCAGAACCTGATATTCTTTCTTCTATAGTCATATTAAGCTTAGTAAGTACTTTAAACTAATTTTTTAGGAATTTACGCTGAAATATTTCTTCATTGATATTAATACGTAATAAATAAATTCCATTAGCTAATACGGACACATCAATACTGCCTTTATCGTTTACGACTTCAGAAATAACCAAGCTTCCACGCATATCATAAACAGAAACAGAGCTGCTTTCTTCAATTTCAATAAAAAGTTTATTTGAAACAGGGTTTGGATAAATTGAAATATTAAAATTTTCTTTTTCATCAAGCCCTAAAAGTTGTTCGTTTATTACACCAACTGCATCCAAATCAAAGCCACTGGAATTAAAAGGGGTTGTAAAAGGGTCGTTTATAGGATTCCCAAAACTATCAAAGCGGGAAAATCTAGCATCTAAACTACCTACTACATCTATAATTTTAACATGGGTAATCCTGTTTTTATTAAGAAAGGGATCATTTTCTACTTCAGAAATATCAAAAGGAGTTCCAAACAAAGCCCTATATTTTCCAGCAAAATTATTCAAATATGTAGGGTCTAATTCTCCAAAACCACCTACTTGAGTAGCTGTTTGCGTTTGACTGTGAGCTGGAAACCTAAAAAAATCAATTCCATTAGAACTTACTTCAACAAAAGCCAGCTCCAAATAGGTATCACTAAAACTATTTTCGAAAACCGCAAAATCATAACCAGGACCATTTGCAATAGGGGTTTCAAAGGTTAGAATTACTTCGCCGGCGTCACCAAGACTTATGGCTGTATTGTTAGCTGGTCCTAAAGCATTTTCTGGCTCACCATACGTTGCAAAGTTACTACCGTTGGCTTCAAAATCTGGCTGCGAAATATCTACATAACCGCGAGTAATTTCTATATTAGTTGCCCACGAACGAAACGATACACTAGCAGCAGGAATAGCGGTAGAGCCTTGTTGCCCCGCTGCTGGTGGATAATCTTGGGCGTGAATCGTAATGGTTGCTAAAAAAACAAACAAGGCTATATTCTTCATTGCACAAGTAGCTTTTGCGTAGTTACTTTACCCTCCATTTCAATTTGAACCAAATAAACTCCTGGTTTAAAACCTCTTAATGAAATTGGTATATTAACATACTGTGCTTTTTTTATTAATCTTCCTGATACGTCATAAATTATAATTTCAGCATTTTTAGAACTATTCAGTTTAAAGTTTCCAGAAGTTGGATTGGGATAAACAACTATTTTGGCAGCAGTCAAATCTGTGGTACCTGCAGTAAGTTCCTGGTTTTTATAAAAACCATTAGGCAATGGACCTACAGTATATTCAGAAGTAAAATTTCCACTTTCATCAAACATAAACACCTTGCCATTACTCACATAATCGATACCATCTGCCAAATAAAATGTATTGTCAATTTTATCAAATCCATACGGTAATTGAACGTTATTTGAGCTTGTATTAATAAATGGAGTTGTAGGTAATGCAGTAGCGCTCAACGCCATTTTATAGATATTTGCATCGAGAACATAATAAATATTCATATCATCCAAGCCTAAAAAAGCCGGATGCTCTACTCCTGGAAAAGTGTAAGTGATACTATTTTGATAATTTGTTAAATCAATTTTAACAAGTTTCCCACTAGTTTCATTTGGAGAATAATCTGGATTTCCACTACACAAAACATAAAGATAATTGGCATCTATTTTTAAAGAGGAAGGAATATCGCCTACAGTAATAGGTGTAACAGCGTAGGAAGCTGTATCAATTATTGAAATAGTATTGCCAAAGCCATAGCCCCCTTGATGGGCTACAAATAATTTTCCGTCTTGGTATATTATTTCTTCAGGACCTTCTACTACTGAAATAGTTTCTATTACGCTATGGGTTATTAAATCTATAACTGCTATATAGTCATCATGTACATCCCCCGGGTCACCCCAATTTGTAACGTAAGCTTTTTGGTCATTAATAGCTATATAGCGTGGATATACCATTTGGTCGGTAATTGTGGTTACTAATTCAAAAGTAGTTTTGTTTATCACTTTTACTTCATTGCTATAATTTAATACAACATACGCATAGGTTGCAGCAAACGCCATCCCTTGTCCTGTATCACCAAGAGGCATTCCTCCATTTTGTGAGGAGAATATATTATTCTCTAGAGTTCCGTCTGATTTTATATATGAAATAGAAGAATTTTCAGTGCCGATTAAACCTTCGTTTAAAACAAGTACTCCATCAGTATAATCTTGTGTAAAACCAAGTGCATTGACAAGAAGCATGGATAATAAGAATACAGATTTTAGGGAATAGTTTTTCATAACTACTATAATTTTTTAAATTAAAATAAGGTGTGTTTTTTACATACTTGAAAGAACCCATTGTAGAAAAGGGGTTCTTTCAAAAGATAAGTGTTTTTTAAAACTATTCGTTAAAATAGATGCCACCTGGAGTGATTCCTGTTGGAAAATCTTGAATTTGTTGATTCGTAGTCAAATCATACACAAACATTGAACCTTGGCTGGCAAAATCTCCCGCATCGGTAGCGTATAGTTTCCCGTCTTTTGCCTGTAGTGCATAAAAGAACCCATCAATAATCCCCGTTCCTGGCAATGTAATAGCTGTAGTATCTATTTTATAAACTTTTCCATTAAGGCTGTATAGCAAATTGGCACCATCTATTGTTAAACTTCCTGGATGTTCAGTTGTACCAAAAGTGTATGTTTCAGAAACCTGTCCTGTAGCAAGATCTATTTTCACTAAAGATCCTGGAGTTTCTGTACCCGTATAACTTGGTTTCCCTCCGCAAAGTACGTAAAGAGAATCCCCAGAAACAACCATTGAATTTGGAACGTCACCCACAGTAATAGTAGCTGAAACGTTAGTGCCAGAAATTACTGATATCAAATTATTTTGCCCATAAGCACCTTGGTGTGCAACATAAATTTTATTGTCATAAGAAACTAATTTCTCAGGTCCTAAAGCAACAGGAATTGTAGCAGAAACGGTATTGGTTCTTAAGTCTAATACCGCAACATAATCATCTGAGCTATTATTTGGATCCCCCCAATCTGTCACATAACCTTTACTTGCTGAAGAACTAATAAAATAACGTGGATTTACCAAACCAGAAGTAATTGAATCTACACTTTGAAATGTATACCGATTCGCCACCATAATTTTTGATGAATTGTTAACTACGATATAAGCATTTTCGTCCTGAAAGCCCATAGATTGAACAATGTTCCCTAAAGAATTTCCATTTACTTTTTGGTAAATATTTTGCTCAACAGTGCTATAATCTTCAGAAACGAACGTAATTGTTCCGCTTCCGTTATTAAAAGGACCTTCATTTGTAATAAATATTCCCGTTTGGTAATCTGAAGGAACAAATTCCTGTTGCGGACTATCATCATCACTACAAGCCGTAAAAAATGCAAGGGATAAGCATGTTAAAAGAATCTTTTTCATAAGTTTTGTTTGAATGTTAAAATTTAAAATTTAAAAATAATTGATAATTCCGTGAAGGCATCGGTCTATATGCAACGCTCTCATAATACCTATTGAAAACATTTTTAAGCC
This sequence comes from Aequorivita sp. Q41, assembly GCF_039831855.1. NCBI lineage: Bacteria > Pseudomonadati > Bacteroidota > Flavobacteriia > Flavobacteriales > Flavobacteriaceae > Aequorivita > Aequorivita sp. Q41. The sequence goes on along the minus strand of NZ_JBDPMS010000002.1, from coordinate 325,272 downwards.
TACCTCCTATTGTTATATTTGATTTAAAGGGTAAGATAAATTCGCCCCCAAGGTTAAACACCGTAAAAGCTACTACACTATCACTGTTATCTGTTGTTGTATACGCTTTGCCATTATACAAACCTTGAATGTAAAATAAAAACTGTTTGTAATTATAACTTAAAGCACCCCCAGCTTTATTAAACGGTACATACATAAGTTGTGTTTCCTTTTCTAAATCTTCTGCCTTGGTATACGAATAATTTGCCGCTAAACTCAAAAAGTGTTTTGGGCTAATTTTTAGGGTATAATCAATTATAAACTCTAAACCGTAATTTCTAGTTTTACTAATATTTACAGGCTGCCAAAGTCCACCATTCCCGGGAACCCATTTTATTAAATCTTCGGAAGAAATATAAAACCCAGCCAGATCAAATTTAAAATCTTTAAAAATTAGCCCTTGCCCTAATTCAATTTGATAAGAAGTTTCAGGCTGCAAAGTATTATTACCGCCAGCATACCAATACAAATCATTAAATGTAGGAACACGATAATTTTTTGAGCCATTTATTCGAATTGCATAATCGTTTGAAATGGTCCACTTCGCATCTGCGGAAAAAAGCAACGGATTATCGAATCCATTTAAAAACTCTTTCCGAAAATTAAGCCCATATGTAAATTTCTTAGAGACGTTATGGTTTAACAACACAACGACAGCAAGGGTTTTACGAGTGTTTTCCCCAATATTTTCCCCTCTAGCATCGATATAATGATACGTTACTTTTGTGTTTAGCCGAAGGTTTTTTAACAACACAGCATCCGACTGAAGTGCTCCAATAAAAGTACTTGCTTTTCCTCCATCATACAATGGTTTTTCACTATCTGGAAAATATTTATACTCTTCAAAAAGATGGGCGATACTTGCTTTTGTTGTAAAAGCCCCTATGTTTTGTTGCAATTGAAAAAGATTTCGGGTGGCAATATCTTTATAAGCATCTTTTCCAATGGTGGTCAAACTCCCTGGAAAATTGCGGTCATTAAAAATGTATTCTGAATTCCAAGTTGCTAGGCCATTTTTAAGGTTTTTTGCGGCGTTTAGTTTTGATGCAAATCTCAAAAATTCACCGTGTGTGTTGGTTTTATGCTTTCCTATATAATCGTAATTGTTTTCTGAATTAATAAAATCTACCCCTACATTTACATAGTAATCATGCTTAGCGTGTGTTGTACTTGCGCTTCCACCAAGAGTTGAAAAACTTCCGTACTGCAATCCAATTTCAGTAGTATCCACTTTTTTAAAAGAAAAAGTGTTGTTTAAATGAATACTTCCACCTATAGCACCACTGCCGTATTGTACGCCTCCGCCTCCACTACGTATAGAAATTTCATTATAATTTAAGGGTGAAATGGTATTAAAATCGGTTTGTCCCGTAAAAACTGAATTAATATTTATTCCGTTCCAAACAACTGCTGTTTGCGCAGCATTTGTACCTCTAAATGATGGCGAAGAAACCATGCCGAAGCCATTTTCTTTAAAATAAATTGATGTATTATAACGAAGTGTTTCTGTTAGGGATGTTGCATTTCTTTCAACAAGAGAATCACTTAACTTTTCAATTTTATACCCTTTTGAAAACGGGATAAGTTTTGCATCAATAAGCAGTATTTCAGGCAATTGCTGAATGCTGTCTAACTGCGCATGAACAGAAGTCGTGCACAGAAAAATACCCAAGACAATATGGAGCCAATGTTGTTTCATAATTCAACCTTTATCCCGAAAGTTTGATGATTTTATGTTATGAATTTGGCAGGTCTCCTGGCTTGTCTTTGGTGCCACCTTCCCATCCCGATAGCAATCAAGACAGTGGTATTTGAAGCATGCACGCCCAAAAATTTATTTGGGACGACTTACAGTTGCGGGAACAGCATAGGATTGTTTATTTTACATTTAAGATTGCCAATTTTTTTATTTTCGACAAACATTTTTAAAATCTTTCACCTATTTCCCTTTTAAGAGTATTTTCTGTATTTGAAAACTACTCACCAAAATTCAGTGCAAAAATAGGTTTTAAATACTGGTTCGCCCAAACAAAACCATTATTTTTGAGGATGCAAAAAATTGTTTTCCTACTTACTACCATAATTGTTTTAGCCGCTTGTAAGAATACTAATTCCAACGATAGCGTGGAGTCCGTTGTTTCTTCAGGAGAAAAAATCACAGAAATTAAATATGCAAATGGCTTTGAAATAAGATCTTTCGGGAATTATAAAACCATTTCTTTAAAAAATCCTTGGCCTGGAACCGATAAGACCTTTACCTATGCATTGGTTGAAAAAGGAACTACTCCTCCAAATGCAGAAAATTTTGATGCCATTGTTGAAATGCCAATAAAACGAATCGTGGTTACCTCTACCACGCACATCCCTTCACTAGAAATGCTTGATGAAACCAATAGTCTGGTGGGTTTTCCTAACCTTGATTATATTTCTTCAGAAAAAACACGTAAAAATATAGGTAAAGGAAAAATTACTGAACTTGGTAGAAATGAAGCTATAAATACTGAAATCTTAATCGACTTAAAGCCAGATGCAGTGATTGGTTTTGCAATAGATGGAAATAACTCTACATTCAACACTATTGAAAAACTGGGAGTTCCAGTGCTTTATAATTCAGATTGGACAGAAACCTCCCCTTTGGGAAAAGCAGAGTGGATCAAATTTTTTGGAGTACTTTTCAATAAAGAAAAAAAAGCGGATAGCATTTTTAAAACTATTGAAACAGCATATATTACTGCCAAAAAAATAGCATCCCAAGCTAAGACAAAACCTACAGTAATTAGTGGTGCTATGTATAAAGATGTATGGTATATACCGCAAGGCGATAGCTGGGGAGCACAGTTTATTGCAGATGCCAATGGGGATTATCTATGGCAAGACACTAAAGGAACTGGCTCTTTATCGCTAAATTTAGAATCTGTACTTGAAAAAGGCTACGAGGCAGAGTTCTGGATAGGTCCAGGGCAATTTACAAACTTCGATGAAATGAAAAACGCCAGCAAAGCCTACGCACAATTTAAGGCTTTTAAGAATGGGAATGTGTTTACGTATAGTCTTAAAAAAGGTGAAACAGGCGGTGTTATTTATTTTGAATTAGCGCCAAATAGACCCGATTTGGTTTTAAAAGATTTAATTAAAATACTTCATCCTGAATTATTTACAGAGTACGAACTTTACTTTTTCGACAAGCTTCAGTAATGCAAGTTACACCATCATATCGAGGACTTTTTAGCATCCTATTTTTAGCATTACTCCTTGCTTTTATATTAAATTTAAGTGTAGGGTCAGTTGCTATACCGTTAGACGAGATTATAGCTGTCTTCATAGGAAATGATGCATCTAAAGAAACATGGCAATATATAGTATTAGAGTATAGATTGCCAAAAGCACTAACCGCAATGCTTGCTGGTGGAGGCTTAGCGGTATCAGGTTTGTTGATGCAAACCCTATTTAGAAACCCACTTGCAGGTCCTTTTGTGTTGGGATTGAGCAGTGGTGCTAGCTTGGGTGTTGCTATTTTAATTATGGGCGCAAGTGCATTTGGAGGTCTTTTTGGCACTCTATTATTAAGCCAATGGAGTTTGGTAATCGCTTCTGGATTGGGAAGTTTTTTGGTTCTCTTATCAGTGCTAGCAGTTACTTTTAAAATAAAAGACACCATGGCGATTTTAATAATTGGATTGATGTTTGGCAGTGTCACTACTGCTGTAGTTTCCGTGCTTTCTTATTTTAGTGAAGCTGAGCAATTAAAGCAATATATTTTTTGGTCTTTCGGAAGCTTAGGAAATCAATCGTGGCAAGGGGTATTTATTCTAGCAATTTGTTTTTTTACTGGGTTAATTATCAGTCTTTACAGCAGTAAATCGCTAAATGCCTTACTTTTAGGAGAGAATTATGCAAAAAGTATGGGGTTGCATATAAAGCGGAATACGTTCATTATAATTTTAGCAACAAGTATTTTAGCGGGAAGCATTACAGCCTTCGTTGGACCGATAGCATTTGTTGGATTGGCGGTACCACATTTGGTGCGTCAGTTTTTTAAAACATCAAATCATTTAGTGCTATTACCCGCTGTATTAGTCTGTGGAAGCCTATTAATGCTAGTCTGTGATACCGTTGCACAATTGCCCTTTAGTGAATTTACACTTCCCATAAATGCAATAACATCCTTAATTGGCGCGCCCGTAGTGATTTGGTTACTGGTTCGGAAACGAAAACTTTTCTTTTAATGGAATCAGAAAGAAAACATACAATTTTTGAGGCTCGGAATCTTGCGGTAGGATATTCGAACAAAAAAGAGAGTGAAACAATTTCAGAAGGAGTTCATTTTTCTTTTACAAGCGGTGAATTGATAGGACTTGTAGGTGCAAACGGCATCGGGAAATCCACGCTTTTAAGAACTTTAGCGGGTATGCAAAAGTTAATAAAAGGAAACATTTTACTCCATGGAAAGGATTTAAAGCAATATGCACCTTTTCAACTTGCAACCCAACTAAGTATCGTTTTAACAGAAGCTCCTGCTTCGAAAAACTTAACCGTTTTAGAACTCGTTTCGTTGGGCAGGCAACCTTATACCAATTGGATAGGTTCACTTTCAGAAAATGACAAGAAAGTTGTACGTTTTGCTTTAGAAGCCACAGAAATCACTGTGCTCGCGCAAAGAAAATGTTTTGAACTCAGTGATGGTCAAATGCAGCGTGTAGCTATTGCACGTGCATTAGCACAGGATACGCCTATTATTATTCTAGATGAACCAACAACACATTTAGATATTTATCACCGTGCATACATTTTAAAATTGTTAAGGAAATTAGCTTTAGAAATGGATAAAACCATTCTTTTTTCAACGCATGAAATTGATTTAGCCATTCAGCTTACTGATAAAATGCTTGTAATGACCCCGCAAGAAACTTTTTTTGACAAGCCCTGTAAGCTTATTGAAGCAGGTAGATTTGACGCGCTTTTCCCCAAAGAAACCATAGATTTTGATGGAAAAACTGGAAGGTTTACCATTCGGAAATAAGTATATTTACTTAAAATAAAGTATAATGAACGAAACATTTCTTTTTCTTCTATTGGCTGCTATCTGCCTCTTACTTGGGGCATATATTGGCAATCTTTTTGCGCGTTTAAAAAATAAAACCGAAACTAGCAAACTTGAAGCACGCCTCGAACATGCGTTACAACAAGAGGAAAAACTACACGAACGTTTTGAAACAGCCTTACGCGAGCGCGATGAACAACGCACAGAAAAAGAGCAACTCATTATTGAGCTTACCCGACGCAATTCAGAATTTGACAATCTAGAACTGCGCAATCGCGAACAAAAGGCAGAAGTAGAAAAACTACAGGAAAAATTTACCAAAGATTTTGAAAACCTCGCCAATAAAATTCTAGATGAAAACTCTTCAAAATTTAGCAAACAAAACAAAGAGAGTATTGAGGTTATTTTAAATCCGTTACAAGAAAAAATTAAAAGCTTTGAAAAACGTGTAGAAGACACTCACAAAGAGAGTATCGACCGTCACGCAACACTACGTCAACAAATTATTGGCTTAAAAGAACTCAACGAACAAATGAGTAAAGAGGCCACCAACCTCACAAAAGCTTTAAAAGGAGATAGTAAAATTCAAGGAAATTGGGGCGAATTAGTACTGGAGCGCGTCTTAGAAAAAAGCGGACTTGAAAAAGACCGGGAGTATTTTGTTCAAAACAGTTTTACTACGGAAGACGGCCGCAGATTACTTCCCGATGTGGTGCTTCATCTGCCCGACAATAAAAAAATGATTATTGATTCTAAGGTTTCCCTTGTTGCTTATGAGCGTTTTGTAAATGAAGAAGATGAAGAGCTACGCCCTCGTTTTTTAAAGGAACACGTTGCTTCACTTAAAAAACACATCGAACAATTGAGCGCCAAAAACTATCATACGCTTTACCAAATAGAAAGCCCAGATTTTGTCTTGCTTTTTGTTCCTATAGAACCCGCATTTGCAATTGCAATAAACCATGATAACAATATCTATAATTGGGCTTTTGAAAAGAATATCGTTATTGTAACCCCCGCTACATTACTAGCCACTTTACGTACCGTTGACAGTATGTGGACCAACGAAAAACAACAGCAAAACGCCATTGAAATTGCTACTCAAGCAGGAAGGCTTTACGATCAATTTGTTAACTTAACCGAAGACCTTATAAAGGTTGGAAATCAGTTAAATACTGTAAAAGGCAGTTATGATAGTACCATGGTAAAATTAACGGGAAGAGGCAATCTAATCACCAAGATAGAGCGTTTAAAAAAGCTAGGCTCCAAGGCAACTAAGCACTTAAATGAAAAACTGCTAAAGAAGGCAGATGACAATCTAGACGATTAATTTTTAAAAAATTAAAGATGAAAAAAATCTTATTCATTATCCTAGGAAGCCTATTGGCCTTGTATTTAATGTACTTTGCCTTTGTTTATTTTGTGCCCTATAGCGAAGGTACTCGTGCTGGTGAACTAATAAAATTTAGCCATCGCGGGGTGGTTATTAAAACTTGGGAAGGTGAAATAAGCCAAGGTATAAGTGGGGCACAAATATTTTCATTTTCAGTATTAGATAAAGATGCAGCGGTTATTGAAAAACTAAAAGAATATCAGGGAAGCTATGTAAAAGTGACCTATATAGAACGCTTTGCATCTTTTGCAATTTGGGGTGAAACAAACTACTTTATCACCGCTGTTGAAAAAGAAAACTCCCCACATTTTAATAGAGAATAGATGCAACGTACCCACAAACACATCGAAGCATCACAGGTAACCATTTCTGAACTCATGTTACCTTCTCATGCGAATTTTGGAGGTAAAATACACGGAGGCTATATTTTATCACTGATGGATCAAATTGCATTTGCTTGTGCGTCAAAACACAGTAAGTATTATTGCGTAACAGCTTCTGTAGATACGGTAAATTTTTTGAACCCTATTGAAGTAGGTGAATTGGTTACTTTAAAAGCTTCCGTAAATTACGTAGGAAAAACATCTATGGTAATTGGAATTCGTGTAGATGCCGAAAACATTCACACTGGCGCTAAAAAACATTGTAACTCCTCTTATTTTACGATGGTAGCGAAAGATGATGAAGGTTTAGGCATGGAGGTACCTGGTTTAATTTTAGATTCAAAAATTGAAATTAGGAGATTTTTAAAAAGTGTGCATCGTTTGGCAACTAAAAAAAAACAGAAACATCAAGAATCAAACTTTGAAGTCGAAAAACACATCCATGAATTAAAAGATCACAAAGTTATTGTTGCCTATAAAAACAACAATTAAAAACTTTATTTTTTTGCGATTTTTAAAGTTGCCTGTAGGTTGTTTGAAGTAACTTTTACAAAGTAAAGACCGCTATTTAGCCTACTCATATCTACTGGTGTAAAATTCCCAGCCCCTTTTCCTTCTGAAACAAGTGTTCCTAAAACATTATAAATTTGATAATTATCAATTTTAAATATAGAAGAAATCGTTAAATCGTTTTTAACAGGATTTGGATAAAAATTTAAGTTCTTAATAAACTTATCTTCAGTTGAAAGTTTACCAACTACCGTTATTTTTCCATGCATAGCAGGATCCAAATCATTTTGATATTCAGTAACTCCAGGTTTTGAAAAAACATGTGAAAATTCACTGTTTAAACCTTTAAGTACCCCGCTATCAAAATTTTCACTCCCAGTAGGAAAACTAGTGATACTTTTTTGAGAATCATCGACCCATACCCAATGTACGGTATCACCAACCTCTATTGTAGGGCTAGCCACAGAAACATTAACACCTTGTTCCCAAGCAATTTCAAAAACATTCTGCGCAGAGAGAATGTTCATTGTAATAAAAAAAAGGAACAAGGTAGTTTTTTTCATGTATAATACGTTTTTAAGTGTTTTAGCAGTCTAAAATTACAAAAAATTAGTGCAAAACTCCATGATATGTTAAAATAATGGTTATTTGCTTAAGTACATTTTTCTTCTAGCATATAAATCATAAAAAGCATCATCTTTTAGGCTTTCTATAAATAAAATGCTTTCGCCGGTACTTTTCATTTCAGGACCTAATTGTTTGTTTACGTTTGGAAATTTATTAAAACTAAAAACAGGTTGTTTAATAGCAAAACCTTCCAGCTTAGGGTTGAAATTAAAGTCAGTAACTTTATTGTGACCTAACATAACTTTAGTAGCGTAATTTACATAAGGCTCTCCGTACGCTTTTGCAATAAATGGAACTGTTCGTGAAGCGCGTGGATTTGCTTCAATTATGTACACCATATCATCTTTTATGGCAAATTGAATGTTTATCAAGCCTACCGTTTTTAATGCTTTCGCAATTTTAACAGTATGGTCTTTAATTTGTTGCATTACAAATTCACCTATATTAAATGGAGGTAATGTCGCATTCGAATCTCCTGAATGGATTCCACAAGGCTCAATATGCTCCATGATGCCAATGATATAAACGTTTTCACCATCGCAAATTGCATCTGCTTCCGCTTCAATTGCACCGTCTAAGTAATGATCTAGCAATAATTTGTTGTTTGGAATTTTACGAAGTAAATCTACTACGTGTTCTTCCAGTTCTTTTTTATTGATTACAATTTTCATCCCTTGTCCGCCCAATACGTATGAAGGACGGATTAACAGTGGAAAGTCTAATTGATCCGCAAGTGCTAAGGCTTCTTCCGTAGTTTCGGCTACTCCAAATTCTGGGTAGGGAATGTTATTTTCCTTCAAAAGTGAAGAAAAACTTCCTCTATCTTCTGCTAAATCTAATGACTGGTATGTGGTGCCAATAATATTTATTCCGTAACGATCAAGCTTTTCAGCTAGCTTTAACGCGGTTTGCCCTCCTAATTGAACAATAACACCTTCAGGTTTTTCATGACGAATAATATCGTAAATATGTTCCCAGAATACAGGTTCAAAATACAATTTGTCTGCAACATCAAAATCTGTGGAAACAGTTTCTGGGTTGCAGTTTATCATTATAGTTTCATAACCGCATTCTGCAGCCGCCAGAACACCGTGAACACAGCAATAATCAAACTCAATACCCTGTCCTATTCTATTGGGCCCAGAGCCTAATACTACAATTTTTTTCTTTTCAGTTACAATACTATCATTCTCTGAATATGGCTTTTGGCCTGCAAGCTGAATTTCATTCTCGAATGTAGAGTAATAATATGGTGTTTCTGCTTTAAATTCTGCGGCACAGGTATCAACCAATTTATACACACGCTGAATATTCATTTCCTCACGTTTACTGTAAACTTGACTTTCCAAACATTTCAACATATGCGCTATCTGCCTGTCGCCATACCCTTTTTGTTTAGCTTCAAGCAATAACTCTCTTGGAAGTGTATCTAAGGTATACTTTGAAATCTCTTTTTCTAGTAAGAATAATTCTTCATATTGGCGAAGAAACCACATGTCTATCTTTGTGATTTCATGTATTCTGCTCAATGGAATTCCAATTTGTATGGCGTCATAAATTACAAAAACACGATCCCAACTTGCATTTTTTAATTTATCGAGAATCTGTTCGTAATTAGTATAGCTTTTCCCATCTGCACCAATACCGTTACGTTTAATTTCTAAAGACTGCGTTGCTTTGTGAAGCGCTTCTTGAAAAGAACGACCAATCCCCATTACTTCTCCTACAGACTTCATTTGTAAGCCTAAAGTACGGTCTGAACCTTCAAATTTATCGAAATTCCAACGTGGAATTTTTACAATTACATAATCTAAAGTAGGTTCAAACAAAGCTGAAGTTGACTTTGTAATCTGGTTTTTTAATTCATCTAATGTATACCCAATAGCTAGTTTGGTTGCAATTTTTGCAATGGGATATCCTGTTGCTTTTGAAGCTAATGCTGAAGAGCGAGATACACGAGGGTTAATCTCAATAGCAATAATCTCTTCCGCTTCATCGGGGCTCACAGCAAACTGCACGTTACAACCTCCTGCAAAATCACCAATACTACGCATCATATGAATTGCCATATCACGCATTTTCTGAAAAGTCCGATCGTTAAGCGTCATTGCTGGCGCAACTGTTATGGAGTCTCCGGTGTGGATTCCCATAGGATCCATATTTTCGATTGTACAAATAATAACTACATTATCATTATTATCACGAAGAAGTTCAAGTTCGTACTCCTTCCACCCCATCATCGCTTTATCAATCATCACTTCGTGGATAGGAGAAATCTCTAAACCATGTGATAATAATTCGTCAAAATCTTCTTCTTTATACACTATGGATGCCCCCGCACCGCCCAAAGTATAGGAAGCACGAATAACCAATGGAAAGCCATATTCTTGAGCAATTTCTTTTCCTTGAAGATACGAGTTTGCGGTGGCTTGTGGGGCCATTCCAACTCCAATCTTTTCCATTAAAGCTCTAAACTTCTCCCTATCTTCCGTAATGTTAATTGCCTCAATATCTACACCTATCAATTTAACGTCAAAATCTTTCCAGATGCCTTTTTCATCTGCTTCAATACATAAATTAAGTGCGGTTTGTCCACCCATAGTTGGCAAAACGGCATCAATTTGTGGGTGTTCCTTTAAAATTTTCACTAAAGATTTTGTAGTAAGCGGCAAAAGATAAATATGATCGGCCATAGAAGGGTCGGTCATAATGGTTGCTGGATTACTATTTATCAATATAGTTTCAATTCCATCTTCTCGCAAAGACCGAAGTGATTGTGATCCAGAATAGTCAAATTCACACGCCTGGCCAATTACAATAGGGCCAGAGCCAATAATTAGAACGGATTTAATAGAGGGGTTTTTAGGCATTTTTTTTACTTTTTCGGTGACGCAAAAATACGACGCATTAGAGTATAAAAAAAAGGTGTTGCTTAGTTAAACAACACCTTTTATATATAATTTATCAACATTATTTTTTGTGACGAGCTTCAGAAGATACAGAAACTCTCTTTCTGCCTTTCGCTCTGCGGGCAGCTAAAACCTTTCTTCCGTTTACAGAAGCCATACGCTCTCTAAAACCGTGTTTGTTTCTTCTTTTTCTCTTTGATGGCTGAAATGTTCTTTTGCTCATTATAGTATTCTTTAACTTCCGTAAATTCTTTGTTCAATGACCTTTCTTCAAAGTCGGGTGCAAAAATACAACAAGTTTTCACTTAGACAAACCTTTTTTGAAAAAATATCTACAAACTTTTTTACTTCACATAAACCAAGCAAATATAAAATTATCTAATTATTAGGTAAGTAGTGATTTTAGATGAAATAATTACGCTCAAAAACAGAAAACCTATCAAAAAGCATTTAGTTTTTATACCTTTGCAGCCTATTTTAAAGCTAAAATATGTTTAATAAAAATATAAAGTTTATTTTGGCTGCATTAGTGATTGGTGCGGCAGTTTGGCAATTCACAGAAACAAATATCGGTAACGGTATTATGCTTATTTTGCTTTCTTTGATGTTTGTTTTCTTATACTTTAAGAACGAAATAATCCTACTTGCCTTTTTACGCCTTAGGAAACAGGATTTCCCGGGAGCTAAAAAATGGTTAGACAAAATTAAAAACCCAAGTGCAGCATTGGTTCCAAAGCAAGAGGGATACTACAATTACTTAAACGGTTTAATGGTGTCGCAAACCAATATGGTTGAAGCTGAAAAATATTTCAAGAAAGCAGAAAAACTAGGATTGAACATGTCTGCAGATATGGCGATGACTAAATTAAACCTTGCAGGGATTGCAATGACAAAAAACCGTAAGCGCGAAGCTGACCAATTGCTTCTTGAAGCAAAAAGCCTTGACAAGCACAATATGCTAGACGACCAAATAAAAATGATGAAGCAGCAGATGAAAAAAATGGGGCAACCACGCCAACAGTTTGGTCGCAGTGGTCGCGGTGGTGGCGGTAGAAAATTCTAAAATTAACTACTTGCTTTCTACAACTAAATAGTTTTTAGATAACTATTTACACACTTATTAACGGTTGTTTTTAAAAACTACCTTATCTTTGTAGAAAGTTTACGCTTATGGGTAGAAAACTACTTTATCTTTTCTTAGTGTTAACCTTTTCAGCTCACTCCCAAATTGAGCAAGAGCCTTTATTTTCCGAATCTATTGGGAAAAACATTAAGAAATATAGAACAAACTCACAAGAGGCTTATTTAAACAAAGATTTTGAGCGTGCAGAATTTCTATTTGATTCGCTTATTAACAATGTTGTAAACGGAAGCTATCTGGATAACTTTAAGGTTCGAAAGCTTTCAGGTAGAAAAATAGATCTCTACAAATTTGAAAAACCTATCTTTTTGATGACTTATGCATCTTGGTGTACTCCGGGGGTAGGAGAAATTCCCGCTTTAAACGAAGTTGCTGAAAAAAACTATAAAGATATTGATTTTGTAGTCCTTTTTTGGGATTCAAAACAAAATGTACGAAAATCTACTCAAGCATATTCAAGCAAAATAAACATTGTATATGTTGATGAGATGGAAAATAAAAGCGACCATGTGGTTGCTATTATGAAGCACAGCTTAGGTTTTCCAACTTCCTTTTTTATAAATGAAAACAAACAAATTGTGGATGTAAGACGTGGCGTATTACACCCCTACAACGAAAAATATGAAATCTCATTTGAGTTAAATTATAACTCTTTCTTAAACGGAATATCACTTCTTAAAAATCTTAGTGAAGAAGAAAATCATCATTATGTAACAAAAGAAACCCCATAAATACAAAAAGCAATATGAGGTTTCTAAAGTTTTAAATTGAAAACCAAGCTCTATTTATAATACCCCTTTTCAGGAATTTCAATAAAATATTCCTTCCCTGAAGCATTTTTTAAATACGTATCTCTAAGCCAAGGGTTGTGTAATTTTAAAATTTTATAATTTATTCCATACTGTTTTACCCACTCTGCCCAATCTTCAACAGCTGTATTTACTTTGACCTTAAAAGTGGGAACATTTACATACAAATCGTTTTCAGTAAAATTGAATCCATATTTTTTTGGATGTGTCATTATTTCTTTTAATGCCATGATTCTAAACACATAACGACTTGTTTCGTCATTCAATAACAAATCGTAATAGCTTGTTTCTTTTTGTCTATTTATTTGTTTGTTCATACCTCCAACACCTGCATTATATGATGCTGCAGCCATTGTCCAACTCCCAAACTTCTCTTTAGATTTTTTAAGATATTCTGCAGCTACCATTGTAGCCTTTTCTAGATTATAGCGCTCATCGACATAATCGTTTATCTCAAGGCCATATTCGAGACCAGTACCTTTCATAAAATGCCAAATACCAGAAGCTCCAACCGGCGAGCTTGTATATTCTAATCCACTTTCAGCTACTGCTAAATATTTAAAATCATCTGGTAATCCATACTTTTTCAACAAAGGCTCGAGTAACGGAAAATATTTGTTGGCCCGTTTAAAAAGAAGCAAGCCATTAGACTGCCAGTAGGTATTTACAAGTAATTCTCTGTCCATTCGCTCACGAATATCTGGGTTATTAAGAGGCACAGCTTCTCCAGCGAAATCCATTGTATCAGGTAATGGCAATGCATAAACATTATAATCATTTACTATTTTTTCCTTAAAATTTTCATTTGTTGGTGTTTTTTGTACCGCATTAATGCTAACCGCACAAGCAGCCAATACTGCGACTCCCAAACCAATTTTACTTATCGTTTTCATACTATTTTTTTATTTAAAGATACCCAATAAAGCTAATTTTTGATATAAAAACAAACTTTATGTTTCAAATATTTCTAATAATTTTTTTGAAATTTCCCTTCCTTTATTCAATATCATAATATGTGTTCCACCATCAATAACCATGCAATTATCAATATATTTTTTAGGAAAAACAATGTCTTTGTTTCCATGAATATGAATAACACCTTGAATCTTTTCTTTTCTACTCCAAGTAATCATTTTTTCGAGTGCCCAGTCCAAGTATTGCTTGTCTCTCACATGAAGGTATTGTTGGTATAATTTTAATCGCTTTTTAGATTTCGGTCCGATTGAATATTTAGTTAAATCATCTGTGCTTAAAACCAAACTGGTTGGAATAAGTTTATATGCATTCGTAAAATTTGCAACTTTAATTCTACGTGGAAGTTCACTTTGGGTCTTTACACTCGAAATTATTATAAGCTTTTTGAGGTTTAAAAAACAACTCATTTCTTGTACCATAACCCCTCCAAAAGACACTCCTATTAAAATAGCATTTTGTTCTTCCACCCTAGCAGCCATGCGTTTTGCATAATCTGAAAGATTTTCATTTTTTTCTGGAATTAACCATTCTAAAATATGAATTTCATAGTTTTCTGAAAGTTTGATATTTCTAAAAATTTCACTTCCAGCTGCTAGACCTGGAACAAAATATACATGTGTTGTTATAGAATTCATAATTCTTTTATAAAGAAAATGGTATTACACGAAGATTATTCGTAAATTTACGGGTACAAAGATAAAATTATACCATAGTTTTCTTAAAACTAAGTATTTCTTTAATAATTACTTTGAAATCAAACCAACCATCCTATACACTGTATATAAAACAATGTTTTGTATACAAACCTCATGTTCTAGGTTGAGCGCCTCAAATAAAAATCATACGCTTACTAATTTTACAATAGTTTAAACAATTTAAGTAAACCCACAATGATTGAAGATGTTGAAATTACCGACAATGAATTTTTAAGACAATTTGAGCTCGAAATTGGTGAAAACATGGCTCGTATAGAATATGCACTTCAGGATCGAAAAATTTTTCTAACCAAATATGAAATGTCTGAAGCCTTAGAAGAACAAGGGTTTCGTGATATATTTATTAAAGCCGTGTTTGAAGAAGTGAAAAATAGAGGTATAAGTTTAGTCCCTACAAGTCCTGAAATAGCTGGTTTTATGCGAAAAAACCGTAGAAAATATAAAAATTTATTACCTGTTGGAATTAATATTTAAACCAACGTTTTTTCTAAAATTTTAAACCGAACCAAACCATCTTCATCAATTTCAGTTAATTGTATTCTATGTAAGGTATTTACCAATTCTGGATTCCAGGGTGCTTTAACTTTTACGTAGTTTTCTGTAA
This sequence comes from Aequorivita sp. Q41, assembly GCF_039831855.1. NCBI lineage: Bacteria > Pseudomonadati > Bacteroidota > Flavobacteriia > Flavobacteriales > Flavobacteriaceae > Aequorivita > Aequorivita sp. Q41. The sequence continues at coordinate 310,125 of NZ_JBDPMS010000002.1, read as the reverse complement.
AGCCGTGAATATAACCTTCCTTATTTTCACTCTCAAAAAGAACGGTTCTTTCAGTTCCTAGCTGACTTTCATAAAAAGCTCTGCGTTTTTTTGCTGAAAGACCACGAAGCATTTTACTACGCTTATTCCTCACCTTCATCGGAACCACACCTTCCATTTCGGCAGCTGGCGTATTATCGCGTTCAGAATATGTAAAAACATGTAAATATGAAATATCTAAATCATTTAAAAAGTGATACGTCTCTAAAAAATATTCTTCTGTTTCACCTGGAAAACCAACAATTACATCTACGCCAATACATGCGTGTGGCATGACTTCACGGGTTTTTGCAATGCGTTCCAAATAGAGCTCCCGCATATACCGACGGCGCATTAACTTCAAAATAGCGTTGCTTCCACTTTGCAAGGGAATATGGAAATGCGGCACAAAAGTGCGCGATTTTGAAACAAAATCTATAGTTTCATTTTTAAGCAAATTTGGTTCTATTGAAGAAATACGAAGGCGCTCAATACCTTCCACTTCATCTAAAGCTTTAACCAATTCTAAAAAAGTATGTTCGTGTTTTTTATTGCCAAACTCACCCTTTCCATAATCACCAATGTTAACGCCTGTAAGAACAATTTCTTTTATTCCTTGCTGCGAAATTTCAAAAGCATTTTTTAAAACATTTTCTAATGTATCGCTCCTAGAAATACCTCGTGCCAACGGAATTGTGCAATAGGTACACTTATAATCACACCCATCTTGCACTTTTAAAAAAGCTCGGGTTCTATCGCCAATGGAGTACGAACCTACATAAAAATCTGCATCTTCAATGTCGCAGGAATGTATTTCTCCAGCTCCACGACTACGCTCTGGTCGTGCTAATAAATCGTTTATATATGAAGTAAGTTTAAATTTTTCTGTAGCGCCCAAAACCAAATCTACACCATCAACAGCAGCAAGTTCTTCAGGTTTTAACTGCGCATAACAACCTACTGCAGCAACAAAAGCATCCTCATTTACCTTTTGGGCTTGCTTTACTATCGTTTTGAAACGCTTATCTGCATTTTCAGTAACGCTACAGGTGTTAATGACATAAATATCAGCTTTTTCTGAAAATTCTACACGATCAAAACCTTCACCTTCAAAACTTCTGGCTATTGTAGAAGTTTCGCTGAAATTAAGTTTACACCCTAGTGTGTAAAAAGCAACTTTTTTTGAAGGCAGCATTATTGTATTTTTGGTAATTAAGATTGCAAAAATACAAACTATTACACACCAATACACGATTTTTTTATATTGAAATTTTTAGCTTATAGACATAAATGAAACAATAAACTCATATATTCGTGTCTTCGCGGTAATCCTTCAAAATGTACAGATTTCTTATACTTTTAAGTGCAACTTTCTTTTTATTTTCCTGCCAAAACAACGCAGAAACAGATAAAGACCACCTTGTTTTTCGTTATAACGAACACGGAAACATACCAACACTAGACCCTGCTTTTGCTAGAAACCCGCAAGCAATTTGGCCAGACAATCAATTGTATAATGGTTTAGTACAGCTTGATGATTCTTTAAACATTGAACCCGACATTGCAAAAAGTTGGATTATAAACGATTCTACATACACCTATACTTTTTTTTTGAGAAACGATGTGTTTTTTCATAAGAATAAAGTTTTTGGAAAGGATTCAACACGAACTGTAAACGCTACTGATTTTGTATATAGTTTCAATCGTTTAACAGATGAAAAAATAGCGTCTTCTGGAAGTTGGGTGATGAATTACGTAGAAAGTTACAAAGCCGAAAACGACACAACCTTCGTTATAAAATTAAAGCAACCCTTTCCAGCATTTTTAGGACTACTTTCAATGCGTTACTGTTCCGTTGTGCCAAAAGAAGCTGTAGCGTTTTACGGAAATGAATTCCGAAGAAACCCTGTGGGAACAGGGCCTTTTCAATTTAAAATGTGGGAAGAAAATGTAAAATTGGTTTTTAGAAAAAACCCGCTTTACTTCGAAAAAGATAAATATGGAACGCAACTCCCCTATTTAGAAGCTATTGCAATTACTTTTTTACCCGATAAACAAAGTGAATTTTTACAGTTTGCACAAGGAAAACTAGATTTCATTTCAGGATTAGATGGTAGTTATAAAGACGAATTATTAACTACACACGGAAAACTTCAACCAAAGTATGAGGATTTAGCATATATGATTACTGGGCCTTATCTAAATACAGAATACCTAGGTTTTTTTCTTAATGCAAATACTCCAGAAATAAAGAGCAAAATACTGCGCCAAGCAGTAAATTATGGTTTTGATCGCCAAAAAATGGTCACATATTTACGTAATGGAATGGGAATTCCAGCCATTCATGGGTTTATTCCAAAAGGATTGCCTGGGTATGCAGAAATTGATGGTTATACGTATCAGCCTGAAAAAGCAAAACAATTAATTGAACAATACAAAGCAGAAACTGGTGATACAAATCCAGAGATAATTATAGGGACTAATAGCCAGTATTTAGATTTATGTGAATACATTCAGCGTGAGCTTGAAAAACTTGGAATAAGCGTAACTATCGATGTCATGCCGCCTTCCACGCTTCGGCAAATGAAAAGCAGTGGCGAACTGGATATTTTTCGTGCTAGTTGGATTGCTGATTACCCAGATGCTGAGAACTATTTATCGCTATTTTACAGCCCAAATTTCGCTCCAAACGGACCTAATTATATGCATTTTAAAGATGCAGTTTTTGACAGCCTTTATGTAAAATCACTTTCTATTTCAAATATTGAAGCGCGTAAATTACTTTACACAAAAATGGATTCTATTATTGTAGCAGATGCCCCAATAGTTCCTTTGTTTTATGATATGGCAGTGCGTTTTGTAAATAAAAAAATTTCAGGGTTGGGAATTAATCCTCAGAACTTTTTAGTGTTGAAGCATGTAAAGAAATCAAAATAATCTGTAAATTGTTTTACTAACCAACTTTATTCTTTTTCCTATGAGCTACGGTGCTGGGCATGTTTTTGCTATGATTGCTTCATTGAAAAATAACAAACGAAATAGAAAGTCTCTTTTCGAGAAAAATGTAAATAAGTATAATGGAGGTTATGGAAAAATTATAGACTATAAAAAGTTTTCTCCAGCGCAGTTTGCCGCTTTTAAACAAAAGTTAAAAGAAAATGAATTGCGCCGACAAAAACGATTAGCAATTGTATTTGGGAGTGTAATGTTGCTAATTATTGGTGTATTAATCTATTTTTTATTTTTCCATTAAGCTTTTCGCCACTTTGATGTTTCTTCAAAAACGTGTTCTAAAATTTTAGCTTCTTGTTCTGAGAACTCAATATTTCTACGGCTCATCACTACTTTTGCTACTTCAAAAGCCTTATCTGTTTTATAGGGTGTAAATCCACCGCTTCCACCCCAACTAAAACTCGGAACAAAATTTCGTGGAAAACCACTCCCAAAAATATTAGCACTTACACCAACTACGGTTCCTGTATTGAACATTGTATTGATGCCACATTTGCTGTGATCGCCCATCATTAGTCCGCAAAACTGCAATCCTGTTCGGGCAAAACCTTCCCTTTCATAATCCCAAAGGCGTACTTCAGCATAATTGTTTTTAAGGTTTGAATTGTTTGTATCTGCGCCTAAATTACACCACTCACCCAAAACTGAATTTCCTAAAAAGCCATCATGCCCTTTATTAGAATATCCGAAAATCACTGAATTATTCACTTCTCCTCCCACCTTACTGTGTGGGCCAATGGTAGTACCACTATATATTTTAGCTCCCATCTTTAAGGTGGAATGCTCGCATAGCGCAAAGGGTCCACGCACCAAAGCACCTTCCATGATTTCAGCATCTTTACCAATATAAATGGGGCCTTCGGAAGCATTTAGAGTACAAAACTCAAGGTTTGCTCCCTCTTCTATAAAAATATTTTCTGGGTTTTTTGTCCAAACTCCTTCAGGAATAGGTTGCGAATCTCTTCCTGTAGTTAGCATTTCAAAATCGCGTTTTATTGCTTCAGCATTTTTAGAAAAAATATCCCAAGTATTTTTAATTCGAAAAACATCATCACCTTCGTATTGAATAATATCAAAAGCATCAAAATCAGGCTCCTGCCCTTCTAAGGAAAAAAAGGCAATTGCTTCGTCTTCTAAAAATATAGCTTGATTTTCATTTAAACCTTTAATAAGATTCACTAAATTTTCTGAAGGTAGAAAAGAAGCATTAATCAAAATATTTTTCTCAAGCTCTAAAAAAGGGAATTTATCTGAAAGGTAATCTTCGGTTACTGTAGTGGTAGTATAGCCTAAAAAATGCTCCCATTTTTCGCGAATGGTTAAAATTCCCACGCGAATATCTGCAACTGGACGGGTAAATGTAAATGGCAAAAGTTGGTTACGGACGGTACCGTCAAAAAGGATATAGTTCATTTAGATTTTAGATTTAGGATATACGGTTGTTAAAAAAAACCGAAACTATAGCTTGTAAATTAAATTCAATATTAATCAAAATTCAGCAATCGACAAATTAAAAACAAAAAGCCTTCGATTTCTCGAAGGCTTTAATTTTGTTATAAACACTAAGGGTAGTTCGAAGTGTTGCAATTGAAGATTACTCTTCAGTTTTAGCTTCTTTAGCAGCAGGTTTTTTAAACTTGTCGTATTTGTTTTTAAATTTGTCAATACGTCCTGCAGTATCGATAAGTTTTGCTTTTCCAGTGTAAAAAGGATGTGAAGAACGTGAAATCTCCATCTTTACCAAAGGATACTCAACACCATCAACTTCGATAGTTTCTTTTGTATCTGCAGTTGACTTTGTAAGGAAAACATCTTCGTTACTCATGTCCTTAAAAGCAACTAATCTATAATTTTCTGGGTGGATACCTTTTTTCATCTCTCTAACTAATTATTATATTTTAAAAATGCACATTTCCGACCTTTCGGAATTGAGTTTGCAAATTTAAGTATTTATTGGAAATTAGCAACAAAATTATTCACTTTTTTAATTCATTGCAAAATTGCTCACAAATGTAACGTTTTGCTATCTTTGTTTACTAACAACCTGAACCAAAAAAACTATTTAAAAAAATGGAAACTCAACCAACTTCAGTTAAAAAAATAGCGCTTAATTACGGGGTGCTTTTGGCATTATTATCTATCGTATTGCAAGTAATTTCATATGTATTGGACGCACATATAGATCGCCCATGGTGGTTAACTGTGCTTCAATTAGTAATTTCTGTGGGCGTAATTTCGTATGGAATAAAAGCCTATAAAGCTTCAAACGCAGGGTATTTAACGTTAGGTCAGGCATTAAAAACTGGTTTAGCTATCAGTATTGTTGCAGGAATTATTGCTGTTATTTTCAACTATATATTTATGAATTATATAGATCCAAATTTCGTTCAAAATACATTAGATTTTTCAAGAGAACAAATGATTGAGCAAAATCCAAACATGACTGAAGAACAAATAAAGGTTGCAATGGATATGTCTGCTAAGTTTATGTCTCCTTTAATTATGTCAGCATTTGCATTGATAGCAACTTTATTCTTTGGATTTATTATTTCTTTGTTTGCAGGATTAATTATGAAGAAAAATCCACCACAACAAATTTAATTATTAATGAATTTATCCATAGTCATACCTCTTCTAAACGAAGAAGAATCACTTAATGAACTTTACCGTTGGATTGCGTCCGTGATGCAATCCAACGGTTTTTTATACGAGCTGATATTTATTGACGATGGAAGCAACGATAATTCTTGGAAGATTATTGAATCGCTATCTAAAAAAAATCCAGCCGTAAAAGGAATTCGTTTTCAGAAAAACTACGGAAAATCGCAAGCGCTACATGCTGGTTTCGCCATGGCAAAAGGAGAGGTAATAATCACCATGGATGCCGATTTACAAGACAATCCAGAAGAAATACCTGAATTGTATAAAATGATTACCGAAGAAGGTTTCGATCTGGTTTCTGGCTGGAAAAAGAAACGATACGATTCAGTACTTAGCAAAAATATGCCTTCCAAATTATTTAATTACGCCGCACGAAAAACTTCTGGCGTTAAGCTACACGACTTTAATTGCGGGATCAAAGCATATAAAAAAGACGTTGTAAAAAGTATTGAGGTTACAGGTGAAATGCACCGTTACATTCCTGTATTGGCAAAAAATGCAGGTTTTAGCAACATAGCTGAAAAAGCTGTTTTGCATCAAGCCAGAAAATATGGCACCACAAAATTTGGCGCAGAACGTTTTATACGTGGATTTTTGGACTTGATAACCATTTGGTTTTTATCTCGATTTGGAAAACGACCTATGCACTTATTTGGTGCATGGGGCGCATTAATGCTTTTTATTGGCTTTTGCTTTGCACTTTTTCTGGGTATCGACAAGCTTTTTATAAATCCAACTGGAAGACTTATTGCTGAGCGAACAGAGTTTTTTATCGCACTTACGGCTATGGTTTTAGGAACCCAGCTATTCCTTGCAGGGTTTTTAGGGGAATTAATTCTCAGAAGTAAAAAAGATTCGCGGAACTACATAATTAAAGAGCAGTTTTAAGCTTTAAGACTGCTATAGTTCTTGCTTAAATTCCCTTTAAATACATAAAGTATATAAGGGTTCTCAAATTTATAAACTGGATTTTGCTCAATAGCACTTTATAAATTCCTATTTTTGCACCTTTAAATAAAGTGAATGATTTACGTAGATCCAAAAATTTTAGCTCGCGTCAACCAATGGCTCACCCCCTTTTTCGATACTAAAACCCAACAAAACATAAAAGAAATGATTGCTAACGATCCTGAAGGATTGGAAGATAGCTTTTATAAAAACTTGGAGTTTGGTACCGGTGGAATGCGTGGTATAATGGGCCTTGGCGATAACCGCATTAATAAATATACCTTAGGAAAAAATACGCAAGGACTTTCAAATTACCTAATTAAACAATTTCCAAATCAAGAAATTAAGGTTGCAATTGCGTTCGATTGTAGGCATAATAGTAAGGAGTTTGCAAAAATAGTGGCAGACGTTTTTTCTGCAAATGGAATAAAAGTTTTTCTTTTTTCTGAATTACGCCCTACACCCGAACTTTCTTTTGCTGTAAAATATTTAAATTGTCAAGCCGGAATCGTTTTAACAGCTTCTCACAACCCACCAGAATACAACGGTTATAAAGTATACTGGGAAGATGGCGGGCAGTTAGTTCCACCACAAGATGGGGAAATAATTGCTGAAATAAATTCACTTAAATATGAAGATATAAAATTTGAAGCAAACGAAAATTTGATTCAAATTATAGCTACAGAAGTGGATGAAGCCTTCGCAAAAGCTTCCGTTGAAAACGGAAGCTTTAATACTTCGCAAACAGCAAAAGATACTATAAAGATTGCATTTACGTCACTTCACGGAACTTCAATTACAATGATACCTACAGTTTTAGAGCTGGCTGGGTATAAAAATGTTGCTATCGTTAAAGAACAAGCGGAGCCAAACGGTGATTTTCCAACAGTAAAATCTCCCAATCCGGAAGAACCTGCTGCCTTAAAAATGGCTTTAGAGCTCGCCGAAAAAGAAAACGCAGATATAGTAATTGGTACCGATCCAGATTGCGACAGATTAGGGATTGCTGTTAGAAATGAGGACAATAAGATGGTTTTGCTAAATGGAAACCAAACCATGGTTTTGATGACGCACTTCCTTCTAGAACAATGGCAAAACGCTGGAAAAATTAACGGACACCAATTTGTGGCTTCTACAATTGTTTCTACACCCATGGTTGAAAAAATAGCTACTCATTTTAATGTGAAATACATTGAAGGACTCACAGGTTTCAAGTGGATTGCCAAAATGATCAATGATTTCCCAGCACTTGACTTTATTGGTGGTGGGGAAGAAAGTTTTGGATATTTAGTAGGCGATTTTGTACGTGATAAAGATGCCGTTACCGCTGCTCTACTCGCTTGTGAAATTGCAGCACAAAAGAAAAGTGAAAACAGCAGTATGTTTCAATACTTGAATACACTTTACAATCAATTTGGGAACTATCGCGAGCATCTAATTTCAATTACTAAAAAAGGAAAACAAGGTGCTGAAGAGATTTCATCTATTATGAAAACCCTTCGTGAAAATCCTTTTAAAGAAATTGCTGGAAGCAAAGTGGTGCGAATGGACGATGTTTCAAAAAATGAAACAACAGATTTTGTAAAACAGGAAAAATTGTCATTAAACCTGCCAAAATCCAATGTATTAATTTATTATACCGAAGATGGCAGCAAAATTGCTGCACGACCAAGCGGCACAGAACCAAAAATAAAGTTCTACATTAGCGTAAATACTTTTGAAAAAGAGAATTTTGAAAAAATACTTCAGAAGAAAATCGATACTATTGCCGCACAACTAAATATTAGTTAATGAATTATTTCAAAAAAATACTGCGTTACGCCTATCCATACAAGAGATATGCTTTTTTAAATATCTTTTTTAATGTGCTTTACGCATTATTTGGCACCCTTTCATTTGTAGCATTGATTCCTGTTTTAGAAATTATTTTTAGTGATAATCGTACCCTTGAAACTAAACCTATTTATGAAGGGATTTCTACAATAAAAGATTTTTCTCAAGAATACCTTAATTACTTTATTATTGACAACATCAATAAACACGGTGAATTTAAGGTGCTTATGTATATGGTTGGCATTATAATTTCACTTTTTTTATTGAAAAATTTGAGTAATTATTTAGCTATGTTTTACTCTACGTTTCTGCGAAATGGAGTACTAAAAGATTTACGAAATGACCTTTATAGCAAAGTAATCCAATTTCCTTTAGCGTTCTATTCTGAAAAAAGAAAAGGAGATACTATTTCACGATTAAGTGGTGATGTGGATGAAGTAAAAAACTCCGTGCTTTCTGTATTAGAAATGATTGTTCGTGAGCCTTTAACGATCATTTTTTCCTTGGCTACGATGCTCTTTATAAGTCCAAAACTTACACTTTTTGTATTTTTATTTCTTCCTATTTCGGGGTTTTTAATATCAAAAATAGGTAAATCTCTTAAAAAAGGGTCTTTAAAAGTACAACAAGAACAAGGAACGTTTCTTTCCATTCTCGAAGAAACTATGGGTGGATTACGGATTATAAAAGCTTTTCATGCTGAAAGTCTTTTCCAAAAGAAATTTGAAGATAGCAACCAGCGGTTTTATAAATATTCTAATGCTGTACTAAACAGACAAAACTTAGCATCTCCGGTTAGTGAGCTTTTAGGAATTATTACAATTGGGATTCTATTGGTGTATGGTGGGTACTTAGTTTTTGTTGACAGAACCCTGGAAGCCAGCTTCTTTATTGGCTACATTATGCTAGCATACAACATTTTAACTCCTGCTAAAGCCATTGCGAAAGCTAGTTATTCCGTGAAACGCGCAGATGGTTCTGCACATCGAATTTTGGAATTGTTGGAAGCAAAAAATACAATTACTGATATTGAAAACCCAGTGCAGAAAGAAGGTTTTGACGGCACTATTTCAATCAAGAATATTTCGTTTAAATACGATGATCAATATGTATTGAAAGATTTTTCGCTTGAAATCCCCAAAGGAAAAACCGTAGCATTGGTTGGCCAGTCCGGTAGTGGAAAAAGCACGATTGCAAACCTATTAACGCGTTTTTACGATGTAAATAAAGGAAGCATTGAAATTGATGGTGTTGATATAAAAGATATTTCAAAGAGGTCATTGCGCGGTTTAATGGGCATCGTTTCACAAGATTCTATTCTTTTTAATGATTCCGTAGCAAACAATTTAAAACTCGGAAAACCATTAGCTTCAGATTCTGAATTGCTGGAAGCTGCCGAGATAAGTAATTCATACGAGTTTATTAAAGAGTTGCCTGATGGTTTTGAAACCAATATTGGTGACAGCGGAAACAAACTTAGTGGTGGCCAGAAACAACGTTTAAGTATAGCGCGTGCCGTACTTAAAAACCCTCCAATAATGATTTTGGATGAAGCGACATCTGCTTTAGATACTGAAAGTGAGCGTTTGGTGCAAGATGCCTTAGAAAAAATGATGAAAAACAGAACTTCCATCGTTATTGCACATAGACTTTCTACCATTCAAAATGCAGACAATATTGTGGTACTCTCCAAAGGAAAAATCGTGGAACAAGGCAAACACCAAGAACTTTTAGAGAAAAAAGGTGTTTATTACAGTTTGGTAGAAATGCAATCGCTTGCATAAAGCTACGTGTTGCATTAAACCATTCTCTTATATCGCAGTCCTATTATTAAGTTGCGCACTTAAAAATGGTTGAAGAAAAAGAATTGGTAGCGGCATTACAGACTGAAACGGAAAAGGAATCCGCTTTCAGAGAACTTGTTTCTCAATACAAGGAACGCCTTTATTGGCAAATTCGAAATATGGTTTTGGATCATGCTGATGCTGATGATGTGCTTCAGAATACCTTTATAAAAATATTTAGAAACATCAATTCCTTTAAAAGTGAAAGTAAGCTGCATACGTGGATGTACCGAATTGCAGCAAATGAATCCATTACTTTTCTCAACAAAAAAGCAAAACGCAACAATATTTCAATAGACAATGTAAAAGATAATGCGGTACGCAAATTAGAGAGTGATGTTTATTTTGAAGGGAATACTATTCAGCTTCAATTTCAAAAAGCAATTGCAACACTACCCGAAAGACAGCGGTTAATTTTTACAATGAAATATTTTGAAGATCATACTTTCGAAGAGCTGTCTGCTATATTGGAAACTTCTGTAGGCGGTTTAAAGAGCAGCTATCACATTGCAGTAAAGAAAATTACAGAATATATAAAAACACAAGATGAAACTCTTTAAGGAATTTAGAGTCATAGTTTGGAAATGAAAAAACAGAAAAAAAATACAGGTTTTATTACTCCCGAAAATTATTTCGAGAATTTTGACGCACAACTTTTAGGAAAAATCAAAGCAAATAATCTTCCTAAAGTTACTGGTTTTAAAACGCCTGAAAATTATTTTGAAGGTTTAGAAGAAAATATTTTAAAAACCTTAAAAGAAGAAGAAAAACCTACGAAGGTTATTTCATTATTTCCAAAAAAGTATTTTGGCTATGCCGCCGCAATTGCAGCTAGTTTGGTTATTGGCTTTGTAACCTTTAACGCTACGAATACTACCAACTCTAACCTTGACACCCTACAATTGGCAGCTATTGACACCTATATTGAAGAAGGTAATTTAAATATTGACCTCTATGAACTTACTTCTTATATAGATGATGAAGATATTACAGATTTAAATTTAAAAAACCAACAATTTTCAGAGGTTACATTGAAAGACTATCTCCTAGAAAATGTTGATGAAGAAACTTTAATAACCGAATAATGAAAAAATTACTTTTTTTACTTTTAGTATGTACCGTTGCGGCCCAAGCACAGGATGGAAAGCATGAAAAGATTAAGGCACTCAAAACAGCTTATATTACTGAGAAGTTAGCATTAACATCTTCAGAAGCTGAAAGGTTTTGGCCTATTTATAATGAATTTGACGATAAATTTCATGAGTTACGAAAAAAAGAAAAAAATGAAATTTTTTCTAAACTACGTGCAGGCCTAGATAATCTAAGTGAAGCGGAAGCAAATACACTTATTGATAAAAGTTTTTCTATACAAACAGAAGAATTAGAATTACGTAAGCAAATGATTAAAGCCCTAAGAAAGGTTATATCTCCCAAAAAAATAATTATCCTAAAAAAAACGGAAGATGATTTTAAAAGAGAGCTTTTAGCACGGTATCGGCAAAACAAAAATGAAAAAGGAAATAGATAAAAAAAGCCCCAAATTGGGGCTTTTTTTATCTATATGAGAATGCCTATTATTTAGCACCCCATTCTTTTAACGACTTCTCATTTAAAGCTACATAATCTGTATTCCCAGCTGTTTTAGCTAATTCTAATGATTTTTTCGCAGCCTCAATAGCTCCTTTTTTATCACCCGCTTTAGCATAAATCAAAGATTTTTGACGTAGTTGCCAGAAAGCAGGCTCTTTGTTCATATCAATCGCTTTATCAATCCATGTTTTAGCCTGATTAATGTCTTTGCCAGACTCTAAATAGTAAACAGCCGAGGCATAGTAATCAGCTGCGCTAGGACCATTCATCGTTTTTTCAATTCCAGCTGTAACTGCTTTATCTGTAAAAAACTTAATTGGCACGCCTACATAAGATTTCTCCCACATCATACCTAATACAACAGAATCATTTGTTAAATCATCAAGAGACATTGTAAAAGTTTCAATATCAATCGGTAATGGATATGCAGCAACAGTCACTTTTGCTGCAACTTTCGATTCATCCCAATTTTCTGGAGTTCCCCAGCTTGATGCATCACTATAAAAATATACATCCCAGCTAGAAGCACTTGGTGTTGTATAAACCGCATAAGTACCTGCTTTTAGGGTCTTACCCCCAATTTCAACCCCATCACTAAATGTAATTTTTGTACTTGCATTCGCGCCAGTACGCCACATTTTATCATAAGGCACTAAAGCTCCAAAAATAGCTCTACCCTTCATAGAAGGACGTGAATATTCAAGAGTAACATCTGTTAAACCTACTTTTTGCTCTATTTTTTGAAAAGGGCTTGCTTGAGGAGTTTGTACTTGAGCCTGAATACTAACTGTTAGCATCAAGGCAGAAAAAAGTAAAATAATCTTTTTCATTGTAATGGTTTTAAGGTGTGTATATATCCTACGAAAATACAATAAGCGATATTTTTAATAGTTAAGAAAAGCTTAAATATGTTAACTATATTAACCTTTACTAGTACTGCAAACTAAAGCTATACGTATTACAATCGATAATTGTTAATTTTTTGTTTAATCTTTTTTTGATTTACTAAAACAAACTAATTTTAAAGAAAAAAGATACATTATGTTAAGTTTATTAAGAAAAATACTCCGGTTAAGACTTGAAAATAAGTCTGTTGAAGCTAAAACCTACAGGCTTTTACGTATGAATAAGAAACTTTCAATTAAGCAAAGCAAATAGCAAGTAATTTGGCAGAAAAAATTACTATTTTTTGGTTTCGAAGAGATTTAAGGTTAACTGACAATGTCGGGTTTTTTAATGCGCTTCATGGAAAACATCCTGTGCTTCCTATATTCATTTTCGATACAGAAATAGTAAATGAACTTCCAAAAGACGATTTACGCATTACTTTCATTTTTGAAACGCTTCAAAAAATGCGCGCTGAATTAAAGAAGTATGGAAGTAGTATTGCAGTGTATCAAGGCAAAGTTGAACAAGTATTTGAAAACGTTTTAGCTGAATTTAATGTTCAAAATGTATTAACAAATCACGATTACGAACCCTATGCAAAAGCACGGGATAAGAATATTGAAAAGCTTCTTTCACGAAAAAATATCGGTTTCACAACCTATAAAGATCAGGTGATTTTTGAAAAAAATGAAGTTGTAAAAGACAATGGTGCCCCTTACCTTGTTTACACTCCCTATATGAAAGTATGGAAGAAAAAATTTATTTCAGAATATCAAGAAGAAAAATTCAACACTAAATCGCATTTTGATAAACTTTATAAAAATTTAAAACTTCCTAATCTTTCTTTAAGTGATATTGGTTTTAAAAAATCAAAAATTAGAGTTCCTAGTTTTGATGTTTCTTTAACTACAATTAAAAATTACGAAGCTAAAAGAAATTTTCCAGCGGAAGATGCTACAACACATCTAGGAACTCACCTTCGTTTTGGGACAGTGAGTATTCGACAGATGATAAAAAAAGCGACTTCTGAGACAAATGAGCTATTTTGGCAAGAATTAATTTGGAGGGAATTTTTTATGCAAATTCTTTGGCATTTCCCCGAGACAGTGAAAAATGCATTTAAAAAAAAGTACGACCGTATAAAATGGCGTAACAACGAGGAAGAATTTCAAATTTGGAAAGAAGGAAAAACAGGTTACCCCCTTGTTGATGCTGGCATGCGACAGCTAAACGAAACTGGATTTATGCATAATAGAGTACGAATGCTAGTGGCAAGTTTTTTATGTAAGCACCTTTTGATTGATTGGCGTTGGGGTGAGGCTTATTTTGCTGAAAAATTAAGCGATTATGAAATGGCTAGTAATGTTGGTAACTGGCAATGGGCAGCAGGATGTGGTGTTGATGCCGCACCTTATTTTCGTATTTTTAACCCAACTATTCAAATTGAAAAGTTTGATAAAGAATATACATACATAAAAAAATGGGTGCCTGAATATGGAAGCAGTACCTATCCAAATAAAATGGTAGCTCATAAAGAAGCGCGTGAACGCTGCCTAAATATTTACAAAGCTGCTTTGTCCTAAATATCAAAAGATCTTTATAGCCTTGTTAAATAAAATGTAAATAAAGTGTAATTTTATTTTGTTCTATACAATTTTGCTACTCTTGCACAGTTAAAAGAACACACTCTAATAAAACCAACACTATGAAGAAAATTTTAATACTGATCTTTCCGCTATTTCTATTTTCGTTGAACGCAACAGCACAAGACTCAATTCAAGTTATAAAAAACTCACTTAACGACCAACTGACTGAAACCTTTGAGAAAAGCAATAGTTATCAGGAATATAAGGTTATTAAAAAAGTAAAATTAGCCACTTTAAAAAGAAATATTTTAGATACAGTTGCGGCTTTAGAAAAAAACATTAATTCTCAAGAAGAAGCATTAGGAATAAGAAATAAGGAAATTGATTCACTTCGAAAAAACTTAAATGATACAAAGCAAAATCTTGCTATATCAAAAGAAAAAGAAGACGGTATTCTCTTCTTCGGAACCTTAGTGTCAAAGGTTACCTACAATACGATAATGTGGGGTATTATTATTGTCTTATTAGCCATTAGTGGATTTTTATTCTACCGTTTTTTAAATAGCCATAAAATTACAAACGCAGCACAGTTAAAAATGGCTGAGATGGAGATAGAATTAGAAGATTACCGTCGAAATAGCCTGGAGCGTGAACAAAAGTTACGTAGAAAACTTCAAGATGAAATAAATAAAAACCGAAAAGGGTAAAGTACTTACGGTTCTGTTCTTGTAATTTTTGCGCCTATTGCTCGAAGTCTTTCGTCTATATTCTCATAACCACGATCAATCTGTTCTATATTATGAATGGTACTAACGCCTTGGGCGGAAAGTGCTGCAATCAACAGTGAAATTCCTGCGCGAATATCTGGAGAAACCATCGTTGTAGCCTTTAAATTTGATTGAAAATTATGCCCAATTACAGTAGCTCTATGTGGATCGCAAAGAATAATCTTCGCTCCCATATCAATTAACTTATCTACAAAGAACAAACGGCTTTCAAACATTTTTTGATGAATAAGTACACTTCCTTTTGCTTGAGTACAAACCACAAGTACAATACTTAAAAGGTCTGGTGTAAAACCAGGCCAAGGTGCATCTGCAACTGTAAGTATCGATCCGTCTATATAGCCTTGTATTTCGTATTCTTTTTGTAACGGAATATGAATATCGTCTCCTTTTTTATTGAGCGTAATACCAAGTTTTCTAAAAGTATCTGGAATAATACCAAGGTTTTCCCAACTAACATTTTTAATTGTTATTTCACTTTTAGTCATAGCTGCAAGTCCAATCCAGCTACCAATTTCAATCATATCAGGCAAAATGCGGTGTGTGCATCCTTTTAAATCTGCAACCCCTTCAATAACCAATAAATTTGAACCAACCCCGTTAATATTGGCCCCCATAGCATTTAGCATTTTACAAAGTT
Source organism: Aequorivita sp. Q41 (assembly GCF_039831855.1). Taxonomy (NCBI): domain Bacteria; kingdom Pseudomonadati; phylum Bacteroidota; class Flavobacteriia; order Flavobacteriales; family Flavobacteriaceae; genus Aequorivita; species Aequorivita sp. Q41. Next base: position 294,320 of record NZ_JBDPMS010000002.1, on the reverse strand, counting down.
GCTGAATATAGGGCTCACATGCTGCGTTATAAATTGTAGTCGTTCCTTTCGCTAAAACTGCCGCCATTACGATGTTGGCAGTTCCAGTTACCGAAGCTTGGTCTAAAAGCATATAGGCACCCTTTAAACCATTGGGTGCTTCCACTCCATAAAAACGTTCTTCTTTATTGTAGCGAAATTTTGCGCCAAGATTTATAAACCCTTCAAAATGGGTATCTAATCTTCTTCTCCCAATTTTATCACCCCCAGGTCTAGGGATATACCCTTTGCCAAACCTTGCCAATAAGGGCCCCACAATCATTATTGAACCACGAAGGGAGCTTCCCTCCTGCTTAAAAAGTTCTGATTCTAGGTATTCTAGGTTAATTTCATCCGCTGTAAAGGCGAATTTTCCTTTTCCTAATTTTTGAATCTTTACGCCAAGATTTTCTAATATTTTTATCAATTTATTGACGTCAAGAATATCCGGAATGTTTTCTATAACTACTTTTTCCGGTGTCAATAATACAGCGCAAAGAATTTGCAAGGCTTCGTTTTTGGCACCTTGTGGTGTAATTTCACCTTTAAGTCTATGCCCGCCTTCAATTTGAAAAGTTCCCATAAATAACGGTTGAAAAGTTTATTAACGCTTACGGTTGTTGTTGCGGTTGTTGTTTGATTTGTAATTTTTTTTCGAAGAATTATTGGTGTTAAAACGTTTTTTGCTTTTTAACAAGTTGGACGCATCACTTAAATCTTCATCGCTGTTTTTAAGATTGATTTTTCCATCTGAAAGCTCAAAAAGATGTGCAAAAATCACATCATCTTCTACGGTATCTTTATTCCAGTTAAGGAAGCATTTTTTCATGTGGTTAGCAATCGTAAGGACAAGCCCCTCTTTTTTATCACCTTCTTCCCAATTATTGGCAACATCAATCATTCTTTTAATATTATTTCCGTAAAAACGATATTTTGGATGATTCTGAGGATATTCTAAGGGTTCAGGACGCTCCATAAGCTCTTCTCTGGAAGGTATGGGGAAAGGAGAATCTACGTCCAATTTAAAATCTGAAATAATAAAAAGTTGATCCCAAAGCATTGGTTGAAAATCTGGCACATCACGAAGATGGGGATTTAGATTCCCCATAACAGCTATAATGCCTTTGGCAATTTTGTTGCGTTCTTGCTTGTCTTCAGTGGCAATGGCGTGATCTACCATTTTTTGAATATGGCGTCCATATTCAGGAATAATTAATTTTGAGCGTTCTGTATTGTACTCTATCTGGGCTACTTCTTGTATCAAATTGTTGTTGTTAAGGGAAGATTTATTTTATTCGGAAAGATTGAAAATCATTTCACACGCAAAATACTAAAAATTATAGTGAAATTACACCTTCAATGTTGGAAACTTCAAGATATTTTTTTACAACAGCATCTGGAGATTCCATAGTAACTTTTATTGAAACACTTGTGTAAGTGCCTTTTGCCGAATCTCGGGTGTTAATTTCAGCATCAGTCTTATCGAAAATAGCAGCTATTTCGGCAATTTTCTCAAGACTGGCGGGGACTATAAACTTAAACAGGTATGGCGAAGGCCATGTAGTGTCCTCTGCTAGTTGATTTTTTAAACGTTCGTAAAATTCGGTGGTGTTTTTATCTTGCTTCATCAATAAATATTAGCATCTAAGCAACAAATATACACTTTCACCACAAATATTTATTTACTTACTTTGTACAAAAGTATAATTTTGGACACAAAAAGAATTGTAATCACCGGCGGGCCAGGTTCAGGAAAAACAGCATTGATAAATTTTCTGGAAAAAAAAGGCTATCAAGTGATGCATGAAATATCAAGAGATGTGATTCTTGAAGCTCAAAAAGAAGGTATTGAACAATTATTTTTAGAAAACCCCATCCTTTTTAGTGAGAAATTATTAAATGGTAGGTTAAAACAATTTCAGGACGGAGAAAGCTGTAAAAAACCCATTCTTTTTTATGACCGTGGCATGCCAGATGTCACGGCTTATATGGATTTTGTAAAAACGGAGTATTCAGATATTTTTTCTAAAACCTGCTTTGAAAATAAATACGATGCAATCTTCGTGCTTCCTCCGTGGGAAGACATATACCATCAAGATAATGAACGTTATGAATCCTTTGATCAGGCAAAAGAAATTTTTCAATTCTTAAAAAACGGCTATGAAAAATTCGGATATACAATTAACGAAGTACCACTTGGATCGATTCCAGAACGTGTAGCTTTCATATTAAACAAACTCAAGCTATAATTTGAAAAATGCAAACGAAATCTTAACCAAATACTGGGGTTATACTTCCTACAAACCAATGCAGGAAGCTATTATCGCATCGGTATTAAATGGTAAAGATACCGTAGCACTTTTACCTACTGGAGGAGGGAAATCGTTGTGTTTTCAGGTTCCCGCTATGACAATGGAAGGAATTTGCATCGTTGTTTCCCCATTAGTTGCGTTGATGGACGATCAAGTAAATGCCTTAAAAGAAAAAGGAATTAAAGCATTAAAATTAACCGGCGGCATTGGCTTTGATGAATTAAACACACTTTTAGACAACGCCCTTTACGGAAATTACAAATTTCTCTACCTCTCTCCCGAAAGGTTACAACAAGAAATAGTTCAAAATTATATTCGACAGATGAACGTTAATTTGATTGCGGTTGATGAAGCACACTGTATCTCGCAATGGGGAAATGATTTTCGTCCTACTTATAGAAATATTACAGTACTTCGGGAAATCCACCCCCTAGTTCCAATAATTGCACTTACTGCTACGGCAACTTCAGAAGTATTAGACGATACCATTTCTGAATTACGGATGGAACTTCCTGCTGTTTTTAAAAATTCTTTTGTCCGTGAAAACCTATCGTATCAGGTTTTTAAAGTTGATGATAAACTATATAAAACCGAACAATTACTTAAAAACAATTCAGGCTCTGCCATTGTATATGTAAGAAGTAGAAAAAGTACAATCGAAATTAGCAACCAACTTAATAGCTTAGGTATTTCTGCAACTTTTTATCACGGTGGAATTTCAGCCAAGGAAAAAGCACAAAAATTACACTCTTGGAGAAGCGGCACAACTTCTACCATGGTTGCAACAAACGCTTTTGGAATGGGCATTGATCACCCTAATGTGCGTTTTGTAATTCACCTACAAATACCTGAAAGTCTTGAAGGTTATTTTCAAGAGGCAGGACGCGCAGGACGTGATGACGAATCTGCCGTTGCTATACTTTTATATAATGAGTACGACAAAATATATGTAAAACAACAATTTGTGGATTCAATCCCAAAAACCTCCGATTTAAAAAAGATTTATAGAACGCTAAACAATTATTTTCAAATTTCATATGGGGAAGGCGAATTTACCAAGCATAACTTTGGCTTTTCAGAATTTTGCAAAGTATATGCGCTCAATGCAATGCTCACCTACAATGCTCTCAATAGCTTAGACCGTTTGGGTGTTATTCAACTATCGCAGGAATTTGGTAGAAAATCCATGCTTCAATTTTTAATTTCATCAGAAAAAATACTTGCATATTTTGGCAATGATATTGCCACTTCTGTTATTGGAAAAACCATTTTAAGAATTTATGGTGGTATTTTTGAAATGCCCACTTCTATAAACCTTGATTTAATTGCAGCAAAAACTGGACAATCCATCGAAACCATAATAAACGTTTTAAAAAAAATGGAACGAGACCAAGTTGTTGAAATGAATTTGCAAACAACCGACGCCACACTTACGTTTCTTGTGCCAAGAGAAGATGATAAAACGATAAATATAATCTCCCGTGAAGTGGAAGCTTTAAACCGAAAAAAATTAGTTCAGGTTAATTCGGTTCTCAAGTATATAGAAAATTCCAAGACTTGCCGAAGCATCCAATTGGTTACTTATTTTGATGAAACTACTGCAACAAAGTGTGGTATTTGTTCCGTTTGCAAGCCACAAATTGCTAGACTTACAAAAGCAGAAACTCGAGAACTTGCAAAGAAAATACTGGCATTACTGGAAGGAGAAGATTTAAACTCACGAGAAATTTCAGAAAAACTTACTTTTGCTGAAGAAAATATTTTGCCGGTAATTCGGCTATTAATGGAGGCCGAAAAGATACAAAGCAATCCAAAAAATCAATATTATTTAAATTAAAAAAAATTGAAAGATCTAAATATAGTGTTTATGGGAACCCCTGGCTTTGCAGTCGGAGTTTTAAAGAAAATGGTGGAAGCCGGAAAAAATATTGTTGGGGTAATTACGGCACCCGATAAACCCGCAGGCCGTGGCAGAAAATTAATGGCTTCAGCAGTAAAAGAATACGCCCTTTCTCAAAATTTGAAAATCCTACAACCTACAAATTTAAAAAACGAAGCTTTTTTAGAAGAGTTAAAGAAATTAAATGCTAATCTTCAAGTTGTTGTTGCTTTTAGAATGCTTCCAAAGGTAGTTTGGCAAATGCCCGAATACGGTACATTCAACCTCCATGCCTCATTACTTCCACACTATCGTGGAGCCGCTCCAATTAACTGGGCGATAATAAATAATGAAGTAAAAACGGGGGTCACTACTTTTTTTATTGATGAAAAAATTGATACTGGTTCAATAATTAGTAGTAAAGAAGTTTTAATTGCAAGTCGAGAAACTGCTGCAACGCTTCACGATACGTTAATGGATACTGGAAGCCAGCTTGTAGTAGATACATTGAAATTAATTGAAACAGGAAATGTTACTCCAAAACCACAGCCAATAAACAATACCTTAAAGGAAGCCCCAAAATTAACTCCTGAAAACACACGTATCGATTGGAAAAAAAGTGGAGAAACTATTGATGCTTTTATTCGCGGCCTCTCTCCTTACCCTGCTGCATGGTCTATGCTCTACAATGCTAATGAAGAATTAAAAACTAAGGTTTATACAGCTACTTTTGAAAAAATGGAGCATGATTTTAAACCTGGAACGATTCAAACTTCAAAAAAAGAACTAAAAGTCGCTTGTTTAGATGGTTATATACTACTTGAAGAAATTCAACTTCCTGGGAAAAGAAAAATGGAGGTTGCTTCACTTTTAAACGGTTATACATTTAGTGAAGATTCTAAACTATCGTAAACCCCTGTCAGCATTGATTTCGCTAAAATTCCATTAATTTCGCTCCAGTTTATTAACAAACAGTCTAAGTTATTAACAAAATCAGTGATTTACTGCGTGGTTACTTGCCTGAACGGATATTCCTGTTAAATTTGTAGAGCAATTAATCGAAGTTTAACCAACAATTTAATTTAAAAAATTATGAACAAATCAGATTTAATCGATGCAATGGCAGCTGATGCCGGAATTACAAAAGCTGCTGCTAAGAAATCTTTAGAGTCATTCTTAGGCAACGTTGAAAAATCCCTTAAAAAAGGCAACAGAGTATCTCTAGTAGGTTTCGGATCTTGGTCAGTATCTAAAAGAGCTGCAAGAGAAGGTAGAAACCCACAAACTGGGAAAACTATTAAAATTGCTGCTAAAAATGTAGTAAAGTTCAAAGCAGGTTCAGATTTACAAAACAGCGTAAACTAATTGTAAACAATATTTTACAACATTAAAGTCCTTCTTATCATTTATTTGGAAAGAAGGATTTTTTATTCCCTAAAACTTCAAAATATATAATATTTTAGCTTTTTAGCTGCATTTAATTCAATTTCAATAGGTATTTCGCTATTTTTTGGTATTTTTAAGAATATTGTATATATTTAAAAATCCTCTATACCTAAAGAACCTCTATGACTACCTTAAAACCAGCCAAAGGCCTATTATTAGTCGCGGAACCTTCCATTATTGGAGATATTTCTTTTAATAGATCCGTTGTACTTTTAGCAGAGTATAACACAAACGGTTTCGTTGGCTTTATCCTCAACAAACCCCTAGAATATAGACTTCGGGATTTTGTGCCAGAAGTAAATTCAAAACTACCCGTCTATAATGGCGGCCCAGTGGAACAAGACAACCTCTATTTTATTCATTGTATACCAGAAATTATTCCGGATAGTATCGAAATATCAAACGGTATTTATTGGGGGGGAGACTTTAATGCTATCATTGATTTGCTAAAAGAAGACAAGTTAAAGAAAGATCAAATACGCTTTTTTCTAGGGTATTCTGGCTGGGAAAGTCAACAACTTGAGCAGGAATTACAAGTAAATAGTTGGGTTGTGGCGCCAAATAATTATAACAACAGCATCATCGGAAAAACCAATATAAATTTTTGGAAAGAAAAAATGATTGAATTTGGGGGCGATTATGTCCTCTGGTCAAACGCACCAGAAAACCCCAGTTACAATTAACTCATTCTAGCTTTTAAATTTAGTTTTGGCAATAAGGAATTTGAAACAATAGTGTCAAATTCTTTTTTACGATATTTTGTAATAGGAATAATTCCTTGAACTGCATTTGTAATAAATAGTTCATCTGCTTTTTGAAGCTCAAAAGGAGATATTGAAGCTTCTTCAAGTGAAAATTCTGGAAGTTCTTTTACAATAGCTATTAGTTGTTTCCGTAAAATCCCATTCATACAGCCTTCTGCCAAAGGAGGGGTTTTAATTGTACTCCCTGAAACCAAGAATACATTCCCGTTAAGTGCTTCAATAACTTGTTTGTTTTCATTTAGCAACAAGCAATTTTGATACTCATTTTCTGTGGCATAAATACTTCCTAAAATATTAATAAGCCTATTATTGGTTTTTAATGTTGAAAGCAAACCACGAGGTACATAATGATCTTTAAAAAGCTCAACTTCATAAAAAGTCTCTATTATTGTATAAAATGGAGTATTAAGTTTTTCAAAAGAAATTATATATTCAATATCATTAGTGACGGGGGTGTATTTTCCTCCTGTTTTACGCCAAACTAGAAGTTTTATTCGATATGCACCCTGTTTAGCCCCTGTAGAACTAATGGTTTTATTTATTTCGGCCTCAAGGAATTCCATGGTAAAATTCATTGGAATTTCCATTCTAAGAATTCGCATTGAAGCCATTAATCGAAAATAATGATCTTCCCAGAAATATATTTTTCCGCCAGAAAATCGAATGGTTTCAAATACAGCATCGCCATAATTTAACCCGCGATTATCAATAGCGAGTGCTGCTTTTTTGTTTTCCGTTAAAGAGCCATTAATATTTACCATAAAAAAACCGTCTTTTTTTTAAGACGGTTCAAATATACTATATTTTATAGGCTTTTAGACAGATCCTAGGATTTGCTTTAAGTTTGAAACCATATTTTCCCAAAGCATTTTTCCTTCTTCAATTTCATCTTCTTCGGCAAAATCCGTTATCATAAGCGAAACATCTTTGGTAATTTCATCAACCTGAATGCGAAGTTCGAAATAAAACTCTTCGCCTTCATCTTCATCCCATCTAAATTTGATGCGTTCTGGACTTTTTTTGCTCAATAACTTAGCACGTTCTTCGCTTTCTGACCATATAAAGCTATAATATTCTCCGCGAGAGTTTACGTTGTCCGCGTACCATTCCGAAAGCCCTGAAGGCGTGGAAATGTATTGGTATAATAACGAAGGGGAAACCTGAATCGGGAACTCCATTTCATATTTTTTTTTGTCTTCCATAGCGCTTTGTTAGTTAGTGCCCAATATATATATATTAATTTTAACGTCAAATGAAAGATTGAAAATTTTTTAATGAACTTAATTAATAAAAGTTAAATAATTTCAATAAAAAGAGAACCTAATATTTGCAACAGCTAATTTTGTTTCTATCTTTGCAAACTCAAAAATACGGCGAGGTAGCTCAGCTGGTTAGAGCGTCGGATTCATAACCCGGAGGTCGCGAGTTCAAGTCTCGCTCTCGCTACTTGAAAATAAGGCAGTTACATTTATTTGTAGCTGTCTTTTTTATATTAGGTACAACATAGGTGAAACATTAACATGTTTTAACGTTTAAAAACTCAAACGTCACCAATCCAGTACAAAATTAACAAGTTTCTTTCATCTAATTTTTTAACAACTATAACGGCATCCCATAGTCTTTGTTTCTGTTTTCATATTTTTGCAAATTATCTTGCAGGCCAGAATTTAATCTAGCCCTTTCTTTCTTTAGTTTTATTCCTTTCTCAACGATATTAATAGCAACTGTCTTTCAGTTTGTAATTTTAAACCCTCTGCCCTGCTCCCAATCTCTGGCTTCATAACACGTATAGTATATATTACCTTCTTAGCTGGCCAATTATTATCTTTAAAATAATTTATAACAACTAGTTCATTTTTTGGCCTTGCCAGTTTATTTAAGTTTTCAGAATTTCTTGATTTCATATTACTCAACAAATAAATGTCTTTCCTTTGCAAATATTAATTCAAACATTACGCATATATATTGTCAGTAGTCTTCTATCAATAAAATTGTGCTTTTTTTTCCTAAAGTAGAATAAAAACCTGTATTTTGTTTTGTGCAAACTCTTCCAAAGTGAAGAGAAAATGAGTATTCAACCCTTATAAAGCCTTGTGCGATTCTAACTATGTATTTCTTATCGGTTTGTATTAAAAAAAGAAGTAAAAAAATTGGCTTATCTTATAATAAAATAATACTCATTATTAGCCTTTTATTGATTTCTAATATCGTACAAGCTCAAAACAAGAAAATTGATAGTCTTAAAGTTGAGTTGGAAAACCATAATGTAAATGACTCTACAAGGGTAAATATTTTAAATGCCCTTGCTTTTTCTTATTTCAGTAGTGACATACCAAAATCCATTGAATATTTGGATGAAGCAGATGCTACCACCGAAATTATCAGTTTTGAAAAAGGAAAAGCAAGAAGTGTGTATATTAGGGGAATAACCGAGGCCATACAATCTAATTTTGACCAAGCACTTCATAACTATAATGAAGCATTAAAATTGTACAAGAATATCGGTTTCAAACAAGGAATTGCAAACTGTTACAATGCCATTGCCATAACCTATAAGAATAAGAGGCAACTTAGAAAATCAATAACCTATTTTGAAAAATCCATCAGCATAGAAGAGGAAATTAGGGGTAAAAACCTTTCTGCTAGTCTAATTAATTTAGGAGCTACGTATCAGAATTTGGGAGAGTTTGATGCTGCCATTGCACTATTGAATAAAGCACTTTCCATCGCTCAAACCAATAAAAACAAACAAAGGGTAGCATATAGCTTAAATAATTTAGGTACTATTTACACAAGTCAAGGAAACTATCCTCTTGCCCTAGAGCATTATAAAAAATCATTATATATTAACGAAAAACTTAGTGATAGTCTAGGCATGGCCAATAATCTCCAAAATATGGGGCAAATTTACCAGACACAGAAATATTATAATAAGGCAATGAGTTGCTATAAAGGATCTTTGCAAATCCACAAACATGTAAATAAGAAGCAAGGAATTTCCTCATTATTAAATGATCTCGGAACGATACATAAGGAAATTGGAGATTATAAGAAAGCCCTAGACTATTTTGTTGAGGCATTGCAAATGGGTGAAAAAATTGGTGCCAAAAGTGAAATTGCACATATACTGATAAATATTGGTGGGGTTAATTTAGTAATGAACAATCATAACACTGCTATTCAGAACTTTACGGAAGCAGAAAAAATCAGTTCAGAAATAGAAAACAAGGAGACATTGTGTGGTGCCTACATTGGTCTTGCAAGAGCATATACAAATAAAAAAGAATATAGCAATGCTCTAAACAATTTGTATAAAGCAAAGGAAATTTCCGAAAAATCCGTTTTTTTGGATCATCAAAAACATGTCTCGAAAATCCTTTCCAAGATTTATAAAGCTACCGGTAACTACAAAGATGCCCTGGAAAGTCATGAGAGATTCAAATTATTGAGTGACAGCCTTTTTAATAAAAAAAATATTGAAAAAATTGTCCAATTGGAATACGAGTACAAATACAAACAGGCATTGGATTCTGCCAGTATCCGTGAGCTAAAACTCACCAAGACCGTCATGACGACATCTCACGATCTGATAAAGACCAAACAAAATTACCTTTGGGCCGTTATCGGCATTTTGGTTATCTCTATACTGTCAGGTTCTTTGGTCTTCTATCAAAAATACAAGAACGTTAAAGTAAAAAACCTAAATATTATTACCGAACAAAGGTTATTGCGCTCGCAAATGACCCCACATTTTATATTTAACTCGCTTTCAGTCCTACAAGGCATGATTTTGAATAAAGAAGAGAAAAAATCCATCACCTACCTTTCCAAATTTTCAAAACTGTTACGTATCGTTCTGGAAAACTCGAGGGACAAGGTCGTTCCCCTGATTCAGGAACTAGACGCCATCGATAACTATATGACCCTCCAAAATTTGGATGCCGACCCGCCTTATGACTATAGTTTGGGGGTGGATGAAAACATAGACATCAACCTTTTTTTGATACCGCCCATGCTAATCCAACCCTTCATCGAAAATGCCATCGAACATGCGTTTGCAGTAGATCAGGAAGATTGTGAAATAGTGGTGCACCTTAGTTTTACCAATAAAAAATTAAGCTGTACCATAATGGATAATGGCATTGGAATCGATACTGTTTCAAACAAAACGAATTCCAAAAAGAAGTCGTTGGCCACCACCATTACTGGTGAACGACTGCAAATGTTGGCCAAAGATTTTAAAACGGCAGCTGGCATATCCATCGAGGATAGAAAAAGGTATAATGAGCAAGGAACCAAAGTTACTTTAATTATTCCCTATAAAATAATAAAGAATTTATGAAGGCACTTATCGTTGAGGACAAAGCCTATATTAGAAAAGGCTTGATAAATCTATTGGAAATGATTGAAACCAATGTAGAAATCATAGGTGAATGTGCTTCCGTTAAGGAGGCAGTGGTGGTCTCGAATGCCTGTAAACCAGAATTGATATTTCTGGATATCAATCTAACCGACGGTACTGGGTTCGACTTTCTCGACCAAACTGGGCATCTTAGCTTTAAAACCATATTCATTACCGCTTACGAAGAATTTGCTTTGAAGGCACTTAAGGCTGGAGCAGTAGATTACCTTTTAAAACCTGTTGATATTGAGGAATTGGATTTGGCATTAAAAAAGATAAAGACCATAGCTATTCCTGAACAAAAAAAGCAAATAAATAGGGCTAAAAAAGTTTGGTATCAAAATGATGCTACATTGGTTCTTTCGCTCAGTGACAGTTTTCAAGTCATAAACCTACAAGAATTATTGTACTGCGAATCCGATAAAGGCTATACAACGTTCTACTTGGCCAACAATAAAAAATTCGTGGCTTCCAAACCACTAAAGGAATACCAGGAGAAACTTGAAAAAGTGAATTTCACCAGGCCCCACCAGTCTTTCATGGTAAACTTGAAGTTTATAGATAAGTACGATAAATCGGGCATCATCTATTTAAAAGATGGTCGAAAAGTTCCTGTCTCCTCCCGAAAAAAAGAAGCTTTTATACACACTTTTTTGAAGTACAATAGTCAATGATGACCATTGACCCAGTGATTAAAATCACTGAAAATAGCTATCTGGCTAAAAACGCATATTCCCTTATATTGCGCAAATAATAAATCCTGGTTCACGAAAATAGATTGGCTATTTGAAAGGAAATACCATTGCTCCATCTTTACCCTGACCAAACCATTCCTTACTTAAGTTCACTTCGGAAACCAAACTTTTCCATTGGTGCTTATCGTGGAATATTAAACCAAAAAAAAGTAGAACGATTTATGATGACGTTTGCCCAAATACTATTTACAGCATCTGCAATTTTCTGTCTTCTTATATTGGCTCTTTTAGCCCTATCAAAAAAGAAGTTCTTTACTGTAGTATTGTTGGTAATGGTCGGGGCTTTCCTTGCGGCAGCATTTTTTTATGCTTATATCGAGTATTCATCCTATACAAAAAGAAAGGAACGTTACGCACTTCAAGAAAAACGTGTTTATGGATTATCTGATAAAAATTCTTCGGTAAGTAAAGAGCTTAACGCCTTTAAGCACTTTCAAGAATATAGAAATGCATTGCACGGTTACGAAGCCTTCCTGTTAAATTTTGGTTTGAACAATATAGATAATGTTTCCTATCAAAACACGATAAGAGGTGAGATAATGGCCGGTTTGGAAAGCCAGGAATATGGGGAGGCGTATTGGAATACTGTTTTGAACGTTACATTTGATAACGATAAAAACACAAAAGAATTCCACAGGCAAAACTACGAGTTAATGTATGTTGTGCCTAGTGAATATGAATATCATGATTTAGAAGAAAATTATGGCGATTTGGGAGATGCAGAGGACTATGCTTTTTTTGAGCGTATGAGCCAACTATTGTACATAGGGCAAAAGATAAAATCGTATGACCGGTCGGCAGAAAGTATCAACAGTCTATGGAATCACAACAAACCCTACATCTATACCTTCTTCTCAAAAAGGAGATATGACGAGCTCTGCAAACAGCTTGTCAACGACTTAATAGAAGTGTATGACACTATAATAGCAACCCCAAACTATGTCAAGTTTTATGCGGAAAATGATATTTCCGACGATGGTTTTCTGGATTTCCCTTCCCAGAAATATACCCGCTCGTTCCACTATTCATGGCCGTTTAGTTTTTGGGACCGTCGTCTTTCTGAAAGTAACGCTGTCGAAGTATATACCATACTAAAGGAAATTCAGAATCATTACAAAGATTGATATGAAAAAATTGGTAACCATCTTTGCTATTGTCGGTCTTTGCCTTGTAGGATTGGCCTATTATTTTTCCTCCCAATCGCTAAGGTTGATTGAAAGGAAACAGCAAGGCGATTTTTTCAATGAAACGATTGAAAAACAAATGATAGCCGATAGGTCTGCCAGGGAAGAATTGCTTTATGGCAACACATTCAGCCATCAATCTATAGACTTCAGCAAACCAGATCATGCAACAATTAACCTGTGCATGCAGCACTATCAGGCCAAAGGTGAACTTGATGCTATATGCTTAAACAACCTATTGAATGTTGTTGTCGATGATTTTGGTGAACTGGCATTTTTAAAGGCTACGATCGGTTCTTGTATAGACTATGACCATCTTGTTCTTGACCGTAGGTTTTTACCCAACCTCTTTAAAAAGAACACCTCATTGGCTAATAGACTTACCCTCGGTTTTTTGAACCGATTCCGTAACCCGGAACACTTACGAGATGCGTTTGATAAGTACAGTGGCGACTTTTTTAAGAACACTCCCAAAAGTCTATACCAAAAGGTTTTTGAAAACCAAGTGAACGAATTGTTGTCCACCTACGAAGAAATAAAAAAACAGAAAAATAAAGAGACTTTTTTTGAAAACCTCTATTTTAAAGCCGACTCCCAAAATTTACATAGTAAATATTGGAAATATACCTTTTGGAAGAGAAGGGAAATAGAAAAGAACGACAGGATTATTTTCACAATCCTAAACGAAATAAAACAACATTATAATTAGTAAGCCGATACCTGTAACAACAAACAAACCCATGGAAATAATCCTCGTCATCTTTCTGCTCCTCTTATTAGCTAGCCTGGTGCTCCTGGGTGTTGTATTTGTTAAGTGGGTTTTAAGAAAGAAAATCAGGGTAAAGGTAACTTTAACAGTACTGGCAGTTGTTATCTTTGGAATAGGCATCAATCACTTCTTTTTTAAAAATATGCGGTTCATCCAATCTAAGGTATATCCCAATTTGTATTTGGTAAAATACCCTGATAAGGATTATTCCAAAGTTCAAAAAGCCATACAAGAAAAAATAAAGGAACACTTGGAAACCAACCATACCACGGGAAAACCACTTTCGTATTCAGGAGAAAAAGCCATTTATATTTATGAATACGGAGGCAAGACCTTTGGCTTTTTGGGAGTTGCAGGTACCGGCTATTTTATTAACCACGAAGAAGATTTAGGGGGCTTTGTTACCGAAGAATTGGGCATGTATCAGAATTATCGATTGGCAGAATTTTATTATGAGCCCTGCGCAAATGATTCAAGCCTATACTGTGGCGAAATCAATTATTTCAAGGAAGGGGAATTCTTAAAAGCCGATAACCTATACAATATTATTTCAATCGATATTTATCCTAAATCAAAAAGTGTAAAATGAAATTTCAATTTGTCATTCTAGCACTCATATTACTGTCTTGTGGTCGAGAGAACAAGCGTGTTGAAAAAGAGCAAAAAGCTAAAGATTCAATATCCTCCCATATGGAATCGGTAGAAAACATAAACGAGAACGAATGGGAAGCTCCGGCCCAGATTCAAGAAAAAAAACCATTGGAAATCAACATCCTAAACCTGTATAAATCCATGAAAGATAAAGACGAAGAAGAATTTCTACGGCAGTTTCCTAAGGATTTTAAACAATTTCAAAACTATTTTGGCTGGGATACACCAAATGACGCCCCCCATGAGCTTTACGAACACAGTGAACATTATATAGAATACTTGTTTTATTTGTTGAGTACCAATAAATACCCTGGTTATGAAAAAAACATCATCAGTATTTGTGAGAATGGCCATTGGGAAGCAGATGCGGTCAATTACTTTCAAAACCATGTACTAAACCACATCAAGGAAAACGAAAAGTACTTTTTAATAAATGAGTTAGGTGATGAAAAAGCAAAATCTGTGCTATTCTTTCTCTTTGACGGGCCACATCCAAAATTTGATGCTGATTTTGCATCCCATTTAAATGCTTCAAAAAAGCAGATTTTTGAAGACTTATTTGAAGCAGGTTTTATTGACAATAATGAAAGTCCTGCCCCGTATCAAGATGAAAAATCCAATAGCACCTACATTTTTTCGGATTACGTAGAAAACGAGCATTTTTTTATAAGAGATATTGATATAAACAACGATGGTGCACTCGATAAAATAGTAAGTGCCGGTCCTTATCAAGGTGGCGAACTATTGCTCTTTACAAATGATGGAGAAAAATTTCATTTCAGCTTAAAAACAACCAATTTTTCTGAAGATGGTGGCAATCAAATAGTTGATGTGCTTGCAGAAGCGAACGGCTTTTTCATTAAAACCGTATTTCCTGACCGTGGATTTAACGAGGCCTACCATCACATAGCTTTTAATGACAATAGTTGGATATTGACAAATTCAGTCTACAAAACCCAAAGCAGCAATCAAGAAGATGCTTTTATCTATGTATGCGATGTGACGCAAGGACTAAATATGGCCGACGCCCAATTATTTGAGAAACTTAAAGGGATACCCGAAGAAGATGAAAGAGATACTGTTTGCACAAAAGAAATGTTATAGATGCGAATTTTAAAACATATATTGACCTATCTGTTTTGGATACTGTTGTCATTGTGCATAGGTATAGGCTATATGCGTTTGCTTTTAGGCTCTAATACGGTTAGCGAAGAAGGACTGGGATATTTGTTGCATCTTTTTTTTGATATAGGAATGATTCAGGTAGGACTATGGGTTGGGAGTGTCATAGCAAGTTGCTTCGTGTTGTTGGATGTTTTTTACCTACGAAAGAAACTGAAAAACAACTCCAAAAAGACCATTATCCGTTTGGTGGTTTTGCTAATGATTAGCGTACTCGTTGCCATAGTGCATTATTTACTCGAAAAAGTCATTGACGTAATATAAAATCACAAATGAAACAGATAATATTTATACTGCTCCTTTCGCTTGTTTCCTGTAATCAAAGTGTTAAAGAGAAAAACATACGTGAAACAAAAGTTCAGAAAACAGAAACAATTCAGGAGCAAGTTGACACGCTAGTAACCAATAAAAAGCCCTCAATATTAAGCAGTGCATTACGGCCTAACAAACCGGTGGTGTTTGATGAAATATATACCGACACCCTAGAGTTTAGCGATTATTACGACGATGCAGATGTCTACTTACTCATCGGCAAAAAAAATGGTATTGATGTTTCATTGGTATATACTTGGGATTGGATGAATAATCAAGAATACAATTTTAGACAAGGAGATATTATTGCGGTACAATGGAAAATGGATAGTCTAGTTAAGGCCGGTGATGAAGAAGAGATTGAGATTTTAGAATGGGCCGTTGATGCCAGAAAAATAACATCTAACAACCATGCGGTACAATTTTTAAGCCGCAAAATAGCCTATGATGAAGCAGTGGGTGCCGAGGTAAACACTATGGTAATCAACCAATCCTTTTTGCAAAATATCATACCCCAAGAAAAAGCAGCCTTGGGTCTTGTAGCCTTTGATATTGGTAACGAATGCGAATGGGGCTACGACTCGGAAGGAAACAGTCGTGTACTATGGTGCCAAATTGTATCGGCCTTAGATTTGGGCCACCAATGTTCCGACAAGCAGCTCAGCTTTTTGCGAAAGTGGTTTGCCAAAGATACGGTCGCTATGGAAAAATTGAGAAGTTGTCCCACTATGCCCAATACTGCCACTATTCAGACCACTTTTGATGAAATTTTGATACAGAAAAATGAAACCAATAAAACGATTACGGTGAGTTATAAGGTTACGGGTATAAATATGCGAGAGTCAAAATCATGGCAATGGTCACAGACCGATGTTTTTGAATATGGCCAGGACTTTATTATTTTGGTCAATTCCCAAAAATCGGATTTAACCGAAGATGAAATCAATATGAATCCAGATGCCGTTGAAAATATTGACCCTCAAAACTTTATTTTGGCTCTCAAAGACCACATACTGAACGAATGGCAGAAACAGGATAATTTTGATTCCATTAAAATCACGTTTACCAATAATGTTTTAAACATAAAAGACAATGAGGGATTTACTTTAAGTAATTATGATTTTAATGAGGTGGTCATTAACGGAACCAATGAACCCCAAACCATATACCTAACGCTTACCAACGAAGGAGGTGGTGCCGGTGGTAATGTAATCTTAGAAGAAACCTATATTTTAACAGTTATAGATGCTGAAAACTTTAAGATAGGGACCTTAAAATCCTCATTAATCGACTAAACATTAAAGCTTTTTATATTAGTAAATGCGATTAAAATTAATAACGGTATTTCTTGGAATCACGCCCCAGCTATTTGGGATAAAGGCTGGCGTTTTATATGCCCAGATAGATTCTTATGAAAAAACAATATACGACCGTGAATTGACCATTGCGAGCTATATAAGCCATAACCAGTAAACTATGAAAACCAACTATTACATAATCCTAATAGTATTAATGATCTCATGTGGTGAAAAATCCAAAACGGAAAAAGAGCCGGAGGTCGACATCCAAGGCGCCGTTGAAATCATTGAAACGGCTTTAGACACTTTACCTAAAAGTGTGCATTTAGATTTTACCAAAGTAATTGCCAATATCCAAACTAAAAAATTGCCACAGTTCGAAGACACAAATTTTGACAGTTTTAACGATGAAGGCGATTATGATGAAGTAGATGTCAACGCTTTGAAATTGGACCAAATCTATCCTGATTTTAATTCGGAAGGCCACAATTACAGAGCAATCTCCATCTATACAATACCAGTGAATACGAATTTTCACACCATTGTCACAACCGTTAAACACGGAGACAATGAAATGGAGTCGGTTCTAGTCAATTACAATGCCGAAGGAAACGTTCTTGCACATCAGGTCGTAGCCTATGATGAAATAGCCGAAGGCATGTCCAGAACAGTCTCCCGCATTAGCGAAAACAAAGTAATGGTAAACAGAATCTTTTGGAGCAATATCAGAGAGGTGGAGGAAATTGAATATGAGATTAGGGGTGATGGTACCATAAAAAAAATAGATACCAAAAGATTGAACGATTCCTTTAAGGATTTTGCGCTGATCAATGGCGTTTTAAAAGATCTGAAATTGGATTGGGTGCAAACAAAGACCAATTTGATCACTACTCTGGAACACCCTCACAATCCCAACGAAAAGATTGTGGTCATCCCAGAAGTCGTAAATGAAGGTGAACAATATTTTGACCTCAACAGCTACATTGTTATTGCAGACAAACGTTCTGGAAAAATAATGAACAAGCACTTTGAAAGCTACCAATCGAACCAATGGGTCTCAGACGCAATTGAATTGCGAAAAATAATCATAGACACGGCCCTGTATCGCATTAACGAGAAAATAGACGCTTTTGGAATACGCGTGAATTACCACGGAATGTCACGGGTCAATCCCTATTTAAATAAAACACTATCATTATTCATAAAATCTGGTGATTCCTTAAAAAAAGTATTGCACAACTATAGTGTGATGAACTATGGAGGAGAATGGGATGGTGATTGTGACGGTGAATTTGTTCAGAAGAGAAAAACTTTGGTGCCCGGTACAAAAAAATCTGATGGGTATTTTAACTTTATGGTCAATAATAAAATAGTGGAAACCAAAGATTATAAAGATAATGCCGGAGAATGCCGAACAGAAAAATCCTTTCACTTTAAAAACACTATTTTAGAATTCAATGGCAAGAAATATGTTGAAACCAATGTTGAAAGCTTTTCATATCCAGAATACCATCCCCAGAAAACGGAAAGCCTCCAAATAGACAACTTTGATATAGCACATTCATTTGAATTGAACGGGTATAAAATTGTAAGTGGTAATTACATTCCAGAGGAGGGAAAACGTTTTGCATCGGATACAGAAACCGAAACAAATTGGGGAGATAGGCTTTTAATGCTTGATGCGTCTAACGAAATAGTGTTTAAATCACAGGGCGTGGGCGATGCATACCTTTTTGAACCCCATTTCTATAAAAGCGACATATCAAACAAGGTCATCATTATTTGCCAAAAGGCATACGAATATCCATTTGGGGGCGAGATTTTTGTTCTTGAAAACGGAAGTTTAAAACATATCGGACCCCTGGATATTGAAGGAAGTGATGAAGAAACATATTTGACGGAAATTGTAGAAATAAATGAGGTTGAGGACACCCTTGTTTTCGCCCTCAAATCTGAAGAAGTGATTATAAATCCTGGTTCAGAAGACACACTTAAGACCAACAAAAATGTCATATACGTGTATCTAAACAATGAATTAGTATTGAAAATGAATTAGAAATGAGTTTTAGGAACGTAGCATTGTTAATAGCTGTCTTTTTGGTTCAGGTGTTTCACGCCCAAAGTGGACATATCTTGCCGGAGCTAGCCGCCAAGGGAAGGACCCTGCACGAGATTATCCCAACCGATTGGAAAATTTTGTTAAAAGCTTCAGGAGACTTGAACGGGGATGGTGTTGAAGATTTGGTCGTTGCCATTGAAGGTTCCAAAAGAAAAGGTCTTACTAAAATTCAGCTGTCGGAAAGAGATACATTGGAATTTAAACCTAGAATATTGGGTATCTATTTTGGTAAGCACAATGGAAAATTCAAGAAGAAGTTGCAATCCAACACATTTATCGTAAATCATGATTCACCCACAATGGACGAGCCTTTTAAAGGGCTTCAAATTCTTCCAAATGGAGATTTGCAAATTGATTTTTATATATGGCGGAGTCGGGAATGTACAACATGGTCTTCCCACGAATATATTTTCAGGTTTCAAAATAGAGCTTTTGAATTGGTCGAATACAAGGAAAGTGTAACCCAAAGGATATCGGCTAATGAAATCTATTACAATATTGATTTTCAAAATAAAACACTGAAAATCATAACCGAAACTCGCAATGAAGACGATGAACCTGAATATGAGGAAACCTTAAAAAAATTTGAGTTAGATCACTTAAAAACAATCCAGTCTTTAGGCAAACCCTTTGAGTGGAAATTTCAACAGTTACGCATATAACCATTTTAAAAAAGTACTATGAAAATCATTATCATCATTTTAATTCCAGTGTTTATCGGACTTACTACCTTCGAGTATGAACTTTCTGATATTGAAGACCAGATATCCGCTGCTCGACGTGCTTACAATGCAGCGGTAACAAGCTACAATAATACCATACAAATGTTTCCCGCAAGTATTGTTGCAGCTATTCGAAAAGATAAACCTAGTTAGTTCACTTTTGGAAATCCCAAAATCGGAACATAAAGAAATCAACGTTAATCAACTTTTAAACCCATAAATTATGCAAATGTTAGAAAACATACCTTGGTACGGTTATGTTATACTATTCGTAGCCAGTGCTTCTTATGCAATTCGTTATTTTAAAATTGGAAAAAAAGAATACGATGCCCCAGACAAAACGAAGGCAAAATTTAGAAAGTCGCCAAACAGTGAACTCAATGAAGAACAATTATTTGGCTTAGCCTTGTATACACCCATTTCCGAATGGTGGAAAGCGAACACCAACACCCTGTCATTTCTCAATGCCAAAGATGTTAGGCCCTATCTGGAAGGTTGGGGCATTGACACTGTAGAAGGATATTGGAATTTGACCGAGTATTTTATGAAAGATGGTCGCCGATGGTACTTTGATTTTATCCAAAGAATGATTGAAAACGAACCTCAAGAAAAATGGGGTGAACTAATGGATCAAAAATTCGGCAGTAATGAGCGGGCCCATCGTTATTTGAAAACCTTAAGTTCTGGGGAAGCCTTGAACACCTTAAAGCAAAAGGGCATCATCATTTTTGATTCCGAATTACAGCTTGGTGTGGCAGGTTATGATGCGACAGTATTGGTCGGGCAGGCACGTAAAGCCTATACCGGCAATCTTATTTCTGAGGAAGAAGCCTGGAAGGTCATCAATTTTGCCAAAGCATTGGCCTTGCAACATTTTTCCTCTTGGGAAGATTTTGGAAAAAGCTTTGCCCTTGGTTTTACCATAGATATGAGTGCCGATTCCAGTACGTACAAAGAAGAAGTATACCACCTTTACAAACAGGTTTTGGAAAACCCAGACAGTCCGTGGAACACCATAAAATGGCAAACTTCCTTGATATCAAATAATATTATGTAAAATAAAATTATATGCAACTTATTGATTATAAAGCTTTTTAAAGTGTTTTGAAGGGTGTTTTTAAATTTTCATAACCCGGAGGTCGCGAGTTCAAGTCTCGCTCTCGCTACAAAAAAACCCTTCATTTCTGAAGGGTTTTTTATTTGCTTTACTTTTAAGGTGATAAACTTAACTTACAATAGGTTTTTATTAAGCAATTTTACCCTTAATCAATTAGAAAACAATAATTTATGTGTAATTAAGACTTTCATTATAAACTATTATATCTTTAATACTGCTTCCAATTCTAAGAAAGTAAGTTCGCTTTGCTCCCCACTTTTCATATTTTTAAGTGTATATTTTTCTGCGGCTATCTCCTTTTCGCCAGTAAGAATTGCAAAAGGAATATTCCGTTTATCGGCGTAGCCCATTTGCTTGCCCATTTTTGTAGCATCGGGATATAGTTCTGCATTAACGCCCACTTTTCTAAGTTTTGCTATTGCTTTCATTGCATAAAGCGCTTCTTTTGCTCCAAAATTGATAAAAAGAGCCTTACTATTTTCTAAAATGGTTTCTGGGAAAAGGTTTAATTCTTCCAAAACAAGATAAATTCGGTCAAGCCCAAATGAAATACCAACCCCACTCATATCTTTTAATCCAAAGATTCCGGTAAGATCATCATATCTTCCACCGCCGCCAATACTTCCCATACTGACTTCAGCAGGCGCTGAAACTTCAAAAATGGCTCCTGTATAATAATTTAATCCTCTGGCCAAAGTAACATCTATTTGCAATGAAGCTACTTGCAAACCAAGAGTTTCTATGGTATCAGTGATAAATTCCATCTCCGTAACACCTTGAATTCCAGTTTCTGAATTGCTTAATAGTTCTTTTAAGCTTTTTAACTGATCTGAAGCTGAACCCGTTAATGAAAATAAAGGGTGTAGTTTTTGAAGCGCATCTTCTGAAATACCTTTTTCACGCATTTCTTTTTTTACACCCTCCTCTCCTATTTTATCGAGTTTATCTAAGGCTACCGTAAAATCTATCAACGCATCTTCAGCGCCAATTGTTTCGGCAATTCCGCTTAAAATTTTTCTATTGTTTATTTTTATAGTCGTTCCTTTTAAGCCAAGTTTAGCAAACACAGCATCGTACAATTGCACAAACTCCACTTCTTGCCAAAGAGATTTAGAACCCACTACATCTGCATCGCATTGAAAAAATTCACGAAAACGTCCTTTTTGTGGCCTATCAGCACGCCAAACTGGTTGAATTTGGTAGCGTTTAAAAGGAAATGTAATTTCGTTTTGGTGTTGCACAACGTAGCGCGCAAACGGAACGGTTAAATCATAACGAAGTGCTTTTTCAGAGATTTTTGAAGTTATTTTAGCGCTGTCTTTTTCAGAATACAAATTATCTGCAACCTTCGCTAAATAATCCCCACTATTTAAGATTTTAAATATCAATCGGTCTCCTTCATCCCCGTATTTTCCCATGAGAGTGTCGCTATTTTCAAATGAAGGTGTTTCAATAGGCTGAAACCCATACAATGAAAATGCTTCCTTTATTGTATTGAAAATATAATTGCGCTTTGAAACTTCTTCCGGATTAAAATCGCGCGTACCTTTTGGAATGGATGGTTTTTTTGACAAAACGTATGTGTTTATGAAATTTGTATTTCTGAATTGGCAAATATCTTAAATATAAATGAAGTTTACCACAATAAGATTGTTCGAATAATTATTTGCTTTATAGTATTTCTGTAACTTTATCACGCTTTTAGAGTCTAACGAGAAACACAAACTAAAACTATGTTTTCACTTTTTTGGGAAAATGTCCGCATTGCACTGGATTCCATTAAAAGCCAGTTGTTAAGAACCATTCTTACCATTGTTATTATAGGTATTGGTATTTGGGCACTCGTAGGTATTTTAAGTGCTGTAAAAGCATTGGAAATAACTATTTCTGGAAGTTTCGCCTCTATGGGGGCAAATACTTTCAACATACAGCAATACGAATTTAATGTTCAATCTAACAATAGAGGTGAAAAGGAAAAAATAAACCCGATAATCAGCTATAATAATGTTCGTGAATTTTTGGCCAAATATGAATTTCCAGCTACAAAAACATCACTTTCATTTAGAGGAACTTCAACTGCGGAAGTAAAATACGGTTCCGAAAAAACCGATCCTGAAGTACAGGTTTATGGTGTTAATGAAAATTATTTAGAAAACACAGGAACAGAAATAGATAGCGGTAGAAATTTCACCGTTTTTGATGTCGAAAACAATAATAAAGTCTGTTTGATTGGTTCTGATTTTGTTAAAAATCTCTTTGCGAATGAAGACCCTATAAATAAAACTATTTCCATTCGGGGAATAAAATTTAAAATAGTTGGTTTACTGGAATCAAAAGGCTCCACATTTGGTAACAACCAAGACTTAAAGGTGTTAATTCCAGTACAAGTTGCGCGCGGCATTTATACAGAACCAAATATAAACTACAATATTAGTGTTAAAGTTGATGACAAACAGCTTATGGAAGCTGCGCAGGATGAAGCTATTATTACTTTTAGAAACATTCGTGGCTTAAATCCTGTGGAAAAAAACAATTTTGGAATAGAACGCAGTGACGATTTAATAAACCGTATTGCTTCCATCACAAGCTATTTGGAATGGGCCGCATGGATTATAAGTATCATCACTATTCTTGGCTCTTCCATTGCTTTAATGAATATAATGCTTGTTTCTGTAAGTGAACGTACACGTGAGATTGGAGTGCGAAAAGCTTTAGGCGCAAAACGTTCCACTATTTCCACCCAATTTTTTATGGAAACTATTGTTATAGGACAATTAGGAAGCATTCTCGGAATTATTCTCGGAATATTAACCGGGTTTGCTTTTGCTCAAATTTTTAGTTTTGATTTTGAATTACCATGGGCAGCTATAACGTGGGCCACCATTATTACCTTTTTAGTCGCGGTAATTGCTGGTTCGTATCCAGCTTCAAAAGCAGCTGGCTTAGACCCAATAGAAAGTTTGCGTTACGAATAAAAAAATTACAAAGTACATCCTCCAAATTCCAACTAAATAACAAAGACCAAATTTTATAGAATGCTATAGCGCTTTATAAAACTATATGCTGAAGTAAATCTTTTTTTAAAACGTTTAATTTTTGAATTCTGAATATTAAAAATCTTTATTCACTCAATAAATCGCTAAAATAAGTATATAATTCCCCTTTTGTAATAACAGCACCTTGTTGGATTAAAGCAAAAATATCTTTATTACGGTCTTCTTTAATTGCTTTTGTTGATGTATAAAGACTCACTCTATCATCTTGAATGTTTTGTTGCAGCCATTTATATCCATATTTAGTTGTAATATCGATATTTGTATCTTCAATTTTAATGGCTACAAGCTCAATAAATGCATCTGAAATATGAAAAAGCATCAATTGACTGGGAGAAATATGCTCTAAGTATTTAACTTTATTTAAAACCCCTTCCCAGATTAAATCGCTAAAAACATCGAGCTCCTGCTCTGCTGCTTCAGGTTGTTCTGCTTTAAGTTTTTTCCATTCTTCACCGGTGATAGATTGTGTAGCAAGAAAATTAATAAATTCTTGGTGTAATTCTTCAAATTGTTCTTTTGTTAATCTAGCGTACTTCATTGTGGTATAAAATAATAAAACCTTCCCCGAAAACGAGGAAGGCTTATTAACAATTAATCGTGTTTTTTATTTAGCTTCTGCAACTACTTCAAAAGTAAAGTTGCTAACCACATCTCTGTGGAAACGGATTGTAGCATCATATTGCCCAGTACGCTTAATTGCGCCACCAGCAACACTGATATACTTTTTCTCGATAGAAACACCAGCTTTATCAAGTGCTTCAGCAAGATCGCCGTTAGTTACTGAACCAAACAATCTATCACCCTCACCAGTTTTGGCAGTGATTTTAATTTCAAGTCCATTTAATTTTTCTGATTCGGCTGTAGCTGCATCAATTATTTTTTTCTCTTTGAAAGCACGTTGCTTTAAAGTTTCAGCCAATACTTTTTTAGCTGAAGGCGTAGCTAGTACTGCATGCCCATGAGGAATCAAAAAGTTTCTTCCGTAACCGTTTTTAACGTTTACAAGATCATCTGTAAATCCCAGATTTTCTACGTCTTTTTTTAATATAAGTTCCATAATTTTCTCTGGTTTTTATTTTAATAAATCCGCTACATACGGCATAAGTGCTAAGTGTCTTGCTCTTTTAACAGCTACAGCCACTTTACGTTGGTACTTTAATGAAGTTCCAGTAAGCCTTCTTGGAAGAATTTTACCTTGTTCATTTACAAACTTCAATAAGAAATCTGCATCTTTATAATCAACATACTTAATACCTGATCTTTTGAAACGACAGTATTTTTTTGTTTTGTTGGTCTCTATATTAAGAGGAGTAAGATATCTGATCTCTCCGTCTTTTTTTCCTTTTGCTTGTTGTTGTAATGTTGCCATAACTTATGCTGATTTTTTATCGCGGTTTCTTCTTTTTTCTGCCCAAGCAATTGCGTGTTTGTCAAGGCTTACTGTAAGGTAACGCATAAAACGTTCGTCCCTTTTAAATTCAGTTTCAAGTTCGTTTACTACTTCACCATCAACAGTAAATTCAAACAGGTGATAAAACCCACTTTTTTTGTTTTGAATTGGGTAAGCAAGTTTTTTCAAGCCCCAATTTTCTTTGGATATCATCTTAGCACCTTTAGAAACAAGAAGATCTTCGTATTTCTTTACTGTCTCCTTTATCTGATCTTCAGATAAAACGGGATTTAAGATGAAAACAGTTTCGTAATGATTCATAAAAAATCTATTAAAATTAATAATTAAATCTCTGGCCTTCTGCCAAAGAGGGTGCAAAAATAATACTTTATTTGGTATTATCAAACCAAAAAGCAACTATACTTAAAACTTTCTGTCTCAATGCCAAAGTGTGTTCAATTTTTGTTTATAGCCAAAAAATAGTTGTATTTCATCGATTATTTAACTAATATTGCTATAAGTAAAACCTGCTTATCTGTGGAAAAAACAATCCTAAAATGCGCCATTGTAGATGATTCTACCTTGCAACGGCTTTCTATTGTAAGGCTAATTCAGATGCACCCTTCTCTGGAACTTGTTGGAGAATACAAAAATGCGGTTGAAGCAAAAACAGGAATGGCTTCTAATGAAATTGACCTTATTTTTCTAGATATAGAAATGCCAATACTTTCGGGGTTTGATCTTTTAGATGATATACAAAAAAAACCACAGGTAATTTTTGTTACAGGAAAGATTAAATATGCTTTTAAGGCTTTTGACTATGATGCTGTAGATTATTTAAGAAAACCGATTGCAAAAGACCGTTTTCTAAATGCCGTTCATAAAGCAATCACCAACTACAAGCTTAAAAATGAAGAAGGATTTGATGAAGAGGATTTTATATTTGTAAAGAGTAATTTAAAAAAACGAAAAGTTTTTCTTAATGAACTTCGCTATATTGAAGCCCTAGGAGATTATGTAAAACTTATTACGGAATATGATTCCTTGGTTGTTCTTTCAACAATGAAAGCATTTCAGGCTTTATTACCTAGTGATCGTTTTATGCGTATTCACAAATCGTATATTGTTAATTTAGATAAAGTGCAACGCTATAATAGCAAGGAGATAGAGTTAGAAAAAGACAAACTTCCGCTTAGTAGAAATAGAAAAGCTGAACTTATTGAAGCATTAGCTGCGACGCAAAACCCTTCTCAATAATTATCTACATCTATATTAACACGAACACTTGAAAATTCTTTAATTGAATTAAAGCTTCGTTCCACGGTTTCTATATATTTCTTTGTCTTTTCTAACGATTGATGCTTCGGTATTTTAACCAACAGATTCATTATGTATTTATTTTTAATCCTTCCTACTGGCGGGGGCTCAGGACCTAATATATTTTCTTTAAACTGTAATTCGAGCGCATGCCCATACCAAACTGAAGCTTTTTGAACTCGCGCTAAATTTTTGTCTTTAAACACAATTTTTATTGTCCTAAAAAATGGAGGGTATTTATAACTATAACGCTCATCCAGCTGTTCTTTATACATTGCACCATAATCATTAACGCTTACCTGCCTTAATATTTGATGGTATGGATTATAGGTTTGTATTAAAACCTTTCCTTGTTTATGGGTACGCCCTGCCCTACCGGAAACCTGTTGTAATAGTTGAAAACTCCTTTCATGAGCACGAAAATCAGGAAAGTTTAATAGGGAATCGGCGTTCATCACCCCTACAAGGCTTATATTTCTAAAATCGAGACCTTTGGCTAACATTTGTGTACCCACCAATATATCTATCTCTTCATTTTCAAGTGCTTCAATTAATTTTGAATAAGAATGCTTTCCTTTGGTTGTATCTTGATCCATCCGTGCCACTCTATGGTTTGGAAAAAGCGATTTCAACTCTGTTTCTATCTGTTCTGTTCCAAAACCTTTGGTGTCTAAAGTTTCACTACCACAAGCAATACAGCTATGCATCATAGCCATATGATAGCCGCAGTAATGACAACGCAATTGGTTTTTATACTGATGGAAAGTTAAGCTTACATCACAGTTCGGGCATTGGGGTGAAGTTCCACAAGTTGTACACTCTACCACTGGGGAAAAACCTCTTCTGTTTTGAAACAAAATCACTTGTTCTCCATTACTTAATACTTCACGCATTTCTTCTAACAAACGATCACTAAAATGGCCCGTCATTTCTTTTTTACGTGTTTTCTCTTTAATGTCTACAAGCTCAATTGTTGGCATCAGCACATTTCCGAAACGTTTTTTTAAAGTAACCAATCCATACTTTCCTGTTTTTGCATTATGGTAACTTTCTAAGGAAGGTGTGGCAGACCCCATTACTAATTTTGATTTATGGATGTTGGCCAACACTATGGCGCTATCACGTGCATTGTAGCGCGGTGCAGGACTGTATTGCTTAAAAGAAGGTTCATGCTCTTCGTCCACCACAATAAGCCCTACGTTTTTAAAAGGAAGAAACAAGGAGGAGCGTGCCCCTATAATAAGTTGTGCCTTTGGTTTTTCAGCAAGTACATTATTCCACACTTCAACACGTTCATTAATAGAAAACTTAGAGTGATACACCGAAATTTTTTCTCCAAAGTATTTTTGCAGTCTGCTTATAAGTTGCGTTGTCAAAGCAATTTCGGGAAGCATATACAATACTTGTTTGCCCGAGGCAATTACTTCTTCAATAAGACGAACATAAATTTCGGTTTTTCCACTGGAAGTGACACCGTGTAATAACACAACATCATTACTTTCAAAGGAAGTTTTTATTTCATTGAAAGCCTCTGTCTGTGCCTCGCTTAAAGTTTTAATTTCTGTAGCTGCTTCCCCTGCAAAACCTATGCGATCTTGCTGAATAAAATACGCTTCCAAAATACCCTTAGTAATAAGTGATTTTAGGGTAGCTGCAGAAGCTTCACTTTTCTTTTGAAGCGCACTGGCACTTATTGGTTTTTTAGTTTGCGAATTTAACATAAAGAGGTGCATAAGCACTTCGCGTTGTTTTTTTGCGCGACTGAGGGAGTCTAATAATTCCCGGAGTTTTTCTTCGGAAGTATATTCTGGGGCGAGTTTTATATAGCGTTTAAGCTTTGGCACGTATTGCTCATAGATTTTCTCTTCAACTTCAATGATGTTTTTTTCTAATAACTTTTGAATTATAGAAACTATATTCTTTTTATCTAATATAGAGCGTGCATCATTAATATGTAGCGATGATTGGTGTTGTAACGCTTCATATAACAAAAACTCTTCATCGGATAAAGCTGCTTCATCTTGAAAATTTTCTGCTGCGAGCTTAATGATTGTTTCACTTTCTAACAAGAAAGCGCTGGGCAGTGCTGCTTTTATTACTTCGCCTAAAGAA
Organism: Aequorivita sp. Q41; assembly: GCF_039831855.1. Taxonomy (NCBI): domain Bacteria; kingdom Pseudomonadati; phylum Bacteroidota; class Flavobacteriia; order Flavobacteriales; family Flavobacteriaceae; genus Aequorivita; species Aequorivita sp. Q41. The sequence goes on along the minus strand of NZ_JBDPMS010000002.1, from coordinate 265,515 downwards.
CACATATAATAGGCCGCAAGCCACTCCCAATGTTTTAATTGAAAGCTTGTTATTATAGGGGTTTCATCAAGAATGTAATCAATAGATTTTGTTTCATAGCCCACTGGTGCTTGGTCGTGAACTTGGTATACAATTCCGGTATAAATCTTTGATTTCCCAAAAGGGATTGCAACGCGCATTCCTGCTTTTAAAAAAGCAGCCTCATCCTTATTCACACTATAGGTAAAGGCTTGCTTTAAAGGAATGGGAAGTATGACGTCTATAAAATACAAAAGAAGTATATTAAAATATTGGGTATAAGGATTATGAAAATACTATAAAAAAGGCCACCACGAATGGCAGCCTAAAGGTATCATTTTTAAAAAATTTATTTAATGCGTTCCCAAGTTTGTGTTCTTCCCAAAAGTGAGAAACCAATATAACCACGCACATTTAGTTTATTAGCACCATCTAACTCGATATAGCATTTATACACTTTACCATTATTAGGATCTGTAATAGTACCATCGTTATATTCGTCACCATCTTTTTCTAGGTTTTTAATAATTACAAGACCTAAGATAGGTTGATTTTTATCATTTCCAGAGCAAGCAACACATGTTAGATCGCGCTTTGAAGGATCAAAAATTTCAACAACCTTACCAAAAACTTTCCCGTTTTGTTTGTAGATTTCAACAACAGATTTTTCTTCCCCTGTTTCATCGTCTATAGTTCTCCATTTTCCGGTTACGTCTTGAGCAACTGCGGTCATTACAGTTAAAGCAATCAGGGAGATACTTAAAAATAATTTTTTCATAATTTATTATATTAATTTTTCTTGTTAATCTTTTCTTTTAGGCGTCTTATTGAGACATTAAGTTCAAAGCCAAGCAATAAAAGGTTTGCGTTTATCCAAATATATAACATCAAAATCAAAAGAGCACCAATGGAACCGTATAACTCGTTATAATTTGAAAAATTATTTATATAAACCCCAAAAAAGTATGTTGTTAGCACAAAAAGTACCGTCGTTGTTATTGCCCCTATCGAAAAGAAATGCGATGCTTTTCCCTCCTTTGTTCCGTAGTAATACAGGGTGGCAATTACCACATATATCATTATGATAAAGACAACAAACTGAAAGAACGAAATCCAGAAAAGGTCATTTTGTATATACGCTCTAGATTGAAGGTCCCGTATAATGTATTCACCATAAAGGATTACCCCAACAGATGTTAACAACAACAATGCCAATAAAATAGAAATAACTAATGCCACAAAATATTGCCTAAAAAAACTTCGGTTCATGGTAACATGAAAAGAGTATTCAAACGCGCCAAAAATAGCGTTTACACCATTGGCTGATAAAAATATGGATAGAAAAAATACAAAAGAGATTAGCCCTGCTCTTGGGTTTACAGCAATATCAGCAATGATTGGGTAAAAAAACTGAGTTGTTTGTGCTGGTAATAAAGCTTCTATAAATATAAGGAACCTTGTTTGGAAGCCATCTATGGGAATGTATGGTATTAGGTTTAATAGAAACAATAAAAACGGGAACAGCGCAAGAAAAAAACTATACGCAATAGAGCTAGCACGAGGTGAGAACGAACCTTTTAATATTCCAGTGCCATAAATGTCGAGTAAATGATATAAGGACAGTTCCCCCATACCAGGGAGTTTAATTTTCTTAGTAACCCGTATCAAATCCCTAATAACAGGAATATTTATTTCGTTTTCTTGCGTTTCTTTCATTAAACAGCTTTTAGACTTAAATCCATATTGTAAACAGAATGCGTTAAAGCACCGCTAGAAATGTAATCTACGCCACATTCGGCATAAGCGCGTATGGTATCTAAAGTAATCCCGCCACTGGACTCTGTAAGACATTTACCATTTATAAGCTTTACCGCCGTTTTAGTATCCTCATAATTAAAGTTATCGATAAGAATTCTATATACACCTTCGCTTTTAAGAACTTCTTCTATTTCGGTTAGATTTCTGGCTTCTACTATAATCTTAAGGTCTAAGTGATGACTTTTTAAATATTCTTTAGTCTTTTCAATAGCTTTTGTTATGCCGCCACAAAAATCGATGTGGTTGTCTTTTAGCATTACCATATCATAAAGTGCAAAGCGATGATTCTCACCCCCTCCTATTTTTACAGCCCATTTTTCTAATGCGCGTATGCCGGGAGTGGTTTTACGTGTGTCTAGAATCTTTGCATTTGTACCTTCTAAAAGCCTTACAAACTCATTTGTTTTAGTTGCAATAGCGCTCATACGTTGCATCGCGTTTAACACAAGCCTTTCAGACTTTAATATAGATTGCGAAAGACCCGAAACGTAAAAACACACATCGCCGTATGTTACAGGGCTACCGTCATTTATTTGCACATCTACTTTTAAGCCTGGATCTACGTATTCAAACACTTGTTTGGCAAATTCTATTCCAGCAATAATACCTTCGTCTTTTACCAATAGCTTTGCAGTGCCCGTTGCTTCTTCAGGAATACATGCCAGCGAACTATGATCGCCATCCCCTATATCCTCTCGGATTGCATTTGCAATAATTATGTCTATTTCTTTATTGAATTGTTTTTCTGAAATCATAGCAATGAAATTTTAGCTAAAATAATAAAAAGACTTGTCAGTCTCGAATAATAGATGGTAATCCTGACGGTTATGTAAAAACTTTAAAATCTCTTACTTTTGAAGTATGAAAATTACGCTACTCGCCATAGGCAAAACAGATAACAAGCAATTGCAATCCCTTATGGATGATTACACCAAACGCTTAGGCTTTTATATTTCTTTTGATATGGAAGTGATTCCAGATATAAAAAATGCAAAAAATCTATCTGAAGCACTTCAGAAGCAAGCAGAAGGCGAAGAAATTTTAAAACGGACTACTACTGCCGATGTTTTAATACTTCTCGATGAAAAAGGAAAAACATATACTTCTGAAGGCTTTGCGCAATTTCTTCAGAAAAAAATGAATAGCGGTCTCAAGAACCTCATCTTTGTTATAGGTGGGCCCTACGGGTTCAGTGAAGCCGTATACACTCGTGCTAATGGAAAAGTCTCACTCTCTTCAATGACCTTTTCCCACCAAATGGTTCGGCTTTTCTTTATAGAACAACTTTATAGAGGCTTTACAATTCTTCGCAATGAGCCATATCATCATAGGTGATATTTGATGAATGATGATTGATGAATGATTATTAATGTATAATTGGTGGTTATTGATGTGTGATTAGTGATGTGTGATTCATGAACAATAATCGAGTATCGGGGCTAAAAACCTAAATAGATTTTTTTTATACTGCTGCCAAATACTGCAACGGACTCCTTTTTCAACTCCATTGACAATCTATATAATCTGTTAGCAGGTGGAATAATAAGCCAACTGCGATAATTCTTGTCTTTTTAAAAAACAATAGCATTACATAAACCACCATTGCCCAATAGGTGTGCAATGGATGAAAATTGATGCTACATCTATTTGCGTCAAAAATAGGAGTGGCAAGAAGATGATCTACATCTACTAGCATAGTAGCGAGCATAATTAGCCAGGCTTTTTTCCATTCTTTTCTAAAAAACACAAAAGCGATACCACCTGGAACTAACAGATGTAAGGTATAATGTATTAGTGTTTGCAGCATTCAAGCAGTTTTAAAGCAAATATACGGCAGAAGCTGTCTTTTTCTACATTAACTAGAGTTTAACTCACGGTTTAACTTCAATAAAAATTAAACGTTCATTAACCACTTCCTAACAGCTAGCTTACTATGTCAATTTATCTTGGTTGAAAATTAAAAACAAATCAAATCATGTTTAGAAACTATTTTATTTATTTATTATTTTTAGTAATTAATGTAGCTACAGCGCAGGATCTAGCTCCATACTTACAGGCTGTAACCCCCACTTCTATTTATGTGAATTGGAAAACAGAAGGCAACAACGAATCTGTAGTTGAATACGGTACAACTGCTTCTAATCTTAATGTTACCGTAACAGGAAACACAAACATATTTGTAGACTCAGGCTACCCTGGAAACTATTATTATCACTCTGTGAAATTAGTAAACTTAACCCCAAACACACGTTACTTTTACAGAACAAAAACAGGGAATAGTTATTCTGAAATCGCTTCATTTAAAACCTTACCAAATCCAGGAGAAGCTGCAACTAGCGATGGGCATATACGCTTTTTAATAATGGGCGACAATCAATTGCGAAATGTGCCTAGGTACGATTCATTAGTTTCTGCAGCAAAGAGAAAGATTATTGAAAAATACGGAGGATCACCAGAAGAAAGTATCGCCATGACATTTATGGTTGGGGACCAAGTAGATGTGGGTACTCTAGATCATTACGAAAATGTTCACTTTATAAAAAACCGCGAGCTTTCAAAGCATTTAGCAATACAAACTACTGTTGGTAATCATGAAACTTATGGCACATTAGGAATGTCTGCTTACTACGATCACTTTTACCTAGACGATTTTAGCTACCAAGGAATTTCATCGGGTACAGAAAATTACTATGCTTACCAAGCTGGAAATGTACTTTTTTTAAGCTTAAGTTCAGAACACACAGGCGCACAACAAGCAAGCTGGTTACAAGCTGTAATTAACGCAGCAGAAGATGATAACACTGTAGACTGGATATTTTCACTTAGCCACCGCCCTTATCAAGCCGAACAATATGTGGGCGATATTTCTCCTTGGGTACGCAATACCGCTGTGCCTATGCTAAGCACAACAGACAAGTATATATTACACATAGGTGCGCATCATCACCTTTATCACAGAGGTCAACTTAAAGATGATGCTGTGTATAATATTATCTCTGGTGGAACCGCTTGGGATCAATACTGGGGTATGTCTACCGAAGAAGATTTTGAAGATGTTCAAAAAACAATCTCAAACTGGATGTATCAAATTGTTGATATAGATGTTGAAAATGGAAAAATGGATGTAGAGAGTTATTCTATTGGAAGCATTATAAAATGGAAAAACAATCAATTAATGGATGAGTTTCATCACTATAAAGACAAGGCAGCTCCAGAGCAACCAGAAATCACAAATGTGTTTACTACAAATGTAACACTACCCATAGAGCTTGAAGGAACTCCTTTTTCTACAACTACAGATGAGCTTTTAAATACAACTCAATTTTTAATTGCTAAAGATCAAGATTTCAATATTGTTGAAAAAGATGTGTATAGAGATTATGAAAATCTTTATGGCATGTATCAGCAACAAAAAGATTCTACAGTAGATATTAATTTAGGTATAGATATTACCAAACTTTTAATAGATCAAGATGAAATTCCAAACGGAACTTACTATGTAAAGACAAGATACAGAGACAGAAACCTCATGTGGTCATCTTGGAGTGAAGTAAAAGACTTTACAGTGGAAGGAAGCACTTATACAAACACAGAGATTTCTATAAACAAAGAAGCTTATGACCTGAACGAAGCAATAGAAGTTTCGTATGCAGATGCTCCTGAAAATACTTCTACCTGGATTGGACTGTACGATGAAGATCAAACTCCCGGTAGTGGTTCTCCTTCTATAGTGTGGAACTATACAGATGGCTTGCCAAGCGGAACTATTACTTTTCCAAACGGAATTTCTGAAAAAGGAAGATTTTATGCAGCCATTTTTGAAAATGGAGGGTATACAGAAATTGCAGATAGAAAATATTTCTATGTTGGACCAGAACCAGTTCTTAATTCAAACCAAACCGAATATCAAGTAGGAGATCCAATTGAAATTTCGTTTACAAATGGCCCCGAACTTACAAATGATTGGATTGGAATATACAAAATGGGGCAGACTCCTGGCGATATAAATGCTACTGCTTGGGATTATGTAAGTGGAGCTTCACAAACCTTAACTTTTTCAGAGCTTACAAAAGGCTATTATTATGCACAATACTTTATTGAAGACAGTTATAACGCTGTTGGAAACACAGTCTTTTTTAAAGTTGGAGAATTAGTAACCGAACTATGGATAAATGAATCTGTCTATGAATTAGGCGAAGAAATAATAACTTCTTGGACAGATGCTCCTGGAATTATAAAAGATTGGTTAGGTATTTACTACGAAGGTGCAGATCCTAATATCGACCCTCTATATAGTTATACCTATTTTGATGGTTTAGCCGAAGGAACCAAAACTATTGAAGGAGACGCATTACCAAATGAAGAAGGAAATTATTTTATTGTAATGTTTACAAATGACAGTTATGACGAAGTGTCTAATAGGGTTAACTTTGAGGTTATAGACCCTTTGCTTACCAATGAAGAGTACTCGGTAGATCAAGGTTTGGTTATGTATCCAAACCCAACAAATAACGCCGATAAAACAATTATTAAATCTGATTATCCTATTGAAAAAATTGAAATATTCAATACAACGGGAAAACTGATGTACGCTACCGAGAACGTGAATAATGAGCGTTATTCATTTATCACTCAAGATTTGCCAACTGGTGTGTATATTGTAAAAATTCACTCTAGAAAACTACATACAGCTAAGCTAATTGTAAAATAAATAATGTGTATTTATAAAAATGGGCTGCCCTATTATAGGCAGTCCATTTATTTTATAATAAACTTTAAAAACATACACCAAGGGTGAATATCACCAAATCAGCATGTTGTAACCACACAAAAAAAACATATTAAATAACACAACTGCTATTTAAACTCCCTCCATTGATCTGCACCTATTAGCATCGCAGCAAACATAATTAGCCAAGCTTTTTTCCATACTTTTCTAAAAAACACAAAAGCGATAACACCTGGAACTAACAGGCGTAAAGTGTTATGTATTGGTTTTTGTAGCACACTAACTCCCTTTTAAAATTAAGTTCGCAAAATTTTTTCCATTTTTTTGCCTTTTGCCAGTTCATCAATCAATTTATCTAAGTAGCGTACTTTCTGCATGAGTTTATCTTCAATTTCTTCTACGCGATAGCCGCAAATAACACCAGTAATTTTGGATACGTTTTTATTAAGCTGTGGCGCCTCTTTAAAGAAGGTTTCAAAAGTAGTTTTAGTTTCTATTTGTTCGTCTAACTGCTCTTGATTATAGCCTGTGAGCCAGCAAATAATAGTATCAACCTCAGCTTTCGTTCTATTTTTCTTTTCCGCCTTAGTTACATAGTGAGGATATACACTTGCAAAGGTCATTGTATAGATGCTATGTTTCTTCATTGTCTTTATTTCATTAAACTTTTATTACTGCTCGGTTGATAATGATATTTCGCCCGTAGCTATAACTTAAAGCATTATAAAACACTTTATTTAAAATACTATATTATTTTATACCTCGCTCTATCACAAAATTTAAGATTGACTTTTTATACGCTCTGTTTAGATCATCTTAGGAAGTCTTTGTTACTACTTAAAAATGTAATCGTATTTGGAGTGGATACAATAAGAACGTCATACAAATTTCTATAGGTTTTCAATACTTCAACAGAATTAATAAGCCTAGTATTCCAATTAATAAACATAAGGGAGAAAACAGTATGGTGTCCAGCTTTCCGAAGGGTGTATTCTTTATTTTTTTAAAGAAACCTACATATTTAAAGTCCCCCATGGCGCGTAATAAGAATATTGCTGGGATTATGCAACTGCCATAGTTTAGTATCCATAGAGGAAGGTTGTAATCTATGATGCCAGCTTTAAATATATAAAACGTGCCGAAAGCTATTAAACCTATCGCTACACTTGCGCTATCTATTTTTTTAGGGCTCAAGACTCTATCGCCATTCTCATTGGTTGGAAGTGCCTCTGAATACCCAAAGGTGCCTCCTATTACCCAATTAAAATGTATTAACCCTAATACGAATAGCAGAATACTTAATATAATAGCTAAAATCATTGGTAGCGTTTTACTTTTCTAATTTTGCACGGTCCCAGTTGGCAGTTGTGGCTGCTGCAAGGTAGGTAGTCTGCAAGAAATCGTGTAATGTTTTTTCAGGCTTATCAGCTTTTTGAACGTCTTCATACTTGAGGAAAAACTCCCCCATTTCAGGGCTGTAAAAAGCTTGTTTAGGAAGTACTTTTTGTTCCCCAAAACGGGCATCACTTGGGTATGCGTAGGCGTAAAATACGGGAATTGGAGAATCTTTCGAACCTGGCCAAAAACCAGCACTTGCAACTTCTTGTGAATATGCCTCTTGCATTACTGCTAGCGGCATGTTTGGCATTCCTCCTTGGTGTAAGGGCGCCGGATTTCCAGAGAACCGTGTTACAGCCAAATCGAATGCGCCCCAAAACAGGTGCACTGGACTTGCTTTACCAATAAATTCACTTCTAAATTCATTAAATACAGCATTTGTTTTTAACATTGCTTGCCAGAGGGCATTTGCGGCAACGGAATCATATTCCTTATTTATAACATTTTCAGCAAATGGTATTGCTGGTTCCATTTCATTTGGCTTTGCGTAGATCGAGACATCTATCCCCATACTTGTGAGTTTTTCAAACAACTCATTATAAAAGTCTGCTACAGTTCTTGGTTTTAAATCCATAGCACGTGTTTCTGTATTTGAGCACTGTATAAAGAGTTTGTGCTTTTTAAAGTCGAAATCTATCTGAAAAATACGTCCTTGGTAGGAAATTGCATTTGTTGAATAACCGGTTGGGGTGATGTATAATGTTGTATGCCAAGAATGATTTTGCCAAGGCATGGTTTTTAATCGTATTTTCCCAACTATTTGAAGCCATTGATGAAGTGTTTCAATGGTATCTTGCATTTCGACAAAATTTAATTCTGGCCACTGCTGATTATTTTTCATAAACTCAATTTTGTGTGCTACTTACCAAAGTATAGTAATGATAGCATGTTATGTTTAAGCACTTAAAAATAGCAAATAAAAACCGAATAGAAAATGGAGGCATTTAGCTTTATGGGAAAAGCATGTATAAGTATGCTACCACAAATTACTTAAAAAGTTTAATGATGCTTATTAAAACTTTATTACTGCTGTTATACCATAATCACTGCCATTATAGAAAGGCATAAGAAGACCTCCTCTAAAGATTACGCGCTATCTTTTTTTTTGGAAATGAAGGGGTTGCTCTTTGCTGTGTATTTATTAAGAAGGTAACCAAACTCCTTTCTTTCTTCAGATTGAAAAGATTTAGCGGTGGTAAAGAGTTTAATTTCTTCTACCTCTTAGATATTTCTAAAATTATTTTTAGCAAATAAACTAAGAAGACAACTAGCAAAAAAATCTAGAAGGGGACTGACTAGGTCATTGCATTATACCTTATATGGGATTTGCAAGTAGGTTTAAGCTACAAATTTAGCTAATAGAAGTTAAAAAAAATCCCGAAGTGGTGGAAACTAATTTCATTTGCTTCGGGATTTTTACATGGATATTTTCGTTATTCTACGTTGGGGGATGCGAGCATATCTTTTAGCACCTTTTTAAACACATCCACGGGTTGGGCGCCAGTAACTGCGCTTGTTCTATTAAAAACAATTGTGGGAACAGAACTAACCCCCATCTCTTGCCAGTACCCTTGTTTGCTTTTAATCTGGTTACGTATGTCAGCATCCTCTAGTTTTGCTAGAGCTTCATCTGCATTGAGCCCTACGTCAAGCAAAGCTTCTTTTAAAACTTCATGTTTAGACACATCTTTCTGTTCGCTAAAGAAGGCGGTAGTTAAACGCATTTTTAATTCGGTTTGTTTGTCAAAGTCTTTCGCGTATTCCAATAAGATATGCGCATCAAAAGTGTTTACCATCCGCATGCTATCAAAATAATTAAAGGCAAAGTCTAGCTCGGCACCCGCATCTGCCATTGCTTTCTGAGAGGCTTTATACTGTTCAACAGTAGTGCCGTACTTTTCAAGGATGTGTTCTTGAAGCTTCTGACCTTCGGCAGGCATGTTTGGATTTAACTCGAAAGGCTGCCATTCAATCTCTATCTGATCCTGAAGGTTGAGCTCTGTAATTGCTTTATTTAAGCGTTTGTAACCAATGGTACACCAAGGGCATACAACATCCGAAACGATATCTATTTTTAATTTCTCTTTCATCTGTTCAAAGTTAATAAACCTGCCTTATAAGATGCGGCAGGCTTATTGGTTTTATTTAAAATTTGTGATTATTACTTCGCATTTGCTTTCGACCAAGCAAATTTTTGGAAGGGCGCATCTACTGGAGTATTCGCTATATGGTTTGTGTAATTGCTGATTACTTTTTGCGAAAGTCCGAGGATGATTTCCAGCACTTGAGTTTCGGTATATCCCACCTTATAAAAAGCATCTAACTCCTCTTGAGAAACATGCCCACGGTTGCGTGTAATTAGCAAGGTCATGGTGCGCAATGCCTCAAGTCTAGGGTTCTCTAGCGGGGTTTCGTTGCGTAGTGCTTCCGTTATGGCATCGTCTACCTTCATCATTTTTGCTATTGCCGTATGTGCGGGAACGCAGTAATGACATGCGTGTTCTACATTTATGGTCTGCCAAACCACTGTTAGCTCCTCTTCATTGAAAGAAGTGTTTGTAAATAGCTTATGAATGGTTTGGTATGCTTCTAGAAGCCCGGGAGTACCTGCTAGCACACCATGTAAGCCTGGAATCATGCCGTTTTCTTTTTGAGATTGTTCTAATAATGCTTTACTCCCTTCTGGAGCTGTTTCAATTGTATGCACTTTTAATGTTGTCATAATTATTGTTTTTAAATTACTGTTCTTATTATTTTGATTTTACTTATTTGTAGTGTGTATTCTTTGTTGTTGTTTGATTATCCTTTTTTATTTCTAAACAATCGTTTAGTTATGATTTAAAAAAAGGGTTACAAATTATTAAACGTCATTTCGATGTAATCTTCAATTTCTTGTTGGCTGTTTACTTTTGTGGCAGTGGCTAAGCCGTGTTTTGCAAGAACTAAATAGTTCGCTTGTTTTAAGATTGTCTTTTCATCTTTGGTGGAATCTATTTTGAGTTTTTCAATAAACAGGCTCTTAAGATTTTCCATAAAGCTTTGCATTTGTTCATTTACTAATGGGTTTTCAGTATCCGAAAACTCATAATAAGTATTGGTAACAAGGCAGCCTTTTTCATTATCGTCCTGTAGGCAGAGCGTTACCGAATCGTAAAAAAACTGTTTGATATCATTTACACCCTGAGTTCCATTTTTAAATTTATTAAAGATGGTATTAACTTTTGTTTTATAACACTTTAAGCTCTCTAAAAAGAGACCTTCTTTATTACCAAAACTGGCATAAATTGAAAATTTATTAATGCCCATTTCTTTTTCAAGCATTTGCATAGATGTATTCTCGTAGCCATTTCGCCAGAAAAGCTGCATGGCTTTGCTGATAACCTCTTCTTCTATGTATTGCTTCTTACGTGCCATTCGTATTAATTACAAGGCAAAACTAAACAATCGTTTAGAAACAAACATCTTCTTTAACTTTATTTTAATCATTTAAAATCACGAAGAGAGTTAAAAGGGGTAAAAAAAGCTCATTTTAATAATAATAGAACTTAAAGGTCTCGTACATGTCTTGCTCAGGAATAGTAAGAGACAAAAGGTAGTAGCCGTCTTCTTTTGCTAATACCTGATACCAATAGCTATCGCCTGCAACGCTGAGGAAAGATCTTGTATGGTTATTACTTTCCACAAACACCAACTCGAATTCGGTCTTGTTACGCCAGGTATATGTTAGTTTGGAATAAGTATTATTTGTAAAAGTATCTGTCCATTTTCCGTTGCTCATAAGTACATTTGTGGTATCTCCTGAGACTTCGAAATAGTAAAATTTGGATTTCTTTTTAAATTCTTTGAGTTGTTTATTAGTGATTATGGATGTTGGCTTATTACCCATACGTACCGAGGCTTCTTTTGGGGGTTCCAATCTATCTAATAAATCTCTGAAAGATACGCAGTTTCGTTGCAGCCTATAATATACTTGCTGCCCTACTCTATTTATGTTTTCCGCAGTTACCATATCCAGATACGGATATAATTGCTCTTCATACAGTCTTGTAATTTTTAGTGTATCGTTTTTTATATGCAGCGTTTCTAAATAGGTACACATTACTTTAGCTACTGAATCTATTTGTTTAATATTTTGAGCCAACATACTGTTTGTGGTAAGAAGAACGAAGAGGATGGTTGTATATTTCATAGTGATTGGTAGGTTGTTGTTTGTTTGTGAATTAAACTTACAACAATTTTATTATTTTACTAGATGTTTGATTTTAAGACATAACGGGCTTGCTTAATTATAAAAAATCAAGCTTTGTATAAATTTATTCAAAAAACTTTTCAGCATAGCGCTTGCCTAATTCTCGAATACTCTTAGCGTTAAAGTGAAGTTTATCGCCTTTGTCTTTTAGATTATGGGAAGAAACTACTTTTATTAGGCTATCTGTTTTAGCGAAGTCATTAATTTTTTTGTTTAATAAACTCCAATTCTCTTTGTTATTTGAAAAAGCACCTAGTTCGCCAATAAGAATTGGAAGTTGGTCGTTATTTGCAAGCTTACGGAATATAGAAGTTAAACGTATTAGGTTTGTATAATATGCATTAATGCTTGCTTTATTATTTGCGTCACTTTCCCCTTGATGCCAGATTATTCCTTTTAAACTACCATAGTGCTGTGCAACTTCAAGTTTTGTCTTAAAGTTTGAAAGCAACTTTATATCTCTATGTTTTTTATCATTTATCCATTGTTCTATTGAACTGCCTCCAATTGCTGTTGGTATTAACAAAATATGAATAGAGTCTGCGGTTCTCTTTAAAAGATTTTCAGCAAAAGACATACCTAAATCGAGACCTTTCTGTGAAGGTTCGTAAAAATGCAGGGGTTCTTTTGCAAATATAAGCTGGTCTTTATTATTGACTGTTAGAATACGCTTATTAGGAAGTGTATCGTTAGGTTCTACAAAAGCACGGCCAGCCATATTAGATTGTCCCGCCAATACAAATACCCATATATTTTCTTTTTTTGGAGCCTTAAGCACCGGAAGTTCTTCTGTTGGGAAGTTCTTTGTTCGGGCTTCATATTTATACTCCGAGCAAGAAAACAATATGATTGCAATAAGTATATTTAGCTTGTATATCATCTATTTATAGGTTGCTGAACCGTAAGGAGCGCCATCTTTTTTATCTATTCAAAGATACTCTTTTAGGGAATTGCATCTTTTATAAAGATGATAATGTGTAGCGAAGGCGGTATTTTATATTTTTATGTAACAATGGCTTAACGCTAAGTGTAATAGCAAGAAATATTTCTGTAATAAGGAAAATTTTTGATTGGTTTTGAGTACTACTGCCCTATTGTGTATTACCATATGGTGAAAGGACTTGTTTTTACTTTAGCTCTGTACAGTACACACTTTTAATCTTCGTAGATATCAAATTTATTAGAGACAGATTTCATTAGTTCGTTATTGGAGAAATCTTCTTGAGTCATTTTAGAAAGTTCATTTAAAAAAACATCAAATTGTCCATTCTTAAATATTGTAAGCATTTTTCCACCCTCCCTGCAAATGGCTTCATGCCATACGTTTGGTGGAACTGTTATGGTATCACCTGCTTTTAGCATTATTGTCTCATCATCAAAAATGAGTTCCATTTCACCTATCAGCATATAAAATACTTCTGTCATCAATTTATGATGATGCCGTTTTAAGTGAAACCCAGGTTTTAAGGTGTCTTCGATTAAGCATAACTCCCCATTTGTGTCGCTTGATGACAGTTTAACAAAGCAGTGATCTTGCGAGTAGTTGTAATTCTCGCCTTCGCCATTTTTAATGTATTGTTTGGATTTCATAATTTCTTTTAATAAGGAACACTATGTATTTAAAGCACTTTTAAAGTTGTGCTGCACACAAATATACCATTTAAATGAATTGAGATTTGGAACTTGGGGTTGGATTTTAATAATTCTGGCTGGTTTAAAGGTATTGGGGAGTGGTTGTTGGTCCTTGTATTCATTTCTTTTCTTTTCCCTTTTTAATAGCTATAATTTGAGTCTTTGGCATATCCAATTTCATCGATCATTTCAAATGTAAAGTTTTCCAAATCTCTGATTTTTATTGTCTTAACACCAAAGAGTTCATTAACAAAATAGGCCTGGTGTCATCTTTAGCATAAAAATGAACAGCACATTCTTAATAATAAGGGGCTTAGCTACTATTACATTCTTCTAATAGGAATGGGTTTTGGGGTTTTATAAGTGATGTTATAAACCGTTTTTTATTCGTGAGGGGTTAAGCTTTTGGTCTGTTTTATTTCTTGAGTAGTTACATCATAAATTCCAAATTCCAAATTTGAATCCGACTCCCCGTTTTTAAAAGTAAGTAGTAATTGTGCGTTGTTATTAATCCATTTATACTGACTAACTTTTCGCGTTGTTATTTGTTTTAGGTTTGCTCCATTTAAGTCTGATAAATAAACATAATGTTGGTCGTTTTCATCAATTCTACCGTCTGAATTAGTATCGTTTTCTGCTATAAAATACGAAATATAGAGGGCTGAGTTTTCTTGGTCCAACGTTGTGCTAGGAATGTACATATTTAAAATAGAGCCGTCATTAGCTAATATCTTTCCTTTTATATTGAAATCATTGTCTAAAAAAATGATATTACTGGTATGTGTAGGAATTAGATTGAGGAGATCTTCTCCTGTATATAAATCATATTAATCTGCATAAATCTTTCGAATTGCCACATAATAATTTTCAGCGTTTGGTACTTTTTGGGGTGAGTTGTATCTCACTTCAAATTCATTTACCTGCTCCATATACTTTTCATCATCCCAAACTATACCATTACTAGATTTAAATTCTCTTATTACAATGCTTGTTACAATGATAATGATAAAGACAGGTATTAGTATTCCATTAATAATTACTAAAACCCGAATAAATTTATTATTCATAAGGTTATATCTAAGTGTTTTACAAGCGTATTAATAGCATATTTCATGTATAAGACACGTAAATTATAGTATACAAAAAAATTCTGTATTTGGTATCAGGTTTTAGAGAGTGATTGATATGAATGGTTTATA
The DNA here is from genome assembly GCF_039831855.1 of Aequorivita sp. Q41. Lineage (NCBI taxonomy): Bacteria > Pseudomonadati > Bacteroidota > Flavobacteriia > Flavobacteriales > Flavobacteriaceae > Aequorivita > Aequorivita sp. Q41. The sequence continues at coordinate 250,472 of NZ_JBDPMS010000002.1, read as the reverse complement.
TTCAGTAGTTTTTTATTCTATTGCGATTAAAATTCGGTTCAAAATCTCTTTTAATCAGTAGCTTTCTTTTATTAATTAAAAAGAAAGAATAACCAATGTAACTGAATAAAAGAACTATAGCAATCCAAATATATTTGTCTCGTTTGTACTTAAAGTTTAGAAGTCTTAATTCTAAAAGAAACATAGCGAAAAACACAATTCTAAGGTAAATCATTGAAGTTAACCGCTATTTGCTTAATATTTGATATTATGATTGTAGAGTTCAAAAATAAATTACTATACTTTTAGTTTTTCAGTTAATTTTTTTAGATATACTTTTTGAAGCTTACTCCAAAAAGAAGATGTCATTGGGCTGAAATATTTTTTTTCATTTTTTCTATCTAAAACGTAGAATTTTTTTACTTCCCCACTACCGCTAGAAAGGTCGGATTTTGTATAAGAATAGGATTTACTCTCAAAATTAAAAACGTATCTATATTTTTGTTTATCTTCATATTTGACATCAGATTTGAATTCTTTTTCAGATATAATTTCAAAATCACCTTTATAAATATCCGCTACATTTTTCTTTAAATACTTATTATAACTTCTATGGTGAGTTATAAATAGCATAGTTGTTTTTTCTGATCCAAATTCTGGAGGTATTGCTCCTTTTTCTACCGTTAATTTTTTATTTGCTGTTCCTTTAACCATTGCGCCACAGGAAGCTAAAGAGGTGATTAATGAAATTAAAATAAGTATAAAAAAAACATTTTTAAATCTTTTCAAGGTTTTAGTTTTGTGTACAAAAAGCCTAACACTAGCAACAGCAGTGTTCTTTATGTGTAATACACACAAATATAGTTTTTTTTAGGAAAGAGGCTTTGAGGCAATTATAGATTTTTATACTACATACTATTTGAATTTTGGGGTTGTTAAAACCAAGGTGTAGGCTATCGTTTACATGCTAGGCGCGGTGGCACCTATGAAAAGCTTAGGTTATAAATACAAAATACCCTTTACAAAAAAGCTGTAAAGGGTATCTTTTTTAGAACAAAAAAAAGTGAAGCTAATTCAAATCTATTGTACTGTTACGTTAAATGTGGCTGCAATATCAGTCTCTCCACCCGCATCGGCAAGTCCTGTATTTGGTTTAGTAGGTTCGTGACGCAAGGTAAACGTAAGTGTGCCCGAGCTCGCAGCTCCAGCAGTTAATGAGAATTGCGTGCCCAATGGGTTGCCATTATCATCAAAATTGGTGTAGGTGGTTGTTAAATCCAATCCTCCTCCTAAAGTGTAAAAAAATTGATGTTCTGTACTCTCCTCTTCTACTTCAAGTGTAATATTAGCTGCCGGGGTTTCCGTTTCGTTTAATAATACAATAGAACCATCATAAACAGCTCCTGCCGTTAAAGACCCCGAAACAGTAATTACTGGGTCATTTGGCCCATCTCCATCCAAATCTTTCATTTGTAAGGTAATAGGCGTACCACTTATTTGTGGATTTAAGGTTACCGTCATTGTGGTAATTAGCTCTTCCTCATTTACGGGTTGTGGAGTGTCGTCATCTTTTGAACAAGCTGTAAATAAAAGGGTTACTAATACGACTGCACTTAAAAATTTTACTTTTTTCATTTTGTTTTAATTTAACTATTAATAATTGATTTTTAGATTTAATAAAAAGTTTCTACCCAAATCATCTGCATAATAGCGCAAGCGGTTTAGGTAATTTCGATACGAAGTATTTAATAGGTTTGTGATTCCCAAACCTACTGTTAAGGTTGCTGTTTTAGTGGCTTTAAAATCGATACTAGAATGGAAATTAAGCAAATGATATGCATCGGGTGGCGTGCTTACATCGACCGTTTCCGTTGTTTCTGTTTCTGGAATGAATACTTCAAAATTAGTATCGGGATATTCGTTTTGCCTAAAGTTATATTCACTCTGTAAAGACAGGCGAATGTTATTGAATTCTGGGTTTTGATACACAATTTCGTTTTTTATGTTCACTGGTGGCATACTTATTAATGGTTCACCCCTTGTGTGGTCATAGCCTTTTACCATTGAAAACTGATTGTGAAAACGGAAGTTATTTGCAAAGGCATAAGATGCATCCATATCTACCCCTAAGAGTTGTGCATTGGTCTGTCGATATTCCCAAACTTGAAAATTGCCGCGCACCGTTTGCTGAATTTCTGTGGGTTCAATTACAATAAAGTTTGAAATTGAGTTTATATACGGGTTTATAGAAAAGCTAAAAACAGTATTTTCCTTTTGAAATGTAAGCGATACTTTATGACCTATTTCTGAATTGAAACGCAAATCGCCCAGCTCAATACGAGAAGCGGAATGGTGCATACCTTCACTAAAAAGTTCTGAGGGATTTGGCGCTCGTGAAGCAACTGAATAATTCAAAAAAAGCTTATACACATCGCCAAAAGAATAGGTAGCCCCTAAAGTTCCTGAACTGTTATAATAATTGAGTTTCGGATTTGTCAAAACTTGATTGTCCAATTCCTCGACCACTATTTCAGGAAAGAGTTCCCCATAATTTCGTGAATCCCACAAGGAAGTTCTGTAAAATTTAAAAACATCCATAGTCGTATAATCAAAACGTCCCCCTACCTCAAGGAGCCATTGGTTGTTTAATTGATAATCTGCTACGGCATATACCCCTAGGTCGTATTTATTATAATCGGGTATCAATCTTCGGACGCCTGTATTTGGGTCTGCATAATTGTTTTGATACTTTCCCGTTAAACCAATTTTTAAGTTTAAGGCATCGTTTTGGTGTGCCTCTAGATCCAACAAAAGTGTATGGGTGTCGAGTTGTAAGTCTAAGGAAGCATCATTTTTGTCCTCCCCTCGCCTGATATCAAACTCCAAACGGTTGTTTCTTTGAAAATCATACTGCATGTTTAATTTTCCAAACCCAGGAAACTTTTTAAAACCTTTTAGCCGTGCCAAATGATGGGTAACATCTTGGTTTGGGGCATTGATATTGTATGTGAAATCGTCAACAATTAGTGGTATGTCGCTATTTATAGCGCGAATCTGATCTTGTGCTCCCCCCAAATGTGAAGCTCTTAATATGCCGATTTCATTTTTAAAGAGTGAATAATATGCGGTTATACCATAGTCAAAACGATTGAAACCCACGCCTAAAGAAGCGTTGCGTTCAAAAATACCTGTATTGCTTACAATATAATTGGGGGCTTCAAAATCACCAAAGCGTTTTAATGTACCCTGAACCGATGCATACCAACCACTTCGATAACTTTTGGTTAGTTGCGATGTAAAGGAAGCACCACGCCCATTGCTAGCAGCAGTAAGTAGCGTTTTACCATAAAGACTGTCTTTTACAGGAATTTTTGTAGCTTCTGCAACAATAACGCCGCCAAGCGCGTCGCCACTATACTGCAAAGCAGCAGCGCCTTTTATTAATGTAAGCTTACCAACAGCATTAACATCTACATTTGGAGCATGCTCGGCTCCCCATTCTTGGTCTTCCATACGAACTCCATTATTTATAATGACAACGCGACTGCTGTGAAGTCCATTTATTAATGGTTTTATAACGGTATTTCCTGAATTAAGGGAAGAAACGCCGCTCAAACTATTAAGGGCATCACCAAGAGAACCGCTACTAAAACGTTCCAACTCTTCTTTAGAAAGTGTATTTTCAAGTATCGTTTTAGACTTATTACGATAGGCTTTTCCCGCTACTGTTACTTGGTTGAGTTCTTCCAAATGATGCTCCAGTTTAAAGGTTTTGGCAGTGTTGCCGTTTATTGTAACACTAAAACCTTTAGTTAAACAATTGGGGTGTGATACCTGTATGGAATAGGTGCCGTTGCATAAGTTCGGGATGGTAAATTTTCCATCGAAGTCTGATGCTACAGCTTGTTCAGTACCTGCAATAATTAGCGTTGCTCCAATAAGCATCGAGCCATCGTGGAGGTCTGTTATCGTACCAGAAAGTGTGTTGTTACAATTTTGTGAAATAGAAGTAATGCTGCATAATAGCAGTATTACTAGTGCATAGTTGCGCATATAAATTCTTAATTAACATAAAACGTATTTGTTTGTTTATTAAGAAAAAACAGGGGGTGCGCGTAGCTGGGTGTTGGTTATTTTAAATGAATGGAACTGTAAAGATGCAAAGTTTACATCATTTTTTACAGGAATTTTTGGTAGTTCTAAATCCGGATATTTGGCTAAATCGTAGTTGAATGATGCAAGGTGAAAATCACATATATCACATTTTGAAATAGATTCATGAATATGAGTGGACTTTTCATTACAAACAATATGTTCGTGATCTTCGAACACATGAAAAAACTGAACGGCAGTAGGTAGCATGATAGCTGCAAAGAGCAACAACGCTACTATATTTTTACCAATCTGTTTTTTATAATCCATTATTCTTCTCTGATAGCGAAAACGCAAAAGTAAAGAAATATTGTTGGAGTTAAGCAATAAAATTTTTGTAATAACTATAAAACTAAATTCAATGTACCATTTTTAACTTATACTCCCTCTGTAAAATGAGGGGTGAAAAGTTTTTGAGTGGTAGGTTCTAATTGATGGTTTGAGGTGCTAGTAGCTTCCGTATTATAGCTTTTTACCAACTTAAGCAGAAACTATTTTCTCCATCTTCTCTGTCAATTTTCATTGAACCTGCTTCTCTTCCATAAGTCCAATGTCCAGTAAAATTCAATTTTATTGGGTCCGTATTTTTAAGTACTGTTACATTCCTGATTTTCCAGATTCGAGTTGATTCATAACCTTTTGTATTTCGTGTGTCAGTGTCTAAAGTCCATTTAACAATTCCATTTTCTTTTAAGGTTAAAGTAGGTGAAAGCGAATCTGTTCGATTGTCCAAAATAAGAATTCCATTATTTTTAAGGTCAAACATCTCCGAGTTTTCTGATATTTTAATTTGATTAATTAAAACAGCATTGAATGGTCCGTCATCCATTCCACAACCCCTCGTTAAAGAATAGATTACATAGCCTACAAAGCTTAAGTACCCAATTATTCCGAATCCAACAATTGAAGCGACCCAAATCAGGATTTTTTTAGTGGTTTTTTTCATTTCTTAGGTGTGACGATGGGGTGTTTGACATTTCTTATAAAATATCTAAAACTTAATTAAGAAGCATGAGTATTTGCTTTTTCAATCATTATTATTTATCCATCTAATCACTTGATTTATATTTTCATCTGGAGGAAAAACCGGATAAAAATATTTAACAACTTTACCTTTTTTAAAAATCAAAGTCAATCTTTTTATCAATTCCATTTGGCCAACTTGAAAAGTCGGTAGTTTCAATGCTGAAACAAATTTTAGATTGTCATCGCTCAATAAAACATATGGAAGGTGCAATCTTTCTGAGACTTCCTTTTGATATTCTGAAGATTGGGTGCTAATTCCAAAAACTTCAAATTGGAGGGTTTTTAACTCCGAGTAGTGGTCACGAAAGGAGCAGGCTTGTGGTGTGCAACCTCTTGCTCCTGGAATTTCTTCCCAACCATTTGGTAATTCTGTATCTGGCCTGCCTGTCATTGGATAGCAATAAATAACCAAATTTTCTTTAAAATTTGCTAACTCCACCTGTTTGCCATCGGTAGCCCAGAGTTTTATAGTAGGAATTTCCATTCCCAGCAGATGGTTGCATTTTCCATCATCTACTGGTTTTGGTAAATTTGCAGGTAATTTTTCTAATTTATTCACAATTTTTTTTTTGATTACATAGAATGGTTTTGAATATGACGCATTACGAGATTTCAGAGCATTTCTCTATCTGCATACTGCAAAGTTTAATTAATGTAGTATTTACATCAACACTCCTTCCAACAATAGGTATAGCTAATGATAGCATTTTATCTAATCCAATTAATGGCAAATTCAAGAACATTTTCCTCTTGCTGAATGTCTGGGTAAACAGGTTGAAAAAGATTAGGGTTTCCATTTGCTCCTATATCATAAGTGGAACTTACATTAACGTAGTTACCTGAATTTGGTAGCATGAAATAAATAACTTCTCCGAAATCGTTCGTTAATTCACCTGTTGCAGATCCAATTAAAGTACTTATTTTATATGTTTTTACAGCGTCAGCTAAAAAATTGGCACTAGAAAATGTTTTAGGTCCAATTAGAAAACAAGTTTTGCCATTAAAATAATTATCCTGTTTTTCTGGATGAATTAATTCTTCATCAAGCGACTCGATTATTGATTCATTTTTTAATTCGTAATACGACTTCATAAATTCGGCCCCAAAATGATTCTCGTAGTTGTTATCTTTAAAAGCTTGCTTCGCTTGCTTACTTACTTTCCAATACCTCCCACTAGATTGCCGATAGGGCTTTGTGGTGATATATGATAACAATAAATCGTTTAGCTTAGAATCTCCACCAGCATTTTCTCTAATATCAACGATTAATTTTTTTATGTTTTTTTCTTCGATTTCCTTAAAAGTTTGGTGTAGAAATCCCTTAAAGGCATCATAATCTGTACAACTATTGTAGGTGATAAGTCCAATTTTATTTTCAATGATATCAAAAGTATAATTGTCAACTGCTTGGCTTTCACTTAAAAAACTATTTATTTCTGACACAGCAAGGCCTGTTGTATGCACCTCGCTATCAACTAATTGTACGCTATAAGGAGGAGTGAGTTTATTTGTGAAAAATAGATACAGCGGGAAAATATTTTCACAATAAGCATTTTTATAAGATTTTATGCCGCCTAAATAAGCCATACACTCTTTATACAACTCCATAATACTTATACCATTAATGGCCTTTACCCTTACGCCCTCTTTTATATCTTGATGAATAGAACGGCTTACTATAAATGTGTTATCGCTTGGCGATAATTTACCTGTAAACGGTATAAAATAGTAATTCATTAACTCTGGAATGATGCGATCGTTTTGCCAATCCATAGCTGTATGCCCTCCACTTAAATGAGCGGAAATCTTCATACCCGTTGCAATAAAATGCTTTAGTGAAATAGAATCCTTATTAAAATTTCTTATTAATTCGTTCTTGTACGTATTAAATTTTTCCTTTTCTGTTTTAAAGTATGGATTGTAATGTATCTCTTCAATAGATTTTATCATATAGTTGATATCTTCTATTGCTTTTTCAGTGGCAATAAATGATTGGTTTTGAGCTACTAAAATTGATGGTATAAAAAATAATGCTAAAATTAAATGTACAACTTTCATTTTTATTTGGTACGAACTTAAATTAGGAGGACTTTTTAATTAATTTATATTTATTGTTTTAACTATTGTCTTGTTGAGATTCAAAATTCACCATCCAGTTGACACCAAACTTGTCTGTAAACATTCCAAAATAGGCTCCCCAAAAGGTCACTTCCATTGGCATGGTAACCTGCCCCCCTTCTGAAAGGCCATTGAATAATGTATCAGCTTCTTCTTTAGTTTCAGGATTTATGGAAATTGAAAAATTGTTTCCTTGCACGAATTTTGGTGCCCAATCTCCCCCTGTATCGGATCCCATTAAAATGGTTTTTCCGATGGGTAACCCCACGTGCATAATTTTATTTTTATCAGCTTCAGGGACTGTGTAACCGTCATCTTCAGGCATTTCTCCAAACCGACCGAGATATGAAAAAGTGCCGCCAAATATAGATTTATAGAAATTAAACGCTGCTTCGCAATTTCCGTTGAAATTTAGGTAAGTATTTACTGTTGCCATATTATTATTGTATTAATGATTTAAATAGGTTTAATTCTTTAACTGTTTAGGGTGCACCTTTGTATGGTGTGTTTAATGAGAATTGGTGAATTCTAGATTTATCAAAAACTTTAAACTTAAGCTTCCATAGTGGTTTATTTTTCATTATATAGCTACATTCTTTACCGTTTGGTTTCTTTAATCGAATAACCATATAACGCTTCAAATTAAATGTAATAGCTTTTATACTACTATCATTCTTATAAATATCAACTTTGCTTATCCAAATGCTTTTGAGTTTGGTTCGTTTTTTTCTGTTTTTGAATTTAGCTATAGCACTTTCTAAAAACCATTTTTTTGTACTTTAATTCGCCAATCTCATTCTCTATCAGCTTGAAATTTTCTTTTCCAAAACTTGATACTATAGGTCTGTGGTTGCTGTATTGCTGCGCTACCAAAAGAATCCTTGCTTGGGGTTTAGCGTTTTCACTTTGAAGTATATAAACACTGTTTTCAGGCTTTTTTACGTTTTCCAATGTCTGCTCCATTTAGATTCTAAATACTGAATTCTGGCTTCCTTATATGGATTTATAGTACATCCATAAAGATTTAAAGATAAAAAGCTGGTAAGAAGAGTTTTTTGCATGCTGTTGGTTTTTACCCATCAATTAGCCGTCTGTGATAATTAATTTGCCCGAGATGATAGGAAAGATGGTTAATTAAATGAATCAGTAAAAATTCTGTTGTTTCTGCTTTTGGAAACTTCATAACTGGATACTCTTTTTTTAAATCTTCATTCGTAATGGAATTTAACGATTTTTCAATCATTTTTAGAGTGTCATTTATACTGGCAATCATTTTTTTTCTAGGCACATTTTTTTGTAAAAACTCAAGTTCTCTGTTTCTTATATAGGTCGTATTTCCAATCTCTTTGCCTATAAATGTGTGTAAATTACCGATTAGGTGTAGGGTTAGGTTGCCTGCTGAATTAGCAATATTTTTCTCTATATGCCAAATATTTTCTTCTTTCTTATAAAGTTCAATTTCTGAAATTAACTTGTTTAATTCTCTTTCAAAAAAAGATATTATTTCGGCTTTATTCATTTGTTATTTTTTTATTTTAAAATAGATTCAACGGCTTGTCCCCCCTTGATTCTTATATTTAGTATACACAAATATACTAGTTTTAAGGAATGGGATTATTTTTTGAATTGATGACGTGTGATTCTTCCTAAAAAAAATGTTTCTACGGTATAAAGTGTTCTAGTGATTACAATAATTTTGGTAAACGTAGGTATTCATTTTTCTGTGATTATAAGATTTACTTTCGTATAAAATTAATTCCAATAAAAAAGAAATACGAAAAAATTTTACCTGATGCACACGATTTTATGCTTCAATAATACGTTTTTAAGATTGAAAGGCAGTAAGTAATACCGAGATCTAAACCAATACTATCTGAACGAGTATCTCGCTTTATGTGAATTATAGAATTAATAATTGCATTAATTCCTTATAACTACATTAAAACTATCATATTCTGAACCCGCAAAAGTAGCGCGTGTGCTATGCTCATTTGCAAAAATATAACCAAACAAATGTATGTCATAAACACCAGGGGCTAAAGTTCCAGAAACCGAACCATTTAAAACAAAATGTCCTGTAACGGTATTATAAGTTGGGAAAAAAATTCCAGAAGGATCAGGTTTAGACATATAGGATTCACTGGAATGTGCATATTTAGGATCAGCGTTAGGCGTTGCTTGGTTAATCTGTATATACGCTCCAAATTTTCTTGTAGAACCATCTATAATGACATTACCATTATTTAATGTAATCTTTGCACCTACAGTATACGATATATCTATAATTGATTGTCTTTCTACGGTTATGGTATAGGGAGCGGCTGAAATTAATCCATGTGTTTCATCTCCATCGTTATGACCAACTCGTATTGGGGATGAATTAACCGCTGCAGTACCATATAAAGATACGGGTAATTTGGCGGTGCTTCCTCCTAAAACCAAGTCTCCAGTATCGTTAACAAAAACTGCTTCTAATGTTCCTATTTCTTTTACTGTTGGACTATTAATTCTATTTAAATTTTCTACCCTAACAGTATTCCCCACCCCCTTTACATCTAGTTTTGCAGCTGCTGCACCACTACCTATAGAAACCCCCGAGTTACTTATATTCATTTTTTCCGTTCCACTCGTGGTAATCCCCACAGCATCTGCAGCAGTGCTATAAACACCTGTATTGGTATCTGTCTGAAAAGAATAAGCTGGGGAGCGAGCCGTGCCTAAAGCATATGATTGCAACTGTCCGTTTGAACTCGAAATATTCCAACGGTTTGCGTTATTTGTTTTTATCCTAAAATCTTGAGCGTCTGTAGTTCCTAAAAAGTCTGTGCCAGCCGTGGTCCCAGCATTTCCTTTTGTAGACCAATTTTGTCCTACGGTCAATTTAACCCATTTAGCGCCATCCCAATAATAATATCCCGGGCTTACATCTGCAATGGTTGCGGTGTTGTAAATCATTTCAGAAACTGTAGGAGTTTCTGTTAATGGAGCCGCTGAAGTTGTGTTACTTAAACCAACGCGTGGAATTAAAAGCCCATTGTTGGTAGAGCTTATATCTAAAGCCGCAGCTGGATCCGGATTACCGATACCAACTTGTGCGTTTGTAACAAGCGTAAAGCTTGATAAAAGAATAGAAATAATAAGTAAAAAATTGATTTTCAATATGTAGGTTTTAAGGCACTTTAATATAGGCAAATATAGGCTATTAATTAATAAAATAAATGTTAAATGATTACATAAATATCAATAATAAACTGAAGTACAGCAAGTTAAATGTGTCGCGCTCTTTATTTAGGAATTTATATTAAAAATGTAAGAAATGTCTAGGGAGAAGACCCTTCCATACGAAGATTGGAGGATAAACAACTGCATTAATTCATTATAGTAATTTTAAAACTATCATAAGTCGTAGCAGCAAAAGCAGCTCGCGTACTATGTTTATTTGCAAACATATGACCAAAAAGTCTAAAATCGTAATTACCAGCGGCTAAAGTTACATATGCTGAGCCATTTAAAACAAAATACCCTGAAACCGTTCTATACCCTATAACAATAAGACCATCAGGCTTAGAAGTATATGATTTACTTGAATACCCGTATTTAGTCCCTGTATTTGGGGTTGCTTGATTAATCTGTACATAAGAGCCAAACAATCGTGTAGATCCATCCGTAATAGCTCCTAACCCTTCTTCTGTAATTGAAGCGCCCACCGTATAAGATATATGCACGATCGACTCTCTTTCTAATGTTATACTATAGGGAGCGGCTGTAAGTAATCCATGTCTTTCATTACCATTATTATGACCGATACTTTGTGGTGTTGGATTAATAGCTGATTCACCATATACCGCTACAGGTAATTTGGTAGTGCTTCCTCCTAAAACCAAGTCTCCAGTATCGTTAACAAAAACTGCTTCTAATGTTCCTATTTCTTTTACTGTTGGACTATTAATTCTATTTAAATTTTCTACCCTAACAGTATTCCCCACCCCCTTTACATCTAGTTTTGCAGCTGCTGCACCACTACCTATAGAAACCCCCGAGTTACTTATATTCATTTTTTCCGTTCCACTCGTGGTAATCCCCACAGCATCTGCAGCAGTGCTATAAACACCTGTATTGGTATCTGTCTGAAAAGAATAAGCTGGGGAGCGAGCCGTGCCTAAAGCATATGATTGCAACTGTCCGTTTGAACTCGAAATATTCCAACGGTTTGCGTTATTTGTTTTTATCCTAAAATCTTGAGCGTCTGTAGTTCCTAAAAAGTCTGTGCCAGCCGTAGTATCAGCATTTCCTTTTATAGACCAATTTTGTCCTACGGTCAATTTAACCCATTTAGTGCCATCCCAATAATAATACCCCGGGCTTACATCTGCAATAGTTGCGGTGTTGTAAATCATTTCAGAAACTGTAGGAGTTTCTGTTAATGGAGCCGCTGAAGTTGTGTTAGTTAAACCAACGCGTGGAATTAAAAGCCCATTGTTGGTAGAGCTTATATCTAAAGCCGCAGCTGGCGTGATAGTACCGATACCAACTTGTGCGTTTGTAACAAGCGTAAAGCTTGATAAAAGAATAGAAATAATAAGTAAAAAATTGATTTTCAATATGTAGGTTTTAAGGCACTTTAATATAGGCAAATATAGGCTATTAATTAATAAAATAAATGTTAAATGATTATATCAATATCAGTAAAGGCTTGATATATAGCATATTAATAGTGCTGCATTCTTTATTTAGGAATTTATATTAAAAGTGTAAGAAATATTTAGGCGAGTACACTGAACCTGGAGGTTTCAAGGTTTTTAATTATATTAGTTCATAATAATAACATTAAAGCTATCATAAGCGGAAGCAGCGTAAGTAACTCGCGTACTATGTTTATTGGCGAGCATATGACCAAACAACCGTATATCATATACGCCAGGGGCTAAGCGAACATATGCTGAGCCATTTAAAACAAAATACCCTGAAATTGTTCTATAGCCCCCCCCAAAAAGATTAGGCTTGGACGCATATGGTTTATTTGAATACCCGTATTTAGTCCCTGTATTTGGGGTTGCTTGATTAATCTGTACATAAGAGCCAAACAATCGTGTAGATCCATCCGTAATAGCTCCTAACCCATTTTCTGTAACTAAGGCGCCTACTGTATAAGATACATGTACAATCGACTCCCTTTCTAATGTTATGCGATAGGGAGCGGCTGTAAGTAATCCATGTCTTTCATCACCATCGTTATGACCAATACTTTGTGGTGTGGGATTTACCGCTGTTGTGCCATAAACTGCTACAGGCAATTTGGTAGTGCTACCGCCCAACACCAAATCTCCAGTATCGTTAACAAAAACTGCTTCTAATGTTCCTATTTCTTTTACTGTTGGACTATTAATTCTATTTAAATTTTCTACCCTAACAGTATTCCCAACACCTTTTATATGTAGTTTTGCAGCTGCTGCACCACTACCTATAGAAACCCCCGAGTTACTTATATTCATTTTTTCCGTTCCATTTGTGGAAATGCCCACAGCATCTGCAGCAGCGCTATAAATACCTGTATTGGTATCTGCCTGAAAAGAATAAGCTGGAGAGCCAGCCGTGCCTAAAGAATATGATTGCAACTGTCCGTTTGAACTCGAAATATTCCAACGGTTTGCGTTATTTGTTTTTATCCTAAAATCTTGAGCGTCTGTAGTTCCTAAAAAGTCTGTGCCAGCCGTAGTATCAGCATTTCCTTTTATAGACCAATTTTGTCCTACGGTCAATTTAACCCATTTAGTGCCATCCCAATAATAATACCCCGGGCTTACATCTGCAATAGTTGCGGTGTTGTAAATCATTTCAGAAACTGTAGGAGTTTCTGTTAATGGAGCCGCTGAAGTTGTGTTAGTTAAACCAACGCGTGGAATTAAAAGCCCATTGTTGGTAGAGCTTATATCTAAAGCCGCAGCTGGCGTGATAGTACCGATACCAACTTGTGCGTTTGTAACAAGCGTAAAGCTTGATAAAAGAATAGAAATAATAAGTAAAAAATTGATTTTCAATATGTAGGTTTTAAGGCACTTTAATATAGGCAAATATAGGCTATTAATTAATAAAATAAATGTTAAATGATTATACCAACATTAACAATAAGCTGAAATACAACTGGTTAAATCACTACTTTATAAGGTTTTAATTTTCAACAACTGTATATTCATCAGCTTACTACTAGCATGTTTATTTTAGAATGATTGATTTAAATAGTTTGAAGAAATTATTAGTAACCATACATTTGTTTAATGCTTTTTAAAGCAATAATTTATTTATGAATAATACAAGAAAAGAAGTTAAAAACGGAAAGAAACCTTGGCCAACAAAGGATGCCATGGCACAAGTTTATGCGCTCAAACTTTGGGGTGACAATAAGACTGAATTCTATTCAGGTGAAGGGTCGCATGTACCTGAAATTATAAATCCATATATAAAAGCACTCCAATTTTTTTTAACTTCTTTTACCTCCCCATTGGTTGTGTGCGATTTAGGCTGTGGCGATTTTAATGTGGGGAAGGCGTTGGTAGCGCACACCAAAGCGTATATTGGGATAGATATTGTAGAAAGCTTGATAAGCCATAATAAAGAAAAGTTTAAAGTAGACAATTTAGAATTTCATTGTTTAGACATTGCAGTTGCTGATTTACCTTCTGGAGATTGTGCTATATTAAGGCAAGTATTACAACACCTTTCGAATGCTGAAATACAAAGCATCCTACCTAAATTAACTAATTTTAAATATGTTGTTTTAACGGAGCATCTTCCTCAAGGCAATTTTATACCCAATAAAGATATTATTTCGGGACAAGGCATTCGGCTAAAAAAACAAAGCGGCTTAAACATTTTAGCACCGCCATTCAATTTTAAAGTGAAGGAAGAAAAGCAAGTTTTAACTGTAGCCCTAAATAATTCTAAAGGCGTTATTGTTACTACTATCTATAGGCTTTGGTAGGTTTAATACAACTGTTTTTTACATAAATTTCAAATATACCAAAAACCGCAACGAAAGTATTTAAGTTAATTAGCTTTGAGTTATTGTGTTTTAACTACTAATTTTTATAAGTTATAGTAATTTTTCTAAAGCTTGTTGGCTAAAAGTCAAATCCCAAACCAAAAACGAATCTGTTGCCTTCAATGGAGTTAAACATACTAAACGTAGCGTTTAAGCCACCAGAGCCATACACCCACAATCCACCACCTTGTGCATTGTGCCATTGGGTAGAATTTTCATTTTCCAACCATACCCTTCCTACATCTGCTCCTCCGTATATGCCTAAGCTAATAGGTATCAAGCCAATTTTGAATGCCGGCAAGCTATACCGAAGATCGGCACTACCTACCAAAGATGATTTCCCAGAAAACCGTTGTTCTCTATACCCTCGTAAACCTGTATCACCCCCCAAAATGGCAGCTTGGTAAAAATGGTATTGACTCCCTATATTTAATTGATATGCAATATTCGTTTTAAGCACCAGCTTTCGGTTTTTTACCAAAGTATTGTAAAACCCTATGCGCGATTTTAGAAAACCAAAAGTAGCTTTCGCTTCTTCTAAAGTATTAGTAACACCAATATTTAAATCAAACATCATCCCTATGGTTGGGTTTAGAATATCATCGTAGCTCCGGTAGTTATAGATTCCTTCTAAAGTTCCAAAAACATTGGTTTCTCCTTTGTTACCTATAGTTACTTCTGAAATAAATCCTTCTGAATAAGTACCTACTTCATAACCATCAAATCTCGTTTGTAATTTAAAATAGCTACCGAAATTACTGTTTCTAAGGAGCCCGATATGTGTTGAAATATG
Organism: Aequorivita sp. Q41; assembly: GCF_039831855.1. Lineage (NCBI taxonomy): Bacteria > Pseudomonadati > Bacteroidota > Flavobacteriia > Flavobacteriales > Flavobacteriaceae > Aequorivita > Aequorivita sp. Q41. The sequence continues at coordinate 235,365 of NZ_JBDPMS010000002.1, read as the reverse complement.
CTGTACTGCAACCCTATTGTACTCATAGCCTTTGCTATTCTGAAAATTGGGTGTCTCGTTTCCGAAGCCAAAAAAGTTACGCTTAAAATTTGAGCTGGTAAGCCGTGCGCCAATGCTTAAATTGAGATCGTCTTGAATATTTGCAAATTCGCCAGCATAGGAAATATCAAAGCTATTAACATCGGTAAAATAAGCAGCGTTAAGTATATGTTTCTGTGAAAAAGGATTTCGCTGAAAATTATCCACACGGTATACATATTGAAGTGCAGCCCGAAACCCATCGTCAGGATTGTACCCTATTGCAGAAACCAATCCTTGATTTCTCTCTATTTGTTTTCTATAATCATAGGTGTTTAAATTATAAACGTCTGTAAATCGAAAAGTACCTCTATTTTTAGCTACTACCTTACTTTTTAGACTTTCAGAATCATATACCTTTACACGCCTTCCTTCATTTAAAGTATAAATATCTTCGTCATTGCCACCAACAATTCTAAGGTAAATCAGGTTATTTTCTTTCCCGTTTACAATAAATTTATCTTTTCCATCCAAACCATAAATCCAAAGTTCTTTTGTGTCTTTATATGAATAAGTTCGGTTAATGAGGGTATCCGATGTAACGCCGTTTATCGTTGTAAAGCTTCGAATGTTTGTTCTTCCGTCTGGCAAACGTGTAATTTCAAATATATCATCGTAATCCGTGCCCACTACTGTTTGTAATGTAGAAAGGTAGGTATAATAGCGATTGGCGATAGCTACAAGGTTTTTCTTGCGTTCTTTAAGGGTGTTTTTTAAGGCAATTAAAGATTCATCTTGTACCGCTTGCGGAATTCTACTAAATGCTTTTTCAATAACAGCATCCGTAATATTATCTTGAAGTAGTTTTGCAAGATATGTCCATTGGCCACGACCCGAATTTTTTAGTAAGGCCCTGTCTAGAATAACGCCTTCTTTATTAAACCATTTTAGGTCGTTTAGTGTATTGCTATACACATGACTTTGTTGAGTGCCGTTAAAAAGTGAGCGTGTAAAATCTAAAACGTTTCCTTCGAAACTAGAAAAAGCATTATCACGATTTTTTGGTATAGGAACAAATACGTTTTTCTTAGCATTGTTGTAATATTCTGCCCATTGCCAGTGGTCTGGTTCGCGATCCCAATCGCCAATTAGCATATCAAAAAGTCTTGACTTTATATAGTTTTCTTCATCCAAGAAAACAGTTCCTGTTTTTTGAAGCTTCGTAAGTATGTCGTCTGTAGTTTCAACCTCATCGGGGTATTTAAACAAACCTTCTCCTTCACTTCTCTCGGAAGGTTCTATGGAAATAAGGTACAGATCATCCCCGAATTTTTCATTATAATTCCCTAAACGTTGCTGTTTGGGAACATAATAAAGATGGGGTGTAGTATAAAAAACATCGATAGCTTTTGCCATCTCTGGTATAGCCATAACGGCATACGGATGCGAGGCTGTATAAAAGCTAAAATCCTGCCCTTTTAAGGATGGTGCATCGGTGTTTTCAATTTCTGAGGGTTTGTTTTTATTGTCTTCAAAAACTACTTGTTTGGAAACCTGCAGCGCATTTTTACCCATTGCACGCATACGGTAACGTGTGCCCTTTTTATCTGTTAGCAAAAGTGAATTGTAATCTGTTCCATTACTTTCTTGAAACACTGTTAAACCTCCAAATAAAGTATCTAACGAAGCAACTTGTGCGTTTACAGCTGTGGAATATGCGTTTTTGTATTTAGCCCCCCAAACTGTTTTAAAAAATAAGGCTTCATTTATACTGTCTTGCTTATAAATTGGCACTGTATATTCCTGTGGAAAAGTTTTAGGGTATGTAGAAGTATCTATGCTTTCAGGAGCAGGAATAACTTCTTTTTGAAATAGTAATTCTGGGGTGTAGTTTTCACCTTTTACAAAATAACGAACCCAAGAGGAACCATCATCAAAAACATCTAAAACAGCAAAACCTTGCTTACCTGTACTAAAAAAACCATCTTCTCCCGTTGCAGCATACGACTCCTTAGAACCTGCACCTGAAACAATTTGCTTAAATCCATCTTTTTCAATATACTGAAGGTTGTGGTCATGACCAGAAACAAAAACAATTCGCTTGGTGTCTTTCGCCAATTGCTGTAAGCGAATCATCAAATTATTGTAAAGCTCGTTATACCTATCCTGAACAGAAACACCGCCTTGTGAACGTATTTGCACCACAAGTGAAGATAAAATTGGCAAAGGGATTTTCTTTTGAAAAGGATATAGGTGTTTTTCTAAAGCAAAATACCCTCCGTGATTTCCGTTGGTAAACATGGGGTGATGTAAAGCAAAAACAATGGTTTTATTTTGATTTTTATCCAAGGCTAAACCTAGCTCTATGAAGAATTTTTCACGGGTTTTAATCTCACACTTTTGGTTAATAGTGGGGTTTTTATTCCAGTCTTCCAAAAACCATTGGGTATCAATAACTATTAATTGGATGGCATCAGAAACAGTTATGCTCTCTAAAGGGCACCCATTACTAGGCCTAAAAGCATCTTGATTTGGAAATTTAGCCTCTACATAGTTTTCTTCTCTTGCAACTCCTAAAACGCCACCATTATACCATTCATGGTTTCCAGGAATAAAAATTGTCTGGCCCTCATAATCACGTACAGCCTTATGCTGTGCATCTATCATATTTTCAGATTCTTTCCGGCGGGGATGCCCTTCTGGTTCGAGACCTGAAGGATAAATATTATCGCCTAAAAAAATGGTGTAATTCCCTGTAGTTTTTTCGTTTTTAAGGAAATTTTTGAAAGTTATTAGCGCATCGCTCATTCCTCCCATTGGCGATAAACCTGCATCGCCAACCAAATAAAAGGTTTTTGCTATCTTTTTATCTGAGGGGTAAACTGGCTGGGGGTCTTTATTTTTAAACTGTGGAGCATAAGTGGCACAAGCTGAAATAAAAAAAGTAATAAAAATTAAGAAGTAGCACTTTTTAAAAATCATACACCAATTACATTGAAATTGCTACACCAAAGGTAAACCGTAAGCCTTCTTCGCCTGTAAAGAGATTAAAAGTTCCACTTAAAATATCAGCAGTATTAACCCAAAATCCGCCACCATAGGAGCTATGCCAAACATCTGAAGTGTCATTTGGAATCCATACACGCCCTACATCATACCCTCCAAAAACTCCAATCTGAATTGGAATAAGCGCGGTTCTAAATTTATTAAAACTATACCGTAGGTCTGCGCCACCAACTGCGGCGCTTCTTCCTGTAAAACGTTCATCCCTGTAAGCACGTAAACCTGTTTCGCTACCCAATTTGGCCCCTTGGTAAAACTCAAAACTATTACCTATATTTAATTGACTACGAAGGTCTGTTTTTAATACTAATTTTCTGTTTTTTGTCAATGCATTATAAAAAATTAGTTCAGGTTTTAGATATCCAAAAACGCGTTCACTAGCTTCTATATTTTGGGTTCCTCCGGCAACAATTTTGAAGATTATGCCTCGGCTTGGATTAACTTTAGTATCATAACTTTCGTATTGGTAGGTACCTTCTGCAGTTACAAAAAGTTTTGTTTTATCAAGCTCGATTGGTGCTGGCGTGGCGTTTGAAATAAACCGATCTGGATTGTTTTCAACCTCTATCCCTTCAAAAGTTGCTTTAATTTGAAATTTACTTCCATAGGGAGTATCTTTTGTAACACCTATACTTGCGCCGTATCCCCCAATTCTAACACGGTTGTAATCTTTACCAATTTCAAATTCATAATCTGGATTGCTTGTTTCATTACCGTAACCAAAATAATTTTCAGAAAAGTTTGGGTTCTTAAAGTATCCCCCAACTAAAAAATTCCAACTTCCGAAGATGTTTGCAAATTCTGCTTTATAAGTAATGTCAAAACTATTGGTCGCAAAATAATACCCTAAAGCGATACTGTGTTGCTGTGAGAATGGATTTTTCTGAAAACCATTTACTGTAAATACATCTGAAACACCAAGTTTCATGCCGTCATCAGGGTTGTAACCCAGCGCGGGAAGCAAAAGGTTTATAGTTTGAATTTGTTTTTTATAATCATAAGTGTTGAAGTTATAATTATCTGTAAATCTAAATGCAGCGCCACCTTTAGTTTCAACGGTATTTTTTTTGCTTTTTTGGTCATAAACCTTCACTTTTCGACCGTTTGCAATTCTATAGGTATCGTTGTTTTGACCTCCTATAATGCGAATAAAAACAGGGTGATCACCTTCGCCTTTTACTTCAAAAATATCATCATCATCAAGACCATACACCCAAATTTCTTTGGTTTCAGCAGCATCAAAAGTGCGATCGACCATTAAATCACCTTTTTTATCATCTTTAATTCTAAAGGTTTTAATATTGGTTTTTCCTTGTGGCAAGCGTGTTATTTCAAAATAATCATCTTTATCTGTACCCGTAATAACCTGTAATTTTGCAAAGTAGTCGTAATAATCTCCTGCAATTTTTACAATATTATCACGTCTGCCTTTTAGTTTTTGTTTAATTTCTGAAGCTGTTTCATCTTGTGTTTCTTTTGGAAGGTCGTTAAAAGCATTTTCTATTACCGCATCAGTTATGGATTTTTGAATGATAGCAGCTTCTTCCAACCAAGCGTTTTTGCCGTAGTTTTTAATTAATGCGTGATCTAATTTAATTCCTGCGGCATTAAACCATTTGGTATGTTTTAAATCTTCACCATACACTTGAAACTGACGGGAGGTATTGAAAAGAGCTCGCGCAATATTAAACAAGCCACCATCGAAATTTGAATACACTTGATCGCGATCACGAGGAATTGGTTCAAAAACTTTTGTACCATCTTCTTTATCGTGTTGCGCAAAACGCCATTGGTCATTATGACGATCCCAATCGCCAAGTAGCATATCAAAAACCCTTGCGCGGATGTATGATTTTTCGTTCACTTTGTATTTTTCATCTTCACGAAGTTTTGCCAATAAATCGTCTGTACTTTCTATGTCGTCCGGATAATTAAAAATTGCACCTTCAAATTCCTTATCAGGTCGTTCCACAATCATATAAAGTTCATCGCCATACGTTTCATTAAACTTCCCTAATGATTTTTGCTTTGGAACGTAATAAAGTTTTGGGTTTGTATGAAGAATTGCTGCTGCAGCTGCCAATTTTGGAACTGTAAACGCACCGTAAGGATGTGCTGCTGTATAAAAATCGAGAATTAAATCTTCTGGAATTGTGTTTTTAAAATCATTTTCTATCGCTTTATTTTTCACAATTACATTTTGAAGAAATTGCACAGCGCTTTTCTTCATTGCCCGCATATTATAGGTTTTACCATCTTTATCTTCAAGCCTTAACGAGCGTGTTTGGTGTCCTCCTCCTGCTCGAATTACTTTTAATCCTCCATAAAGGGTATCTAAAAGCACTGTTTTTGCTACCACATCAGTACCATATACTTTTCTGTAATGCGCACCCCATGCTGTTTTGTAGAAACCCGTTTTTTCAACCATTTCATCGCTATAAATCTTTGCTTTTATAGCCTGTGGAAACGAATCTTTTAGGTGAGAATCATCAAATTGTTTTTCGGCAGGAAATACTTCTTTTTGAAAGATTTGTGATACCGAGCCGTCTTCATTTGCTTTAAATGCGCGTATTTCTGAAGCGCCATCTTTTGTTACATCCAAACGTACAAAACCTTCTTGTCCCGCTGCAAACTGTCCGTATTGCCCAAGTGCTGCCGCTGTAGCACCAGAGCCAGAACCAGACACTATCTGTTTTGTCTGCCCGTTTTCGCTGTACTGTAAGGATTTGTCTTGTCCAGATACAAAAACAAGACGTTTTAAATCTTTTGTTAGCACCTTCATACGGCTCATTAATTCATTATAGCGCTCATTATAACGGTCTTGTTTAGAGATAGCGCCTTGAATTTTGATTGGTTTGATAAATGTGCTAAAAAAATCTTTGTGAATTAATGGGTATTTACCTCCGTGTTCACCATTTGAGATTAAGGGGTGATACATTGCAAAAACAATTGTTTTAGTAGCGTTTTTCTTTAATTCGCCTTCTATTTCTTCAAAGAGTTTTTCACGGGTTTTTATATCGCATTTATCATTCATTTTTGGGTAGTTGTCCCAATTTTCTATAAACCATTGACTGTCTAAAACCATTAAATGAAGCTCGTCATTAATGGCTATACTCTCTAAAGGGCATCCGTTATTGGGCTGCAACACATCGGCATCATTAAACTGTGCTTTTAAAAAATCTTCTTCCAATTCAAGGCCATCAACCCCACTTCTCCAATCGCGATTTCCGGGAAGCACAATAACTTTTCCTTTAAAGTTTGCTAAAGCATCAATTTGCAATTGCATAGCAGTTGTAGCTTTTTTCTTAGCTTCCTCATTTTTTGGTGGCATACCTTGAGGGTAAAAACTGTTTCCTAAAAATAAAACATAGCTATCTTTTGAATTGTTTTTAGCGAGATAATTTTTTAGGGATTGAACAGGTTTTGAAGCAGTTGCTTCATTATTTCCAGCATTACCAATAAGGTAAAAAGTTTTATTAATAGTACTCTTTTCTGTTGCTTCGGTAGCTGAAGTAATGTTGCCAGCACGATACTGAGGCTGGTAGGTAGCACATGAAGAAAAAACGAGAATCGTGATAAAAGTTATAAAGATGTTAATTTTATTCATATATATAGCTGTACATTGATTTTTTAGTACTTTGGATACTTAAATATTTTCTATGAGCAATATAGTTCAAACTGCTGATAATTTTATCTTTCAGTTATTTAAAGACAAGCTTCCAAATACATTTGTATATCATAATTACACGCATTCAAAACGTGTTTATAAAAGTATAAATGAAATCATTGAAAACTCACAAATTGATGTTAAAGATGCTACAATACTACGTTTGTCGGCATTACTTCATGATACAGGTTATACTGTTTCGCGTGAAAATCATGAAGAGGAAAGTGTAAAAATAGCAGTCGATTTCCTAAAAAAACAAAAGGTAGAAAACGCTATTATTGAGGGCGTAGAAAAATGCATACTTGCAACAAAATTTAAAAATACAACTCCAAGCTCTGAGCTTGAAAAAATAATCCGTGATGCTGATTCATCCCACTTTGGAAAGGAGTACTTTGAAGAAGCTAGCGAGTTTTTAAGACAGGAATTTTTATTTCAAAATGTACATAATTATAGCGCAAAGGAATGGCTAGATGAAAACATTAAATTTTTAGTTGAAAACCATCAATTTTACACTGATTACGCACTAAAAAATTGGCAACCTGTTAAAGAAGAAAATCTTTCTAACCTATTAAGCAAGCGTAAAAAGGATAAAGCCAAGCTACAGAAAGAAAAAGTAAAAGCTCAATTGAAAGCACAGTATAAAAACGATAGTCCGGAGCGAGGGATTCAAACTTTTTACCGCACGGCACTTCGTAATCACATGAAATTGAGCGACATTGCAGATACAAAAGCAAATATTATGCTTTCGGTAAATGCAATTATTATTTCGTTGGTACTTTCAAATTTAATTTCGAAGTTAGACAACAATAATTATTTAATTATTCCTACTGCAATATTTATACTTTTTAGCGCCATTACGATGATTCTGGCAGTAATAGCAACGCGTCCTAATGTAACTCGAGGGGAATTTACCAAAGAAGATGTGGCAAATAAAAGTGTGAATTTAACTTTCTTCGGAAATTTCCATAAAATGGAATTAGAACAATACGAATGGGCTATTGAAGAGTTATTGAAAGACAGAAATTATGTGTACAAATCGCTTACAAAGGATTTATATTTTCTTGGAAAGGTATTAGACCGTAAGTACCGAATTTTAAGACTTACCTACACCATATTTGTGGCAGGAACCATAATTTCTTTGATTTCCTTTGCGGTTTTCTTTTACTTTGGTGTGTAGTTTTAATTCTGAATTTGAGAAATTAAGTCTTCGTATGTATAATACTCTTTATCATTATCACTACTCTTTGAATACAGAACATTAACACGCAAAGCTTTTAAACCCGTAACACCTTGAAGGTCCTCTAATTCAAGAACCTCGATATCATCCCCAAGAAGTTTTTTAAACTGTAAAAATTGGATGTATTTGACATACTCTTCCTCATCTTCTTTTTGAGAATAGATAATTGAAATTTTTCCAGGCTGTGTAATCCGTTCCTCAGTACCTTTTATATGTGCTTTATCAACACGCTTTTTTACAACTTCATAACGCGCATTATAGGTTCCATCGACATCAAAACGTTTTTCATCCATTCTAAAACGTAACGAAAGTGACCCGTTGAAAGCTAAAATCATAGACGCTACATCTAAAGCTACTGGTAGTTTTTCTTTAAGACGGTAGTAACTGTTTTCCATCTCACAAACAACTTGTAGTTGCCACAGTTTTAAGTTTTTAAGATAAATTTCATTAAAAGAAATTTCTTTGGTAATAGATTCCCCAATATAAAGATTGTGCTCTACCCCATCGCTTTTAAAACGTTCAAAATAATGTGGATACATTAATTGCGCATCTTGTTGCTTTTTATCTAAAACAGACGCTAGCCTTTTATTTATTAACATTACAGACTCATCATAATCTTTTCGATGCTGATAAACAAAACCTGTATTTATATCTATAAGCTCATAGTACTCATCTACCATACCCTTATAGAGTTTATTTTTATCTCTTATATATTTAAAGAATGGGATAATTTCCGATAAAAGAAAGTTCATAATCTTTCGTTCGGTATCTACTTGTAGGTTTTCTTTAATTTCGTTTAAAAAGCCTGATATCGTAAAATTCATTTGTTCAAAAACTGGCAACGGACTGTGGTTGTTCAGTTTTTTAAGCATATTTTCAACATACTCTAATTGAATTATAAGATCTTTTTTTGTGGCTTCATTTCTAGTTTCCGAAGAACCTTTAATATCTGTTTGTCCATAAAGCGGATGCACATCTTCAAAAACAATTTCACGAAAAACCGTAGGATTTCCTTCTGTAATTGATTTTAAATAACGTTTAGCTTCTCTTCTAAATTTCCAGTGAACACTACTGTGTATAGAAGTACATTCGTCTTGGATAATAAGTTCCAATTCGTTTTCTAGGTTCTCTTTTGCCCGTACAACCGAATCAATTAGAAAAGGCATTATATCGCGAAGCTTATTGGCATTTATGGTGTTTAAGTCGTTTGCATTTGGAGAAACGAGCTCTAAAACACCTAGAACTCTATCCTCATGAACGATAGCTGCAAAAATGGCGCTCTTCATACCTTGATCCAACATTTTCTTATAAAGCAAATTGTCTGGATACAATGTATGGTAACGTGCCGCATCGGTTACACAGTAAAATTCATTTTTCTTAAAGAGTGTATAATAGGAAGCGTCACAAAGGGCATTTTTGCTAAGTTGTGATTTCTCACCATGTAGAATAAAACTTGAAACTTCTTTGTAAAGTATTCTTTCAAAGAGATCCGATTCTTCGTTATAATCTGTAAAACCTATTTGTAAATCCTTTAACCCAAAAATGGAACGGAATGTATTATTTATTTCATTATTGTATAAACCTCCGTTATTTTCAAGCTTTAGCAAGTTGGATTTAAATTCAGAAATAGACACATCCATCGTTGCATCAGAAAGTGTCGCAAGAACAAAACCATTAAAAACCCAGCTTTCAGGTGGAAATTTTTCTTTCCATACGGAAACATCTTCAAAACTTTCTAATAATTCATTTACATCTTCAGCAGTAATATCTTTCGCTTTTGAGGTTTTTTGAATATCCACAAAATCTGCATTATAAAGCAATCTATAATTTCTAACCAAGCCATCTGAATCTGGAATATTGTAATAGAAAGAACGACGGAAATCTACTTTTTTACCATAATACTGAGACAGAATTATACTACAGCCCATGATATAAAATTGATCTGCATTAAAATTTATAATGTCTAACGAAAAATCTGGCCCAACGGCCTTCATTATATTTTTATAGCGAGTAGAACATTTAAAAGCAAGTTCCTGAAATGGGATGGTTGCAAATTTAATTTCATTGTTTTCCAGAATTGCTGGAAAAATTGGATCTAATATAGTGTCTATTTCCGATTCGTACTCTTTAAGCTGAGCATAATCACTTATTCCGCTAGTAAGAATTGGATACTTTTCTTCTAAAGCAAGAATTTCAGAGACTTGTTTATTTCCTCCTTCACTTTTACCCGCCTTTTCTCTATAGGCATCAAAAACTTTTTTAAAACCTATTTTTATTTCTAATGGGAAATCCCTTTTCTCTGTACTCATGCTATGTTAACTAGATAGTTTGTAAAAATAATACTTAATAAAGCCGTATTATGTTAATATAAAATAAAAAAAGTACACATATCTCGCAATGCGATAATAAACTACTATTTTTGCGAAAATTTAAAATATAATTTATGAGACTCTTTTTAGCTTCAATCCTTACACTTTCATTAATTTCTTGCAATAAAGATACCAATAGCTTCAAACTGGACGGTGATGCAGTAGGTTTTGCAGATGGAACAGAAATATATGTTTATACACTTGAAAACAAACAGCCTAAAGTAATTGACACTTTAACAGTTACAGCAGGTACGTTTTCTGCAACTTTTCCTAAGAACGATGCCGTAAATTTAAATTTCTTACGCATTGCAGAAGTTAATGGTTCTGTATTGTTTTTTCCTGAAAACTCAGATATGAAAGCGACTATTTATAAAGATAGCATTCAATCTTCACGTATTTCCGGGGGAAAACAAAATGACGCATACAGTAACTTTATAGACAAAATGGTTGTTTTTAACAAGCAGAAACAAGTTAATATGGAGCGTTTTCGTGAAGCAAGACAGCAAAACGATACGGGGGCAGTGGCGCAAATTCAAAGTGAAAACCTAAATATGGTGGCTGATGAAACTGCTTATAAAAAAGAATTCTTAAAAGAAAATACCAATTCGCTTTTTGCAGTAATGCTTATTTCTGAAATGACAAGCAGAAAAGAAATTACCCCAGCTGAAGCATCAGCGCTTATTGAAGGTTTAAATCCTAAAGTTGCAGCATCAGATCTAGCACAGGACTTAAAAACAAACCTTGAAGCGTTGAAGAAAGCAGATGTAGGTAGTGCAGCACCAAATTTTAGCGCTCCTACTCCTACTGGAGAAACATTGTCTTTAAAAGAGGCTATGGGCAAATACACCATCATTGATTTTTGGGCTTCTTGGTGCAAGCCATGTAGAATGGAAAACCCAAATGTCGTGAATGTGTATAATAAATACCACGATAAAGGTTTGAATATTATTAGCGTTTCTCTAGATAAAGCAACACAAAAAGACAAATGGATACAAGCAATTGAAGATGATAAAATGGACTGGTATCACGTATCTAACCTTCAGTTTTGGCAAGATCCAATCGCTAAGCAATACAGTGTGCGTTCTATTCCTGCTACTTTTTTATTAGATGAGAACGGAATTATTATTGACAAAAACCTTCGTGGAGCTGCTTTAGGAGCAAAACTAGAAACCCTTTTAGGTGATAAATAAACTTAAGTATTAGACAAAGAAAAAACCTCGATCTTTAATTTAGATCGAGGTTTTTTTTAATTCATTAGTGTTAGTTTAAAAGAAAACTAACAGTAACGGTAGTTTTAATTTCAATCTCCCCCAACGCTATGGTCTGTTCTCCTCCTCCCGAAGAAGAATCCATCATCGCCATTTTATACATTGGTTGTGGCCCAGCAGAACTAGAAAACTCACTAATTGAAACTGCTTTTCCAATCGTTTGATTTAAAACTGAAGTATATTCCTTTGCCTTCAGTTGCGCATTTTCTACAGCTTTTTTTCGAGCTTGGCTTTCTAATGCTTCTTTTTTTGAAGTAGAAAATGCAACACCATCAATTCGGTTAATTCCAGTATCAATAAGCCCCTTCATTACAGCTTCGTATTTATTAAGATCACGTAATTTTATAGAAAGCGATTGATTTGCGGCAAAAGTGTATGTTTTAGTATTGTAATCGTAATTCTTATTGAGGTTCATATATTCTGTTTTCACATCTTTATCGTCAACATTCATTTTTTTTAGAAACTTTAGAACTTCACTAATCGTTTCGTCATTTAGTTCTTTTAATTTCTTGGTGTTTTCGCCCGTGTTTTCAACGCGAATATTAATGGTAACTTCATCTGGAACTACCTTAACAATGCCCTCGCCTTTAACATCTATCGTTGGTTGTGGTGTTGTGTTTTGTGCCATCATTGTAGCTGTGGTTAGTACTAAAATTAATACGGTTTTTAAAGTTTTCATAGTCAATTTTTTGATTTTTTAAATTTTTCCTAGTTTATGCATTATGAATAAAATAATTAATGGAATGGCAAGTAGTACAACAATCCACAAACTTGTTTGAAACAAATACGGTGCAAATAAAAGCGTTAATACATAACCTCCAACTGCCCCGCCAATGTGTGCGTCATGACCTATATTCCCCATTCTTTTTTTCATTCCATAAATAGAATACAACAAATATGCCAAGCCAAATAACCAGGCAGGAATTGCGATAGGAATAAAGAAAAGATACAGCCCCATATTTGGAAAAAAAAGTATCGCAGAATACAAAACTCCCATCACGGCACCACTGGCGCCAATAGCACTATAATGATATTCGTCTTTGTGAAAATAAAAAGACAACAGATTACCCATAATAAGGCTAACCACATAGATTACAACAAAATAGGTAACGCCAACACTTCCTATTACTACATTAGCGAAAAAATAGAGCGTAAGCATATTGAACAATAAATGTGAAAAATCTGCATGAAGAAAAGCAGAAGTAAACATTCTAATTTGCTCTCCACGACGGATTCCAGCGATGTTGAATTTATATTTTTCAAAAAAAGAAAAATCATTGAAGCCTTTTAAGGAAATAATAACATTAGCTGCGATGATAATAATTGTAACGATATGTAAATTTTGCATTATGTTGTAAAAATTTAATTATTAATACGTTAATAAAAAATATTGCATTGAATCATTGAATCTTGAACCTACAATTCTAATTCTTGCGATAAAATTAGTTAGTTTTGTGGTATAAATTCCTATGCAAAGATTGCTTTATATACTGGTATATCCAATTCTTTGGATGCATTCCATCTTGCCAATGCGCATTTTGTACATCAAATCTACAGCCTTGTATTTTTTGGTGTATTATGTTATTGGCTATCGAAAAAAAGTGGTGAAAGATAACCTAGCTTTAGTATTTCCTGAAAAAACACAGGAAGAACGAAATCGAATTGCGCAAAATTTCTTTAAACACCTTTGTGATATTATTGTTGAAACCATAAAAGCACTTACTATTTCTGAAAAAGAAATCCGTAAACGTTTTGTAGTTACAAATGCTGAAATATTAGATAGCTATTATCAAAACAATCGAAGCATCTTGCTCATGGCGGGGCATTACGGCAACTGGGAATGGAGCGGAATATTAAATAAATTGATGCAGCACCAAGCGCATGCGGTATATAAACCCTTAGATAATAAGCAATTTGATGCCTTGGTAAAAAAAACACGGGAACATTTTGGAGGCATTATTGTAAGCAATAAAAAAATTGTAGGCGTGCTTTTTAGAAAGTGGAAAAAAGGAATTAAAACTTTAACCTATATACTTTCAGATCAAACTCCAAAACTTGGTGGGTTTAAGCATCGTGATACTTTTTTAGGCATAGACGTACCCATGTTTACCGGAACGGAAGAACTTGCAAAAAAATTAGACTTCTCTGTGCTTTATTTAAAGGTTGAAAAAGTAAAACGCGGGTATTATACAGCTACTTTTGTTCCTTTGGTTGATAACCCCAAAGAATACTCAGATTTTCAGATTACACGAATGTTTTTTGATTCGTTAGAAGAACAAATCAAAGAAAAACCTGAGTATTATTTATGGTCACATAAACGCTGGAAGCTTCGCAATATAAATTAATTATATTCCTGCAACAGCTTTAATTTCTTTTATAATCCTATCCGCCAAAGCATCTGCCTCTTCTTGACTTTTTGCTTCTGTATAAATTCGAATAATGGGTTCTGTATTTGATTTACGAAGATGCACCCAGTTTTCTGCGAAATCTATTTTTACGCCATCCACCGTGTTTATTTCTTCAGAAGCATATTTTGCTTCCATCGCCTTTAAAATTGCATCCACATCCAATTGTGGCGTTAGTGCAATCTTCTTTTTGCTCATAAAGTAAGCGGTATATTTTTTTCGAAGTTCACTAACGGCAATTTTTTCTTCTGCTAGAAAGCTTAAAAATAAAGCAACCCCTACTAGGCTATCACGACCGTAATGAAGCTCTGGATAGATAATTCCACCGTTTCCTTCCCCCCCAATTACAGCGTTTGTTTCCTTCATTTTCTCAACGACATTAACTTCACCAACTGCACTGGCAGTATAGGTTCCGCCGTGCTTTTCGGTAACATCTCGCAAAGCGCGGGAGGAGGACATATTGCTAACCGTATTTCCAGGCTTGTTTTGCAAAACATAATCTGCTACTGCTACCAAGGTATATTCTTCCCCAAACATTTCCCCATTTTCATCAACAAAAGCAAGTCTGTCAACATCAGGATCTACTACAATTCCAAAGTTTGCACCTTCCACAACTACTTGCTCCATCAAATCGCCCAAATGCTCTTTTAAAGGTTCAGGATTGTGAGGAAATTGACCATTTGGCGTACAATGTAACTTTACAGTCTCAACACCTAAAGCCTCTAAAAGTAAAGGTATCGCAATCCCTCCGGTTGAATTAACCGCATCTACAACAACCTTGAATTTACATTTTTCTATAGCTGCTGTATTTACTAATGGAAGGTTTAAAATTTCATCGATATGAAGATCGATATAAGCATCGTTTTTATGAATTTCACCTAACGCATCAACTTCAGAAAAGGTTAGGGTTCCATTCTCAGCAATATCAAGAATGTGCTGCCCAGCTTCAGCATTTAAAAACTCTCCTTTATTGTCGAGTAATTTCAATGCATTCCATTGTTTTGGGTTGTGGCTAGCGGTAAGGATTATTCCCCCATCGGCATGTTCCATAGCAACCGCCATTTCTACCGTTGGTGTGGTTGAAAGATTAAGGTCTATAACCGTAATTCCCATTCCTACAAGTGTGTTCATTACTAATTGTTGAATCATTTCACCAGAGATTCTAGCATCACGGCCTACAACAACTTTATAATTTTCTTTGTTCCGCTGTAGTTTTACCCAGCTTCCATAAGCTGCTGCATATTTTACCGCATCAATCGGTGTTAAATTATCACCCTGAGCCCCGCCAATAGTACCGCGGATGCCTGATATAGATTTAATTAATGTCATTTTTTGAATTTATATTTAAAAAATAAAGCCTTAATAATTTTATAGATTACCAAAGCGTTGCTGCGAAGATAAGCAGCTATATTATAATTAAGGTTAAAACTGCATTAAGGTTTTGGATTTCATCCAATTTACAAAACAAAAATACATATATTTATTGAATGAATTTTTTAGCGCATATTTACCTTTCTGGCGAGGACGAAAGCATTATTATTGGTAATTTTATAGCCGACGGTATTAAAGGAAAAAACTATCAGAAATACCCTCCAAAAATAGCAAAAGGCATTTTGTTACACCGTGCCATAGACAGCTATACAGATTCGCATCCCACTGTACATCAAAGCACTGCACGCCTTCATAAAAACTACAGTCATTATAGCGGGGTAATCGTAGATATTTTATACGATCATTTTCTAGCTAAAAACTGGCATAAGTATTCCGATCAACCTCTAGCTGAATACATTGAGGATTTTTATAATTTATTGAAAAATAATTTCACCATTCTTCCTACAAGAATTCAAAAAATGATGCCGCATATGATTGCCGATAATTGGCTACTAAGCTATGCAAGTGTAGCAGGAATAGGAACCATATTGGCGCAAATGAATATTCGCACAAAAGGGGTGTCCAAGATGAATCTTGCCGTTGCAGAACTTGAAGCATATTACGATGAATTTGAAGCCGAATTCACTTCTTTTTTTGATGAATTAATACAACACTCACAACAAAAACTGCTTGAATTATGAAGTTTCCATTCTCTTTCTTTATAGTACTGCTGTTGTTTTCATGTAAAGAAAAACCACAAGCTAAAACCACAGTCGAAAAATCTAAAATAGAAATAAAGAGTGTTGTTGCCGATAGTGCTATGGTGGTTTCAGCAAGAGAGGAAGCATCACAAATTGGCGCTGAAATTCTAAAAAAAGGAGGCACTGCTTTTGATGCAATGATAGCAACCCAAATGGCTTTGGCTTTAACACACCCAAATGCAGGAAATATTGGTGGCGGTGGATTTATGGTATATAGAACTCAATATGGCGAGATTGGTTCCTTAGACTTTCGTGAAAAAGCGCCTTTAGCAGCCACACGCGATATGTATTTGGATAAAACAGGAAATTTTTTGCCAGAAAAAAGTACTGAAGGCGGCCTTGCGGTTGGTGTTCCGGGAACTATTGCCGGAATTTTTGCAGTTCATGAAAAATTTGGAACACTTCCTATTGAAATGCTTTTTAAGCCTGTAATTGAACGCGCTAATAAAGGTTTTTTAGTTACTTCAAAACAAAAAAATCGCTTTGATGAATTTAAAGCACAATTTGAAAAAATAAACGGGGAATCTTCTCTTTTTACTAAACTTTATAATGTAGGTGATACTCTAAAAAATACGGCCCTTGCAACTACGCTAACCAAAATTGCAAAAAATGGGAGAGCCGAATTTTATTCAGGGGAAACTGGAAAAAAAATGGTCGATTTCATTCAGAAGAAAGGGGGAATCATCACCCAAATAGATCTAGATGCGTATGAAGCCATTTGGCGTGAACCAATGGTTTTTAAATATAAAAACTATAATTTAATTTCAATGGCGCCACCTTCTAGCGGTGGTATTTGTCTTGCACAAATTTTAAAAATGTTGGAATCATTTCCTCTTTCTGAGTACGAACATAATTCAGAAAAATACATTCAAATTTTAGTTGAAGCAGAAAAACGCGCCTATGCGGATAGAAGTGAATATCTTGGAGACCCAGATTTTGTAGCTATCCCCACAGATTCCTTACTTTCTAAAAGCTATCTTTCACAGCAAATGAAAGACTTTTCATTTGAAAAAGCAACCCCTTCGGAAGTTATAAAACCTGGAGAAATAAGTAGTTATGAAAGCTTAGAAACAACCCATTACTCTATTGTAGATAAATTTGGGAATGCTGTTTCTGTTACCACCACTTTAAATGCTTCCTATGGCTCGAAACTATATATTTCGGAATTAGGCTTTTTTCTAAACAATGAGATGGACGATTTTAGTGCCAAACCTGGAGCACCAAATATGTTTGGTTTAATCGGTGGCGAAGCAAACGCTATTGCACCACAAAAAAGAATGTTAAGCTCAATGACGCCTACTATTGTTGAAAAAGACGGAAAACTAGTACTCGTTATAGGCACTCCAGGAGGTTCCACAATTATCACTTCGGTATTGCAAACTTTTCTAAATGTAAGTGAATTTAACATGAATATACAAGAAGCGGTGAGTGCGCCACGCTTCCACCACCAATGGTTGCCAGATATGATTATGATGGAAGAAGAAGGTTTTTCACAAGAAATTTTGAATTTACTTGAAACCAAAGGATATACAACAAATACTAAATTACTTCCAAAAATTGGCAGTGTGGATGCTATATTGATTTCTCCAAACGGCAAATTGGAAGGCGGTGCTGATCCACGTGGGGATGATACTGCCATTGGGTATTAAAGTATAGGAATTTATCTTCTCAGTAATAAGCTGCTTCCATTATGAAAAAATAAAAAATATAGTCATTTTTCATCAAAATTAACAGCTTACAAATGGCATGCATTCTTTATTTTACAATCAATTGAGTACCTTTGCAAGCTATGTCAAAAAATGAGGATTTTATTGAAGTTTTGGGCGCGCGCGTCCATAATTTAAAGAACATTGACGTTCGTATTCCAAGAGAGAAATTAGTAGTAATTACAGGACTTTCAGGCAGTGGAAAATCCTCTTTGGCGTTCGATACCATTTATGCTGAGGGGCAACGTCGTTATATTGAAACTTTTTCAGCCTATGCCCGTCAGTTTTTAGGAAGTTTGGAGCGTCCAGATGTAGATAAAATTGAAGGGCTTTCTCCTGTAATTGCCATTGAACAAAAAACTACCAGTAAAAGCCCACGTTCTACCGTTGGTACAATTACTGAAATTTATGATTTCCTTCGTCTTTTTTATGCCCGCGCAAGTGACGCATATAGCTATAATACCGGAGAAAAAATGGTTAGTTATAGTGATGAGCAGATTAAAAAACTCATTCTTGAAGATTTTACCGACAAAAAAGTTAGCATTCTCGCCCCTGTGGTTCGTTCCCGAAAAGGTCATTATCGCGAGCTTTTTGAGCAAATTGCCAAACAAGGCTTTCTAAAAGTTCGTGTTGATGGTGAAATTCGGGATATTGTAAAGGGAATGAAAGTAGATCGTTACAAAACCCACGATATTGAAATTGTAATAGACCGGTTGAAAGTAGCTACTGAAACCGATAATGCCAAACGCCTTTCTGAAACAATAAATACAGCCATGTATCACGGCGATGACGTTTTAATGGTTCTTGATAATGCTACCGATGAAGCACGCTATTTTAGCCGCTCCTTAATGTGCCCATCATCAGGAATTTCATACCCAAATCCAGAACCAAACAACTTTTCATTTAATTCGCCCAAAGGAATGTGCCCAAGTTGTAAAGGCCTTGGAAAGCTGTATGAAGTAAATTTAAATAAACTCGTCCCAAACCCGAAACTATCTATTAAACAAGGGGCTTTAGTAGCGCATGGACCACAAAAAAACAATTGGATTTTTAAGCAATTGGAGCTAATTGCTGAGCGTTTCAATTTTAAATTAAGTGATTCTTTTGACAGCATTCCAAAGGAAGCCAAAGAAGTTATTTTTTTCGGAGGAAATGAAAAATTTGATGTAGCCTCTAAGGAACTTGGCATCACACGAAGCTATAAAATAGACTTTGAAGGTGTTGCTACATTTATTCAAAACACTTTTGATGCCAACGAATCTACTTCCTTAAAACGTTGGGCGAAGGAATATATGGATAAAATTCCATGTCCAGAATGTGAAGGCACACGGCTTCGTAAAGAATCACTTTACTTTAAAGTGAATTCAAAAAACATCGCTGAATTAGCTAACATGGATATTGTTGAGTTGGCGGACTGGTTTAAAAATCTTGAAAAAGACCTTTCAGAAACCCAACTAAAGATCGCTTCAGAAATTATAAAAGAAGTGCGAACTCGACTTCAGTTTTTAATAGATGTTGGACTCACTTATTTGGCCTTAGACAGAAGTTCGAAATCACTTTCGGGGGGAGAGGCGCAACGAATTCGCTTAGCAACACAAATTGGTTCACAACTTGTTGGTGTGCTTTATATTTTAGATGAACCCAGTATTGGCTTACATCAACGTGATAATGAACGTTTAATCTTTTCTTTAAAACAGTTAAAAGAAATAGGGAATTCTGTAATTGTGGTGGAACACGACAAAGACATGATAGAAAGTGCCGATTATGTAATAGACATTGGTCCTGCCGCGGGAAAACACGGTGGCGAAATTGTTTCTGAAGGCACCCCAGAAGAAATAAAAAAACACAATACACTAACTGCAGATTACCTTACAGGGAGAAAAGAAATTGAAATTCCGAAGAAACGCAGAGAAGGCAACGGAAAAACCCTTACGCTAAAAGGAGCTTCAGGAAACAATCTAAAAAATGTTTCTATAACAATTCCTTTGGGGAAAATGATTGGCGTTACAGGCGTTTCAGGCAGTGGGAAATCTACTCTAATCAATGAAACCCTCTACCCTATTTTGAATGCTCACTTTTTTAATGGTGTGAAAAAACCAATGCCATATAAAAAAATTGAAGGGCTTGAAAATATTGATAAAGTTATAGATATTAACCAATCGCCCATCGGGAGAACGCCACGTAGCAATCCGGCTACGTATACTGGTGTTTTTTCTGAAATACGGAATCTTTTCGCAAAGACTTCTGAAGCTATGATTCGTGGCTATAAACCAGGGCGTTTTAGTTTTAATGTTGCTGGCGGACGCTGTGAAACCTGTAAAGGCGCTGGTTTGCGTGTTATTGAAATGAATTTCCTTCCAGACGTTTATGTGGAATGTGAAACCTGCCAAGGAAAACGATTTAACCGTGAAACTTTAGAAATTCGTTATAAAGGAAAATCTATTTACGATGTTCTTGAGATGACGATAAATGAAGCTTGCGACTTTTTTGAAAACATTCCAAAAATCTACCGGAAAGTAAAAACAATTCAAGACGTTGGCTTAGGTTATATTACACTTGGCCAGCAATCTACAACACTTTCTGGAGGTGAAGCACAACGAATTAAACTAGCTACGGAACTCTCAAAACGCGATACTGGCAATACTTTTTATATCTTAGACGAGCCCACAACAGGATTGCATTTTGAAGATATTCGTGTATTAATGCTTGTTTTGAATAAACTGGTTGAAAAAGGAAATACAGTTCTAATTATTGAACACAATCTAGACGTTATTAAAACCGTAGATTATATTATAGATATAGGTCCTGAAGGGGGAAAACAAGGCGGAAAAGTTATGGCGCTTGGTACTCCAGAAGAAGTTGCAACGAACAAAAAAAGTTTCACAGCACGCTTTCTTAAAAAAGAGTTACTTTAGGCAGTCTTTAGTGACCATGCTAAGTAAAAAAACAAAAAACTGAATACTAAAATTTAATGAGAAACGAACACGCACCTAAAAACTGGAATGAAGTGAAAACAAATGACTCTTGGGCAATTTTTAAAATCATGGGGGAATTTGTTAATGGCTATGAAAAAATGAGCCGTATTGGTCCCTGTGTATCAATTTTTGGATCTGCACGTACAAAACCAGATAATAAATATTACCAATTGGCTGAAAGTATTGCCAAAAAAATAACTGAAAATGGCTATGGAGTAATCACTGGCGGTGGTCCAGGAATTATGGAAGCTGGAAATAAAGGCGCCCATTTGGCTGGCGGAACATCTGTGGGTTTAAATATTACATTGCCTTTTGAACAACATGACAACCCGTATATTGACAGTGATAAAAGTATTGATTTTGATTACTTTTTTGTTCGAAAAGTAATGTTTGTAAAATATTCTCAAGGGTTTGTAGTAATGCCTGGAGGCTTTGGAACCTTAGATGAATTTTTTGAAGCCCTAACCCTTATACAAACCCATAAAATAGATAAATTTCCAATTATTCTTGTTGGAACAGAATTCTGGGGAGGTCTTTTTGAATGGATTAAAACAACCCTTTTGGAAGCTAATAATAATGTTAGCGCAGCAGATTTAGACTTAGTGCATTTAGTTGATAACGAAGATGAAGTATTGCAAATTTTAAACGACTTTTACAACGAATATAACCTAAGTCCTAACTTTTAAATTCCCCAAATTTTTGAGAAACTTTAGAATTCTATTTGTAGTATTATTTTGTTTTGCCCTTCAAGCAACGGCACAACACATTATTAATATTGACGCTACGTTAAACCCGGATGCTAAAACACTTGCTATAAAGCAGCAGATAACGTATAAAAATACTTCTAAAGACACCTTAACCGAAATTTATCTGTTTGATTGGGCTAATAGTTTCTCATCCAAAACAACACCTTTAGGAAAACGTTTTTCTGAAAACTATGAAAGTGCTTTTCATTTTGAAAAAGACGAAGAACGTGGAAAAACAACTATAGAAGAGATATATAACAATGCCGCAATCCCAATAAAATGGGAACGTGGTGAGGCGGTAGATATTTTAAAAATTATTCCAGAAACTGCGCTTCAACCAGGAGCTAGTTATACTTTCAATTTAGAATACACCGTTAAAATTTCCAACGATCGTTTTACGCGTTACGGGATTGATAAACTAAATGATTATAAACTTCGCTATTGGTATATTGCTCCTGCCTTTTATGATGGGAAATGGCAAGTTTACAGCAATAAAAATACGGATGATTTATTTTTAACCCCATCAAATTTTTCTATAAAACTTCATATTCCGCCGACTTATAGCGTTACTTCAGATTTTGATGTTGAAATGGCTGCAACTACCGTAGCCGAAAAAATTGTTGTTCTTAAAGGTGAAAACAGAACAAAAGCCATTCTTTACATCGAAAAAAATCCAAATTTTGAAACTATTGAAACCGATAAGTTTAAAATAATCACCAATCTTGAAAACAAAAGAGTAAATCCGCCTGTTCAAGCGTTAGTGGTAGATCGTGTGGTTCATTTTTTAGATTCCAAACTAGGGCCTTATCCTCATGAAAAAATGATGATAAGCGAAACAGATTACAAAACAAATCCGGTATATGGTCTTAACCAACTGCCTAGTTTTATAAGCCCTTTTCCTGATGGTTTTGAGTATGATATGGAGCAGCTTAAAACCATAACGCGTCATTATATTGACAATACATTGGTTTTAAATTCCCGTGAAGATTACTGGCTACAAGATGCTTTACAGATATATTTGATGATGGAGTATGTGGATACTTACTATCCAAAAATGAAGATAATTGGCAATCTGAGTAATTGGTGGGTAATCCGCTGGGCGCATGCAGCAGCATTAGAGTTTAACGACCAATACCCTATTCTTTACTTAAATGTAGCGCGAAAAAACATACATCAATCCCTTACTACGCCTAAAGATTCATTGTTAAAATTCAATATGAATATCGCCAATGGTTATTATGGTGGAAGTGGGTTACGCTATTTAAGCGATTATTTAGGGGAAAATATTTTACAGGAAAGCATTAAAGAGTTTTATACTAAAAACAAGTTAAAGCCTATAAAGTCTTCCGAGTTTGAAACTTTAATTTCTAAAAAAACCACACTTCCAATTAATTGGTTTTTTGAAGATTATGTAGCTAATAGAGCCACCGTAGATTTCAAAATAAAGAAAGTAGCGAAACAAGGGGATTCGTTAAAGGTTTTTATAAAAAACACACGAAAAACTGAGCTTCCTGTTTCGTTATATGGACTTAATAATGATGAAATAGTCTATAAAACATGGACAAAA
Source organism: Aequorivita sp. Q41 (assembly GCF_039831855.1). NCBI lineage: Bacteria > Pseudomonadati > Bacteroidota > Flavobacteriia > Flavobacteriales > Flavobacteriaceae > Aequorivita > Aequorivita sp. Q41. The sequence goes on along the minus strand of NZ_JBDPMS010000002.1, from coordinate 212,212 downwards.
CCTATAGATAGTATTTCAACAATAACAATTCCTGCTGCAAATATTAAGAAGCTAGCACTAAATTATGAAGGAAGAATATCTGAGTATAACCGTAGAAATAATTTTAAATCGGTTAATGGCTTGTTTAATAAACCGCTTCAATTTAGGTTGTTTCAAGATGTGGAAGATCCAAATTACACGCAGTTTTTCTTTATGCCTATTTTTGAATACAACCTGTATGATGGTGTATCTGCGGGACTTCGACTTTACAATAAAACAGTGCTTCCAAAGGCTGTTCATTATAGTTTAGAACCTCAGTTTGGGTTTCGTTCAAAAACCCTTGTTGGACGAGCTTCTATAAGCTATACGCAGCTTTTAAATGAAGGAAGCCTATATTCGATGCGCTATGGTTTCTCTGGAAATTATTATTCGTACGATCGTGGATTATTCTACAAGCGATATACTCCATACATTACTTTTTCTTTTAGAAATAACGATTTACGGGATAACGAAAAACAATTTATAAATCTTCGAAATGTAAACGTGTATCAAGATGAAGACCCTAACAACCCAGAACAAGAGCCTAATTACAGTGTTTTTAATATGCAGTATGTATATTCAAATCCGAATCTTATAAATTATTTTAGAGGGGTTGTAGATTATGAAATTTCTTCAAAATTTAGTAAGCTTTCAGTAAATTTTGAGTATCGAAAACTCTTTTTAAGCAACCGCCAATTAAACCTACGTTTTTTCGCAGGAGCCTTTCTATTTAATGATACCCGAGAAGGAGAAAACTTTTTCAGTTTTGCCTTAGACCGTCCTAATGATTATCTTTTTGATTATAACTATTACGGAAGAAGTGAAGATTCTGGACTTTTTAGTCAACAGTTAATCATTGCTGAAGGTGGTTTTAAATCGCAATTAGCGCCCGCGTTTGCAAACCGATGGATAACTACGGTAAATGCAAGCACCAATATTTGGAAATGGATTTATGCGTATGGCGATGCAGGGCTTGTTAACAACAGTGCAACAGGCACCACAGCTGTTTTTGACAGTGGAATTCGTTTAAGTTTAGTCGCTGATTATTTTGAACTTTATTTCCCTATCTATTCCAGCCTTGGTTTTGAACCTAACTTACCGCATTATGATGAAAAAGTTCGATTTATTGTTACTCTAAGTCCTAAAACACTACTCGGGCTTTTCAACCGTCGATGGTATTAATTATAATTATTCAAAACCTTTAAAAAGGTTTCATGCATTGCATCGGTATAGTCTAAATGCGTTACAACTCGCAGTTTCCCCTGCCCCATGCCACTTATTTTGATGTTTTTCTGCAGTAAATCGTTTATAAATTTTTCTTCTGAAATTCCTTCTAAAAGGTAGAAAATCACAATATTAGTTTCTGTAGGTTCTACATTTTTCACGTAGGTTTGCTTAGAAAGCACATTTGCAATTTCTAAAGCTTTTTTATGATCCTCCGCCAATCGTTCTATGTGATTTTCCAGAGCATACAAACCTGCCGCAGCCATAAAACCTACTTGTCGCATACCGCCGCCCAGCACTTTCCGAACGCGCATTGCTTTTTGCATAATTTGTTTGTTCCCCAATAAAACGCTTCCCATAGGCGTGCCCAAACCTTTACTTAAACAAATAGAAATGGTATCGAAAACCTTCCCGTATGCTTTTGGATCTTCCTTTTTAGCTACTAAAGCATTCAATAATCTTGCCCCATCAAGATGAAAACCTAAACCATGAGTGTTACAAACTTTTCTAATTTTTTCAATTTCAGAAAAATCATAACATGCGCCACCGCCTTTATTGGTTGTATTTTCTAAACAAACCAAACTTGTTAATGGACTATGGTAAAAATCTGGAGGATTGATGCTTTCTTCAACTTGTGCAGCAGTAATCATCCCTCGGTTTCCGTCTATAAGCTTACATGAAACTCCACTATTAAATGAAACTCCGCCCCCTTCATAATTATAAATATGAGCCCATTTATCTGCAATTAATTGCTCTCCAGGTTGCGTGTGCATTTTTAGTGCGGCTTGATTGGCCATGCTCCCTGAAGGAAAAAAAAGGGCAGCATCCATACCGAACATTTCGGCTAATTTTTGTTCCAGCTTATTTGTTGTTGGATCTTCTTTATAAACATCATCCCCTACTTCAGCATTCATAATTGCTTGTAGCATTCCTGGAGTGGGACGCGTTACAGTATCGCTTCTTAAATCTATAATCATATTTAATTAATTTTCTCTGAAAAATTTTCCAGCAGTTTCAAAATTACGGACTAATTCAGAAATTTCGCCCTCCAGCTTAACTAATGCAAGTGATTTGTTATGGTTGGCATTTTTACTTTCCTTTTTAGACTTTTCAACTAAGTCAATATCCTTAAAGCTTTTTTCGAAAGTAACACCTTCAAAAACAAATTTGTACTCTTTGTGGCACGATTGCATTGCTGAATTTTCAGAAGTAGCATCGTTTAATTTATTAGACGCAAACGGTCTAATTTTTTCAGCTTTAAGCGCCTCTTTCTCTTTTAAACTTCTAGCCATTTGTTTGCTTGCACTAATGGTAAAAGGTGAAAAACGCCCACAATTATCAAATTTTTGAAACCTTAAATTCTCATCTTCTCTCCAAAAAAGATACACCGCATAATAAGTGTTTTTTGAAGTACAAAGTTCTCCGTTTCGTAAAGTGAATGCTTGGCTGTTTCCGTCGCAATATTCTTTTCTATAAAAATATTCAGGATTCGCCTGCATTTCTAATTCTGCCATTTTCTGAGCCACAAGAGCATCAACAAAAGCTTCATCATTTTGAGAAAAAGAAAAGGTTGACATGGTTAAGAACAGTATAAAAATGATTTTTTTCATAATAAAATGGATAATTTTATTGGGTTTTTTAGAAAGCATAAAATTAGCCGAAAAAAATGTCCCACTCACGAAGTTAATAGTATTTTTGCCTAAATTCTTATCACATAATGATTACAACAGACCAAATCAAAGACCTTAAGGTGCGGCTAGATGCCTTGAGGCGCTATCTTTGACATTGCTGGCAAAAGCATAGAGATTACTAACGACGAAGAAAAAACATTCGACCCTAATTTTTGGAACAATCCACGGGAAGCAGAGGCTTTTATGAAGGTTTTACGTACCAAAAAGAAATGGGTAACAGATTATGATACTGCAATAAACCTCACTGAAGAAGCTGAAATTCTTTTAGATTTTTTTAAAGAAGGTGAAGGCAAAGCAGAAAATGTAACTGCTGCTTTTGAAAAAGCTGCAAACGCAATTGAAGCTTTAGAGTTTCGTAATATGCTAGGGGAAGAAGGTGATGATATGAGTGCCGTACTTCAAATTACCGCTGGAGCTGGCGGAACTGAAAGCTGCGATTGGGCGCAAATGCTAATGCGAATGTACCTCATGTGGGCTCAGAAAAACGACTATAAAGTAAAGGAACTTAACTTTCAGGCTGGCGATGTGGCTGGGGTGAAAACCGTTACCCTCGAAATTGAAGGTGAATACGCTTTTGGTTGGTTAAAAAGTGAAAATGGTGTGCACCGATTGGTACGAATTTCTCCTTTTGATAGCAATGCGAAACGACACACCAGTTTTGCCAGTGTATATGTGTACCCACTCGTTGACGACACCATTGAAATTGATATAAACCCTGCCGATATTTCTTGGGAATTTGCGCGTAGTAGTGGTGCAGGTGGACAAAATGTAAATAAAGTTGAAACTAAAGCCATCCTTACCCACCACCCTTCTGGAATCGTGATTCACAACAGCGAAACTCGAAGTCAGCTAGATAACCGTGAAAAAGCTATGCAGATGCTAAAATCGCAGTTATATGAAATTGAATTGCGAAAACAACTTGCGCAACGCGCCGAAATTGAAGATAGCAAACTCGCTATTGAATGGGGTTCGCAAATACGAAATTATGTTTTACATCCTTACAAATTGGTTAAAGATGTGCGAACCGCACACGAAACAGGAAATACCGATGCGATGCTAGATGGGGAAATAGATGGGTTTTTAAAAGCCTATTTGATGATGTCTGGACAGAAGGAGAAATCAGATGAACTTTAATGAAAAGTATTGATTAGAAACTGACACGTTTATTAATTTTCTGAAACAGAAAAGTAGGTTCTAGAAGAAATAAATGTTCCATTGCTTGAAAAACCTTCTAAAGTAATTTCAAAATCTCCTGCGACATCTGAAGTATAAAATGACTTTGAAAACTGATTGTTCTCAAATTGAATATCAGGATGCCAAAGTAACTGTACTCTATAATCAGGGATTCTTGAAAGTGTAGACATCTGACTGTAATCTGGACTGAAATAGCTTTTTTCTTTAACAGCAGGAGCCAAATTTAATTCTTCAACATAGTTTTTTGTTAAACGTGGTTTAAAATCTCCACTTTTTGTTTCAACTGCAATAATACCGCTGTATAATTTTGGACCATAACGATAGGGCTCGGAAACTACGCGAACGCTATTAATATCCCTTGCGTTATAATTTATAAGTTCCTCATTATCCTGAATTTGCATCCCATCCATTAGCACCAAAGGGTCTATATTATAAAACTTTGCAATATTATTTGGGTCATACTCATTATTTACAATAAATTTTGCATCGGCACCGCTACCACGAATTGCAGCCAGTGCAACTATTTCTACAAAAGTTTCTTTTACTGAAGGAAAACGAGTATAATCATCTAATAAAAATAGTGTTCCCAAGTCTTTATAAAACGGTGGAGTAACTGTATTTGGAAGTATGCTATCCTTTTTGGTGTCGAAATAAGCATTCTCAATTTGCAATTGCACACTGCGTTCATTCAACCACTCCTTTATATCTGAATTTAGTTTTAAGAAAGCAGCTTTATCTTCCCCAATTTTAAGATTTTTATCATCAATTTGTACACTAAAAGCGTCAAGTTCACTTTTAGTTCCATTCAATTGAACAATGCTTTTTTCAACATCGTAATTTTCCGATATTGAAAAGAAAAATTGACCATTAGCATTGGTTTTAGCCATTTTAAAAACGTAGTCTTTTCCAGGGATGGTAAGCGAAACAACTTTGTTGGCAACGGGAAGGTTGTTTTCCTTAGCGATAACTACACCAGAAAGTAGCTCCCCGCGAAGTTCTGGAATAAAAAATAATCCTGAATGAGTGTTGTTATTGCTTTTTAAATTATAATCTGAAATGCTAATTGGATTTATTTTTCGTACCGAAAGAACAAAGTTACCATCATTAGTATCGAGCGTACTTTTAAGATTAAGCGTTACTTTTTCTCTTAAACCATATGTTTTTTTATCAGTAGCAATTGCTATTTTATCTAATTGTACACTTTGATTTTGCTTCAGTGAAAGGATTTCTTTACTTTTTATTACAACAGAATCTTTTCTGTTTTTTGAAACACTTTCATTCTTCAAAAATGTATTTACAACATATATGTTCTTAAGTGTAAAAGCATCTTGAGTATTATTTCTCGAAAAATTAGTGTACCCAATAAGCCTATAAATTCCAGTTTTTAAGGTTGAGGGAATAAAAAAATCTCCACTGGCAGTACCATTCTTTATTTTCAATTTATGATTAAATACAATAGAATCTGCATCGTTTCGCATGGAAACATATAGCACTTTACTCAAATCGCTTTTAGTGTTACTTACATTCAAACTAAAAGCTTTATACTGCAGTAACTCTCCTGCCAATACTACGTTTGAATTAATAGAAAGTTCAACTTTTTCGTTTGGAAAAACACCAATGTCTTCCGAAACATTTTCCGTTGGAATTTGTGCTGTCACCGTAATTCCTAGAAAAATAAATAGTATAAATGCTAGTTTTTTTGTCATAATCAATCTACCCAAAAATCTGGTTTTACATTTGAAGAAAAAGAGGTGCATACAGAACATTCTTGCTTTGCAATAGTAAATAAGAAGGGCTGTCCATAATCAACTATTTGATAATCAAAGTGTTTTAAATATGTATAAATTATTTCGCGTTCATTTGGATCATTATCCAATGTAGAGTTGTCTCTATAATCAAGTACTAATTTATTACATGCTACAAAGTATGGAGGTTTTTCTAATCCGAAATCTTCATAATTAAAATAGATGCGTTTTGATGTTACAGAAGAAGCATCAAAAAATCCTAATACTTTTTCATCTGGATCATTTTCAGAAGTTATATTTCCTCTTACATATCCTGGTTGACTTTGTGATAATAAGCTTTGAATACTTCCTAGTTCCTTTATTTTCTTATAAAACGTATAGGCTTCCACACTTTGCACAAATTGTTTTACTAAAAGACTGTAGCGTGTTTGTAGTTTCGCATCCTCCTTACTTAAATACCGAACAGGAAAACGAAGTACCTGATTATCATTTAAATTTTCGGTGGCAGTCTGTATAATTCCAGTAGAAAGCTCTGTTGTATAACACGTTATTTCTGGTTCTCTAGGAGTTACTACCACCTCGTACGTATAGTTTTTTACATCGAAATTAATTATTTCAAAAGTATAAGATGAAGGGTATGGTGCTATTACTTTATAGGTTTCTTCATATTCATATCTAAAATATTGTGATTGCCCCGTTGGGTCTTTAGTAGTTACCAAAACTTGAACACCATCTTTATTATCAACCGGATCTACAACACGTTCCACAAATACTTTCTCCATTGCTACTTCAGGAGTTAAGCTGATGGTAGATGAGCTATAATTTCTAGCATTACTTGTTTTAATATTTAAAGTATATAAAACATTTGGTTGGGCACTAAATGCCTCATTTGAAATATAAACCCCAGTTTCCACATCTTGTGAAAAACTATAACTTTCACCCGTATTGCCTGTAATAATTACCGTAGCATCATTTTCAGTTAAAATTGCGGAACTTTCTAAAGTTGAAGTTCTACTTAATTTTACTATTTGCGGTTTCAATTCATCAGTAATAGTACTTTCAACAACTAAAACACTTTCATAGTCTAATGTTTCAATTTCAAAAGGTTCTGTACAGCCTATTTGAAGGAGAAATATAGAAATGAATGCTATATATAAAATTTTGGTCTTCTTCATTATTCCTAAAACTTAAAGTTATATGTTATTGTTGGCACGGGAACAGAAAATATAGAAGTTTTATATGCTTTTATCTGTCCTTCCTCATTCACGAAAAACACGGAGTATGGGTTATTACGCCCTAAAACATTGTAAACAGATATATTAATAAAACTATGTGCTAGTTTTTTTAGTTTATGATTTCCTTCGATATTCACTCCTAAATCGAGACGGTAATAATCTGGAATTCGAAACTGATTACGGTCACTATAAAGCACTTGTTCTTCCCCAGCAAATACAAAACGTCCAATTGGATAGGTTATTGGTCGTCCTGTTTGGTAGGTGAAGTTTCCTGAAAAACTAAATCGTTTGGTAAGCTTATAGTTTGCAACAACCGAAAAGTCGTGTGGTTTATCATAGTTTGCGGGGAAAAATTCACCATTGTTAACGCGTTCTTGCATTATTTGACTATCCAATTTTACATAGGTACGAGAAAAACTATACCCTAAATAACCATTAAATCTCCCAGAATTTTTCTTTACTAAAAATTCAACTCCATATGCTTTTCCCTCCCCTTGTAATAGTTCTGTTTCTAAGTTATCATTTAAAATTAACTGTGCCCCTACCTTATAATCTAGAAGATCATCCATTGTTTTATAGTAACCTTCAAGGCTAAATTCTATATCTTTCCCGGGAAGATTTTTGAAAACTCCTAAGCTATATTGATTGGCACGTTGTGGTGCAATATTTAAATCTGAAAGCTTCCAAATATCTGTAGGCGACTGCGTTGTATTTGTAGAAAGTAGATGTAAATATTGAATGGTGCGATTAAAACCTCCTTTTATAGAAAAATCATTCCCTAACAAATAGCGGGCTGAAACCCTGTACTCTGGTCCGCCGTAGGTTTCAATAAGCTCATTGTTATCGTAATTTTTTACTTCAATAATAGCACTTTCGCCTCTGGTAACACCGTCTTCATAAACATTTTGAGTAGCTTCTCCCAAGGCTGCATACAAGGAATAGCGCAAACCTATATCGAGTAATAACTTGTCACTTATTTCGAATAAATCTGCAAAATAAACAGCCGATTCCAAACCTTTTTCGCTATCAATTGTTTTCGCCTGCACATCAGAAATGGTTCCTACTGGCTCAATTTTTCCTGGGTTAATAGAATATAATTTGCTGCTAATTCCATAACTAAACTTATGTTTGCTGTTTAATTTATAGTTAAAATTAAGCTTTGCTTGGGTTTCGTTTAATTCGTAACCAAAGTCAAAATCTTGATTTGCATCTGCTTCATAGTTGATTCCGTATTTGTATTGGCTATTTACCAATATAACTTCTCCCCTACTTTTTTCATTAAAATTACGGCCATATTTCAAGGAAATTAAACGGTTATTATAATCAAATATAGAATCTGAAGTTATACTAAAGCGATCTTTACTGTAATAAAAAGTACCTTGAATTGTATTGTCGTTATCAATATTATGCTTGTACTTAACAATCCCATCGTAAAAAGAAGCTTGACTATTTTTTAATTCTTCTTCATCAAGACTTCTTAAAATCCAATCGGAATAAGTAGCTCGAAAACCTGCCGTTAGCGAAGATTTTCCTTTAACAACAGGGACTTCAACCGCTAAATTGGCAGTAATTGGACCAACAGAACCTTCCCCTGAAAATTTTTCAGTGTTAGCTGATTTTGTTTCAATATCAAAAACAGCAGAAAGTCTTCCACCGTATTCGGCTGGAATACTTGCCTTAAATACTTCTAAACTCCCAGTTGTAAATGGATTTACCGCAGAAAAGAATCCTAAAAAATGTGAAGGATTGTATAGCACGGCATCATCTAACAAAATTAGGTTTTGATCGGCGCGTCCACCGCGAACATTAAACCCACTTGAACCTTCACCAGTAGTTTTTATACCTGGCATGGTCGTAGCAACTTTTAGAATATCACGCTCACCCAAAACCAAAGGAATTGTTTTAATAGATTCTATATCAATGCTTGTAACTCCAACTACAGCATCACGAACATTTGCATTTTTATTAGATTTTACAACAACTTCTTCGAGTGATTCGGAATTTTCTTGCAAGGAAATATTTAATCTTCCATCGCCATACATAATAACGTCTTGACGGATTTTTTCGAAACCCAAAAGATTTGTTTCAAGCTTATTTAAACCATACGGCAAACGAATACTAAAGTTTCCACTAGCATCTGTCACGGCGTATTTCGTTCTATCTATAGTAGAAATTGAAAGATTTTGAAGGGGTTCACCTGTTTTTGAATTTTTAAAAACTCCTGAAAGGGTATAACTTTTATTAGCCGCATTAGGCTGTTGCTTGCCTATAGTTACCAGTTTTCTTGTTTGCACCGATTGACTTTCAACAAACTCCTCTTGAAAAATTGGTGCATTGCTTGAGGCAATATTTATGTTCTGTTTTGTTTCGTTAAAATAATCTGAAGGCAATTCCGTAAAAACATAGGTATTATTAAGAAGAATAATTTTTTCATCCTTTAAAACGTAGTTAATATTTGTATCGCCAAACAGTCCGTTGAGAACATTTCGTAAGGGTTCATTTTTAAATTCTTTGGTAACATACTGCCCTTTCAGCCAGGAATCATCAAAATAGAATGTTTTACCAGAAAGGGATTCTATTTTAATAATAGCTTCACTTAAAGGAGTACTACTAAAAGTGACCGTTATATTTTGACCGGACTGTGCAAACATTCCTGTGGTCAATAAAAATATAAAAATGACAAAAAATCTATTTTGCATAGAAAAAAATATCTTCAAATTAGTATTTGTTTGCTTTATCAAAAGACCTATCCAGATACAGTATGAGCTTTGTCATAAAGCTATCAGGGTTTGATTTATACAAGGCTTTGTAGCTTTTATAAAACGTACGAATTTGTTCCTCCTGCTCAGGAATCAATTTAATTAAATCTCTTGCAGAACTAACTATAGTGTAGTTTCCGTTACTTTTAAGCACATAAAAATTAGCATTCGTAAACCTATATTGAATGCCACTACTTAAAGCTTTTTCTTTTTTTCTTTTAGTATGTTTTATATAAAGTTCAAGCTCGTTCCCAACATAGGCAACTTCAAAAAAACCATTTGCTGAAATATCAAGTCCTGTAGCATCCAAACGCACAAAATTGTGGTTGTAAATTGAAAAAGTATCTATAAAACTCGGTATAAGCTTTACATTAAATACACTTAAATTATCTTCCGAATGGGTTAACAAATTATCATCTAAAAGATCGTATTTCAATGAGACATTTACATAATACTGATTGTTATAAACTACAGAACCTTTAGTATAATCATAGTCTATAAAATATCGATACGTACCATCTGTATTTAAATATAGGTCTGTAAACTCTGAACCATTAAATAAATTTGTGTTTTCTAAACCTATGATTTTATCATAAGTTTCGAATATTTTTTCTTTTGAGTGGGTTTGTGAAAACGTTTTAATTCCGAGGAAGAAAAGAATTGCAAAAGAAATTTGAAATCTTGTGAAAGACATATTATATTTTTGGATTTTTAAAAGTACACAAAATTGCTTTTGATTTGCAAAATATGAACTTAAAATCATGTCCTAATCATAAAGACATAGGGTTTAGAGCCATAAGCATCCTAATTTCAACATCTTGTAAAAATAAGCAGTCGCAGAAGTAAAATTAAAAGGTAATTTTTGCGATGTATTTTTGCCTTATTTTAATAAAACGAATGTATTTTTACTTAAAAAGTATATGAAAGCCGCATCACTTAAAGAGCTAAAAACAGAGCTTACACATCGTTCCACCCAGGAATTGTTGGAGCTTTGTCTTCGACTTTCAAAGTTTAAAAAAGAGAATAAAGAACTCCTCACTTATTTGCTTTTTGAAGCTGCAAATGAAACCGCTTATATAACTAGCATAAAAGCACAAATGGATACAGCTTTTGATGCAATTAACACTAAAACATACTTTTACATCAAAAAAAGTGTTCGGAAAATACTTAGAGAGCAAAAAAAATTTATCCGTTATTCTCAAAACAAAGAAACAGAAGTTGAACTTTTGCTTTATTTTTGTCAGAAATTAAAAGACTTTAATCCTTCCATAAAACGAAACACCACACTTATTAATTTATACAACAGACAGTTAGATTATATTTCAAAAAAAGTGAAGACACTTCATGAAGATTTGCAATATGATTATGAACTGGAGTTGGAAGAACTCAAAAATAAATAGCATTATTTAAGGTACCGTTTTAAAACAAATATTACAGTATAATGACTACAATTTATCACAACCCACGTTGCAGCAAATCTCGCCAAGCCCTTAATTTATTAGAAGAAAAAGGGGAACCTCTAGAAATCATAAAATACCTTGATACTCCACCTTCCCGCCAAGAACTAAAACAAGTAATAGAATTATTAGGCATTTCGCCCATGGCTTTGGTACGTACCCAAGAAGCAGACTGGAAAGAAAATTTTAAAGGGAAAAACCTTACCGACGACGAACTTATTGACGCAATGATAGCCTACCCAAAACTTATGGAACGTCCTATAATTATTAAGGGAACGCATGCTGTAATTGGACGCCCTATGGAACGCATTTTAGATATTTTATAATTTGCTTTCTTTTATTTAACAGAATTTTGGCTTTTCTCCATTAAACCACGGCTATTTTCGTGCGTCAAATTGGCTAAAGAATTCTATGAAATTTATATTATCTGTACTACTCCTATGTGCTTCATTTTCAATGGTTGCACAAGAAAAAGAAAAAAAACAAGTTAGCGTAAAAGGAACTATTTATGAAGAGGGAACCAATTATCCCCTTGAATATGCTACCGTTTCTTTTATAAACCCTCAAGGAAAAACCATTACTGGCGGTATTACCGACACCGAAGGTAACTACAATATTCAGGTTCCTGAGGGAAAATACACGGTTCAATATGAGTTTATTTCATATAAAACTAAACAACTTGCAAATCAAAATATCTTTAAAAACACTACGCTTCCTAATATTACCTTAGCATTAGATGCCGCAAGCTTGGATGAAGTTGTTGTACGGGCAGAAACTACTGAAGTGCAAATTAGGCTTGACAAAAAAATATACAATATTGGTAAAGACCTTACCACTGGTGGTGCTACCGTAAGCGATGCACTAAATAACGTACCCTCAGTAACGGTTGATGTTGAAGGTGCAATTGCGCTTCGTGGAAACGAAAATGTAAAAATTTTAATTAACGGAAAACCTTCAGCCATTGCTGGGTTTGGCTCTACAGATGCTCTTGGGCAACTTCCAGCGGAAGCTATTGAGCGCGTAGAAGTAATTACCTCGCCTTCCGCACGCTATGATGCCGAAGGTACCGCAGGGATTCTTAATATTATTCTGAAGAAAGAAAAAACATTGGGGCTTAATGGTTCGTTAAGCACAAGTATTGGCGTGCCTTTAAATAGTAGTGCCTCAGGAAATATTAACCTGCGAACAGATAAGTTTAATATTTTTAATACTACAGGCGTTAGTTACAGAAAAGCACCTGGAAATGCATCGTTTAACAATCAATATTATTCACGAACCTATCTTGATGAAGACGACAATCCTATAACTTTTACTCCAGAATACGACCGAGTAACTGAAGATAGAGACTATGATAGAATGAGACAAGGTTTTAATACAAACCTAGGTATCGAATATTTTATAAACGATAAATCGTCTATTACTGCAAGCGGGTTTTTACGTTCTAGCACTGGTAATGATGTTACCACAAACAATACATTAAACTTCAATAATAATATCGCCGAAAAGCAAATTACACGAATCGAGACAGAAGACGAAGAAGATACCAGCTATCAATTTTCATTGAATTACGTTAATAACTTCAACGATGACGGGCATAAACTTACTGCCGATTTGCAGTACGAACGTGATAAAGAAACGGAGCGTTCCTTCATTGAAGAGCAAGAAACACTCCCTGCCTTAGAAATTTTATCGGCTGAAGATATTATCAATAAAGAAAACCAAAAGGAGTATTTGGCGCAAGTAGATTATGTACTCCCAATTGGTGAAAATGCTCAATTTGAAGCGGGTTACCGTGGTAATTTCAAAGAATCTGTTACAGACTACACCCTTTTTGAGGAAGACGGTACGTCTGGCAATTTTATTCAAAATGATGATCTTTCAAATGTATTTAATTACGATGAAAATGTAAATGCCATCTATTCACAATACGGTAATAAGTTTGGTAAATTCTCTTTTTTATTGGGCTTACGTCTTGAAAACACCCAACTAAAAGGAGAAGTAGCTGCCGAAAACATAGACGATGAAACTCCTATCAACTTAAATTTTGATAAGGATTACACTGGTCTCTTCCCAACGGTTAACCTAACGTATGAGATTAAAGAAAACGAAAACATAACCCTTGGGTACAACAGACGTATAAACAGACCTCGAAATTGGTTTATAAACCCCTTCCCTTCGCGTTCAAGTGAAGCAAATATATTTCAAGGAAACCCAGACCTTGACCCTGCTTATGCAAGTGCATTTGATTTAGGCTACTTAAAACGTTGGAAAAAACTTACATTAACCACCTCTATCTATTTTCAACACGAAACAGATGCGTTTGAACGTATTCAAGAAGAAACGGGGGAAGTTACTAGCAACGGAATCCCAGTAATCCGCACCTTACCAATCAACCTATCTACCAACGATCGTTATGGTTTTGAACTTGGTTTATTATACAATCCTACAAAATGGTTAACTTTGAACGGGAGTTTTAATTACTTTCAGTTTAAGACAGAAGGGTTCTTTAATGGTGTAGATTATGGTGCTGAAAACACAAGTTATTTTGGAAGGTTTAGTAGTAAAGTAAAACTTCCTGCAAAAATAGATTGGCAAACAAATGCTTTTTACCGCGGGCCATCAAACAATTCGCAAACTGAATCTGACGGAATTCTTTCTGTAGATATGGCGATGAGTAAGGATATTATTGACGATAAAGCTACCTTATCATTGAATGTAAGCGATCTTTTAAACAGTAGAAAGCGTAATAGTTTAACAACGACAGACACCTTTACGAGTGAAAGTGAATTTCAATGGAGACAACGCCAAGTGACGCTTTCGTTTACATACAGATTCAACCAGAAAAAACAGCGTCAGCGTCCAGACAGAAATGGCGGAGGAGATGACGATGGAGGTTTTGAAGGTTAATTAAACCTAGATTATTGCAATAAAAAAAGGGAACCAAATTGGTTCCCTTTTTTTATATGGGTAAGTGAATTAAGACTTCAACTTATTTTTTTTCTTTTCCTCTTGGCTCATTTTCCACTTCTCTAGAAGCGAACCACCTATCCAATATGGAAGTATGCCTACTAAGAATATCATTAACCAAAAACCCATGGTAAGTATGGTTAAAAATGCAAGAAATCCTAAATATTGTTCAAAAGTAAACATGGTATGGCTTTTTTATATTGATGCCCCAAAGATAAAAGGTTTTTTTGAAAAACGACAACAAAAATTTTCTATTTATTCACAACAAATAAACAGTTGTGCAGGTTGAACAACTTTTGGCTTTTCGTTACCTTTGCCTCCAATTCACTAAAAATCATTTTATAATGCAGTATAGAATAGAAAAAGACACTATGGGCGAGGTAAAAGTACCTGCCGATAAACTTTGGGGCGCCCAAACAGAGCGTTCTTTTGAAAATTTTAAAATCGGCCCGAAAGCTTCCATGCCGCTAGAGATAATTTATGGTTTTGCATATCTTAAAAAAGCAGCAGCCTATACCAATTGTGAACTTGGGGTGCTTTCTAAAGAAAAAAGAGACTTAATTGCAACGGTTTGCGATGAGATTTTGGAAGGAAAACACGATGACCAATTTCCCTTGGTAATTTGGCAAACTGGAAGTGGAACGCAAAGTAATATGAATGTAAATGAAGTGATTGCCAACCGCGCACACCAACTTGCAGGAAAAACTATAGGCGAAGGCGATAAAACACTTCAACCGAATGACGATGTAAACAAATCACAGTCTTCAAACGATACATTTCCAACGGGAATGCATATTGCGGCTTATAAAAAATTAATTGAAACTACGCTTCCGGGTGTTGAGCAGCTTCAAAAAACGTTTGCAAAAAAAGCTGCCGAATATAAAAATGTAGTAAAAATAGGGCGAACGCATTTTATGGATGCCACTCCCTTAACGCTTGGGCAAGAATTTAGCGGCTACGCTGCACAATTAGAATACGGCATTAAAGCACTAAAAAACAGCTTGCCGCATTTGGCAGAACTGGCTTTGGGAGGAACTGCTGTGGGTACGGGATTAAACACTCCAAAAGGATATGATGTAAAAGTCGCTGCCTATATTTCAGAATTTACCGAACTACCTTTTGTAACAGCAAAAAATAAATTTGAAGCGCTTGCTGCACACGATGCTTTTGTAGAGTCTCACGGAGCTTTAAAACAATTGGCTGTTTCCTTAAACAAAATTGCGAATGATGTGCGAATGCTTGCCAGTGGTCCACGAAGTGGAATTGGTGAAATCAATATTCCTGCGAATGAACCTGGTTCTTCAATCATGCCAGGCAAAGTAAACCCTACGCAATGTGAAGCTTTAACAATGGTTTGCGCACAAGTTATTGGCAACGATATGGCTATTGCTGTTGGCGGTATGCAAGGACAGTTTGAGCTAAATGTATTTAAACCTGTAATGGCGGCAAATTTTCTTCAATCTGCCCAATTAATTGGTGATGCCTGTGTTTCTTTTGATGTGCATTGTGCCCAAGGAATTGAACCAAATTATGAAGTAATCAAAAAACAGTTAAACAATAGCTTAATGCTTGTAACTGCTTTAAATCCTAAAATTGGGTATTATAAAGCTGCTGAAATTGCAAACACTGCTCATAAAAACGGAACAACGCTTAGAGAAGAAGCTGTGAACCTAGGTTATTTAACAGCTGATGAATTTGATGAGTGGGTAAAGCCTGAAGATATGGTTTAACCAATTTACAATTGTAGCTTTACAATTGTAAATTTATAACCCACGAATTCACGAATGCATTTATTCGTGAATTCGTGGGTTTTTTATGCTTTTGATTTCTTTTTCTTTCCGTAAAACTTCTTATACCTAAAGTATGATACCACACTTAAAACAACTGCAAAGAGTGTAATCCACCACACAAAGGTTGGTGTTACTGGTGCATTACCACTCGCGTAGGAATGCAGCCCGCTTAAATAGAAGTTTACACCAAAATATGTCATCATAATAGTAGCATAAGCAAATACTGCAAATACATTAAATATCCAACGGCCGCGTAGCCCTGGAACTAATCTAGCGTGAATTACAAAGGCGTAAACCATAATACTAATTAGCGCCCAAGTTTCTTTTGGATCCCAACCCCAGTACCGCCCCCAACTCTCATTGGCCCATTGTCCGCCCAGAAAGTTCCCTATTGTAAGCAATACCAAACCTACAGTCAAGGCCATTTCGGTTACAACAGTGAGTTCACTGATGTTAATTTCCATGTTTTTAAAGTTATTTTTATTCGTAAAAATCATTAAAAACAATGAAGTTGCCCCTAAAATTAGGCCTAAAGTAAAAGGTCCGTAACTCATAACAATTACAGCTACGTGTATCATTAACCAATAACTATCTAATACCGGTTGAAGCGTAGAAATAGAAGGGTCTAGCCAGTTTTCGTGAGCTACCCATAATATTATTGCTCCCGCAAAAGCTGTAGAAGCTACCGTTAAATCGCTTCGTCTTCCAAAAGACAATCCAAAGAATATGGTTGCCCAAGCTACATATATTACAGATTCATACGCATCACTCCACGGAGCATGACCGCTTACATACCATCGCAATGCTAAACCTAAAGTCATAGCTGCAAATAAAAACCACATAATAACTTTAGAGGCCTTTATTAAAGTTCGCAGTATTTTTCGGTCTTTAAATAATTGAGCAATAATAAATGCCATCATTAATATTCCAAAGACTGTAAAGTATTTATAGAGCCTGTTAAAAATATCGGCTTTATTATAAATGGTTTCTGCGCGCAGCTTATTTTCTGAAGGCATTACTTCCGCCCCATGTTTCTTCTGAAAATTAGTTATACTTTCTAATAACTCATCGGCCTTAGCGTAATCGCCACTTTCTCTAGCTTTTTTCAAGCTATCAAAATACAATGGGAGAATATTTTTTGAATACAGGGAATCCATTCCCTTTAAATTAGCATCTGCAAGTTCTGGGTACGAAACCCATTTGTTGCCAGGATCCTCAGGAATTGGAAATATTTTTAGAATACTTCCTACCAAGGCGGAATTTAATAACGAAAAATTTTCATGTGCTTTTATAAAGTCTTTTTGAAACTGGTTTGGTGTATTTGTTCGCGTAGCAGCTTCTAGATAAGGTTCTAATTTATAATTTCCTTTATCATCAAAAAGGTCAAGCAATGCAAGATCATCTTCATCGGCAGCAACTCCTGCTACTTTGCGGATACTGTCGTTCTGCCATTTTAAGGCAATTAAAGGAACTTCCACCCAAAGTCTTGGAAATTCAGACATTGAAATTAAAACTTGGTTGGCGTCCAAACCTTCATAGCTATCGCTTCGGCTAATTTTTCGTAAAAGTTCGCTCGCAAATGTATTTGCAGGTTTCATCCGTCCATTATCCTGAATAATTAAATGCCCGAATTTTGCTGCGTGTTCTTTACTAACCGCATTCACTTGTATTAATGAATCTATCTGATGTTTTTGAACTTCATTATGTGCTGATGGTTCGTGCTGTGCGATTCCAGAAAACGAAAAAAGTAAAACTAGAATTGAAATCATACTTTTTTTCTTTTTCTTAATACGGTTAAGAATTTCCTCTAACTTCCCAAAGCGACTGTGTTTACTAAAAAGAATTGCCATTAACCCAAAATACAATAGAAAATAACCAATGTATGTTATCCAAGTACCCCACCAGTCGTGGTTTACAGAGAGAATGGTTCCTCCTTCATCGGGGTCAAAACCTGATTGAAAGAAACGATATCCCTGATGATCCAGAACGTTATTCATAAAAATAGCAGCATCAAAATGTGATTTATCTTCATTAATAACTGTTACTTCACTTTTAAAGGAAGAATATCCTTTTTCAGTTCCAGGGTATTTTTCGGCAATAAAATCTTTTAATGTGATAGAAAAAGGAAGTTTAATTTCTTCAGAACCATAGGCTAAATAAACTTTCAAACCTCCTACTAGCACTTCTTCAGGATCTGGAGCTGTACCCCTTCCACCTATAAGATCAACCGTTTTGGTTTCATTGTTTGATGTAACTTCTACAATCAATGCATCTTGATTAGCAGGCTCATCAGCTTCCACTTTTACGGCGCCAAACTTTCCTTTCGTTACAGGCTCTGGAATTACAAAAGCCATTCCTGCTAATTGATATTGCGAACGCAACATTAAAGGCTGCAAACTATCTTTTACAAATGACTGACGGAATTTTTCAATCATTCCAAAATCTGTTGGATTTAGTTGTGTTGGGTCTATTCCTGCAGCACTTAACTCCATCATATTCATGTAGCTACCTTCAAAAGGAGCTTCAATTTTATAAGCATCTTCATCGGTATACGTTATGTTTATTGCGCCTTCTGTGGGGTTATTGATTGCAAAAAGAATGTTGTGAATACTAGAAACTTCACCAACTTTTACCCAATGTTCATGGCGTTCTCCATCGCCAGATTCAACGATTTTTAGATAATTCTCTCCATCTTCAGCCTCTGTAAGGTCTTCTTTTGCACCTTTTATGTAGTTTTTATATTTTATTGTAACGGGTTGTTTATTATAATCCGTTTCAATTGTAAAGTCGTTATTTAATCTTTCAGAAAGATTTAATTTTAATGGTTTAAGGGGTCTTCTTTGCGCCACACCATCAATCATATAATCACCATCAATAAAAGCTGTAAGGTATGTTTTTTCAGAAAGGATGCTACTTTCAGTTTGTCCTTCACGAATATGCATTACGCCTTCAAAACCAATATAACGGGTAACAAATGCCCCAACAATGATTAAGATAAATGCTAAATGCAGGGTTAAAGAAGCCCACATTTTTCGTTTGTGAAGGTTATATCGAAAAATATTTCCCACAAAATTGATTACAAAAAGTAACATTATACCTTCAAACCACCATGCATTGTATATAAGTTCTCGCGTATATGGCGTTGGCGGACTTTGTGACGAGGCGTCTAAGAAAGTTCCTGCGGCCATTGCAACGGCAAAAACGATAAATAAAACAGCGGTTAAACGAGTAGAGAAAAGAAGGGCAGCAAGCTTTTTTTGCATTACAAAGAATTTTGCGCAAAAATAAGGAATTAAGCCCATTTAAGCTATTGAAATTTGTAACTATTGACTAATATTTTGATCCTTTTTTCTAGCATTAAAAATGTTTAAGTGAATAAAAGTCCCCATGGCTCTCGCTCTGTTTTTGGCAATCTCGGCTACCTCCCCTTCAAAATGCTCCTCTAGGGTTTGAAACCAAAGATTTAACCACGTCCCAAAATGAAGTTCGTTAAGGGTATGGCTACATTTTTTATCAACTTCTACATGGGTATGTAGTGGGTTTCCAAAATATTTTCGTTCAAAAAAGAGGTTTGTTTCCCAAAAATCAGTGAGTAATTCCATATGAGTTTCCCAATCGGTAATGATTCTATTAAAAATTGGCCCCAGAAGCTTATCGTTCCTAACTTTTGAATAAAATGTATTTACCAGAAAAAACACATCTTCGCGAGATTCTATATTTTTTTTCATTTTTTATATCAAATTTATCAAAATTAAGATTGCATTTACCACCAAGCTTAATACTAACACCCAAAATGCAATTTTTTTATTCGAACCAGCAAGTAAAGCTGCATTATACCCCATACATAACGAAACACAAGCAGTTAACTCAATACCATAAATAAAAGCAGTGCCTTGTGCTAAAATTGCCATTGCAGCTATAGATCCGATACAGCTATTGAGGATAATGGTTAGAGGAATGTACATATAATAATTATTTTCAAACTCTTTTTGCACGTTTTTAATCGATAGTGGTTTCATAATATAATGACATTTTGTTTATATTGATGTAAATTTACAATCCAAAACAAGCCTTATTTTATGAGGCAAATCATACACTATGATTCCAGAAAATATATTGTTCGATTACGGGGCGATTGTTGAAAATATAAATGCTTCTGAAGTAATTATTTCTGAAAAAAAACAAGCATATTTTTATTTTCAAATAAAAACTGGATCGGTAAAAATGTTCAATCTCAATGAAAATGGGAAGGAGTTTGTTCAAGGTATGTTTTATCAAGGGGAGAGTTTTGGAGAACCGCCACTTTTAGGTGATTTTAAATATCCTGCCACTGCAGCGGCTGTAAAACCTACAGAACTATACAAGTTACCAAAACAAAAATTGTTTAAACTACTTACCGAAAATCCAGATATTAATTTAAAAATTACCAAAGCACTTGCAAAACGGCTTTACTATAAAGCCACAATTTTAAAGGAAATATCCGTACATCCACCAGAACATAGGATTCTCACTTTAATAGATTATTTAAAAATCAAAAATGGCGCTAAAGAACATTATCAAGTCGAATTAACGCGGCAACAAATTGCAGATTTAACAGGGTTACGTGTAGAAACAGTAATTCGCGCCATAAAACAACTGGAACAGGAAAAGGAACTAAAACTTATAAAGCACAAAGTCTTTCGTTAATTTTTAAAAATACTAATTTAGCACTATGGTAGATGTGGTTTTTTTAGGGTTTGGAAACGTGAATAGCCATTTGGTTAAGGCTATGAGCAAAGCCAATACCGTTGTTATAAAACAAATTTTTAACAGAAACGCTATCCAACAAAATTCTGTTATTGAAAATATTCCTTTTACAGATGATATTTCAAAGGTAGCCGCTGCCGATATTTATATTATTGGAATTCCTGATGATGCTATTACAGAGTTTTCTATTGCTTTAAAGTTTCAAGACAAACTAACTGTTCACACATCTGGTGGCGTTGCTTTAGATGCGCTTTCCTCAAAAAACAGGCGTGGTGTATTTTATCCGCTACAAACGTTTTCAAAAAAACATGACGTAAATTTTAAGGCTATTCCAATTTGTATTGAGGCCGAAAACTCAAAAGATTTAGCGCTATTAAAACAATTAGGAAATACCATTTCAAATACGGTAGTCGAAATTTCTTCCGAAAAAAGAGCTAAACTACATCTTGCAGCTGTTTTTGTTAATAATTTCACCAACCACTTGTATGAAATTGGTAATGAAATTTTAAATGAAGACGATGTATCTTTTGAATTATTAAAACCACTTATTATAGAAACCGCTTCGAAAATTGAAAAACTTTCTCCTGAAGAAGCACAGACTGGCCCTGCAAAACGCAATGATAGTAAAACCATTGAAAAACATTTACATTTGTTGGGCGATTCTAAAAATCGAAATTTTTACGAATTGTTCACAGAAGCATTAAAGCAGAAATATGGAAAAAAGCTATAAAGAATATTTAAAATACATTACCGCCTTTATTTTTGATGTTGATGGTGTTTTAACCGACGGCACAATACAAGTAAATACGCAAGGCGAAATGTTCCGAACTATGAATATTAAAGACGGTTACGGGCTTAAAACTGCTGTGGAACAAGGGTATAAAGTTTGCATTATTTCTGGCGGAACCAATGAAGGTGTTCGTGTGCGACTTCAAAATTTAGGGATAAAAGATATTTTTTTGGGGGCGCATCAAAAAACAAAAATTCTGGAAACATACGCGAAAAGCAATAACTTAAAACGGGAAAACATACTTTATATGGGAGACGATTTACCTGATTATAAAATAATGCAAGAAGTAGGTCTTCCTTGTTGTCCACAAGATGCAGTGCCGGAAATTAAAGCAATTTCCAAATACGTTTCTCATAAAAAGGGTGGAAAAGGGTGCGTTCGTGATGTTATTGAACAAGTATTAAAAGTTCAAGAAAAATGGATTATTACTGGTGGTGTAAGCGCAAAATATGACTAAAAATATAAACCAAATTAAAATTGAAATCGAAAACTTGACACAATTTTGAATTATTTAAAACTCATACGGTATCAAAATTTGCTATTTATAGCATTGGTCCAAATTTTTATAAAATACGGCCTCATTCTTCCCTTCGAAGTTGACACTACCTTAACTACTTTCGATTTTGCTTTACTTGTAATCGCGACCCTTTCTATTGCCGCAGCAGGAAACATCATCAATGATGTTTATGATGTAGAAATTGATAAAATAAACAAACCAAATAAGGTATTGATTGGAAAAAAAATACCTGAAAGAAATGCAAATCGTCTCTTTATAATTTTGAATATTATAGGTGTTAGCATTGGTTTTTATCTTTCAAACAGTATAGGAAAACCTGGATTTGCGGCCATGTTTATTATTTTTTCCGCCTTGCTGTATTTATATGCTTCCTATTTAAAAGGCATGCTTTTAATTGGAAACCTCGTTGTTTCTGCATTGGTAGCGATGAGTTTGATAATTGTAGTACTTTTTGATGTACTTCCAGCAATAAACGCTCAAAATCAAATTGCACAATCGGCACTTTTTAAAATTGTTTTGCACTATTCTTTATTTGCTTTTTTTATAAATTTTATTCGGGAAATTGTAAAGGACGTACAAGACATTAACGGAGATAAAAAAGGGGAAATGAATACCTTACCAATAGCAATTGGAAGAAAAAGAACTGTTTTAACTGTTTTCGCTTTAGGGGTTTTTATCACTTTGGCGGTTGTATTTTATATGTATGAATATTTATACGACAAACAATTTTTAATGCTCTATTTTTTGTTAGCACTAGTTGGCCCATTGCTATTTTTCTGTATAAAAACATGGGCTGCAAAAAGTAAAAGTGAATTTGGAATGTTATCAAAACTCTTGAAATTAATAATGTTTTTAGGAATTTGTTCCATCCCATTGTTTCAATTTACTATTTTATAGGAATACATTTTAATAGGAAATTACCCCCTCTATGCTTCGCGATAAATTAAAAAATTATAAGATTATTCTCGCCTCAGCCTCCCCAAGAAGGCATGCTTTTTTTAAGGAATTAGACATCGATTTTTCTATTCAAGTAAAGGAAGTAGAAGAAACCTACAATAAAAATTTAAAACGCACAGAAATAACGGATTTTCTGTCGCAACTTAAAGCAGCTGTTTTTACAGAATTACAACAGAATGATATTTTAATTACGAGTGATACCATTGTATGGAAAGCTAAAAAAGCACTCGGAAAACCTAAAAACAGTGATGAAGCAAGACAAATGCTTCAAAGTTTAAGTGGGCAAATGCATGAGGTTATTACTTCTGTTTGTTTTACCTCCAAGGAGTTTCAAAAAACAAAGAACGATGTAACTAAAGTCTGGTTTAAGAAACTTTCTAAAGAAGAGATAACCTACTATATAGAAACTTACAAGCCCTTTGATAAAGCTGGCAGTTACGGTATTCAAGAATGGATTGGGTACATTGGTATTGAAAAAATAGAAGGCTGTTATTTTAATGTAATGGGGCTTCCCACGCGACTTGTTTATAAAACGTTAACTGAGATTGCCGACCATTGAAAATGTGGTATTTTTGAAAGAAATTCCACCACAAATGAACTATCATCATTTTCTTGCCTTTTCAATTTTTCTTTTAGCAGTGAGTAGTTGCACCAATTCTAAAACAAAGAATAGTTCTAAAATCACTTCAACAAATAATGAAGTGCACCAAACGGCACCACCAAGAGTAAATTCAGAGCAATTTAAAAAACACTGGTATGATGGCAAAGCGGAAATTACTTCCTACAATCTTTTACAGGAACGCTATGGCGAAATTCGGCAAGGTACAGCAGTAACAATTTTTGTTACAGAAGATTTTTTACCAAAAGAACACGTTAAGGCAACTAATTTTTCAGAAAAAAACACCTCCGTTTTAAAACTGAACCAAATGAAAAATTTTAACACCGGTATTTATCCATACGCTATAATGACGAGCACTTTTAATCCGGTTTCAAGTAAAGCGCATGCTATAAAAGTGAGTAATAGTGTGCAGGAATGGTGCGGACAAGTGTATATGCAACTTAATAATCGCTCTGAATTTGAGGTTAAAAGTCATTCGTATTTCGAAGGGGATGCAGATCAAATTTTCAATGTCCCCAAAACATGGCTCGAAAATGAACTTTGGAATCTGATACGTATAAGTCCTGAGGAATTACCAACTGGGGATGTTTCTGTTATTCCTTCGTTTGAATATTTAAGACTTTACCATAAAGAAGTAAAACAGTATAATGCCTTTGCGAGTATAAAACAAGGTGATTCCATTACTACATACACCTTGAATTACAAAGATTTACAACGACAATTAATCGTATATTTTAACAGTGTTTTTCCATATGAAATTGAAAAATGGGAAGAAGTAAATTCCGCTAATCAAAACGACACCTTAAATTTGAAAACCACTGCGGTTAAAATAAAACGAATGCGCCGTGCGTACTGGAATGAAAATAAGAACAAACATAGTTTCCTACAAGACTCACTTGGATTAAAATAGGTTTTTATGAATATACAAGACTATTCTTTACAATTAATTGAATCTGCAATACTTATTGTGGTTTTTATTATTCTTAGACTGGCTTTAAAGAGAGCGGTACGCAATTTTGCAAAAAAAATTGAACGACTAGAACACAGAACAGGCTTAATTATGAAGCATGTGGACTTTGCTGTTTTTAGTATCGTTGGTATAGGGTTAATTTTAATTTGGGGCGTAGATTTTAGAAATCTAGGCTTAGTAATGTCTTCCGTTTTTGCCGTAATTGGCATTGCTTTTTTTGCGCAATGGTCTATACTTAGTAATATAACAAGCGGCGTTATTATGTTTTTTACTTTTCCTTATAAAATTGGCGATTACATAAAAATTCATGACAAAGAAATGCCCTGTGAAGGAATTATAGAAGACATTAAAACATTTCATATCATCCTACACACTACCAACAACGAAATAATTACCTATCCAAACAGTATGATGCTACAAAAAGGTGTAAGCATAGTAAAGGCGGAAGCGTTTTATGAACAGCAACACGAATTGGATAAAAATAAGAAAGCGCTTCCACACGATTAATTTTTACAAATAAGTATATTTGAAAAGTCTCAATATACCAGTACACAATTTTATGCAAAAATCATTTTTTTTCAAACTTCTATTATTTTTTTTCTCAATAGTTGCCGCCGCACAAACCCCAAAAAAACCCACAGCATCTGAAATTTATCATTCACTACAAAAGCTCAATTTTGTAGGTTCGGCATTATATATTGCTGCGCATCCAGACGATGAAAACACCCGACTAATTAGTTATTTAGTTAATGACATACATGCCCAAACAGCCTATTTATCCCTTACGCGTGGCGATGGTGGGCAAAATTTAATCGGTCCTGAATTACGGGAACTGCTTGGTGTAATTCGCACACAAGAACTTGTAGCAGCGAGAAGAACTGATGGGGGACACCAATTCTTTTCACGAGCAAATGATTTTGGTTATAGCAAAAACCCTGATGAAACTTTTGAGTTTTGGAATCGTCAAAATGTTTTAAGCGATGTAGTACAAACCATTCGAAAATTTAAGCCAGATATTATCATTAACCGTTTCGATCACCGCAGTCCTGGAAGCACTCATGGCCACCACACAGCCTCGGCAATGTTGAGCGTTGATGCTTTTGATATGGTTAATGACATATCAAAATTTCCGAAATCTGCCTCGAAATACGGTGCTTGGAAACCCCAACGTTTGTTTTTTAATACCTCTTGGTGGTTTTACGGAAGTCAGGAGAAATTTGAAAAAGCAGATAAATCAAATCTCGTTTCAGTGCAAACTGGAAGCTACTTCCCTGCCCTAGGTCTTTCCAATGGCGAAATAGCTTCTCTAAGTAGAAGCATGCATAAATCACAAGGCTTTGGAAGTACTGGTTCACGTGGAATGGAAACGGAATATTTAGAACTTTTAAAAGGTAGTATGCCTTCAGAAAACAATCTTTTTGAAGGTATAAATACCAACTGGTCGCGACTTAAAGGCGGCAAAGAAATCGGTTCCATTTTAAATCCGTTACAAGATAATTTCAATTTTAAAAACCCTTCCGAAATACTGCCAGAGCTTATAAAAGCGTATGTATTGATTTCAAAATTAGAAGATAAACATTGGCGAACCATAAAGATTAAACAGTTAAAACAACTTATTTTGGACTGTGGTGGTATTTTTATTGAAGCTGCTTCCGAAGAAAATGCTATCAATCCAAAAAAAGATTTTAATGTAAACATTGAAGTTATTAATCGCGGTACTACCCAAGTAATTTTAAATTCAATTAAGAAAGTTGACGGAAAAATCATTTGGAATCAATCAGAAACGCTTCCATATAACGACAATAAAAAAATAACAGTTTCTCTGCATGCTGAAATACAAGACCCACCCTATTCTTCCCCCTATTGGTTGAATGAAAAAGGAACACTTGGAATGTATAATGCGCCTGAAAAATTAATAGGTTTCCCTGAAACTCCAGCATTAGAGCAGTTGGTCTTTGAGCTTAAATTTGGAGCTATTACAATTCCTTTCACAAAAAATATAATATATAAATTCAATGATCCTGTAAAAGGAGAAGTATATCGTCCGCTGGAAGTGCTTCCAGAAGTAACTGCATCTATTCCTGAAAAAGTGTTGATTTTTGCTGATAATTCATCCGAAAATGTTTCTGTAATTGTTCGCGCTGGAAAAGATAATATAGCTGGAAATGTAAGTCTACAGCACCCTAAAGGCTGGAAAGTTGCACCTGCACAACAAAATTTTCAACTTAAAAGAATGGGAGAAACACAATCCTTCAATTTTACAGTTACGCCTCCTAGCAACCAAAGTGAGGGGTATTTAAAAGCCATTGTAAATGCTGAAGGGCAGGTTTATGACAAGGAATTAGTAACCATCGATTATGAGCACATACCTTATCAAAGTGTGCTTTTGCCTTCGGAAGCAAAAGTTGCTAAAATTGATCTTCAGAAAAAAGGTGCGCATATTGGGTATATAAATGGGGCTGGCGATGCAATTCCAGAAAGTTTAAAGCAAATTGGCTATACCGTTACTACGATAGATCCTTCTAAGATACAAGAAGAGAAGCTACAGGATTATGATGCAATCGTGATTGGAATTCGTGCATACAACACAGTACCTGAACTCGCTTTTATACAACCTATTCTTAATAAATATGTAGAAAATGGCGGAACAATGATTGTACAGTACAACACCAGTCGAGGGTTGGTTTCTGAAAACATTGCACCTTATAGGCTAAAACTTTCTCGTGAGCGTGTTACAGATGAATTTTCGGAAGTAAAAATACTTGCGCCAGAAAATCAGTTGCTACATACTCCAAATAAAATTACTCAAAAAGATTTTGAAGGTTGGGTGCAGGAACGCGGTTTATATTTTCCAAATGAATGGGCTAAGGAATTCACCCCAATTTTAGGAATGAACGACAAAAATGAAGCCCAAACTAAAGGCGCTTTACTTGTTGCTAACTACGGAAAGGGATATTATATATATACTGGATTGAGTTTCTTTCGTGAACTTCCAGCAGGCGTTCCAGGGGCTTATAGACTCTTTACCAATCTGCTTTCATTGGGCAACTAATTTTTGAAAATATGACAGAAGAAAAACAAAAATTCGTTTGGAAATCAAAATTTACGCTGGTTCTTTTACTCAACGCAGTTTATATTTGGCTATTTTATCTACTAATGCAAAACTTCTCCTAAATGCAGCAAATTGATTGGATTGTTTTAATTGGAACCCTTCTTTTCATCGTTCTTTATGGCACCTGGAAATCCCGCCAGCAAAAAGATGTGGGCGATTATTTAAAAGGTGGAAGCAATGCACATTGGTGGACTATTGGGCTAAGTGTTATGGCTACGCAAGCCAGTGCCATTACCTTTCTTTCTACACCAGGACAAGCTTTTCATGACGGAATGGGGTTTGTACAGTTCTATTTCGGGCTACCCATTGCAATGGTAATTATCTGCCTGGTTTTTATTCCGATTTACCATAAGCTAAAAGTTTTCACTGCATATGAATATCTTGAAACGCGTTTTGATAAAAAAACACGAACGCTAACCGCAATTCTCTTTTTAATACAACGTGGATTAGCCTGTGGAATTACCATTTTCGCGCCTTCCATTATACTTTCAGCAGTATTGGGTTGGAATCTAATTTACTTAAACATTATCATAGGAGTTTTAGTAATAATATACACTGTTAGTGGAGGTACCAAGGCAGTGAGTGTAACACAAAAACAGCAAATGGCTGTTATTTTCTTCGGAATGTTTATTGCTTTTATGCTAATTTTAAATTACTTACCTCTTGATATTACTTTTACGAAAGCGCTAGAAATTGCTGGTGCTAATGGGAAAATGGACATTCTTGATTTCTCCTTTGATTTTGATAACCGATACACTTTTTGGAGTGGAATTATTGGTGGAAGCTTTTTAGCACTCTCCTACTTCGGAACAGACCAAAGCCAAGTACAACGCTATCTTTCTGGTAGATCTGTTAAGCAAAGCCAAATGGGTTTAATTATGAATGGGCTTCTAAAAGTGCCTATGCAATTCTTTATTTTATTAGTGGGGATCATGGTTTTTGTTTTTTATCAATTTAACGCTTCACCACTTCATTTTAACCCTGCAGCAGTAAAAGATGTTAAAAATTCGGAGCATGCAGACGAGTACCAAGCATTAGAAGTAAAAAAAGCAGCAATAGACAAAGAGCTTGCTAAAACACAAATTGATTACTCAAAAGCAGCAAATGAGCTTGAAAAACAAAACTATGCGCAAGAAATAAAAAGACTAAACGCTTCCGAAAACGAATTACGTGAACAATCTGTTGCGGTAATTAAAAAAGCAAATCCAAATGCGGAAACAAACGATAAGGATTATGTTTTTATACATTTTATTTTAACCAATCTTCCTCGGGGATTAATCGGTTTACTTTTGGCTGTAATTTTAAGTGCTGCTATGTCTTCAACTGCTTCAGAATTGAATGCTTTAGGAAGCACCACTGCTATAGATTTATACAAAAGAAACGTACACGGCAAGCAAGAAAAACACTATGTAAATGCTTCTAAAGGGTTTACGCTTTTATGGGGCGTTATCGCAATAATTGTTGCTTGTACAGCACATTTATTTGATAACCTTATCCAGTTAGTCAATATTATTGGTTCTATTTTCTACGGAAATGTGCTGGGTATTTTCCTACTAGCATTTTTTATAAAATATGTGCGAAGTAAAGCCGTTTTTATTGCAGCATTAATAACACAAGCAATTATTGTTTATATCTGGTATATTGACCTAATGCCCTATTTATGGTTAAATGTTGCAGGTTGTGCATTGGTAATGGGGATTGCAATAGTACTTCAAGTTTTATTGCCGAAAGATCCTAATCCAGGCATAATTACTTCCGAAGAAATATAAATACGGTTTGATTGGAATACGAAAAGCTGCCTTTTTATTCTACTTTTATTTTTAAAGCATCGTAAGAGTCCGTTCTTATTCCAATCAAACCATATTTAGATTCGCCAGCTTTAATCACCGAGCCGTTTATATTATAAACTAATAATTCGGATTTAAAATTTGCATTGGCAGAACTTGCAGTTATCATATTACCTACAGCAATTCCAGGCCCTAAAATTAAACCTACAGGAAAAGAAGAAGTAGTTTCCTCTATACCATTACTTGATGTCTTTGAAGTATAAAGATTTAATGGCGTTAGTAGAAGATATAAAAGATAGGAAGCCGAACTTTGCTTTAGCGTTGTGAAAACTAAATCATTTTCAACAATATGTATCTCCTTACCATTCTCATATGTCAGTTTTACATCGCGACCAAACATCACATCTTTATCTGAATCATTGGTAATTTTAATTGCAACTAACTTAATTCCTTTTTTTACTTCCTTTTTAGCATATTTCTTACGAAGTAAATCATATTTATACTCCATTTTAATATCGTTAGCTACATCTGCAGAAAGATAATTAATTGTATTTGGCTGTATTGTTTTATAGCCTGAAGCACAACTTGTTAGTGAAATAATTGAAAGAAGAAGCAGTGTGATTTTAAACATTTTCATCAGTGAGGTTTAAATAGTAAAGGTTATTTATTGATGTAATAATACAATATGTTTCAATATTTAAAAAAAATTATTTCCTAAAAACCAGTCTTGAAATTCTATTGTTTCCTGAAGCAAAGGCAATGCTATCGTTTACAAATTCAAGAGCGAAAAAACCTTCTTTTGAAAGTTCTTTCCATGTTTTTCCGCCATCCCCACTAAAAGAAATCCCTGGCGACCCGATAGCAACAATCCCCTGCCCTTCTGTGCCCGGGATGTATTTAACAGATGATCTATACCCTGGTTCTTTGCCGTTTGCAATAAGTTTCCATGTTTTGCCACCATTTTCAGTAATAGCTTTATTGCCTTCATTAAACGATTTGTCTTCCCAATTTCCTCCGAAAATAATTCCATTATTTTCATCAAGAAAATCGATACTATAAATTCCTGTCATTGCTTTGCCTTGAATAATTGGCGTATCAAAAACCTCCCAAGTTTTTCCTTTATCTGCTGTATGCATAACCCTCGCTTTTTTACCCCCAGTTGCAACCCATGCGTGATCACCTACAATTGCAATATTAGAATTACTTGCTGCAAAAGCAGCTTCCCCTTTTTCAACTTTTGGTAAGTTTTCACAAGAAATTTTCTTCCAAGAATTTCCACCATCACGGGTAATTATGATAGACATACAGTTTGCTATGGGGTCCCCAATAGCAATGCCTTCCATTTCATTCCAAAATTTCAAAGAATCATAAAAAACATTTTCTCCTTTTTCAATATAAACTTCTTCAATGTTTGTAGCTTCAGTACCATTAAAACCAATTTTATAAAGCACCGCAGGGTTTGCAATACTCAACACAAAAACCGCTTCTTTTGTAGTAGCTATTGAACGAAAATGTAGCAAAGAATCCCCATACTTTATCACAGCAAGTTTCGGTGTATCGCCGGCTATTAAACCAACCTTTCCTTTATCTGCAGCAAACCACACTCGGTTTTCATCTAAAGGCTGAATAGCACGAATACTGAGACTATCAATAAAAACAGCAGTTATTTTTACAGAGCTAAATTCAATATTGGATTTCTGCTGGCAAGAGATAAAAGTAAAAACGGTAAGTAAAATAATTATAAAGCGCATAGATTCATTTTTTTGTCAAAAGTAAGAATAACTTTAAATTCCTTGCGCTTAAATTCAAAATCTAAAATCTTACATCTAAAATTGTGATACCTTTGCAACCGCAAAATGTTTTTTAATAAATGTTAAGCGGAAATAAAATAATTAAAATGAAACTACACAGAAATTTAGTATTTGCAACTATTGATTCGTTGGATTTAATTTTTAACGAAAACAAGAAAGCTGACAAAGTACTTAAAAATACCTTAAAGCGAGATAAACGATGGGGCGCGCGCGACAGAGGGTTTATTGCCGAAACTACGTATGATATTGTTCGTTGGAAAAGACTTTATGCCGAAATCGCTGAAGTTCGCGAACCTTTTGACCGTCCAAACCTATTTAGATTATTTACTGTTTGGGCAACTTTAAATGGAATTACAATTCCAGAATGGAAGCAATTTGAAGATACGCCTACACGCCGAATAAAAGGAAAATTTGATGAGCTTTCAAAAATTAGAAAATACCGTGAATCTATTCCTGATTGGTTAGATGAATTAGGGCATAAAGAATTAGGCAAAAAGTGGGATAAAGAAATTGCAGCGCTAAACCAATTAGCAGATGTGGTTTTACGTGTAAATACTTTAAAAACTACTGTTGAGAAGCTTCAAAATGAACTTTCAGATTTAGAGATTGAAACGGAAACTATAAAAGGATATCCAGACGCTTTAAAATTAAAAGAACGTGGAAATGTGTTTACAACTGAGGCTTTTAAAAACGGACATTTTGAAGTACAAGACGCATCTTCACAAAGGGTGGCTGAAATTCTCGATGCAAAACCTGGTATGCGCGTTATAGACACCTGTGCGGGAGCTGGTGGGAAAAGTCTTCACATTGCTACAATGATGGAAAATAAAGGCCAGTTGATTGCTATGGATATTTATGAAAACAAATTGAATGAATTAAAGCGTCGTGCACGCCGAAATGATATTTTCAATATTGAAACGAGGGTGATTGATACTACGAAAGTGATAAAAAAACTAATAGATAAAGCAGATAAAGTTTTAATTGATGCTCCATGTTCTGGCTTAGGTGTTTTAAAAAGAAACCCTGATTCAAAATGGAAATTGCAACCAGAATTTTTAGAAACTATTCGCGCAACACAAAAAGAACTTTTAGATAGTTATTCTAGAATGGTAAAACCAGGCGGGCAATTAGTTTATGCTACCTGTTCAATACTTCCTTCAGAAAATGAATTACAAATAAAAGCTTTTTTAGGACGTGAATCTGGGAAGGATTTTTCATTATTGAGCGAAGAAAAAATAATGCCGAGCAAAAGTGGCTTTGATGGATTTTATATTTCTTTACTTCAGAAGAAAGCTTAAAAACATACAACAAGCATTTCGTAATTACAACAACTAGAAAAGAGCGAGTATATACTCGCTCTTTTCTAGTTGGAGAACTAATAAAAAATTATTCAACAATAATCCGTCCTGTTTTAAAAGTTTTGGTGTCTTTACCACCAATTTTTATAATATAAACACCACTTGCCGCTTCATTCATATCTAGTATAGCTTTATATGAATCTCCAAGCTTATTGATCATTTTCACTTTTAGTTGCTGCCCTAACATATTGTAAACTGCCATATAGGTAGGCCCATCAAAGCGTGTCGTTAAATTTATTTCAAATCTTTTATTTCCTTCAGTTGTAATTGTGAAATCACCATTTCTGATTGATAAATCCTCAATACCTAAAACACCTATATTCGCTGTATAATCTTCTGTTTCACCAAAAGGAGTATCCTCGCAAGCATCATTCGGAACAGGTCCATTCCAATTTGTTTTTGCTCTCATACGGTGAAGACCAACAGCATTTACAGCTGGTATATTCATATCAAGAGTTACATTATAGGTTCCTGCGCCTTGCCCAGGATTTAGTTGTTCACTTGCTACAACTATTTCGTCTGCAGTAAAGACAGCATCATCGTTAAAATCAATCCAAACTTTTACATACTGACCACCGTAGTTGGTTCTAATATTTAGTGGGTATGTAGTATTTGGTTCTAAATTTGCTACCAAATTTGAAAAATCACCATAACCTTCACAGTCAGAAGGATTGTTGATTTCAGCAACTGAAAACAATCTAAATCCATGACCTAGCGAACAATTCATAGTCGGTTGACAGATTAAACTTTCAATTTCTGTAGCAACCTCATCATTTGCTGGCATTCCATCACCCGTTAGTGCAGTTGAAACACTAAGGTTATAAGTTGCTACAGTAGAAAAATCAGCTGTTTGCATAAAAGAATACGTTGTTTCCTGCTCAGGCGCTATGGGTCCTGCAAAAGTTTCAACAACTGGCGGATTTCCATCAACTGCATACTGCACACTAAAATTTGATTGTGGTATTGCCCCGAAATTTTTAATTTTTGCAGTAATAGTTTCATTTTCTAAACCTGCACCAGAAAGAGGGGCTATAATTTCAACTGCACCAACATCATTCGCTAAAAGATTGGTAACTTCTTTTGTGTATGGATTGTTAGGATTAAACTCATCGCCAATTAAATTGGTTTTTACTTCTATTTCATATGTTTGCCCTGTGGTAGATAAATCTACTGTTTGAGTAAAGGTATAATTAGCAGATATGCCGGAAGCAATAGAACCTGTATAGGTTTCAGTTGCTATAAGGTTTCCATCCACACGAAGCTCGAGAGGAATGTTACTTTGAGCAGCAGTACCAAAATTTCGAATACTTACTTCAACTGTTTCGGCATTCGATAACATACCATTTTCTGGTTGAGCTATTGCACTTACACCTACATCTTTTGCAAAGCCACCTGACAATGAAAATGCTGCGATTTGGGTGCGCCAATTGTTATTTGATGAAAAATATTCAGCTGTATGCCAAAAAGTAAAATTATTTGGATCCATTGTTAAATGTGAATAATCGCCAAATCTATTTGTAAAAGTTTGAACTCCAACTCCAGGAACAATTTCTGTTTCGGCAACAGTCATTTGTCCTAAGGGATCACCATCAAATCTTCCTGTATATCTAATTCCTACTGGAATAGTTGAGCTAGCAATATTAAAAGCTAAGCCTATGTTTCCTGCTGCGTCTATTGCTGCGCTCCCCATAAATCGGCTATGTCCATCAGCAGGTGCATAGGTACCTTCTTGAAATATTGACCAAGGATTTGTGGAGTCATTTCGCAATTCTATCCACCGAATCCCTGAAGTATCATTGTTGTCAACATCCGTATTAAAAGTAATAACCCAGCTATTGTGTCCTGCAAAACTTCTGTAATTAGCGGCGTAAGAAATTACACCTCCTATCATATCTATTTTATTATTTGTGCCAGGTTGTGCAACATCACCGGATCCAAATGGTGCAAAGACTGAGTTAAATGGGGTTGTGGGAATTTCTAATGCTGCTGAAATTGTAGAGTTAGTTGTAGTAGCCCAATCAAGGTCTATTTCCCAGACTTTTAAATGATCGAAGGTTACTCCGTTCCAACCATCATCTTGAAGATATGTTACATAACCAGGTGCATTTGCCGGAAAATTTGTTCCTAAAAGGTTTGCCGGTTCTGGGCTTAATACGGTATTGGTGTTTTGTGTACTTCCTGGAAGTGGAAATCCAACTATTTTTGGAGCTGGTCCACCTGCAAGCATTACATCTCTTTCTACTGCATATACTTTATTAGCAGTTCCTATATTGGCGGTAAGGTAATACGCATCGTGCCAGATGCTATAATGAGGGTAATCTGGGAAAGAACTAAAGGTGAATTGATATACATTATAAGCGCCCGTTGGGTCACCAGATTCAGAAACTCCAATTGCTAAAGAGTTTCCATTATTAATACTACCAAACTCACTTACAAACCAACGATCAGCAAGTTGATCATACATAACAATAGGATCTCCAGAATTTGAGCCAATTCCTAAAAAGGTTCCTAATGGTACTGGTCCAACTAAAAGAGCACCTGTTTTATCAAAAATCTTTACAATAGAGTTTACTGCGTGAACATAATGGTTTGGACCTGCAGCTCCAGTTGGGTCTGGTGGCACTGAACCAGACTCTGAGGAAGATGCTCCAATAAAATTTTGCTCTATGGCCCGTGTATTGATTATACCAAAATCTCTTTGTGCATTTTGGTCTATCCCAATTGGTAAAGCATTTGCATTAACCTGTGGGTTGTAACGAGATTTATTAGTTACAATTTTTATCTCTTGAACATCTATATTTCCAATATGTTCTTGTTTGGAAAATTCACTCAGGGGAATAGTTTTTCCAATAAAAGTTCCAACGATAACTTCATCAGGGGGAAAATTCTGTTGGGCGGAAATCCCTGCCCAAAATAATAGAAAGCTTACTACTAATAGGTTTTTTAATTTCATATGATATGGTTTTAAGAAGGTAAACTTAAATAATTAAATGCATTTATTTGATTGTAAATGAACTATATAATGTAAAAAAATTCACTGTTATGTTATTTTTTTAAAAAAAAAGCCACCCTAAAAAATACTTCAAGGTGGCTTATAAGATTAATAATCAACTAATTACCTCACAATTATTCTAGCCGTTTTATTGACTTTGGTTGATTGTCCGCCAGCTTTAATAATGTATACCCCGCTTGCAGCAAAGGACATATCTAATTTTAAGTTGTAAGCACCGTCAACCTTACCGATTGGCTTAAAACCTAATTCCTGTCCTGCAATATTATAAACTGAAATATATCCCATACCATCGTAGTCCGAAACTAATGATATATTAAAAACTTTATTGTCTGTACTTGTAATTAGCAGTTCACCGTTTCTAATTGACAAATCATCAACTCCCAATACACCTAAGTTTACAGTATAATCTTCAGTTTCCCCAAAAGGAGTGTCCTCACAAGCATCATTTGGAACAACGCCATTCCAGTTCGTTTTTGCTCTCATACGATGTAAACCTACCGCATTTACAGCCGGTATGTTCATATCTAACGTGGTAGTATAAGTACCTGCTCCTTGCCCTGGGTTAAGTTGTTCACTTTCGACTACTATTTCGTCAGTTGTAAAAATTGAATCATCATTAAAGTCTATCCAAACTTTTACATATTGACCACCATAATTTGTTGTAATTTCCAACTGATTGGTACTGTTTGGGGCAAGATTAGCTACCATATCAGTAAAGTCACCATATCCTTCACAAGCAGATGGGTTGTTAATTTCAGCAACTGAAAACAATCTAAATCCATGACCTAATGAACAATTCATATTAGGCTGGCAAATCAAATTTTCAATTTCTGTAGTAACTGCATCATTTGTAGGTTTTCCGTCTCCTGTTAAGTCAGTTTTTACAGTAAGATTATAAGTTCCTATTACAGAAAAATCTGCTTTCTGTGTAAAAGTATAGGTTGCTTCCTGTTCTGGAGCAATAGTACCGGTAAATGCTTCAATTACTGGAGTGCCCCCATCAATGTCATATTGAACATTAAAATTTGACTGTGGAGCAGCGCCATAGTTTCTAATTACTGCTTTAACAGTCTCGTTGTTCGATAATTCAGGAGCAGAAATAGGCTCTGTAATTGTAGTTGCACCTACATCATTCGCGAAAAGATTAGTAACCTCTTTGGAGTATGGATCATTAGGGTTAAATTCATCACCAGTTAAATTGGTTTTTACTTCAATAGTATATGTCGCTCCAGGAGTAGACAAATCTGCTTTTTGAGTAAATGTATAATTGGCTGTAGCGCCAGATGCTACTGCTGCAGAAAGTGTTTCTGTTGCAATCAAGTTTCCATTCACACGAAGCTGAAGTGGAATATTAGATTGTGATACAGTACCATAATTTCGCACAGTAACTTGTACTGTTTCGTTATTGGTTAAAACACCATTCTCAGGTTGAATAATAGCACTAATACCAACATCTTTTGCAAATGTTCCTGAAATTTTAAATGAAGCAATTTGTGTTCTCCATGCGTTATTAGCAAAAAAATAATCTGAAGTATGCCAAAATGTTAAGTTATCTGGATCCATAGACGTATGCGCATAATCCCCATATCTATAACTATTAGTACGCACACCAACTCCATTAATGATGGTTGTTTCTGCAACTGTCATAGTTCCTAATGGATCTCCATCAAAACGCCCTGTATATCGAAGACCAACCGGTAAGGTTGAACTCCCTACACTGTAAGCCAGCCCAATATTTCCTAAAGCATCCATAGCTGAACTACTCATAAAGCGGCTATGACCATCAGCGGGTGCGTATGTTCCTTCTTGATATAACGACCATGGATCGGTATTGCTATTTCTCAATTCTATCCATCGTATACCTCCTGTATCGTTAGCATCTATAAAAGTATTAAATGTGATAAGCCATGAATTGTGATTCGCAAAACTTCTATAGTTGGCTCCAAATGAAATAATCCCACCGTGAGCAGCTAATTTTTGATTGGTTCCAGGTTGTGAGACCGCCCCCTGTCCAAATATTTCACCTGCATCAAAAGGATCTGTTGGAATTTCAATAGGTGAAGAAATAGTAGAATTTGAAGTGTTATTCCAATCCATATCAATCTCCCATATTTTTAAGTGATCGTTTGAAACTCCTGTCCATGCGTCATCCTGTAAATAGATTATATACCCAGGCGTATTTGGAGCAAGATCTTGTCCTAAAAGATTAACCGGCACAGGACTTTTAACTTGATTTGGATTAACCACAACTCCAGGAAGTGAAAATATTACAAATTTAGGATTTGGAGCTCCGCTTAATAAGGCATCGCGTTCCATAGCAAATGCACGTGTTGATGCCCCATCTAAATTTACAGTTCCATAGTATGCATCTGGCCACATTCCATATTTTGGATAATCTGGAAAACCACTAAATGTATATTGGTATACATTATAACTACCTGTAGGATCACTTGAAGTTGATACGCCAATAGCTAATGAGTTTCCACCACTAATATTACCAAACTCACTAACAACCCATCTGTCAGCTAATTGATCGTATAATACAATAGGATCTCCGCTATTTCCTCCAAAACCTAGAAAAGTACCTAGATTAACTGGACCTAATAATAAAGTTCCTGTTTTACTAAATATTTTAACTAGTGAGTTTACCGAATGTACATAATGGTTTGGTCCAACAGCTCCTGTTGGATCTGGTGGATAAAACCCAGATTCGGTAGAAGATGCACCAATAAAGTTTTGTTCTAAATTTCTTGAAGCAATTTTACCAATAGTTTCTTGAATATTATCAATAACTGTCGGGGGTACTTCATTAATTTCAATCTGAGTTTTAGACTCATTAGGCACTATTGTTAATGTTTTTGGATCCAAATTAAGGTTATTTGGAAGTGTTGGGTAGTCCCTTAATGGCATTGTCTGTCTTACAAGTTCTCCAACAATTACTTGCTCTGGCGCAAATTTTTGTTGTGCAAAAACTCCAAGACTTGAAAAAAGAATTAGTGTTAACAGTAATTTGTTTTGCATGGTTTTTGGTTTTTAAATTTTTAAGAACCGAAAGGTAAAGGTTTGTTTTTAATTATTCCCCCATACAAACCAGTAGATTATAAAAAAAAACACAATAGAAAATTCATGAATCATATAATAATTTAATTATCCTCAAATTTGGTTATATTTGCAGCTTCAAAATTGAACAAATATTTAAACGTATGATTCACTTTTTTGGGAACGTTGACAACAACGTTTTTGCAGTCCAGACCCACGGAGAAATTTCAACAGAAACTATTAAAAAGTTAGAATGGCTTTTCGGAAACCAACCTAAAATAGAAAAATCCGTCCTGTCTACAAACACGGCGGATTTTTTTATTGGTCCCCGAGCAGCTATGGTTACTCCTTGGAGCACAAATGCTGTTGAGATTTCCCAAAACATGGGGATTGACGGAATTATTCGTATTGAAGAATTCTATACTAATTCGGTAAAAAAAGGAACTTTTGATCCGATGCTCTCACAGAAATTTCAAGAACTGAGTCAGGAAATTTTTGACGTAAAAACCAAGCCAGAACCAATCTTTGAAATTGAAAATATTTCTGAATACAATCAACAAGAAGGGCTCGCGCTAAATGCTGAAGAAGTTGAGTATTTGGACGCTCTTTCTAAAAAGCTTGATAGAAAGCTTACGGATAGTGAGGTTTTTGGTTTCAGTCAAGTAAATAGTGAACACTGCCGTCACAAAATTTTCAACGGAACTTTTGAAATTGATGGCAACGAAATGCCTTCTTCCCTATTTAAACTCATTAAAAAAACTTCAGAAGTAAACCCAAACGATATTGTTTCGGCTTATAAAGACAATGTGGCTTTTGTAAAAGGACCAAAAGTTAAACAATGGGCTCCAAAAAGCGCTGACAAACCTGATTGGTATCAAGAAAAAGATTTTGATAGCGTAATCTCTATAAAAGCTGAAACGCATAATTTTCCAACAACTGTAGAACCTTTTAACGGTGCTGCAACGGGAAGTGGCGGTGAAATTCGGGATCGTTTAGCAGGTGGAAAAGGCTCCTTACCGTTAGCAGGAACCGCGGTTTATATGACCTCATACTCAAGACTTGAAGAAAATAGACCTTGGGAAAAAAATATGAAAGAACGCGAATGGCTTTACCAAACTCCACTCGATATATTAATAAAAGCTAGCAATGGAGCGTCAGATTTTGGTAATAAATTTGGACAACCATTGATTGCAGGTTCTGTTTTAACCTTTGAACATGAAGAAGAAGCAAGAAAGCTTGGATTTGATAAAGTTATTATGCTCGCTGGTGGTATTGGTTACGGAAAAGCTGACCAAGCAATTAAAGGAACACCACAAGAAGGTGATAAAATCGTAGTTCTTGGCGGTGAAAACTATCGAATTGGTATGGGGGGTGCCGCAGTTTCTTCTGCAGACACTGGTGAATTTAGTAGTGGTATTGAACTAAACGCCATTCAACGAAGCAATCCAGAAATGCAAAAACGTGCAGCAAATGCAATACGGGCAATGGTGGAAAGCGATGAAAACACAATTATTTCAATCCATGACCACGGTGCTGGAGGACATTTAAATTGCTTAAGTGAATTAGTAGAAGATACCGGCGGAAAAATTAATCTGGACAAACTTCCAATTGGCGACCCTACCCTATCGGATAAAGAAATTATGGGTAATGAAAGCCAAGAACGCATGGGCTTAATTATTGGTGAAAAAAACATTCAAAATCTGAGAACTATTGCAGATCGTGAACGCTCACCTATGTATGAAGTTGGCGAAGTTACAGCTGATAAACGCTTCTGTTTTGAAAATAAAAAAGGTGAAAAACCAATGGATTTCGCTTTGGAAGATATGTTTGGAAGTTCTCCGAAAACGATAATGAAAGACAAAACCGTAAACAGAAATTATAAAAATGCTGCTTACGAAGTTTCTAAAATAAATGAATATGTTGCACAAGTACTTCAACTGGAAGCAGTAGCTTGTAAAGATTGGCTTACCAACAAAGTAGACCGTTGTGTTACAGGGCGAGTTGCAAAACAACAAACCGCAGGCCCCTTACAATTACCACTTAACAATTGTGGTGTTATGGC
The DNA here is from genome assembly GCF_039831855.1 of Aequorivita sp. Q41. Taxonomy (NCBI): domain Bacteria; kingdom Pseudomonadati; phylum Bacteroidota; class Flavobacteriia; order Flavobacteriales; family Flavobacteriaceae; genus Aequorivita; species Aequorivita sp. Q41. The sequence continues at coordinate 171,351 of NZ_JBDPMS010000002.1, read as the reverse complement.
ACTGGATTACCATGGAAAAGAAGGTGTTGCAACTAGTATCGGGCATTCTCCACTAACAGCATTGATTAATCCAACAGCAGGTTCTCGTAACGCAATTACAGAGGCCTTAACAAACATTGTTTGGGCTCCTTTAAAAGATGGATTGAAAAGTGTTTCGCTTTCCGCAAACTGGATGTGGCCTGCGAATAATGAAGGGGAAGATGCGCGTTTATATGAAGCGGTAAAAGCTGTTTCAGAATTTTCTATCGATTTGGGTATAAATGTTCCTACTGGAAAAGATTCGCTTTCAATGAAGCAGAAATATAAGGACGGCGAAGTAATTTCTCCGGGAACCGTAATTATTTCGGCTGCTGGAAACTGTAACGACATTAAAAAAGTACTTGAACCTGTTTTACAAAAAACTGGTGGAAGTATTTACTACCTAAACATTTCGCAAGACGCGTTTAAATTAGGCGGTTCTTCTTTCGGACAAATTTTAAATGCTGTAGGAAACGACGCGCCAGACGTAAAAAGTGCGGAATATGTAAAAACTGTTTTTAACACCATACAAGAATTAATTAAAGACGAAAAAATTCTTGCTGGGCACGATGTTGCTTCGGGTGGATTAATTACCACTTTATTAGAAATGTGTTTTGCCGATGTAAATTTAGGAGCCAATTTAGATCTTTCAGGTTTAGGTGAAACTGATTTGGTAAAATTACTATTTGCTGAAAATGTAGGAATTGTAATTCAAGCATCGGAAGATACTTCGGTTGAAAAATTACTTGCTTCAAAAAATATAGAATTTAAAAAGATTGGAACGGTTTCAGAAAAAGAAACGCTTTCAATAAAGAATAATTCCGAAGAACTTAGCTTTAGCATTCCAGAAATGCGCGATGCTTGGTATAAAACTTCGTATTTATTAGACAGAAACCAAAGTGGCGAAAAAGCTGCGAAAACGCGTTTTGATAATTATAAAAAGCAGCCTTTAAAATTCGAGTTTCCGAAACATTTTACAGGAAAGCTTCCGAAAATTAATGCTGATACACCAAAAATAAAAGCTGCCGTTATCCGCGAAAAAGGAAGTAACAGCGAGCGCGAAATGGCGTATATGATGCACTTAGCAGGTTTTGATGTAAAAGATGTGCATATGACGGATCTTGTTGAAGGCCGCGAAACTCTAGAAGATATTAAGCTAATTGTGGCCGTAGGTGGATTTAGCAACAGTGATGTTTTAGGGAGTGCAAAAGGTTGGGCTGGATCGTTTTTATACAATGAAAAAGCAAACGAGGCATTAAAAAACTTCTTTGCAAAAGAAGACACCCTTTCCCTAGGGGTTTGTAATGGTTGTCAACTTTTTATGGAACTCGGATTATTGAATTCTGAAGATAAAGAAAAACCAAAAATGCTTCATAACGATACTAACAAGTTTGAATGTACATTTTCTTCAGTTAAAATTCAGGAAAATAATTCTGTAATGCTTTCTTCTTTCGCCGGAAGCACATTAGGAATTTGGTCTGCACACGGGGAAGGGAAATTTAGTTTCCCAAAGAGTGAAAGCCATTATAATATTGTTGCTAAATATGGTTATGAAGCATTGCCTTCCAATCCAAACGGCAGTGATTTTAATACAGCAATGCTAACCGACAAAACAGGTAGGCATTTAGTAATGATGCCGCATTTAGAGCGATCTATATTTTCTTGGAACTGGGCGCATTATCCAAAAGACAGAAAAAATGACGAGGTTTCACCATGGCTTCAAGCCTTGGTAAATGCGAAGCAGTGGATTGAGAAATTCTAGCATATTTTAAAGCCGTTTGCGATTAAAGCAAACGGCTTTTTTTACAATAAGATAAAAACATGATGCTTTATTCGGCTTTTAAAGTTTTAACATCGGTAATAAGTTGCGCTATAGATGCTCTGTTTAATCCGTTATAAATACCTCTAATATGTTTCTTTTTATCAATAAGTAAAAAGTTCTCTGTATGAAGAAAATCGTTTATACTTTTAGTTTTTCCTAAATCATTTTCTACAAAATATTGATCTCTTCCAAGTGTATAAATTTCATTTTTATCGCCTGTTACTAAATGCCATTTAGTATCAATCACACCATTGTTATTAGCGTATTCTTTTAAAACTGCAATAGAATCTGTTGAAGGCATTACTGAGTGTGAAAGCAATAGTATGTCTGAATCCTCTTTAAATTCTTCTTGTATTTTAAACATATTGTCTGCCATTTGCGGACAAATACCTGGGCAAATTGTGAAAAAGAAATTAGTTATATAAATTTTATCTTTAAATGTGTTTTGAGTAATAGTATCTCCTAATTGATTGAAAAGCTGAAAAGCTGGAATTTTATGAAAGTTTTGCTCTTCATTTGAGCCAGGTATTAACCAATTTGGTGTAAAGGATTCCTCATTATAATACGGCAAATACTCCGTTCTACTTGTTTCACTAATTTTTATATTTTCCTTTTTTACTTCATTCTTACAACTTATAAAAAAAAGAAAAACCAAAATTACAAAGAGGCTAAATCGTCTTGTTTCTAATAATTTTTTCATCTTCTAATTTATAGCACGAATTGGCTCTTCGCATACCAAAAATACGTCCATTTTTGGCTTCGTAATTAACATATAATTTTCCATTTTGTAACCAGGCTTTTTGCAAGCCTTCTTCCTTCCCATCTACTAGAATTCTCAATTTAGCAAGCTGTCCGTTAGCATACCATTCTTTTTCCTCACCTTGTTTTACGCCATTTTTATACATGGTTTGCGAAGCTAACAGACCATTCTCCCACCAGGTTTTATAAATGCTATCCAAACGATTATTGGTATAATAGGATTCAATGCGAAGCACGCCGTTTTCTGACCATTTTTTTGCGATGCCCTCTCTTTTCCCATTATAATATCCAAGCCTTTCTCCCAAGGTATCATTTGTATGAAATTTTAAAGAATATCCTGTAAAAGGCTTGTTATTGTAATACCATTTTCCTTCAAGCTGATTAAGAACCAATGCATCTTTTAATACTTCAACTGTATCAATAACAAAATTATTTTCATTTTTGATGCTAGTGGTATATTTCTTATTACTCCACAAAGTTCCAGTACAACTTGCACATACAAAAAATGTAATAAGGATGGTTAGTAAAGGCTTCATAAAAATTTTAATATCCTTGATACGGACCTGCAAATGCTATGTAAGAACCTGTGTTCGAATACAATTCATTGATAATATGATAATGATATTCTTCAGCTCCATTTGTGTATTGGGTAGCTGTAGTATGCCCTCCAGAAGCATCTAAATCTGTAGGGTAGGTCCCTGTTGCATTACACTTTCTTCCATAAAGAAAAACGCCATCAAGTAGAATTCCTACTAATTTATCATCATCGTCTGAAAATGCTTTAGGCTCTAAGTGATAGTGATATACCCCTGGACCAATATGAGCTCCTGTCCAATCTAAGCTAGCAGCTGCAGCATCAAGTGGTCCTCCCCCTTCTTGGTCGTTAAAAATAGAAGCACCACTAACAGCAATACCAATAGTATTAAAGTTTGTAGCAACAGTATTTCCACTTAAATTAGGGGTCGCATCCACAGTAATTGTAGTTGCGTTATTGTTGCTAGACATAATAGAAGGTGTTAACTGCACATCGGGTTCTGCTTTGTATAATTCGTGACCTTCTCCCCAATAAACGGTTTCATGATTTGGCAATCCAGTAGTTTCAATTACTACATTAGCTCCATCTAAATAAATAGTTACAGCTTCAGTATTAAATGCAGCAAAAGCAGCATGAAGTTCAGTTACAGCCGCTTCGTCTTCCTCCTCCGTTGTAGTTGAAGAGTCGTCACTGCTACAGGAAATAAATGTAACAATAACAAGCGCTATTAAAGAAGCTACGGAATATATTAATGTTTTTGGTGTTGTTTTCATAATTTTTATATTTAAAATTAAATACACGATTTTAACTGGGGAGTTAATAATGTGTTTTAAGGTTTTACAATATTATTTTTACTAATTAAAAATTGAATTTAAAGAAACCATTTACTGGTAAAAGGTACTTTCTGGTAATGCCTATTTTTTTAAACCAACAAGGGGTTTAAGTAGGTTAGTTGAAATATAGAAATTTCTATAAGGTCACTTTTCTAATGATGTTTTTTAGAAGAAAGTCTCGCAAATTCTAGGGAGACTTTCTTTAAAAAACTGCTAATTAACCAACCAAAAAAAATTATTTATTCTTTTTTCGCTCTCTTGCCTTAGGCTTCGGAGCTTCCTCAAACTCTTCTTTTGAAAGAAAACCATCTTCATTAGTGTCTATTTTAGCGAAATCATTTTTCAATGGTCCCTTTAATTCTTCTTCTGAAAGCTTCCCGTCTTCATTTTTATCCAAATCTTTTAACAATTCACTATACGTTGGTGGCTTTTTTGATTTATCACCTTTTGGTTGTGCATTTGAAAATGCAAGGCCAAAAACCATAACTACTAAGGACAAAACTGCTGTTTTTAAATTACTCTTTTTCATATATTTATTTTTTAAAGTTCATAAGTATGACATCAAAAGTACCGTATAGATTAATGCAGAAGTTACGTTTTCAGCGAACTAAGCTTGCTTTTAAGCGAACATGGCTTTTTGTTCAATCTATTATTTGAAAATGTATCCCTTTGTGAAGAATCTCTAAAAAGGTGAAAATTATATTCGTAGTATTATAATTGAATTTGTAAACAAAACGCACCGGAACATATTACTGGCTCTGAACTTTAAGCGAAACAGTATACGTTTTAAGTGAATGCCAGCTAACAAGACGTAAACCTATCTTCTAACCCCAGTAAAACTGGAGCATTTGCAAAGAGATTGAAAAAAAATGTGCTTAATTTGCTATATGAGAAAATGGAAATTAATATTAGTACAGCTTGCTTTATGGCTTGTGGTTTGGCTCATTATGGGTTTAAATCAACAAAATTATGAACACTTTCTAGAAGTAAATTGGAGTGCTTTCCTGTTTCAAACACTGCTTATTTTTAGTGTTTCATATTATATTTCTGAAAAATGGTTGTTTCAGAAAAAATACTTCATTTTTATAGTCGTTTCTGTAGTATTAATACTAGGTGCCGCCTATATTTCATCTCATTTTATGATGACGGGGCCTCCTAGAGGTTTTTCTGGACCAGGCAGACCGAAACCCCCTTCCCCATTTTTAATTCATGTTTTACTTCTTGCAATAGCCTACTTTACAAGTACTTTGTTAATGATGTTTATGGATAGTCAAAAAAAAGAGGCCCAATTAGAAATGCAAAAAACAGCATTAATTGAGAGTGAACTTAAATTTTTGAAAATGCAGATAAACCCACATTTTCTCTTTAATTCCCTAAATAATATTTATGCCCTTTCTATTTCAAATTCAAAAAAAACACCTGAAAGTATCCATTCACTTTCTGAAATGTTGCGGTATGTAATTTACGATTGTGAAATTCCAAAAGTCCCCATCGAGAAAGAAATACACTATATTGAAAACTTTATAAATCTTTTTAAGTTAAGAAGCAGTAAACCTTTCAAAATAACATTTACAAACCAGCTGGAACGCACTAATTTGATGGTGGCTCCAATGCTTTTTATTATCTTTATTGAAAATGCCTTTAAGCACAGCGGAATCGAAAAAGGCGGTGAAGCTTTTGTAACTATAAAGTTATATTCCGTAGACACCACAGTGATTTTTAGTGTTGAAAACAGCTTGCCTAAAGAATATATAAACAAAGACAAAAGCAGCGGAATAGGGTTGCAAAATGCTAAAAAACGACTAGAAATAACCTATCCAAACAAACACGATTTAAAAATTGAGAATGAACCTACTTTTAAAGTCGTTTTAAAACTTTACCCAGATGCTTAAAATAAAATGTGTAGTTATAGATGATGAAGAGTTGGCAAGAACACTAATAAAAAACTATATCGACAAAATAACATATTTAGAATGTGTGGCAACTTTTGAAAATGCTTTGGAAGCGCTTTCAATATTAAAATCTGAAAAAATAGATTTACTATTTTTAGACATTCAAATGCCTGATATTAAAGGAACTGAATTTGCCGAGCTTATCAATACAACTGAAACACGAATTATTTTCACAACAGCTTATTCTGAGTATGCTTTAAAAGGCTATGAACTTAATGCGTTAGATTATTTAGTAAAACCAATTGCTTTCAAAAGGTTTTTAAGCGCTGTAGAAAAATTACCCAAACAAGAAACGCCAACTGCGAACTTTATAATTATAAAATCTGGTTACGACCTTCATAAAGTAATGTATCAAGATATTATTTACATAGAAAGCAACAGCGAATATGTAAATTATTACTTGGAAAATGGAAAAAAAATAATGGCAAACCAATCGCTAAGTAAATTGGAATCAAAACTACCTACCTCTTTTTTGCGCGTTCATAGGTCGTACATTGTTAACAAAGAAAAAGTTACGGGCTTAAAAAATAGAGAATTAATGCTTACTAATGAAAAAATACCTGTAAGCGACAGTTATTATAACACCATCAAGACACAGCTTTTCAATAATTAGAAAGGCTTTTCATTTTTCTTTTAAAGGAAATAATAAAATAATTTTGCTATTTTCACTTCCACTAATATTATAATGATGATTGATCCAAAAAGACTCTTCGACTTTCCATACTACCAATTTGAAAAGTATCCGCAACAAAAAGCGCTAGTTACCAAATATAATGGCGAATGGAAAGCGACCTCAACACAGGAATATATAGATAAATGTAATGCATTAAGTCGTGCGTTATTAAAAAAAGGCGTAAAACCCAATGATAAAATTGCCATTATTTCAATGACAAATCGCACAGAATGGAACATCTGTGATATTGGAATTATGCAAACTGGAGCACAAGGAGTTCCAATTTATCCTACAATTTCTGAAGACGAATACGAATATGTTCTTAACCACAGTGAAGCCATTTATTGTTTCGTTTCTTGTAAAGAAGTATGTGATAAAGTCCAAAAAATAAAAGATAATGTTCCTTCATTAAAAGAAATATACACCTTTGATGAAATTGAAGGAACTATAAACTGGAAGGAAGTTCTGGAAGAAGGAAAAGATGAAAGCAATCAAGACGAAGTTGAAAAAAGAAAAGAAGCTATACACGAAGATGATTTAGCTACTTTAATTTATACCTCCGGAACAACCGGAAGACCAAAAGGCGTTATGCTTTCACATAAAAATATAGCTTCAAATGCTAAATATAGTGCAGAACGATTGCCTATAGACCTAGGAAAATCGAAAGCACTTAGCTTTTTACCTGTGTGTCATATTTATGAACGTATGCTTCAATATATGTATCAATATTGCGGTGTTGAAATTCATTTTGCTGAAAGTTTAGAAACAATTAGCGATAACTTAAAAGAAGTACAACCAGAGGTTATGAGTGCCGTTCCGCGATTGTTAGAAAAAGTGTATGATAAAATTTATGCAAAAGGAGCTGAACTTACTGGAATTAAGAAAAAAATGTTCTTTTGGGCTATAGATCTAGGTTTAAAATATGAACCCTACGGCCAGAATGGCTGGTGGTATGAAACGCAACTTAAACTTGCGAATAAGTTAATTTTTAGCAAATGGCGAGAAGCCTTAGGAGGAAACCTAAAAGCAATTGCTTCTGGAAGTGCAGCATTACAACCTCGTTTAGCAAGAGTTTTTAATGCAGGGCAGATTCCTGTTATGGAAGGCTACGGGCTTACAGAAACATCACCTGTTATTTCTGTAAACGATATGCGCGACCATGGTTTTAAAATTGGTACCGTTGGCAAAGCATTAAAAGAAACCGAAATAAAAATTGCTGAAGATGGCGAGATTTTAATAAAAGGCCCTCAAGTAATGTTAGGGTATTATAAAAATCAAGAACAAACCGATGAGGTTTTAAAAAATGGATATTTCCATACTGGAGATATTGGGGAAGTAGATAAAGAGGGCTTTCTTAAAATTACAGACCGTAAAAAAGAAATGTTCAAAACCAGTGGCGGAAAATATGTTGCGCCACAACTTTTGGAAAATGCAATGAAACAATCACGTTTTATAGACCAAATAATGGTCGTTGGGGAAGGCGAAAAAATGCCTGCCGCCCTTATACAACCAGATTTTGATTTTATAAAAGAATGGGGCGCAAAAAAAGGCAGAGACATTCCTTCCGACCCAATTGAAATCGTAAAAAATGAAGCCGTACTAAAACGCATTCAAAAAGAAGTAGATTTTTATAACGAACGTTTTGGCAAATGGGAAAAAGTAAAAAAGTTTGAACTAACACCAGATGCTTGGAGCATAGAAAGCGGTCACCTTACGCCTACCATGAAAATGAAGCGTAAAGTTATTAAGGAAAAATACAAAGCGCTTTACAATAAAATTTATGAGCATAATGAATAATAAAGCATGAATTGGCTCCTCCTCATTATAGCTGGCCTTTTTGAAGTCGCCTTCGCATTTTGTCTTGGCAAAGCTAAAGAAACCACCAACCTTGATTCTAAATTATGGTTTGGTGGTTTTTTAGCGTGTCTTTTTATAAGCATGTTTTTACTTATAAAAGCTACAAAAACACTCCCAATCGGCACCGCCTATGCTGTTTGGACTGGTATTGGTGCCGTTGGCACCGTTTTACTAGGTATCTTCTATTTTAATGAACCCGCAACCTTCTGGCGGGTGTTTTTTCTTTCCACACTTATCATATCTATTGTAGGCTTAAAGTTTGTTTCAGCTTAAAAAAATTATTTGATTATAAATAACATGTATTTACTATGCATGCATAATAAATTTTTTGTATATTTGGTTCGCTACTTTTTCAATTAATCTTTAATGAAAGAAAAAACAATAGATTATATACTTCGCTCTACATGGATGAGCGTAACAAGAATGTATAATGAGGAAGCTGGAAAAAAAGGGAGCACTATGGCAACAGGATTTGCGTTAATAAGCATTGATCCTGAAAATGGAACCCCCAGCACAGCCCTTGGACCAAAGATGGGCATGGAAGCCACGAGTCTTTCAAGAACCTTAAAGGCTATGGAAAAAAAAGGATTGATTGAACGTAAACCAAATCCTGAAGATGGACGCGGCGTGTTAATTCACTTAACAGATTTTGGAAAAGAAATGCGTACCTTTTCAAAAGGTGTGGTTTTAGGTTTTGATGAAGCTGTTCAAAAAAATGTTACAGCTGAAGACTTAAAAACATTCAAAAAAGTAGCACATACCATCACAGAACTCGTTAATTCAAAAAAAATATACGATTCAGAAAACTAAAATAATATGTCAAAAAGAAGAATTAATAAAGTAGCGGTAATCGGTTCCGGAATTATGGGAAGCGGTATCGCCTGTCATTTTGCCAATATTGGCGTAGAAGTACTATTGCTGGATATTGTGCCACGGGAGCTGAATGATGTTGAAATAAAAAAAGGACTTAGCCTTAATGATAAAGTGGTGCGAAACCGTATTGTAAATGGTGATTTGCAAAAAGCGATAAAAAGTAACCCTGCCCCACTCTATCACAAAGATTTTGCAAAACGCATTACCACTGGAAATTTGGAAGACGATATTGCCAAAGTGAACACAGCCGATTGGATTATTGAAGTGGTAATAGAACGCTTAGACATCAAAAAACAAGTTTTTGAAAACCTTGATAAGCATAGAAAACCGGGAACGTTAATCACATCAAACACTTCAGGTATTCCTATAAAATTTATGAGCGAAGGCAGAAGTGATGATTTTCAGAAGCATTTCTGTGGCACACACTTTTTTAACCCGCCTCGCTATTTAAAGCTTTTTGAAATTATCCCTGGACCAAAAACTTCAAATGAAGTGTTAGATTTCTTAAATGGATACGGTGAAAAATTTCTTGGGAAAACGTCTGTTGTTGCAAAAGACACCCCTGCATTTATAGGAAATAGAATTGGAATCTTCGGAATACAAAGTCTTTTTCATCAAGTAAAAGAAATGGGACTCACTATTGAAGAAGTAGATAAACTTACTGGCCCTGTTATTGGCCGCCCTAAGTCTGCTACTTTCCGAACGGTTGATGTTGTCGGTTTAGATACCTTAGTTCACGTTGCAAAAGGAATTCATGAAAATGTTCCTGAAGATGAAGAACATGGAATTTTTCAAATTCCAGGATTTATCGATACCATGATGGTAAACAAATGGTTGGGCAGCAAAAGTGGGCAAGGGTTCTATAAAAAAGTGAAAAACGAGGACGGTAGTAGCGAAATTCTTTCATTAGATTTAGAATCATTAGAATACAGAAAAAGTAAAAAAGCTTCTTTTGGAACTTTAGAAAAAACAAAAACGGTCGATAAAGTAACCGATCGCTTCCCTATTCTTATAAAAGGTGAAGATAAAGCTGGCGAATTCTACCGAAAAAATTTCGGTGCTATGTTCGCATATGTCTCCAAAAGAATTCCCGAAATAACCGATGAGCTCTACAAAATTGACGATGCTATGAAAGCTGGTTTTGGTTGGGAAAACGGTCCTTTTGAAATTTGGGATGCCGTTGGGGTAAAAGAAGGAATAACACTTATTAAAGAATTAGGGAAAGAACCTGCTTCTTGGATTAACGAAATGCTAGCATCTGGCGTAGAATCTTTTTACACGGTTAAAGAAGGAAACACCTATTATTACGATATTCCTCAGAAAAAACACTTAAAAGTTCCTGGGCAGGATTCATTTATAATCCTCGACAACATTCGTAAAACTTCTGAAGTTTTCAAAAACAATGGTGTTGTAGTCGAAGATCTTGGAGATGGTATTTTGAATGTAGAATTTATAAGTAAAATGAATTCAATTGGCGGGGATGTTTTAGCCGGAATTCATAAAGCTATCGACATTGCTGAAAAAGATTTTGACGGTTTGGTTATTGCCAATCAAGGAAAAAACTTTTCGGTAGGTGCCAATATTGGAATGATATTTATGATGGCGGTAGAGCAAGAATACGAAGAACTAAATGCTGCTGTAAAATACTTTCAGGATACCAGCATGCGTCTGCGCTACTCTTCCATTCCAGTAGTAGTTGCGCCTCGTGGAATGACCTTGGGAGGTGGTTGCGAGTTTACACTTCATGCAGATCGCGTAGTTGCAGCTGCTGAAAGTTATATAGGTTTGGTTGAATTTGGTGTTGGAGTAATTCCTGGTGGCGGTGGCTCAAAAGAAATGGCAATGCGCGCAAGTGATACTTTCAAAAAAGACGATGTAGAACTAAACAGATTGCAAGAGTACTTCTTAACAATCGGAATGGCAAAAGTTTCCACTTCAGCTTATGAAGCTTATGATACTGGAATACTTCAGCAAGGAAAAGATATAGTAATTGTAAATGAAGCAAGACAAATAGCCGCTGCCAAAGCTACAGCACGTTTTATGGCAGATCAAGGCTATACAAAACCAATTCCTAGAACAGATATAAAAGTACTTGGAAAACAAGCATTAGGTATGTTCCTTGTGGGAACCGACCAAATGATTGCAGGAAAATACATAAGCGAACACGACAAGAAGGTTGCAAATAAGCTTGCGTACGTAATGGCTGGTGGCGATTTAAGCGAAGCGAGTTACGTAAGTGAACACTATTTACTTGATCTTGAAAGAGAAGCATTTTTGAGTCTTACTGGTGAAAGAAAAACCTTAGAAAGACTACAACATATGATTCAGAAAGGAAAACCATTGAGAAATTAGAATTGTGTAAAGAGGAGTAAAAACTGAGAAAAATGAATTTTCTTAATTCTCAATACTAACATCTAAATACTAAATAAAACATGAAAACAGCATATATAGTAAAAGCATACAGAACCGCGGTGGGCAAAGCGCCTCGTGGAGTTTTCCGCTTTAAACGCCCTGATGAATTGGCTGCGGAAACCATCAAATATATTATGAATGAGTTACCACAACTCGATAAGAAACGTATAGACGATGTAATTGTAGGTAATGCCATGCCTGAAGCCGAACAGGGTTTAAATATGGGCCGATTAATTTCATTAATGGGCTTAGATATTATCGATGTTCCTGGAATGACTGTAAACCGCTATTGTGCCTCAGGATTGGAAACAATTTCAATTGCTGCAGCTAAAATACAAAGTGGAATGGCAGACTGCATTATTGCAGGTGGCGCAGAAAGCATGAGCTATATTCCAATGGGTGGTTACAAACCGGTGCCAGATTATAAATTGGCTAAAGAAGGCCATGAAGATTATTACTGGAATATGGGATTAACTGCAGAAGCCGTTGCAAAGAAATACAATGTTTCGCGTGAAGACCAAGATGAATTTGCGTATACAAGTCAGATGAGAGCTTTAAAAGCACAAGAAGAAAACCGTTTTCAGGACCAAATAGTTCCCATTGAAATAGAACACACTTTTGTAAATGATTCTGGGAAAAAAGTTTCTGAAAAGTACACCGTAACTAAAGATGAGGGCCCTCGAAAAGGAACCAATGTAGAGGCACTTTCAAAATTGCGTCCTGTTTTTGCCAATGGCGGTAGTGTAACCGCAGGTAATTCTTCACAAATGAGTGATGGTGCAGCATTTGCAGTAATCATGAGTGAGGAAATGGTAAAAGAATTAAACCTTGAACCAATAGCACGACTGGTAAGTTTTACTGCCGTAGGTGTAGAACCAAGAATTATGGGTATTGGCCCAATAAAAGCTATTCCGAAAGCTTTAAAACAAGCTGGACTTAAGCAAGATCAATTAGAGTTAATAGAATTAAACGAAGCTTTTGCTTCGCAATCATTAGCTGTAATAAGAGAACTTGGCCTAGACAAGGAAAGAGTAAATGTAAATGGCGGGGCCATTGCGTTAGGGCATCCGCTAGGATGTACTGGCGCAAAACTTTCTGTCCAATTATTTGATGAAATGCGCAAAAGAAGCCTTCAAGGAAAATATGGAATGGTAACAATGTGCGTAGGAACCGGGCAAGGAGCTGCGGGAGTTTATGAATTTTTAAAATAGTGGTAAGAACCAAGATTCTAGAAACATATAAAATAATTGGTAAGTTTCCAGATTTTGAAAAATTCGGTTTGGTTTTACAAATAAATAGATATGCTGTATCCATACCTTCAAATATTGCTGAAGGTTCAAGTAAAAGCACTAATAAACATTTAAACAATATTTGGAAGTTAGTTTGGGTTCGTCTTTTGAATTAGAAACGCAATTAATCATTGCTTTCAATGAATCATATAGTTCAGAAGAAAATTTTAAACTTATAGAAGAAAGAATAAAACAAATTCAAAAAATGATTTTAGAATCCAAATCTGGACTTGCATAAAAGTCTTGACTCTTGGTTTTTAAATTTAAATATCTCAAAAAATGAATACAGAAAAAACACAAAGCGAATTGCTCCGAGGTGGACAATTTTTAGTAAAAGAAACCAAGGCCGAAGATGTTTTTACTCCGGAAGATTTTTCGGAAGAACAGAAAATGATGCGTGATTCCGTTAAGGAATTTGTTGACCGTGAAATTTGGCCGAATAAAGAACGATTTGAGCATAAAGATTATGCCCTTACTGAAGAAATAATGCGTAAAGCTGGTGATCTTGGCCTTTTGGGTGTCGCTGTACCTGAGGAATATGGTGGATTGGGAATGGGCTTTGTAACAACAATGCTTGTTTGCGATTATATTTCTGGAGCCACAGGTTCAATTGCAACTGCATTTGGCGCACATACTGGAATTGGCACCATGCCAATTACACTTTATGGAACCGACGAACAAATTAAAAAATATGTGCCAAAACTTGCCAGTGGCGAATGGTTTGGTGCGTATGCTTTAACGGAACCTGGAGCGGGAAGCGATGCCAACAGCGGAAAAACAAAGGCTGTTCTTTCTGAAGATGGCACCTATTATTCCATCTCTGGTCAGAAAATGTGGATTTCGAACGCTGGATTTTGTAGTACTTTTATAGTTTTTGCAAGAATTGAAGACGATAAAAACATCACTGGGTTTATTGTTGAAAATGATCCTAGTAATGGCATTTCACTGGGCGAAGAAGAGAAAAAGTTAGGAATTCACTCCTCCTCTACGCGTCAGGTTTTCTTTAACGAAACAAAAGTTCCTGTAGAAAACATGCTTGCTGGTCGTGGGGAAGGGTTTAAAATTGCTATGAACGCGCTTAATGTAGGTAGGATAAAACTTGCCGCAGCAAGTCTTGATGCACAGCGCCGTGTAATTTCAAGCGCCGTAAAATATGCCAACGAACGTATTCAGTTTAAAGTGCCAATTTCATCATTTGGTGCCATAAAATTAAAGTTAGCTGAAATGGCGACAAACGCTTATGTTAGTGAAAGCGCTAGTTACCGTGCAGGAAAAAATATTGAAGATAGAATTACCTTACGGCAACAAGCTGGCGCTTCACATCAAGAAGCTGAATTAAAAGGTGTTGAGGAATATGCAATTGAGTGTTCAATATTAAAAGTTGCCGTTTCTGAAGACATTCAAAATTGCGCCGATGAAGGAATCCAAATATTTGGCGGAATGGGCTTTAGCGCAGACACCCCCATGGAATCTGCTTGGCGGGATGCACGTATTGCACGTATTTATGAAGGTACAAACGAAATAAATAGAATGCTAGCTGTTGGTATGCTAGTAAAAAAAGCAATGAAAGGCCACGTGGATCTTTTAAACCCTGCGCAAGCTGTAGCTTCTGAATTAATGGGAATCCCTTCTTTTGAAACCCCCGACTATTCTGAATTACTTTCTGAAGAAAAGGCTATGATCGCAAAATTGAAAAAAGTATTTTTAATGGTTGCAGGAAGTGCCGTTCAAAAGTATGGCACGGAGCTAGAAGAGCATCAGCAAACATTAATGGCAGCAGCAGATATTTTAATTGAAATTTATATGGCTGAAAGTGGAATATTAAGAACTGAGAAAAATGCTAAACGTTTTGGAGCGGAGGCGCAAAAAGAACAAATTGCAATGGCTCAATTATATTTATACCACGCTGTAGATATTATAACTGTAAAAGCAAAAGAAGCTATTTTATCGTTCTCTGAAGGTGATGAACAACGCGCTATGTTAATGGGATTAAAACGATTTACTAAATACCAAAACACTCCAAATATTGGTGAATTAAGAAAAACTATTGCTGAAAAAGTGATTGCTGAAAATCAGTATCCCTTTTAATAAAATTTACTGAAATAAAATTTTTATAGACCTAACAGAAAAATCTGTTAGGTTTCTTTGTTTTATAAATCATAAAATAACTCTAAAGTTTTAGGGTTTTTTAAATTTTCAGTTTTTTGGCGTAAAGTTTGTTATTTTTAAGCCAAAATAATTGCAATGAAAAAGCTCCAATTCCTACTTATTATTTTCACACTCAATTTCACTTTTGCACAACAAAATCCTGAAGTTTATATTTTAGATGTTTTTCCAGCTTATGAAGGCTTACAATTATTAAACCTTCATAATATAGCTAACGACAACGGCTACGACAATCAACCTTCTTTTGCTTCAGATGAAATAGTTTATTTTGCAGGAAATAATAAGGGTCAAACTGATATTGCTACCTACAATTTAAATACCAAGTCTAAAAAATGGCTTAATCAAAAAACTCCAGGTAGTGAATATTCCCCTCAAAAATTTCCTACAACTAATAATGTAGCAGCAGTTCGTTTAGACAAAGATGGTTTACAAAGGCTTTATACCTATAACTCGAAAACAGGCATTGCTACCAAAGCAATAGAAAATATACAAGTTGCATATTTTGCTTTTTACAATGACGAAAAAATGCTAGCAACCGTTCTTGATGGTGAAAAAATGGATTTAGTATTGCTTAATTTAAGTTCAAAAACTACCGATACACTATTTTATAATGCAGGAAGATCGCTTCAAAAGGTTCCCAAAACAAATGCTATGAGCTATACTTTAGTAAATGAAGCAGGAAATCTTGACCTCTATCTCTTAGAAATGGAAACTTCAGAAAGTTTTTTTATAACTGAGTTACCCATAGGAATTCAGGATTATGTATGGATAAACGACACACAAATTCTTGTTGGTAGTGGGTCTAAACTTTATCTGTACGACACTTTAGGAATGTCTGAATGGAACCGCGTTGCTTCACTTGAAGAGTATGGAATTAAAAACATTTCCCGTATGGCTATAAGTCCCAATGGAAAAAAATTGGCTGTTGTAGCTGAAAAAAGGTGAGTGCTCTATAAGGCATAACAAGTAAAAAGGTTTTTTGGTGCATGTTGTGCTTTGAATTTCTTTTTGGTATTTTTAAACAAAAAAATTGTTTGAATGAAAAGCATCTTACTCTTCGTTACTTTTATAATTTCATTACATTCCTTTTCCCAAACTGATCAAAAAATCTACGCTATAATCGATTCTGTTTCTTCAGATAGAATTAAATCAGATATTACTACCCTTGCTAATTTTGGCACTCGAAATACATTTAGTGATACGATCAGCAATACCCGTGGTATTGGTGCTGCCCGCAGGTGGATTAAAGCTGAATTTGAAAAAATATCTAACGATTGTAGTACTTGCTTGCATGTTTTCTATCAAAAAGATTTTGTAAAAGCAGAACCGAACAATCGCATTCCTAAAGACACTTGGATAGTAAATGTAGCGGCAATTCAAAAAGGGACAAAATACCCAAATCGCTACATTATAATGAGTGGTGATATAGACTCTAGAAATAGTGATGGAAGTGACTTTACAAAAGATGCTCCCGGTGCCAATGACAATGCAAGTGGCATGGCTGGTACAATGGAAGCGGCACGCGTGCTCTCAAAATACAAATTTGAAAATAGTATTATTTATTTGGGATTGAGTGGTGAAGAACAAGGCCTATTTGGCGGAAAAGGATTCGCCGATTTCGCAAAAAAGAACGGTTGGGAAATTATAGGCGTTTTTAATAATGATATGATTGGTAATATTAAAGGGGTAGATGGTGTAATTAGCAATCGTGATTTTAGAATTTTTAGCGAGCCAGTTCCTCCAACAGAAACCGAAAAAGAACGGCAAATGCGACGTTTTTATGGTGGAGAAGTAGATGGAATTTCACGTCAACTTGCCCGTTACGTTTATAAAACCACGAAAATGTATATGCCCGAAATGAACCCTATTATGGTGTATAGGCTGGATCGTTTTGGTCGTGGTGGTCATCACCGTCCTTTTAACGATCTTGGTTGGGCAGGCATTAGAATCATGGAAGCACACGAAAATTACAATCAGCAACATCAAGACCTCCGCACGGAAAATGGTATTGAATACGGCGATAATTTAAAATTCGTGAATTTTGAGTACGCTGCGAAGCTTACCGCCGTAAATGCAATTAATTTAGCTAGTATTGCTTGGGCACCGCCCGCACCTAAAAACGTTGCAATAGGAGGTGTTGTAGAAGCTTCAGTGAAATTAAAATGGGATCAAGTTGATGGTGCTACAGGCTATAAAATTTATTGGCGAGACACCACCTCTCCTACTTGGGATCACAGTCGTTACGTTGGCGATGTTTCTGAATTTACATTAAAAGGAATTGTAATTGATAATTCATTTTTTGGGGTGGCTTCCGTAGGGAAAAATGGCCATGAAAGTGTTGTTGTGTTTCCAAATTCTGTATTTCGATAAATTATAAATTATGAAAGAAAAAATTATAGTCACCGCTCTCTTGCTTTTAAATCTTACTGCTTTTGCACAAGAATTTTCCCGTGCAGATACACTTCGCGGTAGCTTAACACCGGAAAGAATATGGTGGAATGTTAGCTATTATGATTTGAAAGTTTCAGTTAATCCTTCCGAAAAGTCCATTGAAGGTAGCAACACCATTTCATATAAAACACTGGAAACAAATCAAGTAATGCAAATAGACTTGCAAGCACCAATGAAAATTGATAAAGTGGTTCAAGATGGACAAGAAATAACTTTCACTTCGGATGGAGATGCGCATTTTTTAAAACTTCAGAAAAAACAGAAAAAAGGGAAAAATGAAAAAATAACAATTTATTTTTCAGGAAAACCGATTGTAGCAAGGCGTCCCCCGTGGGATGGCGGATTTACTTGGACTAAAGATAGCAATGGAAAAGATTTTATAGCAACCGCAAACGAAGGCATTGGTTCTAGTGTTTGGTGGCCATTAAAAGATCACCCTTCAGATGAGCCCGATAAAGGCATTACGATTTCTATAACAGCACCAAAGCACCTTATGGATGTTAGCAATGGACGACTAAAAGAAGTTATTGAAAATGAAACAACAAAAACCTGGGTTTGGGAAGTTGTAAACCCAATAAATGCGTACGGTGTGAACATCAATATTGGCGATTATGTACATTGGAGTGAAAAGTACAAAGGGGAAAAAGGAATGCTGAATATGGATTATTATGTACTCCGTGAAAATGAAGCAAAAGCTAAAATTCAGTTTAAACAAGCGGTAATGACTATGGAAGCTTTTGAACATTGGTTTGGCCCCTACCCTTTTTATGAAGACGGCTACAAGCTCGTTGAGGCACCGTATTTAGGAATGGAACATCAAAGTAGTGTTACCTATGGCAACAAGTTTGAAAACGGATATTTGGGGCGTGATCTTTCAAGAACTGGTTGGGGTTTAAAGTTCGATTTTATAATTATTCATGAAAGTGGACACGAATGGTTTGCAAATAATATTACCAATAATGATGTGGCAGATATGTGGATTCACGAAGGGTTTACCTCTTATTCAGAAAATCTGTATTTGGATTATTTCTTCGGAAAAAAAGCTTCTTCGGAATATGTAATTGGTATTCGAAAAAATATTTTGAACGACCGCCCAATTATTGGTAAATACAATGTCAATAATCAAGGAAGTAGCGATATGTATTATAAAGGAGCGAATATACTTCATACAATTCGGCAGCTGATACAAAATGATGAAAAATGGCGCCAAATTCTTCGTGGTCTCAATGAAGATTTTTACCATCAAACTATTAGCAGCAAGCAAGTTGAAAATTATATAAGCAAGAAAAGCGGGTTAGAATTAACTGAATTCTGGGATCAGTATTTACGAACCACAGAAGTTCCAAAAATTGAATATTCGTTTAATGAAAACACTTTGAAGTTTCGCTATATAAATACCATAAAAAACTTTGAAATGCCTATTATTGCTGAGATAAATGGCATTGAAGAATGGATTTACCCAAGTGCAGAATGGAAAACCAAAGAATTTTCATCAGGGATAGAAACAGTGGAAATTAAAAAAGATTTTTATGTAAATTCTGAAAAACTAAAGTAATGGATGAAAAACCAGAACTATATTTTGAAGACGATTCACAATGGCGAAATTGGTTACACGAAAATCACGATACGTTTCCAAAAGGCATTTATTTAATATTTTATAAACTAGAAACAGGAACCCCAACAATGCGTTGGGAGGAGGCTGTAAAAGTAGCTTTATGCTATGGCTGGATAGACAGCACTGTAAAAAGCTTAGGAGCTGGAAAAAGACGCCAATATTTTTGTAAACGCAACCCAAAAAGTGTTTGGAGCGCCTTAAACAAATCGTATTTAAAGGAATTAGAAAAGAACGGACTTCTTCATGAAAGTGGAAAGAAAATCGTTTTAGAAGCTAAAAAAAATGGGAGTTGGACTGCTTTAGACGCTGTTGAAAACCTAATCATTCCTAAAGATCTTCAAAAAAGTTTTCAAGGAAATCCACTAGCATATTCAAATTATAAAAAATTCCCGCCAAGTAGTCGTAAAAGCTATCTTTATTGGCTCTATCAAGCAAAGCGGGAAGACACAAGAGCAAAACGTATTTCAGAAATCATTACGCTTTGTGAAAAAAATATAAAATCAAGAAATTAAATACTTAACATACCTACTATGAGAATTTTTCCATTTCTACTCTTATTTACTATTTCAACCACATTTTTCGCACAAAAAAAGGATTCTAAAGCCAAAGAAAAAGAAGAATCAAAATGGGAAGTAGCCAATCCCGGTAACGATTTTAACTACAAAACACATTCTTTTTCTACAAATGAAGGTACATGGATGAATCTTGATGTAAGCCCAGATGGTAAAACCATAGTTTTTGATATGCTAGGCGATATTTATAGCATGCCAATTACGGGCGGTGAAGCCAAAATACTTCGCGCAGGCATTCCTTTTGAAATTCAACCTAGATTTAGTCCAGATGGCACAAAAATTTCATTCACTAGTGATGCTGGCGGGGGAGATAATATTTGGGTAATGAATAGCGACGGAACCGATGCACAACAAATTACCAAAGAAGATTTTAGATTGTTAAACAACGCTGTTTGGAGTGCTGATGGTAATTATTTAATAGCACGAAAGCATTTTTCATCCGGAAGAAGTTTAGGGGCTGGGGAAATGTGGCAATATCATAAATCTGGTGGCAGTGGCTTGCAACTCACAAAACGTAAAAACGACCAACAAGATGTAAATGAACCTTTTGTATCACAAGATGGAAACTATCTTTACTACTGTGAAGATGTATATCCAGGCGGTTATTTTCAATATAATAAAGACCCAAACGATCAAATTTATGTAATAAAACGATATGAATTTGAAACTGGAAAAACAGAAACAATTACAGGTGGACCAGGAAGTGCCTCGAGGCCAACAATTTCACCTGACGGAAAAAAACTGGCATTCATTAAAAGAGTTCGAACCAAGAGTGTATTGTTTTTACACGATCTAGAAACTGGAGAAGAATGGCCTATTTATGACGCTTTAAACAAAGACCAACAAGAAGCTTGGGCACTTTTTGGTACGTATCCAAACTTCAGTTGGATGCCCAACAACCAAGAAATCGTATTTTGGAGTGGTGGAAAAATAAATAAGATTGCTGTGAATTCACTTACGGTTACAAACATACCTTTTACTGCAAAAGTGAATATTGATTTGGCAGAAACCGTGCATTTCAACAATAAAATTGAGTCTGAAACATTTACTCCAAAAATGATTCGTCACGCAGTTACTGCACCAAACGGGAAGTTTATTGTTTTTAGTGCGCTTGGGCATTTATATAAAAAAACCTTACCAAATGGTACTCCAGAACGCTTAACAAATAGTACAGATTTTGAATTTGAACCGTGTTTTTCACCTAATGGCACTGAAATTAGCTACGTAACTTGGAATGATCTGGAAAAAGGTGCAATTCGAAAAATTTCAATTAATGGTGGAAATTCAACAAAAATAACTTCTGAAAAAGGAATTTATAGAACCCCTTCCTATTCCCCAGATGGTACGAAAATTGTCTTCAGAAAAGAAAAAGGAAATACCGATCAAGGATTTACCTACACTAAAAATGATGGTATTTACATTATAGACGCAAATGGGAGCAATGAAAAATTTGTTGTTGACAAAGGTGAATATCCATTATTCAGTAATGATGCAAAAAGAATTTTCCTTCAAACAGGCGGTACCTATTTTGGTAATATTGAAAAACAATTGCGTAGTGTAAATCTTGAGGGAGCGGATGAAAAAACACATATTAAATCAAAATACGCAAATAGATTAATACCAAGTCCAGATAATAAATGGATTGCTTTTACAAACCTTCACAAGCTATATGTTGCGCCTTTCCCGCTTAACGGGCAAACTATTGATTTAGACAACAACAGTAAATCTGTACCTGTTTCTCAACTCGCAAAAGATGCTGGCATCAATATTCATTGGTCATCAAACAGTGAAAAATTAATGTGGACCTTGGGTGATGAATATTTTAGCAATAAACTTAAGGATCGTTTTACTTTCTTAGCTGGTTCACCAGAAAAAGTCCCTGAATTAACAGAATCAGGAATAAAAATTGGCTTACAAGCTCCTGTAGATAGTCCTAGCGGTAAAATTGCTTTTACCAATGCACGAATCATTACCATGGAAAACGATAAAGTGATTGAAAATGGCACTATTCTTATAAATGGCAATAAAATTGAAGCAATAGGTGAAGCTGCTAAAGTTTCTATCCCTGCTGGAACAAAGATATATGCTTCGGAAGGAAAAACCATTATGCCAGGAATGGTAGATGCGCATGCGCATGTGGGGGCTTTTCGTTATGGGTTACCTTCACAACAATACTGGCCCTTTATGGCAAACTTAGCTTTCGGGGTAACAACATCGCACGATCCATCTGCAAATACTGAAACGGTTTTCACACTTTCTGAACTTCAAAAAAGTGGAAATTTGGTGGGCCCTAGATTATATTCGACCGGATTTATTCTGTATGGTGCCGATGGCGATTTTAAAGCGGTTATTAATAATTTAGAAGATGCAAGAAGTAGCATTCGCCGTACTAAAGCTTTTGGCGCAAAAAGTGTGAAAAGTTACAATCAACCCCGTAGAGACCAGCGCCAACAAGTTTTACAGGCTGCAAGAGAAATGCAAATCAATGTAGTGCCAGAAGGTGGCTCAACGTTTTATCACAATTTAACGATGGTAATTGACGGCCATACAGGTGTAGAGCACAATATACCGGTAGCCCCAGTTTATAAAGATGTTTTGGAGATTTGGGGTAAAAGTGGGTCTGGCTATACTCCTACGCTAATTGTAAATTATGGTGGAATGAATGGAGAATTTTACTTCTATGAACGCGACAATGTGTGGGAAAATGAAAAATTATTAAATTTTACACCGCGTAGTATTGTAGATAGCCGTTCACGCCACAGAATAAAATCTCCGCAAGAAGAGTATAAAAACGGTCATATTTTAGTTTCTGAGACTGTTAAAGAACTTAGTGAAGCAGGTGTAAAAGTTAATATGGGCGCTCATGGGCAGCTACAAGGCCTTGGGGCTCATTGGGAAACTTGGATGTTACACCAAGGTGGAATGAGTAATTTGGAAGCATTAAAAGCCGCAACTATAAATGCTGCGGAATACATTGGTGCTGGGCAAGATATTGGCTCTCTTAAAGTAGGAAAACTAGCCGATTTAATCGTAATGGATGAAAACCCACTTGAAAATATAGAAAATACTCAAACTATAAAAATGGTTATGATTAATGGAAGGTTATACGATTCTGAAACCATGAATGAAATTGGAAACACCCCAAAAAAGAGGCTTCCTTTTTTCTGGGAAATGGATAAATACAATCAAGCTTTTCCATGGCATCAAGAAACACAAGGTTTTATGGATGGCGGTTGTAGCTGTCATTAATAGTTTATAAAAAACAAAATGTACCGAGCTTATTGGCAGTTTTATAAAACTATAGTGCCTTTTATATCTGTGTTTGCTATTATATGCAGTTTATTTGGAGGATTGCTTTGGGCATCTTTGCTTTTTTTAATTATTGGCCCTTTTATTGGTATGCTTGGTTTTAATGTGTTTTATAAGAATCAATTCTATTTTTATTTCAATTTAGGAATCACAAAAACTAGCTTGCTAAAAACTTCATTTATTATAAACTTTCTTATAGGAATACCTGTTTTGGGCTTGCTATTTTTAATATTTAACCTTTTCCTTGGCATTAATACAACTTTATAGCGCATCAAAAACGTATGGCAAGAAAGAAATTATCAAAAACGTTTCTTTTTCACTTGAAACAGGCACTATTTTAGGCGTCTTCGGAAGAAACGGCTGCGGAAAATCGACCCTGCTCAAAATGATTTTTGGAACTGTAATAGCTGACTCTATTAAAATTTCTTTCGATAATAATTCTTTTAATCCAAGGAATACTATTAATAATAGACAGATTGCTTATTTACCTCAATTTTCCTTTTTGCCAAAAAATATAAAAGTTCGCGACTTGATTCCCATCTATTTTTCAGACGAGAAAGCCCAAGATGCAATTTTTTATGACCCTTTAATTGCAACATTTACCGCAAAGAAAGTAAGTGCCTTATCCTTAGGGCAAGTTCGTTATTTAGAGGTGCTTTTAGTAGGTACTTCCCCGCATCCTTTTATTATGTTCGATGAACCATTTTCGATGGTAGACCCATTATATAAAATTGAAATAACTAATTTTCTGAACAAACTTAAGGTTAAAAAAGGAATACTTATAACCGATCATCATTATGATGCTGTTTTAAACATTACAACTCAAAATTTATTGATTAAAAATGGTATGTCCCACTCCATTGAAAGCAAAGAAAGTTTAAAGGAATTCAAGTATCTCAGTGAAAATTCGATATAAAAAAAGCCTCATTGCTGAGGCTTATAAAATTCATTTTTAAGTATGAATTATTTTTTTGGCATCAACACTTTATCAATTATGTGAACAATCCCATTTGATGCATCCATATCTGCACTTGTTACGGTTGCAGTATTTCCGTTGGCATCTTTTACCATTACTTTACCATCTTTTTCAGACAAGGTTAAAATTTCGACATTCATAGTGGTAACATCAAGCTTATTATTTGCTTCTTTTATTTTTACTAAAACGTCTGTAGCATTCATTTTCCCTTGAAGTACATGATATTTCAATACTTTTTGAAGATTTTCTTTGTTTTCTGGCTTCATAAGCTCTTCTCGTGTTGCTTTTTTAAGCTTTTCAAAAGCAGTATTTGTAGGTGCAAATACTGTATATTCTCCTGCTGTCTTTAGTATTTGAGCTAAATCTGCAGCTTGAAGCGCACTAACTAAGGTAGAAAGTTCTGAATTACCCATTGCTTTTGCAGCAATGGAATTCGCTTCCAGTTCAGCCATTTTCATTTTAGCATCTTCTTCTAATTTCATTAAAGAATCGCTTTCACGCTGCATACGCATTTCTTCTGCCTGTGCCTGTGCTTGCACTTCTTTCTTTTTCGAGTCATTACAGCTCGCAAATAGCATTGTTACTACTGCAGCCGACATTAAAATTGTTTTTAGTTTCATAGTTGTATAGATGATTTGTTTGAATCAAAGATATTCTAAGTCTTATTAATATTTTATTAATTCTGATTAATGTTTAGTTAAAATACTGTCAAATATTTAAATATACAGCATATATACTAAAGTTTTGCAAACACTAGAAAGTTAAACACTATATTTTTGTATATTTAAAAAATAACTTTTAAACTTTAAAAAAATGATTAAATCAAAATATCAAAGTGTCTTGGATTTAGGTGAAAAACTTAATATTCAAAATGGCGATGTAAAAGAAGAAAATGGACAATTAAAGGTATGGGGAACCGCAAATACTCCTTACGAAAAAAACCTTCTTTGGGATGAAATAAAACGTGTTGGAGGTGAAAATCCAACAGATATCATGGCTGATATACAGGTAGCAGATGCTTCAATTTATGCACACCATACTGTAAAAAGTGGAGAGTCCCTTAGCAAAATAGCGAAGCATTATTATAAGGATCCAAATAAATACAACACAATTTTTGAAGCGAATAGAGGAAAATTAAAATCTGCCGACCTTATTCACCCTGGTGATGAATTGGTAATCCCACATATTTAATTTTCTAAAAAACATTTAAAAACCCCCACAAGTATATACTTGCGGGGGTTTTAATATGCACGTTTAAAGTCCGCTAATGTAGCTTCCATATAAATCTTTAAAATGCAGTCCATTTCCCAAACTGAATTTACTTAGTTTATTGTTTTCTGCCAAAGCCCAGAGTATAACTTCTTTTAAAAAATAAATGTCTTTTTTTGAAGTTTTAGGTTGGTATTTCTCTATTAGCTGCTGAAGAGGAATTATTCTGTCAAGTTCACTTTTATACACTACTTCAGAAAATGAATCGCGTAGTTCAAAATCATTTTCTTCAAAAAACCAAGCTACTAGTTCTGCATACGGATCTATATCGTCTGACTTAGTAAGTTTTTCAATTTTCGGGAATTTTTCTAAAAATATAGTATTCACAGCGTCTACAATTAATTGCTGTGCAACTTGCGACACACCTTCCTGCTCGCCTTCGTAAACCAATTCTACTTTTCCTGTAATTGAAGGAATAACCCCCATAAAATCGCCCAAACGAAGGCTTGTCTTTTCTTCGCCAGCATGCAAAGCTCTTCGTTCTGCGGTGCTCAATAGGTTTTCAAAAGCAGTAATGCTCAATCGGGCACTTACACCACTTTTAGCGTCTATAAAATCATTTTTTCGAGCTTCAAAACTAATTTGTTCTAAGATATCTTTTGCTAGTTCTGGCACATAAATATTTGATTTCGCGTTGATAGCTTCCGCTGTTTCTTGTTCAGTAATTATGCGTGCCGTTTCAATATCTTTAGGATAATGTGTTAAAATCTGCGAACCGATCCTGTCTTTTAATGGCGTTACAATACTCCCTCTGTTAGTGTAATCTTCTGGGTTGGCCGTAAAAACAAACTGAATATCTAAAGGCAATCGCACTGCAAAACCACGAATCTGAATATCGCCTTCCTGCAAAATATTAAAAAGTGCCACTTGAATTCTAGCTTGTAAATCTGGTAACTCATTGATGACAAAAATGCAACGATTGCTGCGTGGAATCATCCCAAAATGTATCACTCGGTCATCTGCATACGTTAATTTTAGATTGGCTGCTTTTATTGGATCTACATCGCCAATTATATCTGCAACGGTAACATCTGGCGTGGCAAGTTTTTCTGAAAAACGTTGGTTGCGATGCAACCAACGTATTGGAGTCGCGTCTCCTTTTTCTTCAAGAAGGTTTTTAGCATACCTGGAAATGGGATTGAAGGGGTCGTCATTAATCTCACTACCGTCAACAATAGGAATGTATTCGTCTAAAAGTTGCACCATCTGTCTTGCTAAACGTGTTTTAGCCTGTCCGCGAAGCCCTAAGAGGTTTATGTTATGCTTTGAAAGAATGGCGCGTTCCAATTCTGGGATTACAGTTAGCTCATAACCGTGTATTCCTACAAAAGTTGTTTCTTTCTTCATTATTTTCTGAAGTAGGTTACGACGTAATTCTTCTTTTATTGCTATGGACTTGTAACCCGAATTTTTGAGCTCGCCAAAGGTTTTAATTTTTTCTATATTCATAATTTTTTACTTTCAATTTTTAATTTCCAATGACTTAAAAGGAAAAATTATTTTTGTTTTTTACCACAATAGCCATGTACACACCAAAACCCCAGGCTACTATTTTATATGTTTTCTACGGTTGGTTTCATAATCACTAAAAATCATTTCGCCTAAACCTTTTAAACCTGTATAAAATGCTTTTCCTTGATTTGCTGCAGAAAAATGTTCTACAAACTGCATTAAATAAGGATCTTCTGCAATCATAAATGTAGTTATGGGAATATGAAGCTTCCGTGCTTGCGATGCCATAGCATAGCATTTGTTAACAATATAATTGTCAAGGCCATTGCTATTTTTATAATAACGTCCATCGGGAAGCCTTACACAGCTCGGCTTACCGTCGGTTATCATGAAAATTTGTTTGTTGGTGTTTCGTTTTCTTCGAAGCATATCCATAGCAAGCTGAAGTCCAGCAACCGTATTTGTGTGATATGGACCTACATTTAAATAAGGCAAATCTTTTATTTTTATGGGCCAGGCATCATTTCCAAAAACTAAAACATCTAAAGTATCTTTTGGATAGCGTGTTGTTATAAATTCAGAGAGCGCCATAGCCACTTTTTTTGCTGGTGTTATTCGGTCTTCGCCATACAAAATCATACTGTGGCTAATATCGATCATTAGCACAGTGCTCATTTGGGTTTTATGCATGGTTTCTTCAACCACTAAATCATTTTCTGAGAGAGTGAAATCGCCAAGACCATGATTTATTTGTGCATTTTTAAAACTTTCAGTCATAGAAATCTGCTCCAAAGAATCACCGAATCTATAGTTTCTAAATTCTCCTGCTTGTTCATCTCCCCTACCTTTTTGCTTGGTTTTATGATTCCCTACGCCATTTTTCCGAAGTTTACCGAATATTTGTTCTAAGGCTTTTTTGCGAAGTGCTCTTTCCGTTTTTTCAGTAATCTTCAAACCATTTTTACCATCTATTTTTATTGCTTCCCGCAAATACCCTTTTTGCTTTAATTCCTCCACAAAATCATCTAAAGTGTAATCTTCAGAAGTAATATTATACTCTTCATCCAACTGCTTTAACCAATCCATAGCTTCTTCAAAATCTCCTGAAGTATGCGTAATTAACTCTTGAAAAACATCAAAAAGTGTATCGAAAGGGGATTGGTTTTTTGGAGTGTGTTTGGTAAAAACAAACCCGCTTATAGCTTCTTTCTTCTTCATCTTTTAAAAGTAAAACAATCGTTGTTTATATTCCAAATTGAAACGTTAAACTAAGTTTAAAGTATTTGTAAGAAAATTATATGTGTAGGAATAAATTTTGTTTTGGCATTAAAAAGTTAGATTAACGCTAATTTTAAATGCTAAGTTTTTTTTAAAATTTTGCGCACTGTGAAAGGAAATATTACCTTTAAGAAATTAAAGAATAACTAACACTAACTATAAAGTATATTCAAATGAAAAAACTAGGATTATTAATTACAGCCACAGCAATTTTAGCGTTTGTAGGTTGTAAGAATGAAAAAAAAGACATGGATAATGCAGAAGAAGTAACTGATTCTGTACAAGTAGATACCACTGCTGAAAAAGTGGAGTCTAAATCAATTTCAGTTACCATGGAACCTAAGAGCGGAAGTACCGCTGTGGGCGAAGTATATTTTACAGAAGCAAATGGTATTGTGAAAATGGAAGCTAAATTTTCTGGGCTTACAGCAGGAACACATGCAATTCATTTACATGAAAAAGCAGATTGTAGCTCAGATGACGGAAAATCTTCAGGGGGACACTGGAATCCCACACACCAAAAACATGGTAAATGGGGAGATGACGAAGGTTTTCACAAAGGTGACATCGGTAATTTTGAAGCAGATGCCAACGGAAACGGAAAAATAGCAATGCAAACTGATGAATGGTGTATTGGGTGTGGGGATGAGAAGAAAGACATTCTTGGAAAAGCAATTATAGTACATGATGGAACAGATGATTTTGTTTCACAACCAACTGGGGATGCTGGAGGAAGAGTAGCCTGTGGCGGAATTATTAAATAAAAAGTATAATAAGTTTCTAAAAAAGCCATTTCAACCTTGAGATGGCTTTTTTATTTGGTAGGGATTACGTTTTTATCTTTTCGCAAAAATATAAGATTTAAATTGTATTAAAATTACTATTATTGATTATTATTAATACAACCCACTGTTACTTATATGAATGGTTCTGCGCGCTTTCTTTTTTTAATTGCTATAGCTTTTCTCAACATACATGTTTTAATTGCACAAGACCGTGATAATTATAATCTTTTATGGGAAATTAAGCATAAGGACAGTGCTAAAAAATCATACCTTTTTGGCACATTACACGTAAAGGATAATCGTGCTTTTAAGTTTAGTGATTCGGTAATTCCTGCAATAAAAAACTCAGAAATTTTCGCATTGGAAATCAATCCCGATTCGATAAATGATGATTTTGATAAAAATTTATATCTAAAATCTCCAAAAAATATTTTTAAAAAAGTTTTATCCAAGGAGGATTACCAACGATTAAAAGATCGTTTTTTTGAAATAAACAAAATAGATCTTGATAGTTTTCCAATCCTGCATCCAAAGTTGATAGAGTCTATGTTAACTAAGGAAAAAGATAAACCAAACGACAGACGCACATTTTTGGACGCCTACCTCTACGGAATCGCACATAATAGCAATAAAAAAATAACTGGGCTTGAAAAAATTGAAGACCAGATTCCATTAACTGAAAATTTAAAAGATGAAGATGTAAAAAAAAGCATCCTTGGTATATTAAATAATAGCAAGGAAGAGCTAGATGAACAATTAGAAACAATTACCCAACTGTATTATGAAGGGAATATTGACAAAATATTATACTGCATTAATAAAAACGCAGCTGCAGACAAAATAATGGTACGTCGTAACAATGTTATGGTTAATAGCATGGTTAAAATAATGCAAAACAATACAATTTTCGCTGCTGTAGGAGCAGCCCATTTACCTGGGAACGATGGAATGCTTGAACTGTTAGCACAAAAAGGGTATTCAGTTCGTAAAGTTCAAGCAACATTTAATCAAGAAAACGAACAATACAAAATAGTCCCTAATACAACGCGTTGGTTTTTAACCAATGATGAGTCATTGGGGTATAGTGTTTTAACTCCCACAAAACCAATTGCGTTAGATATTGTTGAGAAGTACGAAAGCTATAGCAGTACAGATCTTATATTCGGGAGTACTTTTGATTATTTGATAATGGACTTAAGAAAACAGAATCTAAAAAAAGGCTATGATTTTGTAGGAAACATAATCAATAGTCACCTCAAAGATTCAGCAGATAGTGTAGTAAGCAAAAGAACCTATCAAAAAGATAGCATACAGTTTACAGAGGCAATTATTCAAAAAGAAAAAAGTGTAGCACGGATGCAGCTTGCCTTTTACAATAAAATTGTCTACGTTTTTTTCTCTGAAAGTACTTTAGATGAAATCACTTCTCCGTATGCGGACACTTTTTTTAATTCTATAAAAGTATTTGATCCAAAAATTAAACCTTCCGTTTGGAGAACCAAAATAGATACTGTAGGTGCCTATAGCGTCCGGATACCAAAACCTGAAACTGATCGCACTCAAGTAAAAGAAAACCCTTATGATGAGGAAAAATCGTCTTACATCTTAAACATGTTTACCACGGAGGATGAAGCTAATAAAACCGTTTATATTTTAAGATATAACGACCAACCATTAGGGTATTACTTAAAACAACAAAATGATTACTACGTAGAATTTGATAATTATTTTTCAGAAAAAGGACATACATTAAGCGAATCGAAGAAAATAACTTTAGGTGCTGCAGAAGGAGAAGAATATGAAGTTTTATTCAGTAATAAATTTCATACAAAAGCGAAACTATTTTTACGCGGAAATAGAACGTATTTATTGATGGCCCAGAAAACTGTAGAAAATGAAAAAATCTCTGACGATGATGAGTTTTTAAATTCCTTTAAACTGCTACCCTATGCCAAAACAACTTTTGATACTGTTGTTACTATCAATGAAAAATATTCCTTTAAAGCTCCAAGTAAGGAGGTTTTACTTGAAGAAGAACGCTATGATGCTTCAATGGAATACAGTAGCTTAAAAAATTACAGCTCCATAGACCGTAATACTGCTGGCACGTATTTGGTGCAAAGTGTTAAACTTAAACCCTATTATAGAAAAAAATCACCTAAAGCTTTTTATGAAGATTATATTAAAATTTTAACAGAATATAACGACACTGTAATCAGTAATGTTTCAACAACTTTGGCTGGAAAACCAGCACGTGAAATACGAATGACAAACCCAGACACCAAGGTTAAACAACGAATGAAATTGTTGCTTGAAGACGACACAATTATCTTGCTTTTAACCTATTTGGGAGATGAAGAAATAGATAAACCGCGAGTAAATGATTTTTTTGATTCATTTGAAATAAAGAAAAACACAAACAAATTCGACCTTACCGCCTCCAAAGCAGCCTTGATTTTTAAAAATCTAAAATCGAAAGACTCTACAAAATTTAATGATGCAAATGGTGCCTTTGAGTATTATGCTTTTGATGCTTCAGAATATAGTACAATAGCAAAAAATCTAACCCATAATTTTAAAAACGACAGCCTTTATCACGGCCCAAAATACAATATAATTAGTGAATTGGTTACTCTTGAAAAACCTGAAACCCTTAATACACTTACCGATTATTACAAAGCTAAAAATACAAGCAACAACGCTAAGTTGGCAATTCTAGAAAAATTTTTAGAATTAAAAAATCCAGCAGCACCAACAACATATTTTGATTTATTAGAAAATTACCAACCGCAACGTATTATAGGAACTTCATTCAACGTATTTTATTCTTTATCAGACACCATCCCCCTATTTGTTCGCAACGATGCCTTTTTTGCAAAACTTGCAGCAACAGACAATTACCGCGATAAACTTGCTTCCTTATACAGCTACAATGTTTTGGGTGATAGTATTTATGAAAACAAAATGCCATTGCTAAGTAGCGTATTTTTAAAAAACATGTATTCAGATGCTGTGAAATATATAGATACGACAGTTCGAAATAACAACAGTAATATAAATTATTCACTCATCCAGAGCTACGTTAAAATTGCAAAACAATCTGATGGGGAAAATTCAGAAATAAATAAAACACTTCAACTTCTTATTCAGAATATTGAAAAAGAAGAATGGTTGTACATTCAAGTTTTAATGGCCGCTATACATTTAAACTTAGAAATAGATTCTAATATATTGAATACCGCATTGGAAGATCTGTATTCTAGACACGAATTAATGGAAAGTCTTATAGCATCTCAAAAGACCAACTTAATTCCACAAAAATATTTAGAACCTAAGGAATTTGCCAAACTCTCCTTATACAATACCGCCGGAGGAGAATATGAAGAATACCCAACTACGTTTAATTATTTGGATGAAATTATAGTTGACAAGCTAGCGTATTATGTATTTACCTTTTCCTATTATGAAGATAATGAAGAAAGCTATTTAGGGGTGGTAGAAAAAGCTGAAGTTAATCTCTCAAGTTTTAATCTGGCAAATGCCTATGTAGCCTGGGAACTTGTTGAAGAAGATTGGAAAACACAAGCAATAACCATTATAAAAAATAATACAAGCGCGGAAGGTTCGGTTACTGAATAAAATCTTTTAAAAAAGTATAGCACTAAAAAAGTCCCAAATAATTGGGACTTTTTTAGTGCTATACAACTAGCTTTTAAATGTGCAATGCTCTATCTTCAGTTGCTGCTAATGCAGCTTCTTTTACAGCTTCTGCATAGGTAGGGTGTGCATGGCTCATTCTCGCAATGTCTTCAGCACTTGCGCGGAATTCCATAGCCACAACAGCTTCAGCAATTAAATCTGCAACACGGGCACCCACCATATGTACCCCCAAAACCTCATCTGTATTTTTATCTGAAAGTATTTTTACAAAACCATCTGTATCGCCACTCGCACGGCTTCTTCCTAAAGCACGCATCGGGAACTGTCCACTTTTATATGCGATATTAGCCTCTTTAAGCTGTTCTTCAGTTTTACCTACTGAAGCAACTTCTGGCCACGTATATACAACACCTGGAATTAAGTTATAATCGATATGTGGCTTTTGCCCAGCAATTATTTCAGCTACTAAACTTCCTTCTTCAGAAGCTTTGTGTGCAAGCATAGCTCCTCGAACTACATCACCAATAGCATAAATATTTTTAATGTTTGATTGAAGCTGATCGTTAACATCAATCATTCCTCTTTCTGTTATTTTTACACCAGCATTTTCAGCTTTTAAGCCATCAGTATACGCTTTTCTTCCTACAGAAACCAAACAGTAATCACCAGTCAAGGTTACTTCTTGATCTTTTTTATCTGTTGCGGTAACAGTAACTTCTTTTCCTTTTTTTGAAACTCCAGAAACTTTATGAGAAAGGTAAAACTTCACCCCTTGTTTTTTCAAGGCTTTTGTTAATTCCTTGCTTTGAGCAGCATCCATTGTTGGGATAATTCTATCCATATATTCTACTACAGAAACTTCAGCTCCCAAACGACGGTATACCTGCCCAAGTTCTAAACCAATTACCCCCCCTCCAATAACCACAAGATGTTTTGGCACTTCTTTTAAACTTAAAGCTTCGGTTGATGTGATAATTCTATCCTTATCAAGTTTTATAAATGGAAGTGATGCAGGCTTGCTACCTGTAGCAATAATTGTGTTTTTTGCCTCGATGGTTTCTGTTTTCTTTCCGTTGGTAATTTCAATATGCGTAGCATCTTTAAAAGCCCCCATTCCGGTGAAAACATCAATTTTGTTTTTATCCATTAAGAACGCAATTCCTTTTGTAGTCTGATCTACAACGGCAGCTTTACGCTCAATCATTTTTTTGAAATTTAGCTTTATATCACCTGGAATTTCAATTCCATGGTCTTCAAAATGTTTTAATGCATCTTCATAGTGATGTGAAGAATCCAACAATGCTTTGCTAGGAAT
Organism: Aequorivita sp. Q41; assembly: GCF_039831855.1. Lineage (NCBI taxonomy): Bacteria > Pseudomonadati > Bacteroidota > Flavobacteriia > Flavobacteriales > Flavobacteriaceae > Aequorivita > Aequorivita sp. Q41. The sequence continues at coordinate 137,480 of NZ_JBDPMS010000002.1, read as the reverse complement.
ACAACCAACGTTTAGACAAGTTCCGCCCAAAACATCATATTTTTCAATAATTGCAGTTTTCATTCCTAATTGTGCGCAACGTATTGCGGCCACATAGCCACCTGGCCCAGAACCTATTACTGCTACATCATAAGTGCTCATAAAGTATCTCTTTTAAAATGAAATGCAAATTTAACTGTTAAAGCTTAGATAGTAAAAGTTATAATCAATAAAGTTTTACCCAATTTTAAAACAAGTCTTTCAAAAGGAAGTTGTTTATAATTTGACCACTCATTTAAATTTTTGCAAATTTGCCAAACAACAAGAAAACTATAATTATGGCATTTAAACCAGCTAATAAAATTCAAGATTTACAATATTTTGGAGAATTTGGAGGTGTAAACCCTTCAATTTCAGACTCTTCTACCTACACCTTCCTCTCAGCAAAAACAATGTTCGACACTTTTGAAGGAAATGCAGATGGATGTTATCTTTATTCCCGCCACTCTACACCTTCAAATTTATACTTAGGGCAAGCGCTTGCAGCCATGGAAGGTACTGAAACGGCAAATGTTGCTGCTAGCGGTATGGGGGCAATTACACCAGCTATTTTACAGTTGTGCAAAGCGGGAGACCATGTGGTTTCAAGTAGGACTATTTATGGAGGTACGTATGCCTTTCTTAAAAATTTTGCGCCAAAATTGAATATTGAAACTTCATTTGTAGATATTACCAAGCTCGAGGAAGTTGAAAAATCAATTACGGAAAACACTAAAATAATATATTGTGAAACCGTCAGTAACCCACTTTTAGAAATTGCAGATATTGAAGGGCTATCAAAAATTGCTAAAAAACACAATTTGCAATTATTGGTCGATAATACATTTTCGCCATTAAGTATTTCTCCTGCAGCATTAGGCGCAGATGTAGTTTTACACAGTTTAACTAAATTTATTAATGGTAGTAGCGATACCATGGGCGGTGTAACTTGTGGTTCACAAGAATTTATTGACGCACTTCGCAATGTAAACGATGGGGCAAACATGCTTCTCGGACCAGCAATGGATAGCTTGCGAGCGGCTTCAATTTTAAAAAATTTAAGAACACTTCACATTCGTATTAAACAACATAGTGAAAATGCGTTATATCTAGCTGAAAAGTTTGAAGCAGATGGTTTAAAAACAGTGTATCCTGGTTTAAAATCACATTCAGGCCATGCGCTTTTCAAAAAAATGATGAATAAAGAATATGGGTTCGGCGGTATGCTGACCTTAGATGTTGGTGGTATTGATAAAGCAAATGAATTGATGGAACTTATGCAAGAAAAAAACTTAGGGTATTTAGCCGTAAGTCTTGGTTTCTACAAAACGCTTTTTAGTGCACCAGGTTCCTCCACTTCTTCTGAAATCCCTGAAGAGGAGCAAAAAGAAATGGGACTTAGCGATGGTTTAATCCGTTTTTCTATTGGTCTGGATAACGATATAGAGCGCACCTATAAAATGATGCGCGAATGTATGGTTGAAGTTGGAGTGCTTTAAAGCTCCTAACAATATAAGCTAAAAAGACTCCTCAGATATACATCTAGGAGTCTTTTTTAATTTGCATAACTTTTTACAAAATCGTAACATTACAATTCATTTATAAAAATACCTTTATGCAAAGCCAAGAAATAAAACCAACAGACCCAAAAGAAGATCAGGTAGTTGAAAATGCTGCACTAAATATTTGGGAAGCCCTCATACCGGTTTTTGCTTTGATAATAATGCTTTTTTACAATGTTTTTTACGCCTTTGGCGATGATGCTTTAAGTGGTAGTAATCAATTTATTCTTTTAATGGGAGGGGCTATAGCTGCAATTGTTGGTTTTTTTAATAAAGTGAAGTTTGATCAAATGTTGGAAGAAGTTGCCCAAAATGTAAAAGCTACCGCTGGAGCAATACTAATTTTATTAATGGTAGGTGCTTTAGCAGGAACTTGGCTTATTAGCGGTATTATACCAACGATGATTTATTATGGGTTACAAATATTAAATCCTACGATATTTCTAGCATCTTGCGTTATTATTTGTGCTATTATTTCAGTTGCAACGGGTAGTAGTTGGACAACCTCTGCAACCGTTGGTATCGCACTTATTGGTATTGCTGATGCGTTACACATTCCTTTAGGCATGACTGCTGGTGCAATCCTCTCTGGAGCCTATTTTGGTGATAAAATTTCTCCATTAAGCGACACTACAAACCTTGCTCCTGCCATGGCCGGAACTGATTTATTTACACACATAAGGTATATGCTTTATACAACCATACCAACTTTATGTGTTACTTTAATTGTGTTTATAATTATTGGCCTAAACATAGATACCTCCGGTACTGCCGATATACATTTAATCCTAGCAGCGGTAAAAGATGCTATCAATGTAAGTCCATGGCTTTTTGTAGTCCCTTTAATTGTGATTTTTTTAATTATAAAGAAAACACCACCCCTTATAGCATTATTAATAGGAACTTTATTGGGAGCTGTTGCAGCGCTAGTATTTCAACCAGCTATTGTTTCTTCATTAGGAGGGGGTACCTCGCTAACTTTTGAAAATGGTTATAAAGGCATCATGAATGCCATTACGGTAGATAGTGCTATCCCAACAGAAAACGAAGCATTAAAAGCACTTTTTTCCTCTGGTGGTATGGCAGGTATGTTAAATACAATCTGGCTCATCCTTTGCGCCATGGTTTTTGGAGGAATTATGGATGCCATCGGTGCACTAGCCGCTATAAGCAAAGCACTTTTAAAATTATTCAACACAACATTTGGGCTTTTTGCAAGCACTGTAGCTAGCTGTTTGGCATTAAATATTACTGCTAGCGACCAATATCTTGCCATCGTAATCCCCGGAAAAATGTACGCTCAAGCATATAAAGATAAAGGCCTTGCCCCAGAAAACCTTTCAAGAACTTTAGAAGATTCAGGAACTGTAACTTCAGTATTAGTTCCATGGAACACCTGCGGCGCATACCATAGCGGTGTTTTAGGCGTGGATACATTACACTACGCAGCTTATGCTATTTTCAACTGGCTTAGTCCATTTACAACACTTCTTTTTGCTGCCTTTAGAATTAAAATCAGACAGTTAACTACTCCCGAAAATTAACAACAATATTTTCATAAGTTTTATTTATTTGAAATAAATATCGTTATAATAAAAAGCTATCGGTATATAGATTAATCTATTTGAATTTTCTATTATTTCCCACAGGACTTTTTACCTTTGCAGTAGAAAAAATTTTAACTCAAAAAATAAAATAAAGCTATGTCATTAGTAGGAAAAAAATTCCCAAGTATTTCAGTAGACGCAATGAATGAAATGGGAGATACTTTTAAGCTAAATGTGCTTGAAGAAGCAAAAAAGAACAACAAAAAAGTACTTCTTTTCTGGTACCCAAAAGATTTTACTTTTGTTTGCCCAACCGAGATTCACTCATTTCAAGAAGCACTTTCAAAATTTGAAGACAGAAACACTATGGTTATTGGCGCATCTTGCGATACACCTGAAGTTCACTTTGCATGGTTAAACACTCCAAAAAACAATGGCGGAATTGAAGGTGTTACCTACCCTTTGCTTGCAGATACAAACCGTAATTTATCAAATGCTCTCGGCATTCTAGACATTACAGGTGAAAGTTATGATGAAAATGGAGAGCACTATTTACTAGAAGGAAGCAATGTAACGTATCGCGCTACATATTTGATTGATGAGGAAGGTAAAATTTTCCACGAAAGTGTTAACGATATGCCTTTAGGAAGAAACGTAAACGAATTTCTTAGACTGATTGACGCTTACACCCACGTTCAAGAAAAAGGTGAAGTTTGTCCAGCAAACTGGGAAGAAGGTAAAGAAGCAATGCTTGCAACTCGTGAAGCTGTAGCAACCTATTTAAGAAATTAATATGGTACATGAACTGACAGACGATAGTTTGCAGCAACTGATTGCTGAAGAAAAAAACGTTATTGTTCAGTATTCAGCTGGCTGGTGTGGCAATTGCAGGTTGATGAAGCCAAAATTTAAAAAATTAGCTTCAGAAACAGAGAATTTCAAATTCATTTTGGTGGATGCTGAAAAATTTCCTGAAAGTAGAAAAATGGCAAATGTTGATAATCTGCCTACATTCGCTACTTTCAAAAATGGTGTTTTAGTAAACCAAATTCAAACAAATAAATTTGAACTTTTAAAAGATCTTGTAAATGAAGTTGCCCGTAATTAGACATATTCAGCGTAATACTTCTGTAGCGCAAATAGAAAATTGCGTAGAAGTTTTAGAATCATACTGCGAATACAATCGAATAACAGAGGAAGAAATGGATATCATTGGTGAACTTATCACAAACCTCTGCGGAGCAATGGAAGTCCACAAAATGATTGAAAACGGAATGCCTGAGCGTGAGGCAGCAAATACCTTTGCTCAAAAAGTATTAGGTGCAATAGACCGATAAGCAGTTTATACATATTAAAATATCCCTTTGTATAAAAATACAAAGGGATATTTTATTTTAAAAAAGGGATGTTTCTTTTAAATGTATATTGGTACTTCAGCAACAAACGAATTATTATCTTTATATTTTAATTTTAAAAACTAAAACCATGGCAACCATAAAATTAGGCGAAAACACTATAGAAACTGTTGGAAACCTTCCCAATTTAGGAGAAACAGCTCCTGATTTCACGCTTACAACACAGGATTTAACTTCAAAAACACTTGCGGATTACAAAGGAAAAAGAGTATTGTTAAATATTTTTCCAAGTATAGATACCGGTATTTGTGCAACTTCAGCGAGAAAATTTAATGAAGAAGCATCAAAATTGAGTAATTTAAAAGTTTTATGTGTTTCAAAAGATTTGCCTTTTGCACAAAAACGTTTTTGCGCTGCAGAAGGAATTCAAAATTTAGAAATGTTATCTGATTTCCGTGATGGTAACTTCGGGAATAATTATGGTGTAAGCATGAAAAATGGCGCTTTACAAGGCTTACACTCACGCGCTGTATTAGTGTTGGATGAAACAGGAACAGTAATTCACAGGCAACAAGTACCTACTATCGGGGAAGAACCGGATTACGCTTCTGCCCTAAAACCCTTATTATAATGTGGGATACCTTTATAGGAAAACGCCTAAAAGGGTGTGGTTATGCCTTGAAAGGCGCTTTACTTTTACTAAAAAGTGAAGCGAGTATTCAAGTTCAAACAGTCCTTGCCATTTTAATGACAATTGCTGGATTTTATTTTGATATATCTCCTACAGAATGGATGCTTCAAATTTTTTCAATCGGCTTGGTAATGAGTATTGAAGGGTTAAATACCGCAGCAGAAGAAATTGCAGATTTTGTGCATCCAGATTTTCACAATAAAATTGGATTTATAAAAGACGTAGCTGCCGGGGCTGTATTTTTTGCAGCAATTGCAGCTATATTGGTTGGTTGTATCATATATATCCCAAAATTTTAGAACTCATTTTATAGGAAAATACCGTTTTTACTATTTAAAAAAATGCTAGAAATCTTCAGCTTTGAATTTTAAATAATAATATGGTTTGTGCCGTTTGATATTTGTATTTTTGCTAACAGACAACCGTTCCATTAATGGCTAAGAAAAAGAAAACAACAACAAAAACACCACGTAAAAAAATAAGCTTTTCGCTATCTAAACAACAAAAAATACTTTTGGGTAGTTTTTTGTTTTTATTAGGGCTTGCCTTGTTGTTTTCATTTGCGTCCTACTTTTTTACTTGGCAAACCGACCAAAGTGAAATAGGGATCTTAGCAGAACGTGAGCTACAAACAAAAAACTGGCTTAATAAGTTTGGTGCAAATGTGGGGCATTTTTTTATTTATAACGGTTTCGGGCTTTCAGCCTTTACAATTGCTTTTCTTATAACCATAACTGGAATTTATTATTTCTTCGATTACGCAAAAAGACAGTTAGCAAAATTTTGGTTTTGGGGATTACTAGTAATGCTTTGGATTTCTGTGGGTTTTGGATTTTTTGGAGAAAAAACAACCCTTTTTAGTGGTATTATTGGCTACGAAGTAAACGATTTAATGCAGGATTATTTAGGTCTTGTAGGCGCCATTTTAGTAATGACTTTTGTCTTAATTATCTATCTCGTTGTTAGATTAAAGCTTACCCCTGAAATACTTATTGACAGCCTTAAAAGCTCTAAAAAGAAAATAGCTTCTGAATTTAATGTTGAAGAAAAAGAAATTGTAAACCCAGAAACGGTTTCAAACACCAACGAAATTAAAGAAGAAATTTTAGAACCATCTATTGAAAAAAAGGTCACACCTCCCCCACCGCCTGCTGAAAAAATAATTCTAAAATCGGATATTGAAGGCGATGTAGCAATGGAAGTGGAACAAGCTGCTGAAGAAGAAGAAATTGAAAATCTTAGCAATAAACTTGTAAAAGATTTTGGAGAATTTGACCCTAAATTGGAGTTGAGCAACTATAAATTTCCAACTTTAGAATTATTGCGCGACCATACAGCTGGTGGTGGAATCACCATCGATCAAGAAGAGCTAGAAGAAAATAAAAACCGAATTGTTGAAACCCTCAACAACTATAAAATTGGAATTGCAAATATTAAAGCAACAGTTGGTCCAACCGTAACCTTATATGAAATTGTTCCCGACGCTGGAGTTCGTATTTCAAAAATTAAAAACCTTGAAGACGATATTGCGCTTTCACTTTCTGCATTAGGAATACGTATCATCGCTCCAATTCCTGGGCGTGGAACCATTGGTATTGAAGTGCCTAACAAAAATGCGAAGATAGTTTCAATGCGCTCTGTAATTGCTTCTCCTAAATTTCAGAATGCTGAAATGGAACTCCCTATTGCATTTGGAAAAACCATTAGCAATGAAACTTTTGTAGTCGATCTAGCTAAAATGCCGCATATGCTTATGGCAGGAGCAACGGGTCAAGGAAAATCTGTTGGGTTGAATGCCGTACTAACGTCACTACTTTATAAAAAACACCCTGCCGAAGTAAAATTCGTTTTGGTAGACCCCAAAAAAGTTGAACTAACACTTTTCAACAAAATTGAAAGACACTATCTCGCAAAACTTCCAGATACAGACGAAGCCATAATTACTGATACCACCAAAGTAGTACACACATTAAACTCGCTGTGTATCGAAATGGACGCTCGCTACGATCTTTTAAAAGATGCAATGGTGCGTAACATTAAAGAATACAACACAAAATTTAAAAACAGAAAACTAAACCCGAATGAAGGCCACCGTTTTTTGCCATACATAGTGTTAGTAATTGATGAATTTGCAGATTTAATTATGACTGCTGGCAAGGAGGTAGAAACACCAATTGCGCGATTGGCACAACTTGCAAGAGCTATCGGCATCCATTTAATTATTGCTACACAACGCCCTTCAGTAAACGTAATTACGGGTATTATAAAGGCCAATTTCCCTGCTAGAATCGCGTTTAGAGTAACGAGTAAGATTGACTCAAGAACTATTTTAGATAACTCTGGCGCAGATCAATTAATTGGTCGCGGTGATATGCTTTACACACAAGGCAACGAGTTAACTCGTATTCAATGTGCTTTTGTAGATACACCCGAAGTAGCAGATATCACAGAATTTATAGGGTCGCAAAAAGCATATCCCGACGCACATTTACTCCCTGAATACGTTGGCGAGGAAGGTGGCACAACTCTTGATAATGACATATCGGAACGCGACAAACTATTTCGTGAAGCTGCAGAAGTATTAGTGATTGCACAGCAAGGTTCTGCTTCATTATTACAACGAAAGCTTAAATTGGGGTACAATCGCGCAGGTAGAATCATTGACCAAATGGAAGCCGCTGGTATTGTTGGCCCTTTTGAAGGCAGCAAAGCACGGCAAGTTCTCGTTCCAACATTAGAAGCTTTAAACCAACTTTTAGATACCGAAACTAACAATAATTAAAATGAAAAAAATCAGTGTTATTTTAATCGCTCTTTTTATAACAACAATTTCACAAGCACAAGAAGCTAAAACCTTATTGAATGAAGTTTCTACGAAAGTGAAAAGTTATGATAATATTGCTATCGACTTTAAGTATAATTTAAATAATTCAAAAGAAAATGTAAGTCAAGAAACTCGTGGGGATGTTACCCTCCAGGGTGACAAATATGTTTTGAATATGCTTGGAACAACCCGAGTTTTTGATGGAAAAAATATTTTTACTATTGTTCCTGAAGATGAAGAAGTAACTATTTCAGCATACAACCCAAAAGACGATAAGGAAATTACTCCTTCAAAGATGTTGACTTTTTATGAAAAAGGATACAACTATAAAATGGATATTACACAAAATGTAAAAGGGCGAAAAATTCAGTTTGTAAAACTTATTCCGATAGATTCAAAAGCTGAAATAAAAGACATTCTGTTAGGAATTGACGTACAAACGAAACACATTTATAAGCTGATTCAAACAGATGCCAAAGGCACTAAATACACACTTACTGTAAATTCTTTTAAAACAAATCAACCTGTTTCCAAAACCTTGTTTACTTTTGACGAGGCTAAATATAAAAAAGAAGGTTACTACATAAATAAAATCTAACCGCAGCTAAGTGAAAATACTGGACAGGTATATATTAGTAACATTTTTGAAGACGTTTTTAAGCGTCTTCATTATTTTAATGTTCATATTTGTCCTACAAACTATTTGGCTTTATATTTCCGAACTAGCTGGAAAAGACCTAGATGTTTGGATTATTTTAAAATTTCTTTGGTACGTTTCCCCTCGGTTAATTCCTTTGGTATTGCCATTAACTATTTTGGTTACTTCATTGATGGTTTTTGGCAGTTTTGCAGAAAAATACGAATTTGCTGCAATGAAATCTACTGGAATTTCACTGCAACGCGCCATGGGAAGTGTTATTGGTTTTATAATCTTACTTTCGATAACGGCTTTCTTTTTCGCAAATAACGTAATTCCCTATTCAGAATATAAATGGCAGAATTTACGGCGGAATATTTCGCAACTTCAACCCTCTATGTTTATTTCTGAAGGGCAATTTGGGCAGATTGGGGATGACTTTAATATTAAAGTTGAAGAAAAAAGTGGAGACCGTGGCCAGTATTTAAAAGATGTCGTAATTCATAAAAAAAACATCACTAGACCCAATGGAAACTTTACTGTAATTATTGCAGACAATGGCGAAATTGCTAGTGAAGAAGGCAGTAATACACTTTCTTTAATTTTAAAACAAGGAAATTATTACGAAGAAATTCAATCTAATACTCCTGCAAAACAAAAAGGAGATCCTTTCGCTAAAAGTTATTTTGATGAATATGCTATAAATATTGATCTTACGGAATTAAACAATAAAGATCTTGATAAAGAAAATGATTTAAACAATCAGAATATGTACAATATCAGAGAACTTCGTGTTGAGATAGACTCATTGTCAGAAAGTTACACAAAGGATATTGAATCGTATACAAAAAATATGTACTATCGAAGCGGATTGGAAAAACTGACAGGAAAACCCGTTAGAGACACTGTAAAACCAGCTATTGTTTCAAGTATTTTAGAAATTTACAACCCCAAACTCCAACTACAAATAGTAAAACTTGCCCTTAATAATGCAAAAGGAACATTGCAAACTGTAGATGCTAAAAAAACAGAATTTAAAGCTAAAACAAAGCGACTCAATAAAACTGAAATCGCATTACACGAAAAATATGCATTAGGTATTGCCTGTATAATTCTCTTTTTTGTAGGGGCACCCTTAGGGGCAATAATTAGAAAAGGTGGAATGGGACTGCCAATGGTAATAGCCATCTTACTTTTTTTAACCTATCACTTTATAGGGATTTTTGCAAAAAACAGTGCTGAAGATGGCACTATGCACCCTTTTATTGCTACGTGGATAAGCACCGGCATTATGCTCCCACTCAGTATTTGGCTAACTTATAGAGCGACTACTGATCAAGGGGTTTTTGATATGGATACTTTCTTTCAGCGTATTGCAAGACTCTTCGGAAAAAAAACAACCGATGCTGCAATTGTAGAGGGGGAACAAGCTATTTTACTTACCCAATCTGAAAAAGCACTAGTTTTATCCCGAAACAATAAGCAACTTATTGATATTGTTAAAAATTACCGACAATATGGTTATTCTGAAGAAGTAAGAAAAGCTGCTTTACAACAATTAAATTTAAAAGGATATTCTAAATTGGAACTGAAAATGAGTGGTGATTTTGAGAATAAAATATATTCAGTTGCTCTACAAAGCTTTAATGAATCTTCGAGTTTCTCAAAAAAAGGATTAAATGCGTATTTTATTTCTATTATATGCTTAATAGGAATGATTTTGTTTAATAACATAGACATAACATATTCCGAAACACTTAAAATTATATTTCAAATTGGTCAGGTTATTTCTTTAATATCTTTATATATTTTAGTTATTAAAACTCTTTTTAGCAGTTCAAAATTTTATAAAGTCTTGGGTAAAGAACAAGATACTGGGGATTGGATGATTTTTATGTTACTAGGACCCATTATTTATATAATTCTTCACTTTAATCACATTAAAAAAATGAAAGAGGAATTACAAATGATATATTAACCTCTTTTTTTGTCTATATATAATTATGCTTTCCTTTCATACATTTCGCGGCTAACTTTCCGGCATTTACTATCTTTGTACCATATTTAAAAACTATGATTTCAACACAAAAAGAAACTTCCGTTCAACTCAACACCATTGAAGAAGCTATTGAAGACATTCGCAATGGCAAAATAATCATTGTAGTTGATGATGAAAATCGGGAAAATGAAGGAGATTTTATTGCCGCAGCTGAAATGGTTACACCAGAAATGATAAATTTTATGGCTACCCACGGAAGAGGGCTTATATGCGCCCCATTAACTGAAGAACGTTGCAATGCACTCGATTTAAACATGATGGTTGAAAACAACACGGTGCTACACCACACCCAATTTACCGTTTCAGTAGATTTAATTGGGCATGGTTGTACAACTGGAATTTCTGTTCACGACCGTTCAAAAACCATAAAAGCACTTGTAAATGATAAAACAAAAGCTTCAGATTTAGGAAGACCTGGACATATTTTTCCATTACGCGCAAAGCAAGGTGGTGTTTTAAGAAGAACTGGACACACGGAAGCAGCAATAGATTTGGCAAGACTCGCTGGCTTAAAACCAGCCGGAATTTTAGTTGAAATATTAAATGAAGATGGCACCATGGCACGACTTCCACAATTAATGGACGTTGCCAAAAAGTTCGATTTAAAACTTATTTCTATTGAAGATTTGATAAAATACCGAATGGAACACGATTCCTTGATTGAAAAAAAGGAAGATTTTAACATCAACACAAAATTCGGAGATTTTAGACTTCGCGCCTACAAACAAACTACCAACGACCAAATTCATATCGCGCTTACAAAAGGCAATTGGAAAGAAAACGAACCCGTGCTAGTTCGTGTAAATGCAACTTTGGTGAATAGCGATATTTTAGGAACACTTACCAACAACGCCGAACAAAAGTTAGACGATATGTTTAACGTTATCAATAAGGAAGGAAAAGGGGCGATTGTTTTTATAAATCAGCAGAGTCAGTCTTTAAATTTATTGAACAGATTAAAAGAGCTAAAAGAAAATCAACACCCTAACGAAATTGCCAAAGCACCCCGAATAGATATGGACGCCAAAGATTTTGGTATTGGCGCTCAAATACTTCACGATTTGGGAATACACAAAATTAAACTTATCTCTAATAGCGAACGAACCAAGCGTGTGGGGATGATAGGCTATGGTTTAGAAATTATGGAATACGTTAGCTATTAATTAGTATCCTTTTTGAAAAAAAACTTGCTTGTGTTAATCGCAAGCTAGACTTTGTACCAAAGAATTAATCTGAAAAGCGCGATCTGCCATAAACCCGGGGGAATGAAAATAGGTTATATAATCTATTAATTCATCATAAACCTTAACCCGAAGCTCCTGCCACTTGGTGTCGGTTACTTGATATACTTCATTTTGCAAAAAAGAATCGATACCGGCTGTATAATTTGGTTTGTTAATGCGATTGTAGTTTTCTTTAATTCTTCCAAATAATAAAATTGCTTCGGCATGTGGATTACCAAGCTCTTCAGATACTTCCTCTAAACTGTCAAAAATCTCATTAAGTGACTGGTTGTAAGCTTTTCCACTTAAATAATCTTCAAACATTGCCTCCAAAATTAAAATAGCATACTTTACTTTATCACTATTAAATTCGTCGGGGCAATATATTTGAGTACCAGCAGATAGAACTAACATCGCCTGAAACTCTAGTGCTTCCTTTGCTTTTTTACAACTACCTCCAGCCTGATTAACCATTCCTTGACTTATAAGTAATTTCATATGATGAGAATGCATAAGGGCTAGACAACGTACTTCTACTGGTTGTTCACTTACAGTATTTGCACTTTTTACAAGTCCATCCATAATATCCTCCATTCCTTTTTTGTTGGCGGCATCTTTCCCAGTATCGGTAGCATCGCCACGTTCTTTTTTAACGTCTTCAATAAGATCGTAAACATTAATTTGACTGTAGGATAATGTAGGTAGAGCCAAACAAATTAGACATACTATTGTGTATAATGATTTCATACTTTAACTATTTAAATGATTTACATTTCGCTATAGTCTGCCTTGCGAATTGTAAAGGGTTGTTCTTTAATTGAAGTGCAAATCATATGCATATTGTCTCTTTTCTTTTTATTTGAAGTATATTCCATCTCCAACATCATAGCGTTTTTATCGAAAGGTATATTGGTTACAGTATTACTTTTTTGCATTTTTTCCATACCTGCAAGCATACCTACAAAACTAACAGGAGCCTCATTTGTAATATATATTTTACTATTGCCTTCTTCCAGCTGTACTAAATAACCTTTACACTTATAGCCTAAAATAGTTTTTCCTGCAATAGGAGTAATATTTATTGCATCGCCGGTATTTTCTTCTCCACTTTGCCCCTTTTCTATCATTTCTTGCATTTTTCCGTCTAAAGGCATTCGCATTTTCATAGCCATTTTTCGGCCATCATTTTCCATAAACATTACCATAGCTTGATTTTTCATATCATAAACCACTAAGTTATTATTTTTTTTATCTGGAATAGCATTCCCAAAATAACCTGCATTTGGCTGTACATAATACTTTAATGTAGATTGATCTTTATTTGAAGTAATTTTCATATCAACCTCATATTGAAAGCTATAAGCATCTGGAATACCTTCCAAGCCACCGCCAAATATGTCCATTGCGCGTTGTTCTACCTTTGCTTTTTCTGCATCGGTCAGTTCTTCATTATTAGAGTCCTCTTCTTTCGTTTTTTTTTCATCCCCACCTTTTATAATCCCATCGATGGTTTTATCTGTGGTTTTAGAAACTTCGCGATCCGTTTTATTCAAAATGGTGCGCTCCACTGAATTTTCGATTCTGTTTTTAAGCTTTTTTAAAATTTGAGCTTGAGCAGAGGTTCCCAAAAAAAGGATACCCAGCATAATAAGTAAATGTCTTGTTTTCATGGTTTCTATGTTTTATACTAATTTTTTAATATTGCTATTCTCAGTAGGTATACTTTTTAAATAATTCAGAAATTATTTGTTGTTCACAGTAAATCTTTTTAACATCCCCTTCCTCTCAGGGGCGGGTACTTCTGCAATAAAAGCATAACTACCCGGTGTAAAATTTGCGTAAAAAAAGCCCGCATTACCAGATGGCATTTCTTCTACACCCCCCATAAATATTACTCCATTGGGCACAGGAGTAGTTAATCCAGTCGAGCTTGTCCAGTTCATCCAAGCGGCTAAACTATCCACCCGAGCATTCGCCTCTAATTTTACTAGATGTACGTCGTGCCCTAAAAAGTGTTCGTGTAGTTTTTGATCTAAAAAGTCTACCTTAATTATATGTTGTCCAGGTGTTACTTCACCTGTATTAACAATGCCTTTCTCGTTTGAAATTTCAAGGGTAACCGTTGGAATTGGTTCTTTTTCAAGACTTTTTTCAGTTGTAACAACTACCTCTTTATACATCCCCATAACGGAATGAAATTTTCCATTCGGCATTTTTACATAACATTCTAATAGATAGGTACCTGGATCTAATTTAATCGTTGACTTTGAAGAGGATTGTGGCGCTGTAAGCCCTACGCCTCCTGTTATAATAACATCAAAATACCAGGATGGAAGCGAATCAAAAGCTTTGTATCCTGCCGTAGTATTGCCTTCATTAATTAAGGTCATGCCTTTATCAAATACAGGAAAAACCTCAGCTTTTGTATCCACTACACTTTTACCTTCCGGATATTTTTCAAAGACAATAAAATGAGTTTCGTTTGAAGAATTGACATACTCAATGGTATTCCAGCCCGAAGACAAGGTATCTGGACCTAAAATTTCCATGGCTTCGGTATTATAAACTATGCGTTTTTTAGAAGAAAAATGGGGTTCTTCTTTATCGGTATTAGATTTACAACTAAAAAGAATACAAAATCCTAAGAAAATGATTATGGCCTGTTGCCTTTTTAAAAAGAATACATCGGTTTTCATAACTACAATTTTTAGTGACATATTTGATGTATCGAAAGTATATAATCACTAAAGTTTCTAGTATCACGTATGTTTCAATTGCTGCTACATATGTAACATCACTGCTAAGAGGACATAATTGTGTAAAGAAAAAGGGCGTCCAAAATAAATTTAGACACCCTTTTAGAATAAAAAAAATTCTTAAAGTACCGCAGCGATTGTCTTTTTCATGGCTTCCGCTCTATCGTGTACTTGTTTTTCTGTCCAACCAATTTTTATTAATGAAGAAATGGTGCGGCTCATAACGGCATCGCTTTTAGAAAAATTGGTATTGTTTAAATCTTGTAGTTGGTTTTTTACTTCTATAGCAACATTTCCTAGCGATTTTAAATTTTTAAGGTGCTCCCAGCCGTTTATGTAATGCCAATTGTTTGTATACCAATAAAAGCAAGCATCTACCCCCGCTTCAGCTAAGGCTTTATGAGCCTTTTTTGTTAGTTGTTCTGTAGGCAAAAAGAAGCTCAAAAATGAATGGTTTTCCTCACCTCCTTTTGGAACACTTCTAAAAGTAACTTCAGGTATCGTTGCTAAGGCTTCACGAAGTATGGTGTAGTTTTTCTTTTGATTATTTAAAATAGCGTCTAGTTTACCTAATTGTGCTATTCCTACGGCGGCATTCAATTCAGAGATTCTAAAATTATACCCTAAAAAAGGATGGGTTTCTGCCCCACGATCCTTGCCTATATGGTCGTGCCCGTGATCTTGATACTGGTCTGAATGTACTGCATACCGTGCGTTGTTCGTTATAATTGCCCCCCCTTCGCCACAGGTAATGGTTTTTACATAATCGAAGGAAAAACAGCCTAAATCGCCATAACTTCCTAAAGGTTTTCCTTTGTATGTTCCGCCAAGCGCTTGGCAGGCATCTTCGAGGAGTATTAAATTATGTTTAGTGCTAATTGCCTTTAAAGCGTCTAAATCTGCCATAGAGCCACACATATGCACTGGCATAATACATTTGGTTTTTGAAGTGATAGCCGCTTCCACTGCTGTAGGATCTAGTGTAAGGGTGCTATCTATATCTACTAAAACAGGTACAGCCCCCAACGCTAAAATAGATTCAAAACTAGCCACAAAAGTAAATGTTGGCATAATAACCTCATCGCCTGCACCTATTCCAGCCGAAGCCAAAGCCACTGTTAATGCTGCCGTACCGCTGGAAACAAGTTGACAAAATTCAGCGTCCATTCGTTTTGCAAATGCAGTCTCAAACTCCTTTGCTTTCCAATGGTTGTTGCGCATACCATCAAATCCGTAGCGCATTAAAACGCCTGATTCTAAAACGTCATTTACTTGTTTGCGTTCTTCGTCGCCAAAAATTTCAAATCCGGGCATGTCTTTATTGTTTAAGATTTAATGTAAGATGAGTAATAGATGTGCCTCAAAGGTAAGGGTTGCGCTGTAGAATGGAAAACAGAAAATTCTAAAAACTCAATTTACCTCAATTATAAGTTCATCAATCCCGCGTCGCACTTTTTTTAGATTTATAAAGAAATCCGATTCGTCGCGATAGCCCACAGGTAATACAATTATAGATTCTAACCCTTTTTTATCGAGCCCTAGTAGTTTATCGTATTTTTTAGATTCAAATCCTTCCATAGGGCAACCATCAATTTTTTCCACCGCACAGACCGTTAATAAAGCACCCAAGGTTAAATAAAGTTGGTTGATCATCCAATCTTTAATTTCTAAACTGCTTTTTTTGGTGAAGGAAGCGAGTAGCTCTTTTTCAAAAGGATCTAAAATAGTTCGTGGTGTTTTTCGTAAACCCTCTACTCTTTTAAAATGGTCAATGATAAAATCTTCGTTAATCCTTTTTTCAATACACAATATTAAAACATGAGAAGCATCTCGCACTTGCGACTGATTGTAAGAAATTGGCACTAACTGCTCCTTTAAGGCAGGGTTTGTAATAACTACTAGTTTTAAAGGTTGAAGCCCAAATGAAGTAGCCGTTAAATTAAACGTTTGCTTTAAAATATTCAGTTTTTCATCAGAAAGAATTTTTGAAGAATCAAACTTCTTAGTAGCGTAACGCCATTCTAGCTTCTCAATTATTTTTGAAGACATTAAAAAATAAATTAATATTAGTCACAAAAGTAGCGATAATATTTTTGAGCTTTACCGCTATTTTCATGACTAATTAAACAACTAAAACCTCCCTATATTTTAGCTGTCACTTTGAATCAATGCCATATAGCTCCTTAACAGTGATTTCAAATAATTATTTATTGCAGAGCCATTTAACCACACATATTAAATGATATTAACATTTTCCTTTCAATTTGTATGCAATTACCGTGAGGGCTGCATTTTCATCCATCTTTATATAATAGCTGCTTTTAAATATTTTTAAACCACTCCTGGTATTTTTTTCCTAAGAGCGGCACAGGGCTTTGTTTGCCGTTAATAGCATTCAAAAGTCCCATTACCCACATGTATATCAATACAAAAAAACCAAGAATATTGATAATCCAGCCTAAAATTGGTATCATCCCAATGGCTCCAAGAACCAATCCCGAAAGTGCAAGTCCAACTGATTGCTGAATGTGATATTGGGCAAACTTGTTTTTCTTTTCAGTGTTCATCACAAATGCGATAATTAATCCAATAAAAGTTATATAGGCTATCGTTGCGGTGTTTTTTCCTTCAGATAATTCTGTATTGGTTTTCGTTTTTGAGGTTTTTAATTCTGTCGTTTCCATAATTTTTATTTTAAATATTAATATGATACGTTTACTTTTCCTGAAATAGGGAAGGAATCTCCGCGCTCCATCATTCCACTGCCCTCACCTTCAAAGGTCATCTGCAATTCGCTAGCCGTCAATTTTTTTATCGCTATGGTTCCTTTTCTAAATATAATACGCTTGTTCATTGTTTTTACATCCCTCGCTGCATTATAAAAGTTGAGATCTACTTTTATTTTCGGGCTATTAACTTCGGGGATGGTATATGTAGCAACTCCTGTTTCAAGAATATTGGTATGCGTAAGGTTAAAGTTGAGTTTTATAGGGTTGCCATCTTCCCAAAACAGCAATAGAATTGAATCTTTTTTAAAAACTGTTTTTTTTATAGGTTCTAGATTTTCCTGTTTAATGCGAAAAACCTCACCTTCCATTGTAAGTTCAACTGCATAATTGCTAGTACTCTCAGAAAGAGTAGCCACTTCCTTTTTTTGATTTTCATTACAGGAAATTAAAAGTAACAATACAAGATATTTGAGTGTGTTTTTCATTTCTTAAAAATTTTTACAGATTTAACAACTCTATTTTGTAAAAGGATTTTCAATTCATAATTGCCTTGTTTCAAGTGGTCGATGCTCATATAAATAACATCCGTTTTTTTATTATCATCGAGAGAATTTTCCATTAAAAGGGCCTTTTACTGACACCAAATTAATAAAGAAGTTAACTAGAAGGGTACTACAAATGTTTCAAACTATAGAAGGTATGTTACAGTATTGAGAGCATAAGTATTTTACAGGTTGAAATTTTTTAAAATGTATTCATTGGGAGTGCACCCATACACTTCTTTAAAACATTTTCCAAAATAGGATGGGGTATTAAAACCAACTTGATATGCAATTTCAGAAATTGTAGCCTCAGATTCCTTGAGCAAGCCAATAGCCAATTTTAAGCGTTGCGAACGAATAAACTCACTAGCAGACATTTTAGTAATTGCCTTAAGTTTTCGGTGAAGTTGGGTGCGGCTCATTAGCATTAGGTTCCCAAATTGTTCGGTTGTAAATTCAGGATTGGTTAAATGTTCGTCCAAGACTAATTGCAAGCGTTTTAAAAAATCACTTTCGGCGGAAGTAACTGCTAATTCAGGGTTTATAGTAAGCGTGTTACTAAAGTGTTTTTGCAATTGCTTTCTGGTTTCAATGAGTTTTTCGACCCTTAGTTTTAATTTTTGACTATTAAAAGGTTTTGTAACATACGCGTCTGCCCCCGTTTTTATTCCAGCCATTTCATTTTCATCACCTACTTTTGCAGTGAGGAGGATTATGGGAATATGACTTGTAAGTTCATTATTTTTTAACGTATGGCACAGTTGGATTCCATCTAGCTTTGGCATCATTATGTCGCTAATAACTAAGTCTGGTATTTTCGACAAGGCTTTTTCTACCCCGGTTTTCCCGTTTTCAGCTTCAAGGATGTGATACTCTTTCTTAAATATTGAAATAATAAACGCTCGAATATCAGGTTCGTCTTCTACAACCAAAAGCAAGGGTTTGTCGTTAGCTGCAACTTTTACTACTGTATTTACACTTTTTTGAGGTTCAATTCTTTTTTTGTGCAAAATAATTTCATCACTCTCGAAAGCAGCCTTATTTAAAGGAAGAGAAAGGGTAAATTGAATTTTATCATCCCCAATATTGTTGGCGATAATAGTTCCTTTTGCAAGAGTTACTAATTCCCTTACTAAGGCTAACCCAACCCCAACTCCATCGGAGAGCTGATTGTCTTGGTAAAAGCGTTGAAAGAGTTTGCTTAAATCTTTTTTACCTACACGGTCACTTTTATTAATTATTGAAAGTACGAAGGTGTGGTCTTGTTGACCGGCTTCAAACATAATTGTACTGGCTTCTGGCGAATATTTTATGGCATTAGACAATAGATTTGAAACAATTTTTTCAATTATATCGGTATCAAACCAAACACTTTTTAAATTGTGAATCTTGCTTGAAATGGTAATATTTTTATCGGCAGCTTTATATTCAAAGGCTTGAATAAGCTGTTTAAGTACCAGTGTAAGATTGCCTTGGGCAACCGCTAATTTTCGTTGCTTAGATTCTATCATAGATAAATCGAGCATTTGTTCAACCAAATTTAATAACCTATCTGCATTCTGTTTTACTACAGAAAGTTCTTTTTTATCCTTTTTTGATAGTTCCGGTTTTGCAAGTTGGTTTTCTATAGGTCCGGAAATAAGGGTTAGCGGAGTTCGAAACTCATGCGAAATATTAGTGTATAGCTTGGTTTTAAATTCATCTAGTTTTTTAAGCCGTTTAGTTTCTTCATGCTCAAGAAATAGCTGGTTTTTTATTTCCCACCGCCATTTTAAATACTTATAAAAATAAAACCCAAAAAGTAATAAAAGCACTGCATAGAGTACTTTTGCCAAATTAGTAGCATACCAGGGTTTTAAAATTGTGAACCTATAGGTTGTTGGAGTTGTATTCCACACACCATCGTAATTACTCGAAATTACCTGAAACTCATAATCGTTCGGGGGAAGATTTGTATAGTGAGCAACATTTCCATTTCCTGTTGAAATCCAATCTTCATCATTATTCACTAATTTATACCTATAATGGTTACGCTCTGGCTGCGAAAAGTGAAGCGATGAAAAGGTAAAGGTTATTGTGTTTTCATTATGGTGTAGCTTTAAATTTGGAGTGCGTTTTTTTTCCTTGTTAAACACCTCAAAACCCGAGATAATCGTTTTTGGCTTAACGGGATTAATTGCCAGGTTGCTAGGGCTAAACCAGTTTATACCTTCCAAACCTCCAAAATAGAGTATTCCCTCTTTATCTTTAAAATACGCACCAGTATTAAACTCAAAAGCCTGTAAACCATCATAATTACTATAGTTTTCAACAACTGAAATCGTATTGTTTTGAAATTTTAGTTTTGAAATACCTTTGTTGCTGCTAATCCATAAGTACCCCAAATCGTCTGGGAGGATTCCATAAACTACATTGTTTGGCAATCCTTCTTTTGTGGTGTGTTTTTGAACCGTTTTATCTTCGGTATTATAGATTTGTAAACCTTCCCCATTTGTGCCAACAAATAGAAAAGGATCCTCAAAATATATCGATTTTACGTTTCCAATTACAGCATTAATTTTTTCGAACGTATTAGTTTCTATATTTAATTTAAAAAGACCATTGGTTTCAGTACCTATCCAAAGGTCGCCATTCGCACCTTGTTCAATAGTTCGAATATTATTGGAAGTGATGCTTGAATTTTCTGTATTGAATTGGTTTACTATTCCTAAATTTCGATCAAATTTAATAAGACCGTGATCACGTGTACCTAACCATATGTAATCTTCATGATCTTTATAGATTTTCCAAATAGTAAATGAAGCTGTTTCAGTAATGGAAGTAATTATTCCGTCGGAATTCATTATTTGTAAACCGTGTGTTTGGTGGCCAATATATAGGTGGTCATTATAAAACAACAGACTCATTATCCGATCGCCTAAAAGTTTTGAATTATTTGAAGTATAGGTGTAGTAATCTTCTCGTTCTACATTTAAACGCGTTAACCCTTTTCCTGAAGTTCCAATCCAACAGTTATTTTTATTGTCCTTTGTTATTGCACGAGCAACATCTAAATTCACATTAAGCGGAACTTGATCGTTTGTGAGTACATTAAATTTTATTAAATATTCATCGTAATAACTCAAGCCTGTTCCATCTGTTCCCAACCAGATTGTTCCGGTATTATCTTCATACAAGCACAACACATCGTTGTAATGCAAAGCAAAAGGGTTGTTTTTGTTTTCTTTAAAATGTTGAATTGTCTCATTTTCAAAATTCACTAAATAGACTCCTTGTCCATAGGTGGCTATCCACAGCTGGTTTCTACGGTCTACTAATAAATCTTGAATGATTAAATCTTTAGGTATCGGCGCATTCTTAAAACCCTTAAACTGTTTATATTCTGATTTGTTTGCGGGTTTTATAAAAAGACCTTGCCCATAGCTACCCAAATAAAATGTATTGGTTTTAGCTTGTGAAAAGGCACTAAAATTAATTTCCTCTATAACTTTTCGAAACACATAAGTATCCTCATTTATTTCAAAAAAACCATTGTTGGTCGTCGCTAAAATACTTCCGGTATTTGTTTTAAAAAAACTATAAACTGTACGATTGGCATCTGCAGCTTTTAAAAATTGAATGGTGTCTTTGGTTTGATGATTAACTTTATAAATACCCTTATTATAGGTTCCTATATAAAAGTTTTGAGTTTCATCATGAACTAGCGTGCTTACATTTTCGAATGCTGAAATTGTTTCAAAAATATCTTTTTCGGAATTATACTTTTTTAGGTTCCCAGAATTTGAAACAACCCATATTTCTCCATTTTTTGCAATATATATTTTACCTAGTTTACTATAAGTTGCACGGGTTACATCTTCAAACTGAATATCATAATATTTAAAATCGCGACCGTCGTACTTGTTTAAACCGTCTTGAGTTGCAAACCACATATATCCAGTGCTATCTTGGGCAATGCTTACCACACTGTTTTGCGATAGCCCCTGCTCTACGGTTAGCTCACGAAAAGAAACCTGCCTACTACTTTGAGACAAAGCAATATAAGGCAATAAAAAAAATAAATACAACTTGGTTCGTTTCAATTTTAGTGATTTTTAAATTAAAGTTACTAAAAAATAAGCAGTACTTATTTATCTAAAACCTTAGTTTTAAAACATTAAAGTAACTCTGCCCTTTAGATGCATACTTAAACATTAAATTTTAAGATAAAAACTAGTAAAAGCTTTTACAGAATAAAAAAAGCTTCTTATATTTGCACCCGCATTCAGGGAATACCTGATGAGATTCACTGGAGAAATGGCAGAGTGGTCGAATGCGGCAGTCTTGAAAACTGTTGAGGGTCACACCTCCGGGGGTTCGAATCCCTCTTTCTCCGCAAAAAGCCCCGTTATCGCAATGATGACGGGGCTTTGTTTTTTTGGTTGACAAGTTAGTTGACAGTACTGATTAAATTAATTTACTTTTTACTTAACTTTTGTGTCAATTAATTTTTTGATTTCCTTTAGCTGATTGATAAAATCATTTTCTTTAGTAAAATAATTTTTATATTGCTTTTCAATATCATCAGCATACTGTAAACTGTATAATTCAACTTCCCATATTTTTTTCCTGATTGAAGAAACCAATTCAACAATGTTCCTACTGCCTAAATCATCATAGCCATAATCTCTTCGGATATTCATAGCTTCTACAATAAAGTCTTTAAATAAGTTATCTGATAAATACCTAAAGTCGGGTACTTTACCGTTATCTTGCATTTCTTCAATATATTCGTAGTAATCTGGGGTAAAATCATTAATTAAGGTCGGCCAAGGGTATTTTAAATACTTTTCACTACCGTATTTTATTAAATAATCATCAACTAGTCTTGCATTTGCTGTCAAAAAAGATTGCATATCAGTACTAATAGTTTTTTGTTGGCTTACTTTATCATTAATGTGTAAAGAATACTTATCTCTTAATTCAACTAACGCCTCGGAATAAAAATCTATTATAGAATATAAATTAAGAAACTGTTTTTGCCAGTCTTCTTCATCTTTAAAATACATTTTAATTGCTCTGTACATTGATAAATCATCTAGAGCAGTAATACGCTGAAAATTTTTATTGATTATAAAATACATTCTATTCATTGTAGAAGGTGCGCTTTGTTCCGCATTGTAAAACTCTTCCATATTCTCACCATTTTTTATTAAATCAACTATTACGGTTTTTAAAAAAACACTTAACAATAATAAACGGTCTTTCAAGTCCTCCTTTTTAATAATTTCAGCCTCATTTTTTTCTTCATTAATCTGCTCTCTTTGCTCATATACTTGATACAAAATAAATAGAATGGATAAAAAAGCTAAAACGCCACCTATTAAAGTGCCATAGGCTCCAATTATATGGTCTCTTTTATTAAAATCCATATTAAACCATTGCCAATCATCTGTTTCATAAATTGCTTGCAGAGTCAAATATGATATGAGCAGTAATGTCAACCAAAATACCCATTTAATGATTTTTTTATATTTCGCTAATGAATCCATATTTAAACTATTAATTAATCAACTCCACTAATAAAAGTCTTAATAAAATCCATAATCTTAGTTGTTACTCTAATACTTATAGATTCACGTTGTAAAACACTTGGCTGTTGTTCTAAAGCATCCAATACCTCATCTTCTGTTGCCATTCTACCTGTAAACAAATAATCATTTATAATTGTTTCAACCTTATCTTGCTTTAATGATTCGGTTGTGCTTAGTTCCTGTAGTGCTTTCTTTGTTTCTGCTTCCCAATAATCTTTAAACACCGTTTCAACCTCATCATCATCACTAATGCGCGGTAGATTATTTTGAATAAATTTTTCTATTAATTCTCGTTTGCTTCTCAATTCTGTTTCACCAGAGATTAAATCAATAATTTGTTTTTTCTGCTTTGCTTTATCTTCTGGCTTAGCATCTTTTAATTTGGCTAAGAGCTTCATAATGTATGCTACATTAATTTCGTCTCTATGGATAAGTTCCAACTCAAAATCTATTTCATTTAATATGGAAACAGATTCTTTTGCATTGTTGGTTTTAATCTTATCGTAGAGGTCTAAATATTTGCTTGAGTAATCTGCAAACTCCTGCGCTTTCATATAGGTATCATCAAAATTAAACTCTGTAAATGACGATAATATATTTTTCAGTCGCATTATCTCTCTAAAGGCTTTAGCAAATTCTAATTCTTCATCTTCAGTTTCCAAATCATTAACGCTATCTACCGTTGGTGCTATAAGCATTAACTCCTTATAGGCTTTATTAAATGCTTTAATTTGTTCTTCATAGGGAGCTATAATAATAGTCTCCTTTGCATTTTTATCTGAAAACAAGGCAATAGCATCATCTGTATTTTGTTTTAGATTTCTGAAGGCCAAAATGTTTCCTTGAGATTTCTTTTCATTTAGTATTCTATTGGTTCTTGAAAAGGCTTGAATCAATCCGTGATAGTTGAGGTTTTTATCTACATAGAGCGTATTTAGCGACTTACTATCAAAACCTGTAAGGAACATATTAACCACCAACAAAACATCTATCTGCTTATTCTTAACCTTTTTAGAAATATCTTTCTTATAATTTAAAAACGTATTGCCGTCTTTAGCGGAATGTTTTGTGCCAAACTGCTTATTAAAATCTTCTATATAAACATCTAACTTATCATTATGTGGAATGTGAGTATAAACTGCTGAAGGTTCGGCAGCCATTTGATAATCTTCTTCAGGAATTTCACCGTTTGCAGCTGGGTCTTCTGGGTTTGGTTGGTACGAAAATATTGTAGCTATATTTAATTTGTGTTCTCCCGCTTCTTTCTTAGCCTTAAACAGCTCATAATACTTTATTAGAATATCTACACTACTTACACAAAACATAGCCGTAAATGTCCTGTTATGTGTTTTACGGTTGTGATTGGCAAGTATATAATTTGTAATCAGTTCAATATAATCATCACTCTCATATACTTCCTGTTTATCTATCTCTTCAACTTTTATATCTTCAATACCCTCTTTAGATTTAAAAACATTATAATATTCTATTGAGAATTTTAAAACATTTTCATCCCGTATGGCATCTGTAATTACATAGCGATGCAAGCAGTCGTGAAATAGATTTGCAGTAGTTTGCTTTATGCTCTTTTTACTGATCGCATTTTTTACAAATATGGGCGTTCCTGTAAAACCAAATAATTGATGGTTGGTAAAAAAGTTTACTATTTTTTTATGCGTTTCACCAAACTGTGAGCGGTGGCACTCATCAAATATGAAAACTATTTTTTCGTCTTTTAAGCTTTCTATTTGCTTTCTGAATTTAGCTTTTGAGATTGCACTATTCAATTTCTGTATAGTAGTAACTAATAAAGGCCTGCTATTATCTAAAAACTGACTGATTAGCATTTTGGTGTTATCTGTACCATCTATGCTATCCTTATCAAATGCTTTAAACTCTCTTACTGTTTGATCGTCTAAATCCTGCCTATCTACAACAAATACAACCTTTTTAATTTTAGGGTTGTTGGTTAATATCTGGCTGGCTTTAAAAGATGTTAGTGTTTTACCCGAACCTGTAGTATGCCAGATATACCCATTTTTATCGCTATTATTCACTCTATCAATTATAGCTTCTACTGCGTAAAACTGATAGGGTCTAAGCACCATTAGCATTTTATCACTTTCGTGTAAAACAATATACTTAGTAATCATTTTTGCAATATGGCAAGGCTCTAAAAAGATGCTTGAAAATTTATCTAACTGGGTAATTTTAGCATTATTCTCTTTACTCCAGAAGGAAGTAAATTTAAAACTCTGTTTTTGGCTATTGGCGTAGTACTTAGTATCTACCCCATTACTAATTACAAAAATCTGCACATAATTAAATAGTGCATTGTTGGTAGCAAACGATTCTTTTTGATAGCGTTGTATTTGATTAAAAGCTTCTTTAAGCTCTATCCCCCTGCGCTTTAATTCTATTTGAACCAATGGCAACCCATTAATTAAAAGGGTTACATCATAACGGTTTTCACGTTTGCCATTGATGGTAATTTGATTGGTAACTTGAAACTGATTTTGACACCAAAAATCTTGATTTATAAATTCTATATACTCCTTCTCTCCATTGTCTTTTTGTAGTACAAATTTATCCCGTAGCGTTTTAGCCTTATCAAAAATGTTACCTTTTGAAAGATGGATTAGTATCCGCTCAAACTCATTGTCTGAAAATGATTTTTTATTATGGATTTCTAATTGCGTCTTTAGGTTGCTTACTAAATCTGCTTCCGTTTTTATAACGACTGGTTTATGGCCTAAACTAATTAGTTGGTTTATTAAATTATTTTCTAATACTTGCTCTGGTTGTGTTGTCATGTACTCTATTTCTTTTTAAAACGTATCCCTTTGGCATTGCGAACGCAGTGAAGCAATCTATCTAGCCAAATTCGTTTATTGCTTTTAGTAATAAATCATCCCAATTGGGGTTTTCTTTTTTTATTAAAGCTATTTTTCTTGCTCTATTACCAGCTTTTAATTGTTTCTCTCTCGCTATGGCATCACCTATCATTTGAAACGCTTCATAATACACCAGTTTATTTAAATTATAACGCGCTGTAAATGACTTAGGATTCACTTTTTGCTGATGTTGTTGCACTCTTTTTACCAAGTGAGCAGTAACACCTACGTAAAGCGTGGTGTTATTTTTATTGGTTACTATATAAACAAATCCTGGTTTCATACGCTTTTTACCGTCTTTGCGAACGCAGTGAAGCAATCTGCCTCTTGTTACCGTCATTGCGAACGCAGTGAAGCAATCTGCCTCTTGTTTAGTTACTCCCCATCATGAGATTGCTTCGTCGTGCCTCCTCGCAATGAAGCAATCTGCCTCTTGTTACCGTCATTGCGAATGCAGTGAAGCAATCTGCCTCTTCTCACCGTCATTGCGAATGCAGTGAAGCAATCTGCCTCTTGTTTAGTTACTCCCATCCTGGGATTGCTTCGTCGTGCCTCCTCGCAATGAAGCAATCTGCCTCTTGTTACCGTCATTGCGAATGCAGTGAAGCAATCTGCCTCTTCTCACCGTCATTGCGAATGCAGTGAAGCAATCTGCCTCTTGTTTAGTTACTCCCATCCTGGGATTGCTTCGTCGTGCCTCCTGGGATTGCTTCGTCGTGCCTCCTGGGATTGCTTCGTCGTGCCTCCTGGGATTGCTTCGTCGTGCCTCCTCGCAATGCACTCATACAAACATTTGTTGTAACAAGCCTTTTTTAAAGGCTTTACTGCTTTCTATTTTTGTGTTTAAAGCTTCAATTTTTAAATCTATAGCTGATAAAAAATTGGCTATTTTGGTTTGTTCTGCTATTGATGGGGTTTTTATTTTCAAATTTTTCATATCAGAACCATACAAATGGTAAACTGTTGAACCTGATACTAATTTCATAACATCATTTCTAAAATGTTTAATATAGTAAGCAAGGTAAACACCTTCTATTTTTTTAATATTTTGCCTAATTATTAAAACATCACCACCCAAAATAACATTAGGTTCTTTTAAACAACTTGCGGTTGCTAAACCGTTTGGTGTAACATCTGAAGTCGGCATTAAAACATCATTTTCAATTGATAATATTGCTTTATCATTATAATTAGTTCGACTTATTACATTATTTATTAATTCATTATATTTTGTAAAAAGCTCACCGTAATGAATACATTTATACTTACCATCATCACTAATTTCACTTTTTGGTAAACCTTTACCTTTTATAAATTTTGCAACCTCTCCCAACTTCTTCTCTTCCCACTCAGGAAAGGCATTACCCTCATCCCCTTCGGCTTCGCTATGGTCAGGCTTAAACCGCAGTTCTTGCTTAAATATTTTTTGCATTACCCCTTTTTTATACTGCTCTAAAAGGGCTTTCTTTTTGGTGATTTGGGTGATTTTAGTATCTACATCTGTTAAAAATGAGGCTATTTTTTGTTGTTCTGGGAGTTGGGGACAGTTAATCGGTATACTTTTTAAATCTCCTGTTGTAAAACCTTTTATTGAAGTACCTTGTGCATACTGATGCAATAATTTATTTTTAGATAAAAAATAAAATGCAATGAAAAAGCTATTATCTGTTTTAGGAAGAAGATTTGCAAAATCTTGACTTGTACATAATTTTATTTTTGAAACAGCTAATTTACCCACACCTACTCTTGAAACAAAAAGCACACTTCCTTTAGGAATGATTTTGGTTGCGCTATCATCAATAGCCTCTTCTGATAGATAACGTGTAATCTTAAGATTAAAAATATCTTTCTCTGAAATATCAGAACTTGAAATCCAAGGTATGTTCCCTATCCAATAATTTTCATTCGTAGTTGAGGGTGTTCCACCGCCTCTAAAAACTCCTAACTGCCCTAACTTTCTCTTTTCCCATTCACCTTCAAACTCAGAAAACCTCAATTGTGGTATTAGTTGTTTATTGTTTAGTTTCATAGTTGTTTTTGTTTTTCATCATTGCGAACGCAGTCTGCCTCTTGTTACCGTCATTGCGAACGCAGTGAAGCAATCTGCCACTTGTTTAGTTACTCCCCATCATGAGATTGCTTCGTCGTGCCTCCTCGCAATGGGGTGGTGTTTTGCCATGACGTTTTAGAATGGTGTTTTAATGTTTAACTCTTCACAATAGGAAGCGATGCGCTTATCGGTTTCGGCTATTTCTAAATCTAGCGCTTGTATTTGTTCAGCCACCGCATTTATATCTATAGGTGCTTCTTCTTCAAAAGTATCTACATAACGCGGTATGTTTAGGTTGTAATCGTTATCTGCTATTTCTTGTAAAGTAGCTCTGTAACTGTATTTATCTTTTACTTCTCTATTTGTATAGGTGGCGACAATCTCATTAATATGCTCTGGCAATAGTTTGTTGTCTTTACCTTGCTTTTCAAAATGGTTAGAAGCATCAATAAACAACACATCTTCATTTACTTCTCTACATTTTTTAATCACCAAAATACAGGTAGGTATGCCTGTGCCAAAAAAGATGTTTGCAGGCAATCCAATAACAGCATCTATATAGTTTCTGTCTTCTATTAAATACCGTCTAATATGCGCTTCAGATGAGCCTCTAAACAACACCCCGTGCGGTAATACGGTTGCCATTATACCATTATCATCTAAATGGTGAATCATATGCTGTACAAAGGCAAAATCTGCTTTTGTTTTGGGTGCTAATTTGCCGTATTGGCTAAACCTATCGTCGGTACTAAAAATACCTTTTGCGCTCCACTTTGCAGAAAATGGTGGATTGGCTACAATTGCCTCGGCTCTTAGCTCCATAGCCATATGCTGTGGTTCTTCTAAGGTATCTTCTTGTTTAATATCAAACTTAGTGTAATGCACATCGTGAAGTATCATATTCATACGTGCGAGGTTATAGGTAGTACGGTTTAATTCTTGGCCGTAGAAATACCCCACATCATCAACTTCTTTTGCTACTCTCAATAAAAGTGATCCACTACCACAAGTAGGGTCATAAACAGATTTAATTCGTTTTTTACGGCTTGTAACAATTTTAGCCAGTATCGTTGAAACTTCTTGAGGGGTATAAAACTCCCCTGCTTTTTTACCCGCACCTGCCGCAAACTCTCCAATTAGATATTCGTAGGCATCCCCTAGCATATCGCTTTCGGTATCTTCTAGCTGAAAATCTATCTGGTCTAAATGTGTAATAATTTTGGCGATGATTTCATTTTGGGCTTTTACGGTTCTTCCTAATTTGGATGAGGTTAAATCTAAATCTTCAAAGAGACGTACAAAATCATCTTCACTGTCTGTACCCATAGTACTTTGCTCGATGTTGTTTAGAATACGCTCTAAATCTTCGATAATAAAAAACTTGGTCGCTTCATTGTTATCATTCGTTTCTAAACCACTAAGATTATTGCCCTTTTGCGCTATGCTGGTAAATAATTCTGAAGGTTTAAGGAAGTAGCCCAAATTTTTTACACAAGCTTTTCTAATAGCCTCTATATATATTTTGCCAGTCTCTGAATTTTCATCTAGGGCTTCATATTTTATATTATCGGGTTTTAGGATTCCATCTGCATAAAGATGTAGTTTTTCTGAAAGGTATTTAAAGAAAATAAAGCCTAGGATGTAGTTTCTATAATCATCTGCATCCATTTTGCCTCTAAGTAGGTTGGCAATAGCCCATAATTGTTTTTCAAGGAGTTTTTTTTGTTCTTCAGACATTCGGTTGATTTTTTATTGGAGAGAAATTATATTCCCAAATATAGAAAAAGAAATTAGCAAAGTTCTTTATCACTGTAGGATTTCAAAATATATTCTAGTTAAGTTACAATTTCATTTTTAGTGATACTTTTTCAACATCAAAATTGGTAGTGGGCTGCTAAAACAAGTTTTTGTTTTAGTTCATTTAAAATTTTAATGTCACTAGAATCAGTTTTAAATATCATTTTTTTTATAGGGCTAGAAACCTCATTCTTGTCAAACTCCAAAAATGCTATTATAGAACAATCTTGATTTTGATTGTTAAAATATATAATAAAAATTTAAGATGTTCTTCTTTGTTATATCTATCTCTTAACTTATCAAATGCTAAAATAGCTTTAAAAACAGAAGTTTTACCAGATTCGTTAAAACCAAATATTTGGAATTATCAAAAAATCATTATTCCAATCAATCATAAAACTTATACAAGTAACTAATTTTTATAACTTCAAAAATGTTTATTCCCTTTAGTTTAAAAAATCAACACGTGTCTATATAGTGTCTATATAAATTACACTGTTGTTTATAACAAAGGTTTTAGTTTTGGCAAAACACCCTGAGTCTAAGTACTATACACTTATCACAACTAAATCTGTTATTATTTTTTATAGAAACAGTTAGGGTAAACCTATTTCATTTTCATCTACATTTTAGTCGTTCAATTTAATAATGTAAATGAAAAAACAGTTCAAAATTATTGTAATTAACCTTAAAAACAACAAAAATGATTAAACAATTAAAACTCCTACTATTTGCTCTATTTATAGGGTCAAGTGCAATAGTTAATGCACAATGCGTTCCATTCGATACCTTGCTAGAAACTCAAGCAGATATTGATGACTTTGTAAGCAATTATTCCAATTGTGCTATAATAAGTCATAATTTAATTATAGGTTCTAACTCTGGAGATGCTATAAATGATCCAATAGTTGACATTAGTGAGTTATCTTTTATAACAACAGTTGAAAAAAACCTTACAATTCAATATACTGAATTAACAAATTTAAATGGCTTACAAAACCTAACCGCTGTTGGGGAGAGTTTTAATATACAATATATGGAACACCTAACCGCTTTAGACGGTTTAGATGGTTTAACAAGCATTGGGGCTAACACGACAAATGGTAATTTATTAATTTACTACAATCCTGTACTCACTGATCTCACAGCCTTACAGAACCTAAACACAATGAACAATGGCACGGTTTCAGTTCAATATTGTGACACTATTACTTCTTTAAACGGGTTGGAAAACATAGAAGGTGCCAGTATTTCATATATTGTGGTACGTTATAATCCACAATTAACCAATTGTTCCATTCAAAGTCTTTGTGAGGCACTTAATTTAGGTGTGCCAACTCATAATATTAAAGATAATGCTATAGGTTGCAATAATGATATGCAAATAGTGGCAGGCTGTAGTGGCTATAGTGGTTGCCCAACTGAAAACATTACTTTGGAAACTCAAACCGATGTCGACTATTTTTTAGCCGCATATCAAAATTGTACTTCAATTGAAGTAACAAATGAGATCAAACTATATATTGGTGGATCAAATGTTAATAACGATTTTGTTAACGATATCAGTGGTTTTTCCCAATTTACAAACATGGAATTAGATAATTTTCTTTTACGAGGGACACATTTAACAAATTTAGAGGGCTTACAAGGACTTACTGTAAGTAATAGAGGGATCTCAATATCTTCAAATCCTAATTTAACATCTTTAACCGGTTTGGATAATCTAAATGCTATAAATCCAGAGAGTACAGCAAATTTTGCCCAAATTGGTATTGTAATGAACCCTATGCTAAGTAATATTAATAGTCTTTCCAACCTATCGACCGCTGATAATCTATATATTGATATATATGACAACGATGCTTTGGTTAGTTTATCAGGATTAGATAATATTGATGCAACTAATATTGAAAATTACTCTTTATCAGATAACGACAACCTTTCAACTTGTAATGTTAATAGTCTATGTAATGCCATAGCTAATGGAGTGGATGTAACTGTTGAAAATAATGCGCCTGGATGTAATAATATTACAGAAGTATCTGTTACTTGTGGCACAGATGAATGTCCACCAGGTGATGTTATCTTAGCTTCTCAAGCAGAAGTAGATGCTTTTGTGGTGCTTTATCCTGACTGTACTTCTATCTCTGGCGCACTCACCATAAATGGAACAGATATTACCAATTTAACAGGCTTGTCAAATATTCAATATGTTTTAGGCGATGTTATCATTCAAAACACCCAGTTAACTAGTTTAAACGATTTGTCCTTAATTGGCGTAAATGGACAATTTGAAATTAATGGCAATACCCAACTAGCTACCATAGCAGCACTTTCTAACATAACATCTTTAGGCAGTTTACGAATTGTCAATAATGATAATCTAATATCTTTAAATGGTCTCGAAAACATAGAAAGTATTAATACAGATGCTACAGCAATTATTGGATTAGATATTAATGGTAACAACAGTCTAACCGATATTACAGCATTAGCAACATTAGCAACCCTTAATGGTTCAGAGTTAATAATAGACAACAATACAGCTCTAACAACATTAAGTGGTTTAGATGCTATTTGGGCAAATACCATTAGCAACTTGAACATCCAAAACAATAGTAGTTTAAGCAACGCTAGTACAACAAGTATATGTATCTATTTAAACAACAGTTTCCCAGCAACCATTAGTGGCAATGCTTCAGGAGCAGCTACAATAGCAGAAGTAGAAGCAAACTGTAATTTGCCTGAATGTCCCGAAGGCGATTTGACATTTGAAACGCAAAATGAATTAGATTATTTTTTAATACAGTACCCTAACTGTACTCAAATAGATGGTGATCTAACACTTAGGTATATACAAGAAAATGCAGATTTTTCTTCTTTGTCAAATATAACAGAAATCAACGGCTGGTTAATCATAAAATCTTTAGATTATAATACTAACCTTAGCGGTTTAGAAAATTTAACAACTATAGCTAAAGGCTTAGATATAAGTGATTGTGATAACTTAATAAACCTTCAAGGTTTAAACGGCCTTACTGCTTTAGGAACATCATCTGATCCTTTTTTAGGTTTTCATATAATGCGAAATAATAGTTTGCAAAACTTAGCCGGTTTAGAAGGTCTTACTACTTTAAATGGAGATATCGATATAAACATTAGAGATAATCCTGCATTAATCAATTTGCAAGGACTAAATAACTTAACCTCCATTATTACACCGCCTAGTACTTTTGGGTCTATTTCTAAAACATTTAATATTGTTAACAATGAAAGTTTAACAAGTTTAGATGGTTTAAACAGTTTACAAACTATAGTTATTAATTTTAGATTGGAAGATTTACCTGCATTAGCAAGTGTAAGTGCATTATCTAATCTTACCTCTATTACTGGAGATGTGTATTTTCAAGAGTGTGATGCTTTGACCTCCTTTAGCGGATTAGAGAATTTAACATATATTGATGGTAAGTTATTCATTCGAAGTAATGATCTTTTGGGTAGCTTAGATGGTTTAGAGAATTTGCAATCTATTGAAGCTTTTCAATTAACAAATAATAGTTCAATTACAAATATTCAAGCATTAAGTAATTTAACAACTATCACAAATGAAGAATTGTATAATTCATTAGATATAGAGCAAAACCCATCATTAGAATCGCTAGATGGTTTAGAAGGACTTACAACAATTGGAAATCTTGAGATAAAAAACAATATTTCCCTTATTTCTATTGAAGGCTTACAAAATGTAACTGATGTTGGTGTGGGAATAGTTATCTATGATAATGTTAATTTGACTACCCTAACAGGGTTAAACAACGTGCAGCGTTTACGACAAAGTCCTTACGTAAATGGTATGGTAAATTTATATTTTGCTAACAATGCATTAACTAACTTAGAGCCATTGAGCAATTTAACAGATCCTAATTTTGTTGCACTTGGTATAGTAGATGAACAAAACTTAACAAGTCTATCGGGATTAGAAAATATGAATCCAGAACAAATCGGTATAGTTCTTATTCAAAACAATTCGCAATTGAGTACCTGCGAAGTGGAGAGTATTTGTGGGTATTTGGCATCAAATCCAGACCCAAGTTTATACTTAATAGAGAATAATGCACCTGGCTGTGATACAGAAATTGAAGTTATTAATGCGTGCACATTGAGTGTTGATGAAGTTGACCTAGAAACTAATGTCATTTCATTTTACCCAAACCCTACAGAAGATGATTTATATATTGATGTAAAGGGTAATATAGAAGTAAAAAATATTACTATTTATAATTCTATGGGGCAATTGGTACGCACCTTTAACAGTTCTCATAAACTAATGAATGTATCAAAAATGGATTCAGGAGTTTACTTTGTTAAGGTAAATACTACTACTGGGGAGATTTATACACAAAAAATTATTAAGAAATAAATAAAATTATAGTTTCTAAGTCTATAATATTTAGTTAGGTTAGTTTAAAAGCCCTCTTACAATTTTTTGAGGGCTTTTTTTATTTTAGTAAATTACCATTTAAATATAAATCATTGAACAAAAAACTTATTAAAATAATTATTACACTTTATTTCTCTTGTGTTTCATATGTAACACACGCACAAACTATTGATAGAAACAAAGAGATAAAGCTTAATATAAGTGAATTTATATTAAACAAAGACGT
Organism: Aequorivita sp. Q41; assembly: GCF_039831855.1. Taxonomy (NCBI): domain Bacteria; kingdom Pseudomonadati; phylum Bacteroidota; class Flavobacteriia; order Flavobacteriales; family Flavobacteriaceae; genus Aequorivita; species Aequorivita sp. Q41. The sequence continues at coordinate 102,556 of NZ_JBDPMS010000002.1, read as the reverse complement.
TTTAGCAATAAATAACTTAATAAAGGAGAGTACATTTTTAGAACCAAAATATACTTTAGAAATTTTAATAAAAAATTTAAAAATTGCTGAAGAAAATAAAAATCCAAAGCAATTAGCCGACACTTATTTGGTTTTAGGAAATTTTTGGTTTCAACAAGGAAATAGTGTAAAAGCTTATGACTATTTTTTAAAAGGAGAATTTAACGTAAGAAAAATTAATGATTTAAAATTACTAGGACGATTACTTATAAATAAAGGAAATATAACACAAAACCTAGATTCAAGAATTAAAACGTATGAAGAAGCTGTTCAAATCTTTAAACAATTAAATGATGTAAAAAATTTATCAAGTTTATATTTAAATATTGGAGATGCATACACTAATTATGTTTGGAGGAAAATAAAAGAAAATCCAAATTATGTACTCACTTCAAAAGATTCTTCATTTTACAAAAAAAAAGCATTTTTATATTACGACAAGGTTGATTCGTTAAATAATATAATCAAAAACGATTTTTCAATAAGTGTTTTAAAAATTCACAAAGGGGAATGGTATAAATACGAGAAAAATTATGTAAAAGCTAAAGCACTATTTAATGAGGCTAAAAATATTTTATCAGAAAATGATAACCCTAAAGTAGAAAATTATTGTCTTTTACATATTGCAAGTATTGAGACGATACAAGGTAATTTCACAAAAGCTTTAGACTATTTACAAATGGCAGAAGAGCTGTCGTTAAAATATGATTATAAAAATTATCTACAGGGTGTTTATGACGAATATGCAAAAGTTTATGACTCTTTAAAAAATTATAAAATGGCATTAGCGTATCAAAGATTAAACACAAAAGCAACAAATGATTTAAACGAGGCTAATAGCGAAGATAAAATTTTAGCTTTAAAATTAGAATATGATTTATCTGAAAAACTGTATCAAATAGAAAAATATGAAGCCAAGGAAAAATTAAACAAAATAATCTTAATTGTAATTATTTCGTTAGCTATTTTAATTTTAGGCATAGCATATTTGATTATTAAAAATAGGCAAAATAAATATGAAATTTCAGAATTGGAAAAATCGTCAATAGAAATAAAATTAAACAACAAAAAACTACAAGAAGCATTATTAAAAGAGAAAGTAAAGTATAATCAAGGTCACTTAATCACTTTTGCTAACCAGATAGATAAAATAGAGAATTTTTTAGAAGATTTGAAATCTAAAGTACGAACTATTAATAAAAATGGAATAGATCAAACTCAAATAAATAATTTAAGAATAGCTTTTCAAGAATTACTTCATAATAAAACAGATTTGCAACAAATCAATACACTGTCAAACCAACAACACATAGACTTCTTATTTTATTTATCAAAAAAACATTCAGATATAACAAAAGAAGATGAGCAGTTAATTTCTTTAATTTTAAATGGAAAAACAACAAGAGAAATATGTGAGATTTTTAATATATCCTCAAGTAGTTTATATACAAAAAGATATAGGTTAAGAAAAAAACTCAATCTTGAAAAAGAAAAATCTTTTGAAGATCTATACAATCAATTTCTAACACAATCTTTTTAAATCATCAAGATGTCTGAAAGCCCCAAACTTTCTTCAAAAGGTATCGAAGTCATCTATTATGAAAAGCTTACATTTGGAATTTTTAAATTGGGGAGAATCTCAAATATAAACTTTTTCCTACAAATATGAAAAAGCACTATTAAGCTTGTATTGCAAAGACTGCATTGTGTTAATCACGCTTTGTTAGCGCGTTGGTGGGAATGTATTATTTATCTCCATAAAAAAAATCGTGAATCTTAATAATATCACCACGTCCTATTTGTACAAGATCTGAAGTTTGCTTTAAATAGATACCTAGCGAGCGTTCATTATAAACCAGCTTCATCAAATCACTATAATCGGCAACAGTATACATATCCTCTTCCAATTTATAGAAAGGGATTGTAGTTTTCATACGTTCACTAATACCTCTATTTACAATTTTACCATTGCGTAGGCGCTCTTCTATATTAGAATCATCCCTTTCACTGGAGGCCGTTTTTACATACGCAACCATCATCTTCATCCATTCTTCTGCATCAATTAAATGCCAACGTATCCTACTAAAGTCCACCCCATACTCACTTATCCATCCGTTACTAGTAAAACCAAACAACACAAATTTCTTTCCATCCAGTTTTGGTTTTTCAGCTAATTCGAATTCCTGAATTTTATACGTTATTAATGAAACCGCAGACATGTCTTTAGCCTTTTTACCGTCAAAGTCTAATGTTTTTAAAGAGAAGTTTGTCATGCCTGGACGGTTGTTTAGCAACCATTCGGTAGCCTTGAGTTCGGCCTGTTCTTTCATCTGGTTTATACTAACAACTATTGCTCCAATTGCTGCAATACCAGCAGCCGCAGCAATAATACCATCATCCTGTGCCTTGGATTTAGGAATAAACAAACAAAATATCATCACGAATAATAATAGTTTTTTCATAAGATAAAATGGGATTTTTAATTGGTTTATATTTCATCAAACATAAAATAAAACGCATTCATCGCTTTACGGGAATCCGTAATGAATTAATTTTTCCTACAAAACATTATAGTGTGCGTTACAACGTATAACAAAAAACGATTTCAATTAATCTTCTGCGAACGTTTTTAATTTTCTATTCAAAAACTATTTTGCCCTCGATGCCTTTTTTTCAACCTAAGCATGGATATACTTTAAATAAATCCCGTATTTTTTTTTAATTGTTTATATCTTGTGTGTCTTACATAAAGAAGTAGTGAACAAAAAACGACACATTTTTAGCTCACTGGTTTTAAAGGCATTAAGGCTTTTTAAGGCAGCGAATCACATAATATTAAGTGATAAAACACCTTCAAATAAATTTTCAATAACTAACAATTAAGGCTTTAGTCGTGGTTTATACCAAAAAGTAATAATAAAAAAAATGGAAAAAAATAAATCATTGCCTTTAATTTTTATTACTTCAATAGTCATTTTCTTTAGTTTTTTCGGCTGCGAAACGAAAAAAGTAGCAGAAGTAAATATTGGGTATATCGGCCCCCTTACCGTGCGAGCTACAGATTTAGGAATAGCCCCTTCAAACGCTATGCAATTAGCGGTTGAAGAGTACAATTCAAATCGCTTAAACTCCGAGCCCAAGGTAAATTTGTATATTGAAGATGATAAATGGGACAAAAACAATGCTATTCCGGCATATAATAAGCTACGAAAGGAGCACGATATCAGCATCCTCTTTATCAGTAATACAGACGGTACAGTTAGCGTTCAAGACAACGTATTGGAGGACAAAGTGATACTAGTAAACCCTTTAAATAATGGCAACGTATTCAACTTATTAAACAAGAATGTGTTTAATATTGCTAAATCAACTGAGGAAACCAATGGCCTTGTTGCTGTTCGGATTATAGAATTAGGGCTTAAAAAAGTGGCCGTATTACAATTTCCAAATGACTATATGACGAGTGCTACGCAAGAAGTTAAAAGACTTTTAGATATAGCTAAGATTGAAATAAATATAATTCCTGTAAAAGCAGGACAAACTTCATTTACAGACCAATTAACCCTCCTTAAAGACGAAAATTACGACGCTTATGTGTTTTTTGGATATAAGGAATTTGGTTTTGCTATGAAAGAAGCGAGAGCGATGGGTATTACAGCTCCTTTCTTCGGTTCTACTGTTTTACTAGACCCGGAATTTTACAGTAATTCTGAAGGAGCAATAATAGGCACCGAGTTTCCATTCTTTACACAAGCAGATGGCAATTATACGCGTGCTGCTGAATTTCTAACAAATTATGAAAATAGGTTTGCTGAAAAACCTTCTTCTGTTTGGCCACCCATGCAAGCCTATGACGCTATGAATATTGTGCTTAGTAAGCTTAGAACGATAAATGAAACTAAGGATGAAAATACAGCTTTCGACGATTGGTTGAGAGAGGCGCTCTATGAGGTAAATTATTATCAAGGTATTTGTGGAAATATTGCTATCAGTAAAAAAGGAGCCTCCAAAGGCATATACTTTTCCTTATATAAATTCGGGTCTAAAGAAAAGCCACTTACCCAAATTACACGATAATACTATTTCACTATGAAGATACGTCATAAATTAATTCTAGCTTTTGGGGTTTTAATAGTTATTTTACTAGCTGAAATTGTTTTAAATCAGGTTATTTCAAGTAGAGCAACTCAAACCTATAATACCCTACAATCAAAAATAAACCCTGCAATTAATGTCTTGCACAAATATCAATCTATCAATAAAGAACTAGACCTTCTTTTAACTAATAGAATAAATGGTGACGATAAGATTAGTACGATTAATAGAGTAAAAGGAATTGTTGAAGTGGAACTCACTTATATTCAAAACCAGCTAGCTGTATTAAAAAAAGATTTGCCCGAAGAGAGTACGGATAGAGTACTGTTAAAAAAATTAATCGGTGACACCGAAGCTTTAATAACACACACGATTAAATTTAGGAGTCTGTTTAACAGTCAGACAGAGAATGAAGCCAATGTAGATTTAGCATTAGTTATTTATAACGATAAAATAACAACCCTAAATACATCCATTGACAACTATATTGATCACCTCAATTTAAATTATTCGCGGGCTTTTGATAGTTATAACGCGAAACTTTCGAGTAATTTAAAGTCGGTCTCCAATATAATTTTAATTACGGGGCTGATTGGGATTTTGCTTGCCGTTCTCATTACAATTCAAATTACATATTCTATTGCGGAGCCCATTTATAAGCTAAAGAAAGCAGCTTTAAAAATGAGTAAAGGAAATTTAGATGAACGTATTAAAATTGAAGGAAAAAATGAATTAGCAGATTTAGGAAAGTCGTTCAATGCTATGGCTGAAGAGCTAAAAATGAGTTTTAATGAGCAAGAGAAGCAGATAGAGGAAATAAAATCTGTAAACAAAGAACTTGAACAGTTTGTATATGTAGCATCGCATGACCTTCAAGAACCCCTACGCACAATGTCTAGTTATATTGGACTAATTAGTGAATTGTACATTCACCAATTAGATGACAACGCCTTAAAATATATGAAACATATAGAAGATGCGTCTTTAAGAATGAAAACCTTAATAAAAGACTTATTAGACTATTCAAAAATTGGGAAAGTAAAAGAAGTAACAACTGTAGACATTAATACAATTGTTAGTAATATTCTTTTAGATCACGAATTGATAATAAAAGATACAAATGCTACAATAGAGTGTGATACCTTACCCACCGTAATGGGTTTAGGGATTGAGTTAAAACAACTTTTTCAGAATTTAATCAATAACGGTTTAAAATTTAAAAAACCAGATACCGCGCCCCATATTCAAATTAAAGTTGATGAGCAACCAGACTATTGGCTCTTTTCTGTTAAGGACAATGGTATTGGCATGGATGAAAAATATTTTGATAGAGTTTTTGTTATTTTTCAAAGGCTTCACAACAAAGACGAATACCAAGGTACCGGCATCGGATTATCTATTTGCAAAAAAATTGTTGATATGCACCAAGGTACTATTTGGATAGAATCTGAGATTAACAAAGGGTGTACATTTTATTTTACTATATTTAAGAAATTACAAAAAATATGAAAAAGTTTAATACAATTCTACTAATTGATGATGATAAAGCAACTAATGAATACCACGAAATAATCATTAATCTCGCTGGCGTTGCAAACAATATTCATTCAGTTACTAGTGGGCAAGAAGGGCTGGATTATCTTACATCTAAAAAAAATTACAACGGAATGGAAGATACCTACCCACAGCCAGATTTAATATTTCTCGATATTAATATGCCTGCCATGAATGGTTTTGAATTTATGGAGGAATACAACAAGCTTGATGAAGACCAAAAAGGAAGTCACATTATTGTGATGCTAACCTCATCACTGAATCCAGACGACCAAGAACGTGCTGGAAAAAACAACCACATTAAGGATTATATGGACAAGCCTTTATCTAAAGCTTTAGTTTTAGAATTGCGAGAAAAATTTCTCTCTTAACGGAAGTAAATATAAAGAACACTCACGTAAAGGATATGTAAAAATAGCGCGCTATATGCGCGCTATTTTTAATGATACCCTAAAAGGTATAGAATAAATTACTTTACGTATTTCATATTCCAAGACAATGAAAAGGAATAAATCCAAAAGTATTCTCCTGGGGCAAAGCTAATTTCTTGATGCACGACACCGGCATTAATCCCTAGGGAATTTTTTTTGTTTTTACTCGAAAAACTATACCCTACATTAAATTTCTGAGAGTCGAGATTAACTATGACGTCCTCATTAAATTCACCAAAAAATCTATATATTTCTGGTGAAAATCCAATCCCCATGGCAAGGCTAAAATACGTATCTGCATCTTTACCATACCTTCTGTAACTAAGTGTTCCCGAAACACTGGTGTCTGGTTCTCCCGGAGTAACATAGGAACGAAAAGACAAATAGTTATTGCCTGTGTACCAACCCACAGATCCTGTATATATAGTGGTATGCGAAGTATATTTGAGGGTTCTAAACCCTAGGGAAGCTTCAAAACTTTTAGGTAGTGATTTATATAATTCAGCTCCAAAACGTAGGTCTGGAAATAAAAACGAATTTGAAACGCCAAAATTTGCATAGGCATACAAGCCCTTGGTAATTTTAGGGTAGGCATCTACTTCAAATTGTACTCCTGTGGAGGAAAATCTATGGTTTATATTCATTTTAGCATGAATACTACCAAATTTGGTCTGTCTAGAATATTTCACCAAATAATACTGCATCGGATCAAATACTTCTGAATAAACATCGACAGAGGTTGCTATACCAATCGTATTTTTACTTAACTTATCTATCAAATTTACTTTAAAACGCTGTGCTTTTTCGTGTTCCGGATTTAAATTTAATAAAGTGTTAAGGGTTTGTAAAGCTTCTTCACTATTCTCTAAATCGTCTTCTGCCGTGGCTTTTAAATACAAGAGTTCCGCATTGTTAGGAAAATGCTTAAAAGCCTTTTCAGTCATTGCTAAAGCGCTTTCGGGAGCGTCACTTCTCAATTCATTGGTAATCATCGCCTCCCAATCATTCAGTCTATCAGGACTGTCAGTTAATATGTATTCAAATTCCTTCTTGGCCATACTATAGGCGCCGTCCCAAGAGTAAGTATTCGCCAAAAAAGAACGAATGTCGTGGTAATTGGGGTATTTTACGAGAAGTAAGCGGAGCGTATCTTGTGCTTGCGCTCTTTGCTCATTGAATGCCATCTCCCTGGCAACTTCAAATGCTTTATCTGGATCGCCTGTAAAAACTCTTTCTTGCCCAAAAGAACAGATACTAGTGAAAATTAGTAAAACTAAAAAGAACTTTTTCATGATAGGAATCGTTTTATTGTAAGCTGGTTTTAAAAGCTGTATATTCAGATGTGTTTGGATATAATTGAATAAGGCTATCCATAATTTTACCTGCTTTTTCTGTTTCGTTACTTCGTTGATAAGCCTTGGCCATTTTAAAACTAATTTCTGGATTTTGCACTTCGTTTAGTAGAGCCTGTTCAAAAATAGCTTTAGACTTTTTCTCTTGGTCAGACCACCAATACATGTCTAAGATTGCTTCATAGGCATTACTGATGTATGGAGATCGTTTGATGGCTTCTAATAAGACCGCTTCAGATTCCTCAAAATCTCCTTGCCACGCTAAAATTCTTCCTCGTAAAACTCTTGCCTCTGAATAATTTGGAAATTCATTTAAAATATAATCAATGAGTAAATTGGCTATTTCATATTTTTTTTCGAAAGCTAAATCTCTGGCTATTATAAATAATTCATCAAAACTCTTTCCTTCTGCATACTTATTAATAACAGCTAACTGTGCTGCTGAAAATTTCTTTTTTGCGTTGGAATAGGTATTTAATGCCTCAGGAAATATTTTTTCACGTTGGGTAACGTATGCGTTCATCGTTTTAAACGCCATTAAAGAGTCTGTAATGGTTTTTAAAATGGCTGCATCTTCTATTTTACTGGTTTCAAAACGTTCGTTAATTTTATACAATTCGTTCCCAGAAAATAAATACTCTTTATAAATTATATCATTAAGATCTCCTTTATATCGCATTAAGGGAATGCTATTTAAATTTCTAAACGTTTTAACGGTATCTAAACCCTTCCCCATCCAAGCCGTTTCTTCTAATGGTTTAAATTTATGGTTATGGGTTAAATAACTTAATAAACTTGGAGTTACATCCCAATGTGAGGAAACCGATTTAAATTTTTCAGCTTTTTTTAACATGGGGCTATACATTAAAAGGGGCACATGATACCTGCAGAGTTTATCTTTCATTGCAATCGGAATTAACCGATGGTCGCCTGTTATTATAAAAATAGTATTGTTATAATCTGGCCTTTGGGAATACGCTTGCATAAAATCTCGGAGGCTATTATCTGTATATAAAAGACTTCCAAAAATATCGCGATGCCCTAAAATTTTATTTTTTAATGCTTCAGGTTTTTCAGACGCGTTAACTAAATTATCCACTTGCGCCATATAATCTTCTTTATCTGGGTATTGAAAAGGCTCGTGATTAGTAAGCGTCATTATAATATCTAATCGGGGCTGCTTTTCAATATTAAGTGATTGCAATGCTTTTTTAAAAATTTCACCATCGGGGTACCCCCATGAAAAACCACCATCGTTGGCTTTCGTTTTAACGAAAGCTGAGCTATAACTATTTTCATCAACCAGCTTGTCTATGCCATTATACTCTAAGAATTTTATTTTTCTATCAAAACTGGAAGCATCGCCAGAATAGAAAGAAGTATAGTAACCATTGGCTTTTAAAATGTTTATTAGCGACAAGTGTGACGGGGTGTTTTTAATCTCTAAAAAGCCTGTTTCACCAAAAGGTAGGGAACCAAATAAGGAAGGTAAAAGCCCAAAGGATCGACCTGTGGTGCTTACAAAATTTTCCCAATACATCGATTTGTTTATCAATGTATCAAGGTAGGGGGTAAAACCACTGTAATCATTGCCATCAAGAAACTCGCTCCCCAATCCTTCAACTACAATAAAAACTATATTTGGTTTCGCTTCATTTGTATTAAAAAACGGCGATAAAACGTCGGGAGTATCAAAGGGTTTAAGCAATGGAAAATCTTCTCTATCTGAAAAGTTTAGGGCGCTCATTTTATTAGCCTCAACCTTAAATTTTATAAGGTCGTTTACTAAAAAAGCTGTTTTATTTTGAAATCTTTGTGCTGTGGCATCCTGCTGCAATAAAGCAGTACCGCCAAAGATAACAATAGCGCCAATTCCTCCCCATAACAGAACACGATGGTTACTGTACTTTTTTAGTAACCTATATAATAAAATAAATACTGCTGGAAAAATAATAAAGGGGAGAAAATAAGTAAAAGAAATAGACTCTGAACTAGCCACAGTATTAAAAGCATCGTTATAAGAGTAGCCCAAAATATCTGCTCCTAAATTGATTAATGTAGTTAAGCTATACTTTACCAGCGAAAACTGTGCAATAATAACTACCGAAAAAATTATCCCTATTAAAATTGTAGCTAGCTTTTTACTCCAAATATTAACGATTAAATACAATAACAGAAATAAAAGCCCGACAACGACTCCAAACCAAAAATCATTAAGGAATTTGTAAAATAAAACAAGTGCAACAGTAGGGTCATTTTCACCTAATGGTTTAGACATAACAATTTCGTACAGCCCGATTGCCCATAACGCTAGTATGAGTGCAATTGTTAGGTACCCATAATTTAAAATATCTTTATTTTTTAATCCAAACGTCATATACTACTTACAATAAAAATTAATTTGTTTCAGCGCTTGCCATTCCTTTTCGTTCCATAGCTCCCCATTTCTTTTTCTTATTGAAATAATAATCTATATTTCCTCTAATTGCAGCGTATAATACAACTGGGTGTAGAATAAGAGGTTCAATAAAGCATAAGAGAATCAACCTATAGCCCGCCCCTCTTTTCTTGTATTGATTATAGGTTAATTCTTCAGAATATAAAGCTACTGTTGAAAAGAGGACAGAAAAAAAATAGGCTATCGCAATAAACAAAACTGCGTATTCCCAATGTACCATGCCGAAGCTAACTAGAATTCCGAAATAGATTAGGCCTGTTAATTCTATAATTGGCGCCAAACGCTCAAAAACCAACCAATAGGGGTAACTTATTAAGCCAAATTTGCCATAATTTCTATTAAACGCTATTTTTCGGTGCTTTCTTAGGGTTTCAATTGTACCTCGTGTCCATCTATTTCTTTGAGATATCAGTGTTTTATAATTATCAGGAGCTTCGGTCCAGCATAATGGATCTGGAATGTAAGCTACTCTGTATTTTTTGTTTTGTTCTTCCATATAGCGTCTCATTCTAACAATGATTTCCATATCTTCTCCTACGGTTTTTGTATCGTAACCACCAACTTCTATAGCTATACTTTTATCGAAAATGCCAAATGCACCCGAAATTACTAACAAACCGTTTAATCTGCTCCAAGCCATTCTACCAAGTAAAAATGCTCGTAAATATTCTAAAATCTGAGCCTGAACCAGCAAATTTTTTGGTAAATTAACTTCTATTAACTTCCCTCCTTTTATAATACAGGAATTTGCAATTCTAATAACACCTCCTGCGGCAATAACTTTATGATCTGAAGCTTCCATAAAGGGCTTTATCATTTTCTGAAGTGCATCTTCTAATAGCAAACAATCTACATCTATACAAGCTACATATTTACTTTCGCTAATATTTAAACCCATATTTAAAGCATCTGCTTTCCCCCCATTTTCTTTATCTACAACAATTAGTTTTTCGAAGGCTGGGTTAGTCGATTTAAAAACACCTCGCCTAAAAGGCTGGGTTTCTATTTTTCCATTTACTTCATAGTCAATATGCTCTAGATCGTAGGCTTCAATAAGTTTTTCCAAACTATCATCGGCACTTCCATCATTTACAATTATCACATTATAATTAGGATAATGATTAGATAAAAGCGATCTCACATTTTCAACCACATTAAGACTTTCGTTATATGCAGGCGCAATAATAGTTATTGAAGGCGAGATAGGGGAAGAAAGAATATGATTGTAGTTTACAAAACTATTTTTTTTAACATACTCTATAGTTTCGCGTGCTGAAATCACAGACAATATAATATAGGAGAGTATTGCCAATACAGAACAAGTGAAAAACAAATAATGAAATATTTCTATTATAATCTGGGCAGTACTGCTATCCATTTTTATCTATTGATTATTACTATCTGGATTAAAAAAACCTCTCTTTAAGCTCAAAATTAATTTTTAAATAAGACCGATTCGATTTTCATTTTTTAATTAATATAATTTGGCTTTAGTGATGCTGCAACCTCATAACCAAACAATTTATTTAAAACAACACTTGCGTAGAGCTTTACTTCCTTTTCAGGATGTGAAAGTAACTCAACGAGGGTATCCTTTAATTCAAATTGATTATACACTTTAACCAGTTTTAAGGCAAATAAAACCACGCTTATGTTAGCGGATTTAAGCCAAGGTTTTATATCGCAAATTTTCTGATCTTCTAAATTTAGCAACGCTTCTAGCAATTGGAGTTGATGCCATTCTGAGAGTGGCAATTCCAAATCATCTAAAAAATTAAGCCCCTTAAATTTAAACAAATGCACTAAATACAATTGCGCCTCTTTTCTAACTTCTACACGCGGATGATTAATATATTTTGAAACTTCATCTTGAACTTCGTGAATTTTAAAACGTCTTAACTCTCCAATAGCCTTCGCTACCAAATGCCATTTTTTACTTTTCAAACGTACTTTGGCATAACTAATAAGCCCTGTTTTATGATATAATGTTTGAATAGCATCAGACATTTCGCCAGAAACCTCATTCATTAAACTACTTAAAACCGTAATGACACTTTTTCGCCTTGGAATTACTTTAATATCCTCTTTTATTTTAAGTATTATAGAGTGCTGTTTATCGCTTAACTCCCCAGTTTGGGCTTCAGAAAAAAGATACTCCACTACTAAAGCCTCATATTCTTTTTTATACCCCAAAATTTCTTTGTCTTTTATATTTAATAAAGAGCGTATCATCTTTAAACTGATAATGAGCACGATGATGGTTATAACCATAACCACCACCACTATAATTGCAAATTTTATTAAAAATGGCGTTTCATTGAAAAATTCAAGTAAGTGTTGATATATATTCACGAAAATTAGTTTTTTTAAACGCTAAAAAGTCTTTTAACTCTAATGATTAATTCATTAGGGCTAAATGGTTTCGTCATAAAATCGTTGGCTCCTAAGCTAAATGCTTTTAGAACCATCTCTTCCTGTCCTGCGGATGAAAATACAATAACAGGAGTTTCCTTTTTTAATTTGTTTCTAATATGGCTTATAACCTCAAGACCACTGTAAAATGGCATCATTATATCGGTTAAAACCAAATCTGGATGGTGGTTTTCCACCAATTCAACAGCACTTTTACCATCGGCTGCAATTAAAACTTCAAAACCTTCTTTTTCTAATCTATACTTTAAAAGTAACGATAGTGTTGAATTATCTTCAGCTAAAACTATTTTATGACGCTGCATTTTCAATTGATTTATGTTCGCTTAGTAATTCCGTTTTAACCAGATTAAAAATTTCAATACTAGTCTCAATATTTTTTTTTATACACTCCAAATCCTCGTGATTTTTCAATTTAGATTCCAATTCAAGTATGATAGGCTCTAATTTATCGATGTTAAAAATTCTTATACTTGGTATTATTTTATGTGCCACTTGGTATAATGCAGGAAAATTATTGGTATTCAATTCGCTATTCATCGTATTTACGTAGCTATCAATATCCTTAATAAACGATTCAATGAGCATCTTACAAATGGTGGTATTCCCCTCTACTTCTTCTAATAAAGGGTGTATATCTATATAACTATTATCTAATGTATCCATTATTCTTTAAAATCATATTCTACAAGTTATATCAATAATTGATAGAAACTAGAGTTTTGCGAGACATTATTAAAACCATAATTGTTTTTTTAAGATATTATACGAAATATAATATTTAATGTCGGTATAACACAAATAATATCGTTAATCCGTCTAACTTTATATTGAATCTTAATTAGTTTTTAAAAAAACGTTAGTACTATGCTATTAAATATCCAATGGGGTTAATCACCGAACTAAAAAATAACAATTGAATTCATGTAACAGGAGTAAATAAATAATTCTTTTTTCTTAACAAAAAATCCCCCTTATCAAAATGATGAGGGGGATTGATTTTTTGATTTATATATAGCTAAATGATGTTGCTATTTTATATTTAGCAAAGTTAACAATTATTTTTAATCTTTATCTAAATTTAAATATTTCCGCGATAATATTCCAAAACTTTTACTCTAAGCAGGTACTCATAACCCACATTAGCCAAGTTTATCTGTGCACTTTCTAAATTATTTTTACTAATAATATATTCAACACTGTTAGAAACTCCATTGTTAAAACGAATCTCATTAATACGAAAAGACTCGCTATAAGCCGCTACTTGTGCTTGCAACAGTTTATAGCGCGCAAAAGCAGTCTGCATTGTATTGTAAGATTGCTTAACTGCTTGCTGAAGGTCGCGTTTTGTTTTTTCTAAGACTGTTTGTGCTTCTTCTTTTTTAATTTTTTCTAAAGCAACAGTATTCTTAGCTCGAAAACCATTAAAAATAGGAACCGTAACCGCTACTCCAAGAGAAGAATTAAGGTTATTGTCAAATTGGGCGTTATAAGAAATTTCTTCACTGTTAAAATTTGATTGTTCCGTCATAACTTGGAAATTTTGACTCCCAATTGTAACAAAATCATCTGTTTCCACAATGCTTGTTCCTGTTTCGTTAAACAGCCGTGCCGCACTGGAATAATTAGTATTTAGATTTGCAAAAAGGCTTATTTCAGGAATGTATTGCGCACGTGCCACCGCGATGCCTTTTTCTGCAGCTTTCAAGCTTAAATCGCTTGCTTTAATGGATGGAAATACATCCAACGCTTGTAAGTAAACTTCATTTGCAGTATACGGGTATGCTTCTATTGCTAGCTTTTGATTTAGGGAAGCAACCGTAACCTCTTCCTCTACATTTAATAGGCTGTTGAGGTTTAAAATTTCTGTTTCAAGCATGTTTTCACTTTCAGCTAAACTTGAAGCATCTGCTGCCATTTGCCCTTGCAAATCCCTATATTCAGCTGGGTTTCCTGTTTCTTCCTCATAAAGTGCTTTAAGTCTATCTAATTGCACTTGGGTGCTTGCAACACTTGCTTTTGCTAGTTTTATTAAATCTTGTGAATTCAATACCTGAAGGTAGCGCAACGTAACATTTAAGATCAAGGTTTGTTTAGCCGTCTCAGTTTCCATTTCAGCAGCTTCAAGATTTAATTTTGCCTGTTTCCAGCTATTAATAAGTCTAAACCCATTAAAAATAGTAGCATCCAGCCCCAATCCTACATTCGAAAAGCTAAGCGCCTCATTTACAAAAGCGTTTGTAAAAGGGTCGATGCTACGGCCATTTGAGATTCCCATAGTGTAGTTACCATTTAGTGTTGGTAAGAGTGCATTTTTATTTTGTTTGAAATAAATATCACGTGTCTTCGCGGCTAATAGCGATTGCTTTAATTCCAGATTATTTTTTAGTGCTAAAGCTATACATTCCGCTAGGGTGTGTACGCTTCTTTTTTCATTTTGAGAAAAAACTAAAATAGGAAGACTTAAAAAAAAGTAGCAAATAATTTTATATTTCATGATTTTGAAAAATTGAATTAAATATTATTTCGACCCCCATCTAAAAGATGCAAAGTCCGTGAACCATAAGCCGCATTGGCTTCTGAATGGGTCGCTTGAATTATGGTAACACCTTCTGAGTTTAGCTCCTTAAAAAGTTGCATTATCTCCTTACTTTGTTTTGAATTGAGGTTTCCCGTAGGTTCATCAGCCAAAATAAGCTTTGGTTTTGCTATTAAAGCACGTGCGATACCCACTAATTGCTGCTGCCCCCCACTCAACTGACTCGGAAAAAGATCTTTTTTACCTACAATGTTAAACCTATCAAGCATATCAGCCACCAAAGCTTTTCGTTCGGCAGATTTTACGTTCTTGTACAGTAAAGGCGTTTCAATATTCTCATACACCGTAAGTTCGTCTATCAAATGATATGCTTGAAAAACAAACCCAATATATTCTTTATACAATTTTGACTGATTTTTTTCTTTCATCGTATGGACAGGTTCACTTAAAAAATTGTATGCCCCTTCCTGAAAACCATCGAGCATTCCTATAACATTTAAAAGTGTTGATTTCCCGGAACCAGAGGGTCCCATAATTGAAATAAACGCACCTTCTTCTACTTTTAAGCTTATATCTTTCAACAAAAAAATACGATTTCCACCCTGGGATACCCATTTAAAAATGTTGTTTAATTCTAATAGCATAACTTTTATTTCTTTTAGTATTATTCGGTTTTCAAACTCTCTACTGGGTTTTTCAATGCAGCCTGGATTGTACGGAAGCTTATGGTTAAAACCGCTATTATCAGAGCTATTAAACCTGCAACTACGAAAATCCATATATTCAAATCAATGCGATACACATAGTTTTGAAGCCATTGTGAAGTAGCATACCAAGCAATAGGCGTAGCAATTACAAAAGAGATTCCGACCAATTTTAAAAAATCTTTAGCCAATAAAACAGTGATGGTTGCTACGCTAGCACCTACCACTTTTCGAATACCAATCTCTTTTCGCCTTTGCGAGACTACCAATAATGATATTGCAAAAAGTCCGATGCAACTTAAAATGATTGCTAAAATGGAACCACTCGAAATCATCGTGGTCATTGTGCGTTCCTTAGTTAAAGTTCGATCTATATTTTCATCTAAAAAGGAGCCTAAAAATTGGGTGTCTGGTTCAATTTTATTCCAAACCTTTTTTACGGCTTCATAGGTCTGTGAAAGATTTGTTGGCGCTACCTTAACATACGCATACCGCATAGGAGCATTGCCATCCATAAAAAACGTAATAGGTTCTACCCCTTTATCTAATTCTTGGAAATTAAAATCCTTTACCACTCCTATAACTGAATACTGAATAGAATCTGCCAAAAAGAAACGTAGCCCTATAGGGTTTTCCTCTCTTAGTTCTTTAACCATCGCTTCATTAATTAAAACACTTAGACTATCTGCAGCATAACTTCTATTAAAATTTCTTCCTTTTAATAATTCAATATCTAAAGTTTCGGTATAATCATAATCAACCCAAAGCATGTTTGTGGATACTTCCCTATTTTTATAATCAAAACCCAACACAGATGTACTATTAGCTCCATCTCTTCCTAGTCCTAAAATATTATCGGAAGCACTGACACTTAGTATATCGGGATTGGTTGCCAATTCATTTCTAAGCAATTGGAGTACATTGCTATGTTCTTGCTTTGTATTTAAAGGAAATGAAATAACCTGTTCCTTATTAAAGCCAAGGTCTTTATTTTTTAAAAAATCCAACTGTTGCCATAACACCAAAGTACCGCTGATTAAAATAATAGCAATACTAAATTGTATGACCATCAAGACATTTCTAAGGCTGTTTTTCCCATTTACTTCTAGTTTTCCTTTTAGTCCTTGTAAAGTGCCGAGCCTGCTCATCAATAACGCAGGGTAGCCACCCGCTATTAGTGTGATTACTAAGACGGAAAAGAAGGCGCTTAAAATCATTAAAGGGTTTGCTATCGAACTAAAAGAAGCTTTTGTATTGAATAGTGTTTGAAATGGTTCTAATGCTAAAAAAGCAAGTATTCCCCCTAGGGCTACAGCAAGCATAAATACCAAAATACTTTCACCCCAAAACTGAAAAAACAATTGTGCTTTTCCAGCTCCCAAGGTTTTACGCATCCCTACTTCGCGAAGACGTTGCGCACTTTTTGCAAGACTCATATTGATAAAATTCACGCTGGCGATAAAAAGAATAAGAAACGCGATACCAAGCACTATATATTGAAGGGTTTTATTTACCGAAAGCACCCCATCCTTGCTTACTACAAAGCTCTGATCTGCTATAGGAAGCAGTTTTATCTGTCTGTAATTACCATCTACATTTGGCTGTGCCCCGTCACGCATAGCACTTTTAATTTCGTCCGCAAAATGCACTGAAGAAAAGTCTTTGGTAGCTTTTTCAAATTGTGTAGGAGTAATTCCAGGTGCTAATTTCATATACACAGGATGATTATGAGCATCCCAACGATCTAGGTTGTTTGCATAAAATCCATCTGGTAAGTTTTTAAAATTTAGAAGTGCCGCAAAATTCAAACTACTTGCTGCGGGAATATCTTCTAAAATTGCAGTAACAGTAACAGGAACCTCCTCCCCATTCATCTGGATACTAATGGTTTTGCCAAGTGCAGGTTCTTTTCCAAATATGGCTGTAGCTGCTTTTTTTGACAACACTACAGAAAATTTATTTGAAAGTGGAGTAACAGCATCTCCTTCGGCAATTGGAAATGAAAAGATTTCAAAAAAAGCTGGGTCGGCCCAAGCGGTACCAAATCTAAACGTATTCCCGTTGTAAGTAAGAAGGGGCCCACCTGTAACATAGCGCGTAATTTCCTCAACACCTGGCACTTCTTCCTTTAACGCTTCGGCGAAGGGTATTGGATTGGCTTCACTAGATGCTACGCCTTTGCTAGTTTGCTCGTTTGTATACAGTTGATAAATGGATCCATTATTCTTGTGAAATTTATCATACGAAAGTTCAAAAAAGGCATACATGCACAGCAAAAAAGCAACTCCAAAAGCAGCCGTTAGCCCAACAATATTAAGCGCTGTAAATGTTCTATCCTTCCAAAGACTACGCAATGCGATTTTAATATAATTCCTAATCATACTATTCTAATTTATTTTAAGGTTCTGGTTGCCTTGATGCATTCCCTACTTCTTTATTCTGTTCTTAAACTTTTTACTGGATTGGCTATGGCTGCTTTAATCGCCTGAAAACTCACGGTTACTAACGCTATACAAACTGCTGCTATACCAGCAAAGGCAAACACCCACCAATTAATTTCTGTGCGGTATGCAAAATCCAGCAACCATTTATGCATCAACCAATAACCCAGGGGTGCTGCGATTACAAAGGCAATTAATACCAACTTTAAAAAGTCTTTTGATAGCAATTGAATTATTCCTGCAACAGTTGCCCCTAAAACCTTGCGTACACCAATCTCCTTAGTACGCTCCTCTGCGGTAAAAGCAGCTAATCCAAACAACCCTAAACAGGCTATAAAAATGGCCAAGATTGAGAAAATAGTTGTCGTTTGCGCGGTTTTCTCTTCAGAAGCATATAAATGCGCCACTTGTTTATCTACAAACTGATAATCGAAAGCTGTATTGGGAAGCTTGTTAGTAAATGTATTTTGCAGATGCCCTATAAACTGCGGCAGGTTTTGAGTATTGTAACGTACCAAAAGCGTCCGAATACCATCAGGAGCATGCGTTGATTTATAATACATATAGCCTCCAATATCCTCTTTAAGCGAATTGAAATTAAAATTTTCAACTACCCCCGTTATAATAGATTTGTCGCCAAGTTCAGTATTAATTAATTTACCTATAGCATCATTGGCGTTTTGATAGCCTAGATAATTTAGTATTTTTTCGTTTATTAATGTGTAGATTACGGAATCGCCAGTAGCAATGGTTTGCGGAAGTTCGCTCCCTGCAAGTAATTTTAGTTTTAAGGTTTTAACAACCCCTCCTTCGGTATGGCAACTTGATATGGGCATACCAGTATTGTCTGTACTTAATTTGCGTACTAAACGGCCACTTTCATATGCCCCTGGCATAGATTGCACTGCGGCAACACTTTCAATACCCACCTGCTTTTCTAATGCTTTTTTTAAACTTTGAATTTGTTGTCTATTTTCGGCAGATTTAACCGAAATAGCAATAACTCCATTAGGATCATACCCTAAGTTTTTATTTTTTATAAACGCCATCTGCTGAAGAATAATGGTGACAGCAATAATCAAAACGATGGAAGATGCAAACTGAAAAACAACCAAACCTTTTCGGACAAACTCAGAGGTAGAACCTCTTTTTTTAGATTTATTCACCAATATAAGCGGCGAAATTCCCGACATCGAAATAGCGGGGTAACTCCCCGCAACCAGCGTTACTACAAACCAAATTACTACTAAACCTATTAAAATTGGTGTAGCTAGTAAATCTGTATAAACTAACTCATTAGCCGTAATACTTTCAAATAATGGCAGCACTATAAAAGAAAGAGCATATCCTATTAGTATTGAGAAAAGCACCAAAATGGCAGTTTCCACATAAAATAGCGATAGCATTTGACGTCTTTTAGCCCCCAAAACTTTGTTCATTCCAATCCCTTTAGCACGCTTGCGAGAATTTGCTGTTGCAAGATTCATATAATTAATACAAGCAATAAACAGTACAAGTATTGAAAGAAAAAGAAGGCTTTTAATAGTCGCTATATTTCCAATTTTTGAAGAATATCCTTCGCTAACATCAGCTGAATAAAGATGTATTTTTGTTAAAGGTTGGAGAAAGAATTGCGTGAAATATTGGCTCTCTTTATCAACATATTTATCAATTAAGCTGCTGGCTTGATTTTCAACATCTTTAGCCTTTGCATTTGTTTGAAGCTGTATATAAGTTTCATAACTAGCATTGCTCCAATACACATTAGTACCCATCCATGAATCCATAATGTTATAGATCATATCGCATTCTAAAACACTGTTTTTTGGCAAGTTTTTATACACCCCAGAAACTTGTAAAGTATCCCGATTGTTTACAGTAATAAGTTGCCCCATCGCCTCTTGATTGCCAAACAAACGCGCTTTTGCCGAATCTGAAATCACTATTGATTTTGGTTTTGAAAAGGCGCTTTCACTGTTTCCAGTGATAAATTTGAAATCGAACATTTTAAAAATTGTAGCATCTGCCAAATAAAGTCCGTTTTCCGTGAAATTTTTAGCACCTATCTTTATAGAAGCAGTTGCACCAAAATCGTCCTTTATAAGACGCGTCATTTTTTTTACCTGCGAAATATCCTGCGTCAATGCTGGCCCCACAGCATTGGGTATGGTAGCCCATGTTTCAAAATTGTATTCTTCCGAAGTCTCCATATTTACCCGATAGATATTCTCTGAATCTGAATACATTTTATCAAAGCTAAGCTCAGTATTCACAAAGGAAAACAGGATGATACATACGCACATTCCAATGGCAAGTCCTGCAATATTGAGCACTGTAAAAAGTTTGTTAGCACGTATGTTTCGCCATGCTATTTTAGTATAATTCCTTATCATTTTGAAAAGATTAATTGATGATTATTTTTTACTAAAAACTGCAACTCCCCACTTTTTTATTCCGTTCGCAAACTTTTTATTGGGTTTGCAATTGCAGCTTTTATGGCTTGAAAGCTTACTGTTATTAGAGCAATACAAATTGCTAGAGTTCCTGCAAGGATAAACACGAGCCAGTTTATTTCAATTCTATACGCATATCCTTGAAGCCAATTTTTCATTACATACCAAGCGATTGGTATTGAAATTAGTATCGCAAGAAATACTAGTTTTAAATAGTCTTTAGAGAGTAGTCTTATAATCCCCAAAACACTAGCGCCTAATACTTTCCTGACACCAATTTCTTTTCGGCGTTGTTCTGCCATGTATGCTGAAAGACCAAATAAACCTAAACATGAAATAATGATTGCTAATACAGCGAATATTTGAGATAAATCTTCAACAAGTTGTTCATTTTTAAACCGTTCATTAAAAGCTTCGTCCACAAAACGGTATGCAAATGGAAATCCAGGATTTTGTTTTTTAAATACGGCTTCAATTGCAGTAAGCTTCGCGCTAATACTTCCACCAGGAGTCGGTTTTAAATACATATAATCTGCTCCTTGAGCGTGATGGAAAAACATTACGGGATCACTGCTACCGTACATATCGCCATATAAATAATTGTTTACAACACCGCTAATTGTAAAGATTTGATCATTCCAAGTGATTGTTTTACCCACAACATTATCCGTGTTCATTAGTGTAGCAAAAGATTCCGACACCATAACCTTTGTACTATCTGCAGCCTGAAAATTGCTAAACCCTATTCCCTCTTTAATTTTCATGCCTGCTGTTTCGAAAAAATTTGGTGTTACAGTTCGAAAAGAAATTAATAGATCCTGATCTTCAGCTTTTCCTTGCCATTGTACACCTGAAGTATTATTTCCTGCAGCCAAAATGTGCGAATTATACAGTCCTGCACTTTCAATTAATCCTGCAGATTTTAATTCATTTTCAATGGCATTAAAGTTTTGAATAATCACACCATTTGCCGCGGGAATTTCTATCAAATTTTCTTTTTCCATTCCCAAGCTTCTATTTTTCACATGTTGAACCTGTTGAAACACAAGTATTGTACAAATAATAAATACAATTGAAACTGAAAATTGCATTACTACTAAACCTTTTCTGGTAAATGAAGCGTTACCAGTCTGTTTCCTAGCTCCCTTTAAAACTTCAATTGGCTTGAATGATGAAAGATAAAACGCTGGATAAATTCCAGAAATTAAACCACAGATTAGTGTTATTGCAAGTATTGGAAATATATGAATTGGGTTTGCAAGGGAAAGACTTAAGTCTTTCCCTATCAGGGCATTAAATTGCGGAATTAAGATTATCAATAGTATGATGCTAAGAATACCACTTAGGAAAGCTGTTACTACAGCTTCGGTCATAAACTGGATAATCAACTGTTTTTTGCCTGAACCTAAAGCTTTTCGCATTCCTACTTCACTTGCACGCTTTTCGCTTCTAGCAGTAGCTAAATTCATGAAATTTATACAGGCAATTATCAAGATTATAAGGGCGATAAAGCCAAATAAACGCACGTAATCAATACGGCCACCAACAATTTCGCCATTCTCAAAATTAGAACGTAGATGCCAATCGTTAGCAGAAAACAAAAGCGCTTCAGTATCCTTATCACCTGTCTTGGCCGGAAGTATCGCTTTTACTTTTTCGTTTACTTTCTCAAAATCAGTCCCAGCCTTTAATTTTACGAAAGTGTCCGTAAAATTGGAGCCATAGCCAGTAGTCCACTCTTTCCCATCTGTAAAGTTTTTAAAAGGTATAATCCATGAAAAAGGAAAGCTCGTGTTTTTAGGAAAATCTTTTATAACCCCAGTAACAGTATAACTTTCTTTTTTATCTAGTTGTATATTTTTGCCAATGGCATCATTGCTATTATTAAATAGAATCGTTGCCATTTTATTGGTAATAACAATAGATTTTTGGTTTTTGAATGCAACCTCTTTAGTACCCGCAACAAATTGAAGTCCAAAAATATCGATTAGGTCTTCATCAGCATAACTACCAATACTGTTTACAGCATTTTCGGCTACACTTAGTAAAAAGTTAACATCACGCTTTCTTGCTGATTTGTCAATTTCAGGTATTTCTGTTTTTAAAACAGCTGCCAAAGGCCCTGGGGTAGCTTGAAAGAATGTTCTAATTTCTCCATCGTATTTTTGATTGGTTGGAACCGCATAAACCAGTCCTTTCTCAGAAATAGCTTCATCAAAATTTACTTCATCTTCAATCCATAAAAGTATTAGGCTCGCACAAGTAATACCTATGGCAAGACCAAAAACATTAATAAAAGTATATCCCTTATACTTTAAAAGGTTTCTATAAGCTATTTTGAAATAATTACTGATCATTTTTGTTAGTTTTAGCAGTTATCGGTTAACTATAAATCTGTTACACCAACTGATTATTAAGAATGATTACTTTTAAAATTCAGCCAAAACATTCTCTGTCACTTTCTGCCCATCGAGCATCCTGATGATTCGATGGCTGTATTTTGCGTCATGCTCGCTATGCGTTACCATTATTATTGTGGTTCCAGCTTCATTTAATTCAGTAAGTAGATCCATCACCTCATTTCCGTTACTGCTATCCAAATTCCCCGTAGGTTCATCGGCTAGTATCAATTTTGGATTGTTTACAACTGCTCTCGCAACAGCCACACGTTGTTGTTGCCCTCCAGAAAGTTGCTGTGGAAAGTGTTTTTTGCGGTGCATTATCTGCATTTTTTCGAGTACAGCAGCTACGCGCTCTTTTCTTTCGGCTGGTTTAACACCTGTGTAGATTAATGGTAGCTCAACGTTTTCAAAAACGGTGAGTTCATCTATAAGGTTAAAACTTTGAAATACAAACCCAATATTATGTTTTCGCAAATCTGCGCGTTTGCGTTCGTTAAAACCTGCTACTTCTATTCCATTAAAAACAAAACTTCCGCCATCCGCATCGTCAAGTAAGCCCAATATATTTAGTAAGGTTGATTTTCCACAACCCGAAGGTCCCATTACGGCAACAAATTCACCTTCTTTTACTTTAAAAGACAACTTGTTTAATGCAATCGTGCGAACCTCTTCGGTGGCGTAAAATTTTTCTAAATCTGTAATTGTTATCATAATTTATTTTTTCAAGTGGCTAAGCAGCGTCAAAGCCTTGTTATCATTTTTTTCGATGTTCTTTCTATAAGGTATTAACCACGTAATTATATTTTTTCAAACACAACTCCCATTAGATCAAAGCCCGTTATTTCGTTTTTGCTATTTCGTAAAAATTTAATTGGGCTTATTGATATTTCTAACAAATCTTTAGAGATTGATGCCATTACATTTTTGCTAGCCCCGTTTCTATAGTAATAATAAAGTTTCCCCTTTTCTAACTGAAGCTTTTTACCGATTTGAAAATCTTTATTAAAATAGTGTCCTTCAAATTCCTTTAACTCTTCTTCAGTATGCTTATAAAGTTGAAACTCTTTAAATAACCAAGGGGTTGTATTCTCTAATTCGTCATACGTATATTGCTTTTCCTTCTGGTTAAAGCTGAACGTTATTATGGCATTTTCACCTTCTCCGAATAAAAATCTATTGTTTCCCAGTGGAATCAATGTTGCAATTTCATCACCATCCAGTGTTAGCACAGCAAGTGTATTCCCTTTTAGTTTTATAGTATTTGCTTTGCTGTCTTCATCATTAAAATAGAATAAATAAGTTCCTTCATATTTTTTTAATTCATTATTGGAGAGTTCTATTTCTTTGTATTTTGAAGCTTTATTTTTAGATTCTACTTTAGGAAGAAACAGATCTACAAACTGAAAAAAGTGGTCTCTAAAATCCCAATTAAATGTGTTTTGCGTGGTAAAAAAGGCTGTATCTAGCTTTGGGAAGTACAAATATTTAGAGACAAAACCCCCTACACTCATACCATCAAACCCAACAGCTTCGTAGCCATTGTGAGTTTCGAATTCTACCCCTAATCCAAAATTTATTTCTGTACCATCATTTAGTTTCGCTTTTGTATGCATTTTCTTCCATAATTCTGATGTTCCAATCACTGCATTTTTTAAGTTTTGATGCCACTTAAACATGTCTTTTGGATTGGTTAAAATCTGTCCGTCTCCAGAATAGTTTAAAGAATAAAAATGAGTGTTATAGAATTTACCTTCCGCTTCTGTATAGCCTATAGCTCTGTTTTTAATAACTTTATACAAATCATTATTAAAAATGGTATGTTCCATTTTAAGTGGTTCAAAAATATTTTTTTGCAAATAATCATTATAAGATTCTCCTGAAGCTTTTTCAATAATAGAAGCGAGTAATATGTAGTTTGCATTTGTGTAATAAAAGTGAGCTCCAGGTGTAAAACGAAGTGATTTAACTTTCGTAATTATATTAATCATTTGCGAATGATTTAGGTAATCATAAAACCAAAGATCAATTACACCTAAATAAGGATCTACCTCTTTTATGCCACTTGTTTGATTTAATAATTGCTCAATAGTGGGATTTCCTTTTTTATAGCGAGGAAGGTTATCTATATACTGATACGCAGGGTCTTTAATAGATAACTTTCCCTCTTCTTCTAGTAATAGTATAGCTGCAGCTGTAAATTGTTTTGCAATTGAGCCTATGTCAAATACGGTTTCACTAGTTATAGGAATATTATAGTCAAGGTTTGCGCTACCGTATGTTTTTTCAAAAAAGATATCGTCTCCTTTAAATACTGCGACAGAAAACCCAGCTTTATTGCTATTTACTTTATATAATTTATCTATTTCGAATTCTGTATTTTGAGACAATACAAACTTTGGAAATACGAACAAAAATAAAGCGATTATTAAAAATTTAATTTGTTTCATTTATAGCTGTTTTCTTTATTATGGTTATTGTTTTATAAAAGTTATTCTGGACGCTCCCGATAGCAATAGGAATTTTAATTATTACATACGCCCAGCATCACTGACTAATTTTAATCTTTTAAAACCAATTCTTGTACATCGCCATAGGTATCATAACTACTTGTAATTACTTTATCACCTGGCTCTAATCCACCTAAAACCTCATAATTTTCAGTATTTTGGCTACCCAGCCTTATTTCTGTTTTATAAGCGGTAGCACCATTTTCACTTACTTTAAAGATCCAATTACCTCCTGTTTGTTGAAAAAATCCTCCTTTCGGAATCATTACTGCCTGTTTTTCATCGCTCAAAGCCAATCTTATTTGTAGTGTTTGTCCACGACGTATTCCTTCGGGAACCTCATCTTCAAACTGCATATCTACTTGAAACCTACCATTAGTAACTTGGGTATAAACTTTTTTAATTGTTAGTTGATAGCTTTTGCCATTAAAGCTAAAGCTTCCAGATTGGCCATTATAAATTCTTGAAATATAATGTTCATCAATTTCTGCACGCACTTTAAACCCACTCAAGACATCAATCTGACCTAAGCGTTCGCCTTTATTTTTGGATTGACCAATTTCAGCGTCTAACGAAGTAAGTTGCCCATCAACAGGCGCTTTTACCACAAGATCTGCGACTTTTCTACGCATTAACTCCAACGCATTTTGGGTGCGACTGTAACTACTTTGCACCTGTCCTTTTTCCTGTTTTACAGCGAGACTATCCTGCTTAAGTATTTGTTTTGAGAGCTTCATACGTTCTTTTTGGTAGTTGTATTCGTTCTCTGCACGTATTAAATCCTGACGGCCAATAGCATCTTTATCATACAGTTTCTTATTGAGATCATACAAACGCTTGGCCTCAATTAAGCCACTTTCTACATCGGTGTATTGGTTTAGTTTATTGATAGTGTTTTGGCGAGCCGCATTTTGAGAAATCTGCATCTGCGTCAATAAATTGTATACCTGTGTTTCTTGATTTACAAGACTTAACTCCAGGTCTGTATTTGAAAGCCTTAAAATAGGATCGCCTTTTTTTAAGATTGCCCCATCTTCTACAAATTTTTCTTCTACACGACCTCCTTCAAGTGCATCTAGATAAATCGTAGTGATAGGCAGTACTATTCCGTTTACAGGAATATTTTCTTGAAAAACGCCTTTTTTTACTGTGCTAATGCTAATGCGTTCCTTTTCAACATTAAGCTTAGCACCTCCTATTGATGAAATAATAACAAATAAGATTAATGCAATCAAAACACCTATGCCCGCAAGTAGCAGGAGCTTTTTAGTGGTAAATCGTTTTTTTTCTAAAGGGATGTCCATATATATTGATTCGTTTTCAAAAATTAAACTGTCAATATGGTGCCAAAAAAATAACACACTGGTTTGCAGTGTTTTGAAAAAAAACCAATACTACAGAGTGTTCGTTTTTGAGACACTAACTGTTCGCTGCCGATACACTTTACTTAATTCGTAATTATGAATTCATAATTACGAATTAAAACAATTGAATTTATTAATATTGTATCCATGCTGCTCCATAATGCCAATATATTAGTTATAGACGACGATGAGGACGTTCTCGTTGCGCTTCGACTTCTACTTAAATCGAAAGTAAAAGAGGTTGTCGTCAATAAAAATCCGAACATGCTTCAAAGCTTGATGCAAGCTCATAAGTTTGATGTTGTTATATTAGATATGAATTTCAACGGCCTTGTAAATACAGGTAATGAAGGGATTTTCTGGTTAAATAAAATTAAGAAACAAGATCCAAACGTAGCTGTTATCCTAATAACTGCTTATGGCGATATTGATTTAGCCATTCGGTCGTTAAAAGAAGGTGCTTCCGATTTTATAGTCAAACCCTGGAAAAATGAAAAAATAGTAGGTACTATAAAAGAACTGCTTGAAAAAAATAAAAAACGCCAACCAAAAAAGCTACCACTAGATTCCGAAATCAAGATTATAGGCGATAGTGACCCCATGCAAGATGTATTTGTAAAACTCAAAAAGGTTGCGCCCACCGATGCTAATATTCTTATACTCGGAGAAAATGGGACAGGTAAAGATTTAATTGCAAAAGCCATTCATGAAAATTCACTTCGTAAGAATATGCCTTTTATAAAAGTGGATGTTGGCGCACTTACTGAAACTCTTTTTGAAAGTGAACTTTTTGGGTACAAAAAAGGTGCTTTTACAGATGCACGTGAAGATCGAAAAGGGCGTTTTGAGGCTGCAAATGGGGGAACTTTATTTTTAGATGAAATAGGAAATATCACGCCCCGACAGCAATCACGGTTGCTAACAGTATTGCAAAACAGACAGGTAACTCCATTGGGTTCCAACCAAGCTGTTGCAATTGATATTCGGTTAATTTGTGCTACCAATGTGCCAATAAGCGAGCTTGCCGATGAAGAACGGTTTAGAAAAGACCTTATTTATCGTATAAATACTGTAGATA
Source organism: Aequorivita sp. Q41 (assembly GCF_039831855.1). Classification (NCBI taxonomy): domain Bacteria; kingdom Pseudomonadati; phylum Bacteroidota; class Flavobacteriia; order Flavobacteriales; family Flavobacteriaceae; genus Aequorivita; species Aequorivita sp. Q41. Next base: position 74,709 of record NZ_JBDPMS010000002.1, on the reverse strand, counting down.
TTACTATTCCGCCTTTACGAGACCGAGGCTCCGATATTGCTCTTTTAGCAAACTATTTTGTGACTTTTTATGCTGAAAAATATGGGAAAGGAACTTTTACATTAACCCCAGATTTTATTCAGAAATTAAAAAAACATCATTTTAGTGGCAACGTTCGCGAATTACAATATGCAATCGAACGTGCTATTATTATGGCTGAACAACAGACCCTAGCGGCTTCAGACCTTACCTTTTCAGCTATAGAACAATCGCACACACCACTACTCCAAAATGAAACAAACCTTGATATTGTTGAGCGGAATACAATTTTAAATGTAATCGAAAAAAATGAAGGTAATATTTCAAAATCTGCAAAAGAATTAGGTATAACACGTGCAGCACTTTACCGCAGACTTAATAAATATGAGCTATAACAGTTATTTATTTTCATTAACGCTTCGGGTTATAAGTTTACTCATTGCCTTAACACTATTTGCCTTTGGGATAGCCTTGCCAAATACCTACGCAATTATAGGAGGTTCGTTACTCTCTTTAATGGTAATTTATAATCTTTATCAATTTGTAATAAAACGTTTTATTGAAATGGATGATTTTTTTGAATCCATAAAATATCACGATTTTTCAAGATGGTTTGTAGAAGATAAAGGACCGCAAGACATTCAAAAACTTCACAAAGGATTCAACTTAGTCAATAAAACCATTAAAGCAATAGATAGTGAACGTCAAGCTCAATTTTTATATCTTCAAAAAATTCTTGAAATGGTTAATATTGGTATTATCGCCTATAATGTAGAAAGTGGCGATGTGCTTTGGGCAAACGATTCACTTCTAAAAACCCTTGATTTCCCTTCCTTTAAAAACATACGTTTTGTTGAAAAAAGAAGACCAAAAATATACGATGAACTTTTTGAAACGTACCACTCCAACACCGCCTCGGCAACCTTGGAAATGAGGCAGGAAACAGTAAAAGTATTGATTTCTGACACCGTATTTGAAATGGAGGAAGACTCCTTCAAACTCATCGTTCTTCAGAATATTGAAGAGACTTTAAATAGAAATGAAAGTGAGGCATGGAAAAAATTGTTAAGTGTAATGACCCACGAAATTATGAACAGCATTGCACCAATTTCTTCGTTGGCGGAAACACTTCAATCTGATATTCAAAAATCAATAGAAAACCAAACCACCGAAAAATTAGAACTGGAAGACCTAAATGCAGGCTTAAACAGTATTAAAAAACGTAGTGAAGGGTTAATGAAATTTGCAAAAACCTATAGAAGCTTAAATAAAATTACCCACGTAAATAAAACCACTGTTAAAGCTTTAGATCTTTTTGAAAGTATAAATGAATTAATGAAATCGTCTTTGGAAGAAAAGCTAACTACACTCGATTTTGATTTAAAAGATCCAAATTTAGTTTTAGAAATAGATTCTTACCTCATCGAGCAAGTACTTATCAATCTAATTTTAAATGCACTCGATGCAACCGATAAAGTTTCTAACCCAAAAGTTATTGTCACAGCTAGCATAGGGACTAACGGTAAAACACAGCTAAAGGTTACGGATAATGGTACGGGCATTCCACTTGAAATAATGGATAGTATTTTTGTGCCTTTTTTTAGCACAAAAAAAACCGGAAGTGGTATTGGCCTAAGCTTAAGCAAACAAATTATGCTACTACACGGAGGTAAAATTCAAGTTCAAAGTAATAAGAGTACCGGGACAGTAATTAGTCTGATTTTTTAAGGGATTCAATTAATTTACTAAAGTTAGTATGTACATTTCCTCTAACCTTCACACCTTTCGCCAAGAATGACTCGAAGCCCTTGGGCATCCATAATTAGAGGGAATTGAGATTGTTTGTACTACGGTCTCGCAATTATCACAACTGTATTGTATATCTCCAACATCTTCTAATTTGGTCCAACTATGATATTTTTTAACCGTACAGTTGGTGTTACTTGGGGTTGAATTATTTTTAATTAGAATTGAACAATTTGTACACTGATAGAGTTTTAAGGCCATTTTAAATTTTTAAACATTCGTTGTTTTCATTCTATGCGTTAGATTAACAAGTATCAAATCTAAAATATCGCAAGAAAAATATTTTACGGAAAACCGTAATCAAAACCCTTAAATGGATGCTTATACCAATTAAACATACAGCATCCTGAATGGTTCTAATTGTGGTAACGAAACCTCATTCTTTCATACAATAATCCCCGCAAACAAGCTATTTACGAGGATTATTTGGTATCCTTTACAGAACTTATGTATTTGCTAATACTTTATGAATTTAGTATTTCGGTATCGAAAATCACTTCACTAGCAACCGTTTTATGGACTGGACATTTTGAAGCTATCTCTTTTAAACGTTGCTTTTGTGCATCATCAAGGTTTCCGACAAGCTTAATATTTTTTGAAATATGATCTAAATATCCTGGTTTTTCAACATCTAGCATCAATTCATCACTATGTTTTCTGGCATGTGTTATATAAACAAACACTTCTTGTAAATCCCATTTTTTGCGTTCAGCATATAGTTTTAGAGTCATAACGGTACAACTTGCAATGGCAGCATTAAGATATTCATAAGGTGAAGGTCCAAAATCATCCCCACCAACACTTTCTGGTTCATCAGCTATAAAAGTGTGTTTTTTAGTTTGGAGTTGCGTTGTAAAATTATTTTCTTTTAAGTCTAAATGCGCTACAAGTTGCTCCCCTTCCGTTTGTAGCATTTCATTATCTGAAGGTTCAAAATACCGTGTAACCCAGGTGCCAATAAGCGCGCCTACATATTCACTATCGCGTGTTTTAGAAAGTAAATGATCTGCTTGATCCAGGCTTACAAAACTTTTAGGATGGTGGGCGTCGTGATACAACTTGTGTGCATTTTCTATCCCAACAATCTGATCGAATGGCGCATGCATAATCAATATAGGTTTACGCAAGTTTTTAGTAATTTCTGGTAAATCGGTTTTACTAAAATCATCAACAAATTCTTGATTTATTTTAAAAGGGCGTCCACCAATATTTACTTCAACCGCTCCTTTTTGCTTTACTTCTTCAATTCCATGAGAAAACAAATGTGTTACATGCGCTATAGTTGCTGGAGCACCAATAGTAGCGACTGCTTTAATATTTTGTAGCCTAGAAGCTGCTGCAATTACAGCAGCACCGCCAAGGGAATGCCCTACCAATAAGCCTGGTGCTTGGTAATTTTCTGTTAAATACGTATTAACCGCTATAAGGTCATCCACATTTGCTGAAAAGTAACTTTCTGAAAACTCACCTTCACTTCTTCCTAATCCTGTAAAATCAAAACGCACTACACCAAAACCATGGTTGGTTAATGCCCGGCTAATATTTTTAACGGCATTTAAGGTGCTAGTACAGGTAAAGCAATGTGCGAAAATGGCGTAATAATTAGGTTTTTGATTTGCTGGAAGCTCCAAATATGCTTGAAGTTTATACCCCTTATTATTTTCTATATTTAGTTTGGTGCTTTTCATCTTCTAATAAATATTTTAATTAAGTATAGTTTGAGTAGGTTAAAAAGTATTTTAAAGGCAGCTATAATTTGGTTTAGATTTCAAATCAGAATGAATTCTTAAAATATGAATATTTTTATCTCTATGTTTTGGTCGAAATCTTTGCTAAAACTTTCAACTGCAAGGCAACTCCTTTATCTAGAAATTCCTATTTAGACTATACACAAACATAACTGCTGCTATTTGAAAAAATCCTATTGTTTGGTGTTTTAAAAATTTAAACTCTTCTGTAAATTAAAAAACACTCTAACAATTTAAGCAATTGCTACAGTGTTTTAAATCTAAACCAATTTATAATCCTTTATGCTATAAAAAACCTGTGTTAAATCGTTCAAAGTGGCAGGTATAGCCATTTGGCTTTCTTACTAAATAGTCTTGATGCTCAGGTTCAGCCGTCCAAAATTTTGTAAAAGGTTCCAGCGTAGTAACTACTTTAGCTTGCCATTTTTTTGAAGCGTCTACTATTTTTATAAGTTCTTGCGCTTCTTTTTTTTCTTCTTCATTTTGAAAAAATATTGCAGACCTATAGCTTGAACCTCTGTCATTACCTTGCCTATCAACAGTTGAAGGGTCATGAATTCTAAAAAAATAATCCAAAATATGCTTAAATGAAGTTTTAGCAGGATTATAAGTAATTTCAATACCTTCAGCATGACCTGGATGGTTTTCGTAGGTAGGATTATCATTTTCTCCACCCAAATACCCTACTTCCGTGTCAATCACTCCGGGACGATCTCTAAATAAGTCTTCCATTCCCCAAAAACACCCGCCAGCTATATATGCTTTTTTATAATTTCCCATATATTATTTATCTAAGATACTCTTTTCTTTGTACTTGTATTTTATTTACTAAACAAAACTACGGCAGTTTGCTACTTATTAAAGCGTATAAATTACCTCTACACATGTCTATTTTGCTTAAGTTTCCACAAGTAAGACATTCAAAATAAAATCAATCATTTTTTGGGCGGGTAGTTCGCAAGGTTTTAATATTACTTCATGTGAAGGACTATACTCATTTAAAGTAATGAAGTCTTTGCCTCCTAATTCTTCAGTATAAATTTTAATACTTTTTCCGGCATTAAAACTAGCCTTTGTAATACCACACTTCTTTTAACAGAAAATTCCTACAAAATAGTCTTTAGGATTTTTTTAATAGGGCATAAAACTTCGATTAGGAACTACATGACAACATTGAACACCCTACTTTATGCCTTGCCCATTCTGGGCGTTTTGCAAACCATTTTTCGTTTTCTGGCTGCTCGCTATAGGGTCTTTTAAGTAATTGGTATAATTCATCAATCAAATTATAATTGCCTTTATCTGCCTCATCGATTGCCATTTGTGCCATGTAGTTTCGCAAGACATATTTTGGGTTTACAGCATTCATTTTTTGTTTTCTTTCAGAATTTGAATGTGTTTCTTTTTGCAACCTTTCGGCATAACCAGTAAACCAGACATTCCATTGTTGCTTTATTTCTTCGGAAATAGTATCCAAATTATAAAAAGCATTTTCAATGATTTTTAGTCCTTCCCTTGGATTATTCTTATCAAAAGCTGCCAGATTTCTATAGAAAATAGTCATATCTGTTTCTGTACGCAGCAATACATTTTCTAAATCACGAATAAGTATTAAATCTCCTTCATTCTCCTGAATCAATCCCAGTTTAGACTTCATCATCGCAATGTATTTATCCGCTAATTGTTCGCCAAAAGAATTTAAAATCGCTTCTAAGGGCGCTGCTGTTTCAATTAATGGATACAATGCATTTGCTAATTGGTATAAATTCCAATGTACAATTTCGGGTTGTGTGCCATAACGATAGCGTTTCTGTCCGCTATCTGTAGTGTTTGGCGTCCAGCCATGGTCATAGCCTTCAAGCCAACCATAAGGTCCGTAATCTATGGTTAAACCAAGAATAGACATATTATCGGTATTCATTACTCCATGCACAAAGCCAACGCGTTGCCAGTGGATAACCATCGCTAAACTACGCTCGCAAACTTCATTAAAAAAAGCACTATAAGTTTCTTTTGAAGGCGTTCCAAGGTGTGAATAATGGTTTTTAATGGTATAATCTACCAAGGTCTTTAAGTTTTTTTTATCCTGCCTAGCCGCGAAAATTTGAAAACTACCAAAACGGATGAAAGATGCTGCTGTTCGGCAAACAATTGCTCCTTTTTCATAAGCTGGATTACCATTATACAATACATCTCGCAATACCTCATCACCGGTTAATGCGATTGAAAGTGCTCTCGTTGTTGGCACTCCCAAATAAAACATAGCTTCACTACATAAATATTCACGGATTGAAGAGCGTAAAACAGCCAATCCATCTGCGGTTCTGGAATAAGGGGTTAAACCAGCACCTTTTAGTTGTAATGCCCAGTTTTTACCCTGATGTTTCACTTCACACAAATTAATAGCGCGCCCATCGCCTAACTGCCCTGCCCAATTGCCAAATTGATGCCCTCCATAACACATTGCATACGGATTTGTGTTTGGTAAAATTTCGTTTCCTGTTACTACATTTAAGAAGGTTTTACTTGTAGCTTCCTCAGAAGAAAGTCCGAGCTCACATAGCATTTCAGAAGAAGTATGTAACAATACAGGCTTCGAGGTTTTTTGTGGAGAAACATATGAAAAACAAGATTCCGTTACCTGCCGAATGGTATTGTTTTTATTCGGGTCTGCAGGAAGTTGTTTATTAAAAGTGTCGTGTATGTTTAGTTTTATATCCAAAGAATTAATTTTTTATAAAGATACTATTTCAACATACTTAAAAGCATACACATCTTACCTCAAAACTTATACTTTTTTATGATTTAGCTTAAAGTTTAAGTACTTAATGTTACATTTAGATACTAATTTAAACCCTTATAAACTTTAAGAAATTACACCAACCCAATTGGTTTTAGAATAAACCAATATTTAATTGTAGTGTTTACGACACCCCTTCAATCAAAATACCCAACATCTCGATTGCAGCATCGCTAATACGAGTTCCTGGGCCATAAACAGCAACAGCGCCAGCATCAAAAAGATATTGGTAATCTTGTGCAGGAATTACCCCGCCTACAATAACCATAACATCTTCGCGACCGTACTTTTTTAAGGCTTCGATTACCTGTGGCACAAGGGTTTTATGACCTGCAGCAAGGGAGGAAACGCCCAAAATGTGCACATCATTTTCCACTGCTTGTTTGGCGGCTTCTGCGGGAGTTTGGAAAAGAGGCCCAATATCCACATCAAAACCTACATCGGCATAGCCTGTGGCAACTACTTTGGCACCGCGGTCGTGACCATCTTGCCCCATTTTGGCAATCATAATTCGGGGACGACGCCCTTCCAACTCTGCAAACTGATTTGCTAGCTGTCTTGCTTTTTCAAAACTTTCGTCTTTTTTTATTTCTTTACTATACACGCCGCTAAATGATCTAATTTGTGCTTTATACCTGCCGAATTCCTTTTCCATTGCGGTAGAAATTTCGCCTAAAGTTGCTCTAAGTCGAGCTGCTTCTACTGCTAAAGCTAATAAATTTCCTTCACCTGTACGCGCACATTCGGTAATATCTGCAAGTGCTTTAGTTACTTTTTCAGTATTGCGCTCCGCTTTTATTCGGTTTAATCTTTCTATTTGTGAAGTACGGACTTTTTGGTTATCAACATCCAAAATTTGAAGTGGATCTTCTTTATCAAGTCGGTATTTGTTAACACCCACAATAATATCTTGGCCGCTATCAATCCGTGCTTGTTTTCTAGCTGAAGCTTCTTCAATTCGCAGTTTAGGAATACCCGCTTCTATAGCTTTTGTCATTCCGCCCAGTTCTTCTACTTCTTCAATTAGTGCCCAAGCTTTATTGGCAATTTCATTGGTAAGATTTTCTACATAATAACTTCCCGCCCAAGGATCGACCGTTTTGGTAATTTGTGTTTCTGTTTGTAGAAAAATCTGAGTGTTTCTTGCAATCCGCGCAGAAAAATCTGTAGGCAAGGCAATGGCTTCGTCTAAAGCGTTGGTATGCAACGATTGTGTTCCTCCAAAAACCGCAGCAGCAGCTTCAACAGCAGTTCGCGCAACATTGTTAAAGGGATCTTGTTCGGTAAGACTCCAACCACTCGTTTGGCAATGGGTTCTTAAAGCTAGTGATTTTTCATCTTTAGGGTTGAATTGCTTTACAATCTTTGCCCAAAGCATTCGGGCGGCACGCATTTTAGCGATTTCCATAAAATGATTCATCCCAATGGCCCAAAAGAAAGACAGTCGTGGCGCAAAGGTATCTATATCCATCCCCGCATTTATTCCCGTACGAATGTATTCTAAACCATCAGCCAACGTATATGCAAGCTCAATATCTGCGGTTGCTCCCGCTTCCTGCATATGGTAACCTGAAATAGAAATACTATTGAATTTAGGCATATTCTTGGAGGTAAATTCAAAAATATCACTAATAATCTTCATGGAAGGCGTAGGCGGATAGATGTAAGTATTTCGCACCATAAACTCCTTTAAAATATCGTTCTGAATGGTTCCAGCCAAATCTTTTGGTGAAACACCTTGCTCTTCAGCAGCAACAATATAAAAAGCCATAATTGGAAGCACAGCCCCATTCATGGTCATCGAAACACTCATCTTATCCAGCGGAATTTGATCGAAAAGAATTTTCATATCCTCTACGCTATCTATGGCTACACCTGCTTTACCTACATCGCCTTCTACTCGTTCGTGGTCGCTATCGTACCCCCGGTGCGTGGCAAGATCAAAAGCTACAGAAAGTCCTTTTTGACCTGCAGCTAAATTTCTTCTGTAAAAAGCGTTGCTATCTTCTGCTGTTGAAAAACCAGCGTATTGACGAATCGTCCATGGGCGACGCACATACATAGTAGAATATGGCCCGCGAAGGTGTGGCGCAATTCCAGCAACAAAATTTAAATGTTGCAGATTTTTCGTATCTTCTTTGCTGTACCTTTTTTTAATATCTATATCCTCAGCTGTCGAAAACGTATCGTTTTTAAACTCTGAAATTTGATTTCGATTTTCTTCGTTACCAACTTCTGAATTTTTTAAAGTGATCTGTTGTAAATCTTTTCTACTCATTTTCTAACCTTTCCTGTTCAACTTTTTCTGCCAAGCGTTTTTCAATAATTGGAGCAATAAGCGTTTTTATGGGATTATGCTTAACAAAGGGAAAAAGCTCTAAATCATCTTTCATGCGGTCGTTTTTATTGGGGTGATAGTTGGTTCCCAATAATTTTAACACACCACTATCAAAAAGTTTTTGCTCCTTTTCTGCACTTTCCATTATTTTTTTATGAATTATCCCCTCTTTCAATTGCTGAAGAAAACCGCCGCCTTTTTCTATTTCTTTAAAAAGAATTAACGCTTTTTCAGCAAGTTCGTTGGTTAAATTTTCAATATAATAAGTTCCATCTGCAGCATTACTTACGGTATCAAAATAACTTTCGTGCTTTAAAACCAATAATTGATTTCGAGAAATACGCTCTCCAAATTCGTTGCTTTTATGGTAAAGTACATCATACGGCATATTACAAACCGCATCTGCACCGCCCAAAATAGCACTCATACATTCGGTGGTACTACGAAGCATATTTACATTATAATCGTATAGTGTTTTGTTGCGTTTTGAAGGCGTAGCAAGAATGTGGCAGTTGGTATTTGCTGCATATTCTTTTGCTAAAGTCGCGTATAATTTTCTTAACGCACGAATTTTTGCTATTTCGAAAAAATAATTAGTGCCCGTAGCAAGCTTAAACGTTATTACAATTGGGCTTGAACTGAGCTTAGCCGACGCAAAATGGTTTAGATATTCATTAGCATGCGCCAAAGCATACGCCAATTGCTGAATACTATTTGCACCTGCATTTTGGTATAAGCTAGCATCAACTGAAAGTAAATTTTCTGAAGGATGTTCTTGAAAAAACATTTCTAAAACTTCGTGATCTTTCTTCAAGTTATAAAACCAATTTCCTGTTCGGGCAAGGTTTCCTATTAAATCGATATTGTAATAAACAACAGCCTTTGCAGCTGAAAAATACTCAATCAGTTTACTGTAAAATACTTTAGAAAGAAATTTTAAGTCGAAATAAACAGAAGCCTTTTCAAAAGGAAAATCTTTAAAAACGATTTCTATTTCAAATTCTTTTTCAGCCGTAAAAATAATTGCTTCTGCGCCACGACTTAAAGCATTTACAGCTATATTATTAGCTATTTTTTCGTCGTCTATATATATATTCTGTGCCACCTTCCACGATTGTGGCTGTCCAGGAATTGAAGTGAAATTTTCTTCGAAATCATCTTGATGATAAAAAGGTTTTACGTTTATACCTTCAGGGCTTTGCCAAATAAGAGCTTCATTATAATCAGCGCCTTTTAAGTCGTATTGTATTTTTTGTTTCCACTCTTTGGCGGAAACTTCATCAAAATCTTTAAATAGAGATTTACTCATCGTTTTTCTTCTTTTTTGATGCTGTCTTCGTGTTCAATAATGTAAATATCTTCGTTTTCTTTTTTTAGATAGTATTTTTCACGTGCAAACTTTTCCATTTCGTCGCTATCATCCATTTTTTGAATAAAGGTTTTATCACGCGTTATTTCTTGTTTATAAAATTCCGCATTATCTTCCAAAGCATTGATGTCATTATCTAATTCGTTATGAATTAAAAATGAATTAGCGTCAAAAAACACCATCCAAATAATAAATAGCATGATTATAAGCACGTATTTGTTGCTTATAAATTTAAACCATTTATTTTTTTTTAATGCTGAAAGTTTCACGATTCGGTATAACTTATTTTTTGGTGAATAATACTACGAATCACATTAACGGCCACAGTATTGTATTTATTTGTTGGAATTATAATATCTGCAAATTCCTTTGTAGGCTCAATAAACTGTTGATGCATCGGTTTTAAAGTGGTTTGATAACGGTTTAAAACTTCGTTCAAATCACGACCACGCATTGCAATATCGCGCTTCAATCTACGAATTAATCGTTCATCGCTATCTGCATGCACAAAGATTTTAATATCAAACATTTCACGAATGTCTGGATGTGCAAGAATCAAAATACCTTCAACAATAATTACTTTTTTTGGAAACGTTGTTATGGTTTCGCCTGTTCTATTATGTTCCACAAATGAGTAAACAGGTTGCTCAAACGAATTACCTTTTCGCAATTCTTTTAAATGGCTAACCAACAAATCAAAATCAATCGCTTTTGGGTGGTCGAAATTAATTTTTGTTCGTTCGTTAAAAGACAAATGGCTGGTATCGTGATAATAGGAATCTTGCGATATAATACAAACCTCATCTGCTGGAAGTTCATCCACAATTTGGTCTACTACTGTTGTTTTTCCGCTCCCGGTGCCACCGGTGATGCCAATTATGAGCATATTTTAAAGTTTGTACAAATGTAGGGAAAAGGATTCAAGTTTTTGGTTCAAGTTTCTTGTTTCGGGTTTTAGTTTTTATATTTAAGAAAGTGAAGATTAGTGTATTTATCAATTAGTATAGGACTTTAAAAAGGTAGTTTTTGCATACCAGCCTAACATTATTCTTTTCGTTTTTTCCTTATTCTTTTCTTTTCTATTTTTGAAGTCATTAAAATTATAAATGAAAACAATATTGCTACATCCCTCCTATTTTCCGTCCATTGAGCAAATGGCTGCAGTGGCACAGGCAACTAAGGTTGTTTTTGAGGTGGAAGATAATTATCAAAAACAAACCTATCGCAACCGTACTTTTATAGCACATAGCAATGGAAAATTACTTTTAAACATTCCCATAAAGCACAGTAAATTAAAACAGAGGCAAAAAACGAAAAACGTACTTGTGGAAAATGATTTTCCTTGGCAAGAACTACACTGGAAGAGCATAGAAAGTGCTTATCGCACCTCTCCTTTTTTTGAATATTATGAAGACGATTTAGAGCAGCTCTTTACAGAAACCGTCGGAAGTTTGATGGCACACAATTTAAAAATATTTAAAATACTATCTGAATTGATTGGCATCGAAGTTGAAGTTTCACAAACAACTACTTACGAAACAGCCCCTAAAATTACAGACCTTCGTTTATTGATTAACGCAAAACGGAAGTCTAATTTTATTCCTAAAACCTATATTCAAGTTCATGAAGCAAACCACGCTTTCTTGCCAAATCTCTCGGTATTGGATTTATTATTTAATGAAGGCCCAAACGCTTTAGGGTATTTGGAAAGTGCTACTTTACCAACCGATATTTTATCCGATTAACAGTTTAAAACTCTCACCAACCTACAGTTGCACGGATGGCATAATGATCTGAAAACGTTTTTTCCATCGTATCAAATGAAAGAATATTGAGCGACTCTGAAGCAAAAATATAATCTATCCGCATAGGAAATTTTTCAAACTTAAAAGTAGTCCCCAGACCGTTTCCTCGTTCCCGAAACGCATCTTGCATATTGTCTTCTATTTTTTTATAGCTATATGAAAAAGGGGTGTTATTAAAATCGCCACAGATAATCACAGGTTTAGTGGTTTTTTGCTTGTGTTTCAAAATAGCCTCTATCTGATCTTGTTGTTTTTCAAAAGCGCTGGAAATTCGTTTTCGCAACTTTTCGTTATCACTTTCTTGTAAAAAACTTACCCGTGGAAGAATACCAAGCGATTCTAAATGGACGCTATAAACACGGAGTGTATCCCTTCCCTTTACCACATCTGCATACAACGTATTATTGTAGGTATTTTCAAAATTAAAAGCTCCTGTATTAATCAAGGGATATTTTGAAAAAATGGCGTGACCAAGTTTTGCTTTTTTATTTTTAAAATGAATATACTGATAAGGATAATCTGTAAATTTTATGGTGTTTGGTTTGTAGTATTCCTGTATGCAAACCACTTCTGGATTCTCATCTTTAAGTATTTCTGAAATTATTTTTGAAGCATCCGAATCAGGGTTTTTTTCATATGCATTAAACAAACGTACATTATATGAAAGTACATTCAGCGTATTTTTATAGCTTGAAGCGTCGCCTTCAGAAGACATTTCATAAAAAACATTGAAATGAAAATAGGAAACAAAAAGCACTATAAACGATATAAAAAACCTACGTCGAAACTGAAATAACCAATAAGCTGCAAAAATTATATTGGCAATAATAAGCAAAGAAACGACCAAACTTAATAATGAAAGTGTTGGAAAACGCTTCGGAGATAAATAGGGAAGAATAAAGGAGATTAACAATAGAAATGCTGCGAGCAAATTGCCCCAGTAGATCATAGTATTAATAAGTTTCCGCATTGATTTAGTCTTCTTTTCCGGCTTTAAACAGAAAATCTTTTTCTTCCTTTGTTAGGCTTTCGTATCCACTTTTACCTATTTTATCTAAAATAGCATCAACCTTTCTTTGGTGATCCGATTTTTCGCCTTTCGTTTTAGAACGCTTTGAAGTTGGTTGTGTTGTGCGATGTACTTTTGTAAACGGTTTTTTCTTTCGTGGCTTAAAAAGGTTTGCAATCCAATCCATGAAATTTTCAAACCATTTCCCGATATCATTTCCTTTGGCCAATTGCACAGCATATACATAACCAAATAGGGCGCCACCTACATGTGCCATCATTCCTCCCGCATTTCCTGAGGTAGGAATCCGCACTAAATCAAAAAGAAAGAGAAAAAGTGCTATGTGCCAAAGTTTAATATTGAAAGTAAAAAACCGAACTTCGGTATTGGGAGCATAGGCAGCAATAAAAACCATAATGGCTGTAACTGCGCCAGATGCACCAATTAAAAACCCTCTCCTTTCAGCAAAAACAGGAAATAAATTATATGCCAACACAAAAAGTAGCCCCCCAAAAAGAGCGCCGAGCATATACACTGTAATCAATCGTTTTCCTGTAAAAAGATTTAAAACAAATTGTCCAAACCAATACAGCCAGATCATATTAAACAAAATATGCAAAAACCCAAAGTGTATAAACCCATAGGTAATTAAAGACCATGGATGAATTAAGATAGTATCAAAACTATCGCTTAAAACAAACCAACGTGTTAGGAACTGCGGACTTACGCTAAAGAAAAAAGAGCCTAAGTTTATTATTAAAAAAACAGCCACATTGATAACAATGAGCTTGACCAAAACATTGGCCATTTTAAATTGATATGCAAGGTTTGGAGCTGCCATACTTAATTCCAACGGTGGTTATCAAAACTATTTTTTCGCCAATACCACGCCATTAAAAAACCAAAAATTGCACCTCCTATGTGCGCAAAATGGGCGATACCTGTTTGTGCACCCGTTATTCCAAAAATTAAATCTAGTAAAATAATTCCTGGTATAAAATACTTGGCTTTAATAGGAACTGGTAAAAACATAAGCATTAATTCTACAGTTGGGAACATCAATCCAAAAGCCACTAAAACACCATACACGGCACCAGAAGCCCCCAGTGCAACCCCATTATAAGTATTAAACATAGCGTTTATTTGATCCATTGAGACGGTATCCAAAACAGCTTGACTCCCTCCATTACCTCCAGACAAATAACTCATCACTTCTCCTTCGCTCCATCCACCCGCAAGTAAAGCATCCATAACGCTATGTACCTGATAATAATTCACCAACGTATAAACCAATGCCGAACCAAGGCCCGCAGAAAAGTAGAAGAAAAGAAACTTTTTTTGCCCCCACCGCAATTCTAAAGGAGAGCCAAAAGCCCAAAGTGCGTACATATTAAAAAGTATGTGGAAAAAATTGGCGTGCATAAACATAGATGTAAATGGCTGCCAATATTGAAAACTGGGGTTTTCAAAATAATATAATGCAAAAAGTCGCTCCGCAACTCCGCCTGTAAATTGTGTCCCTATAAAAAAAAGCACATTAAGTATTAATAGAAATTTTACGGTATCGGTTATTCTTCCCATTTACATAAATTTTTTGTCGAGTTCACTTACTTCAAGAGTAGTGAAAACTGGTTTGTTCGTTGGGCTAACTGTTGGCTCCTTACAAGCAAAAAGTTGGTTTATTAAGTGTTCCCGCTCTTCTTTATTCAATGAAACCCCTGTTTTTATTGCCATACTTGCTGCCATAGATTTTGCAAGCATATCGTTCTGACTGAATCCATTATCAGGGACTTCTTCTTTTATATCATGAACTAACTGATGAAGCAAATTTACAACATGACTTTCCATAATCAGCACTGGAATTCCACTAATCTCAATAGTTTCCTCCTTTAATTGGGAAAAAATAAAACCGGTATGCTCCAGTTGCTCGCGAATTTTTTCAATAATTTCAACATCTGGTTTTGAGAAATGCAGTTGCAACGGAAATAACAATTGCTGACTCACAGCTTCCTTTACAGTAATATTTTTAAGTAATTCTTCATATAAAATTCGTTGGTGTGCCAAATTTTGATGAATTATCATCATTCCGCTTTTCAACGGACTAACAATGTATTTATTCTGCAGCTGAAAAGTTAACTGTGCTGTTTCTGTTTCAGTGGTTTCAAAAAGATTTCCAGTTACCTCTTCACTTTCAAATTCAATATTCCCTATAGCAAAATCCGTTTCAGGTTCATCTTTCAAGCCAACATACAAGGATTCCCATGAAGTAGTTCGTTCTACACCCGATGAACTTCTTTTAAAAGGGAAGTTAATATTCGCTTGTTTTGGTTTTTCTTTAAAGGGGTTAAAGCTACTATCCACTTCTATTGAAGGAGTTGTAGGTGCTTTTTTACTGTATTCATATGGTGTATCAAAGCCTTTATCTCTTTCAAAATCAAGTATTGGTGCAATGTTAAATTGCCCTAAGCTATGTTTTACTGTTGCGCGAAGCATGGCATAAATAGCATGCTCATCGTCAAATTTTATTTCAGTTTTTGTAGGATGTATGTTGATGTCTATAGCATGTGTATCTACTTCTAAAAAAAGAAAATAGCCAGGGTGCACCCCATTTTTCATCAGGCCTTCAAAAGCGGAAGATACAGCATGGTGCAAATACGGACTTTTTATAAAGCGGTCATTTACAAAAAAGAACTGTTCGCCTCTACTCTTTTTTCCATATTCAGGTTTCAATACAAAGCCTTCAATTTTCAAAATCTCGGTTTCTTCATTAACTGGAACCAGTTTTTCATTGGTTTTGCTTCCGAAGATATTTACAATTCGTTGCCTTGAGTTTGAGGCTGGAAGTTTAAAAACATCACTTCCATTGTGTATCATTTCAAAAGTTACGCTAGGGTGCGCTAAAGCCACACGGTGAAATTCGTCAATAATATGACGGGTTTCTACAGGATTGCTTTTTAAGAAATTACGTCGCGCAGGAATATTATAAAAAAGATTTTTAACCGAAATGGTAGTCCCTTTTGGAACAACTGCCGGATCTTGTGAAATCACCTTACTCCCTTCAACAGTTAGGAGGGTCCCAATTTCAGCAAATTCTGTTTTGGTCTTTAACGCAACATGTGCAATCGCCGCGATAGAAGCTAATGCTTCCCCACGAAAACCTTTGGTGTGTAGGTTAAAAAGATCTTCAGCAGCTTTAATTTTGGAGGTTGCATGGCGTTCAAAACTGAGCCGTGCATCCGTAACACTCATTCCTATTCCATTATCGGTAACTTGAACAAGGGTTTTACCAGCATCTTTTATAAGAAGTGTGATTGAAGTTGCTTGGGCATCGATAGCATTTTCCAACAATTCCTTTACTACTGAAGCGGGTCGTTGAACAACTTCCCCAGCCGCAATTTGGTTTGCAACGTGATCCGGTAATAACTGAATAATGTCTGCCATTAAAGTTTATGCGTAGAAAATAGATAAATCAAATTCAATAATAAATAGGAAAATAAGCACGAGTACCGCAATAATAATCAACAACCTCCTATTTGCTTTTTTATCTGAGGTTTGCCGTAAATCTGCCCAAGCGGTTTTAAATTTTCCCTTTAGCCCTTTGTTGTCTCCAACTGTAGTTCGGAATTGGTCAAATTTATGTTCCATTGAAAACGGGCTGTTTTCACCATCGTGCTCAAAATAACGTGGTTGGTAGCTGTACTTTTTATTTTTTCTTTTGCCTATTAGTCCCATAAGTGTTGTTCTTCAAAGTTACTGAAATTACTGTATTTTCTAAAGTATTTCTGAAGCTTGTTTTAAACAATTATGATGCCGTTTTCCATAGGCATACCTCATAAAAAATAATTGAAAACTAAAACTAGAATTTAGCTTCTTTCCGAAGTTGCGCCATTTTTATAGCCGCAATTGCTGCTTCGGTGCCTTTATTGCCGTGTTTACCACCGCTACGATCTATGGATTGCTGCATGGTATTGTCTGTAAGAACACAGAAAATAACAGGTATAGCTCCTTGCACATTTAGGTCTTTAATGCCTTGTGCTACACCTTCACACACATAATCGAAATGTTTTGTTTCTCCTTGAATTACACTTCCTATTGCAATAACCGCATCCAGCATCTCGTAGCTTTGGGTCATTTGCTTGCAACCGAATATAAGCTCGAAACTTCCAGGGACATTCCAACGAACAATGTTTTCTTTTATAGCTCCGCAATCTATTAAAGCATTAAAAGCACCTTGAAACATGCCCTCTGTAATATTGTGATTCCATTCAGAAACAACAATCCCAAACCGAAAATCTTTCGCGTTTGGGATTGTATTTTTATCGTAAGCCGATAAATTTGTATTTGCTGTAGCCATTATTTTTTCATTGCTTCCGCGCGGCCAGTATATATTTCGGCTTTTGCAGCTTCAGTTGATTTTGGATAATCGTCAGTTATTTTTTTGAAATGCGCCAACGCTTTAGCAGTGTTGTTTAAAGACATTGCTGCAATTCCAGCTTTTAGTAGAAAACGTGGTGTAGTAAACGCATTTGTTCTCATTGTTGCAGCTTCTTCATAGTATTTTAAAGCATCTTCATTTTGCCCTAACTGTGTAAACGCATCCCCGATAGCTCCTTTTGCCAATGGCGCCAACATCTCATCATCACTGCTAAATTTATCTAGCTGCGCAATAGCTTCTTGGTATTTGTTAGTGTTCAAATAAGCCATACCAGCGTAATAATGTGCAAGGTTTGCTGCATCTGTGCCACTGTAATTATCGATAATATCAATAAAACCGTATTTTCCTTCACCGCCTTGCAATGAAAGATTGTATAGAGAGTCTTTTGCCGTAGCGGTTAAAGCTTGCTCCCAATAGTTTTGCGCTTGGAACATTTCGTTCATTGCCTCAGCCTCTTTAGGAGTCTTAATATATTGGTGATATGCAAAATATCCCAAAACAGCAACAGCCACCACTATAATAAAGCCTAAAATGGCTTTTTGGTTTTTTTCTACCCAAGCTTCCGTTCTCGACGCACCTTCATCAAGTGTGTTGAATACTTCTGCCGTTGTACTGTTGTCTTCTAGCTGTGTTTCTTTTTCAGCTTTTGTTTTCGGTTTGCCTCCGCGTTTATTGTACGTTGCCATAGTTCTAGGTTATTGTGGCGCAAAAATAAAATTTTTAATGGAATTTAAAAGGATAAATATTTCTTATTTTTTAATAATTTGCAAAGCGGTTATTCTTCAATTTTAGAAGCAATCCCGAGTCGCAACCTATTCACTTTTATGATTTTACAAAAACTATCCTTATTAAACTATAAAAATTTTGAAGCCGAAACATTCGAATTCGACCCAAAAATAAATTGTTTTGTGGGAAATAACGGTGTTGGGAAGACAAATGTGCTCGATGCAATCTACCACCTCTCCTTCGGAAAAAGTTACTTCAATCCAATTACAACTCAAAATATAAAACACGGTGAAGATTTTTTTGTAGTTGAAGGTTTTTATGACAAAAATGAAGCCTCTGAAAAAATTGTAGTAAGCGCAAAAAAAGGGCAGAAAAAAATTATAAAACGAAACGGAAAAGCATACGATAAATTCAGTGAACACATCGGTTTTTTACCTTTGGTAATAATTTCGCCTGCAGATAGAGATTTAATTATTGAAGGCAGTGATACTCGTAGAAAATTTATTGACGGTGTTATCTCGCAACGCGATTCGGACTACTTAAACACTCTAATTAAGTACAATAAAGTATTGGCGCAGCGCAATTCACTCTTAAAATATTTTTCAGCCAACAATACATTTAGTCAGGATACAATAGCTATTTACAACGAGCAATTACACACTTTTGGCACTTCAATTTTTGGGAAAAGAACTGCTTTTTTGGAAGAATTTTTGCCTATATTCCTAAATAGATACAAATCTATTAGTAGTGGCAACGAAAGCATTAATTTGGTTTATGAAAGTCAATTACAAGAAAATGACCTTCTCACTTTATTGCAAAAAAATATTTCAAAAGACAGAATTACACAATATTCTAATTTTGGAATACACAAAGACGATTTGGTTTTTGAGATTGATGCACATCCAATAAAGAAATTTGGGTCGCAAGGGCAACAAAAATCATATTTAATTGCCTTAAAGTTGGCACAGTTTGATTTTATAAAAACCCATTCAAAAACAAACCCAATTTTGCTTTTGGATGATATTTTTGATAAATTGGATGAAACACGGGTAGCACATTTAATTTCGCTTGTAGACAATGAAAATTTCGGGCAGCTTTTTATAAGCGACACCCACGCAGAAAGAACCGAAGAGGTAATAAAAAAAGTACATCAAACCTATAAAATGTTTTCTTTAACGCCATAAATCAGTGTATTATCTCTGCTAGACGACATTTTGAATCACTCGTAATCAATGTGAAAAATTAAATTAAACTATGAAATCGAAATTTATAATTATTCCCTTACTGCTTTTTATTTTTTCTTGTGAAAAACCAAACCCAGAAATACAAAAACAAAACCTCAGCGGTTATTGGGAAATAAAAAGTGTAAAGATGACTGATGGCGAAAAAAAGGAATTTGGAATAAATACAATTGTAGACTACATTGAAATAAAGGGCGATAGTGGTATTCGCACAAAAGTTTCGCCAAAACTTGACGGTAGTTTCGTTACAAATGGGGTTTCAGAAAATTTCACTTTAAAAATTGAAGAAGACAGCCTTCGAATGTATTACAAAACCCCTTTTGACGAATGGAAAGAAACCGTTATTGAAGCAAAGGACAGCACTTTAACAGTAAAAAACAGGGCCAATAAAATTTATATTTATTCAGCATTTAAAAAGTACGATTTTGGAAACCCAACTGAAAACTAGAAAATTACAACATTAAAATGGCAAAACGACACTCAGAAAACATATCAATTGGAGATGCTTTAAAAGAATTTATTGGTGCCAATCGCTTGGAGAAAGGTTTGGACAAAGTGAACACCAAAGAGGCATGGGATACTGTACTGGGAAGTGCAATTTCTAAATACACCACCGATGTAAAATTAGACCGAGACACACTTTATGTGCAACTCTCCTCTTCCGTTTTACGCGAGGAACTTAGTTATGGGAAAGAAAAAATTATAACATTAATCAATGAAGAGCTGGGAAAGGAATTAATTAAAAAATTAGTGTTACGATAAAAAAAGTAGGTACGCGACTAAACACACACCTACTTTTTATGCTATTCATAAAATTTATATCCTCACTGTTGAGGGCAAAAGCTTTTTAGAACATTTCGCGACCTGCAAAATGAAAAGCACCTTCAATTGCTGCGTTTTCATCGCTATCACTTCCGTGTACTGCATTTTCTCCAATTGAAGCTGCATACATTTTACGGATGGTACCTTCAGCAGCATCTGCTGGGTTGGTAGCTCCAATTAAAGTACGGAAATCTTCCACTGCGTTATCTTTTTCAAGAATTGCCGCAACAATAGGACCACGTGTCATATATTCTACCAATTCGCCATAAAAAGGACGCTCGCTATGAACCGCATAAAATGCTTGTGCATCTTGTGTAGTCATGTGGGTAAGTTTTAAAGCTACGATTCTAAAACCGGAAGCATTTATTTTTTCAAGAATGGCTCCGATGTGTCCTTTTTCAACCGCATCTGGCTTTAACATTGTAAATGTTCTGTCTGTTCTCATTGTATTGTTTAAAATTTCGGCAAAAATAACTATTTGAAAACGAAAAGCAAGTATTTACCAAAGGTTTAATGATTTATTAAACTTTCAGAAGAAATTTTACCTTAAAACCACTTCTTTCTTAATTTGTATTTATTGTATCTTCGCCCCTTATGAATAAAGAAACTACACAACTAGTTGAAACGCTTCTCGCTTCACCTCAAAAAGCAGTAATTATTGGGCATAAAAATCCAGATGGCGATGCAATAGGCTCGTGTTTAGGACTCTCATTTTTCCTAAAAAAAATAGGACATTCCGCCGCTGTTGTAATGCCTAATGATTTTCCTGATTTTTTAAAATGGCTTCCTGGTGTTGAAGAAGTTGTAATTTATGAAAAGGAGACGGAGAAAAGCACTCAACTAATTGAAGAGGCATCTTTAATTTTCACCTTAGATTTTAACAGCCTAGAAAGAGTTGGTGAACTTCAGCAAATCTTAGAAAGTGCCGATGCAAAATTCATAATGATCGATCATCACCAGCAGCCCGCAGACTATGCTGTGGCAACGTTTAGCGATGTAACCATGAGCTCAACCTCCGAAATGGTTTATCATTTTATGGATGCTTTGGGTCATTCAGAAATACTTTCTGAGGCAATAGCAATCAATCTTTATACAGGAATAATGACCGATACCGGGTCATTTCGTTTTTCTTCAACATCACCAACAACACATAGGGTTGCTGCAAAATTAATTGAAGCTGGTGCAGATAGTGCATTGATAAATCAAAATGTATACGATACAAACAGTCCTGATAGAATGAAACTTTTAGGATTGGCATTAAGCAATCTACACATCCTACCCGAATATAGAACCGCATACATTACCATGTCGCAAAAAGAACTTGATGCACATAACTTTAAAAAGGGAGACACTGAAGGTTTCGTCAACTATGCACTATCGTTGCAAGGAGTTGTTTTTGCTGTAATTTTCATTGAAAATAAACAGGAAAGTATTGTTAAAATATCTTTTAGAAGCAAAGGGGAATTTTCAGTGAATGCATTTGCTAGAAATCATTATAGTGGCGGTGGCCACAATAACGCTGCTGGAGGAAAAAGTTCGCAATCTCTTAACAAAACCATAAGCGAATTTATTAGTATCTTGCCACGTTATAAAGATGAACTTGCACATGCTTAATAAGCTGTTTTATATTATATTATTTTCGGCCTTTATCGTTTCATGTAAAAGCCCTGAAGCTAGACGCCCTATTCAAAACCATTCTGGAACTTTTATTAAAGAATCTGCGGTTAGAAATAAAAAAATCTATGACCAGGAAAAAAGCGTTATTGAAAAAATAATAGAAAAAGATTCCACAACCAATTATATTGCTTCCGAAAACGGATTTTGGTATTATTACAATACCCGTGATACCACCACTACAGAAGTGCCTGTTTTAGGGGATGTAGTAAAATTTACTTTCGACATCAAAGATTTAAACGGGAGCATTGTTGTTTCGGAAAAAGAAAATGGACTGCAACAATATAAAGTTGACCAAAGCAACCAAGAACTTATTTCTGGAATACGTGAAGGAATAAAGCTTATGAAAGAAGGCGAAACAGTAACCTTCCTATTTCCTTCCTATAAAGCTTATGGCTATTATGGGATTGGAGAAAAACTCGGCACCAATATTCCTGTGCAGAGCACTGTAACTTTACATTCAATTGAACAATCAAACTAAAATTAATTTTAACACTCATGAAAAAACTAACATTTCTATTTTTATCGCTTACGCTTGCATTTGCGTCTTGTCAGGAAAAATATCCTGAATTAAAAGATGGTGTTTATGCTGAATTTATTACAAACAAAGGAACTTTCGTTGCAAAATTAAAAAATGAAACTGCCCCACTTACAGTTGCTAATTTCGTTGCACTTACTGAAGGTACAAACGGAATGGTAGATTCACTTCACAAAGGAAAACGATTTTATGATGGCCTTGTTTTTCACCGTGTAATTAAAGATTTTATGATTCAAGGTGGTGATCCAAATGGGGATGGTACTGGAAATCCAGGATATGCATTTCCTGATGAAATTAACGACACCATCCGCTTTAACAAAAAAGGTCTTTTAGCAATGGCAAACTCTGGCCCTGGAACAAACGGCAGCCAGTTTTTTGTAACTTTAAAAGAAACACAATGGCTAGATGGCCGCCATACTATTTTTGGTGAAATCGTTAAAGGACAAGAAGTGGTTGATTCTATAGGGCTTGTGGAAACTACAAAACCTGGAGATAAACCAACCGAACCCGTTATTATTGAAAAAGTAAATATTATCAATAAAGGGGATATTAAAGTTCCTTATTTCACTGAAGAAATGAGTAAACTTGAAAAAGAAAAGAAAGATAAGGAAGAACGTATTAATAAAGTTGCTACTAAAAAGGCAGCAGAACTTAATGCCCTAAGAGCTAAAGCAGACTCATTAGCTTCAGGAATTAAAATTTATTTTAATGAAAAAGGAGATGGAGTGCAACCAAAAGAAGGAAGCCAAATTTTAATGAACTACGCTGGATACCTTACAGATGGGCATCTTTTTGACTCAAATGTTCTAGCAAATGCAGAAGAGTTTGAAATGGTAGACGATATGCGTAAGGCTGCTGGCCAATACGCTCCAGTACCTACAGATTACAGTAAAGATGCCAAACTGATTCCTGGTTTCCGTGAAGGGCTATTGAATATGAAAATTGGTGATAAAGCAACTGTTTTTATTCCCCCACATTTAGCATACGGAAAAAGAGGGATTCCAGGAGTTATTCCTCCAGATTCAGAATTGATTTTCAATCTTGAAATTGTTGAAATCGTAGAATAATTTCAAAATAACTTGTATAAAAAGAGGAGCTAGTTTTTAAACATAGCTCCTCTTTTTTTATTTAACCCAAAACTACTTCTTTGTAAATCTTGGTTCTTGGCTCTGACTCTAAACCTTTACTTCTATTTTTTAGGTATGTTTTTTAAAATTTCTAGAACAAACTTCCAGTATTTTTGAGCAGAAGAAATACTTGCGCGTTCATCAGGAGAGTGTGCTCCTTTTATTGTTGGCCCAAAGGAAATCATATCCATTTCAGGATAATTTTGCCCTAAAATTCCACATTCTAGCCCCGCATGGCATGCCGCAACGTTCGCTTTTTCACCATTCATTTTTTGGTATAAATTATCTAAAACCTTCAAGATTGGACTGTCCATATTTGGTGCCCAACCAGGATAATCTCCAGCTAATTTCACTTTATACCCTGCAAGATTAAATACAGAAGTAAGTGCATTTGCAAGACTGTCTTTAGAAGTTTCTACAGAGCTTCTAGTTAAACATTCAACTTTAATGTTTCCATTTGCAACTGAAACTTTCGCTATATTATTTGAAGTCTCCACCAAATCTGCAATATCTGGACTCATTCTATAAACCCCGTTATGAGCTGCATTCATTACATCTAAAAATAATCCTTGGTCTTCAGCAGCCATCACTTTTGCCAAAGTACCATCTGTTTTTTCAGCGGTAATAGACAGCTTAGGCTCCAATGATTTGTATTCTAAAGCAATTCCTTTTTTTATCTTTTCAAATTCTGAATGAAATTTTTCTTCAGAAGAAATCGCAACCAATGCTACACTTTCACGAGGTATTGCATTTCGTAAACTTCCGCCTTCCAGTTTTGCAAGCTGTAGCACTTCTTTTGTAGCAAAAAGAATTCGGTTCATCAGTTTGTTTGCGTTCCCCAAGCCTTTAATAATATCCATTCCACTGTGACCGCCATTTAAGCCTTTCACTTTAATAGTGTATGCAACAGCGCTTGTGGGAACAGCAACTTGTGTGTAAGTACCTGTTGCGGTTACATCTACCCCACCGGCGCAACCTACTCCAATTTCGTCATCCTCTTCAGTATCAAGATTTAAAAGAATATCGCCTTTTAGCAAGCCTCCTTTTAATCCTTTAGCGCCCGTCATCCCTGTTTCTTCATCTATGGTAAATAGCGCTTCGATTGCTGGGTGTTCAATTTCATTACTTTCCAAAATCGCCATAATAGTTGCAACCCCCAAACCGTTATCGGCCCCAAGTGTTGTTCCATTTGCACGAACCCAGTCGCCATCTACTTTCATCTCGATTCCTTGGGTGTCAAAATCGAAATGAGTATCGTTGTTTTTTTGGTGAACCATATCTAAATGGCTTTGTAACACAACCATTTTACGATCTTCCATCCCTGTGGTAGCAGGTTTGCGGATTATTACGTTTCCTACTTCGTCTTCAATTGTTTCTAAACCAAGGTTTTTACCAAAATCTTTCATAAAAGCAATTACACGTTCTTCCTTTTTTGAAGGACGCGGCACAGCATTTAGGTCTGCAAATTTGTTCCAAAGGGCTTTGGGCTCAAGGTTTCTTATTTCTTCGTTCATTGTTTCAGTTTAATATTATTGTGAATAAAAAGTAATTACGAATACACCAATCAATGTGTTCTTTTTAATGAAATAAAGTTTGTGAATTCGATGTCACATTTCCGCAAAATTACGGATTTGGAACGGCTATAAAAATTATGTGGTAAAAGAATTCCTTTGTATGTTTGATTTATGCAAAAACGAACCGCTTTAATCCTCACAATTTTGATTCCTGTGCAGGTATCTTTTCTTCAAATTCTGAAATATTTCCCTGAATTTGTAGAAAAATATTACAGCCTAAGCTTTTACCCATTCCTGTCAAAAGTATCGCGGTTTTTATTTGGATGGGTTCCGTTTTCAGTTGGCGATATTTTTTATTTATTAATTGCAATTTTAGCTATTCGTTGGCTTTGTAAAAATTTTTATCGCTTGCGCTTTGAACCAATCCGGGTGTTACTGGATATTACAGCTGCTTTTTCTATAGTATATTTTATGTTTCACATACTTTGGGGGTTTAATTATTACAGGCTTCCACTTCATAAATCGCTTGATTTAAATAGTGACTATTCATACGAGCAATTGCTTTCAACGACACATCGTTTTATAGAAAAAAGCAATACGATGCACCAACAATTGGGTTTTGCAGATAGTGTAAAAATAGCTATGCCTTACACTCAAAAAGAAATGCTTACAATGTCTTTAAACGGTTATAAAAATTTAGAAAAAGAGTTTCCACAGCTTACGTATTCGCCTAGAAGTGTTAAAAAAAGCGGTTGGAGTTTGGGGCTAACCTATATGGGGTATAGCGGTTATTTAAATCCATTTTCGGGCGAAGCACACGTAAATAACCGTATCACCACCTATAAATTTCCGGTGGTTGGTTGCCACGAAGAAGCGCATCAAATAGGGTATGCGGCAGAAAATGAGGCAAATTTTATCGCAACCTTAGCGACACTAAATAATGATGATCCATATATTCAATATGCAGGCTCCATTTTTACACTTCGGTATTTACTAAATGAAGTTGCTCGAAATGACGAAACAGCATATTATGATCTTTTAAAAACTATAAATCCAGGTATTTTGAAGAGCTATCAAGAAATGCGTGACTTTTGGGAAGGTTACGAAAACCCCTTTGAAAGATTTTCAAAATTGTTTTGGGATAATTTCTTAAAAGCTAATAACCAAAGTCGCGGGATTTTGAGTTATAACTATATGGTAGCCTTGATTGTAAATTATTTTGAAGATAAACCAATATAAAAATATAATACTTTATAGCATTTAATATTCAGTTACATAGCCCCAGTTTTCCCCAGTTTTAATTCTGTAAAGTTGCATTTCAGAAATTCCGAATTGTTTTGCAATCATTTTTAATCGTGTTCTGCGATTGGGGTCATTAATTTTTCGTTTAATCAACTTAACCTTCGTTTCGGTTAATTTAGAATAGGTAATTCTTCGGGGTTTATTTTTATACTCAGGATTGCTAAACTGGTGTATTTCTTTTTCTTTTTTGGTAGCCCACTTTAAATTTTCAACGTGATTATTGGTTTTATCGTAATCTAAATGGATTACATACATTCCATCATTCCGCTCTAAAAAATGCTCCGCAACAAGTTTATGAACATATCTACTTGTTGATTTCTTATTCTTTTTTTGTTTTAGTGGCAGGTTTTGGTATCCATTAATAAATGACACCGTCACCAAAAATTCTTTTTCGTTTTTACAGTTTAAAATCCTACCATAATTAGATATTTTAAATTTTTCATTTTCAGCTATTTTGTCATCAAAAACAACATCTTTCCACTCTTCATTCCAAAAATTCCGTATCATTCGTTATTTAAATTTATCGTTTTAAAGTTATTGTACATATTCAGCTTCAGTTGGTTTTTTAAAAACCGAATCGTCTAGCTGGGTTTCTGTTACTGTAATTTTATCAAACTTTACATCCATTTTTTTGTCGTGTGGCTTTCCGTTTTCTACATTCCACCATGTTATTTTTTTAGGAAGTAAAAGACCGTTAACGGTTTCCCATTTCCCGTATGCTATATACCGCCAATTATCACTCTTTTCTTGATCCTTAAAGGTTACTGTATATGCTAACCATGCCATTTTATTGGTTTCTGAATCAAAATAGATTATATATTCATCTTTTGAAGAGCTTCCTACGCCATCATCATAAGAAACTTTATAGCCATTGTACATTTTACCATCCAATAAGGTAGGCTCTACGGCAACATAATTAGTACCTGGGTCTGCAATAACAAAAGGCATTGCATAAAAATAAAACATTAAGTTATGGTAAAACACCGGGTTACCTTGATAATCAAGATCGTGCTTTAATAACCAGACTTGATTGCCATCAAAACCAATTGACCAACCTTTAGCTTCAACCTTCGTCTTTCTATCTTGCAAGGAAATTGTATGGGTTTCGCCACCATTTTTACCGTTCATTTCAAAACAGAGGTTATTCATCTTTTTCCATTGATCAAGACCTCCATGAGCGTTAAAAACAGCCTGTAATTGCGCTGGATATACCTTAGGTTTATTAACCTCAGCTGAAGTAGTGTTTAATGAATCCATTTTAATTCCTTCCACGCGAGGGGCTTCTACAGCATTGTCTATGTTTCCTTTTTTATCGTTCTTACACGAATAAAGTGAAACTAAAACGGTAAGTATAAATATCAGTTTTTTCATGTGGGTTGTTTTTAGGTGGCATTAAAAGTAAAAAAGCTCCTCCGACTGGAGAAGCTTTTTAGAAAGGTTTATGATTTAAAAACGATATCCTAGATTAATTTATAATAAGCTTTTTCATACTAATTTCCCCTTCGGAAGAAATTCTTATACACGCAAACTCCTTTTGCAAGTGTAGCTTTAGTATAAAATCGGTAATTAATTTCATGTTTAACATCCCTGATTATTTTTAAAATACTTTGAAAACGCTACTTAAAATGCGTATCGATTTTATGAATTTGTACTATATCTTTGCTAAATGCATAAAACCATTACAAGTTTTCAAAATCCGCTAATAAAACAGTTTGTTTTACTGCAGGATAAATCGCGCGAACGCCGAAAAACAAGCTTGTTTGTCATTGAAGGATTTCGTGAGATTTCGCTCGCTATAAAAGGAGCTTACCTACTAAAAACACTGCTTTATTGTTCGGATATTATTTCTGAAGAAGAGATTTTCACGCTCAAAGAATCTGCAAACAACGAAACAGAATTCATAGAAATTACTTCAGAGATCTATGAAAAATTAGCCTACCGAAGCTCCACCGAAGGGGTTTTAGCAATTGTGTATTCTAAACAATTAGCGCTTACCAACCTAAAACTAGAAACCGAGACTCCTTTAATTTTAATAGCAGAAGCTCCCGAAAAGCCAGGAAATATCGGCGCACTTCTTCGCACGGCAGACGCCGCAAATGTAGCCGCTGTAATTATTGCCAACCCAAAAACAGATATGTACAACCCAAACATTATTAGAAGTAGTGTAGGGTGTTTGTTTACAAATAAAATAGCTACGGGAAACACTGCTGAAATTATTGCCTTCTTAAAAGTCAACAACATCAATATTTACTGTGCCGCTTTACAAGCTGCTGTGCTTTATGACACAATAGATTTTAAGGAAGCATCTGCAATAGTGGTAGGCACTGAAGCCACTGGACTTAGTGACGAATGGCTTAAAAACAGCACTCAAAACATCATCATTCCTATGCAAGGCGAAATAGACAGCATGAACGTTTCCGTGGCAGCGGGAATCCTTATATTTGAAGCGAAAAGACAACGCAACTTTAAGTAGTGAATGTTTATAGCAATTAAAAAATTGAAATACAAAACTTGGAACCCGAAACAATTTTTCATATAATTATTGCAATTTTAGTAATCAGCTTTATCATAGATCAGGCGTTGGATTACCTCAATGCAAAACATTTTAACGATCCGCTTCCAACTGAATTACAAGATGTTTTTGATGAAGATGCGTATAAAAAGTCGCAACGTTATAAAAAAGAAAACGCTCGATTTGGGTTTATAACTGCTACAGTTTCCATCCTTGCAACCCTACTGTTTTTCTTCTTAGATGGCTTTGCTTATGTGGATGGTTTGGCACGTTCATTTTCAAACAATGAGGTTCGTGTTGCACTTATTTTCTTCGCAATTATTATGCTAGCGAGCGATATTATTAGTACTCCTTTTAGTTATTACAGCACTTTTGTAATTGAGGAAAAGTACGGTTTTAATAAAACGACACCTAAAACTTTTGTTTTAGATAAACTGAAAGGTTGGTTTATGGGAGCAGTTATTGGAGGGATTATTTTAAGCGCTATTATTTGGTGCTACCAAAGCACGGAAAAAAACTTTTGGCTGTTTGCATGGGGAATCATTACAGTATTTACAATTTTAATGAACCTTTTTTATGCACGCTTTATCGTGCCACTCTTCAATAAACAAACCCCTCTTGAAGAAGGTTCTTTGCGGAAAAAAATAGAACGTTATGCGACAAAAGTTGGCTTTACACTCGATAAAATTTATGTAATTGACGGCAGCAAACGAAGTACGAAAGCAAATGCATATTTTTCTGGCTTCGGAAACGAAAAAAGAGTAACTCTTTACGACACACTTATAAAAGATTTAAACGAAGAAGAAATTGTAGCCGTGCTTGCGCATGAAGTTGGTCATTATAAACGAAATCATATCATTATAAATCTTTTAACCACAATATTAACTACAGGTTTTACCCTTTGGTTGTTATCCTTATTTATTGGAAACCCATTGCTTTCAGAGGCTTTAAATGTATCGCAGCCCTCATTTCATATTGGTTTGATTGCATTTGGGGTTTTATATAGTCCAATTTCAGGTATTACAGGCTTAGTGATGAATTATTTAAGCAGAAAATTTGAATACCAAGCCGATGATTATGCTAAAAACACCTATGCAGCTGCTCCCCTAATTTCTGGCTTAAAGAAACTTTCTAAAAACAGTTTAAGCAACCTTACACCGCATCCGCTTTATGTGTTTGCGCATTATTCGCACCCTACACTTTTGCAGCGATTTATGAATTTGAAACGTAGGTAACTAGCTTTTTCTTCTATTTTTAAAATTGATGTGGGGTTTAGAATATCTAAAAAATAATTTGAAGTACCTTTAAGGTAAAGATGCTAAAAACCTTGAAACCCATCACGCGAACCGTTTGGATACTTTCACTTGTTAGTCTGTTTACAGATATGGCCAGTGAAATGCTGTACCCAATAATGCCTATTTACCTTAAAAGCATTGGGTTTTCAATTCTCTTGATAGGTATTTTAGAAGGGTTGGTGGAGGCTATTGCTGGGCTAAGCAAAGGTTATTTTGGACAATTAAGTGATAGCAAAGCGAAACGTGCGCCTTTCGTGCAACTTGGATATTCGCTTAGCGCGCTTTCAAAACCCATGATGGCATTTTTTGTGTATCCGCTATGGATATTCTTTGTGAGAACAGTAGATCGTTTGGGAAAAGGAATCCGCACGGGCGCACGAGACGCCATGCTTTCAGCAGAAACAACAAAGGAAAACAAAGGGAGAATATTTGGTTTTCATCGTTCTATGGATACTCTTGGAGCTGTTTTTGGTCCCGCACTTGCACTACTCTATTTATATTTTTACCCAGAAGACTACATTAACCTCTTCTATATTGCATTTATACCTGGAGTTTTGGCAATTTTCGCAGCGTTTCTTTTAAAGGATAAAAAAGCGATCGTTTTAACTGAAAAGAAAAAAATATCCTTCTTCTCCTTTATTAATTATTGGAAACAGAGTCCCGCAAAGTATCGAAAAGTAGTTCTTGGTTTATTGTTTTTTGCACTTTTTAACAGCAGCGATGTTTTTTTACTTCTAAAGGCAAAAGATGTAGGAATGAATGATACTTGGGTGATTGGCATCTATATTTTTTACAATTTAATATATGCCCTTACCGCCTATCCTTTGGGGGTTATGGCAGATAAAATTGGGCTAAAAAAGATGTTTGTTTTAGGATTAGTTATTTTTAACTTGGTCTATTTTGGTATGGGGCTTACAGAAAATGCATATGTAATTATAGCACTCTTTTTTGGGTATGGTATTTTTGCAGCTGCTACTGAAGGAATTTCAAAAGCATGGATAACCAATATTTCTAAAGATGAAAATACCGCTACGGCTGTAGGAACCTATTCCGCTTTTCAAAGTATTGCGGCAATGTTTGCGAGTATTATGGCTGGGTTATTATGGTTTTATTTTGGCGCAAATGTTACGTTCTTAGTTAGTGCAATTGCAACAGCTTTTGTGATATTTTATTTTATAGGAACCAAAGCAACCTCTATAAAATAAATCTCCTTTATTCTTAAACTTCCTATTTTTTTATTTTTTCTGTCATTCAGGTGAAAATTCGTAAAACCAAATTCGCAAATCTAAAATCGTAAATAGTATCTTTGCCCACTGTTAAGATTTTTACACTTATGACTATTTCATACAACTGGTTAAAACAATTCATCAACCTTCCTTGGGACGCCGAAAAAACAGGCGAATTATTGACAGACCTCGGTCTAGAAGTGGAAGGCATAGAAGATTTTTCTTCCGTAAAAGGAGGACTAGAAGGCGTTGTTGTAGGTCACGTTTTGGAATGTATACAACACACCAATGCCGACCGACTTAAAGTTACAAAAGTTGATATAGGCTCCGGCGAACCAATACAAATAGTTTGTGGCGCAGCAAATGTAGCCGTAGGTCAAAAAGTTCCTGTTGCAACAATAGGCACTACGCTTTATGATGCTGATGAAAAACCTTGGCAAATAAATAAAGGAAAAATTCGAGGCGAAGTGAGTGAAGGAATGATCTGCGCTGAGGACGAGTTGGGCATAGGAAAATCGCATGAAGGAATTATGGTTCTTGACGCAAAATTAAAACCCGGAACACCTCTTTCTAAAGTTCTTGAAATAGAAAACGATAAAGTTTTTGAAATCGGACTTACACCAAACCGCGCCGATGCCATGAGCCACTGGGGTGTAGCACGCGATTTAAAAGCAGGATTGCTTCATAAAGGTATTTCTACAAAACTTAATACACCTTCAACAAGTAGCTTTAGAATAGATAGCCGTACATTAAAAATTGATGTTCAGGCTAAAAATAGTACACTTGTACCTCGCTATTGCGGTATTACCATTAGCAACTTAAAAATAGGGCCGTCTCCAGCTTGGATTCAAAATAGGTTGAAAGCTATTGGCCTTACCCCTATAAATAATATTGTAGATGTTACCAATTATGTGCTTCACGAGCTTGGACAACCACTTCATGCTTTTGATGCTGCAAAAATTTCTGGTAATATAATTAATGTACAAACCCTGCCCTCGGGAACAAAATTTCAAACCCTTGACGGCATTGAACGCGAACTTCATGAGGATGACTTAATGATTTGTGATGCTGAAAAACCATTGTGTATTGCAGGTGTTTTTGGAGGGATAAATAGTGGTGTTACTGAAGAAACAACTAGTATTTTCTTAGAAAGCGCATATTTTAATCCAGTTAGCGTCCGCAAAACAGCTAAACGCCACGGTTTAAGTACAGACGCGTCTTTTCGTTTTGAAAGAGGGATCGATCCAAATGTAACAGATTACGTGCTTCGTTATGCAGCAATATTGATTGTACAGCTTGCTGGAGGCCAAATAACTAGCGACCTAATTGATGTGTACCCTAAGAAAATTGAAGATCATCAAGTTTTCTTAAATTTTGAAAAAGCAGATAAGCTTATAGGCGAAGAAATTCCGAAAGAAACCATTAAGGAAATTCTTACCGCTCTTGAAATGAAGATTAATAATATTACTGAAACTGGAATCGGCATGACCATTCCTGCGTATCGAAATGACGTTACCAGAGATGTAGATGTTATTGAAGAAATACTTCGTGTCTATGGGTATAATAATGTACAATTTACTCAAAAATTAAACGCTTCTATTTCTACAGTCCTGCCTGGAGAAGATTATGGGGTTCAGAATAAAATAGCACTTCAGCTAACTGGAATTGGATTTAACGAAATGCTAAACAACTCTTTAACTTCACCTAAATACAGTGAGTTGAGTGAGCTTATTAAAGAAAATTACAACGTTGCGATGATTAATCCCCTAAGTCAGGATCTTTCAGTAATGCGTCAATCCATGTTGTTTTCTGGCTTGGAAGCTATAGCATATAATAACAATCGAAAAAACAGTAACATTAAGTTATTTGAATTCGGAAAAACCTACCACAATTTCCCTGGTGGACGTATTGAAACAAAACACCTTTCCCTTTTCATCACGGGTTTAAAAGCTGAAGGAAACTGGGCAACTGCAAATACACAAAGTGATTTCTTTTTCGGAAAAGGAATCGTTAGTGCTTTAATGAATCGTTTAGGCCTTGATGATTATACGGAAGAAGCAACTGAAAATGATATTTTTTCAGAAGCAATCGCTTTAAGAAGAAACAAGGAAGTAATTGTAGAATTAGGAATTGTTAGTAAAAAAATTACCGCTGAACTAGGCGTGGACACTGAAGTGTTTTACGCAGATTTTAATTGGGGCGCCGTTTTAAAGCAAATTTCCATTAAAAACCTCAAATTAAAACCCATTGCAAAATTTCAAGCTGCACAACGTGATTTTGCGTTATTATTGGACGACTCTATAGGTTTTGGAGCATTGAGAGAAGCTGCATTTAGCACCGAGAAAAAACTTTTAAAGTCCGTTACTTTATTCGATGTTTACAAAGGCAAAAACCTTCCCGAAGGTAAAAAAAGCTACGCGCTAAGCTTTACAATTCAAGACAAGGAAAAAACTTTAACCGACAAGCAGATTGATAAAATAATGAAAAAGCTTCAACAAAAATTCGAAACTGAATTTGGGGCTATTCTTAGGTAATTAAAACTTCTTATAAGCAAAAAACCAACGACTTAAGTCGTTGGTTTTTTGCTTATAATTAAGGCGATCAATTATTAAAGTCTATTTTGGTAATACAATGCTATCAATTACATGGATAACACCGTTGGATTGATTTACATCTGCGATTGTAACTGTTGCCATTCCGCCATTTTCAGCCATAAGCACTACTTTTTTAGCTTTCATCATTGCTGTTAAAGTTCCCCCATTCACAGTTGTGTAAGTTGCTTTTCCATTTCCTTCATTAATATCTTTTTCAATTGCAGCAACACTATGATTTCCTGCAAGTACGTGATAAGTAAGGATAGATTGTAATTTTGCTTTGTTTTCGGGTTTTACCAAAGTTTCAAGGGTTCCTTCTGGAAGTTTATTAAAAGCTGCATTCGTGGGAGCAAAAACAGTAAATGGTCCTTCGCCTTGAAGTGTTTCTACTAAGCTTGCTGCTTTTACTGCGGCTACCAAAGTAGTATGGTCTTTAGAATTTACTGCGTTTTCAACAATGTTTTTGCTTGGATACATAGCTGCCCCACCCACCCTAACTGTTTTTTCTTCGTTTGTCATTTTGCTTTGCGCAAAAATTGATGTGGTTCCAGCCATAAGGGCTATTGAAAATACTGCTGCTGTAAAGGTTTTTGATTTCATAATAATGTATTTAAGTTTATATTTTATGTGCATATAAACGAAAGTCCGGAGATTGCGGTTTTGCAATCTCCGGACTTTAATCTTTTTTTAACTTTTATGAAATTATTCTTCGGCGCTAGGAAAAATTAAACCTTCTATAATATGAAAGAATCCGTTTTTGTGATTAAAATCTGAAGCAATAACTATGGCTGTCCTCTTGTCTGCATCAAAAAGCTGTAGCTGTCCTTCTACTTCTTTAACTCCTAATTTTTGTCCATCTAGTGTTTTTAAATAAGTAGTTCCATTTGCTTTATTTATTGCGCTTCTCAAGCTATAACTATCTACTCTGCCTGGTACCGCTAAGTATTTAACCATCGCATTCATCTGTTTTGTTTTGCTTAAAATAGAGTCTCTTTTTTTCTTTGAGAGCTTTAATAATGTTGCGTCTGTAAAAGCAAAAATGGTTACCATTTCTTCTTTTTCTAAAGCCAATCGTAGTGATTCATTCTTTAATAATTTTGATAAAATTTCAAATTCTGGTACTTCTGAAATATTTTCTGCAAAAGTGATTGTAGAAGAAAAAGTGGCACCCTCCCACTCTTTTGTAATTTCCTTTTTATTGATCGTACTGTATTTTTGGGCTGTAACTGTAGTTCCCAAACAAATAACAAAAAGTACTAAAAATGTATTTTTAAGTTGCATAAAAAAAGTATTAAGATTGTAAATATAGCAAATACAAAGCCAATAATCTCTTAAACGCAAAAGACACTGGTTTATTTAAAATTTATAGCAAACTGTGTTAAATAGTTGTATTCCTTAATTGTACTGTGTAAATTTATTTTGAAATTATTTTCATATGCTTTTCCTCAATTAAAATTGATTAAAACTGCATTTTTTTAAATTGTAAGGGGTTGCGTAAAGTTTATGAATGTGTAAGTATAACCTACTGAAAACGTCAAATTAAACAGAAAAACATAATATGTCTGAATCAAAAAGAATTTACACCGGCCCCTCCTTGATAGCGAAAGGTTTGGTAGCTCGATTAAATGAAATTGGTATTAGTCCAATAGAGCGAAACGACCATGAAAGCAGCTTGAAAGCTGGCTTTACAATGAGTATTGCAAACCAAACAATGGTTTTTATAAGAGACGATGAAATGGAGAAAGCAAAAAGCACCATCGAAGAGTACTTAAAAGAAATAGGCGACCATTAATCTGGTCGCCTATATTTTTATAGTTTAAACGGTGTACATTTTTTCACGTAGCTCTTTAATTTTCTTATCGCCCATATACTCATCAAAAGTCATATAACGATCTATGGCTCCATTTGGTGTTAACTCGATAATACGTGTTGCAACCGTTTGTGCAAACTCATGATCGTGGGTAGTTAACAAAATAGTTCCTTTAAAGTTTTTAAGTGAATTATTAAAAGCCGTAATAGATTCTAAGTCTAAGTGGTTTGTAGGTTCGTCTAGCATCAAAACATTTGCGCGAAGCATCATCATTCGGCTTAGCATACATCTTACTTTTTCACCTCCCGAAAGCACACTACTTTTCTTTAAAGCCTCTTCTCCACTAAAAAGCATTTTACCAAGAAAGCCACGAAGGAAAACTTCCTCACGTTCTTCTTCCGTTTTTGCATACTGACGAAGCCAATCTACCAATGATAAATCATTTTTGAAAAATGCTTCGTTATCAAGAGGCAAATAACTTTGGTTTGTTGTAATTCCCCATTGAAATGTACCTGTATCTTGTTTTGCTTGATTATTTAATATTTCATAAAAAGCAGTTGCCGCACGAGAATCTTTTGAGTAGATAACTACTTTATCGCCTTTTGCAAGATTAACATCTACATTTCTAAAGAGAATCTCTCCATCAATTGAAGCTGATAGGTTTTCAATATTCAAGATTTGATCTCCAGCTTCACGTTCGCGTTCAAAAATAATAGCTGGATACCGACGGCTAGAAGGTTGTATTTCTTCTACATTGAGTTTTTCAAGCATTTTTTTACGGGAAGTAGCTTGTTTACTCTTTGCTACGTTTGCGCTAAAACGCATAATAAACTCTTGAAGTTCCTTACGTTTTTCGTCAGCCTTTTTATTTTGTTGTGCCCGTTGGCGCGCAGCAAGTTGGCTACTTTCATACCAAAAAGTATAATTACCGCTATAATGGTTTACTTTTCCGAAGTCAATATCACTAATATGTGTACAAACAGAATCTAAAAAGTGACGGTCGTGAGAAACTACAATCACACAGTTGTCGTAATTTGCTAAAAAGTTTTCTAGCCAGCTAATGGTTTCATAATCCAAATCGTTGGTAGGCTCATCCATAATAAGCACGTCTGGGTTTCCAAATAGCGCTTGTGCTAAAAGCACACGTACTTTTTGTTTCCCATCCAAGTCTTTCATTAAAGTATAATGAAGACTTTCGTCTATACCAAGGTTTGAAAGCATTGCTGCGGCATCACTATCGGCATTCCAGCCGTTCATTTCTTCAAAAGCAACTTGAAGTTCGCCTATTTTTTCGGCATTGTCATCTGTATAGTCTTCATAAAGCTTGTCTATTTGACTCTTTATTTCGAATAATTCTTTATTTCCTCGAACCACTGTTTCAAGAACCATAAAATCATCGTATTCGTTGTGATTCTGCTCTAAAACAGACATTCTTTTTCCTTTTTCTAAGTGCACATGGCCTGATGTAGGCTCTTGTTTCCCAGAAATAATTTTCAATAAGGTAGATTTACCAGCACCGTTGGCTCCTATAATTCCATAAATGTTGCCTGTCGTGAACTGTGTGCTCACTTCATCAAACAACACGCGTTTACCAAATTGTACTGAAAGATTTGAAACTGAAAGCATATAATTAAAATTTTGCGCAAAAGTAGCTTTTTAAGCGTTACTCAGAAAATATTAACGTTTTAAAAATCCTTTTAACTACCATTTAACAAATTGGAGCTATAGGCTCGGTTACATTTGCTCATTAATTCAAATATGAGTGCGATTCTTTAAAAAAATACTTCTTCTTTTATCGATTACCATTGCATGCTCCTGTAATAACAAGGAGGATAAGGAATCTTCAACCACATATATTCGCGGTCAAATTGTTAATCCAACCTTGGATTATGTTATTTTTTCAAGAGGAAATCAAGTTCTTGATACTGTAAAACTGGATGCTTCTAATTTCTTTGAATATACAACAGAAAAGATAAAGGCTGGATTGTATTCATTCAAACATAGTGAAACCCAAGTTTTTTACATTGAACCCGGCGATAGTTTACTAATGCATGTAAACACCGCAGATTTTGATGAGTCTCTTGCGTATTCAGGAAAAGGTGGGGAGCAGAACAACCTTTTGATGGAACTTTACTTAAGAAATGAAACTGAAAACCAAAATCTACCAAAATGGTATTCCCTTTCAACTAAAGAGTTTGAAAGCAAAATAGACTCCTTAAAAGCATTAAAATTAGCTGAATACAAACAGTTTGTTCAAAACAATACTGTAAATGAAAATTTTAAAAAAATAGCGCTAGCTAATATTGATTATGATTATTATTCGAAGAAAGAGCTTTTTGTATCCGGGAATAGAAGTAATCCTGAAAAATTTAATGATGCTTATTTTGAGTATCGAAAAAAAATAGATTTTGGTTTAAACGACTTAAATTTTTATTATCCATATTATCGATTTATGAACCGCTATTTTACTAATATGGCCTGTTCAAAATATAATGATAAAACCACTATTAATCGAAACTCATTTCAGTATAATTATCAAAAAATTCATTTAATAGATAGCACCGTTTCTTCAGACACTTTAAAAAACAGTCTTTTAAGGTATACCGCTATTTCTTATTTACTAAACGCCAAAGACGCTGAGGAAGAAAAGAAATTTTTTGACGCTTTTTCAAAAATGAATACCGATAAAAAACACCTTGCTGAGGTTTCGGTATTAATGCATGCAACAGTAAAACTCACTTCTGGAAATATAATTCCGAATGTAATGTTGGTAAGTAGCGAAAATGTTGCTAAAGATTTACATACTATAATTAAAGCACCTACAGTACTCTATTTTTGGTCTTCGCAATCTGCTTCGCAATATAAAAACATTCATACGCGTGCTACAGAGTTGAAATCAAAATACCCAGAATATGATTTTATTGGTATAAACATGGATACACATTTTAAAAAGTGGCGCCAAACAATAACCAAATTAAAATACAACACGGCTTCCGAATTTCAGCTTGATAACTTAGAAGATGCAGAGAAAAAACTTGTTCTAAACTCAATGAACAAGGTATTTATAGTAGATAAAAATGCTATAATTCTTGAAGGTAAAACAAATATGTTCAATACTAACTTTGAGGAATTACTCCTTGGGTTTTTAAATCGGTAGTTTTAAATTCTTCTGAGGTTTTAGTAAAAACCAAAGCCTTCTCGTCCTAATTTCCTTTTTTATAATCCTCTAAAAACTGTTTAAGCCCACTGTCCGTCAACGGGTGTTTTAGTAATCCTTCTATTGAAGAAAGAGGCCCGGTCATAACATCTGCGCCTATTTTAGCACAATTTATTACATGCATCGTATGGCGAACTGAAGCGGCCAAAATTTGAGTGTCGAAGCCATAGTTATCATAAATCAAACGAATGTCTGCGATTAACTCAAGGCCATCAGTTGAAATATCGTCTAACCTTCCAATAAATGGGGACACATAAGTTGCTCCGGCTTTGGCAGCTAAGAGTGCTTGTCCGGCAGAAAAAACCAACGTACAATTAGTGCGAATACCGTGATCTGTAAAATATTTAATAGCTTTTACCCCTTCTTTTATCATAGGAACTTTCACTACAATTTGCTCGTGAAGTTCGGCTAGCTCCTCGCCTTCTTTTACCATTCCTTCAAAATCGGTTGCTATAACTTCCGCAGAAACATCGCCATCAACAATATTACAGATGGCTATATAATGTTTTAAAATATTGTTACGACCAGTGATGCCTTCCTTGGCCATTAAAGACGGATTGGTAGTAACCCCATCAAGGACACCTAGGTCTTGGGCTTCACGGATTTGATCAAGGTTTGCGGTATCTATAAAAAATTTCATAGTTGTAGTTTCTATATTAGTGATGTAAAAATAGTGAAGAAATCTTCAAATGAATAGCGTTGTTTGTAAAGTTTAATAAACAGAAAATTTTTTCAAAATTAGCCTTCCTTTGCTACTATTTTAACCCATAATGTCTCAAAAGCATACGTTCATATACCTTATCTGGTAAAACACGCTTTAGCACAATAGAAAATTTCTGTAAGGGTGCCCCCACTTTATAGTGGATTTTAGGGTTTTTATTCTCAATAATTAGATGAACCGCTTTTGCCATTTTTAAAGGATCCCCACCATTATCAACATGTTCGTTCATCATTTTTAGCGTGCTCCCGTAATCTTTTTTATATGGAGAATTTTCTAAGACAGGGGAATGATATCTTCCCGCAGCAATGTTGGTGGCAAAATCGCCTGGCGCAACATTGGTCATTTTTACACCAAATTGCAAGGTTTCCATACGCATGGCTTCGATAGTAATTTCTAAAGCAGCTTTGCTGGCTGAATAAATTCCGCGATATGGAAGCCCCATATAGGCAGCAATGGAAGTGATGTTTAGGATATGTCCATAGCCTTGTTTGCGCATTTGTGGTAAAATAGCTTTGATTACATTTATTGGTCCGTGAAAATTGGTTTGAAATGCTTTTTTAATTTCGCTTTCAGGGGTTTCTTCAATTGGGCCTGTTATCCCTACGCCTGCATTGTTTATTACCACATCAATAGTTGCAACTTTGCTAAGCATTTCAGCAATTGCAGCTGCAATAGATTCGGTTTCATTCACATCCATTTTCAATAATGGAAAGGGTGATTGTGTAATTTTATCAGGGTTTCGACTGGTTCCAAAGACTTGGTAGCCTTTTTCGGTAAGGTATTCGCCAATTGCTTTACCAATTCCCGAAGAACCGCCTGTAATAAGTATTGTTTTTGGCATAAATGGTTGTTGATACACAAAGGTGCGTTTATGCAGCGGGTTTTCCAAATAGTTTTTTGAAAAAGAAACCAAGAAATAAAACTAAAGGAAAATAGGACAGATTATGCAATACCTCTCAGACTCGTCTTGATTCTTGACTCTTAAAAGTGGAAAGTTTAGCGCACAAAAAATGGCAAGCTACCTACATCACACCGCTACGACCATTTACCTTTGCTGCGTTCCCGCCCTGGAGGATTCAACAGGAGCTGGTTGTGTAGGACTTGCCGCTGCAAAGATAAGTCTTTTTGATGTTTTTGCAAGTATTTTCACATTTCAATTTTAATAAATACCTTGCAAAAAATTAATGATACCTTATGAAAATCTATAACCTTTTCGCTCCTACCCTTTTAGTACTTTTTATGAGTGGCTGCGGAAGTGATACAGCAGCTAAAAAAGATTCTTTTTCCCTTGAAATAACTAATGCGAAGAAAACCTATACCACCGAAGATGTGCTTAGTATTTCGGTAATCAACAAAAAAAACATTGAAACCGATTCTATAATTTATTTTTTGAATGATGATACGGTTGAAATTTCAGGAAGTTCAATTTCACTTGCAGGAAAAAAACTCGGTGAAAAAACGCTAAATGCAAAAATATATAGCGATGGCGAGGAATATACAGCTTCAAAAAAGGTAACTATTCTTTCATCTATAAAACCGAAACTTTATACCTATAAAATTCTGGAAACCTATCCGCACGATATTAATGCATATACGCAAGGATTGGAGTTTGAGAACGATACTTTATATGAAAGCACGGGGCAGTATAAAGAGTCTTCGCTTCGGAAAACAGATTATAAAACAGGGGAAGTTTATAAAAAGGTAACTTTAAGCGACCATTATTTTGGGGAAGGACTTACCATCCTCAACAACAAAATATACCAACTTACTTGGCGTGAAAACACTGGTTTTATATACAATTTGAATACCATGGAGCAAACCGGCACCTTTGTTTACGGGAAAAGTAAAGAAGGTTGGGGTTTATGCCACGACACCGAAAACAACATCTACAAAAGCGATGGTACGGACCGAATTTGGACTTTAAACTCCAATACGCTTGCTGAAAAGGACTATATTGAAATCTTTACGAATACCAGTAAAATAAGCAGTGTAAATGAGCTGGAATGGGTTGATGGAAAAATATACGCGAATGTATACCAACAAGGCTCCATTGCAATTATTGATCCTTCAAACGGTGCGGTAGAAGGGGTTATAGACCTTACGGATTTAAAAGATAAGGTTACCCAACACCCGAAATTGGACGTGCTAAACGGAATTGCATACAAAGGCGAACCGAACATTCTTTATATTACTGGAAAAAACTGGGATACGCTTTTTAAAATAGAAGTGCTTAAAAAATAGGAGTAGTTTTTACTGCAAAATTTTCACCACGAATGCATGAATGATTATAATACATTTATGCTTTCGTGGTTTTTTATTGCGAAATCTTGGATGCTTAAACCTAAAAGTAGCAATCAGATTACTTTTTCACTCACTCAAAGCATTACTTCCCTCAATAGCTATTTTTTGATCGGTTGTTATTTGATTTCTTTGAATCAACAAAAACAATCAAATCATGAAAAAATCCATCACCATTCGTATTCCAGAGCCTTGCCACGAAGACTGGGCGAAAATGACTGCTACTGAAAAAGGTGCGTTTTGCAGTGTTTGCACCAAGGAAGTTTTTGATTTCACTACAAAAACTGATGAAGAGTTGGTGAAAATTCTTACTCAGAATAAAAACGCTTGCGGTAAGTTAAAAAGTTCACAGCTGAATAGAGAGGTAAAACTAGAACGTAAAAGCGGTCAAAGCCTTGCTCCTCTTGCGGCTTCTTTGCTTTTACCGCTAACGCTTTTTTCAAACAACCCAAAAACTCCAACCAAAACACTTCCAGAAAAACCTATGATATCCTTGGGGATTGGTCGTTTTAGTGATTCTAATACTTTAAGAATGCACGTTTTTACTAAGGGTATTGTTCGGGATGAAAATGGTAAGCCTTTGAAGAATGTAAAAATTATTTCGAATGAAACAAATACACGCGCTTGGACCAATAAAAATGGGGAATATGAAATTTATACTTTAGATAAAGAAGTACTTGCTTTTACGAAAGAAAACTATATAACTCAGGAAATCCGTTTGCGAAACAAAGCCATTGAAAATGTTATTATGGATTCTGTTGCGCACATTCAAACTTCAATTCTTGGGAAAATAGCGATTCAACCAGAAAATAAAATAGAAGAAAAAGCAGCCGTTCTAACCACAAAGGGAACTGTAACTGACGATACTGGCCTGCCGCTTCCTGGAGCAAACGTAATTATAAAAGGAACTGCAACGGGAACACAAACTGATTTTGACGGTAATTATGAAATTGAAACAAAGCCTAGCGATGTGTTGGTTTTTAGCTATGTTGGCTTTGAAACTAAAGAAGTTAGTGTTTCAAATATTTCAAATACAATAGACATCAACCTTAATCCAAGTGATGAATTATTAGGAATAGTTGTAGTTGGTGGTATTTCTTGGGAAGAAACCGAAGCATACCAACCTCCAAAAGACGATGCTTGGCGTGAAAAAGTAAAACGTGCAGCTGAAAATACCCGTGCGTTTGAAAAAATAAAGCGCGAACGAAAAAAAGCAGCACGAAAAGCAAAACGTGAAAATAAGTAGCAGTGGGCAGTAGCAGTTGGCAGTATCCCTCAGACTGCATACTGCTACTACTTGCTGAAAACTTCTTTGCAATACAATAATAAGCTTCATAAAAAGTTATATTTTTACCAAAATTTTACATTAATGAAGTATTTATACGGATTGGCTATTTTATGTAGCCTTGTATTATGGAGTTCTTGTCGTAACGACTTTGAAACCGTTGCCAGCTCTGGAAATTTAGAGTTTTCAAAAGACACGGTTTACTTGGATACTATTTTCTCAAATATAGGTTCCAGCACTTATAATTTAAAAGTTTACAATCGTAGTGATGAAGACATTAACATTCCAAACCTGCGTTTATCGCAAGGAGAAGCTTCAAATTACCGTTTGAACGTGGATGGAATGCCTGGAAAAGTATTCGAAAATGTACAAATTCTTGCAAAAGATAGCATCTTCATTTTTATTGAAACCACACTTGATATTAACAGCTTACCCACAAATGCACCTGATTTTCTTTATACCGACCAATTGGTTTTTGATGGTGGTGGCAACGAGCAAAAAGTAGAATTGGTAACACTTGTAAAAGATGCTATATTCCTTTTTCCAGAAAAATATGCAGATGGAACTACCGAAACACTCACTTTAGGTACTGGCGATGCAGCTGTGGAAGTAAAAGGATTCTTTTTAGAAGATGATGAACTTACATTTACGAATGAAAAACCTTATGTAATCTATGGGTACGCAGCCGTGCCAGGAAATAAAACCCTTACAGTTGAAGCAGGTGCTCGTGTACATTTTCATAACGGAAGTGGAATTATTGTAGCGAACAATGGTTCAATAAAATCATTGGGATTGCCTAGCTCAGACCCTGAAGCACAAGAAAATGAAGTAATCTTTGAAGGAGACCGCTTAGAACCAGGATTTGCAGAAATATCTGGACAATGGCTTACTATTTGGTTAACTGAAGGCAGTGTTGCTAATGAATTTAGACATACTACAATTAAAAATAGTACCGTCGGGATTTTAGTTGACAAAAGCCCATTAACACTAAGTAACGTACAAATTTACAATAGCACGAACATTGGTTTATTATCTAGAACCGGTAGTATTGATGGTGAAAACATGGTAATAAACAACAGCGGGCAATCCTCATTGGCAATACAACTGGGTGGTAGCTATGAATTTAGACATTGTACCTTTGCTAATTACTGGACAAATGGTTTCCGATCTTTCCCATCGGTTTCTATTGATAATGTTTTTGAAACTGAAGAAAACATAATTGTTGCTGATTTAGTTAAAGCGGATTTCAAAAACTGTATTATTTATGGTAATGAACGCCGTGAACTTTCACTGTTTAAGCATGAACAGGGAGCTTTTATTTTTAATTTCGAAAATTGTTTGCTACGTTTTGAAGACCCTTCAGGTGAATTTGGAGATAATCCTTTATACGACTTTAACAATACAGCTCTATACACTGCTGCAAAATTTAATTTAGACCCCGTTTTTCAGAATACAGAAATGAACAACTTTAATATTGAAAGCGGAACTTCTGGGGCAGATG
Source organism: Aequorivita sp. Q41 (assembly GCF_039831855.1). Lineage (NCBI taxonomy): Bacteria > Pseudomonadati > Bacteroidota > Flavobacteriia > Flavobacteriales > Flavobacteriaceae > Aequorivita > Aequorivita sp. Q41. The sequence continues at coordinate 29,978 of NZ_JBDPMS010000002.1, read as the reverse complement.
GTATTGGAAATCCTGCTTTTGGACCTACTGAAGATTTAAATGGAACGCCTCGCGACACTAGCAATCCTGATGCTGGAGCATATGAAGCTACTATATTTCCGGAAGGCTAAGAGTTAAAAAGATAGTTATAAAAAACCCGTCCATTGCGACGGGTTTTTTATTGATTTTATTTGAAGTGAAAAATTATTTTTCTTTTAACCACTTTAATTTTAGTCTGGAGTTTTTTCGTTCTACGGGTTGCATAACCAATGTATCTCCGTTGAAATAAAAACGTCTTTCAGCAGTCAAACCAAATTCTGAAGGATTTGAGTGAGAAAGTTTATAATGTGAAACAATACTATCAGCTTCAGAAACTTTATAATTTCCCATATAATAGTATGATTTTGTGATGTGTTTCAGTGCTTCCAAAGGAATAGAATCATTAAAATTTGGAAATTCAACCCCTGCCGTTTCATAACCTTTTTCATACAGATGAAGTGAAACGTGGCTATTTCCGTCATACAATAAATAACCATCCATCCCGCCTTTGTAATCGTTCCAACTGTTTGAAGTTGTATCACGCACCTTCATGCTTTCTAACTTCCAAAGACCTGTAATTTTGTGCGGTTTAACTTCAGTATTACAACAACTGGAAATAATTAATAAAGCTACCATTCCGAAAAGATACTTCATCCTAGTATTTGTTTGAAATTAATAGTCAATCTTTTCTTCTTTTACTTCCCATTTTTGAAAAACCTTTCTTCCTTCTTCCCTACTAATATTGATAAACTTAATATTTCGATTTTCGATATTCTTATCAATCTCATCGTATATAAAATCATCGTCAAAGCCTATTTCGGCTGCATCCTTTTTTGTACACGCATAATAAACTGCTTTTGGGCGTGCCCAATAAATTGCGCCCAAACACATTGGGCAAGGCTCGCAAGAGGTGTAGATAATGCAATCGTCTAACTGAAATGTCCCTAAAACCTCACATGCTTTCCGTATAGCTACTACCTCTGCGTGTGCGGTAGGGTCGTTGCTAGAGGTTACCTTGTTAAACCCTTCGGCAATTATCTCGTTGTTTTTAACAATCACTGCGCCAAAAGGCCCACCTGCATTCGTATCCATTCCTTTTTCAGAAAGTGCTATGGCGCGTCTTATAAACTCTTTATGTTTTTCTGCAATCATCTTTTACTTTTTTTCATTTGAAAATAACAACAACGCTTCTCCATCTTCATAGGTATAAATCCCACTTTCTAAAAGGCCTAGTTTTTTCAATAATTTAATTGATGATTTATTTTCAGGCAATGTAAACCCAAGTATTTTTTTTAGTTTTAATTCTTCGAAAGCAAATTTCATAACAGCATTTGAAGCTTCAAAAGCGTAACCTTTATTCCCAAATTCAGATAAAAAGGCAAAACCTACATCTGGATACTCTAAATTATCCCGTTTATATAGACCCGCAGAACCGATTGGGATATTTTTATCTTTTAAAGAAACTAAATAAGGTCCAAAACCATGCTTTTTATAACTACTTATATAGTTTTTTTGCAAATAGGCTGCTGCATCATCAATAGTTTTAATGTTTCGATCGCCAATATTTTTAATCCAACCTTCACTATTCATTAACGTATAAATAAAGGGAGCATCGTTTATGGTATACTCCCGTATCGTTAATCTTTCCGTTTGAATCATTTTTAGCTTTTGAAGAGTGGTAACCCAGACATCATTTCGTTTACTTTTTCTGCGATACTTTCTAGTTTAGCATCATCACCGTGGTTCATTATAACTTCATCAATCAAATCTACTATTTTCTCCATGTCTTTTTCTACCAAGCCACGAGTTGTAACGGCAGCAGTCCCTACACGGATTCCACTAGTTACAAAAGGTGATTTATCATCAAAAGGAACCATGTTTTTATTTACGGTAATATCTGCTTTTCCAAGTGCTTCTTCTGCTTCTTTTCCTGAAATATTTTTGTTACGCATATCGATAAGCATCATATGGTTATCGGTTCCGCCAGAGATAATATGGTATCCTTTTTCAACAAATTTCTCCGCCATTACAGCTGCATTTTTTTTCACTTGCACCATATAATGAAGAAAGTTATCTGTCAGTGCCTCCCCAAAGGCGACTGCTTTTGCTGCAATAATATGCTCTAATGGACCACCTTGGTTTCCAGGAAAAATAGCGCTATCTAGCAAGCTACTCATTTTTTTAAGATTCCCATTTTTTAGTTTTTGACCAAAAGGGTTTTCAAAATCTTTCCCCATCAAAATCATTCCACCTCGTGGACCCCGAAGGGTTTTGTGTGTCGTTGTTGTAACAATATGGCAATGTGGAAGCGGATCTGCAATAATTCCTTTAGCAATTAAACCTGCTGGATGTGCAATATCTGCGAAAAGAATTGCGCCAATCTTATCCGCAATTTCACGGAATCGCTTATAGTCTAACTCTCTTGAATATGCTGAAGCACCAGCGATAATCATTTTTGGTTTTTCTTTAATTGCAATTGCTTCTACTTTATCGTAATCAATACGTCCTGTTTTTTCATCAACCCCGTAAAAAACAGGTTCGTAAAGCCTTCCTGAGAAATTTACTGGCGAGCCGTGTGTTAAATGCCCACCATGGGAAAGGTCAAAGCCTAAAAATTTATCTCCTGGCTTTAAACAAGCTGCAAAAACAGCGGTATTCGCTTGCGAACCACTATGTGGTTGCACATTTGCATATTCCGCACCGAACAAAGCTTTTGCACGGTCAATAGCTATTTGCTCCACTTCATCAACCACCTCACAACCGCCATAATAACGTTTTCCAGGGTAGCCTTCGGCATATTTATTTGTTAAAACAGAACCTGCAGCTTCAAGTACTTGATTACTTACAAAATTCTCTGAAGCAATTAGCTCCAGACCATTTAATTGGCGTTGTTTTTCGTCTTCTATTAGTTCAAAAATTTGTTCGTCGCGTTGCATAATTTCAATAAAAGTTAATTAAATCCAAAAATAGTAATTCCATTCGTTAACTACCATGAAATATATATATTTGATGCAGAATTTTACTAACAAAACACACGCTGTAAATAAGCATTGAAAAATAATTAATTGTTTGATTTTAAATTTTTTAAAAAAAATATTCATAGTTTTATTTACAAACAAAAGAAATTTACCATGCCCATAACCGCAAATGATCCCAAACGAAAAACCTGGCTCGACACCGTGCCAGAAACAGATTTTCCTATTCAGAATATTCCCTTTGGTGTATTTTTAACACGCGATGATATTATTACCATCGGAACCCGAATTGGCGATTATGCCATCGATTTGGGAGCCCTTCACCAATTAGGTTATTTTAAAGGAATTGAACTTACCGATGATATTTTCCTACAAGATACTTTAAACGATTTTATCAGCGATGGAAGAAAAACATGGCGCCTTGTAAGAAATCGAATTGCCGATATTTTCGATAAAGAAAACCCACAACTTCGCGATAATGAAGAACATAGAAAACACATTCTTTTTACTCTTGATGAAGTAGAAATGCAACTTCCTGTTCAGGTTGGCGATTATACAGATTTCTATTCCAGTAAAGAACACGCTACAAATGTAGGAACCATGTTTCGTGGCAAGGATAATGCCTTAATGCCAAATTGGCTTCATATCCCTGTTGGGTATCACGGAAGAAGTTCCTCTATAATTCCAAGTGGTATTAACGCACGGAGGCCTTGGGGACAAACCATGCCTGATGGGGCTACCGAACCTGTTTTTGGCCCTTCAAAACTAGTAGATTTTGAGCTTGAAATGGCTTTTATAACCACAGACGCAAACGCTTTAGGAGAACCAATTCCTGTAAACGAAGCTGAAGAATATATTTTTGGATTGGTGCTTTTCAATGATTGGAGCGCTAGAGACATTCAAAAATGGGAATACGTACCCCTAGGCCCCTTTTTAGCAAAAAACTTTGCTTCATCAATTTCACCGTGGATTGTAACATTAGATGCCTTACAGCCTTTTAAAGTGGAAGGCCCGAAGCCCGAAATGGAGCAGCTCCCTTACCTTCAGTACAAAGGAAAGAAAAGTTATGACATCAACCTTGAGGTATATATTTCACCTGAAAACGGCACTGAAAACAAGGTTTCTTCTTCAAACTTTAAATATATGTACTGGAATATGGCGCAACAATTAGCGCATCATACTGTGAATGGCTGCAATGTAAACAGCGGCGATATGATGGGGAGTGGTACAATTTCTGGCCCTACACCAGATAGCTACGGTTCGATGCTAGAGCTTACTTGGCGCGGTGCAAACCCGATTAAACTTTCAGACGGTTCTGAGCGTAAATTTATAAACGACAATGATACCGTGACGATTAAAGGGTTTTGTAAAAACGAAACTGTTCGTATTGGTTTCGGGGAATGTAAAACCAAGTTATTGCCAGCAATAAAACAATAATTATAAAGCTGCGAATTCACAATTACTGTAAGTAAATATTGGTGAATTCGCAGCTTATTTTCTTCACATTTTACTTCAAAAAAATATATTTAAGTAGAAATTGGCACTACTATTGTATTTTAGCCTTTATAACCAAATCAATTAAATTATGAAGGTAATTTACATCCTACTATTTTCAGCACTTATAAGCATCTCTTGCAATAGCGTAAAACGTACTCAAAAATTTGTTTCACAAGGAAATTATGATGAAGCAATTGAACTTGCTACCAAAAAACTTCAAAAAGATAAAAACGCTAAAGAATATGATTCGCATATTCGCCTATTAGAAGAGGCTTTTTTGAAAGCAAAAGATGAAGATATGCGCCATCTTGCATTTTTAAAAAAAGGAAACAACCTTCATGGTGCCAAAGAAATATACTATACCTACCTAGATCTTCAGGCCCGCCAAAATTTAATTCGTCCCTTACTTCCACTTTACAGCACTGAAATGGGCAGAAAAGCAAATTTTGTTTTTTCTGATTATAGTAATGACCTATACGTCGCAAAAGATGCGTACTTAAAGTCTCTTTATCAGGAAGCACTCGGCTATATACAGCGTAATACCAAACAAGATTATCGCAGTGCGTTTAATGTGTTATGTGAATTGGATGAAGTGCAACCAAATTATAAAGACGTTTATCAATTAAAGGACGACGCACATTTTCGTGGCACCGATTTCGTATTTGTAACAATCAATAACCACACTGGGCAGATTATTCCATTCCGTTTAGAGCAAGATTTACTTAACTTTAATACCTATGGGCTTGATAAATTTTGGACAGAATATCACAGCAAGCATGAAAAGGGAATCAATTATGACCTGGGGGTCGATTTAAACTTTCAAACCATACAAATTTCACCGGAAAGAGTTTCTGACAAGCAATACAATAGAAATCAGCGCATAAACGATGGTTATGATTACAGACGCGATCGCGCGGGTAATATTGTACGTGATAGCCTAGGAAACCCTATTAAAGTTGAAAAATTTATTAATGTTACGGCAACAATCAATATAACCACGCAACAAAAAAGTGTTTTTGTGGGCGGAACGGTTGTATATAAAGATTTAAATAAAAGACAACAACTAAATAGTTTCCCGCTTTCTTCAGAATTTATTTTTGAAAATATTTTTGCCACTTATAGAGGAGACAAACGTGCATTAACAGGTGAAGACCTTAACTTTTTAAACAATCATTTTGTGCCTTTCCCAAATAATGAGCAGATGGTTTATGATGCTGGCCTAGATATAAAGGAGCATTTTAAAGAAATTTTAAAAGACAATGCGTTTTAAAATTTATATAAATTTCTCCAAATGCGAAGCCTCAATAGAATGATGCGAATCATGGTGTACTACTACCCCATTTTTTATAACAATCATCTGTGGGCTTTCATGTTGAACTTTAAAACGCGCAGCTATTTCGTTTGAAATATTACGATTTTCAAGAAGATCTAGGTAATAAAGCTTAAGCTGATTGTCTGTAAGTGAATAACTTTTTTCAAATAATTTTAATACGCCTCTGCTTATTCCACAGCGGGTGGAATGCTTAAAGATAGCCACCGGATTGGTTTTAGATTCTTCTCTAATTTCATCCAATTGTTCCATTTTGCTTAGCACATGCCAGGGCACTTCAATTATTTCTTCTTTGGCAAGGTCTCTCGGTGTTTTAAATATATCTAAAAATCCCATAGTTATTATTTTTTCACAAAGTTACAAGATATAAGAAGCTAACTTCTAAATAAAATTATAAAATGCTTCCTAAAAGCAGTCATAATGTCTGTTAAAACCATCTATTTAGCAGCCATTTTGACTTAATTTCGTTATGGCCTTGTATTTGAAAACAAACTATACAACCTATAACACAAAACACATTTTAATATATGAACTTTAATAATTTCACAATAAAAAGCCAGGAAGCCATCCAGCAAGCGCAACAAATTGCGCAAGGCTATGGCAACCAACAGCTAGAGAATGAACACATTCTTAAAGCTATCTTTGAAGTAGATGAAAATGTTACGCCTTTCATCTTAAAAAAACTTAATGTAAACCTTACCACCCTAAAACAAATTCTCGACAAGCAACTTGAAAGTTTTCCAAAAGTTTCGGGCGGCGATATTATGCTTTCGCGTGAAGCTAATAAAACGGTAATAGAAGCGAGTACTATTGCCAAAAAAATGGACGATGAATATGTTTCTATCGAACATTTGCTTTTAGCTATTTTAAATTCTAAAAGCGGCATAGCACAAAGCCTTAGAGATCAAGGAGTGACCGAAAAAGGCATGAAAGCAGCAATCCAAGAACTTCGCGGTGGCGAAAATGTTACATCACAAAGTGCTGAAGAAACATACAATTCGTTAAATAAATTCGCAAAAAACCTCAACCAACTTGCGCGAGATGGTAAGCTTGATCCGGTTATTGGGCGCGATGAAGAGATTAGAAGAATCCTTCAAATCCTTTCGCGAAGAACAAAAAACAATCCGATGTTAGTTGGGGAGCCTGGAACAGGAAAAACTGCAATTGCAGAAGGTCTAGCACACCGAATTGTAGATGGTGATGTTCCTGAAAATCTAAAAAGTAAAGAAATTTATTCCTTAGATATGGGGGCGCTAATTGCTGGTGCTAAATATAAAGGTGAGTTTGAAGAACGCCTTAAAGCCGTTATTAAAGAAGTTACTTCTAGCGAAGGTGATATCGTTCTTTTTATAGACGAAATACACACGCTTGTTGGTGCTGGCGGGGGTCAAGGCGCAATGGATGCAGCAAATATATTGAAACCTGCGCTTGCCCGTGGCGAGTTACGAGCTATCGGAGCAACTACTTTAGATGAATATCAAAAGTATTTTGAAAAAGATAAAGCATTGGAGCGTCGTTTTCAAAAAGTAATTGTAGACGAACCCGATACCGAAAGCGCTATTTCCATCCTTCGTGGCATTAAAGAAAAATATGAAACGCACCACAAAGTGCGCATAAAAGACGAAGCTATAATCGCCGCTGTAGAACTTTCCGAAAGGTATATTACCAATCGTTTTCTTCCAGATAAGGCAATAGACCTTATGGATGAAGCTGCGAGTAAGCTTAGAATGGAAATCAATTCAAAACCTGAAGAATTAGATGTTTTGGATAGAAAAATCATGCAACTTGAGATAGAAATTGAAGCCATTAAGCGTGAAAAAGACGAGGTAAAACTAAAATCACTTCACGCAGATTTAGCAAATTTAAAAGAAGAACGCAACGAGCTAAATGCGAAATGGCAAAGTGAAAAAGAGGTTGTTGACAATGTTCAAAATCTAAAAACCCAGATTGAAGAATACAAACTGGAAGCTGAACGCGCTGAACGTGAAGGAGATTTCGGCAAAGTAGCCGAGCTACGGTACGGAAAAATTAAGGATGCGCAAGCTGCCTTAACCGAACTAGAAACACAGCTTGCCGAAAACGACCAAGCCAACACTATGATTAAAGAGGAGGTTACACGCGAAGATATTGCTGAAGTTGTAGCAAAATGGACCGGTATTCCTGTAACAAAAATGCTTCAGAGTGATCGTGAAAAATTATTAACCTTAGAAAACCACCTTCACAAACGTGTGGTTGGGCAAGAGGAAGCTATTGTGGCGGTAAGTGATGCTATTCGCCGTAGCCGAGCGGGTTTACAAGATGAAAAGAAACCCATAGGAAGTTTCCTTTTCCTTGGAACCACAGGCGTTGGTAAAACCGAACTCGCAAAAGCTTTGGCTGAATATTTATTTGACGATGAAAACGCAATGACGCGTATCGATATGAGCGAATACCAAGAACGCCATAGTGTGAGCCGCTTGGTGGGCGCCCCTCCTGGGTATGTAGGCTATGATGAAGGCGGGCAATTAACCGAAGCCGTGCGTCGTAAACCGTATAGTGTGGTTTTACTAGATGAAATTGAAAAAGCACATCCAGATACCTTCAATATATTGTTGCAAGTTTTAGATGAAGGCCGATTAACAGATAATAAAGGTAGAATGGCCGACTTTAAAAACACCATTATAATCATGACCAGCAATATGGGAAGTCAGATTATACAGGAGCGTTTTGAAGCAGTAAAAGACCCTGAAACTGCAATGGAAGGCGCAAAAGTAGAAGTGTTGGCGCTGTTAAAGCAAACCGTGCGACCCGAATTCCTGAATCGAATAGACGATATTATTATGTTTACGCCCCTTTCAAAACAGGATATTCACAAAATTGTGGGACTGCAACTAAAAGGTGTTTCAAAAATGCTATTGAAGCAAAACATTGTACTAGACGCCACAACGGAAGCAATAAAGTATCTTTCAGAAAAAGGTTTCGATCCTCAATACGGTGCAAGACCTGTTAAGAGAGTAATTCAAAGAGAAGTGCTTAATGAACTTTCCAAAGAAATACTTTCTGGAAAAATAACAACTGACAGCATCATACTGCTAGACAGTTTTAATGATGAATTGGTTTTTAGAAATCAAGAAGATTTAGTTGATCGTTAATCATTGAAACATAAAAACCCCAAGCAAATTGCTTGGGGTTTTTATGTTTTATAGCTTTTATAGTACTATTCTATAATAATTCGTTTTGTTGCTGAAGCATTATCTGCAGAAACCTTTACCATATAAACTCCAGCTGAAAGCTGAAGGTTTAGATTAATATTTTTTTCTGAGTAGGTGTTTTTAAAAACCTGCTGCCCAAGTGCATTAAATATTGCAATAGTTGAAGTTGCATCACTTGGTAGGTTTATGTTTATAGCTCCTTTTGAAATGCTTGGATAAATATTGAAATCGAAAGTTTGAGAATCTGAAACACCTAAAGTACATTGCATCACAGGTGGGTTAAAACCAGCTGGAAAGGAATCTTCAAAAGTTTGTACACTATAAATAGGGTAAATATCTTTTAGAATAACTTTATTGTCGGGGCCAATTAAACAATAAGTTGGAAAAGCACCTACACCAAAATTAGATGTAACTGGACCACCACCGCCTTCATTACTAGCTGCTGGTGCATGATTGAAGTTACCTCCATATTGTTGTTCATACCATTTAACATATTCATCATCATCTCTTCCGCTATTAATTGAGAGCGCATACACCTCTCCATCATTACAGCCGTACTTGTCATAAAATTCATTAAACATGGAAGCCGTTGCTTGGCAAGGTCCACAATCTACAAAAAAGAAGTCAAGCCAAACATGTTTTCCAGATGCTGTGATAGTATACATATTATGTTCTACCCCATCAGTATCAGTAACAGTAAAATCGTCTACAACGTCGCCAACGTTATAATTGTTTATTTGAGCGTTTGCTAAAAACCCAAAAAACATTAGAATTAGTGTAATTTTTTTCATGGTTGTTAAAGTTTAATAGTTAATGAATGATAAATGTATGTATTTATCTAATAAAAAGACACTTAACGCTAAAAAAATTCAATAAAAAAGCCTCTTTAAAGTTTCATTGTTATGAACCTATAAAGAGGCTGGCTTCAAATAAAGCGGTACCTAAAGTTTAGTTTAAAACTACCACTTATCTATTTCATCCTTCAATTGTTCTTTGGTCTTACCTGTTTTTTCTTGTAGGCGACCAAGTAGTTCGTCAGATTTCCCTTCGGCGTATTTTAAATCGTCATTGGTTAATTCTGCATATTTCTGTTTAACTTCACCTTTAATTTGGTTCCATTTTCCTTTAAACTGATCTTCATTCATAGCTTTTTGATTTAAATTAATTTTCTTTTTCGTTTTATAAAGATACAACAGAGCTAAAGGCATATATAATAATGAAATATTAAAGAAGTTGCACATTTAGTTATAACTTTGCTAATAGGTATTAAAAAATGCCAAAATCTATCTAATTTATACATTTCACACGCGTATTCAATTCGTTTTAAAATATTTTATACAATGAAAAAAATTCTTTTACTAGCCCTTATAGTATCTTTAGTTACTTTCTGCGGACAAAAAGAAAACAAAACAGCAGCTAGTAGCGAAGCAGCTGTGAACGAAACTAGCACGAATCCTATTTCGGCTACCTATTATTTAATCCGCCACGCAGAAAAAGTTCGCACCAATCCAACAGATCCAGACCCAAGTTTAGCGATTAAAGGAATGCTTCGTGCAAAACGTTGGGCGGAATATTTTGAGCCATTTAAAATTGACAATATATACATCACCAAATACATTCGCACAAAACAGACAATTTCGTTTGTGGCGCAGCAAAAACAGCTTTCTCCAATCGTCTATATTCCCAATACCCTTTATTCAGAAGCATTTTTAAATAAAACCAATCACAAGACCACATTAATTGTAGGCCATAGCAATACCATTCCACAATTGGTAAACAAACTTATTGGGGAAGAAAAGTTTGAAAATATGGACGATACTGATAATGCTACGCTCTTTAAAGTAACAATTGATGGAAATTCTAAAAAAGTAGAAACGATAACGGTAGAATAATATAATATTCATTCTATTTTTGCAGCTATGGCAATTCAGAAAAACGTAAAAATAAAAAACAGAAAAGCAAAGTTTGAGTACGAGATTCTCGATACTTATACCGCGGGTATTGTATTGCGCGGCACAGAAATAAAAGCAATTCGCGAAGGGAAAGCATCCATAGCCGAGAGCTTTTGCGAATTTAGTAATAACGAGCTTTTTGTAATTAACATGACCGTTCAAGAATACAGTCATGCTACCTATTACAGCCATGCCCCAAAAAGTGAACGCAAACTCCTTTTAAACCGAAGCGAGCTTAGAAAGCTTGAAAAACAAGTAAAAAACTCAGGCCTTACCATTGTCCCTTTGGTGCTTTTTACCAATGATAAAGGCTTGGCAAAAGTCGATATTGCCCTTGCACGTGGTAAAAAAGAATACGATAAACGTGAAGTTATTAAAGAACGTGATTCTAAAAAACAACTTAGTAGAATCAAGAAGGCTTTTAATAATTAATGCTTTATAACTGCACAGCCTAACGCTACGGAAGCAAACCAAACACCCCCTAAATATCTTCGCTGCTTTAACAAGTTTAAAATCATTTTATTAGTATTTTGCATGCAAGAATTAACACTTTTCAACACACTTGATGCACCTAAAACTCTTTCTCCTCTTTGCTTTTATTTCAGCAATGGTTTCTGCCCAAATAGTTGGAAAAGTTACCGATACCAACAACCAACCGCTCCCATACGTAAACATCTATCTTCAAAATAGCTATACAGGAACCACCACCAACGACGATGGTAATTACTCTTTGAATGCTTCTGAAAAGGGAGAATACAAGGTTATTTTTCAGTTTTTAGGTTATAAAACGCTCACCAAAACAGTTACACCAACTACATTTCCTTTTATTTTAAATGTTTCCCTTGAAGAAGAAACCACAAGCCTTGACGAAGTAGTGGTCACTACTTCTGAAGATCCTGCATACCGCATTATTCGTGAAACGATTGCGCAACGAAAGGAAAATCTTGAAAAATTAAGTGAATTCACGGCAGATTTCTATTCCCGCGGACTGTGGAAAGTAAAGGATGTGCCTGAGAAAATTATGGGGCAGGAAGTGGGCGATTTTGAAGGAATGCTAGATTCTACACGAACCGGAATTATTTACCTCTCTGAAACTATTTCAGAAATTGCATACCAGAAACCTGATAAATTCACCGAAAAAATAATTGCCAGCAAAGTAAGCGGTAACGATAACGGCTTTAGTTTTAATAGCGCCCAAAACGCAAACCTCTCTTTTTACGAGAATACAATTGAAATGAATGCCGAGCTGGTTTCCCCAATCGCTAGCAATGGGCTTAGCTATTATAATTTTAAATTGGACGGAATTTTTTATGAAGGGTCTAAACTTATTAATAAAATAAAAGTAATCCCCAAGCGCTCAAACGACAGGGTTTGGCACGGCTACATTTATATTGTGGAAGACGATTGGCAACTGTACGGCATCGAGCTTAACACCACTGGCGCCGCAATACAAGTTCCTTTTGTGAATAATTTGCAGGTGAAGCAGAATTATAAATACGATGCAACCAATGACTTTTGGGTGAAGATTTCACAAAATATAGACTTTGGTTTTGGGCTTTTTGGGATGAAAGGAGACGGTAATTTTATAGCGGTGTATAGTAATTATGACTTTAAGCCAGCATTCACTAAAAAATCTTTTACCAATGAAGTGCTTTCCTTTACACCTGAAGCCAATAAAAAAGACAGCCTTTTTTGGAATGGAAACCGCCCCGTACCCTTGAGTGATGAGGAGCTTAAAGATTACATTAAAAAAGACAGTCTTCAACTTCTTAGAAGCTCAAAAACGTATCTAGATTCAATAGATACAAAGGCTAACAAACTAAGTTTGCTAAGCATTGTTACGGGGTATTCCTATACTAATTCATTCAAAAAATGGTCTGTAGACTATGAAGGCCCGTTGAAGAATACAAACTTTAATACCGTGCAAGGCTGGAATAGCAAAGCGGGACTATCGTATAGAAAATGGTATGATGACAACCACACAAACGTGTTTTTAGCAGCCGTTGAAGCAAATTATGGCATTGCAGAAGACCGCCTTCGGTTTACCGCAAACATCCTTCGAAACTTTAACTGGAAAGATAAGTTACGTATTTCGCTCGCTGGCGGTAGCAAAGTAGCGCAGTTTAACGAAACAGCGCCTATCGCTCCGTTTATAAATACATTCGCCACACTTTTCTTTGAACGAAATTATATGAAGCTTTACGAGCTTAATTTTGGAAAAATAAACTACAGCCAAGAAGTTTTTAATGGGCTGCACCTATATGCTTCTGTAGCGTATGAAAACCGCCAACCGCTTTTTAATAATACAGACTACGTAACCATTCCTTTTGACGATGTGAGCTATACTAGCAACAATCCGCTTGCACCAAATGATTTTAGCAATGCTGCAATCAAAGAACACGATATTGTAAAAAGTAAAATATGGGCACGGATTAATTTTGGCCAAAAATATTTTTCAAACCCCGATATGAAATTTAATATTGGGAACACTAAATACCCCGAGCTTAACATTTATATGGAGAATGGCACTGCAATTAGTGAGTCTCAGTACGATTACACACAAGTGGAAGCGAGTTTAAACCAAACTGTATCATTTGGCAATAAAGGGCAGTTTTACTACAACTTAAAAGGTGGAAGCTTTGCAAACGGTGAAGGTATTTCGTTTGTTGACTACAAACATTTTAACGGCAACCAAACTAGAGTTGGCACCTCGGCTAATTACACCAATGTGTTTAATTTGATGCCTTATTATGAGTTTAGTACCAACAAAAGTTATTTTGAAGGACATATTGAGCATGATTTTCGAGGTTGGGTTTTAGGTAAAATACCAGGAATCAATCAATTAAACCTAAATTTGGTTGCTGGCGCACATTTTTTAAGCACTGAAGAAAGAAAACCGTATTCAGAAATTTCAATAGGAATCGACAACCTCGGTTTTGGAAAGTTTAGACTGCTTAGAGTAGATTATGTAAGGTCTTATTACAATGGCGGAAGCATGGGTGCTTTTATATTTGGTCTGAAATTTTTAGATATGTTTGGGTTTTAAATTAAAGAATAAAGAGATGCCAAGAATAGAACTAAAAACGATTGTTAAGGCAGATATAAATATTGTATTTGATTTATCAAGAAGTATAGACTTGCACAAAATATCAACAAAACACACTAATGAAAGTGCTATTGCAGGGAAAGCGGAAGGGCTTATAGAGCTAAACGAATGGGTTACTTGGAGAGCAAAACACTTTGGCGTATATCAAGAATTAACTTCAAAAATCACGGAATATGAATATCCAAAATATTTTTCCGATGAAATGCTAAAAGGAATATTTAAAAGTTTTAAGCATGAACATCATTTTGAATATAATACGAACGAGACTTTAATGACTGATGTTTTTAACTACAAATCTCCGTATGGTTTTTTTGGAACTTTAGCAGACAAACTTTTTTTAAAAACTTATATGAAGAATCTTCTTATTAAAAGAAACGCTATAATTAAGGAATTTGCAGAATCCAATAAATGGAAAGAAATAATATAACCATGGCCATACCCTTCCCAGTACTAAATACCGAACGTTTATTTTTACGAAAAATCAATCAATTGGATGTTGACCGAATCTATTATTTTCGTTCGGATAAAGAAATTAATAAATACATAAAGAGAGAACCGCAAACGCGAGAAATGGCTGTTGCACATATTGAATTATTGAACGATAATTTAAAAACAGACAAGGCTATTAGTTGGGGAATATTGATGAGGGATTCTGAAGTTTTAATCGGGTCCATTTGTCTTTGGAATTTTTCAGAAGACAAAAAAACTGCAGAAGTGGGGTACGACCTAGATCCAGAATTTCAAGGCATAGGAATAATGAGTGAAGCTCTAAAAGCTGTGTTGAATTTTGGGTTTAGCCAAAAGGGGTTTGAAACCATTGAAGCATACACAGATTTTCGGAACATTCCATCAAAAAAGCTTCTAAAACAACATGGATTTATTCCAAGTCCAAACAAACAAGATACTGATAACCAAAACAATGAAGTGTATTACCTAAACCATTAGTTCTTGTCCTCTAGCAAGGGCACAAAACGGAATTCGCCATAGGTTTCTTTCTCAAATTCCACCTCAGATTTACGTAAAAATACTGTCATAATCTGAACATTTTCACCTACAGGAATCACTAATTTACCCCCAATTTTTAACTGTGCTAACAACGGGTTTGGAACAAAAGGTGCGCCAGCAGTAACGATAATTCCATCGAAAGGAGCTTCCTCTTCGAGCCCAATATAGCCGTCTCCAAAAACCATTCTTTTTGGTTTATACCCAAGTTTTGGAAGGAAAAGTTTTGTCTTTTTAAACAGTTCATTCTGTCTTTCAATTGTAAAAAGTGTTGCCCCAATTTCCAAAAGTACGGCTGCTTGATAGCCACTCCCCGTTCCTATTTCTAAAATTTTATCACCCTTTTTAACACCTAAAAGTTCCGTTTGTTTTGCAACAGTATAAGGCTGAGAAATGGTTTGATCTGCTGCAATCGGAAAAGCTTTATCAACATACGCATGGTTCACAAAACCAGAATCCATAAAAAGATGCCTCGGTATATTGCCAATAGCTTGCAATACATTTTTATCAGTAATTCCTTTCTTTTTAAGAATTTCTACTAACTTTTTTCGCATTCCTTGATGGGTAAATGTATCCTTCACTTAATATTGTTTTGTTGTTTGAAACTTGAGATTTTAGACTGTACAAAGTAATCAAATAAGTGGGGTATCTACCAAATTTCAGGAGTCAAATTCTAAATAAAAAGGAAGTAAGAAATACAACAATCAAAGCACATAAACTTTTAAACTTTCCATCGAAACCCGTACATTTGTGAAAAACACACGCCAATGCTAAAAGCGGGAGTTCTAGGTGCTGGGCACTTAGGAAAAATACATCTAAAATTGCTGCAACAATCCACAAAATATGAATTAGTGGGTTTTTATGACGCAGACCAAAAAGCTTCAGAGAAAATAACTTTAGAATTTGGGTATAAAAGTTTTTCAACCATGGAAGACCTTATTGCCGCAAGTGATATGGTTGTGGTAGTAACACCTACGAGCAAACATTTTGATTGCGCTGAGAAAGTTCTTAAAGCAGGAAAACACATATTCATTGAAAAACCAATCACCCAAACCGTTGCGCAAGCCGAGCAAATTAGGGACTTAGCGAAGCAAAATAAACTTCGTGGTCAGGTTGGACAGGTAGAACGTTTCAACCCAGCTTTTCAAGCTATTAAAGACAAAATTAGCAATCCTATGTTTATAGAAACACATAGACTTGCTGAATTTAATCCGCGAGGAACAGATGTTTCTGTGGTTCTAGACTTGATGATTCACGACATTGACGCCATATTAAGTGTTGTAAAAAGCGATGTAAAAGCTGTAAGTGCAAGTGGCGTTTCAGTAATTAGTGAAACGCCAGACATTGCAAACGCACGAATCGAATTTGAAAATGGCTGTGTAGCAAACCTTACGGCGAGCCGGATTTCCTTAAAAAAAATGCGAAAAGCACGTTTCTTTCAGCGTGATGCATATATTTCTGTGGATTTTTTGGAAAAGAAATGTGAGGTTGTAAAAATGAAAGATGCGCCAAAAGAAATAGATGATTTTGCCATGGTATTAACAAATGCGGAAGGCATTAAAAAGCAAATTTATTTTGAAAACCCTAAAATCGAAAGCAATAATGCTATTCTTGATGAGCTAGAAAGTTTTCACGATGCCATTCAAGCAGATAGAACACCAGAGGTTTCATTACAGCAAGGAACTGAAGCCTTACGTGTTGCTATGATGATAATTGAAAATTTCAAAAAAATATAAAACCAAAAGTTTAATTTAAAAGCCGCCCTTTTTTTACGGGTATACGTATGAAAAATATTGCAGTAATAGGCGCAGGAACAATGGGCAATGGAATTGCCCACACCTTCGCGCAGTTTGATTATAAAGTACAATTAATTGATGTTTCACAAGCTTCGCTTGATAAAGGAATTGCAACTATCACCAAAAATTTGGACAGAATGGTTGCCAAAGAATCCATTACTGAAGCTCAAAAACAACAAACATTAAAAAACATAAGCACCTATACCAGCCTTGAAGAAGGCGTAGAATATGCAGGCTTGGTAGTTGAGGCTGCCACTGAAAATGTGGATTTAAAGCTAAAAATTTTCCGTGATTTGGATAAGTTCTGTCCAGATGATACTATTTTGGCCAGCAACACTTCTTCAATCTCAATCACTCAAATAGCCTCCGTTACTTCACGACCAGGAATGGTAATTGGAATGCACTTTATGAATCCTGTGCCTATTATGAAATTGGTTGAAATAATTAAAGGTTATAGCACTACTGAAGAAACCTTCAAAATTGTGGAAGACTTATCAAAAAAACTAAACAAAGTTCCTGTTGAAGTTAATGACTACCCAGGTTTCGTAGCTAATCGAATTTTAATGCCAATGATTAATGAAGCTATTGAAACGCTTTATAATGGTGTAGCTGGAGTTAAAGAAATTGACACCGTAATGAAGCTCGGAATGGCACACCCAATGGGGCCTTTAGCTTTAGCAGACTTTATTGGTCTTGATGTTTGTCTTTCTATTTTAAAAGTAATGTACGAAGGCTTTAAAAATCCAAAATACGCTCCTTGTCCGTTATTAGTGAATATGGTTATGGCAGGAAAACTTGGCGCAAAAAGCGGCGAAGGTTTTTATGATTACAGTCAAAACCGAAAAGCAGAAGACGTTTCAAAAATGTTTTCAAAATAATTTCACAGGCAAATTACCAACTTAAACAGCACGCTGCTCCACAATACTGAAGAATAAATTAATGGCCAAAATCATCCCATTTAAAGCTGTGCGCCCAACACGAGACAAAGTGAGTTTACTCGCAGCACGCTCGTATGATAGCTATACCGCGGCACAGGTGGAATCTAGGTTGCGGGACAATCCCTTTTCGTTTTTACACATTGTAAACCCTGGGTATAAATATCAAAAAGAAATTTCAGGAGAAGAACGATACGGACTTGTTCGCAATCGGTATCAAGAATTTAAAGAAGATGAAATTTTTATTCAAGATGAAAAACCATCGTTTTATATCTATAAAATTGTAAATCGGGATGGCTTAGAGTTCAAAGGTATAGTTGCAGCGGCAAGCACCCAGGATTACGAGAAAGATGTAATAAAAAAACACGAAGACACTTTAGAGTTTCGTGAAGTTATTTTTAAAGAATACCTAAAAACAGTGGGTTTTAACGCTGAAGCTGTCCTCCTAACCTACCCCGATAATAACGAATTAGAACACCTCATAGATTTTGTGATGGAAAGTCGTGCAGAGTACGAATTTACCACAACCTATCGTGACACACATTATGTTTGGAAAGTAGATGACGATGCCCTTCTAAAAAAAATTCAAGAAATTTATGCTGAAATCCCTGCTCTTTATATTGCTGATGGGCATCACCGCTCCGCATCTTCCTCGTTGTTAGCGAAAGATTTAAAAGAAGAAAACCCACAGCATACTGGCAAGGAAGCTTATAATTATTTTATGAGTTATCTAATTCCAGAAAGCGATTTAAAGATCTATGAGTTCAACCGTTTGGTAAAAGACTTAAATGGGTTGACGAAAGAAGAATTTTTAATAAAACTAGACGAGTATTTCCGAATTGAAAACCGTGGAATGGAATACTACAAACCTTCTAAAAAACATCATTTTAGCATGTATTTGGACGGTGAATTTTATTCATTATACCTTCGGAAAGGCAAATACGAAATCAAAAACGCACTTGACGCGTTAGACACTCAAATTTTATATACTACTATTTTGAAACCCTTGTTAGGAATCAAAGACCTAAGAAACGATCAACGGATTGAGTATTCTCATGGAAAAAAAGACTTGGCGTATGTAAAAACTGTTGTGGACTCAAAAGCTTTTGCTGTTGGTTTTGGGTTATTGCCAGTAACCACAGATGAAATGAAAATGATTGCAGACGAAGGTCTAAAAATGCCTCCTAAAAGCACGTACATTGAACCAAAATTAAGAAGCGGTGTCACCGTGTATGAATTTTAGCAGTGAGAAAAAGAACAAACAATGTGTATTTCCGAAAATCTTAAAAAAATTAATAGCGAATTGCCAGAACATGTTACTTTGGTGGCAGTTTCTAAGACAAAGCCTGTTGAAGCCCTACAAGAAGCCTATAATGTAGGTCAACGTATATTTGGTGAAAATAAAATACAGGAAATGGAGTCTAAATGGCGTGAAATGCCCAAAGACATCCAATGGCATATGATTGGCCATGTGCAACGCAATAAAGTGAAATTTATGGCTCCTTTCGTGAGCTTGATACATGCGGTAGATAGCTTTAAACTTTTAAAGGAAATAAACAAAGAAGCACTAAAAAATGAGCGAACAATTGAGTGTTTGCTTCAAATAAAAATAGCCGAGGAAGAAAGTAAATTTGGGATGAATAAAGAAGAAGCTACAAATCTTCTTACCTCAGAAGAATTTAAAAAACTTAAAAACATAAAAGTTGTTGGATTAATGGGAATGGCAACATTTACCGATAATAAAGCACAAGTTTTAGGAGAATTTCAGAAATTGAAAGAAATATACGACGCCTTAAAAATTCAAAACCCTTTGTTTAGAATTTTAAGTACTGGAATGAGTGGTGATTATGCTTTAGCCATTAAAAATGGCAGTACAATGGTACGCGTGGGAAGTGCAATTTTTGGAGAACGCAACTATATATAACGCCGCCCTAATTCAACAAAAAATAGAGAATACCTAACAAAGAGAATGTACGCAATTTTAGACATAGAGACTACGGGTGGAAAGTACAATGAGGAGGGAATCACGGAAATTGCAATTTATAAATTTGATGGCCATAAAGTGGTAGATCAATTTTCCAGTTTAGTAAACCCTGAAAAACCCATTCAACCTTTTGTAATAAACCTTACGGGCATTAACAATGAAATGCTTCGGCAGGCGCCAAAATTTTACGAAGTTGCTAAGAGAATCATCGAAATTACAGATAATTGTATTCTTGTTGCGCACAACGCGCTTTTTGACAATAGAATTCTCACTACAGAATTTGACCGTTTAGGTTATAATTTTGAAAAAGAAACACTTTGTACGGTAGAATTAGCAAAAAAACTAATTCCTGATATGCCTTCCTATAGCTTAGGAAAATTAGTGCGTGCCCTAGGAATCCCGCTAAGTGACCGTCATCGGGCACAAGGCGATGCAAAAGCGACAGTAGCGTTATTCAAAATGCTTTTAGCAAAGGATACCTCAAAAGAAATAATTACGGAAACACTACGCAAAGATCCAAAAAGACAATTAGAGCCTAAACTACTTGATATAATTCAAAATGCACCTTCAGAAACCGGTGTGTATTACATGCATAATGAGGCTGGGAAAATAATTTATATTGGTAAAAGTAAAAACATCAAAAAAAGATTAACGCAACATTTTACAAGTGATAATCGAAAATCAAAAAAAATTCAGCTGGAGGTTAAATCGGTAACGTATGAAAAAACTGGGAGTGAATTGATTGCGCTTTTAAAGGAATCTGAAGAAATAAAACAGAACAAACCTATATTTAACCGAGCGCTTCGCCATACTATTTTTACGCATCAATTAACCTCGTTTATAGATGAAAACGGGTATATAAATTTAAAAATAGAAAAAGCAGACGGCAGAAAAAAAGCCATCGTCACCTTTAGTAATTATCAGCAAGCAAAATTATCGCTATTCAAAATAACAGAAGAAAATCAACTTTGCCAGAAACTAACAGGGCTATACACAACAAAAAAATCTTGTTTTAACTATTCCATTAAAGAGTGTACTGGTGCCTGTATCGAAAAAGAATCTCCTGAAGAATACAACAATAGAGTTACTGCCTTCTTAGAAAAGCGAAGTTATGAAAATCAAAACATGCTAATTATTGATAGAGGTCGTGAAATTGAAGAACACTCTGTTATCTTAATAGAAAATGGGGTTTATAAAGGATTTGGATTTTATAACTTAAATTATCAAATTAATAATCCTGAAATTCTTAAGGCTATTATTAACCCGATGGGCAATAATAGAGACGCCCAACATATAATTCAAAATTATCTTAGAAAAAATAAAGTTCTAAAAACGGTAAACCTTTCAACCAATACCAATAATTGAGTAAAGTTGTTTATTTTAGACTTTTAAATCCTAGAACTTGAAACCATCTAACAAAAAATCCTGGCGTTATAAGCTGCATGAAATAATATATGAAGCAGACACCCCTATGGGGAAGCTGTTTGATGTAGTGTTGTTGTTCTTAATACTATTGAGTGTTGTCCTTGTTATGCTGGAAAGTATAAAAGGGGTTGATGTAAAGTACCATTACTTTTTAAATATAAGCGAATGGATTATCACCATTTTCTTTACCATAGAATATATTGCAAGAATAATTACCGTTAAAAAGCCAAGGGCTTATATATTTAGTTTTTACGGTATTATTGATTTTTTATCAACAATACCGCTTTATTTATCGATGATTTTAGTAGGAAGCCATTACCTGCTAGCAGTAAGAGCGTTGCGTTTGCTTAGAGTTTTTAGAATTTTAAAAATTACGCGTTATGTTGGTGAATCAAACAAACTAGTAAAAGCTCTAAAAGATAGTCGGGCAAAAATTTTGGTTTTCCTATTTGCCGTTTTAATCATTTCAATCATTGCGGGCACACTCATGTATCTAATTGAAGGGGAAGCAAGTGGTTTTGTTAGCATCCCTGTAAGTGTTTATTGGTGTATAGTTACGCTTACTACTGTTGGTTTTGGTGATATCGCCCCTATTACACCGCTGGGCCAATTTCTAGCTGCACTTATTATGATTATGGGGTACGGCATTATCGCTGTCCCTACCGGTATTGTGAGTGCTGAATACACTAAAACCTTGGGAAAACAAGATGTTTTAGGGAAAGATTATGTACATGTAAACACCCAAGCCTGTAGAAACTGTGGCTCTCCAAAACATAGAGATGATGCAAATTTTTGTCATAAATGTGGTGAAGATCTTCACCCAGATGAAAACCCGCTTGTTTGATGTCTTTAAGTTCCAAACCCACCCTTATTTGTATCGTAGGCCCTACCGCAATTGGTAAAACCGCATTATCGATTAAATTAGCCAAAGCTTTTACCACGGAAATAATTTCGGCAGATTCGAGACAGTTTTTTAAAGAAATGACTATAGGAACCGCAGTTCCTTCTTCGGAAGAACTAGCGGAAGCTTCGCATCATTTTATACAACATATTAGCATTTTTGACACCTATTCTGTCGGAGATTTTGAAAGAGAAGCGATCCAATTTTTAAAAAAATTTTTCAAAAAAAACCAACTTGCAATTATGGTTGGGGGCTCCGGGTTATATATTGATGCGGTTGTAAAAGGGTTGGATAAATTTCCAGAAACAACTTCTGAAACGAGACTACTTCTCAATAAAGACCTAAATGAAAAAGGGATTGCATTTCTTCAAAACGAACTAAAAATAGTAGATCCCAATTATTTTGAAAAGGTTGATATTTATAATCCTCATAGAGTTATTCGTGCTTTAGAGATTTATCGCGAAACTGGAAAACCGTACTCTTCATTTCTAAAACAAAAAAAAACGGTGCGGGATTTTAAAACTATATTCATTGGCCTCACCGCAGATAGAGAGCTTATTTATGACCGTATAAACCAACGTGTAGACACAATGATCCATGAAGGTTTGCTTGCGGAAGCAGAGTCTTTAGTACCAT
Source organism: Aequorivita sp. Q41 (assembly GCF_039831855.1). Taxonomy (NCBI): domain Bacteria; kingdom Pseudomonadati; phylum Bacteroidota; class Flavobacteriia; order Flavobacteriales; family Flavobacteriaceae; genus Aequorivita; species Aequorivita sp. Q41. Next base: position 7,230 of record NZ_JBDPMS010000002.1, on the reverse strand, counting down.
ATAAAAATAAAAACGCCCTGCAAACAGTTGGCTATCGTGAACTATTTGAATATTTTGAAGGAAACCTTACTCAGGAAGAAGCTATTTCTGAAATCAAAAAAAATACGCGCAGGTTCGCCAAGCGACAAAACACATGGTTTAAAAAAAACGAAGCAATACAATGGTTTGACTATAAAACAGCTGCCTCGACAATACTTAATTTTATAAAAGAAAAAAACGCCCTTTAGAGGCGTTTTTTTACACATATCTTAATTTTGAAAAAAATTAATTATCAACCTCGTCTTTCACTACCAAACGGAAGCCTTCGCCGTGAATATTGATTATTTCCACACCATCATCTTTACTTAAATACTTACGAAGCTTTGCTATATAAACATCCATACTTCTAGAGGTGAAATAGTTGTCGTCTCTCCAAATTTTGGTAAGTGCCAATTCGCGTGGCATTAGGTCGTTTTTATGAAGCGCTAAAAGACGTAACAATTCATTTTCCTTTGGAGAAAGTTTTATTGGAGTTTCTTTATTATAGGTTAAAAAGCGCAGTTTAGAATTCAAATGAAAATTTCCAACTTGAAATTCAAATTGCTTGCTATCGGCAATTGAGTCTGTAGCTTTACGTTGAATAATAGCTTTAATTTTCATTAAAAGCACTTCACTATCAAAGGGTTTATTTAAGTAATCGTCAGCACCAACCTTATAGCCTTTAAGCACATCTTCTTTCATTGCTTTGGCTGTCAGAAAAATAATTGGCACATCTTCATTTTTTTCTCTAATCTCTTTGGCTAATGTAAAACCATCTTTATAAGGCATCATTACATCGAGGATACAAAGATCAAAATCATCTTTTTTAAATTTTTCAAAACCTTCCATTCCGTTTTTGGCGTGAGTCACGTTATAATCGTTCATGGCTAGGTAATCTTTTAGTACTGTCCCGAAGTTCGGATCGTCTTCAACAAGAAGGATTTTTTTGTTTTCTGTTTCCATAATTTTTAAGATATTAAGTGTAATTTTAGTATAAAAGTACTGCCCTTTCCTTTTTCGCTTTCCACGTATATTTGGGCGTCGTGGTCTGCTAAAATCTGCTTAACATAAGCCAATCCAAGTCCGTGACCTTTTACATTATGTATATCGCCGGTATGCTCTCGGTAAAACTTATCAAATATTTTTTTCTGAACAGGTTTACTCATTCCAATTCCCTGGTCGCGTATTTTTAAAATAACACTATTTTTTACGTTTTCGGTGTAAATATCAATCTTCGGCTCGCCCTCCGTATATTTTACCGCATTGTCTAATAAGTTGACAATTACATTACCAAGATGCGACTCATTCGCTAATACGGTCGACTTGAGCGCTCCAAAATGAGTGTGTATATACCCCCCTCTATCTTCCACAATCAAACTTACATGTGATATAGAATCTTCAACAATTTCATGCAAACTAACGCGCTCTTTTGGTAAATCCAACTCATTTTTTTCAAGCTTAGAGATTCTTAACACGTTTTCCACCTGTGCGTGCATCCGTTTATTTTCATCTCTAATCATTCCCAAGTACCGCGTTAAAAACTCTTGATTGTCCTTTACTTTTGGATTTTTCAAGGAATCTAATGCAAGGTTGATAGTTGCTATTGGTGTTTTGAACTCGTGAGTCATATTATTTATGAAATCACTCTTTATTTGTGAAATTTGACGTTGCTTATATATTTGTGATATAGCACTAGAATACGCTAATATTATAACACTTGTAAAAACCAATGAAAGTATTGCCATCCCTAAGATGCTATTCAATACAAATTTTTCTTTTTCTGAAAAATTTACATATAGCTCATACCCATTATCATTTTCATTTCCAAAAAGAGGAACCATATAGGTGCTTTCGGCATCGTATTTAAATTTCTTGGAACGAACTTTCGTTTCCATAGTGTTGCTATAAATAGCGAATTCAAATTTTGAATTTAACCCTCTCTCTTTAATTTCTCTCGCTATCATTTCTGAAATTTCACTAGCACTTACCCTTTTATAAATTGGTGTGAGGGCCGTTATATTGCTAACAAAGCTTTCAAACTGATTCTGCTCATAATCTTTCATTCTAGAAAAGGACTCTACTCTAGTTTCAGTTGTGGTCACGCCATCAATTCCTTCTGAAACTTTAGTTTTAGTTTTTCTATTGGTTAGTTTTTTAAACTGTATACTATCACTCTCGGCATCAAAAAGACCCGCTGATAATTTATAATCCTGTTCTAATATACCATCGGTAAAAAAATATGTTTCGTTGGTAGCTTTATTCTGAACTCTATATGCCAACTCCGTAAAACTCACATTATCTGGCACTTGAATACTATCTACATAAGGAACGTAAAGTTGATAGTATTTATTTATTTCCCGCAACTTTATTTCCTTAGAAACGGATAAAAGCACTTGTTTTGCATTAATAGTAAATTGATCTGCCTTGGTTCTGTATGCATTTGATATCCAGTACCCCTGAACAAATACTATTCCCAGTAATGAGAGGCTCATGAGCGCTATGAGCAATACGAAAAGCTTTTTGTTCATACCTCAAAAGTAATATTTTAACATTTAGCTACTCGTTCATTTAACCAAATGTTAACAAACAAACACCTACTTTCAGTCAGCTTCTATTTTAAGGCTACGATCAATAAACTCAACCCTTGCTTTGGTATTTTCTAAATCTATGTTTTCAATAACCAAATCTGCCAGTTGGCGTTTTTTTTCATCGCTCCACTGATTGTTCATCCGTGTTTCAATTTCTTTTGCTGAAGTTTTATCTCTTGCCATAACACGAGCCACACGAATATCCTCGGGTGCTGTAACTAATATTACCAGGTCACAATTTTTATAACTGCCATTTTCGAAGAGTATGGCAGCTTCCTTTATAACATAGTTGCTTTTTTGTTTTGTAGTCCATTCTTTAAAATGCGCCGCAACTTTTGGGTGAATAATAGCATTCACAGCTTCTAAAAGTACTTTATCCTTGAAAATTTTTGAAGCGATAAACTTTCTGTTTACCGAATTTTCCATATACGCTTCTTCCCCAAGAAGCGCAATTAGCTCTTTGCGAATAACCTTTGATGTCGCCATAAGTTTTTTAGCCTCATCATCAGCAATATACACCGGTACTCCCAACCGGGAAAACATTTTAGCTACAGTTGTTTTTCCACTGCCAATTCCTCCAGTAAGCCCAATTATTTTCACAATTTTTTCTATTGAAAATTGAATTATTATTTGAATATAAAGAAATCTACTTTTTTAGGTTCAAAAACCACATTTCTAATATGTTCTGGTTTCTTTTCTAGGAATGGAAGCATAAAATTATCTTCTTGATTTCTTTGTGAATAATCACAAACTAGCCTAAAGCTTTCACTTGAAATTTCGGTAAAATCTTTAACAGAAACATCAAAAGAAATGGCAATAGATTGTGGCACCATTTTAATATCAATATTTGGCGGTAAATTTATTACTTCAACCGGCAAAATAAATTGTTCTTGTGAAAATTCAGCCACAGTCAATTCTACTTTCACTTTTTTGGGCTTTACGGAAACAATTCCGTTACCAACATCCAAAATATTTATTTCTTGAGAGATATTTTTCTCAATATTTCTAAAAGAAATAAGTTCAGTTTCAATTGTTGTAATGTTTTTTAAACTTCCCGCAGGCCCTGAAATTAGTACTGAATCAGGTTTAATCCGTATACTATCTTCGGGTTTAAACCCATCTTTAAATGTAATGTCTGTTTTGGCAAGTACACGAACTTTTTTCAACACAATTGGGTCTAACTTTACATTCAATTCATCAATTGAAAGGTTTTTTATAGCCAGATTTCTATTAAAACTAGAAGAAACCAAACGCATCAATTCATTTTTATTTATTGTAAAACCATTTTCTGCTTCAGAATAGTATTGCCTCACTTCTAGAGACACCTTAGGTTTTTTAAATTTATAAAAAAGAATTTCGAACCCATTTGCAGTAAGATCAAAAGTAATTTCCTTTGTGTTATTTATAGAAAGGGCAGCAGCTTCTGGAATATTTTCATATTCAATTTTTGATACCATGGTAGCAGTAAATTCCCTACTAAACTTAGTTAAAACCCAAAAGATAGTAGCCAAAAATAGGAAAAGTAAAAATCGTTTTACTTTTGTATTTTTAATATTTTTGAAAAGATCCTTCTTCATCATTTTTATTTGAAAGTCATTAAAATTAACTAAAAAATAAGGAGGGAAATTGTTTCTGTGGATCTTTCTTTAAAAGAGCTATATAAAAACTTGATTTTAGAAAAGCCAAGCCGTACCCAAAAAATTGTACAAAAACAGCAGCTATTGAAAGCAATCCAATATAAACACTTTTATTTTTAATAGTAGAGTCAATAAACAAAACCCCTAAATAAAACAATATTGGCATTAATGCTATGGGGGTTAGAAGAAAAGCGCATACCATAGAAGTAAAAGCAAAAAAGACAAATAGTGTAGGAAACCAATAGGTGATTTTTGAAGATGAAGGATGCCATTTGTTTAAAATCGGTCTCACAAGACCAAATTTTTTAACTTGTATATAAAATTTTTCCCACGAAATACGTCTTTTATGGTACACAAAAGCATTGGGTAAAAAAGTTGTTTTATATCCTTTATTTAAAATTCTCTGTGAAAGATCGGGGTCTTCCCCAGGATGTATTTTAGCAAAGCCCGAAGTTTTTTCGAATACTTCTTTTGAAACTCCCATATTAAAACTTCTAGGCTCAAAGCGATTTACACTTTTTTTATTTCCTCGAATACCTCCTGTAGTAAAAAAAGAAGTCATTGTATAGTTAATGGCTTTTTGTAAAGGCGTAAAACTAACATGCGCAGCATCTGCACCACCAAAACAATGATAAAATGTATTATTTAAAAATGAATCTACTGTTTTTAAATAATGTGGTGGCACCAAACAGTCTGAATCTAGAATTATAAAATAATTCCCTTTTGCACGCTTCATCCCATAATTACGTGAATCTCCTGGCCCTGAATTTTCTTTAAAATAATAAGAGATTGAAAGTCTATCAATATATTCATTGACGATTGTTTCTGATTTTATTGTAGAGCCATCTTCTACCAGTACTATTTCAAAATCCGCTTCAAACTCAAGGCCTATAAAACTATCTAAAAGCTCTCTAACTTCCTGAGGACGGTTGTATACTGGAATTACAAAGGAATAATTGATTTTCATACTGCAAAGTTAGTCAAATAAAAAAAGCCACCTACTTTCGTAGATGGCTTTTCGGTATGTAAAATCTAATCTATTTAGTTCTTCAACACTTTAAAAGTACCAGTCTGACCGTCTACAGTAACCTGCATTAAGTACGTTCCAGTTTTTAAGCTTGAAATATTAAGATCTGTAGTAGTAGCACCAACATTGGCATCCATTACTTTTTGTCCTAATAAGTTAAAGATAGAAACAGTTTCTATATTGTTTACGGATTTTAATGAAAGAAGCCCCGTAGTTGGGTTTGGATAGTAAGAGAATCCACCAAGTGTATTGTCTGCAACACTTAATGGCTCACACTCACCTTGGAAGCTATAAACAACTTCTTGTGTTGGATCTACAATAGTCCAGAAACCATCAGCTGCATTAAATCGAGCCATAGGCTCACCTTCAACTGGCACTGTATTAGTATATAACCAGAATACAGTTGCTTGATTTGTAGCAGTACCCATGCTTATTTCAACCCAATACTTAGTATCTACTGAAGCATCTCCAGGGAATGTAAATGGTGTTAAAGCTAGGCTAGTTTCGAAAATGAAAGCAATTGGATTAACCCATTCTGCTGAACTTAAGATTGTTGGTACAACTGTCTCTCCTCCTAAAATTGTTCCTGGTAAACCAGCAGCATCGTCATAGTAAACTACACTTGCAGTAACCGGAGCATCTTCTGGAGCAAAAGTTAAGAAAGGAACTTCGATTGTATCGATAGTAAAGTCCTCACCAGCAGCAACAACAATATCAGCTGCAGTTTTGAAATCTGAATCTGCAGATGATCCTGACCCACCATTACCGTCTCCAGTAACTGGGTGTTCTTGATCACATGCAGCACCGCCACCTACTGGATCACCATAAACGATAAATGGCATACCTTGTGGTCCAACATCATTTAAAGCAACCCATACACCAGCTTGGTTTTGAAGTGCATTTCCTGTAGTAGAGCTACCAGTAACAACTACGGGTGGAGCCCATGGTCCAGAAGCACCAGAACCTTCAAAAGAATAATCAATCCAGTAAGTACCAGCAGTTAAGCTAAGTCCTGCAGTGTTAGCAGTAACTCGTTGAAGCTCTCTAGCAGTATCACCAGGAGCACTTTCTACTTGTCTAAAAGCGTCTGTTGCAGTAGCGCCGTCAAGAATGTTTGTTGTAAGGTCGCCCCAAACAACATTAGCACCACCACCACTAGGATCTCCATCCCATACTTGCAAATATACCGCAGTAATAGAAGGAGCTACAGAACCCGTTTGGTAAGCAAATACATCGATAGATGTAATGTCGTAATCTGCAGTAAGCACTAAATCTTCAGCAATACTTCTTCCTGAAGTAAATTGAGCACCAAAACCGAAAGCCCCCATACCTAATGAAACATCCTCTAGAACACTAATATCTGGTGGTCCAGCTACACTAAAGAAAGCCCCGTTATCATAAATAACAGCATTAGGAGATTTAGAATAATAAGTACCCGTAAACGGAATCTGTACATCAACATCTATTGTGCTAGTAGTAGCAAGACCTGTAGTCTCCCCAATTGAAGGTGCTGTAGAGTTGTAATAAGCTGCTGGAAGTTGTACCGACTTTGCCGGCGCTTGGATGTCTTTGCTTTGGCTAAACCCCAAGGTGCCAAAAAGCATTAAAGATAAAATTGTAATTTTTTTCATAATTAAATTGATTTAATGTGAGATTTATGTTAAAAATTTTTATAAAAATAGAAAATTATAATGACTGAGCAAATAAAATAAAACCAAAAAAGGAGTTTGTAGTGCTTTTCGTACAAACCTCTTGAACCGTTTAAAAAATTAAATTTTACAAAATCAAACTATACTTATATCCTAAAAAATATACTTTTAAATAAATAAAAAATTCATTTCTATTGCATGCCTAATCAGTACTTACAGCTTCATTTTAAATTCAAGAAAACTTATAAAACATAAAAAAAGCCACCTACTTTCGTAGATGGCTTTTCGGTATGTAAATCTAATCTATTTAG
>NZ_JBDPMS010000001.1:2069587-2071313 GCF_039831855.1 Aequorivita sp. Q41 | reverse complement strand
ACCATTTACGATTGGGTCGTATACAGAAGTCTTAACTATAGCAATCTTTGCTGTTTGACAGATATCTGTTACGGTAGTATCGTCATTGTCTACTGCTGTACCTGACTGATCTTCTACATCATTCCCAACCGGTGGTGTTCCAACTGCTGTTGCTTGGTTGGTTACACTGCCGGTATTAAGGTCTAATTGAGTAATAGCATAGTCTGCTGTGTAAATCCACTCTTCGCCTTCTTCTAAGATTCCGTCGCCGTCATCTCCAGATTGGTAAGCGATAGCTACCACTGGGTTTGGTGCTTCTAGCAATGGATCTGTTACACGGATGTTATCAAGATCTACGTTACCTTCATTGGTTACTTTAAATGTGTAAGCAATAAGGTCTCCTACTTCACTTGTACATTCACCATTTACGATTGGGTCGTATACAGAAGTCTTAACTATAGCAATCTTTGCTGTTTGGCAGATTAACACTGTTACGGTATTACTATCAGCTGTATCAACAGCTCCTAATACAGAGTCACCATCAACTTTCGCCGTATTCACAACTGAACCTGCGTTTATATCATCTTGAGTTATTACATAGGTTGCATTAAATGTCCACTCTTCACCTACATTCAGGATACCATCACCGTCGTCTCCAGAAACTAATGTGATTGCAACAACTGGGTTTGGCGCTTGAAATAATGGATCTGTAATTACTACATTAGTTATATCAACATCACCTTCATTTGTTACAACAAATTTATAATCTATAGTATTTCCAACTTCAAAAGAGACACAATAACCAGTATCACTAGTGCTTGATTTCACAATTGACATTTTAGCGTCTTGACAAAGATTTACAGTAACAGTATCTGAATTAGAAACCGGGTAAGGATTTCCTGAAGTTTGAACTTGCCCGTTTACAGTAGCTGTGTTTTGAACCTGTCCATTAGTAATATCTGGCTGGGTTACTGTATAAGTAGCAGTATAAACCCAAGTTTCACCAGCATCTAAAACCCCAGGGTTAGAAGTGTCTCCACTAACAGGACCTGGAAGAGGATTGTTTGTAGGGTCGATTAATGGATCTCTTAATTCAACGTTATCTATTGGAGAATTTCCAGCTGGGTTTGACACATTAAATGTATAAGTAATAGATTCACCTAATACTAATAGGGTACACCCTTGTGGATTATTCGGGCTTGCAATTTTTTCAAGTTGTATACCACAATTATTCAATGTTAAAGTAACTGGAGTTCTAGTTAAACTTATACAATTAGTAAGATCATTAACTGCTTCTGCATAATAGGTAACAGTACCTATCGCGCTTAAAGTAGGAGTTACAACCGAACCTCCAGTAGCTTGATCATACCAAACAATTGACTGCGATAAAGGCACTGTAGCTGTCGCTGTTAAAGTTTGAATTGGATCTGTTGCACATTCTTCTTGATCATTACCACTTATGGGTGCATCAGGTGCTGTGTTTACTTCTATGGTTGCGGTGTCACTGTTTGAACAGCTATTACCGTCTGTGTAATCGTAAGTAACAGTTATTGAACCACTCAAGCCTGTAGGATCAAAACTCGCTGTTCCATCTCCGTTATCTGTGATTCCAGTTCCACTCCAACTTCCGTTTGAGTCTGTTGGTGTTCCCGTTAAAGTAATCGCACTTACATTATCACAAAGTGGTCCGTACGTTCCAGCATCAACTGTTGGTGCTGTGTTTACTTCTATGGTTGCGGTGTCACTG
>NZ_JBDPMS010000001.1:1608920-2069487 GCF_039831855.1 Aequorivita sp. Q41 | reverse complement strand
TTTGAACAGCTGTTTCCGTCTGTATAATCGTAAGTAACAGTTATTGAACCACTCAAGCCTGTAGGATTAAAACTTGCTGTTCCATCTCCATTGTCGGTGATTCCTGTTCCACTCCAACTTCCGTTTGAGTTGGTTGGAGTTCCTGTTAAAGCAATCGCACTCACATTATTACAAAGTGGTCCGTACGTTCCAGCATCAACTGTAGGTGCTGTGTTTACTTCTATAGTTGCGGTGTCACTGTTTGAACAGCTGTTTCCGTCTGTATAATCGTAAGTAACAGTTATTGAACCACTCAAGCCTGTAGGATTAAAACTTGCCGTTCCATCTCCATTGTCGGTGATTCCAGTTCCACTCCAACTTCCGTTTGAGTTGGTTGGAGTTCCCGTTAAAGTAATCGCATTTACATTATCACAAAGTGGTCCGTACGTTCCAGCATCAACTATTGGTGCTGTGTTTATCGTTACTAAAAAGCTATTTTCAGATGTACAGTTTGGAATTGTTCCAGTCTCTGCGTATACATATATAGTCTGAGTAGAAGTAATGACTGTTCCGACTGATATTGGATTTTGACCTCCTGAATTAGCGTAATAAGAACCATTAGTAAGCCCTGGCAATGTATAGCTATCGCAGACAGTAACATCTGAAGGATTGTCTACTAGAGGTTTATCATATACGGTAACCGTAACTGGCTGAATAACTTCACAACCACTATTAGTATCGGCTGCTTTAATATAATATGTTCCAGCCGTAGCCACAGTTGGAGTAGCAAAAGGCACTGTAGCATTCTCATCTATCCAATAAGTATATGGCCCTGGGAGAGTACTTCCTGTTGTAATTGCAGGGGCTGTAATATCAACGGTTGCCCCAAAACAAACAGGGGTAGGATTCGTAACAACTAATGCATTTGAAGTAAAACTTTTAGCTTTTAAAAAAACTCCTGCATCCCATCTTTGATCAGATGCATCCGCAATAGCCATTTTCATTTTGTATTCTGATCCAGACACAAGGCCGTTATAAACAGCTGTTAATACAACAGTCCCGCCATCAAATTCAGTTGAAACATTTATATTATTATTAGCGTAGTAAGCTGGGTTTTGTGCTGCTACTGGATTACCATTAACATTTGAAGCAACATAAGGGTGAATTGTATTAATAGTAATTGGACTACCATTAGGTAATTTAGCTAAATTAACAGCATTGTGCTGATAACCCTGCCCGCCAGCAATACCAGGGCCACTTAAAAAGAAGCCAAAAATATCTTCATATTGTGTCCCACAATATTCTAAATATTCTTCGGAAGCAAAAACAAATTGAAACTCAATTTTCGTTCCAACTGGTGTGAAATTAATTTCAAGAACTGCGGCATCATACATATTACGACCAGTAATAAGCGCTAAATCAGGATCACTTGCCAAACTATTCATTTGATCGGAATAACTTCCTGAAGAGCTCGGCCCCATAGCATTTTTAATTTTACCTGTAGACAGCAGCAACCCTTCTTCTATTGGAAAATTTTGAGCACTTCCATCATTAAAGTACCCTAATTGACGATCTAAGGTTGAGCTACCAAATTGATTATTCCAATTACCACTACTTCTACTATAATATCCAAACCTAACATCTCCTATCGTCATACAAGAAGCCGCCAAAATATTCTCAACGAGTATTTTTGGTGTAGATCCATATGTCGCATCATCATTCGGTACTAAAATACTACCTGCACCTCCTGGACCTTTAAAAAATAAACCTTCATTTTTACTTTTTTCAGGACTATTTCCAACCCTTACTTTTTCAGTCTGTTGTCCGTAACCGAAACTAAAAGCAAAAATCAAAATGAGACCTATTAAAAACCTCTTATCAGAAGTAAATAATTTAGTAAATATTTTAAACATAAGTTATAATTTTATTAATACCAATCTTTTTTTCAATACAATAATTGAATATTTCTCTTCAATTAATTTTCAAATATACAGTGGAAAAAGTGTCAAGGAATTAGGAATAAACAAGTATTAGTTGAACTGTAAAAAATACTCGGCAAACGACATTAATTGGATAAAAAAGAACTGCTTATTGTAAGAAAAAGATATACGTGTTAGTACGTATATTCGATGTATATGAGGATTTTAAATACATAAAGAGTAAGAAAAAAACCAAGCCTTTAACTAAAATTACTTTTATTTATATCCCTAATAATTAACAAAAGTTGATATTTTATATAAGGATAAACTTATTTTAATCGAGCTATTATTTAAAGGTTTTTCGAAAATCGAAATACAGATTATTATAACTTTTAAACACATCTTGAGTTTATTACTCCAATAACAAACTTTATCTTTGCTGCTTCATATAAACAATAGAAATGTCATTAATAAAAGAAATAAAGCGCCGAAGAACATTTGGAATTATCAGTCACCCTGATGCCGGTAAAACAACCTTAACCGAAAAATTACTCCTTTTTGGGGGCGCTATTCAAGAAGCAGGCGCTGTAAAAAGTAATAAAATAAAAAAAGGCGCTACCAGTGATTTTATGGAGATTGAGCGGCAACGTGGAATCTCTGTCGCTACTTCTGTTTTGGCTTTTGAATATGAAGGAATAAAAATCAATATTCTCGATACACCAGGACACAAAGATTTTGCAGAAGATACATTTAGAACTCTTACAGCCGTAGACAGTGTAATTGTGGTAATTGATGTGGCAAAAGGGGTGGAGGAACAAACTGAGAAACTTGTTGAAGTTTGCCGTATGCGAAATATCCCTATGATTGTTTTTATAAATAAAATGGATCGAGAAGGTAAAGATGCATTTGAGCTTCTTGATGAAATTGAACAAAAATTAAAACTTCGTGTTACGCCTCTAAGTTTCCCTATCGGAATGGGGTATGATTTTAAGGGGATCTATAATATTTGGGAAAAAAATGTTAACCTTTTTAGCGGTGATAGCCGTAAAAACATAGAAGAAACCATTAAAATAGAAGATGTAAGCAATCCTGAACTTGAAGAGTTGATTGGCACAAAAGCTGCTGAAACTCTTCGAGAAGAACTAGAACTTGTATATGAGGTTTATCCTGACTTTAGTAATGAGGAATATTTAGAAGGAGAACTTCAGCCTGTATTTTTTGGGTCCGCTTTAAATAATTTTGGAGTACGCGAATTGTTAGATTGCTTCGTTGAAATAGCACCTACCCCACGCCCAAAAGAAAGTGATACACGCTTGGTGAAACCAGATGAAAAAGAATTTTCTGGATTTGTTTTTAAAATTCATGCAAACATGGACCCAAAACACCGGGATCGCCTGGCTTTTGTGAAAATAGTATCTGGTACTTTTGAACGAAATTCACCCTATCTTCACGTTCGCAATGGTAAAAAATTAAAGTTCAGTAGCCCCAATGCATTCTTTGCTGAAAAGAAACAAATTGTAGATATTTCGTACCCAGGGGATATTGTTGGTCTTCACGACACCGGAAACTTTAAAATTGGCGACACCCTAACCGAAGGTGAAGAAATGCGCTACAAAGGCATTCCAAGTTTTTCACCAGAACACTTTAAATATATTAATAATGCCGACCCAATGAAGAGCAAACAACTTGAAAAAGGAATCGATCAATTAATGGATGAAGGTGTTGCCCAGCTTTTTACTCTAGAACTTAACGGTAGAAAAGTAATTGGAACCGTTGGCGCACTTCAATTTGAAGTAATACAATATAGACTAGAACACGAGTATGGCGCAAAATGCAGTTATGAAAATCTAAATGTTTTTAAAGCTTGCTGGGTAGAAGCAAAAGATCCGAAAAGTGAAGAATTTGCAGACTTTAAAAGAGTTAAGTCTAAATTTTTAGCGAAGGATAAAAGAGGCCAGCTAGTATTTTTTGCAGATTCATCTTTTACACTTCAAATGACGCAATCTAAATACGCAAATATTAAATTTCATTTTGTAAGCGAATTTAAGACTGTTAATTCTTAAAAGAATAAAACTACTCACAAAACAAATTAAAACATCTTAAACCACCCTTAAAACAAGCGGGGATTTCAAGCAAATCAACAAAAACTATTGTTGGTGTGTTTTTAAATAAACAAAAATTATAATTTATTATGCTTCTCCTGTTGGGCCAAAATTTAAAGGAATCGGTGGCTGCTCATAATCTTTAATTTCACCATGTGCATTTTCAAATCTGTTCACATTATCACTTAAAGCTTTTAGAAATCTTTTAGCATGTTGTGGGGTAAGAATTATTCTAGATTTCACTTTACTTTTTGGAACTCCAGGCATAATGGTAACAAAATCCACAACAAATTCAGATACAGAATGGTTAATAATAGCTAGATTGCTATATATGCCTTGTGCCACATTCTCATCCAATTCAATATTAATCTGTCCTTGTTTGGGTTGTTCTTTTTTTTGATCTGCCATAGTTAGATTTGAGAGATTAGTATACTAAAAATTCAGTCTAAAAAAAAAGAGGTGCATCTTAGAAATGCACCTCTTTTAAAAATTAATTATAATTTACTTCTTGCTTTACACGATTCATTTCTTCAAGCTCTTGTTTTGAGCCTACAATTATAGTGTCATATCTACGCATACCGGTACCGGCTGGTATTTTATGTCCTACAATTACATTCTCTTTCAAGCCTTCTAAGGTATCAACTTTACCTGCAACAGCAGCTTCGTTTAATACTTTAGTGGTTTCCTGGAAGGAAGCCGCAGAGATGAACGATTTGGTCTGTAACGAAGCTCTCGTGATACCCTGAAGTACCGGAGTAGCCGTTGCAGGAACCGCATCGCGGGCTTCTGCAAGTACTTTATCATTTCTTCTCAATAAAGAGTTCTCATCACGAAGTGTACGTGGCGTAAGAATCTGACCCTCTTTTAAGTTCTCAGAATCCCCTGCATTTGTAACAACCTTCATTCCGAAGATTTTATCATTTTCTTCAATAAAATCATCTTTATGAGCTAATTGATCTTCAAGGAAAGTAGTATCTCCTGGATCTTGAATTCTCACCTTACGCATCATTTGACGCACAACAACCTCAAAGTGCTTGTCGTTAATCTTCACCCCTTGCAGACGATAAACCTCCTGAACTTCATTCACAAGATACTGTTGTACTGCTGAAGGGCCTTTAATACGAAGGATGTCTTCTGGCGTAATAGAACCATCAGAAAGCGGCATACCTGCGCGAACATAATCGTTTTCTTGAACAAGAATCTGGTTACTAAGTTTAACCAAGTACTTTTTCAATTCGCCTAGTTTAGACTCTACGATAATTTCACGGTTACCACGTTTTATTTTTCCGAAAGAAACGACCCCGTCAATTTCACTAACTACAGCTGGGTTTGAAGGGTTACGCGCTTCAAAAAGTTCGGTAACACGTGGAAGACCTCCCGTAATATCACCTGCTTTTGCAGATTTACGTGGAATTTTCACAAGTACTTTACCAATCTTAATTTTGTCGCCATCGTCCACCATTAAGTGAGCCCCAACAGGTAGGTTATAGCTACGGATAACTTCGTCTTTCTTCCCTAAAATTTGAAGGGTTGGAATACGTTTTTTATCTCTTGATTCAGAAATTACTTTTTCTTGGAAACCAGTTTGTTCATCGATTTCAACCTGATAGGTCATACCTTGAACAATGTTTTCGTATTTAATTTTTCCAGCAAATTCTGAAATAATAACACCGTTATATGGATCCCAAGAACATACTACATCACCAGCGCTTAAGCTATCACCATCTTTTACATACAGTGTAGAACCGTAAGGAATGTTGTTAGTACTTAGTACAATTCCAGTTTTCTTATCGGTAAGTTTAATTTCAGAAGTACGAGAAATAACAATATCAACTGATTTTCCTTGATTGTCTTCTCCTTTAACGGTTTTAAGATCTTCGATCTCTGCTTTCCCATCAAACTTAACAACCAATTTGTTTTCTTCAGAAATGTTACCTGCAATACCTCCCACGTGGAATGTACGAAGGGTAAGCTGGGTTCCTGGTTCCCCAATTGACTGAGCCGCAACAACACCAACAGCTTCACCACGCTGAACCATTTTATTGGTAGCAAGGTTACGTCCGTAACATTGCGAACAGATTCCTTTTTTAGCTTCACATGTAAGTGCAGAACGAACTTCTACGCTTTCTAAAGGAGAGGCAGCAATAGCATCTGCTATTTCTTCGTAAATGTGTTCGCCAGAAGCTACAAGTAATTCTTTAGTTAGCGGGTTTACTACATCATTAAGAGCAGTACGTCCCACAATTCTATCGCGAAGTGACTCAACAATTTCTTCGTTTTTCTTTAAAGCCGAAACTTCAATTCCACGAAGTGTGTAACAGTCTTCAATATTAATTATAACATCTTGTGAAACATCCACCAAACGACGTGTTAGGTATCCAGCATCCGCAGTTTTAAGAGCGGTATCCGCAAGACCTTTACGTGCACCGTGGGTAGAGATAAAGTATTCAAGAATTGAAAGACCTTCCTTAAAGTTAGAAAGAATTGGGTTTTCAATAATTTCACCTCCACCTGAGTTTGATTTTTTAGGTTTTGCCATCAATCCACGCATACCTGTAAGCTGACGGATTTGTTCCTTAGAACCCCTCGCACCAGAATCAAGCATCATATACACAGAGTTGAACCCTTGCTGATCTTCACGAATACGTTTCATAGAAAGTTCCGTAAGTTCTGCGTTGGTTGCAGTCCAAATATCAATTACCTGGTTGTAACGTTCGTTGTTTGTAATAAGTCCCATGTTGTAACTGTTGATAATACCATCTACTTGCGTATTGGCGCTATCAATCATAGTTTGTTTTTCAGCTGGGATAATAATATCTCCAAGGCTGAAAGACAATCCACCTTCAAATGCGAATTTATAACCTAGCGTTTTAATCTCATCAAGGAAAGCTGAAGTAACGGGTACAGAAGTTACTTTCAAAATTCCACCGATAATATCACGAAGTGACTTTTTAGTCAATACTTCATTAATATATCCAGCAGCTTCAGGAACTTTTTCGTTAAAGATTACTCTACCTAAAGTAGTGGTGATGATCTGCATTACCAATTCACCTTGATCATTGAAATCTTTAGTTCTAATTTTTATTTCTGCATTCAAATCTACCATTCCTTCATTGTAGGCAATAATAGCTTCTTCGGCTGAATAAAAAGTAAGTCCTTCCCCTTTCACTTTAACATCTGCAGTAGATTTTCTAAGTTTGGTCATATAGTAAAGACCCAAAACCATATCCTGAGATGGTACTGCAACTGGCGAACCGTTTGCAGGGTTTAATATGTTATGTGAAGCAAGCATCAAGAGTTGACATTCCAAAATTGCTTCTGGGCCAAGAGGAAGGTGAACCGCCATCTGATCCCCATCAAAATCCGCGTTAAATGCGGTACACACTAATGGGTGTAACTGGATTGCTTTCCCTTCAATTAACTTAGGCTGAAATGCTTGGATTCCCAAACGGTGAAGCGTAGGAGCGCGGTTAAGCATAACCGGGTGTCCTTTCAGTACGTTTTCAAGAATATCCCAAACTACAGGCTCTTTTTTATCTATAATTTTCTTTGCAGATTTTACAGTTTTTACAATTCCTCTTTCAATCAATTTACGGATTACGAAAGGCTTGTACAGCTCGGCAGCCATATCTTTTGGAATACCGCATTCGAATAATTTCAATTCTGGTCCAACAACAATTACCGAACGTGCTGAATAATCCACACGCTTACCAAGTAAGTTTTGACGGAAACGCCCTTGTTTTCCTTTCAAGGAATCTGAAAGTGATTTCAACGGACGGTTGCTATCCGTTTTTACTGCGGAAGATTTACGTGTATTATCAAACAATGAATCTACCGATTCCTGAAGCATACGTTTTTCGTTACGAAGAATTACTTCTGGAGCTTTAATCTCCATCAATCGCTTCAAACGGTTATTACGAATAATTACACGACGGTATAAATCATTTAAATCTGAAGTTGCGAAACGGCCCCCATCAAGCGGCACCAACGGACGTAATTCTGGTGGTATAACCGGAACAACCTTCATAATCATCCACTCGGCTTTGTTCTCGCGGTTTTTATTTGCATCTCGAAGAGCCTCTACAACTTGAAGACGTTTTAAAGCTTCAGTTTTACGTTGTTTAGAAGTTTCGTTATTTGCTTTATGACGAAGATTGTAAGACAACGTATCTAAATCGATTCTTTGTAAAAGATCGATTAAGCACTCTGCTCCCATCTTAGCAATAAATTTATTTGGATCTGTTTCTTCCAAATATTGATTCTCTTGTGGAAGGGTATCTAGAATTGCCAAATATTCTTCTTCAGTAAGGAAGTCTAATTTTTTAACAGCTTCTCCACCCTCATACTGCGCAATACCTGGTTGAATTACTACATAACGCTCGTAGTAAATAATCATATCTAATTTCTTAGAAGGCAGTCCAAGAAGGTAACCAATTTTGTTTGGAAGGCTACGGAAATACCATATATGCGCCACAGGAACTACCAAGTTGATATGCCCCACACGGTCACGACGTACTTTTTTCTCTGTTACTTCCACACCACAACGGTCACAAACAATACCTTTGTAGCGAATTCTTTTATATTTACCACAGGCACACTCATAATCCTTTACTGGACCAAAAATGCGCTCACAGAAAAGACCGTCACGCTCAGGTTTGTGCGTACGGTAGTTGATTGTTTCGGGCTTTAATACTTCACCACGTGATTCCGCCAAAATGGATTCAGGGGAAGCCAAACCAATAGAAATCTTGTCGAATTTCTGTACTGTGTTTTCTTTATTTCTGTTCATCATGATTTAAAATAAACTTTGTTGTTGTTTTGTAGGTGCGCAATAAATCGCGCACCTACTGAACTACCTTTCGGCTATTCTTCTAATCTAATATCTAGACCCAATCCTTTCAATTCGTGCATAAGTACGTTGAAAGATTCTGGTAATCCTGGTTCTGGCATGGTTTCCCCTTTTACGATTGCCTCGTAGGTTTTAGCCCTTCCAATAACATCATCAGATTTAACAGTCAATATTTCTCTAAGGGTACTAGACGCACCGTATGCTTCCAAGGCCCATACTTCCATCTCTCCAAAACGCTGACCCCCAAATTGTGCTTTACCACCAAGCGGTTGTTGCGTAATAAGCGAGTAAGGTCCTATAGAACGAGCGTGCATCTTATCGTCTACCATGTGCCCTAGTTTAAGCATATAGATAATACCTACAGTTGCAGGTTGATCAAAACGCTTTCCAGTACCACCATCAAATAGATAAGTGTGCCCAAATCTTGGAATTCCAGCCTCATCCGTTAATTCATTAATCTGGTCTATGGTTGCACCGTCAAAAATAGGAGTAGCGTATTTGCGACCTAATTTTTGTCCTGCCCATCCAAGAACCGTTTCATAAATCTGCCCAATGTTCATACGTGATGGTACCCCAAGTGGGTTTAGCACGATATCTACTGGTGTTCCATCTTCAAGGAATGGCATATCTTCTTCACGTACTATACGCGCAACAATACCTTTGTTACCGTGACGTCCCGCCATCTTATCCCCTACTTTCAGTTTACGCTTTTTAGCGATGTAAACTTTAGCAAGTTTTAAAATACCAGAAGGAAGCTCATCTCCAACAGAGATGGTAAATTTCTCCCTACGTAAATTACCTTGAAGGTCGTTTTCTTTAATTTTATAATTGTGCATTAAATCTGCTACCAAGACGTTGGTTTCATCATCTGTAGTCCAAGTACCACCTGTTAAGTGGGTGTAATCGTCTACAGCGTGAAGCATCTTTAAAGTGAATTTTTTACCTTTAGGGAATACAACTTCACCAAGGTCATTGTTTACACCTTGTGCCGTTTTTCCACCTACAATGGCAAAAAGTTTTTCAACCAATACATCTTGAAGTGCAACAAATTTTGCTTCGTATTTTGCTTCAAGTTCTGCGATGTCTTCTTTATCCTTCGCACGCTTACGCTTATCTTTAACGGCACGAGCAAATAATTTCTTCTCTATTACCACACCGTGCAAAGACGGGGAAGCTTTAAGTGAAGCATCTTTTACATCGCCTGCTTTGTCACCAAAAATAGCACGTAACAGTTTTTCTTCCGGCGTAGGATCGCTTTCTCCTTTTGGAGTAATTTTCCCGATAAGGATATCGCCAGGTTTAACCTCGGCACCAATACGAATCATCCCAGCTTCATCTAAGTCTTTTGTAGCCTCTTCTGAAACGTTTGGAATATCGTTGGTCAATTCTTCATTACCTAATTTGGTATCGCGAACTTCCAAAGAATACTCATCTATATGTATCGATGTAAAAATATCTTCACGAACTACTTTTTCAGAAATTACAATTGCATCCTCAAAGTTGTAACCTTTCCAAGGCATGAAGGCTACCTTCATGTTTCTTCCTAGGGCAAGTTCTCCTTTTTCAGTTGCATATCCTTGGCAAAGTACTTGTCCTTTTTTCACTCTATCTCCTTTGCGAACAATTGGCTTCAAGTTAATAGAAGTACTTTGGTTGGTTTTTCTAAATTTTACTAATTGGTATGTTTTTTCATCTGAATCAAAACTCACCATACGTTCGTTTTCAGTACGGTCGTATTTGATTGTAATTTCATTTGCGTCAACATATTCTACCACACCATCACCTTCAGCATTAATCAATACCCGGCTATCTGAAGCAACTTGTCTTTCAAGACCTGTTCCTACAATTGGAGAATCTGCAATTAATAATGGCACTGCCTGGCGCATCATGTTTGAGCCCATCAATGCTCGGTTTGCATCATCATGCTCCAAGAAAGGAATCAACGAGGCAGAAATAGATGCAATCTGGTTTGGCGCAACATCAGCATAGTTCAATACAGTTGGATCTACCAACGGGAAATCGCCTTCCATACGGGCAATTACTTTATCGGTATCAATTTCACCTTTATCTGTTAATGGTATGTTTGCTTGCGCAATATGTTGATCTTCCTCTTCTTCAGCAGAAAGATAAACTGGTTTGTGCTTCAAATCGATTTTACCATCCGTAACTTTACGGTAAGGTGTCTCTATAAAACCAAGATTGTTCACTTTTGCATAAACCGCAAGTGAAGAGATAAGACCAATGTTTGGTCCTTCTGGAGTTTCAATAGGACATAATCTTCCGTAATGCGTATAGTGCACATCACGCACCTCGAAACCTGCTCTTTCACGAGAAAGACCCCCTGGCCCAAGTGCAGATAGACGACGCTTGTGCGTAATCTCTGCCAACGGGTTGGTTTGATCCATAAACTGTGAAAGCTGGTTGGTCCCAAAGAATGAATTAATAACAGAAGACAAGGTCTTTGCGTTAATCAAATCTATAGGGGTAAACACCTCATTGTCACGAACATTCATACGCTCGCGAATGGTGCGCGCCATACGTGCAAGCCCAACTCCAAACTGTTGTGATAATTGCTCTCCTACAGTACGTACACGACGGTTACTAAGGTGATCAATATCATCAATCTCAGCTTTAGAGTTAATAAGCTCTATTAAATATTTAACGATAGTAATGATATCTTCTTTGGTAAGCACTTGCTTATCCATAGCAATATCAAGACCTAGTTTTTTGTTCATTCTATAACGTCCAACTTCCCCAAGATTATATCTTTGATCGCTAAAGAAAAGTTTATGGATAATTCCACGAGCAGTTTCTTCATCTGGCGGTTCAGCGTTACGAAGTTGTCTGTATATATGTTCTACCGCTTCTTTTTCAGAGTTGGTAGGATCTTTTTGCAATGTATTGTGGATAATAGCATAATCTGCTAAAAGATTATCTTCTTTATGCAAAAGAATTGTTTTTGTACCTGAATCGATTATTTCATCGATGTGTTCTTTTTCAAGAACCGTATCACGGTCTAAAATAATTTCATTACGCTCAATAGAAACTACTTCCCCTGTATCTTCATCTACAAAATCTTCATGCCAAGTTTTAAGTACACGAGCAGCTAGCTTACGGCCAATATATTTTTTTAGTCCTGTTTTTGAAGCTTTCACTTCTTCCGCAAGGTCAAATATTTCAAGAATATCCTTATCTCTTTCAAAACCAATGGCACGGAAAAGTGTGGTTACAGGTAATTTTTTCTTACGGTCTATGTAAGCATACATTACACTGTTGATATCTGTAGCAAATTCTATCCATGAACCCTTAAAAGGAATTACACGTGCAGAATAAAGTTTTGTTCCATTTGCGTGGAATGACTGGCCAAAGAATACACCAGGAGAACGGTGAAGTTGCGATACAACAACACGTTCGGCTCCGTTGATGCAGAAAGTTCCGCTTGGAGTCATATAAGGGATTGTACCTAGGTAAACATCCTGTACGATGGTTTCAAAATCTTCATGTTCTGCGTCTGTACAGTACAGTTTTAACCGCGCTTTAAGAGGCACGCTATAGGTAAGACCACGCTCTATACACTCTTGAATGGAGTATCTTGGTGGATCTACGAAATAGTCTAAAAACTCTAAAACGAATTGGTTACGGGTATCGGTAATCGGGAAATTTTCCAAAAAGGTTTTATACAATCCTTCTTGGCCTCTTTCTTCTGATTTGGTTTCCAACTGGAAAAAATCCTGAAAGGATTTAATCTGAATGTCCAAAAAGTCGGGATAATCCGGCTTATTTTTTACAGAGGAAAAATTCAATCTTTCAGTTTGCGTTGCTGACATCTATGGACGGAATTTTAATTAAAATAATAATGAAAAACGTATAAAAAAGGTATTAACCATTATATACGCAAAATGGTTTAGGTCTTTCCGAAGTAAATTCGGAAGACCTAAACCTTAAGGTTTGGAACGTAAGGAGCTTACTTAAGCTCAACCTCAGCTCCAGCTTCTTCTAGTTGTGCTTTTAAAGCTTCCGCTTCATCTTTAGATACACCTTCTTTTATTGGAGAAGGAGCACTATCAACCATTTCTTTTGCTTCTTTAAGACCAGCACCAGTTAATTCTTTAACTAGTTTTACTACTGCAAGTTTTGAAGCACCAGCAGCTTTCAACATTACTGTGAATTCTGATTGCTCTTCAGCAGCATCGCCACCAGCAGCACCACCAGCAGCAACAGCTACAGCTGCAGCAGCAGGCTCAATACCATACTCGTCTTTTAATATTGTAGCTAACTCATTAACTTCTTTTACTGTTAGGTTAACCAATTTTTCTGCGAAATCTTTCAAATCTGCCATTTCTATCGTTTTTAAAAATAATTGTGTTTATATAAATTAATTAGTGCTAAATGTATTTTATCCTTCTCTTTCGGATAAGGTTTTAACAATCCCTGCGATTTTTCCACCACTTGATTTAAGTGCAGAAATAACGTTTTTAGCTGGTGATTGCAATAACCCGATGATTTCTCCAACAAGTTCATCTTTAGACTTAAGATCAACCAAGCTATCCAATTGATTGTCACCAATATAAATAGACTCTTGAATATAGGCTCCTTTTAAAAGAGGCTTGTCAGATTTTTTTCTGAATTCTTTAATTACTTTGGCAGGTGCATTACCTGTTTCAGAGAACATTAAAGAAGTATTTCCTTTAAGGATTTCTGTTAATTCACCAAAGTCTTTATCTGAACTCTCCATTGCTTTTTTAAGCAATGTGTTCTTAACTACTGCCAACTGAATTCCCGCTTTGAAACAAGCGCGGCGAAGGTTGGAAGTGGTCCCTGCGTTAAGGCCTGAAATATCTGCCAAATAGATATTGGCATTATCAGACAACTGCGCAGTTAACGTTTCAATTACTTGTGATTTTTCTTCTCTTGTCATAATTTCAAGTTTTTACTGCTCAGTAAACCTTTTTGTATCCACTTCAACTCCTGGACTCATAGTGCTAGACATAAAGATGCTCTTTATGTAAATACCTTTTGAAGCCTGAGGCTTAAGTTTAACGAGGGTTGTTAATAATTCTCTTGCGTTTCCTGCAATTTTATCTGCATCGAAAGATGCTTTTCCTATTGCTGCATGTACAATCCCGGTTTTGTCTACTTTAAAGTCGATCTTACCAGCTTTTACATCTGAAACTGCTTTAGCAACGTCCATTGTTACGGTACCAGTTTTTGGGTTTGGCATAAGACCACGAGGCCCTAACACACGTCCTAAAGGACCTAATTTACCCATTACACTTGGCATAGTTACAATTACGTCAACATCTGTCCATCCTCCTTTAATTTTATCGAGGTACTCATCAAGACCTACGTAGTCTGCTCCTGCTTCCTTAGCTTCAGCTTCCTTATCCGGAGTTACCAATGCTAATACTTTTACGTCTTTACCTGTTCCGTGTGGAAGGGTAACAACACCTCTAACCATTTGGTTTGCTTTACGTGGATCCACGTTAAGGCGAACCGCAAGGTCAACGGAAGCATCAAACTTTACGCTGGTGATTTCTTTTATTAAAGCAGAAGCTTCAGCTACTGAATAGGCCTTATTAGGCTCTATTTTGGAGTTGGCTTCCTTTTGCTTTTTAGTTAATCGTGCCATTTTATAGATTCTTTTTTCAGATTAAAAAGGTGCATCACCTTTTACTTTAATTCCCATAGAACGTGCAGTACCGGCTACCATTTTCATAGCAGACTCTACGGTAAATGCGTTAAGATCGGGCATTTTATCTTCCGCGATCATTTTAACTTGGTCCCAAGAGATAGTGGCTACTTTT
Organism: Aequorivita sp. Q41; assembly: GCF_039831855.1. Taxonomy (NCBI): domain Bacteria; kingdom Pseudomonadati; phylum Bacteroidota; class Flavobacteriia; order Flavobacteriales; family Flavobacteriaceae; genus Aequorivita; species Aequorivita sp. Q41. The sequence goes on along the minus strand of NZ_JBDPMS010000001.1, from coordinate 2,054,834 downwards.
TTTGCATGTGGTTCACCGGAGCCTTTTTTAGCTTTAGCAGCCTCAAGGATTTGCACTGCAGCTGGTGGGGTTTTAATAACAAAATCAAAAGATTTGTCTTTATAAACCGTGATCGCTACTGGCAATACTTTACCCTGCTTATCTTGAGTTCTCGCATTAAATTGCTTACAGAACTCCATGATGTTAACACCGGCAGCACCAAGAGCAGGTCCAACTGGTGGTGATGGGTTAGCAGCACCTCCACGAACTTGCAACTTAACTACTTTACTGATTTCTTTTGCCATTTCTAAATTTTAGTTTGGATTTTCAAAAGTGGAAGCCTTTGAAAAAACCTATTAAGCGTAACAATTAAACTTTTTCTACTTGCATATAACTTAACTCTAATGGTGTTTTTCTTCCGAAAATTTTCACCATTACTTCAAGCTTGCGTTTTTCTTCATTTATTTTTTCTACGGTTCCATTAAAGCCGTTAAACGGACCGTCAATAACTTTTACAGTCTCTCCGATTACATAAGGTATATTCACGTTATCGTCTTTCACCGAAAGCTCATCCACCTTACCTAACATTCTGTTTACCTCAGACTGTCTAAGTGGCACAGGATCTCCTCCTTTTACTTCACCTAAAAACCCAATAACACCGTTAATAGATTTTATAATGTGAGGTATTTCACCACCTAAGTTTGCTTGTATCATTATGTATCCAGGAAAATAAACACGCTCTTTGTTAATTTTTTTCCCGTTACGTATTTGTATTACTTTTTCAGTAGGCACTAGCACCTGATCAATATAATCCTCAAGCTCTAATCGTTTTATCTCTGTTTCGATATACGATTTGATCTTGTTCTCCTGTCCACTTACTGAACGGACTACATACCACTTTTTTGCACTTGTTGTTTCGGTCATTGCTTACGACTTGATCCAATCAAAATATACACCTACCACTTTACTAAAAACGGTATCTACTCCCCAAACTGCCAAGGCTAACAAAACAGAAAAAACCGCAACAATCACGGTAAGCTTCTGCGCTTCTGCCCAAGTAGGCCAAGTAACATGGTTTTTTAGTTCTTTGTACGATTCTGTAATATAGTTTACCATTTCTGCGTCGTATTTGGTTTGGATATTTCTGAATTTTTAGCTTGCTTTAAGCACTTCAGAAGAATCAATTTTTGCACGGGTTGAGAGACTCGAACTCCCGACACCTGGTTTTGGAGACCAGTGCTCTACCAACTGAGCTAAACCCGTATTAGAAAGGATTAGCACTTTACCTAGATTACGCTAAACCCGTTATAAAAGCTAAGGTATCCCGAATTATATTCGGGACACCCAGAGCTTTTTAATTATATGATAATTAGTCTAAAATCTCAGTTACCTGACCTGCACCTACAGTACGTCCACCTTCACGGATAGCGAAACGAAGACCTACGTTCATTGCAATTGACTGTAGTAATTCAACATGAATAGTTAAGTTATCACCTGGCATTACCATTTCAACACCATCAGGAAGCATAATTGTTCCTGTTACATCAGTAGTACGTACGTAGAACTGTGGACGGTAGTTGTTGTGGAATGGAGTGTGACGTCCACCTTCTTCTTTCTTAAGGATATAAACCTCAGCTTTAAACTTAGCGTGTGGCGTTACAGATCCTGGCTTAGTAATAACCATACCTCTAGAAATCTGTGATTTTTCAATACCTCTTAAAAGGATACCAGCATTATCTCCAGCCTCACCTCTATCAAGGATTTGACGGAACATTTCAATACCAGTAATTGTAGAAGTTAATTTTTCAGCACCCATACCAATGATCTCAACAGGATCCCCAGTTTTTGCTACACCAGTTTCGATACGACCTGTAGCAACAGTTCCACGACCAGTAATAGAGAATACATCTTCAATAGGCATCAAGAATGGCTTGTCAACTTCACGAGTTGGCTCTTCAATCCATGCATCAACAGCTTCCATAAGTTGCAATACAGTATCTACCCATTTTTGCTCCCCGTTAAGTGCACCAAGAGCAGAACCAGCAATTACAGGTCCATTATCACCATCATATTCGTAGAAACTAAGAAGGTCACGAATTTCCATCTCAACCAATTCTAATAATTCCTCATCATCAACCATATCTACTTTATTCATAAATACAACGATACGTGGAATACCTACCTGGCGACCAAGAAGGATGTGCTCACGTGTTTGTGGCATAGGACCATCAGTTGCAGCTACAACAAGTATAGCTCCGTCCATTTGAGCAGCACCAGTAACCATGTTTTTTACGTAATCCGCGTGACCAGGACAGTCAACGTGTGCGTAGTGACGATTTGCTGTTTGATACTCTACGTGTGAAGAGTTAATTGTTATACCTCTTTCTTTTTCCTCTGGTGCGTTATCTATCTGATCGAAAGAACGCGCTTCAGAAAATCCAGCATCCGCCATTACTTTAGTAATTGCAGCTGTTAAAGTTGTTTTACCATGATCTACGTGTCCAATTGTACCTACATTCAAGTGTGGTTTTGAACGATCGAATGTTGCTTTTGCCATTTTGTATTAATTTTAATCTTAGTTATATATATTAGTGATCTTTGTAATCAAATTTGAGCCAATGATGGGAATTGAACCCATGACCTCTTCCTTACCAAGGAAACGCTCTACCCCTGAGCTACACCGGCCTTTCATTTACGATTGCCGATATTTAGATTTACGATAAATAGACCGCACCTCGCAACTCATAAATTTTTTATAGAGTGGGAGACCGGATCTACTTTGACTTTGCTCAGAATAAACTTCTCACCCTACTCTTTAACTCATATTAAACATATTGCGTTAAACAATAGCTTCAATTTCAAATGAACTTTATTAGAGCGGGAGACCGGGTTCGAACCGGCGACATTCAGCTTGGAAGGCTGACGCTCTACCAACTGAGCTACTCCCGCTTTTAATTCTTATTTCAGAATCTTGGTTTTCAATATTTCAATTCAACGATTTCGACGCCGCGAAATTTAATGTGAGGAGAGCAGTCCCGACGCTTCGGGAGAACCTGCAAAAATTCCCATTCAGCTTACGCTCAATTGTGGGGAGAGCAGTCCCGACGCTTCGGGAGAACCTGCAAAAATTCCCATTCAGCTTACGCTCAATTGTGGGGAGAGCAGGATTCGAACCTGCGAAGACGTAGTCAGCAGATTTACAGTCTGCCCTCGTTGGCCGCTTGAGTATCTCCCCGGAGCCATTTAAAACACTGCTGCTTTAAATGAACATTTCAAAGTTTAAAAAGAGCCGATAGAGGGACTCGAACCCACGACCTGCTGATTACAAATCAGCTGCTCTAGCCAGCTGAGCTACATCGGCTTTTTATCCTCTTTTAACACTGATTTTTCAGCCATAAAAAAGTCCGCTATTTCTAACGGACTGCAAATGTAGAAAAAATATTTTTTCTACAAAACTTTTTCTAAAAAATATTACTACAAATATGCTTTTTGTTTTTGCTTTCTTTTTTTCAATTGACGCTCTAAAGTCTTAACTACTTCATCAATAGCTTCTTCAAAAGTTTTCGCTTCTTTTTTCACCATTACATCATCTCCAGGAATACTTAATAAAACTTCTACAATCTTATTTTCCTTTTCACTCGTTTTTTGAACTTTTAAAAAAACATCCGCAAAAACTATCTTGTCGTAAAACTGCTCCAGTTTGGATAATCGCTTTTCAATAAATACCAATAGCTCATCCTTAGCTGCAAAGTTGGGGGTTTGCACGTTTATTCTCATATTATATTATTTTAAACAGTTAATATATTATGTATTTTTATGCCATAGGCTTCTTTTATTTTTTTTAATTCCTTGGGTGAGCGTTTTTATACACCTCTTTTAATTTAGCTATACTATTTTGCGTATACACCTGTGTTGAAGCAAGACTTGAATGCCCCAAAAGCTCCTTTACCGCATTAATATCAGCACCTTCATTTAAAAGATGTGTTGCAAAAGAATGCCGCAATATATGTGGACTCTTTTTTACCTTTTCTGAAGTTTTACTAAAGTAAGAATTTATAATCCTATAGACAAGGGTTTCATAAACTTTAACCCCTTTTTTTGTAAGAAAAAGCATTTCGTTATCTTTTATATTTTCCAGCTTATTCCTAAAAAAAATATAATCAGTAATCGTTTTAATACTAACTGGCAATAATGGAATGATACGCTCTTTGTTTCTTTTCCCTAAAACCTTAACCGTTTGTTGTGTTAAAGAAACATCAGCCATCTTAATGTTTATTAATTCAGCCCTTCGTATTCCAGTAGTATAAAATAACTCTACAATTAATCGATTTCGCAATGCTTCAAAATTATTTTCAGTCTGAAGCATTTCCATTACACCTTCAATTTCTTTTTCAGAAAAAGGGATTTGAATCTTTTTTGAAGTTTTTAGTGCTTTGTGCTTTGCCAAAGGATTAATTTCTATCTGCCCAATCTTTAAAAGAAATTTATAGTAGGTTTTAAGTGAAGAAATCTTTCGATTTACTGTTCGGTTAGAAATTCCAGAATCTACAAGTGAAATTATCCAACTTCTTATTATTGAATAATTAACAACATCAATTTCAGCGTATTGGTATTCTTCTGAAGCAAATTCTTGAAAAGTCTCCAAATCTTTCAAATACGCAGTCACCGTATTTGGCGAATACTTGCGCTCTAGCTGAAGATAATCCACAAAGGCTTGGAAGGACATTTTTTCTGATTATTAGTTGTTAGCTAAAATTACTGAATTAATACTAGCTTGTTTAAGGAATAGCAATAAAAAAATCCGTTGGAAATAATTCCAACGGATTTTGTGTATTTAGCAATCAAAAGATAATTAAATATCTTCCTGATCTCTAAGGCCTTGTATGTATTGCGCTTTTTGAATTTGCGCTCTCTTTTTAACAGATGGCTTTGTAAAAGCTTGTCTGGAACGAAGCTGGCGCATAGTTCCGGTTCTATCAAACTTACGCTTAAAACGCTTTAGCGCTCTGTCGATATTTTCTCCGTCTTTAACTGGTATAATTAACATAGTGTCATCACCTCCTTTCTTTAGGACGGCAAAATTATAAATTATTAATGGATATCAAACAATGAATATTGTTTTTTTTCAATTTTGAGCTAAAAAAATTATTGTTTAAATAAAGTTGCCCGTTGTGTCAAATCCTGAATCAACTTTGCTTCTTCTTTACTTTCTAGTAATACGTTGTAGTTTTCCCAAAATGACTCATTATAAGGTCTGCTTGAAAATATATCTGCCGACCAATCATTTTGTTGCAATTCTTGCTTTAAAAGCTCTGGATCTTTAATTATTTCAGTAAAAAGTATTTCCTGAATGGTATAGTAATATTGTTCTCCCTTATCAAAACCTAGTGCTGCTTCGGTTTTAAATCTATCTGAAGACCTATCGCCAGTGTTTACCAATTTAGGAGTTTCATAATATATATAATTCGGATACATTTTATCATCATATTCCTTATAACCTACCACAAGCTTATGGATTACCTGCGTATCATAAAGGCTTTTGCTGCGTTTTTTCTGAACATCAGACGAAGCTATAAGTTCGTATTCTACTTTTTTAACCGCGTAATTGTCATAATAAATATAAATCCATCCTTTTGCTTCAAAGCCTTCATTATAAATATTTGGAGTGTTTAAGCCAACAAAATCACTTCCTTTTGAAATTTCAATTTTATATATTTTTCTACCGTTATCTACTAGAATCGTATCCAACTTAAATTGATGCTTTTCTAGCATATTATTCCCAAACAATGCACCTGTAACATTTGAGTTTCTAATCAGGTTAAGTTTTCCTTTAAAAAGATTTTCCAAACCATTAACACGTGTATCGTTCCATTTTATGGCTTCAATTAAAGTAGCGGTTTTTATAGAATTACGATTTAAATTTCCTGCTTTAGACCCTATACTTTTAAGATAAGCGGAATAGGTGAAAAGCGTATCAATGTTTCTTAAATCGTAACTTTTTCTGGTTTCGTCCACATTTATTTTTAATTCATTTTTTGCTGCGGAAGCATAACTAGAATCATACAACGTAATTGCACTTTCAATAAGCCATTTATACTCTTTTTTGTTTCGTTCTTTGTGGCGTAAAAACCCTTTTTGCAAATAGGAATGTTCTGGCAAATTTCTCGGTAATCGCTCAATTGCCTTTACTACAATTTCATTTCCTGTGGTTGGTCGTGGATCAGATACAATTACAACCTCATCCAGAGACGCAACATCTTCTTCTAAATAGATATCTGAATTATTTTCAAACCCATCTATAACAACCCTAAAACTTTTGTACCCAATAGATGAAATAACCAAAGTATCCTTTAAATGTTCTTGAGGCACTTTTAAAATAAAATTACCATCCGTATTTGTTATGGAGCCTATAGTTGTATTTTCTATATATACACTAGCGCTTTCAATGGGTTCGTACGTTAAAAAATCGGCAACTTTACCTCTTAACTCTGTTTGAGCAAACGCGGTTGCGCCGACTAAAAAAATAAGTAACGCAAGAAAATGTTTCATATTAGGATAGTTCATTTTCGGAAAATAGATTTAAAAATTCAACAGTGCGTTTTTAGGTAGCTGGCTTATACTCTATCCCTTCAATTATCATCTTAGAAATAATTTCTCTCAAAATTTCTGAAGTGCCACCACCAATTGGCCCCAATCTGCTGTCGCGAAGTAAACGTGCCAATGGGTAATCTTCCATGTACCCGTAACCACCTAAAAATTGAAGACATTCGGTCATCACCTCATCAGCTACTTTTGTAGAAATAAGCTTGCTCATTGTTGCTTCTTTCACAACATATTCGCCATCATTAAGACGTTTTGCAGTAACATAATTGAATGTTTTACTAACTTCAATTTCACTGGCAAGTTGTGCCACACGGTGACGCAATGCTTGAAACTTAGAAATACTTTTTCCAAACGCAAAACGATCTTTCATATATTGAATGGTATATTCTAACGCAAATTCGCTGCGCGCGTGCGCATTAATACCCATAATTAAACGCTCTAAAGCAAAATGCTGCATTATGTATGGAAACCCTGCATTCTCCTCACCCATTAAGTTTGTAAGCGGAATTTCTACATTATCAAAAGCTATCTCACCCGTATCGCTAGCGCGCCACCCTAATTTATCGAGTTTTGTCGATGTAATACCTTTTGTGTCTCTATCAACAACAAAAATACTGATACCCTTATTGCCTAATTCGGGAGCTGTTTTGGCAGCAACGATTAAATAATCGCTATAAATTCCGTTAGTAATAAACGTTTTTGAACCGTTTAAGATATAGCTATTCCCTTTTTTCTCTGCAGTTGTGCGCATTCCTGAAACATCACTTCCCCCAAAAGGTTCGGTAATACAAAGACACCCAATTTTTTCACCAGTTATACTTGGAGCTAGGTATTTTTCTTTTTGTTCGTGATTCGCTTCTTTTTTAAGATGGGTCATCGCCAAATAAGCATGTGCCCACATGGCAGCAGCAAAGCCACCGCTGTTTACTTTTTGAAGTTCTTCTAAAAATATAACCGTATAAAAAAGATCTAAATTTAACCCTCCATATTCTTCGGGTTGATAGATCCCGAAGTACCCCATTTCACCAAATTTCTCCCAGATGAAACGTTCTATTTGCCCTGTTTTTTCCCACTTATCAATGTGTGGAACAACTTCTTTTTGAAGGAAATCCTGAAAGCTTTTTCTAAAAAACGCGTGTTCTTCTGTAAAGTATAATTTATCCATATTTTTATAAAACAATTATTTATAAGTCTTTAGGTAACTTTTTTAATTCAATCAATGGACAAATATAACTGAATTAGCTGTAACTTTCTTTCCGTCATTCCTTCAATTTTTTCTAGTTCTTGAAAGCTTGTTACTTTTTTGCGAAGTCTTTGGTATTCCCAGATTTTTTTCGCCAATTCAAAATTAATTCCTGGAATGGTTGAAATATCAGAAGCAGAAGCTTTGCTGAAATTCATTTTCACTATTTCCTTTGGTGTTTTTACAGTAAAAAGGGTTAATGTTCGTTGCACAAGCTCCGCATTTAATCCATACACTTCATAAAGTTGAAGGTCGGTTGAAAAGCCATTAATTTTTTCACGATACGAAATAATTCGTTTGCTTAACGCTTCACCAATACCGCTAACTTGTTGCAACTGCGCTTCGGTTGCTATATTAAGATCCGTTTTTTGAGCATACGTTTTTTCAGAAAAACCTTTTTCACTTTTATAATCTTTGAAATCACGCTTCGGCTTTGGATTGGCAACCCAATCTGGAAATTTAAAGAATGGACTTAGCGCAGCTAATAACGAATCTGAAACACCAGTTACTTTTTTAAAGTCTGCAGCAGAATTTATCCATTTATTTTCTTTGCGATATTGAAGTAAACGGTCAATTTCTTCGTTAGCCATCCCTAAAGTGTAGCCTTTATAATCTGTTATAAAATTAGGGTTAAAGGGATATATTTTCGGTTTCCGGCTTTCAATTTCAATAAGCTGAAGGGAATCTATTTCTTTTTGAATAGCAACAATTTCAGCAGAAGAAATATTGAATGTATCTTCTTCTGAAAAATCTACAAACCAATAAATACATAGAAGTGAAATGATGAGAAGCAACAAAAGCAAAATCCCACTTCGTTGTTGCTTATTGAACGTGAAGTGGGATTTTAATTCCATAATTTATTTTTTACATATGCTTCTGCATATCTTCTAAGCCTTCATCAAGCGCATCGTGTTTCTTTTTAATGGCGCCCATATACCGTTTTAATTCTTTTCTTACCACTGGCGTTAATATAATAACCCCTATAATGTTTGGCACAACCATAGCAAAAATCATTGCATCAGAGAAGTTGATAACTGAGCCAAGGCTTATAACAGAACCAACCCAAATAAAGATACAAAATAATAACTTATAAATCAGCTCGGTAACCTTTCCTCTTCCAAAAAGATACACCCAACCTTGCATCCCATAATACGACCACGAAATCATAGTAGAAAAAGCAAAAAGAATAACAGCAATTGTTAATACGATTGAGAAATGGGGTATTACACTATCAAAAGCAGTAGCAGTAAGTTCCACACCTTCTTTTACCTCTACTCCGTATTGAATGATATTATTGTCAAAATTCGTGATTACAATTACAAGCGCGGTCATTGTACATATAACTACAGTATCAATAAATGGCTCTAAAAGAGCCACAATCCCTTCAGAAGCTGGATATTTTGTACGTACCGCAGAGTGTGCAATTGCCGCTGAACCAACACCGGCTTCGTTAGAGAATGCTCCTCTACGAATCCCTTGTATAAGCACACCAACTAAACCACCAGCAATACCAAGGCCAGAAAAAGCACCTTCAAATATTAATGCAAAAGCATCACCGATATGCATATAGTTTGCTGCCAAAATAATTACCGCACCTAACACATATATCCCTGCCATAAAAGGCACAATCTTTTCGGTTACTTTCGCAATACGCTTAATTCCTCCAATAATTACTACAGCAACAATAAGCGCCATAACAATACCAAACCACATTGCTCCGCTGGTACCTTGTAGTTCAAAAAGTTGTACGAATTGTGCAGCTGCTTGGTTGGCTTGAAACATATTTCCACCACCAAAAGAACCTCCAATAACGAATATTGCAAAAAGAACGGCTAGCACTTTTCCAAGCCCGCCCATCTTTTTTTCTTTCAAACCTTTTTTAAGATAATACATCGGCCCCCCGTAAACGGTACCATCGGGACCAACATCTCTATACTTTACACCTAAGGTACATTCCGCAAATTTGGACGCCATTCCTAATAAACCTGCTACTATCATCCAGAAAGTAGCTCCTGGCCCTCCAATAGAAAGTGCTACTGCAACACCTGCTATATTACCTAAACCTACCGTTGCAGATAATGCTGCTGTTAACGCTTGAAAGTGAGAAACCTCCCCCTCGGCACTATCATCGCGGATTGTTTCAATAAGATTTTCTTGTTCGTTTGCTGTTACATCACCGTACAAGGTATCGGCTCCGTGTTTTTCTATATCTTCATACTTACCTCTTACAACACGAATTGCAGTACCAAAGCCAGTAAAGTTTATCAACTTAAAATAAATTGTAAAATAAACAGCACCACCTATCAAGACAATAAGTACCCATGGAATTTGAAATGTTTCAGAAAAAGGTATTTCATAAAATATACCATCTACAAACCAACCTGTATACTTTTTAAAGAGTGTATCTATTTGTTCTGAAGTTGTTGTTTCCTGAGCAAATGTCAAAAATGGTAGTAATAATGTAATTAGCGAAAGAAGATATTTCTTCATGGTGGAGATTTAAAATGAAACGTTTTTTTATTAAAACGAAGCAAGATGCTTAAAAAAAATTACAATTTCAAAGAATTGAGCAGAAATTTGTTAACGAACTCTTAAACCTTGTGCTTAATTCTAAAACGCTTTATCTGGTTGTAACAAGCTAAATATTCATATTTGAATTTAAAAAAACTTATAAATCAAAAACCGAAGTCCGCTTAGTATTTACAAGATCTTTAAGTTTGAGCAAAAAAGCAAGTGTAAGATAAATTGCAAACCCAGCCCCTAAAGTAGCGAAAGAAACGTAAATAAAAAACAGGCGAACACTCTTAGCCCGCATCCCTAGCCTATCTGCAAAGCGAGATGAGACATAAAAACCTCTTTTTTCAAGATAATGACGTAAAGAATAAATGGTCTGTAACATTGCTGCAAAATACTATTTTTCATTCAAATTAAAAAAATCTACCTAGGCAATACTAGACTATTGTATTATAGCTTTTAATTTGTTTTTACATCAGAAACTAGTATCGAACTCCCTACCGCACATTGCAGACATAAATTTTTATCACAATATTCATTTTTTAGCTGCAGTAAGGCTTGACTCTCGCATCCGTTATTTGAAACTTTTTTAAGTGAATTAAATTTATTTACAATTGTATTTTCTTCTGAAGAAACAGCTGAAGCTAGCTGTAAAATTTCTTCTGTAATGTCGCGACCTTGTTGCACCGCAAAGCAAAACTTAAGTGGAATAATTGTATTTACCACCAAAAGATCTACAAATTTATTGGTCATCCGTTTTTTTCGTTTTAGTGAGGAAATTCCAAAATTGTAGTGTTCTTCCCAATATTCACTTCCATATAAATTAAAAATTTCATAAATATCTGGAAGGGTTTGGGCAGCTATAAGTTTCGAAAACAAATTGTCACGCTTATAGTAAAGCATTGCAAATTGCGCAAGACGAACTGTAGGAAAATTAGGTGGTCGAAGCCGAAAAAATTTTGGTGCAATTACAGTTTCATTATCCAATTTAAACTTATGCTTCAAAAACTGATAGTTGTTTTTTAATGTTTTAAAATACCAATCTTCCTTATCTCCTTCTAAAAAACCTGCTTGCCCCATTAAAAGCGCTTCAATATCTTGACGTTCTTGACAGCATTTTTTTACCACTGAAAAGGATACAGATTTTGCAATGCTATAAAATGATTCTCCATTTACATATAGCCCAAAATTTTTGCAAAGCATTCTAAAAAGCAAACTTTCCCAATGATTTTGAGATTCTTCTAATTCTTTTAGAATTAATTTTTCTTTCTTTTGAAGTCTTTCAAAATATAAGCGCTCCAACCAATTATCAATGACAAATTGATCGACTCCAGCAAAATCATTTTCGCAATTAATCCACTTTTTTTCTTTTGAAAATAGCTTTTGGTACCTTTCTAAGGTATTTTCTGGAATGAGATTTTTTAAAACTAAAGTTGGGATAACAGTACCATCTTTTCTATAAATTTCGGTGTCGTGTTTCCAAACCACATGTAGAATAACATTATCGTACGCAGCATCTTTCTCATGACCGTGCGCATACCAATCGGAAGATTTTATATGAATTTCAACGTTTCCAGCCCATAACTGATCTGCCAATTCTATTTGAGAATTAAAAAAATCTGGTCCAGCGCTAAAATTATGGCTCCCTTGTTTCTTTACGTATAGTTTTTCATTATTCGAAGTTTGAAATTCACGTCCCTCGAATTTCTGAAGTTTCCACACGTAGTGCAGAAAATCTTCTTTCATTTTATAACTATTTTACGGGGAGCTTTATAGAAGGTAAGGTAGGTAGAATTATTCAGATTTTGCTGTTTCCTCCCCCTCTTTTTCTTGATTATCAGCCTGTTTGCTTACTTTCTCTGAAATAGTATCTACAAAAAGAACCCGATTCCACTTGTGCAATCGACGGTATAAAAGGACATACCTAAAAACCCCAACAGTTAAAAAAACAATACAGACTACCAGCGCAACATACCCAAGCCAATGAATGTTTCTAAAATCTTTGAGCTGAAGTATTGCGATTCCACCCAAAAGTAGGTAAAGTGACGAACGAATATAGGAAAGTAAGGTGCGTTCATTAGCCAGTTTAGTCCGCTCCAAAGCTAATATTTCATTGGTATTTGCCGGCACTGGCTTAGTGCGTAAAAATTTGAACAGCTTTTTTGTATTTTCTTTCATTTCAGCTTAAAATTAATAAAAATCCCGCTCCATTTATAATGAAGCGGGGTTTTATTTTACTATTCAAAAAGTAAACTACAATGCGCTAATGATATCGTGCTTTGTAATTATACTAAAATTACCAGCTCCTAAATCTACTAAAACGGCATTGTTTTCTTTGTGAATTAGTTTTGAAATTTCTTCAATTGGTGTGCTTTCCTTAACGATAGGAAAAGGTTTATGCATCACTTCTTTTATAGGAAGATCTGCCACATTTTTGTTTTCCAAATATTTTCGAAGCAAATCAGTTTCGTCTAAAGCACCAACAAACCCAGTAGTATCCGTTACAGGAATCTGAGAAATATTGTATTTTTTCATACGCTCAATAGCATGACCAACAAGCTCTTCGGTTTTTACAGTAATCAATGGGCTGTCTTGATGTTCTTTTATTAAATCGGAAGCAATTTTAGCTTCGTCTTCTACAAAACCACGTTCCCGCATCCATTCGTCATTATACATTTTACCTACATAACGACTTCCATGATCGTGAAAAAGCACAACTACAACATCGTCTTTGGTGAAATTATCTTTCAACTGAAGCAATCCTTTAATTGCAGCACCTGCAGAATTCCCTAAAAAGAAACCTTCCATTTTTGCAAGTTTCTGCGTGTAGATTGCAGCGTCTTTGTCAGTCACTTTTGTAAAGCCATCAATAACACTAAAATCTACATTCTTCGGTAGTATATCTTCGCCTATTCCTTCTGTAATGTATGGGTAGATTTCGTTTTCATCAAAAATTCCCGTTTCGTGATATTTCTTGAAAACACTTCCGTAAGTATCAATTCCCCAAATTTTAATATTTGGATTTTGTTCTTTTAAATATTTTCCCACACCGCTAATGGTTCCTCCAGTACCAACGCCAACCACAAAATGTGTTACTTTGCCATCAGTCTGTTTCCAAATTTCTGGTCCTGTACTTTCATAATGCGCTTTTGCATTGCTGGGGTTGTCATATTGGTTTACATACCAGCTATTCGGCGTTTCTTCGGAAAGGCGTTTTGAAGTGGAATAATAACTACGTGGATCTTCGGGTGAAACGTTTGTTGGACAAACCACTACTTTGCTTCCCACGGCTTTTAGAATATCGATTTTTTCCTTGCTTTGCTTGTCGCTAATTACACAAATCATTTTATAGCCCTTCACGATTGCAGCAAGTGCAAGGCCCATTCCAGTATTGCCAGAAGTTCCTTCTATAATTGTGCCGCCTGGTTTTAGGCTTCCATTAGCTTCAGCATCTTCAATCATTTTTACTGCCATACGGTCTTTTACAGAATTACCTGGATTAAAAGTTTCGTATTTGGCGAGCACCAAAGCGGGAATATCCCCAATTATTTTATTAATTTTTACCATGGGCGTGTTGCCGATAGTGCCTAATATATTTTCTGCGTATTCCATACCTATTTTTAGAAGCGCAAAGGTACAAAAGCCAATGGGTTTGTCAATGGTTAGTCAAACCTTATTGCTTTCACTGGAGAAATTTTAGAAATAATAAATGAAGGAATTAAAAGCATGATAAGACACAGCAAAAATGTTCCTGCATTTAAAATTAAAATATAGTCTAAGCTCAAATAAACAGGGGCTTCATTTACGTAATATGTATCTGGATTTAACGGAAAAAATTTCCCGTATTTCTGAATTAACAACAACCCAATTCCTATTAAATTTCCCCAGAAAAGCCCTACCCCAATTAAATACATCGCATTGTATAAAAATACTTTGCGCACGCTCCAATCGCTGCTTCCCAAAGCTTTTAAGATGCCAATCATTTGGGTACGTTCTAAAATAAGTACCAAAAGTGCTGTAATCATATTGATGCCAGCAACCAAAATCATGATACCAATTATCATAATAATATTGAAGTCGAATAGATCGAGCCACTCAAAAATAGAAGCGTATTTTGTTCGTATGGTTTGGGTATCTAGTGTGCTACCCGTTTCATTATACACCGCATTTCCTATTGGGATTATATCATCAAAATCAGTTACAAATACTTCAAAAGCACCAATTTGGTCATCTTCCCACTTGTTCAATCGCTGAATGTGACGAATGTCTGTAATAATAAATTGCTCATCAAACTGTTGAAAACCACTATTGTAAATTCCCACAATAGTAAACCCTCTACTTCGCGGTGTTTTGGAAACTTCATCATTTAAATAAAAGGTAGTTACTTTATCACCAACTTTAAAGTGTAACCGATTTGCAAGGTATTCTGAAATTAAAATATCTTGATTCAAATCGCCCATAAAATCTGGGAGTTTTCCAGCAACTAAATAATCCTTGAAATATTCCCAGTTATAATCTGCGCCAACTCCTTTTACCACAACGCCTTCAAAATCGGTTTCAGTACGGATTATACCTCCTTTTGAAGCAGAAACTTGCAGGTGTTTTATACCCTCAATGTTTTTGAATGAAGGATAAAATTCTTGATTTTTTGAAATCGGGTTTTGTGAATCGTTGGAAAAATTAGTGTCAAAATTGGTGATAATGATATCGCCATTGAAAGCAGAAACTTTTTCCCGAATTTTATTTTGAAGTCCAACGCCAGCAGCAATGGAAATCAACATCATAACAATTCCAATTGCAATTGCTGTAATTGCAATTTTTATTATCGGTGCCGAAATACTACTTTTATAGTCCTTGGAAGCAATGATGCGCCGGGCGATGAAAAATTCGAAATTCACGTGAGTTTTATGGGCTTTACTTTTTTCAAAAATACAGTTTTATTGGTTGTTTTAACCATTTTTTCCTGCGGAAGTTCTACAGAAAAAAAAGAACAAAGTGAAGTGAGAAAAGAGAAGCAAGAAGCAAGCGTCAAGACTCGAGACGCGCAAATCATCGTAGCAGCGGAGCAATTTCACCTTTATTCTGAAATGTTAAAAGGTAAAAATGTTGGTGTCGTTGCCAATCAGACTTCTATTGTAAAGGAAAAAACCAATCCAACAGAAATTAACGGAAATGTGAGTTACCTCATTTTGAACACACATTTAGTCGATTTTTTAATTTCTAAAAATATTTCCGTTACAAAAGTTTTCGCGCCAGAACACGGTTTTCGTGGCACTGCAGATGCTGGCGAACACGTAAAAGATGGTGTTGATGCAAAAACGGGCGTGCCTTTAATTTCACTTTATGGAAGCAATAAAAAACCTTCCCATGAACAATTAAAAGGAATTGATGTTGTTGTTTTTGATATTCAGGATGTTGGCGCACGGTTTTACACTTATATTTCTACACTTCACTATGTAATGGAAGCCTGTGCCGAAGCAGGAATTCCTGTAATTGTTTTGGACAGACCAAATCCGAATGGACATTATATTGACGGCCCCATTATGGAGTCTGAAAACCAAAGTTTCGTAGGAATGCATCCAATTCCTGTGGTTCATGGCATGACGATTGGCGAATATGCAACAATGATAAATGGCGAAGCTTGGTTAAAAAACAAAGTGAAATGCAAGCTAACGGTGATTGAAATGCAAAATTACACCCATAAAACTCCATACGCATTACCCATAAAACCATCGCCTAATTTACCGAACGATAAGGCTATAAACCTCTATCCAAGCCTTTGTTTTTTTGAAGGAACCTTTATAAACGCCGGTCGTGGTACCGATATGCAATTTCAGATTTTTGGCGCGCCCAATTTGCCAGCTTCAAAATATCCTTTTCAATATACTCCAGAATCTAACGAAGGTTCTAAAAGTCCAAAATTTAAAGGACACCTTTGCCAAGGAAAAGACCTTCGAAACGAGCCGAGATTGAACAAGTTAAATTTAGAATGGCTAATTGATGCGTACAATGCAAACGGAAAAAAGAAAGATTTTTTCAATTCATTTTTTGTGAAACTTGCTGGAACAGAAAAATTGCAACAACAAATTGAGCAAGGTGTATCGGCAGAAGAAATTCGAGATTCCTGGAAAGAAGGGCTTTCAGAATTCCAGAAAACTAGGGAGAAATACTTACTTTATCCTTAAAAAAAGTGGTAGTATGCAGTTCTTAATTGCCCACCGCAACTGCTAACTGCTACTTATTCAAAAGTCGTTTCATTTCTTCTACTATATTGAAAGCCGCTGGACAAATGGCAACATTCTTTAGTGTAAGATTTGAAATCTGTTGAAATTTTTTACGATCGGTATGCGGAAATTCGCGGCAGGCTTTCGGACGAACTTCATAAATACTACACAGATTGTCTGCTCCCAAAAAGGTACATGGAACACTTTGCAAAACATAATCTTTATCTTCATCGATGCGCAGATAGTTTTCAATAAACTGCTGCGGTTTCATCCGAAAATGTTTGGCAATACGCTCCACATCTTTATCGGTAAAAAGTGGTCCCGTGGTTTTACAGCAATTAGCGCATGTTAAACAATCCGTTTTTGTAAACTCTTCGTCATGCAAATCTTGCATTAAAATGTCCAAATGTTTGGGCGGACGTTTCTTTAGCTTCGCAAAAAACTTTTTATTCTCGTTTTCAGCTTCTTTTGCTTGCTGTGGAAGTTGTTTTAGAATTTCTTCCATTATTCTTTTTCATAGACTTTTTCACCATTAATGAACGTTGCAATTACTTTTGTATTGGGAATTTCACTTTCATCAACTTTCATAATGTCTTTATCCAGAATGGTGAAATCTGCAAACTTTCCTACTTCAATGCTTCCTTTTTCATTTTCTTCAAAATTGGCATACGCAGCCCAAATAGTCATTCCGCGTAATGCTTCTTCACGTGTTAAAGCACCCGCCATCTGAAAACCATTCTCAGGATAATTTTTTAAATCTTTTCGAGCAACAGCAGCGTAAAAGGTGTACATTGGGTTTACATTTTCTACTGGAAAATCTGTTCCCAAAGCAATCTTTCCTGATTTTTCCAGAAGAGTTTTATACGCATAAGCACCTTTCATTCGCTCTGCGCCCACTCTATCTTCCGCCCAATACATATCGCTGGTAGCATGTGTGGGCTGAACGGAAGGCAAAATATTATCAGAAAAATAATCGAAATCTGCTTCTGAAATAATCTGTGCATGCTCTACACGCCAACGTCTATCATTTTTTCCTTCCAACACATTTTTATAGGTTCGTAAAACCGAAATATTTGCAGAATCGCCAATAGCATGTGTATTCATTTGAAACTCTGAATCGGCAATCTTTTCAGCCAACCTATTTAAATCATCGGCAGGTGTAATCATCGCTCCAAAATGCTCCGGCATATCGCTATATGGGCTTCGCATGGCAGCACCACGTGACCCTAAAGCCCCATCGCCATAAATTTTAAAGGAGCGCACATTCAACCGATCGGTTTTATAAATACCATTATTTAGATAGTAAGCTATATTTTCAGGCGTATTGCTTACCATGGCATACATGCGTAATTTGAATTTTTCTTGCTTTTGAAGTGTATCAATCAACTCAATAATATTTCGATTAAGCCCTGCATCATCAACGGTTGTTAATCCATATTGAAAACATATTTTTTCGGCTTCTAAAAGTGCTTCGGTTGAAAAAGCCTCCGTAATTTCAGGAAAAGTTTTATCGATAAGATCCATCGGGCTATCAATCAGAATACCTGTAGGTTCACCATTGTCTATAACCACTTCCCCGCCAGGAATTTTTGTTTTTGAAGTAATTCCAGCAAGTTCTAAAGCTTTCGAATTTACCAAATACGCATGCCCATCTACACGCTGCAAGGCAACGGGTGTATCAGGAAAAAGTGAATCCAATTCTTTTTTTGTTGGAAAATTTTTATCCTCCCAATCATTTTGATCCCAGCCTCTACCTATTATATATGAAGTGTTTTTTACCTCTTGGAAAGCTAAAACACGCCCTAAAACTTCTTCAAAACTTGTAGTCCCTGTTAAATCAACATTTTGAAGTCCAAGACCCAGACCGTACAAATGCGCATGGGCATCTATAAGTCCAGGAACAACGGTATTCCCTTTTGCATCATAGGTTTCAGTGATTTTATATTTTAACTCAAGTTCAGGTTTTAAACCTATTTCTAGGATTTTTCCGTCTTTAACTACAACGGCATTTGCTGTGCTAAAATCTTTATCTACCGTGTAAATTGTAGCATTTTTTATTAGTAAATCTGCGGGTAGTTTATCTGGAGCACACGAAAAAATAGTGAACGCTAAAAAAAGAAATAGTAGTTTTTTCATCATTGGTTTATTAAAGTGTAAAAATAGAAAACATCCGCTAAAGACGGATGTTTTAGAAAATTATAATTTTTAGCAGTTACCAATCAAACTTATAAGTAGCTCCAGCCAAGCCTTGAATTCCTTGAACTGGATAGTTTATCCATTTTTCATAGTTATCACTAAGAAGATTACTTCCTTTTACAAATACAGAAAGCCTATCTGTAAATCTATACCCCAAATTAATATTGGCATCTAGGTAGCCATCTAAGGTTATTTCTTGACCTGTTGAAGGTATAATTAGGCTTTCATTAGCAACAAGATCCTTACGTTCACCCACATAAAACAAGGAAGCGCCTCCAAATAACTGTTCCGTAATATTGAAATTTGAAAATACAGAAGCTTTTAAATTAGGTAGGTTCCAAGCTTCACTTTGAAAATCGGTGCTATAATTATAATAATTGGCATTGATTCCCAAAGAAAATCTATCGGAAACCGCAACATTTAATTCCCCAAAAAAAGCAAGTGTATTTATAGCATCGTAAACAACATTAAAAGAGTTTCCATATTCATAACCTTCAAAATCTGGGGTTATGGTTTTAATAGGATTGACTTGAAAAAGTGCGTGATTCTCGTCTTTTCCATAGGAAGCTCTAACATTATAACCTACAGAGTTGGATAGTTTTCCTTTAATACCACCAAAACCTTCGTACACCTTTTTAGTTGGAGCAATATAAAGTGTAGGTGAAATAAATGGGTTTTCTTCTTTCAAATTATAATACGTATTTTGACTTAAACCACCTTCTGCCCCACCATAAACAATCACCGTTTCATCCAACAATCTATATGAAATATTTAACCTTGGGTATAATGAAAAATCGGTTTCACTATTCTCAGAATCTAAGCTTACGTATGCCGCAACACCTAAAGAAACCGAAAGATCTTCATTCACAAAAGCAAGGGAAGGAGCAAGCCCCGCATTTAAAAAACTGTATTCAATGCGAGTAGTATTTGCATAATTTCTATCAAAACTTCCACTTAAGTAATCAATATCTCCCACAACGTGCAGCGTTAAATTTTCTAAGGGAAAAGAAAACTCTGGTTTTAGCGTGGCGTTAATTTCTGAAGAAGCAAAAGCATCTCCTAAATAACGAATGTGTAGCATTGCTTTTTCAAAAAACGAGTCTTCTAAAGCGATACTTCCACCAGCATAGCCACTTAAATAACTTTGTTGTGGGGCAATGCTCGTAATGGTTTCGGGGGTGAAAGTAGTATATTCCTCTGGCAATCCATACCAATTATAAAGCTGGTGCTCCACGCCTGCATCAAGCCTATATGTTGCATCTTTTTGTCTGCTTGTATAATTGGCATCAAGGCGGGTATCGTAATATTTATTGTCCAATTTCACGTCTTTTATATCGCCTTGAGATGAATTATGGCGAAAGAAAAAACCGGCATTATCGGTACGACTTATTTCAAGATTACTATAAAGTTCCCCCAGAATTGACGTGTAATTCCCAAAGCCTAAAGTTGCATAATTATCATACAATTTAACCGGTTTTGCTTTTTCTACTGTTGTAGCTTTCCCTTTTGCAGGTGTAAAAGTTGAAGCCACAGGAACAGAAAAAATACTGTATTTTACTTCCTTTTTTATGGTAGAAACAGAATCGTTTAATGTTGCAGTTTCCTTTACTTTAAAAGCATCCGAAATTGCCGGAGTATATGGTTTTACAATATTTACAACCTCAGGATCAAGTTCTTTTTCTTGTGAAAACATTGAAAGACTGAACCCTAAACTTGCTATAAATGAAAATAATACAATGCGCTTTTTTGACATGTTTATAAATATATCGTTTAAAATTATTTCTTAGTTTCCGTTAGTTTCAACGGATGAATTGGTTTTTGCTTCTGCATTTTTGATTAGGGCAAGCTCCCCTTTTGCTTCTTCAACCACATCTGGGAAATCTGTGAAATTGTTGATTACACTTTCCAAAATATAGCTTGCTTGATACGCATCTTTCAAGGCATAAAAATTTTTTGCCATCAACACCAAACCTTTTGCCCCATAGCGTTTGTAGCCAGAATAATCTTTCGCCAATCGCTGCACAGAAATATTTGAAGCTTCAAAATTACTGTCCTTGTTTTTGAAATAAGCATCGTAATAGAGTGCTTCCGCAGCAAGTTGTCCTGTTGCTATTTTTCCAACCTCAGCATAAGCGATTTTGGCTTTTGCTTCGTTATTCGTTTTCATTGCAGCGCGTGCAATAATCACTTGCGCATCACTTTTAATTGAATTGTCAATTTTTGAATTTTGAAGTACTTTTTCAGCGTAATTTACTGCTTCGGCGTATTGTTTTAATTCATAGGAAGCCTTCATACTATTAGTCTGCGCAAAGATTATATTCTGAGGAAAATCTGCTTCAGCCTCCAAACGTATTAAATATATTAAGGCATTTTTATATTCTTTTTTACCCAAATACAATTCTGAAACGCGCGCCAAGGCTTGTTCCGTAAATTCACTACGCTCCCTATTTACCACAAATTCGAAATGTGGAATCGCTTCCTCCTTTTTCTCATCTGCAAAATATATTTGACCCAAATAAAAATGTGCGTTTAATGCATGTTGCCCATTCGGGAACTGCTTCAAATATCCTTGAAAACGCGTTTTAGCCTGCGACTGATTATTCTCTAAATACGGTTGTTCAGCAGCCAAATACGTTGCGTCATCAAGCTCCGTATCGCCTACTTGCACATAATCTAAGGTTTTCACCCAGCGTGCATATTCGTCTACATTTCCTTGATCTATATAAATAATTTTTGCAGATGAAACAGCTTGCAATGCTTCGGGAGTAGATGGAAAATCTTTCGCAACACGCTTAAAGATCGCCAAAGCTTCGTTACTTTTTCCTGTATTATCATAAATCAAAGCCTTTTTCAACAGTGCTTTTGAAACAAAACTACTGTTTGGAATATCGCGAATCATCTGGTCGTAGGCAGAAATTGCTTCCTCATTTTTATTTTGCGCCACATAGGCATTCCCTAATTCATATAAAGCATCATCGCGATAAACAGATTTTGGGTATTTTTTTACGAAAGCAATTAATTCTTCAATTTTCTTTTCGCTTCTAGCTACAAAACCGTAGCTAATTGCTTTTTGAAACTGCGCATAATCGTTCTCTCCATCCAATTCAATTGCAGCATTGTAGTTTTCCATTGCTGGCCAATACTGGCTGGTTACAAAATAACTATCGCCCAAACGCAAAAAAGCATCCCTTTTACGTGCTATTTCAGCAGTGGAAGTATTTGTGTAACTTTTGAAATTCGCTATTGCTTCAGGGTAATTTTTAAGTTTAAAGTAGGTATACGCCAAATTATACTTTAAATTCTTGTATTCTGAAGTGTTTTGCGAGCCAGGCAGTTTTTGAAATGCCTCATATCCAGTCAACGCTTTTTCAAAATTTGAAAGTTGGTAATCACTTTCTGCTTTCCAATAAGTAGCACGCGCAGTGAAATTTGAATCCTGAGGTTCTTTCACACTTTTTTCAAAATATGTAATTGCTTCCTTATAATTTGATTCATTATAAAGCTCTATTCCCCTGTAAAAAGCAACTTTTTGAAACGCAGTTTTATCTGTAAAATTTTTGTTGTTCTCCAATAAATGCAATGCTTCTTTATAATTTTTTGAAGTAATATAACTGTCTATTAGCAGTTTTTTAAGTTCATCGTTATTCGCATTATTTGGATATTTTTCTATAAAAGAAAGCAAAACTTGTGGGGTGCTTTTATAGCTATTGCCAATTTCATAACTCAATTTGGCGTAATTTAAATAAGCGTCTTCTTGAATTTCGGTGCTAAAATCCATTTCTGAAGCATTTTTAAACGCATTCAATGCTTCTTGTTTTTTAGCTAGTTTTAAATAGCTTTCCGCCAAATGATAATAAGCATTTTGGGCAACTGCATTTTTTCCATCTACAATTTTATTAAACTCCCCAACCGCTTTTTCATATGCGTTCTGTTTGTAATATGCGTAGCCCAATTGGTAATAGTCTGTGTTATTCCACTTGCCGCGTGTGCCTTTATATTCTTTTAAATACGGGATTGCTTCTGAATAATTTTCTAGATTAAAATAGCTTTCACCAATAATTTTAGACAGCTGGCTTTTCTCTTCAGCATTACTTTTTCCCAACTGCTCCTTCCCCATATCAATTGCTTTTTGGAAATTTCCGAGTTTAAAATTCATATCTGCCTGGTAATAAGAAAGATCTTCCGAATACCGTTCCTCCCCCTTTACATCTTCAAAATTTTTGTTTGCTTCTTCATAATCATCTCCTTCATAGGCAATAAAACCTAAGTAATATTTTGCTTGTGAGCCATATTTCTGTGAAGTAGAAACTTTATTGAAATATGGTTTCGCTTCGTCATATCGCTTCGCTTTAAAATAAACATAGCCATTATTAAAGTTAAACCGCTCCTGCTCGTTTCGGCTTAAGCTATTCTCAGCAACTTTAGCATACCATTTTTGAGCGTAGGAATATTTTCCGTTTTCAAAATAATAATTCGCCACCTCGATGTAAGCAGAATTGCGTTTGATGCTCGTGGGGTATTTCTCCACAAATTTTTCCATTAGCTGATCGGCATTCTGCTGGTTTAACCGCACCGCCGCATTCGCAATATAATACGCACAATCGCTTTGCACTGTTATGTTAGTACTACTGCTTTCTATTTTATCAAAAAGACTTTGGGCCGCTAAATATTGTCCATTATTATAAAGCTCTAATGCTTGATTAAATGCAGCAAGATCGTTCGTGTAAATCGCCGTTTGCTGCGAAAATGAGGTATATGAAAGCGCTAGAAAAAGTGAAAAGACACAGAAATTCTTTATCATTATTTACAATTTTTAAGATGTAAAGATATTTAACTTTAAAGGTAGCTTTCTGCGATATTGTAAATTTTTAGGGTTTTATTAACGAATGGATTTTGAAGCAAATTTTCTTTAATTTATAACGGTAAAAAAAGGCAATACGTATATAACTCTACTTCAGAATTAAACACAAGATGATTACTCAAGAAAAATACTGTAATTTTAAAATTTCAAAAACCTTAAACACACTATTATGAAGAAGCTAATAATGCTTGTTGTATTTTTTACTTCTATTTCAGTACTTGCGCAACGTAATCCTTTTTCAAATCTTTCCGAAAAAAATGGTAAAATCGGTATTGGAACCACCACTCCCGATGAACTTTTAACCGTAAAAGGAAAAATACACACCCAAGAGGTATTGGTAGACTTGGAAGGCGCCATTGCACCCGACTATGTTTTTGAAACTTATTTTAGTGGTTTTTCAGAAATAATGCCAAATTATAAATTGATTTCTTTAGAAGAATTAGAAGTTTTTATAAAAGAAAATAACCATCTACCAAATGTTCCTTCTGCAGAAACCATGAAAGATGAGGGCATTTCCTTAAAAGAAATGAATTTAATACTGCTTCAAAAAATTGAGGAATTGACCCTTTATACACTTCAGCAGCAGAAAGAAATTGATGCTTTAAAAGAAAAAATTCTAGAAAATTAAATATGTTGACAGTATTGAGTTGCAGTTTGCAGTAATTCAAATTACTTTTGAAATCGAAATTGACAATCCTAAATCTAAAATCCACAATGGCCGATAACGTATTATTTTTAAAAGATGCATCTATTTTTCAAGGGGAAAACTTAGTGCTTTCAGATGTTTCTGTTTCCGTTGAAAAAGGTGAATTTGTGTATTTAATTGGAAAAACCGGTACCGGAAAAAGTAGTTTTATGAAAACTCTTTATGGCGATCTTCCGCTTCAAGAAGGTGAAGGAGATATTGTGGGGTATGATTTGGCGACATTGAAAGAAAAAGACATTCCTTTTTTAAGAAGAAAATTGGGCGTTGTTTTTCAAGATTTTAAATTATTAAACGACCGTACGGTGCGTGATAACTTATATTTTGTGCTTACAGCAACAGGCTGGAAAGACAAAATTGCTATGGAAAGCAAAATAAATGAAGTGTTGGATAAAGTATCTATGAAAACGAAAGCTTTTAAATATCCGTATCAACTTTCGGGTGGAGAGCAACAACGTGTAGCCATTGCTAGGGCTCTTTTAAATGACCCAGAACTAATTCTTGCCGACGAGCCAACAGGAAATCTTGACCCACAAACCAGTGTGGAAGTAATGGAGGTTTTACGTGAAATAAACAAAAACGGTAACACAATTTTAATGGCTACGCATGATTATGCGTTGTTATTAAAGTATCCTTCAAAAACGTTGAAGTGTGATGAAAATCAGATTTTTGAAGTAGTGCAAAAAACAGTTTAAAGAAAGTATTCAGTAAGAGCTGGCAGTCTGAAACTTAATTATTGAAACTCACATACTGTTTAAAAAAAGTAAGTTTTCATTCATTCAAAATACTTGGGTCGCGTAACTGTAACTCACATTCTTTTTTTAAAGAAGGATCAATTTTTAAATGAATTTTTCCATTGGCGTTTGGCTTTAAAGCTGTTTTTTCTGAAATAACTATTTGCTTTTTGGACGTAAGATTTAAGGTAGCATTTTCAGTAAATTCTTGGTTTTTCATAACAACTTCAGAAAGAGAAGTTAACTTAAAATCCCAGCGACTGAAACGTTGATTTTCAATTTTCACAGGATTTTTTTCCGCAAACATATTAAAGACCATTGCTACCGACTTTCCAGTATTTAGCATCCCAGCACCGTATTTTCCAGCAAAGGGTTTGTTGGCTTCAATGTCATCAATATTTAATGAAGTCATTTTTAAAATACTTTCAACCTCATCGATAGGTAAACAAGGGTATAAAGAAAGCATTAAGCCAATGGTGCCTGTAACCAAAGGCGTGGAATTACTTGTATGCTCATTAGAATCATATATATTTTCATCATTATTTAGGTATCTTCCATACAAAAACGTGCCCGTTGAAGGCGCTAAAATATCTACTTCTGTATTGAGTGAAGTAACAGATACAGGGTAAATATGAGGTTTTGAAACATCTTCGTCCCTAAAACCCATGGTGCGACCAACATATCCCTTTATATTCTCCGCATATTTTTTTCCATTTGGTTCTTCAAGAATATTTTCAGAGATAGTTTCATATTTATACATCGCTGAAGAAACCGAAATAACATGGTCGTATGATGCGGGGTAATATTTAATCTCACCAGATTTAGTTTCCATCCAGTTTTTATTTCCTGCAGCAACGACTAATAGAGTGCCATTATCAAACATTTTATTTATAGCATCTTGTCCAGATTTGGCTTTATAACTACTATACCAACTACAATTTATTACTTTCACACCAATTTCAGATAATTCTAACAACTGTTCAAAGCCCTTAAAGCTTCCATAAAACGTTGTATAAATTCCACAATCATAGCAAACCCCAGGCACACCATATCCATTATCCCCTTGTGCAGCTGCAAGTGACGCTACTCCATTTCCATGACCTCCTGAATACTTAGATTTTTTTACGACCTTCGTTTTTCCTGCAAATTCAACATCTGTGGTATCTACACTGGCATCAGAGATTCCAATTATTGTTTCTGGATTACCAACGGTATAATACCATGCTTTTGGAACTTCCAGGAAATCTAAATAATCTAAATTCACTTTAAAACCTTTGTTTTCACCCACCGTACTAGTTAACCCATAATCATTTGGTTCAAATATTTTTCGGTCTTCTTTTGGAATAATTACTCCAGAAATAAATAGGTTCGCTTTATTTTTTAACAACTCTTGCAATAACGCTTCACTATTACACCGTACAAAAAAAGTTTTATCAAGATGTTGCTTTTTGGCTTTTTTTAAAGTCTTTTTGAATGTTTCAATTTTATATTTTGAAAAAATATTTTTTAACTCAGTATCATTTCCTGAATATGTTAAAACATCTCCCGTTTGCACAAACGTTGGGTTAACAGTAGCATCTTTTGCAACCAAATAAAACCATGCTTCATTTTGTGCAAGGGAATTTGACATACATATAATTAAAAAAAAGAATAGTAAATATTTCATCAAACTTTAGAATACGTTACAAATTAATGAATAATCAAAAAACAATTCCTTTTTTTTGAAAAGTATTTATAGATAGCAACTCTGTAAATCGTAAATTAGCCACTCATATATAGAAATGCTTTCCATATTAATACCTACATATAACTATCCAATTGTAAAGCTTGTAAAAACTCTTTATAACCAAGCTATTGAAACAAACATTTCTTTCGAAATATTGGTTGTTGATGATTGTTCAACAAAGAAGGAACTAGTTTCTTCAAATTCTGAAATTGAAAATCTAAGCAATTGTCGGTTTATACAAAACGAAAAAAATATAGGAAGAACTGCAACACGACAGTATTTAGCAAAAATAGCAGCCTTCGATATACTTCTTTTTTTAGATGCAGATGTGCTCCCAGAAAAAACAGCTTTTATTAAAAACTATTTATCTGAATTAAAAAAAAATGATGCAGATGTTATTTTTGGAGGTATTACTTATGAAAAATTAAGTCCAAAAAAAGATAAAATACTGCGTTGGAAATATGGAAATGACCGTGAAGCAAAATCAGTTTCAGAACGAAAAAAAGACCCTTATTTTATTATTTCACAAAATTTATTAATTAAACGAAGTGTTTTTTTGAATGCCAATACTACTACAGAAAATTATTACGGCTTGGATAATTTTTTCTCAAATCAATTAAAAAAAATGGGAGCGAATGTTTTACATATAGACAATCCTGTAATACATTTTGGTTTGGAAGAAAATAAAATATTCATAAAAAAAGCTTTAGCCGCTGTTGAAACTACTGTAATACTTGAAAGTAAAGGATTGATGGATACCAATATGCGCCCCATTCAAAAAAGCTTTTTAAAGCTCAAAAAGTATTACTTATTAAATTGTTTTAGCTTTATTATTTCAAAATTTAAAAAGGTAATGGAGCAAAACATGTATTCAGAAAACCCAAACCTTTTTTGGTTTGACCTATATCGGTTAAATTATTACATTCAGCTTAAAAAAAAATATAATGCCTAAATTTTCTGTAATCATTCCGCTTTATAATAAAGAAAAGGATTTTCCTTTAACCTTGAAAAGTGTAATGGCACAAACTTTCAAAGATTTTGAGGTAATTATTGTTAATGATGGATCTACAGACAACAGCTTAGCCATAGCTGAAGCTGAAGCCAAAACGGACAGTCGGATAAAAATTTTCAATAAAAAGAATGAAGGTTTAGCAGCAACACGAAATTATGGAGTAGCACGCGCTAATACGGAAGATGTTATTTGGATAGACGCAGATGATTCTTGGCATCCTTTTCATTTGGAAAACATGGCTGCTATATTAAAAAAACTTCCTGAAGCACAATGGTTTGCTGCCGCTTATGAAAAAAAGCACAGTGATAACCTAACCCGAAGTATGATTGCTCCAACTCTTGAAAAAGGCGAAAACTGGATTGGAGTAATTGAGGACTATTTTAAGGAAAGTATGGTAGATTCATTAACGCACCCTTCAAGTGTAGGAATGAAAAAGAGTTTTTTTTTAAATCTTGGTGGCCATAATACTGCGATTACTTTTTCAGAAGATACAGATTTATGGATTCGGGCTGCGCTAAAAGCACCTTTAGCTTTTTCAAATAAAATTTCTGCCACTATAATGCTAGACTCCAGTAATAGATTAAATCATACCAGTTTAAAAACACGTATTTTTCCAGATTATGATGTTTTTAATGCGCAAGCAGAAATGAATTCTTCCCTAAAAAAATATTTAGATGTACATCGGTTTTCTATTGCACTTAATTATAAACTAGATGGAGATATTGAAAATTTCAAAAAATATAAAAGTAAAATAGCTACGACTAGCTTGAACTCAAAGCAACGCTTATTATTAGGTGTACCGAAAGTAATTTTAGTCGCTTCAAAAAGATTGAAAGAAATGCTTCACACCTCTGGATTTTACTTTAGTGTCTATCGGTAAGATTTTTCAAATACATTGTATTCACGGATGTAATCTTCTTCAAGAAAAGCTCCTGAAGAAAACACAAGGCAAATAGCTCCTGAAGAAAAATTTTCAAGTTCACGCCAAATTCCTGTGGGAATAAGTAAGCCTTTATTTGGTTTGTTTAAAGTTACCCGTTTTTTGTTGTTTCCGTCATCAAGTGTTACTTCAAAACTCCCGCTTACTGCTATCAAAAATTCTTGTTGCTCTTTATGGGCGTGTCCTCCTCTATGGGCATCGCTGGGAACATCAAATAAATAATAAACCCGTTTAAATTCAAACGGCAAGGTTTTTCCTTCAATAACTGCTAAATTCCCTCTGCTATCTGCAATTTTCGGGATGTCCATTACATTACAATCTTCAACGGTATTCTTCATTCGGTGTTGTTTTTTTATAATCGGATATACTTTTAAAGCCTATTTTTATCTTTCTAGGTATTTCGGAAAACGGAATGTATTTTTTCCTATAAATAAAAAACACAAACTTAAAAACCCAAAGGTAACTCAAATTTTTATAGGCATAGGTTTTTATGGCAGCCTTGGCATAGAGCAATCGGTCTGCTGCAACATCATCACTTGATGAATATGGTGGATGAATGGTTACTGCCTTGGGATAGAAAAACGGCATGATTCCTTTTTTCTTGGCATCGGTTAAAAAAACAAAATTTTCAGCGTCTTCAAATTGAGCCCCAAGACCAAAGCGTTCATCAAAAAATAAATTCTTTTTAAGTAGTTCGGCTACGTTAAATGAAATTTCAATTGAAAGCGTTTTTTGACTTACATAGCTATTGTGAGCTTTTGCTTTTTTTGGATATTTCCAATAGGGTTTTCCTTCTGTAGTAAGTGTTTGAAAGGTTATAATTGGGTGTTTAAACTCATTGTAAGCAGCTATAATTATTTCTGAAAACCCTTCAATAAAAACCACATCATCATCCACATTCAAGCAAACAGAACCTTTAGCATTTTTTATCGCAAGATTTCTACTTTTTGAAAGTCCTTTTTCAAACGAATTGATTACCCGAACATTAGGCAGCTCTGAATGCAACAATGAATTTTCAGAAGTTTGGTTTATTATTAGGATTTTAAAATCGTTAATACCTGACCTGGCAAACATTGTATGCAAAAAATCTAACGATGTGCGATTCATCGTGGCTATCAAAATCTCTAAATCTGAGGTTTTATAAGTATCTTCGGGCATTCAAAATTGTTTTTAACAAATGTATTAAATGCAAAACGAATATTGAACATTGATTCTTGAATATCGAACGCTGAATACTGAAAACTGAAGTTAATGAAGGTTTTACTCGTTGGAGAATATAGCAGGCTACACAATTCGCTAAAACAAGGCCTGGAACAATTGGGGCATGAAGTTACCCTTGTGGGCACTGGCGATATGTTTAAAAAATTTCCGGTAGACGAATCCATTAGAGCAAAATGGCTTAATGATGATCCTTTTCCGTTATTGCTTCGGAAAATATATTTACGGATTTTCAAAAAAGACCCTGCACAATGGGAAATAGGCTACCGTTTTAAAAAATTAGCACCTAAATTGAAGGGATATGATGTGGTTCAGCTTATTAATTCACACAGCATAGGCACCTATCCCGAATTTGAAATAAAACTTCTAAAACAACTTTTCAAGCAAAACGGCAACGTCTTTTTAATGGGCTGCGGGGACGATTATCCGGTAGTTAAATATTATTTGGAAGGCAAAATGCGGTATCATATGCTCACGCCCTATTTAGAAAGTGGCTCAACCCTGAATGCAGATTTTTCATTAAAATACATGACGGAACCCTATAAAAAGTTATTTGATTTTGTCTATGAAAATGCGGAAGCAGTAATTCCGAGCGATATGGATTATAAGCTCCCGTGGCAGGAATGGGAAAAAGTTGCTGAATTAATACCGAACCCTATTATTCTTTCTGAAACGTTTTCACCCATAGATATTTCAAATAGAA
The DNA here is from genome assembly GCF_039831855.1 of Aequorivita sp. Q41. NCBI lineage: Bacteria > Pseudomonadati > Bacteroidota > Flavobacteriia > Flavobacteriales > Flavobacteriaceae > Aequorivita > Aequorivita sp. Q41. The sequence goes on along the minus strand of NZ_JBDPMS010000001.1, from coordinate 2,024,178 downwards.
AGGTTCGGATTCTTTTTGGTATTAATACGATGAATTATACAAAAAAAGGCTATCGTTTTTTTGATGAAGCACTTGATCGTATTGAAGAAAAATACCCACACTTAGTTGAAATTAAACGAACTAAAAATTTACCTTTTCAAAAGTACGTGACAGAATTAGCGCATTGCGATATCCTGATGGATAATGTATATGCTTATGATCAAGGCTACAATGCTCTGGAAGCAATGGCACGTGGAAAAGTGGTGTTTACAGGTGCTGAAAAAGAATTTGTAGCGCATTATAAGCTAGAAGAACCCGTAGCCATAAATGCATTGCCAGATTCAGTAAAAATTTATGAGGCACTGGAAAACCTTATATTAAATCCTGAAAAAATTGAACGCATAGGAAAAAATGCAGGTGAATTTATTGAAAAGGAACATGATAGTATGAAAGTTGCAAAACAATATTTAAAGACTTGGAGTAAAGTAAATCAATTATAAAGTTGAATCCGTAACTTTGTATAAAAATTGAATAAAAATGCCAAATAATATAATTTCAGACAAAGCCAAAATTGGAGAAAATGTCGAAATCGGTTCCTTCTGTATAATCGATGAAGATGTAGAAATTGGTGATAATACAGTTATAAAAAGCTATGTAGAATTACGTAAAGGCACTATAATTGGAAAAAACTGCTATATAGATTCTAGAGTTTCTTCTTCGGGAAATTGCACTATAGGCAACAACGTGATTATTCGCTATGATAGCATTATTGCGCGTGGAATTAAAATTGGCGACGGCACCTATGTTTGCCCAAAAGTTATGACAAACAACCTCAACACCGAGCATGAACAAATTGGTGGCGCACAAATAGGAAAAAACGTTTTTATCGGCACAGGTTGTATAATACAACACGGAATAGAAATCGGCGATAATACCGTACTTGGCTCAATGTCTTTTATCAATAAAGATGTGCCAAAAGATGAAGTTTGGTTCGGAAATCCAGCAAAGTTTCAGAAAATGAATTCGAAGTAAACTAGATTACTCTTTTGTTTTTTAGAAGTACTTCTTTTTCACTTTCCCAATCGCGTGCAAAGTTATTTTTTATCAATTTTGCAGGAATGCCCCCTATCAAAACATTTTCTCCTAAATTTCGATAATCCTTTCCACATACTGAATGTGAAGCAATAACACAGTTGTTTGGGGTTTTAGTTCCTGCCATAATTGAAACTGAGTTAGAAATAGCATTATAATCTCCTAATTCAATTGGAGATGAAATAGGATAAATTTCACCCGTTTCAGTATTTTTCATGGGGTGTGAATTGGTATCAATTACTTGCGAATTATACCCAATACCACACCACGTTCCTATAATAATCTTTTCGGTACAAATAAGTTTAACATTTGACCCTAAACACCCCATAAATCCAAATTCACAATAGGCATTTTCTGTAATTAGCATTACACAATCCAACCCAATATGTGCATTACTTTTAAAGCAAAGCGTTCCATTCAGCGAAAGTTCTGCAACCCCTTTTGAGGTACTGGGAAATTCAAATTTCTGACCAAAACCTATCATCGCTTTTTTAATTGGGCCTTCAATTATTATTTTCCCTTTTAAGCTTGAAAATTTTATTCTCCCATAAAAATATACAGGTAACTTTTTTGCAACTTCAAAAGGAAACATTTTGAAGTTGAAATAAATGGTTTTTACCCAATTAATTGAAGCAAAGTGTTTAACTCTTCTTTTCCCACCATTATATTTATTATGAATCCACCCCATTATTTTCTTTTGAAAACCTTACTAAACAATTCTTTTATATTCATTTTTTTGTCCAGTTGAATATATGAAAATATTATAGAAATCAGTGTCAACAACACAAATGCTCCATATTTTATAAAAGAAGTCTCTATATAAGTAACTAAAAATGATGCTAAACAAAGTAAAATACATATACTAAAAACCGCATAAAAACTCTTTTCAAAAAAGAAATTATAACGCGACTTTACAATAATACGTATTGCTATAAAATGAATAAAATAATATACCAAGAAGCTTATCCCCAAGCCTTCCAAACCACCATAATAATATCCTAAAACATTCATTACTAACAGCAAAGCATTAAAACCAATGGCTGTTTTTATAAATAATTTTGAATCGCCTTTTGCAATTATAATATAGCCCATTGAAAAAGAAACTGCTTTAAATACCATTCCTAAAATTCCCCAGCGCACCATTTCTATTATTGGGGTAAATTCATCTGTATACAACAACACGATTATTAATGGGGCTGCCGCCAAAAAAAGCACTACTATTGGTGTAATAAGTAAAATTGCTATATACGCTTGTTCAAAAACTGTTTTACGGATGGCTTCAATTTTATCTATAATAGCAGACAGTCTCGGGTAATAATCAGTTCCCATTGCATTAAAAATAAGTCCGACGTAGGAGTTTAAAATCACAAAACCTGCATTGTACAAACCTACTTGTACCACTCCACCAGTTTGACTTATAAAAATTTGAATACCATACGCAACCAACAATCCAATTATAGAACTAATGCTTAGCACAACCCCTAATTGTATCATTGGTTTCCCTTCAGAAAAGGCTTCTTTATTGCTAAGTTTTGCCGGTTCTATTTTTTCTTTTTGTAAATAATAAAAAGTAAAAATGAATGCTATAAATGAAGAAATAATAATGGCGGGAACAATAGCATCTATTCTATAAAAATAATACAACGGCAAGCTTATGAGCAATCCTAAAAGATTTCCATAAAGATTTGCTTTTGCGAGCTGTTTAAGCTTTCTAAGCCCTTGCAAAATTGCTAATTGTCCGTTAGAAAGTTGTTTGAAAAGTAGCGCTATAGAAATCCAAATAAACGAAAAGGAATATTCGTTGCTTTCAAAAGCTAATTCGCTTAACCATGGGGAACATACAATCATTAGCAACGCACCAATGATAGCAGTAAACCAAACCAATCTTTTTAAGATACTAATGGTTCGTGCAACACCTTCAGGTTTTTCATTGTTATAACTGAATGAAATATCTTTTACCGCACTTTGATCCAATCCTAAATTGGTCATTCCAGCAACCAAATTTAATGCAGTATTAAAAAGTGTTACAATTCCATATCCTGCTGGGCCAATCCATAACGCTACAAACTTTGATTTTACAATTGAAATCAAAATATTAAAAACCTGTACCCCGCCAAAAAGCGATGTGGCTTTCATTACTTGTCTATATGAATTTTTTGATTCCTGCATTTTTGAAATTACCGTAAAGCTATCTAATCGCTTCTGAAGTTTGCTCTTCAGAAGCTTTTTTCTGTTTATTAAAATATCTAAAAACGAGGAAGGCAACCAAGATGAAATACAAAATATAGCGTATTAAATGTGCTAAAACGACCCCTTCAACACCAAATGGAGCAACCAAAACTTGAGCGAGTAGATAAAAAACAACAACAGAAAATAATTCTGAAAATATAAAATTTCGGACTAATTTTTTAGCCAAAAATTGATTTAGAAGCACCAAAGATGCCAACCGTATAAAATCGCCCAACAACTGCCACTTAAAGAGTGGAGCCATTTCTGTTAATCCAGGATAAAGAAGTTCTATAATTACGTTTCTAAATAAAAAAACGAGTAACATTCCCACGGCAAACAAGGGTAAAATTGTTTTATAAATATTAAAAAGCTCCTTTCTAAAATTTATAGAAGTATAAATTCCGGCAAACTTTGGAATCACATAAAGTGTAAAAATAGAACCTGAAAAAACCATATAATTTTTCGAAATAAAAGTAAGGTTGGTCCAAACACCTGCATCTCTCCCAGACATTTTCTCTTCAAGCATACTTCGTATATCAATTTCTACAATTGGCAATAATATAGAAGTTACAAAAGACATTAGTGTAAATGCTAAAAGACTTTTCGCCATTGGCGATTGCAACTTTAAATCTTTAAAATGTAAATATTCTCGAAGCGTTTTAAAGAAGAAAAACAACAATACTGATACCTGAATTATGGGAGTAATTGCTATCGCAATCAGTGCGCCATCGAGTTCGTATTGAAACAAAAAAACAAGGGTCAAGACTACACTAAACAAATAGCTAACTAAATCTATTTTAGCAAATTTCTTGTATTCTGAAAGCCCGTTTATTACTCCATTAAAAACCCTTTGCATCGCTATAAAAGGAACTACAACAGCGGTAAGTTTTATAAGGTATGAAAAATCTTCAGAGGCAAATAAATAGTTGCTTATTGTATTGGCAAACAGAAATAATGAAATTCCACTGACTAAAACCCCTACTATTGTAAAGACAAAGGTGGTAGAAAATAGTTTTTGAAGCTGTTCTTTATCGGTTTTATATTCAGCTACGTATTTTACAATTCCACTAAAAGTTCCAAGGGAAGACAAAGACATTACCAGCTGCGACAGACTTCGAAGTTGCCCAATTTTATATTGTCCTACGGGCCCTACATAATCGTATAAAAGCCGTTGCACAACTGCAGAAATAACAAGCCGAATGGTTACAACAACCGCATTCAGCGAGGTCATTTTTAAAAGTAAATTACCGCGTATATAGGATGGCAGCTTCAATTAATAGTTGTTTAAAACTGAAATTATCTTCTCAACATCTGTATCACTAAGCACAGGACTTATAGGAATACTCACAACTTCATTGTGTATCTTGTCTGTAACGGGGAAACTTAAATCTGCGTATTCTACAAATGCTTCCTGCCTATGTGGTGGAATGGGGTAATGAACTAAAAAACCAACTTGGTTTTCTTTCAAATATTCAATAAAATCGTTTCTGTTATCAACACGAACTACAAAAAGATGAAAAATATGGTTTTCACTTCCATCCCATTTCGGAAGCTTAATTTTTGTGTTTTTTATTTCTAAGATATACTTTTTCGCAATTTTTCTTCGGCGGTTATTATCCGCATCTAAAGTTGGTAATTTACAATTTAAAAAAGCAGCTTGCACTTCATCCAATCTAGAGTTTATGCCAACAAATTCATTTACATATTTTGAGGATGCCCCATAATTTCGGAGCTTTTTAATAACAACTGCCAATTCCCCATCATTTGTTGTTACAGCGCCGCCATCGCCCAAAGCACCCAAATTTTTACTTGGGTAGAAACTAAAACCAGCAGCATTGGCAAGGTTTCCAGCCAATATCCCCTTGGCATTTCTTGCGCCATGTGCTTGTGCCGCATCTTCAATTACCAATAAATCTTTCGAAATTTTAAGGATGTCATCCATAGGTGCCAACTGTCCGTACAGATGAACTGGCATAATGGCTTTTGTTTTTTCTGTGATGGATTTTTTAAGGGAAGTAATATCAAAATTATAAGTAGCTGAATCACTTTCCACCAAAACAGGAATCATTCCAGTTTGTTTTATTGCAATAATTGTTGCGATATATGTATTTGAAGCAACCAAAACTTCATCTCCATCTTTCAGTTTTCCAAGAATTTTATAACCTTCCAAAATCAATCGCAAGGCATCAAGACCATTGGCAACACCCACGCAATGTTTAGTGCCGCAATATTCGGCAAATGATTTTTCAAATAATTGAACTTGATTGCCTAAAATGTAATATCCAGAATCTAAAAAAGCTTGAAAGCTTTTCTGAAAATCGGTTTCAAAACGTTTGTTTATTGCGTGAAGATCTAAAAATGGAATCATATAAAAATGGATTCGAGTTTTTTATAATTTGAAGTTTCTACTTCGTGAAATTGTTGGGCAATACTTCTAGCACCAAAACATTCTTTCCAATATAACAAACCTTCGTTTACGTTTTTTCCTGCGTTTTCATTGGAAGTTCCAAAGTCGAAATATCTTTTCTGTTTAAAACGTTTGTTTATTAAATATTCGAATAAAAAATCTAAAGTACCGAATTTTTGCTTGTCTTCATTTGCTGAAATATACTGTACATGCGCTACATTTTCGGTTTCAAAAATAGTTGCGCCACCTACAATTTTACCATCATTAAATACATTAAACTGAATAATATGCTTCGGGAAATTTGATGCCAATTGCGAAATTTCATCCTTAGAATGTACGGGCAAAGCATCGTGTCGTAAAGCTAAATTTGGAATTAAAATTTCATCCCAAAAGGGTTCAAAATCATGACCTTCAACAATTTTTAAATCAAATTTTTGTGCTTTTTTAACGCCTTCTATACGATTTGAAGCAATTTTTATAGCATTTTGAGTATCAATCACACTTAGAATATCGGTTCTAATTAATGTTGCGTTTGCTATAAAAAGCAAATAATCCATTTCGTCTGAAGGGAGCTTATGATAAATTTTTGGCGATAATTTTAGTTGAAGTTTTTCAATCCCTTCCGAAGAAAGAAAGCGCAATACACTATTAAAAATAGCTACAGCTTCCTTTAATTTTGTTTTTTTAGTAAGCACCAAGCCACCATAGGTGAGGCCTTGATGAGAATATAGCGTGTTCTTAGAAATATTAGCTGGCAGTAATCCTACAAGCTTTTCGTTTTTTAAAACCAGCAATGAATAATCCTCAAACCTATCAGAATGATATTCCAAAAAATCCCTTTGGAATAAAAATGTGCTATTTTTGGCCAAGCGCATAAATTCATTCCACATAGATTTATCTTGCAAAGTATATTTTTTTACTGTAAAAGTGTTGGTCGTCAAATAATTTACTATTTAAAAAAGCCTTTTGATAATAACATGTAAAGCTAAAATTTATTTTTAGTTTTACCTTAAGAATGAAACCTAATTAAAGCCTTAAAATTGTCCACGTATTTTTTAAAAGATTTAAATTTTTCAAAACTGGATGTTTTCCAATTCGTAGTGTATTTGGGCTTGTTCTGTTATTTTATTTCACAAGCCGCAATATACTCCCCAGACACATACACCTATTGGCATTTAAACATTTATCGATATCCCGTTTATGGATTATTTTTAAGAACGATGGATTTTCTCTTTGGCAGTTATTACAACCTATCAATCGTAGGTTTTCAATTGGTTTTTGGTTTTTTTGCTGTTTATGTTTTCCTAAGAAAAATAAAACCACTTCTCAATTTATCACTCATTCCCTTTTTAATATTGTTCGCGTTATTGGTTTTTCCTTTTTTCCCACCACTCTCTGTCGCCAATAATATTACTTCTGAAGGCTTATCATACCCTCTTTATTTACTTGTAACTATTGCTTCCCTAAAATTACTTTTTGAAAATAAAACGAAAGAAATAATACTCTTAACGATAGCATATATTGCGCTTTGTTTAACGCGGGGACAGTTTATACTCTTTGCACCGATGGTTGCTTTTCTCTTTGCTTTAAAGTATAAAAAAGAAGCTTTTAAAGCTTCGAAATTAAAAATTTTAATCCTTTTAATTTTACTGCCTTTTTTTGTTAGCTTTTTAGACAGCAGTTACCGAAAAATAGTACATGGCCATTATACTTCTACTCCATACACTTTTATAAATGCGCTTACGTTACCGCTGTATCTTTCGGATGAAAAAGACGCAAATCTTTTCTCTGAAAAAGAAGCCCAACAAATTTTTTCTGAAACATACACTCGGATTGATAGTTTGGGGCTATTAAGCCATAAAGTTGGAGGGACACTTCAACAACGCTATAAGGTTTTTCATGATAACTTTCCATATATCTGTAACCAAACCTTTCAAATTAAAGGAGAAAATTATTATTTAAATCAAGGAAATCACATTTGGGAAAGCACCATTTTAACTGAAAAAACAGCAAAAAGGATGTTCCCAATATTATTTAAAGAACATTATAAAGAGTGGATTCAGCTATATTTTACTAGTATTTTTCATGGTTTTGGCTCCGTTATTCTGTTTGTATTTATGGTGCTGCTATTCATTTATAACGGTATTAAGAGTTTAAAAAGCTTTAATCTTTACAACGGTTTACTCTTTTTTTCATCCATACTTATACTTTCAAATGCATTTATTACTGCCTTTGCAGTCCATACAATTATTCGTTATACCTTTTACAACCTCGCTTTTTGTTTTATCATTGTATTTTTGATAACTAGAAAATCCATTTCCAAATTATGACCAAAGAATTATCTGTTGTAATGCCATGTCTCAATGAAGCTGAAACGCTTGCCGTTTGTATTAAAAAAGCACAGCACTTTTTTGAGCGTGAAAAAATAAATGGGGAAGTAATTATCGCCGATAATGGCAGTACTGATGGTTCTCAGAAAATTGCGGAAGATCTAAATGCTACTGTTGTAAATGTCCCTCAGAAAGGCTACGGAAGTGCGTTACGCGGTGGCATAGAAGCTGCAAACGGCAAATATGTTATTATGGGCGACGCAGATGACAGCTATGATTTTAATAATTTAATGCCGTATCTTTTAAAGCTTCGCGAAGGATTTGATTTGGTTATGGGCAACCGTTTTAAAGGTGGAATAAAAAAAGGCGCCATGCCTTTTTTGCATAAGTATTTAGGAAATCCAGTACTTTCATTTATTGGAAGGTTATTCTTTAAAAGTAAAATTGGCGATTTTCATTGTGGCCTTCGTGGTTTTAGCAAAGAAGCGTATGCTAAAATGGAATTAAAAACCACAGGAATGGAATTTGCAAGTGAAATGATTGTAAAAGCCAGCCTAAAAAATTTAAAAATAGCGGAAGTTCCTACCATTCTTTCCCCAGATGGGCGCTCACGGCCACCACACTTAAACACTTGGCGCGATGGCTGGCGTCATTTGCGCTTTTTGGTGCTTTACAGCCCAAGTTGGCTTTTTCTAATTCCTGGTTTGTTATTAATGATTTTCGGAATTATTACTTCTGCATTTCTTTTAAATGGCCCCGTTAGTATTGGCACGGTAAATTTTGATGTTCATACACTCCTATTTAGTTCAGGGTTTGTGCTTATTGGATTTCAATTTATCTTATTTTATGGACTTACAAAAGTTTTTACTGTTGAAAATGAATTGTTGCCAAAATCAAAAAAATACGACCGTCTTTTTAAATTCATAAACTTAGAAAAAGGCTTAATTGTTGGTTTAGCACTCGTTATTGCAGGAATTGTTTTAAGCTTCACTGCTTATTCAAATTGGCAAGCAATTCGTTTTGGAAATATAGAAAATATGTCTGTTTTTAGGATGGTAATCCCTGCGGTTACGCTAATTTTATTAGGCGTTCAGGTAATTTTATTTAGCTTATTTTTTAGTATTCTAGGACTTAAAAAATAATTTATTTCGCTTTTGTTGTAACCTCAATAATATTTGTGAAGGAATATTCAGGGGTTAATACGCTAGCTTCAAGAGAATCACAATTTTTTAATTCACTCAAAATATTCTTTTTATAGGAAGTTAAAATATAAACCTTTCCATAGGTTTTTAGTTTTGGTGAAATATCGCTCAACGTATCTATTTCCGTAAAAGGAATTTTATATTTTCTTAAATACAAATCTGTAGAAGGTTTATCGCGCTGGTACAATTTAACTACTGGATAATCTTTATAAACATCTCCTAAAAGTTTCATAGTTTCATCTTGTTTATAAAAACTTCCTAAATAAAAATTTCTTGACAATCCTTGTGGCTCCACATTGGCTTCGACCATACTTTTCGAAATTAAAGTATCATTTTTATCAAATTCATTTATAAATACAAAAGCACAATAAAGGGAAACCAATATTTGTAAAATTCGGGTTTGATATAATGCAAGGCTATCAATAAACTTCACTAGTACTATCGTAAAAACCATGCAAAATATAGGTGCCAGCGGAACAAAAACTCTTGGAAAAGGCCCCTTTTGATGTAAAAAAGAAAGGAAAAACGGCAAAAAACATAAAGCCGCTAACGATAAAAAATAATACTTTTCGTTAAAACTGCTCTTCTTATAGAAAACATAAATTCCTGGTAGGAATAACAATAGTAGAAAAAATCTATTCGAGAAAAAACCGATACTTGTAATCTTTAAAACATAAAATGAAAAGAGAAAAGTCATTGGTTTGCTATTGGAATATTTATTGAAAATTACATCTTCCAAAATGGGTAAATACAATAAAAAAGTAAGAACAACCCCTATTGAAATATAGGTTAAGGGCTTCAAATAAAACTTTGAAATAGTTGCGCTTTTTTTAAAATAATAAAACCAACTAGAAAAAAGAATCAACCAGAAAGCCACTAATGCATAGAGGTTGGAAGGAATGGTATATAAAAGCAACATACTTGAAATTAAAACCATAAACAGTGATAAAGTTTTTTTAGCACTTATATAATTCCACGAATAATACACCAACATCACCAAAAACAAGGCACTCATATTATAGCCTCGTAGCTGTAGTGAAAAATTCATATAAGGAATCGTTGTAAAAAGTATGGCGTACAACAGAAAGCTGCTTTTATAGCCGAAAAATTGTTTTAAAATTCGCACCGAAAAAAAGGCAGTTAAAAGCGAAATCACTAATTGAAAAGAACGAAAAATATACACATGAGCTTCAACAGAAAAAATATCCCGTAAGCCAAAAACTTTAGAAATAATCAGGCTCGTTAAATTATAAAAAATATGATTATTGGGTGCTGGATAATAGAACATTGTGGTTGAAAAACCCTGAAGCGCAAACTCTTCTAACGAATAAACTTCATCATACCAAAGGTCGTAATCAATATAATAAAAACACCAAAACCCCAATGGAACAAGGCCCAATAACGTTAATATATAAATTATGAATTTTGTTTTCATCAGAATATAGTTTCAAAAGTAGCTATTTTTAACACATTTAAAACCATTCTCGCAATAACACCTATTTATTAATTTATAAAAAATAGATGCATATATTTGCCATCAAATCAATTTCATGGAAAAAACGCTTTCTATAATTATTCCAGCCTATAACGAAGAGAATACCATTCTTGAAATTCTGGAGATACTTTACAATCTTAACTTGCCTAATAATCTTGGCAAAGAACTCGTGATTGTAGATGATTGCTCTAAGGATAATACGCTACAAATTATAAAAACCTTTACCCAAAACCATCCAGACCTTCGCGTTCAATATTTTTCTTTTGAAATAAATCAAGGTAAGGGAGCCGCCTTAAACAAAGGAATTGAGTTGGCTTCTGGAGATTATATTATTATTCAAGATGCAGATTTAGAATACGATCCAAACGAATATTCCTTATTATTAAAACCAATATTAGAGAACAAAGCAGATGTAGTATATGGCTCTAGGTTTATGGGTGGTAATCCACACCGTATTTTATTTTTTTGGCATACCATCGGCAATAAGTTTCTAACATTTTTAAGTAATATGTTCACTAATTTGAACCTTACGGACATGGAAACCTGTTATAAACTTTTTAGAGCTGACATACTAAAAGGACTAACGCTAAAAGAAAAAAGGTTTGGATTTGAGCCAGAGGTAACGGCAAAAATTTCGCGTGTTAAAAAAATACGTATTTATGAAGTAGGAATTTCATATTACGGCCGTACTTACGAAGAAGGAAAAAAAATAAACTGGAAAGATGGTGTTTGGGCACTTTGGTGCATCTTCAAATACAATGTATTCGCAAAATAAATAGGATTGTTAATTGCTTTTTTGAGGTTCCATTTTCTCAAAAACATAATTCCCCTCCCCATCAATATATTTATAAACTCCAGGAGTAGTACCTTCTGTTAAACAAATAAAACTCTCATCAGGTTGAAGGTTTTCAAGGTACTTCTCATCCTCAGATAAATAAGAAAATAAAATTCTAAAAATATTTACAGACGACTTAATTTTTGAATCGTAACTCGGAATGTCATTATTTGGCCAATGTATCGTTAAATTCGTGCTGAAAATAGTATTCTTTATGTTTTTATCTTCCGTTTTTCTGTCACCTTCTCTAGTGTGATTTAAACCTACAAAACCCCCATGATCTGCCAAAATCATTATAAAAGCTTCTGGGTCATTTTTTAGTATTTGGTGTATAATCGCTGTCATTTCTGTATTAGCCTCTCTCATTCTTTCTATCCAAAGTTCTCTTTCTTTCGTAGCGCCCTGTGAGCTAGCTGCGGAAGTATTAATGTGTGCTGGCTTTAATATTTGTATGAAAAAAAACTTCGGTTTAGTAATCCCATCTGAAAGATACGTAGCTAAGGGCTCCAAAATTGGTTCGCTTTCACCCAAGCCTTTGTTTAAATAAGGCATAATTGAATAATCTATACTGCAATGGTCATACCCCATTTTGGGCCTATTCTGAAGAAAATAATATGTTTCTGAAAGAAAATAGGTTTCGTAATTATTTCTCTTAAATGCATTTAGAACAGGATTGTCTGAAATGATTATATCTCTGGCATTCTCAACTTCCTGTTTATGGATGTTAAAATCATAATAATGATGCTTCATCATAAAAGTAGCACTGTTTGAAGCTAATGTAGATTTGTAATTTGTATGAAAGCCTGGATATGTTTTAAAATTATTTTCTTGAAGAAAACCTTCAAATTCACTATTTTCAACATTATAAAGTTCATTCTTTAAGGTTTCAAAACTTACATACCCATCTGGCTCTATAAAATACACATTGGGCTTCTTTTTAAAAACCACATTTTCAATATCGTCAGCTTGCTGCATCCAAGCATCTGAATACGTAATCTTATTGAATATTATATGCGAAACAGTAAAAACGCCCATTAATGCCAAAAGCAATTCTATAACAATAAGCTTTTTAAGGTGCGAATGAAAAAACCTTGCGAATAAAACAGCTATCACAAAAATCCCCACTATCATTTTCCGCTCAATGGGTTCAAAAAGAAAGGTTTTTAAAAAAAATAAAAACACAAATACATTTAAAAAAGGGAGTACATAGTTACTGTACTTTTCAAATATTTTTAATTTAGAAAACTTGTAAACACTAAGAAAAACTAGGATTGGTATAAGCAAAAAAACGCACCCAAAATAAACAAGGTGTTGCCAAGATTTTACCATATCGAAATTTCTGGAATAGTAAAACAAAACAGGATATAAACTTGCTGCAAGGGCTGTTAATACTGGATACGCCTTGTTATTATTCATAAAATTCGAAAAAAAACCTTTTTCTTTATTGGCTTTCATAACGTTTATTTTTTAGCAGATAAAGCAAGCGGTTGGTTCCCTCTACGGTTTCTTTTTTTTCAAGAGTGAAATAATTGAGGTACCCTTTTTCAAACGCTTCTTCGTTGTAAAAATCAAAGTGATTTATAAACTCACGCTTACGAACCAATAACGAGGTTACCCAAGAATCGGCTCGTGTTGGAAACTCAATAATTAGGTATTTAGAAAATGAAGCGAAAAATTCAGCCGACTTTTCAAAAGGCACATTTCCAGAAAGTGTAATGTGATGAATCAACGCCAAAGCCATTGTTACATCTGGCGCATAGGCTGCTAAGCGTTTTATTAAAGAATTGCGTTCGGTATTGTTAAACCCAATACCTGGTGCGGGTTGCAGCACATCGCAAACAAAAGGAAGCATATTGGTTTCCTTATTTTTTTGGAGTTGCTGGTAATTAAAATCTACTGCGTTACTATCAATATCGGTTACAATAATATCTGGAACACTATCAATAACTGTACGTGCAAAAGTACCGTCGTTACCCCCAACATCAATTAATTTTTGAGGCGCCAACGGTTTTATCCACGATTTTATCAGTGTTTTTTTGGCTTCAAAAGCAGCTTCATCATAGTTTGTTTTGCTGTAATAATCACCCCATTCGCTGCTTTCTTTGAGCGATAAATTTTTGATATAATCATAAAGACTTTCCAAAATATTTTCCTGTGCTTTTTTTGAAAGCTTTGTAATTTTAGTTTCAGCTTTATAATCTTCACTGTGCTTGCTTTCCATTTTTGCAAGCAGGTGGATGTTTGGATAAAGTACTGAACTGAGCTTGGAACGTGTTGGTAATAATGAAGAAATTAATTTCACAGGAATTCCATCAATGTGCGTTTGCATCATTTTAAAAATTTCTGTTCCGTGGTATTTTGCAAGAACTAAAGGCCCTAAAAAGTGTGTAATGAATTGTTTGTAGGCACGCCAAGGAGTTCCTTCTTCATAAAAATCGAATGAAAGTGTGTCTATAAAAACAGGCTTTCCTTTATAAAAAGTAACGTTATAGGAGGAGGCATCTTTCAAAATAAATCCTTTTGAAAGTGCATATTTCTGAATTTTCAGCGTGTGAAGTGCGGCGTGTTTGTATTGTTCAAAACTCCATTCATAGGGGTTTGTGATGAATGGAATTTTTTCAGGAGTAATAATAATTTCTTCTGAAGAAACTGAAGTCTCTTCATGCGAAATTAATAACCCATTTGAAATTAATGTTTTGAAAAAGCCACTTTCTGTTAGTTTGTTGTACTGCGGAAAATAGATTGGATTAATTACCCTTCGCAGGGTTTTTCCATCATAAAACATGTATCCAGAAGGGTCGCGGAACGAAGCGTGATGTGCGTCAGTCTTTTTTGTCATTTGTATCGGTGTCTTTCTCTTCAATATCAATTGAATCGTAAGCATCATCTTTCTCTTTTACCAATCCGAAAAAAGATTTCACCTTATACAAAATACCTTTTGAGAAAAGCAAAATGCCAGCTCCTACTGCCACTAATGCTTGCACCACCATTGCTCCTATGCCCGGATCGAAATAAAGAAAATTCATACTTGTTTAATTTACACTAAAATAACCTTTTAGTAATAGCAAATAAACTAAAAAACGGTGAGTTTATGGAATTGAAAGCCGATTAAATTTAAAAACAGCCAAAAACAAGATGACATAAGATGTACGGTTAAAACTGAAGTTTTTTATACTTTAGCTTGCCCTTACCTTATGTCATCCAAATTTTAAAGTACTAGGATTAAAGCTTGTTTCGCTTACGGTCTGTTTCCTTTAGGTATATTTTGCGAAGTCTTAAATGGTTTGGTGTAACTTCGCAATATTCGTCTTTTTGAATGTATTCCAAAGCTTCTTCTAATGAAAATTTGATAGCAGGAATAATACGTGCTTTATCGTCAGCTCCTGAAGAACGTACGTTTGAAAGCTTTTTGGTTTTGGTAATATTCACAGCCATATCGTCTTGGCGCGAGTTTTCTCCAATAACCTGACCTTCATATATTTCTTCGTTAGGGTTCACAAAGAAGCGACCTCTATCTTGTAATTTATCGATAGAATACGGAATTGCGGAACCTGTTTCCATTGAAACCAAACTTCCGTTTTGTCTTTCAGGAATTCCACCTTTTAGTGGTTGGTATTCAAGAAAACGATGTGTCATAATCGCTTCCCCAGCAGTTGCCGTAAGCAATTGGTTACGAAGGCCGATAATTCCACGCGATGGAATTGTAAATTTACAAACCATACGTTCGCCTTTTCCTTCCATGCTCAACATTTCACCTTTACGAATTGTAACCATGTTTATAGCGGTTCCACTCACGGTTTCAGGTAAATCGATGGTCATTTCTTCAACTGGTTCACATTTTACACCATCAATTTCTTTAATGATAACTTGTGGTTGTCCAATTTGAAGCTCATAACCTTCACGACGCATTGTTTCAATTAAAACTGAAAGGTGCAAAACGCCACGGCCAAAAACCATAAACTTATCTGCACTATCCGTTGGCTCCATTCGCAGCGCAAGGTTTTTCTCTAATTCTTTTTCAAGACGCTCTCTAATGTGGCGTGAAGTAACAAATTTTCCATCTTTTCCGAAGAAAGGAGAATCGTTAATTGTGAAAAGCATACTCATTGTAGGCTCATCGATCGCAATGGTTTTTAACGCTTCTGGATTTTCTACATCGGCAACGGTATCACCAATTTCAAAACCTTCTAGACCAACCAAGGCACAAATATCGCCTGCATGTACTTCCGCAACTTTTTTACGCCCTAGGCCTTCAAAAGTATGAAGTTCTTTAATTTTTGATTTCACTATAGAACCATCACGCTTTACCAAAGCAATCTGCATTCCTTCTTTTAAAACTCCTCTTTGTAAACGTCCAATTGCAATACGGCCTGTAAATGAAGAAAAGTCTAAAGATGTAATTAACATCTGAACGGTTCCTTCCTCAATTTTTGGAGCTGGAATGTGTTCTAAAACCATATCTAATAATGGCTCAATATTTTCTGTTTGATTTTTCCAATCATCACTCATCCAGTTGTTCTTTGCAGAACCGTATACCGTTGGAAAATCTAGCTGCCATTCTTCAGCACCTAATTCAAACATTAAATCGAATACCCCTTCATGAACTTCATCTGGAGTACAGTTTTCTTTATCTACTTTATTTACAACAACACACGGCTTTAAACCAAGTGAAATTGCTTTTTGAAGCACAAAACGTGTTTGTGGCATCGGGCCTTCAAAGGCATCAACCAAAAGTAATACTCCATCGGCCATGTTTAATACACGTTCTACTTCACCTCCAAAATCGGCGTGACCAGGTGTATCAATAATATTTATTTTCGTGTCCTTATATATTACAGAAACGTTCTTAGAAGTAATTGTTATACCTCTTTCACGCTCTAAATCATTATTATCCAAGATAAGATCTCCAGTATTTTCGTTTTCACGAAAAATACTACAGTGGTGCATAATTTTATCAACCAGTGTGGTTTTACCGTGGTCAACGTGGGCTATAATGGCGATGTTTTTGATTTTCATAAAGCTACTCCTTTTTTAAGAGGGTGCAAAAGTAGTGTTTATAAGTGGATTAGAAGCAAAATCCCATCATATTATTTTTACTAAAAATACTAGGTGGGCTTTTTAATTAAGTTGAAAAAGCATATTATCGCATCAGAACGTCAAAATACGTATCTTTACCCTACTAAATATGAAGTATGAAACTTGAACTAATTCCAAGAATAAAACACATAAATACTAACAATTTTTTTCTTCTCGCTGGCCCTTGTGCTATTGAAAGTGAAGAAATGGCATTACAAATTGCCGAAAAGATTGTAAAGATTACTGATAAGCTAGAAATTCCTTTCATTTTTAAAGGAAGTTTTAAAAAAGCAAACCGTAGTAGAATAGATAGTTTTACAGGAATAGGCGATGAAAAAGCATTGAAGATTCTTCGTAAAGTTTCTAAAACTTTTGATGTTCCAACCGTTACAGATATACATGAAGTTAGCGACGCCACAATGGCTGCCGAATATGTTGATGTACTGCAAATTCCTGCTTTTTTGGTGCGACAAACAGATTTAGTAGTTGCTGCTGCTAAAACAGGAAAAGTGGTTAATCTTAAAAAAGGGCAGTTTATGAGCCCTGAAAGTATGAAGCATGCCGTTACAAAAGTGACAGACTGCAATAACGAGCAAGTAACAATTACCGATCGCGGAACCATGTTTGGCTATCAAGATATGATTGTAGATTTTCGTGGTATTCCAACAATGAAACAATTTGCCCCTGTAATTTTAGATGTCACTCATAGCCTACAGCAACCCAACCAAAGTGCGGGTGTTACCGGTGGAAGGCCTGAAATGATTTCAACAATTGCTAGAGCAGGGATTGCTACGGGCGCAGATGGAATATTTATAGAAACACATTTTGATCCAGCAAACGCAAAAAGCGATGGTGCCAATATGCTGAATCTAAACTTACTTGAAAAATTATTAACCGATCTTGTAGCCATTCGTAAAACTATTAACCAACTATAGAGCTAGAAATAAATTAAAAAAAGAGCCCTGCTATATTATTATAGTAGGGCTCTTCGGCTAAAAACAAAACCTTTTGAATATGGCATCTAAATAAAGAACTCATATTATTTAGAGTAATAATCGTTACGTTATTACTTCTAAAAAAAATTGTTATTCAAAGATGGTATAAAAAACAATAGCAATCAAGGGGGAAATCCCCCTTTTTCAATGATTAATCCTAGCTGTCAATAACTTATAAACTAAAAAAGGCCATCCGAAACGGACGACCTTCCCTAAAATTACTATTCATTAACTCCCCAATTAATTATTAGTAGTACAAAGATGATGTTTATTATAAAGCTAGTCAAGGGGGATTTCCCCCTTTTTTAAAAAGATTTTTTCTAAAGTCAAAAAACTACTTAAAAATGCATCCTTGATTTATGCAATAAAACTTGGATAAGTGAAGTTTTTACATTTACTTTGTTTTTCAAAGTACTTTAATATGAGTGATAAAAATTATTTAAAAGACATAACTGAGATAAAAAACTTAATGAATCGCTCCTCCCGATTTATATCTCTTAGTGGACTTTCAGGAATCTTTGCTGGTATGTACGCGATTATAGGTGCTGTAATTGCTTATTTCTATCTTTTCCCAAAACCAGGAGAGTATCTTACGCTCCACAGTTTAAACTTTAAACTTTTACTAGCTCTCTTAGCTAGTGTAGCATTACTAAGTGTATTGACGGCTTATATAATTACAACTAGAAAGGCTAAAAAAAACAATGAAAAAGTTTGGGATGCTACAACCCGCCGTTTGCTTATCAACTTTTTAATTCCTTTAGTTACTGGTGGTATCTATATTATTATAAAACTAAATAGCCAACATTACGGACTCACAGCTTCCTTAATGCTTATTTTTTACGGCTTGGCATTAGTAAACGCATCAAAATACACTATTGGTAACGTAAAGTATTTAGGATATACCGAAATTTGCATCGGTCTTATCTGTGCCGTACTACCTGGTTATGGTTTGTGGTTTTGGATATTGGGCTTTGGCCTTCTACACATTATTTACGGAAGCATAATGTATTTTAAAGAATCTAAAAACTAAACGTGGGCATAATAGACAACATAAATAAACTTTTTGATCATCGTATCCGCTTGGGTATAATGAGCATATTGGTTGTAAATGAAGACGCCGATTTTAATAGACTAAAAGAACTTCTAGAGGTTACAGATGGCAACCTGGCTAGCCATATTAAAGCGCTAGAACAAGCAGAATACATTTTAGTAGAAAAAAGCTTTGTGGGTAGAAAACCAAATACCAGTTACAGTGCGACAAAACTAGGGAAAGCCGAATTTAAAAAACATATAGAAGCCCTAGAAAGTCTTATTAATAAACCCAAATACTAAAAACGACTATTTTTTTATTCAATCACTTTGAAATACAAAGTACTTTATAAATATGAAAGCACGGAAAAAACTTATTGAAAAACTTTTTGAATGGTCTCAAAAATTCTATTTAAAATTTAAAAAGAAAGAAGCTTGGGGCATTAGTTGTAACGAGCTATTAGCGCTTCCAAAAAACACTTTTGGAAACCATTTGGGTGTATTTCTCCATAAAAATGGCTTTGAACTAATAGGAAAAGTAGAGCGACACGACGCCTACCACGTGCTTACTGGTTTTGGCACTAATGTAGAAGATGAAATAGCACTTCAGTATATATGCTTCGGAAACGGCAAACGCACTCCGTATTTAACCGCCGTACTTATATTGGGGACCGTTCTTCTTCCGGAGTATTTAAGCTTCTACCGCAAATCGTATGCAATAGGAAAACAGCTTAACAGCTTTCATCATTTCGATTATAAACTGTTGTTAACTACAGATTTTGAAAATTTCAGAAAAGTGATTTTTTCCGAAGCACAGCTGCAAAAACTTCAACACTTACAAAATAAAAACCGCCAAGTTAAAAAGCTATCACAACCTAGCTACACTTAAGGCAGGCATACTTAACACTCAATTAAAAATTAACATTAAACACTAAAAATTATGGAAAAGAGAAAAAGTAGATTTAGTAATTGGATGCGCAACTCCATTACAGCAAGAATGCTCGTAGTAGGCTTTTTACTATTGGTTTTACTCATACCCTTAGAGTTTGTACAATCGCTTATAGACGAAAGAGCCTTTAGGCAAGAGGAAGTTGTTCGCGAAATAAACACGAAATGGGGAAATGAAGTATTACTCTCTGGTCCTATCGTAAAAATACCTTATAAAATACGTACCGAAGAGAAGCTGTTTAATGAGAAAACAAATTCGTATTACACAAAAACAAATGAAACCTATAGTCAAGCGTATTTCTTTCCGGAGAAACTCGATATTAATTCGCAAGTAGAAACAAAACCGCTAAACAGAAGTATTTACGAGTCTGTAGTATATACCGCGGCTATAGCTATACAGGGTACATTTCCTATCATAGATTTTTCGGAAATGGAAATAGCCGAAGAAGATATATTTTGGGATAAGGCTACGATACTCTTAGAAACCTCTAACCTAAAGGGTATTAAAACCACTCCCCTAGTAAACATAGATACTCAAGCTTTAGCGATGACGCCACAGTATGCAACAAGCTATTTAAACACTATACAAAGCAACCACATTGCCAACGCAAAGGAGTTGTTTAGTGAGCAGCGACCGTTCTCTTTTAATCTAAAAATAAACGGAAGCGAGAGTTTAAAGTTCTTACCCATAGGAAAGGAAACCACAGCCACTATGACATCTAACTGGCACTCCCCTAGTTTTGACGGCAATTTTTTACCCGAAGATACCGACAAACAAATATCACAAGACGGGTTTTCTGCCAATTGGCGCGTACTCCAAATTAACCGTCAGTTTGAGCAATCTTTTTTTGGACAGCTTCCAGATCTTTCGGCTTCGGCTTTTGGCACCAAGCTTATTATTCCTGTAGACGAGTATCAAAAAAGTGAACGAACGGCTAAATACGGTTTTTTGGTAATAGGTCTTACCCTACTCGTGTTTTTACTTATACAATTAGTGAGTAAAATATACATACATCCGTTTCAGTATGTAATGATAGGCTTGGCATTAGTGATGTTTTACACCCTGCTAATATCTATTTCGGAACACAGTAATTTTTTAAAAGCCTACACTATTGCAGCGCTTGCTGTGCTTGGCTTAGTAACCATTTACTCACGGCTTATCTTAAAAGGCTTCAAATTTCCACTGCTTATCTGTGGGTCGCTAGCTTCCTTATACGGTTTTATTTATGTGATTATTCAGTTAGAAAACTACGCGCTTTTAGTGGGAAGCATCGGCCTGTTTTTAATCCTTGCTGTAATTATGTTGGCATCGCGAAAAATAGATTGGAACAATGAATAAAACGATAATGCATTCAATCTATTATAAAATCATTAAACTTTCTAAATGGGCTTTATTGCTAAGCCCATTTGGCTTGTTTTTAATACTCTGTGTGGATAATTATATCCTTATGGAAGCCGAAGGACAAACTTTTGAAAACACCCAACAAATTCCCTATAACAAAGTTGGTTTGCTTTTGGGCACTTCAAAATATTTAAAAGATGGTAGTACAAACCCTTATTATCGCTATAGAATTGAAGCAACTGTTAGTTTGTATAAAGCTCAGAAAATCGATTTTGTTTTGGTTAGTGGCGATAATGGAAGAACAAATTATAACGAACCCCTCACTTTTAAAAATGATTTAATAAAGCTAGGGATTCCCAAAGACAAAATAGTTTTAGACTATGCCGGATTTAGCACATTAGACTCAGTAATAAGAGCACAAAAAATATTTGGCTTAACAGCATTCACGCTTATCTCACAAAAATTTCACAATGACCGGGCTATTTTCTTAGCTAATAAAAACGGTATTAATGCTATAGGTTATAATGCTAAAACAATTTTTGGAAAAAAGGCTTTAAAAACGAATATGCGAGAATATTTGGCAAGGAGCAAAGCTTTTTTAGATGTTATTTTCAAAACAAAACCTAAATATTTAGGCAGCCAAATCAGCATTAGATGAAAGTTTATATACAGAAAAATTACTTTTTAGTAACCCTTATAATTTTCTTTATTGAAATTCTAATTGCGTATTTCCATTTTAATAATTTTATAAGAGGTTTTGTGGGAGATGTATTGGTGATTCTTCTCCTATATAGTTTTTTAAAGATTTTTATTAAGAAAGGTGTTCTAAAAACCGCATTATTAGTTTTGTGTTTCGCATGTTCTGTAGAAATGTTGCAATACAGTAAGGTTACTGAAAAATTAAACATTTCTTCAGAAATCATATTAACCATAGTAGGCTCTGTATTCGATTATTATGACTTGATGGCCTACGGCATTGGCTTTCTGTTAATTCTCGTATTTGAAAAATTAATATTCAAAAAAAGTATACTTTAATATTGCTATATTATAAATTGAAGGATTTTTATAAAAAAATCTTATATTTATAGACTTTTCGGCAAATATCATACGGTGTCGTTTATAAATAATAAGCTCCCATATTCAAATCAAAAATTTGTTTAATTCTAATTTCCATTTTTAAATTAGATTTAATGGGATCTCATAAGAACAGTAAAGTAAAGATGACTGCGAATGTTCGGGCACCAATATTTATATAACCATCGTCTTAATTCTGATGCCTATCAATCTTTAAAGGAATATTTTGGAACCATGCTAACAATGCTTAAAGAAGAACCTCTTGCTTGGAAAAAAATATAAAAATTCTGATATAAAAACCCTCATAAAATGTACGCCTATGCCCTCAATTAAAAAAACCTCTCAAAACTCATACTTATGATATCATCTAAAAAAACTCTTTTCAGTATAGCATTTTTCGTTTGTCTAATTGCTTTTTCACAAAATAGAGAAACAGCAGAATTTGGAGAACCTTCACAAGCAGATTTTGCACTAAAAGAATACTCAAAAGATCCCGAGGCTGCAGGGGTAGTCCTCTTTGAAAGTGGTAAAAATTATTTTGCTTTAGTTGAAAATTATGTGCAGCTAATAAAAGAAGTTCACGTAAAAATTAAAGTACTTGATGCCAGTAAATTTGATCATGCTACTGTTACAATACCGTATTATAACCCAAAAGGCAGTGGTGAAAACGTTGCTAAAATTATAGCAATTACACATAACGGACTTGTAAAAAATTATATAAAGGATTCCGATATTTTTGAAACAGATGAAAATCCATATTGGTCATTAAAAAAATTTACTTTTCCTAATATTAAAGACGGAAGTATTTTAGAATACACTTACAGAATTGAATCTGGTTATTATTCAAATTTTGGCGGGTGGCAATTTCAGGGAACACTTCCTAAAATATACTCAGAATTTCATACCGAATTACCAGGAAACTACAAATACAACAGAACCTTATACGGAAATCTAAAGCTTTATCTTAACGAAGCAAAAAAAACCTTAGCTTGTTTTTCTATTGAAGGTTTTGATGTACAAGCAGAGTGTGAAATTGCCACCTATGCAATGAAAAATGTTCCTGCTGCCAAGGAAGAAGACTTTATGCTTTCGTCAGCTAACTATTTAGCAGGGATGCGGTATGAGTTAATTGAATATGTAGACTTTAATAGAAGCAAACACCCTTTCGCTCGCAGTTGGAAAGATATAGATGCGTACTACCAATACGATAAAGACTTGGGGCGTCAACTTAAATACACCAGTTATTTTAAAGATGCATTGCCTGCATCCCTGTATGCAAAACCTACTGATCTTGAAAAAGCAAAAGCAATCTATTATTACATTCAAAACCAAATGGCGTGGAACGGTAAATACCGTATTTTATCTGAAGTTCGTGTAAAAGAAGCTTTTGAGCGCAAATCTGGAAATAGTTCAGAAATTAACCTTTCCCTAATGAATGCGCTTGAAGCAGCTGGAATGGATCCCAAAATACTATTGATTTCAACACGTGATTATCCAATGCCTACCCTGCAATATCCTGTGATGAGTAATTTTATTTATGCACTTGTTTTTCTTCAAATAGGTAACGAAAAATATTTCTTGGACGCTACTGATAAACACACCCCTTTTGGCGTAGTACCTTTTAGAGATCTTTGCCTACAAGGGCGTGTGCTCGACTTTAAAAAAGGAAGCTATTGGGAGCCCATTACCCCTATTGCTAAAAACATGCACTATGTAAATATGCAACTTGTTGTAGATAAAGCTGGGTATTTTTCTGGAAAAGCTAATGAAGTTGCCACAGGATATATAGCTGTTAATAAACGCAAAGAAAATAATAATTTCACAAAAGAAGAAATTATTAAAAGAAAGCAAAGTAGCAATGAAATATTTGAAGTTTCCAATTTGGTTATAGAAAATGAAAAAGATTTGGAAAAACCCTACAAAGAAAGTTATGATATTTCACTTCATCAGCAAGCTGTTGGCGACCAACTCTTTGTATATCCTTTTTTAATGCAAACTTTTTTCTCTGAAAACCCCTTTAAAAGTAATACACGATCCTACCCAATTGATTTTGGTTTCCCGATTATAAACAATTATTTGATTTCTATAGATACAAAGGATTTTTACGAGATTGTGAATGTTCCTTCAAACAAACTTTTAAAACTTCCAGAAAATGATGGGGAATTATCTGTTGTGTACGATGTTTTAGGAAACAAAGTAAATATTCGCTTAAGTGTAAAATTAAATAACCCTAATTTCGCGCCCGAGGCCTATAAAGCTTTACAGGAATTTTTCACCGAACTAGTAAAAATTCAATCGGAAGAACCCATTGAATTGAAGAAAATTTAAATTATGTTTTTAAGGAATTTACTACCCACTACCCTCCTTTTTTTTGCTTTTTCTAGTATTGCCCAAGTTAGTAACATCCAATCTTTTGGAGAACCTACTTCAGAAGAGCTTGAAATGAATGAATTTCCTGCCGACCCAGAAGCTTCAGGTGTAATTCTATACAAAAGAGGCAACTACACAGTTGAAGCGATAAATGGCCAACTTCAACTTATTAAAGAAATCCACATTAAAACCAAAGTGCTTGACGCTAAAAAATTTAAAAACAATACTGTAGCAATTTCATATTACCACGAAAAAAATTTTAAGGAACAAGTTACCAATTTAAAAGCCGTTATACATAATGGCAGTAAAAAAGAACACGTTCAACAAGATGCTATTTTTGATGTTGATGAATCATTGAATTGGTCTCAGAAAAAATTTACTTTTCCAAATATTCAAAATGGCAGTATCCTAGAGTACACTTATAGAATAGAAACGCCTTATTTTTTTTCACTTGGGTCTTGGGAATTTCAAAGCGAGTTACCCGTATTATATTCAGAACTACATACAGAATTACCAGGCAATTTCAGTTATAATCGCATACTTACAGGCGATTTTCCTTTAGCTGTAAATCATGCTGAATTAAAAAAAACTTGCTTTGTTTTAAACGGATTTGATAAACCAGGAGATTGTGAATCTGCCACTTATGTTATGAAAAATCTACCTGCATTCAAGGAAGAGAAATATATGCTTTCAAAAGAAAACTATATTGCTAAAATAAAATATGAAGTAATTCAAATTGTAGATTTACAAGGGTTAAAAAAAACCTATACAAACACATGGGAAGACGTTGATTCAAAATTTAAAAAAGATAAAGATTTAGGACGTCAACTTAAATATGCAAACTATTTTAAAGAACAACTTCCTACTGAGTTATTTTTAATCACTGATGATTTAGAGCGTGCAAAAGCAATTTATTATTATTTTCAAAAAACAATGTTTTGGAATAATAAAAGCCGAATTCTTTCAGACATACGTGTAAAAGATGCTTTTGAAAATAAAACTGGAAACAGTTCAGAAATAAATTTAGGACTTATAAACGCACTAGAATCTGCTGGCTTGGATGCTAAAATCATGCTTATAGCCACACGCGATCAACCTTTACCCACAACAAAATATCCGGTACTAACAGATTTTAACTATGCGATGGTTTACCTTAAAATTAAAACAGAAACATACCTCTTAGATGCAACCGATAAATTTTCACCTTTTGGAATGGTTCCCTTTCGCAATTTAAACTTTTTTGGAAGGGTACTGGATTTCAAGAAAGAAAGTTATTGGACTTCCATAGATCCTCCAATAAAAAATCAGCACTATGCAAATATTCAATTGAAAGCTGAAGAAAATGGTGTCTTTTCTGGTGAAATAAATGAAATCTCCACAGGATATATTGCTGTTGATAAACGTAAAGGATATTATAATTTAAATAATGTAGAAATAATTAAAAAGAAGCAAAGCGAGAACAAAACCATAGATATTAAAACTTTTGAGAATGAAAATGATAAAGATCTCGAACAGCCTTATAAAGAAAACTATACCGTTACAATGCAGGAGCAAACCGTTGGCGATAAGTTATATTTATACCCTTTTATTTTAAAAACTTATTTTTCTGAAAATCCTTTTATTAATGAAACCAGACGTTATCCTGTAGCCCTTGGGTTTCCTTTTGCGAATAATTATATAATTTCTTTAGATGTTTCTGATAAATACGAAATTATTAGTATTCCGCAAAGCCGGATGTTAAAAATTCCTGATGAAGCTGGAGAAATATCAGTGGTGTATAACACCTCGGAAAACAAAGTAAATATTCGCTTAAGTGTAAAATTAAATAACCCTAATTTCGCGCCCGAGGCCTATAAAGCTTTACAGGAATTTTTCACCGAACTAGTAAAAATTCAATCGGAAGAACCCATTGAATTGAAGAAAATTTAAGTTTTACACACTCTATTTTTTTCTTGTATTTTGCGGATAACTGCAGTCGCCGTTTTTCTTGATAAAAACCGAGGGAGTTTAGATAAAAACTTATTGATATTTCCTGGAATAGCTACAACTTTTCCTTTTTGCATCGCTTCATATCCGTATTTTGCAACTTGTTTTGGGCAGGCAATATTGAAGTTAATTTTATTATCAGAAACCGAAGCACCATTTGCAACCACTTCCTGAAAACAAGTATTGGTTTGCCCAGGACATAAGCAGGTAACACTAACACCGGTCCCTTTAAGCTCGTTCGCAATTGCTTCAGAAAAAGAAAGAATATATGCCTTTGAAGCATAATACAAAGACATTAATGGTCCAGGCTGAAATGCTGCAAGCGAAGACATATTTAAAATCTTGCCTCGATTTCGAGCCACCATTCCATTTAAAACAAGCTTGGTTAAATGGGTTGTGGTTAGCACATGTAAATTTAGCATTGCGGCCTCACGCTCCCAATCTGTATCATTAAAACTTCCGTAAATACCAAAACCAGCATTATTAATAAGCACATCTATAGCTTTGCCATCGAGCGCTTCATATATCTGTTGAGCTACATTACACTTACTCAGGTCTTTAATAATTAATTGTATGTCTGAAGCATACAGTGCTGCAATCTCAAGTTTTGCTTGCTGCAATTTTTCAGCATCAACATCTGCCAAAACAAGATCATACCCATCTTTGGCTAAAAGGAGTGATAATTCGAATCCAAGTCCCGAGGCTGCTCCAGTAACTAAGGCTAGGCCTGTTTTTTGTTCAGTAGTTATCAAAATTATGGATTGTTAACGAAAAGTTAATTTAATTAGCCGGCAATTTCTACATATTCTTGTAGATATGCAAATTTGGCCGCTAATTTCCCTTTTTCAGTGGTGATTTTGGCACGGTTTAAAATTCCATCTTTATCTTCATTAAAAAAAGCCGGAATCACATTTTCCAAAAACATTTCACCAAAACCTTCACTGGCATCTTTTGGCAATTCGCATGGCAAGTTATCTACAGCCATTACAGTAATGGCGCCAGGGGCATCAAAGTTTGTTTCAGCTTCTGTTTTTGGATCATATCCATAAAAAGGTGCTGCAATTGTAGAGGCGCGAATTGTACTTGCCACAGGCCCATCCACATCACAAGAAATATCAGCAACAAGATTGATTTTGAAATCTGGACTTTTAGCATCTTCACGGGTAAATAAATAAGGGGCGCCATTTCCATAAAAATGCCCTGCAATAAATACATCGCTTACCTTGGCATATTTCATAAAATCACTTTCGTAATCTAAAGGATCGTTATAGAACTCTTCTTTATTAAAGGGAGAACCATCCTTACGTTTGTTATATTCTGAAACGTCAATTAAACAATAAACTGGTTCGTTATACTCCGTTTCAAGATAGGCTACATCCGTAACTTCACGAATTTTTAAATGGTCTAAAATTTCCTTTGCACCTCGGGTAACCTTCCCAGTTCCTGAAAGAATAATTTTTATTTTTGGAATGGTTATTTTGTCTAATTCAGCCTTTACAGCTTCCAAATCAGCTAGCGTTTCTACTTTAGGCAACTCAAATAAATTATCGCGTAATCCCAAGGCTCTAAAACCGTTATAAGCCCCCACTAAACCAGCGTAATACCCAAAGCCAATCAATCTGTGATTGTGTTGACTTACAATGGTTTCATGATCAAAAAGCTCAATCGAATTAGCTAAAATAGCTTTTAATAAATTGCGGTTATAAGGTTGCTTTTTAATAGTATGACTAAAGAAAAAATACTTTTTATTAGGAAGTAAAGCGGACACAGGAACTTCCTTTACCCCCAGCATTACATCAGCCTTAGAAACATCGTTCATTACTTCAAAACCTGCTTGCCGATATGCTTCGTCTGGAAAGATCCGTATGTCTGAAGCTTCCACGATAATCCTTGCGTTTGGAAATTTTTTAATGACTTCTTGACATTTTATCGGTGAAAAAACAACTCTACGATCAGGAGGGTTTTTACGTTCTTTAATGATGGCGAAGGTAATGGGCATGGTATGCTTTTTGAATGATTAATAGGCTGTCAAAGATAGGGATTTTATGTATCTTTGTCGCCCGATTCAGGATTCGAGTTTAACGGTTAACACACTAAACCTCTTTTCTGAATACTCATTACTAAATGGGGCCGACTGGTTTTGACAGCGGGTCTAATTGTATTGTAAGCATGCCGAGCGCTGGGATACAGCTCGTTAATATCATATTTCACACTTTTTAAACGGCGAGAATAACTACGCCCTAGCTGCATAATCCGAATCATAGTAGGATGTGCCTCGGCCCACAAGGTGGGCAAGCAGGAAGTCACTCAACGGCCTTGGTTTACGGCGGTTGCTATAGTGGCTTCGTAAAAGTAAACCTAGCGGCATCAGGGCTTTGATGGTGCCGTGAAGCTCAATTGAAGCTAAGGGATGCGTTGGTAGTTTTCGACCGGCAAGTTCACGAAAACCTAATTGAAAACTAAGCATGTAGAAAGCATTATAATTGCTTGTTTGGACGAGGGTTCGAATCCCTCCGGCTCCACGATCATTCACAACTGTATTGTGGATAAAACATAAAAAAGCTCAACAAGCATTTTCGCTTGATTGGGCTTTTTTGTTTATAGACACCAGGACTGTAAGCACTGGCAGTTGTAATTGCAGTACGCAAGCTCAAGGGATCATATTTTATATAATCTCCGGCTCCACGATCATTCACAACTGTATTGTGGATAAAAACAAATATCACATTGCAAATGCTAAATTAAACAAGGCTTGCTTTGCAAAAGCATGCTTGTGAGGTTTCAGAAAGGCAATCTGTAATCTTCTCTGGGTTTATTTAACTGTTTCGGTAAAAACACCAATTACACTCCCAAGGGGTTTAAGCGCCCAATAAAGTTTGTAATATTATTTGGCTTTTCTAAAACTTGCCATGCGTTTACAATAGTCTTTAAATCAAAATTTTTATTGCTATTGCTTAAATAGAGTTTTGAGGTATCCGCCCCTTGTTCTTTTACCAATACCAGTGTATCCAAAAAAATAGTATTAAGTATATCCTCAAATACATAGAGTTTATTCTTAGTAATTTTTTTTAGTGAAACTTTCTGACAAACAAGAATTTCCCCATTATTTTTATCTGTATCAGCCTCTAGTTGATTGTAAAAAATCGATATCCTGCTGCTTTTATTTACTAAACTTGCGGAGAAAAAATGAGACAATTTAGATTTTCTTTTTTCAGCAATTAATGATTCTTGGGGTTTTGCTTTAGTGTTTTCATCTTCTTCCTCAAAGAAAATAAAATTTAAATCTAAATTATTACGCTCACATAACTCCAAAACTTTATTGAAGTCTAGTGTATCTCTTTTTTTCCATGTAGACAAGGTATTGTGTTTTATGCCTAGCATATCACACAAATCTTTATCTTTTTTAACTGAAAGTTCAGATTTAAGACGATCAATTAAGCTATTCGCTTTTTGCGACATTTAAAAGTTTTTTAAAAGTTTGCTTATTATGTTCGAATTGGGGCTGGAAAATAATACTGGGAAGATAAGCTAAGGCGGGTAAAACAATACAGAGTTTAACTTTTTTAACGTAACCTTATAATCGCTATCTAGAAATCAAATATCGTTATTTCTACAAACAATCAAAAATTAATATTTCTATTTTGATTCCTCAAACGCAAAAAAACGGCCTGAAATTAAATATAAATCACCAAAAACCACCAAAAACAAAGAAATAAACGCATCTCATCGTTTATTTATGCATTTAATCTAAAAGTTATACGATAATTCTATATATTTGAAAAAGCAAAACACCCTTTTTTAAATTTTTAAAATCCTAATTTTTATTTATTTAGCTTTAAAAAAAAGTTTTTGCACTATAAAGAAAACGATTCTCAATGGATATATTTTTACTTAAATCAAAAAATCGAATTTCAGAAAAAAAAGGGGCTTTTAATATTCATTATTGTTACGATAAAGAAAAAAACAATTTATCTGTCGAAAATTATTTCAAAAATTTAGTTTCTATTAAAGATTTTGAAATAAAACCCAATATGGGTATTTTACCACACAAGCATAAAAACATTGAACTAATTACATTTCTCATTGAAGGAAAGTTGACGCAAAAAAACAATCTTGGCGAGACCTATCATTTAGCTTCTGGTAACATGCAAATAATGAGTGCCGGAACAGGAGTTTCGCACTTTGAATACAATGAATCTACAGAGACTACATTAAATTGCATTCAGTTTTCCATAGCCCCACATATTAATTATACAAAACCAAAAAATCATATTCTTACTATTGAAACCAATAAAACGGGGCTTCAAGAAGTAATTCCTTATCAAACTGATACCGCTAATCCTAAAGTAATGCAAGACATCTATTTGCATTATGGCTTTTTAGAAACCAATACGCAACAGACCTATCCGTTAAAAAACACAGAAAAAGGGATTTTAATTTTAAATATTAGTGGAGAAATGACTGTAAATGGAGAAGTACTTGAACACAGAGATACTTTGGTGCTTAAAAATATTCCAGAACTAAAAATTACATCAAATACAGCAGCTCGGTTTTTACTTTTTGAAATTTAATTAAGCACGCAGGCACTTACTTCCATTTGCTATTCCATTCAAAATAATTATAGAATTACTCAATGCTCATTTATTAATTTGAACTTACACAGAAACACTACAGCCACTTACCACTACAAAAGTTTTAAAAAAACCTATTTTTAGTGGCATTCCTCAAATAATTATTCCCAAAATCGAGACCATATTATTATCTTGCGTGTTATTATTAAATAATCCCACCTACAGATGAAATTACTACAACTACTCTTTATCTTTTTATCATTTCCATTATTTGCACAACAAGGCGGAATGTGGATTCCTTCATTATTAGAAGGCATGAATGAAACCGAAATGACCAATCTAGGCATGAAAATGTCTGCCGCAGATATTTATAATGTTAACAATGCGAGTCTAAAAGATGCCGTGCCCCATTTTAATGGAGGTTGTACCTCCGAAGTTATTTCAAACCAAGGACTTTTACTAACCAATCATCATTGTGGTTATTCACAAATACAAAGTCATTCTACACTAGAAAACGATTATTTACAAGATGGCTTTTGGGCAATGAGCAAGAAAGAAGAATTGCCAAACCCTGGTGTTACTGCCACCTTTATAGTTCGTATTGAAGACGTTACAACGCAGGTAATGACTGGAATTACGGATGCAATGACCGAAGCAGCTAAACAGAAAAAAGTAGAAGAAAATATTGCTTTAGTTGTTCAAAATTCAAAAAAAGAGTCGTGGCAAGAAAACCGTGTTCGAACTTTTTATGAAGGAAATCAGTACATGCTTTTTGTCGTTGAAACCTTTAAAGACATTCGTTTGGTAGGCGCCCCACCTTCTTCTATCGGAAAATTTGGTAGCGATACGGATAACTGGATTTGGCCAAGACATACGGGCGATTTTTCGCTTTTCAGAATTTATGCAGATAAAAACAACCGTCCGGCAGAGTATGCTGAAGACAATGTGCCGTATACACCAAAACACTTCCTTCCTATTTCCTTAGATGGAGTTACAGAAAATGATTTTACCTTGGTTTTTGGATATCCAGGAACCACAGACGAATATTTGCCTTCCATAGCAATTGAGCAGGTTATAAACACTGTAAACCCAGCACGAATAGCCATTCGTGATGCTGCTTTGGCCATACAGGATAAATACATGCGTGCAGATCCGCAAATAAAAATTCAATATGCTTCAAAATTTGCACGAATTGCAAACTATTGGAAAAAATGGCAAGGAGAATCACTAGGCCTTACAAAATCTGATGCCGTAGGAATTAAAAAACAACAAGAAAGTGCTCTTACTGCGCAGATTAACAAGCAAGGAAAACAAAAAGAATACGGACATATACTACCACAGTTTGAAAAGTATTATACTGAAATTGAACCCTACACCTTGGCGCGGGAGTATTTTCTTGAAACGGCTTTACGTAATGTAGAGTTACTCCGCACCGCTTTTCAATCCTATCAATTAAAAAAAGTATACGAAGCGCGAGGCGCACAATCTTTTGAGGACAGACGAAATAACCTTGTAGAAAGACTGGAAGGTCAATTTAAAGATTACAGCAAGCAGGTAGATAAAGACGTTTTTGAAGCATTACTTACTATCTATGCTGAAGGAGTGCCGCAGGAGTTTTTGCCAGATTCCTTTAAAACTTTAAATTCAAAAGCCATCACTGAAAACATCTATAAAAACTCTGCCTTTATTGATTATGCTTCAGTTAAAAATCTTTTAGAAGGCGATGCTGAAACAGTTCTAGAAAAGCTAAACAACGACCCTGGGTTTGCTATTGTTAAAGAAATGGCAGATGCATATTATGAAAAGGTAGCGCCAAAATATGAAGCCCTTGAACTAAGCATCTCTGGTTTACAACGGGATTATATGAAAGCTTTGCTGGAACTTAGCCCAAAAGATGCACGAATTTTTCCAAATGCAAATAGCACCTTACGGGTTACTTATGGAAAAGTGGCAGGGTATTCGCCTGTAGACGCTGTTTATTACGAGCCCCTAACACATCTTGAAGGGGTGATACAAAAATATGTTCCTGGGGACTATGAATTTGATGTCCCACAGAAACTAATCGATCTTTACAACGCTAAAGATTATGGACAATACGGTGAAAATGGCAAAATGCCTATAAACTTTATAGGTACAAACCATACCACTGGAGGAAACAGCGGAAGCCCTGCAATTGATGCCCATGGAAACTTGATTGGTTTAAATTTTGATAGAGTTTGGGAAGGTACCATGAGTGATTATTACTATGATCCTGCCCTATCTAGAAACATCATGGTAGATATTCGCTATGTTCTTTTTATAGTAGACAAATATGCAGGTGCAAAAAATTTAATAGCCGAATTAAAATTGGTTCACCCTAAAAAAGGAAAAGAAAAATCTAAGAAGAAAGAGAAGAAGAAAAAGAAGTAATACAGTAGTCTTACGCAGTTTTAAATTAAATATCAGCTTTATTCTGATATTTTAAAATTAAACTAAAGGCTATTATTAGTTAAGTATAAAAACCACAAATCCACGAATAGTTTTAAAATTATTCGTGGATTTGTGGTTTTATTAGCTATTTACTTTAAACCCCTTGCCTTTAGCATTGGCTCAATTTTTGGGTCGCTACCGCGCCATTTTTTATACATTTCTTCCACAGCTAATGTATTTCCTCTTGAAAGCACCATATCGCGAATACGCTGCCCGTTTTCACGTGTTAAACCGCCATTATTCTCAAACCAATTGTAAGCATCATGATGTAGCATTTCAGTCCATAGATACGAATAGTAACCTGCGCCATAACCGCCCGCAAAAACATGTGCAAAATAAGTAGAACGGTATCTTGGTGGAATTGCATGTACCGCATCTAGTTTTGTATTGCTTAGCGCCATTTTTTCAAATGCATTTACATCAGTTATTGTTTCTTCAGCTGAAATAGTGTGCCACTGCATATCTAAATTACTTGCAGCTAAGTTTTCAGTAAGACTATAACCTTGATTAAAAGTGCCTGAATTTTTAATTTTATCAATTAACTGCTGTGGAATTTGTTCCCCAGTTTTATAATGTAAGGCGTAATTTTTCAGCACGTCTGGATACAATGCCCAGTTCTCATTAAATTGTGAAGGAAATTCTACAAAATCTCGCGAGACAGCTGTTCCTGAAAGTGACGGATATTGCTGATCTGCAAAGAAACCGTGAAGGGCATGACCAAACTCATGAAACATAGTTTCTACCTCATCATACGTTAGTAATGCTGGTTCATTACCCGCAGGTTTTGGGTAATTACATACGTTATAGATAACTGGTTTTTTTCCGTACAGTTTAGATTGAGTAACAAAGTTAGACATCCATGCACCTCCTCTTTTACTTGGGCGTGCAAAATAATCTGTATAAAAAAGACCTAATTGTGTTCCATCTTCTTCAAAAAGCTCGTACACTTTTACATCTTCATGATAGGTAGGAAGGTCTGTTCTTTGTTTAAAAGTAATGCCATATAACTTGTTGGCAGCATAAAAAACACCTTTCTCAAGTACATTATTCAGTTCAAAATATGGTTTTATTTGATTTTCATCTAAATCATATTTTTCTTTTCGAACCATTTCCGCATAGTAGGTCCAATCCCAAGGTTCTAATTTAAAATCTTCTCCTTTTGCTTTTACCATTTTTTGAATTTCATCAGCTTCCGCTTGTCCTTTAGCTGTAGCTGCTGGAATAAGGCCTGCAAAAAAATTATTTATATTTTCTGGAGTTTTAGCCATTGTTTTCTGAAGGCTCCATGCAGCATAATTAGTAAAGCCTAAAAGTTTTGCTTTCTGTGCACGCACTTCCACAAGCTCTTTTATTATTTTTTTAGTATCGTTGGCACTTCCGTCGGCTCTATTCCAAGCTGCTTTATATAATTTTTCGCGACTGGCTCTGTTGTCCATCGATTGCAAAAGTGGCTGTTGTGTCGTGTTCTGTAATGGAATTGTCCATCCCTTACCCTCTTTATTTTCCTTTGATTTTAAAAAATCTTCAGCAACACCTGCCAAATCTTCTTTGTTTGTGAAAGTTACTGCCCCCCCATTATTAGCATCCAGTAATGTTTTCCCAAACTTAGTTGTCAAGCTTGCAATTTTCTCATTGTATTCTTTTAGTTTTTCTTTGTCTTCTGGGGAAAGGTTTGCGCCTGCTATTTTAAAATCTTCATAATACTCTTCAAGAAGTTTTAAAGATTCCGCATCAAGGTTCAAAGTTTCTTTTTTGTTGTATAATGTTTTAAACCGCTGAAATAATTCTTCATTGAGATAAATCATATCGTTCTGAGCTGCAAATTTTGGAGCCATTTCTTCTTCTACAGCTTGCAGGGTTTCATTGGTATTTGAACTTGCAAGCGAATAGAATATCTGCGAGGACCAGTTTAAAAGTTCGCCGCTTTTTTCCAATGCAAGTACTGTATTGTCAAAAGTTGGCTCTTCTTTATTTGAAACAATTGCTTCTATAGCTTTTTTTTGTTGCGAAATACCCTCCATCATTGCTGGCTGAAAGTGTTCATCTTTAATTAGTGAGAAATCCGGTGTTCCATAAGGCAATGTGCTTTCGGAGAGTAACGGGTTTTCAGTGCTGTTCATTTGGTGTTTGTTTTGAGCTGAGTTTTCTTTTTCTTTGGAATTATTGCACGATGCGATAATAAGCATCAAAGCAATAAAAGGAATTATTTTTTTCATTTTCTACTGTTTTAATTGAAAGCTAAAGATACACAAATAGCGAAAATATTATTGGCACTACTGCTAAAATCAAAAACCCCCTCAGCAAGCTGAAGGGGTTTTCTTATTTGGTTGGTTATTGGTGGCTACTCTTTAATCAAGCGCTTTACAGTGCTTGCATTATCACCACTAATTTGAACAACATAAACTCCAGAAGCTAATGCGGAAACATCAACAGCTTTTTGGCTTTGCATAGTGCGAAGGTCAACTTGACTTACAAGTTTTCCATTTATGTCATATATCATCATTTTTTCTAACGAAATATTTGTACTGTTCACAAGGTTCACAATACTAGTAGTTGGGTTAGGATATAATGCTATACCTGCATCCAAGCTATTAGAGTCAACGCCAAGAACGCTTTCTACCGTAAGTTCAAAAGAACATGTAGAAACATTTCCATATTCGTCTTCTGCTGTCAATGTAATAGTATGTGTTCCATCAGGTAATGGAGTACCTACAGCTGGACTCTGGCTAGTAATAGTTACAGGGTCTGTACAGTTATCTTCTGCAGTAGCTTCCCCAGTTGCAAAATAGTCTGGTAAAACGTAGAATAAGTTTCCTTGACCTGGATCTACAGTTTGATCAGCTGGACACGTAAGTTCTGGCCCTAAAAGATCTACAACAGTAATATCAGCCATACAAGAAGCAATGTTTCCACTTGCATCACTTACAAAAACAGTAACAGTAATCGTTGATCCTATATCTGCACAGCTTACTTCTGTAACATCTACAGCCGCAGTTGAAATACCACAAGCTTCGTCTACACTACTAATAATATCATAAGGGTCGATAGTAGCAGTACCATCTGGACCTAATTCAATAACAACAGTAGAACTGGTTGGCGCAACTTCGTAGCTTAGCTCGAAATTATCTACACCAGCACCCCAGCCCCATCCGCCAAGATCATCATACGTCCAACGAACTTGGAAAGCAGCGTTTGCATAAGCAGAAACATCAATTGATTCTGTTTGGATATTCGGGTTTAAACTTGCATCATAAAGTGCAATTTGTTGCCAAGATGCGCCATCATATACTTCTACAGTAAATGTTTGATCTCCAAATTCTTGGAAAGCTACATCATAACCTACAGACACATTAGAAGCACCAGTAAGATCGTACACTGGAGATATTAAACTTAAAAGGTTAACAGAACCGTTTCCAGCAGCGTCATCATTAAAGATTGCTGCGTTAGTTGCGAAACTATCACCAATTGGCATAACACCTGAACCGAAAGCCCAATTATTTGTACCAGACTGAACGTCTGTCATCCAGCCAGCTGGAATCGTTGCAGCTTCAAAATCTTCAGTTTCTGTTGTAACTGTTGGCATAGGCCCACAAGTAATAACAGGAGCTGTATTGTCTATAACATTAACAGTAGCGAAACAAGTTGAGAAGTTTCCACTAGCATCTGTTACTGTAACTTCAACTAGGTTTTCACCAATATCAGCACAGCTAAATTCAAGACCAGAACCAGAACCTACATTGTAGTTAATAGTTCCATTCCAAATACGTGGCGTAAATACTGAACCACTAAATATCCCTGAAATACCACTACCTAAAGTTAAAGATAAATCTGCGTTTGAGTAATTAAGTTGTCCAGGTAATGGGCTTGTTCCCGTTCCAGAATAAGATACGGCAACATCCATTGATATAGCAATTCCGTATGTAGTATTTGCAGAAAGTGTTACAGGAGTATCAAGTACAGCATTACTAGGTGTGTTAAGACCCATAGCGGTACCAGTACCTGAAGCAGCAGGAGCTCCCCAAGCAGAAGCATTAAGCTCATTGCCTACATATGTTCCTACTAATGTGTAAAGATCTAAATTAAATGCACCTGTTGCACTTGTGTTTATATCAAGATCCGTAATTTCAATATCACTAGGACCTACAGTAATATCGTATACAACAGTCCAATTAGCACCACCATTATTGTTAGAGTCAAATAAGGTAGTAATAGATCCTGCAGTTGAGCCACCACCTCCAGCAGTAACTGTGTAACCACAAGCTTCATCAACACTCTGTATTAAATCCATCGGGTTTACACTTACCGTACCAGTAACGGGATCAAGATACACATCAAGACCTCCAGCAGCTGGTGCTTCGTACTCCAACAAGAAGTTATCTACTCCAGCACCCCAATTCCATCCTAATTCATCATCAAAAGTAAATTTTACTTGGAAAGCAGCATTTACATAAGCTGATACATCTATAATTCCAGAATTTACTGGTGCAACATCGGTATCATCAACTAGCAAAATTTCTTGCCAAGCAGCTCCATCCCATACTTCTGCACGGAACAAACCTAAACCGATAAAATCTTGCACTGCATAATCAAAAGATAATTCAGCCGTTGTAGAACCGCTCAAATCGTAAACTGGCGATAATAATTCAGCAACATTATCTTCTCCTCCTGCAGCGTCATCATCAAAAATAGCCGCATTTGAAGCAAAATCTCCTCCAATTGGCATTGCACCTGATCCGAAAGTCCAGTCCCAAGTACCAACAAGTACATTTGTAGACCATCCTCCTGGAATCGTTGCAGCCTCAAAATCTTCATACGCTGTAACCGCCACTGGCTCTCCAAGACAAGCAATAACAGGAGCAGTTTCGTCTGTAACTGTAACCGTAGAAGTACACGTAGCTATATTTCCTGAATCGTCAGTAACAGTAAGTGTAACTGTATTATCACCTATCATAGAACAATCGAAAGTAGAAATATCTAAACTCATTGAAGCAATACCACAGTTATCCATAGAACCGTTGTCTATATCTGCAGGTGTAATTGTTGCAACTCCTGTAACAGGATCAACTTCTACTGTTATGTTTTGGCAAGAAGCCGTTGGCAATTCTTCATCTAAAACTGTAACTGTAAAGGTACATGTAGATGTATTGTTATCGCTATCAGTAACAGAAAGTGTAACGGTTGTATCACCAACTGGGAAAGTACTTCCACTAGCTGGGCTAGCAATAATATCACCAGATATTATACCGTCTTCTGTATCAAAAGCGGTACCTGCAAAATTAGCTACTGCCCCACAAGTTCCAGGAACATTGTTTGCAATAATAGTAGCAGGGCATACAATTGTTGGTACATTACCAACAACATTACTTACGTTCACGGTATAATCCTCTACTTCACCAAACGTAGCCGCTCTACATGGATTTGGAACAGAATTGCCCCAATCTACCATTACTCGCATACGTGTATCTCCTAAAGCAGCAGCAGCAGGAACTGTAATATCCAGAGTATAAGGACCTGGAAGAGCTACATTTGCAGCTATAGTATAAACCTCACCTGCGTCATTAAGTACATCATTTTGGTTCCAGTCAATAAAAGCATAAATATAATCCCCACCATCAGGATCAATTGTTACCGAAATAGTGTTTGTACCACCTGGATTAACACTTGCTACCATAGCGGTATAATCATTATTTGGGCCACTACCAGTAGTCGTATTATCAATACCCGCATAATTTACATTTGTAAGAAACTCAAAGGCTTGACTTGAAAATGTACTGACACAATACTGGGCACTAGCTTGCCAACTAAATGTTGACAATACCATCATCATTAAAAATGAAAGAGTAGTTTTTTTCATAAGATTTTGAAATTTAGTTATAGTTAATATTCTCTAAAAATAAGATAAATATTTGTTAATAACAAAACACAACCTCAATGAAAATAAACCTTAATTGAATATTTCAACAACTTATGTCTAAATTATTATGAAAACCAAAAAGTAATCTTACTCCTACAAAACTATATATTTTTGATAATGAAGCACTTATGCGTATTGTTTAAAAAAATGACTTATACTGTTCTATTCTAAAATCAATAGTTGTTTTTTCGGGAAAAAATTTTTTCATTTTTTTGTAAGAATCAAGACTTCCTACTGCTCTATTTGCAGCTCCAGAGGGTGCAATTAATGAAACCGTTTTTATTATCCGTGTAGAATTGGGCATTTCGAGCGAATGCACCCTCGGAACCGTATTGGAAATTACTTTTAATGAAATATTATATTCTTTAAGGTGTTTTCTAAAGAAATATTCTGGGCCATTTTTACTATTTCCTCCAGTAAAAAGAAGCGTATTAATTTTTGGGGTTTGTTGAAGCACTTCTAATAAATTACGTAAAACTACATCCTGCATTCCAATATCAGAAGCATCCATTTTTTCTCGCTTCGCGGAAGCAACCATATCGCAAATTCCGATACCTTGCTTTATTAGAAAATGTTTTCGTTGTTCAATAGCTTCAGCTGTGGTTTCAAATTTTAAATTTAAATTAAATATTCTGTCGAGGATTCCCCATAACTGACCATCCCTACTTCCATAGCAAAAATCTACATCTCCTTCCTTTAATTCCCCCGTTGTAAATCTTGGGGGCGGCAAAGTACCAACTATAAGTTTTGTTGCGTTTTCAGGAATAAATGGTGGGTATGGATGGGTGTGAAGAAACAATTTTATTTTATTTGTTGATTTTTTTACAGCTGATTTTTTATTTCAATTTCAATATTACTATTCAGCTTTAAAATTTCTTTTACAAAGGTTTCGTTTGTTTTTGGACTAATATAGATCTCATTATATTTATCATAATATACAATCAATCCCATTCTTGCTGTTGCAGGCTTAAAGCCAACCCACATTGTTTTTCCTACTTTAATTTTTCGAATTCTATTTAAACTTATGGAACCCCGAATGGGGCCACTTCTATAAATAAAATCTGTTTGATTCAATTCGTAGTTCGTTCCTAAAAACATCCAAAGTAAAAATCCGACGACTGTAGCAATCAAAATAGAGGTCCAATACTCACTTGGTTTTATTTCACCAGTAACATGCCCATAAATTGTAATGCCAATCAAAAAAAAACAAAGTGCAAATACTATGAAACTAAAAAAATAATCGCGTCTGCTTTTAAACTTCATAATCATCACCTAATAAACACAGGGGCATTTTTATCTGTTGTATGTGTTTCACTAAAAGCATAACCATCATAATCAAATGCTTTTAGTTCTTCCAACGTTTTTACATTTTTATCGATTGCAAAACGCGCCATACTTCCCCGTGCTTTTTTTGCGAAAAAGGAAATTATTTTAAGTTTACCATTTTTAAAGTCTTTAAAAACTGGAGAAATAACAGGCACTTTCAATTTCTTTTCATCAAGAGCACTAAAGTATTCTACACTAGCAAGGTTTAAGAAAAGCTCATCAGTTTTTAATTCATTATTTAAAGTTTCGGTGAGTGTGTTTTTCCAAAACGAATACAAGTCTTTTTTTCTATTTACAGGAAGTTTTGTTCCCATTTCTAAACGATAAGGTTGCATTAAATCTAATGGACGAAGCATGCCATACATACCAGATAAAATACGTAAAGAATCCTGCAAAACATCAATTTTTGCAGCAGGGATGGTGTAAGCAGCTAAACCGGTATAAACATCGCCTGCAAAAGCATACACTGCAGGGCGGGCATTTTTGGTAGTAAAAGGAGTATTAAATTCTTTATAGCGTTGGTAATTAAGTTCGGCAAGTTTAGCACTGATACCCATTAATTCGCCAATGGCTTTTTTACTCTTCCCCTCTAGTTTGTTATTAATTAAAGTTGCTTCTTCCAAAAAAATTGGTTGTGTAGCACGAGTGGTGGGAAGTTCCGATTTAAAATCTAACGTTTTTGCTGGAGAGACTACTATTTTCATCTAATTAATTTTCTTCAAAA
The DNA here is from genome assembly GCF_039831855.1 of Aequorivita sp. Q41. Classification (NCBI taxonomy): domain Bacteria; kingdom Pseudomonadati; phylum Bacteroidota; class Flavobacteriia; order Flavobacteriales; family Flavobacteriaceae; genus Aequorivita; species Aequorivita sp. Q41. Next base: position 1,982,785 of record NZ_JBDPMS010000001.1, on the reverse strand, counting down.
ATAACTAAAAGAATGAAGAAAATCACACGAGACGCTTTTGAACTCTGTGAGTGATTCCTACTCTATCCTTTTCCCTTGCATGGTAAAACTTAAGCCTTGCGACCCACGCAGCGAGGTCATAATTGCTTCAAAAAGCGGCTCTGGCGTAGTTGGATTGGTAGCCCATTCAAAAATAAAGTTTGCACCACTACCTCCCTGTTCATCAAATTCGTCTATAATGATTTCAACCGTTTCAAGAGGTTTTAAAAAAATAGGTTTTTCAAAGTAATTACGAATTAATTGTCCTTTTGTATTGTAGTAATCAGCTTTTGAAATGTAAATTGTATCTGTCACACTTACATTTCTTAAACTTGCAATTGCAGTTAAATTTTGTGGGTTTTTCAATGAAAAACTATAAATATTAGAGTAAATACTTAAATAGGTTTTTCCATTTTCCAAAGAAGCCCTCTTCCTGCTTAAAGCCTCAGACTCTATATAATGATCTTCCCAATGATTAGGATGAAACGAGCTTATTTCCTTGGGTTCTTCGCAAGCCGTAACAAAGCCTATAAGAAATAAAGGAACTACTATTTGAATTATTTTTTTCAAGGTATTCATTGTATTTTCTTTATGCTAAAGTTATTATTTTTTTGGAATTCCGTCACGAGTTTCTTGCAATTCATTGATTTGCCATTGTCTAGCTTCTTGTTGTTTTGCAAAATCTAATCCTTTTTTAATTGCAGTAGATGCGCCCTCGGTATCTCCTTTTGCTAGTTTAACTTTTGCCAAAACATTATAGCTGTCAAAATTATTTGGGTTTATGGTTAGCGCTTCATTTAATAAGCTTTCAGCTTCATCATATTTTTTCTCGGCAATAAGTTTTCCGGCGCGATATGTATTAAAAAGCACAAGACCATTCGGGTTCAGTTCTTTTAATGCAGCTTGTACTTCTTTTAGTTTCATTTCATCTTTTTGAAGCATATAGTGCGTATTTCCAATCACAGTGTAAGGAATATTGAAAATGCTTCCATAAAGACTTTGCACTTCAGCATAATGATTTTTCATTTCTACTGCAGAAGCAAAATATTCTTTTTCAACAAACCATTTTTCGAAAATGGCACTTAAAGCCCATTTATAAGTTAAAAGCCCAACTGAATTATGGTTTTCATCAGGAAATTCTTGAAATTTCACGTTTTTATCCATAATTTTTTTTGGTACTTTTTTCAAAAATCTTGCTACACCCATTCCTTTTTCATTAGCAAGCGAAAAATAAACGTTTGCTGTTGTGCTTTCAGTTGCACCCCAAGTGTTTTTCATAATCACTTCCATGGCGTTATTCCCCCAATATAAGGCGGGACTAATAGCAATATAATTATTAAAAAGATTGGGGTGGTTTAAGGCGGTATTCACAATAAATATTCCCCCTGCAGAATGCCCTCCTAGAATTTTATAGTCGGATGCCTTATAGTTTTTATTAATATAGGGAATCAATTCCTTTGCTATAAAACTTGTCATTTCTTCAGCATTTCCACTGTCTTCAACTCCTGCGACATTTGGTTTGCAGTTTTTTCTGTATTCGGTTGTACCTTTTCCTGAAATTGCCACCAAAATCATTTCCGGGACAACTTCGCTTATTGCACCTTGTAATTCTAGAAAACCAGCTACATATTGAAAGTTATAATCCCCATCTAGTATATAAAGAACAGGATATTTTTGGTTTATAGCAGTATTGTATGAAGGAGGAAGATAGATAGAAAACTCACGATTTTGTTGTAATATTTCCGAATACATTGCATCGCGTTTTCCAATAGAAATATCTTGTGAAATACCACTCTGAAAAACAAAAAATAGTAAAAAATATAGATAAAACTGCTTCATTATTTGTCCGTTTTTATTTTACTTATTCAATTTAAATAGTTTTATACGCTAGTATTATTTTAAATTAACAAGCGCATTATTAAACTATAGGCTGAATAATGTTTAATGACTTATACACTTTCTGAATTCCTTTTTTAGTATCAGAAAGCACAATTAAAACATCATCTTCATTAATTACTGTTGCGCCGTTTGGCGTTAAATATTTATCATCCCTCTTAATCATAGCAATAATTGCTGTTTTTGGAAATTCTAAATCAACAATTTTTTTGCCGACTGCAAAATTTCCGTTGGAAATACCAATTTCACGCATTTCAGTCTTAGGGTGTTCTGATAAAAAAGCATCGGTTGGGCTTTGGGGTTTCACGGTATCAGGAAGCCCAACATTCAACCATTTTGCCACTATAGAAAGGGTGGTGCCTTGAATTAAAATAGAAGTTAGTGAAATAAAAAATACAATATTAAATATCATATTTGCTTTGTCAATACCAGCTAATAAAGGGTATGTCGCAAATACAATAGGTACAGCCCCACGCAATCCAACCCATGAAATATAAAAACGACGCCGCAACTTCATTTTAAAAGGAATCAAACTTATAAAGACCCCCAAAGGGCGTGCAACAAACATTAAGAATAAAGATATTACAAGACCAATGCCAATTACAGGAATTATTTGTGTTGGAAAAACCAGCAAGCCTAAGGTAAGGAAAAGAACAATCTGCATTAACCATGCAAGACCATCATACATTTTTAGAATGGTTTTTTTATGGATAAGGTACTGGTTACCTAAATAAACCGCACAAATATAAATAGCTAAAAAGCCGTTTCCTCCTACAAAATCTGTTGCTGAAAAGGTAATAAACATTAACGCAATTACCAAAACAGGATAAAGACCTTCAAAATCTAATTGAATTCTATTTATTACAATTTTGCTAAGTTTTCCAAAAGCAAAACCTGCTATTCCTCCAATAATCATTTGCTGTAAAAACAATGGAATCATAGAAGCAACTCCTTGGTCTTCATTCACCACCAATCCTAAAAAAGCAATGGTAAGTACGTATGCCATGGGGTCGTTACTTCCGCTTTCCATTTCGAGTGTAGGACGTAAATTGGTTTTAAGGGCAAGATTTTTTGATCGCAAAATGGAAAATACCGCAGCTGCATCTGTAGATGAAACAATACTTCCAAGAAGTAAGCTTTCATAAATTGTAAAATCGGTAACGTAATATACAAAGGTACCAAGTGAAACTGCCGTCAATAAAACACCGAGTGTAGAAAGCGCAATACCTTCTTTCATAATGGGCTTTACGGCTTTCCAGTTGGTATCTAGCCCCCCTGAAAACAATATGAAATTTAAAGAAATAACACCAATTAGCTGTGTAATATGCGGGTCATTAAAAGTAATTCCGCCAATACCATCCTCCCCAGCAAGCATCCCAATACCTAAGAAAAGCACCAAGGTAGGAACGCCAAATTTATAAGAAGTTTTACCAGCTATTATGCTTATAAAAAGCAATAAAGAACCTACAAGCAGAATGTTTTCAATGGTTAAATTCAACTATATATCGAAGTTTTAAATGGTTTTTTCATTTTCACAAAAATAGAACTTTTAAAGCTTAAAAGTTTTGAGAATTTCAATTTATTCGTACATAGAAGTATTAAACTTTAGTTCATATTTAACAAATAAGCCTAATTTTACATATTATATTAGAAAGCACAATGATTGTAGAAAAAATTGAGCTCAGAACGGTAAACGTTACACGCTACATTACCCCGTTGCGCGAAGGAGGTTCCTTACCGGCTTTAGCGGAAGCAGACGACGATTTTAAATATGTACTTAAATTTCGCGGAGCAGGCCACGGGGTAAAAGCATTAATCTCGGAACTTTTAGGGGGTGAAATTGCACGCACATTAGGGCTTAGAATACCAGAGCTTGTTTTTGCGAATCTTGATGAAGCCTTTGGCCAAAGTGAAGGTGATGAAGAAATTCAAGATCTTTTAAAAGGTAGTCGGGGTCTAAATCTAGCCCTTCATTTTCTTTCTGGCGCACTTACTTTCGACCCAGTGGTAACAGAAGTTGAGGCAGGTTTAGCATCCAAAATTGTATGGTTAGATGCATTTACAACCAATATAGATCGGACCGTAAAAAACACAAACATGCTTATTTGGCATAAAGAATTGTGGCTCATCGACAACGGCGCAACCTTCTATTTCCACCATGCTTGGAGCAATTGGGAAAACGCAGCACTTAGTGCTTTTCCATATATAAAAGATCATGTGCTATTACCACAAGCTTCTTGGGTAGAAAACATTAATGATGAAATGATCGCGCTTTTACCAGATGAAAAATTGCGTGAAATAACCAATCTAATTCCAACAACTTGGTTGGAATGGGAAGGTTCTAAAATGAATTCAGAAGAAATTAGAGAAGTTTATTATCAATTTTTAGTGCTAAGACGAAATAACTCAAACAATTTTGTAAAACAGATATGTGATGCCAGGAAAACACTTGTATGAATACGCGGTAATACGTTTGGTGCCGCGCGTAGAACGCGAGGAATTTCTGAACGTTGGAATAATTTTGTTTAGTAAAAAGGCTAATTATTTGAATTGTAAACAACAGATAAATACCGAAAAGTTAAAACTTTTTTCCTGCGAACTGGAAGTTGAAGAGATTCAAATAAACCTAAATGCATTCGATAAAATTTGCTCTGGCGCAAAAGATGGTGGAACAGTTTCACAATGGGAAAAACCAGATAGATTTCGTTGGCTTACCGCACAACGAAGTTCTTCTTTACAAACTTCGCGCCCCCATAATGGGTTTAGCAATAATTTGGACGCTACTTTAGAAAGGCTTTTTAAGGAATTGGTACTCTAAAAAAACACTCTTTCCACATAAATATGATGTTAGAAAAGGAGTAATATGATAAATTTAAAAACTATTCACTACCGATATTCTGGGTTTTCAAAATTCCAACGGGAACCATCATCCCAATCGCTTCGGGAATTTCCGTATTTAGGATAGCCATCTTGATCTTTTAGCATTTTTGCCAAATGAAGCAAGTTATAAGTCATAAAAGTGGTATTTCTATTAGTAAAATCGTTGTTCTTCGCTCCGCTTTCCTTATCCAAATAACTTGGCCCTGGCCCTGCTTCTCCAATCCAACCACAATCCGCTTGCGGCGGTATACTGTACCCTACATGCTGCAAAGCGTATAAAATACCCATCGCACAATGTTTTATACCATCTTCATTTCCTGTAATAATACACCCTCCCACTTTTCCGTAGAAATAATATTGTCCTTTTTCGTTTTGAAGTCCACTCATTGCATAGAGGCGTTCAATCAGTTTTGTAGCGACTGAAGATTTTTCTCCCAGCCAAATTGGAGTACCTATGATTAATATATCTGCGGCATCCACTTTTTTCCATATTTCTGGCCAAGCATCTTCTTTCACTCCATGCTCGGTCATGTCAGGATATACACCATAAGCAACAGGGTGATCTACAAGTCGAATATTTTCGAATGCAACCCCTTCGGCTTTCATTATTTTTTGTGAAACATCTATTAATCCCTGTGTATGACTAACTTCAGGGGATTGCTTTAAAGTACAATTAATGTAAAGTACTTTTAATTTTGAAAAATCTGGTTTTTGCATAACTTCTTTATTTCTAAAGATAAAAAATTATCATAGAAAAAAGAAATCGCGCTTATTTTATCAAGCCAAAAATCAATAATTACGCCTTTAAATCAATCTCTTTCAAGTTTTCAATTCTGTTACGTTGAAGGAAATCGTCTATGCTTTCAAAGTGCTCTATTACACGTTTATCCTTAAATTCAAACACTTTTTCAGAAAGACCTTGTAAGAAATCGCGGTCGTGAGAAACTAAAATTAAGGTGCCGTCAAATTGAAGTAAAGCTTCTTTTAATACATCTTTCGACTTTAAATCTAGGTGATTCGTAGGCTCATCAAGAATCAATACATTTACTGGCTCCAGCAATAATTTTACCATTGCCAAACGCGTTTTTTCACCTCCAGAAAGCAAGCCTACTTTTTTGTCAATAGCATCACCACTAAACATAAAACGACCCAGAATATTTTTAATTTGGTTTCGTATTTCGCCTTTGGCAACCTCATCAACCGTTTGAAAAACGGTAAGCTCTTTATCTAAAAGTGCTGCTTGGTTTTGAGCAAAGTACCCTACTTTAGCATTGTGCCCCAGGGCGCAAGTTCCTTCAAAATCTATTTCGCCCATAATGGCTTTTATCATTGTAGATTTTCCTTCGCCATTTCTACCCACAAAACTCACTTTCTGACCGCGAGAAATACTCATATTGGCATCATTGAAAACTACATGGTCGCCATATTTTTTGGTTAAGCCTTCAGCAGTCACTGGATAATCGCCACTGCGTTGCGCTGGTGGAAAACGAAGTGCCAGTGCGGAAGTATCAATTTCATCAATCTCAATAATTTGAAGTTTTTCAAGCATCTTCTCGCGCGAATTTACTTGATTGGTTTTGGAATAAGTACCCTTAAAACGATCAATAAACTGTTGGGTTTCAGCTATAAATTTTTGTTGTTCTTCGTATGCTTTTATTTGGTGTGCTCGTCTATCAGCACGCAACTGCAAATAATGACTGTAATTTGCCTTATAATCATAAATACGACCCATTGTAACTTCAATGGTGCGATTGGTAATAGTATCGATAAATTTACGATCGTGCGAAATTACTATTACAGCTTTTGCTTTGTTTAATAAAAAGTCTTCCAACCAGATTACCGATTCAATATCAACATGATTGGTAGGCTCATCAAGCAAAATTAAGTCTGGTTTTTGAAGTAATAATTTTGCCAATTCAATCCGCATTCGCCATCCACCACTAAACTCTGAAGTTTGCCGATGGAAATCGCTTCTTTTAAAACCTAGGCCGCGAAGTGCTTTTTCAACTTCAGCTTCGTAGTTTATTTCTTCTAAAGCATAATATTTTTCACCCAATTCCGCTACTTTAGTGATGATGTTCATATAAGCATCACTTTCGTAATCGGTTCGAGTTTCTAACTCTTTGTTGAGACGATCCATCTCATCTCGCATTTCAAAAATTTGCTTGAAGGCTTTTGAAGCTTCATCAAACACAGTACAATTATCATCAGTCAATAAATGCTGCGGTAAATAGGCAATCACAGCGTCCTTTGGAGCGCGAACATTTCCGCGAGTGGGTTTTTGAACGCCGGCAATAATCTTCATCATAGTAGATTTTCCTGCGCCATTTTTTCCCATGAGGGCAATTTTATCATTCTCGTTTACCACAAAAGTGACGTCACTAAAAAGTGTATCACCACTATACTCAACCGCTAAACCATCTATTGAAATCATATCATTTTTTTAAAGGCTGCAAAACTATTAAAAACTTGTGGATTGCGAATCAATTTGATGATAACTTGTAGCTTAAAGTAGAGATAAAAAAAACCTGCTACTTTTAATTTGTAGCAGGTTTTAAAATACATTTTAAAAATGAGCTGTCAGGGAAATAATAAAATTTCTCCCAGCTCCCGAAATTCCGGAGCTATACGGACGGTAACGCTGATCGGTTAGGTTTTCTATTCCTCCGCTTACATCAAAAGTATCTGTTAATTTATACAGTGCCTTAAAATTAAGCGTGTACCAAGAAGGCGCATAGGCATCTCCGTTTACATCTAAAGCATAAAACTCCGTTTTATCCTTTTCACCTTCAGGAAGATCTTCAGCATCAACTTTTCCTTGATACTCCAAATTAAGTTCCATTTGAAGCTTATTTGCCTTATAGTTTATACGTGAAGTTCCAAAAAATGGGGAAGCATGACGTGACGGGCTGGTGGTACCATTATCCAATTCCTCTTCTCCTGTTTGAATATTAACATCTGTAGAAAAGCCAAAGCCTTTTGGCAACTTTACCTCTGCACCTATCTGAACTCCATAAACTTTAGCTATCGCAGCATTTTGAATTGCTTGCACTTGGCTCAATTCGCCTTGATACATGATGCTATCTAAACCATTCAATTTAAAATCGCGACGCACAAGTGCATCTTTAAGGTGCGTGTAGTACCCTGTAACATCTATTTTTAAAACATCGCCAAAAACTTTGGCAATCCCTAAGTCTGCGTTATAAGCGTATTCAGGTTTTAAGTCTGGATTAGGAACAACCACACTACCAGGTTCAGAATCGAATACTTTTCCTAAGTCATCTACATTTGGTGCACGGAAAGCGGTTCCTAGATTTGCACTAATTACCCATGAATCATCGGGGCGATAAACCCCACCAACACTTCCTGTTAGGGCGCTGTTTTTTAAATTTGCTTCTGTAAATGGGAAGGGGTAGAATGTTGTGTCAAAAGCTGCATCAAGTATAATATGATTAAAACGTGCACCTGCACTCAATGTAAAATCTTCCGAAACTTTAAACTCATCTGTTACATATACTGCCATTGATTGCCATGAAGACTTTGGGTAACGCGCTGGGCCAACTTCAGCTATTCCTGTTGAAATATCGGTTAGTTCGCCTTCAGAATTTACATCGTCATACACATATTCAAAACCGTAGAAAAGTGTGTTTTTAGCGCCCATCGCCTTTTTAAAATCTAGGTTCGCAGAGTAGGCACCTACTTCCTCATTTTGGGCATTTCGTTCATTATTATTTAAAGACCTATCAATTCTACTTTCTTCAAACCATTGGTGTGCAAGACGCAAGCTCATTTGGTCAAAAACTGAATTAGTAACGCTGTAATTCACATTAAGGTTATTCATCATCCAGATTTGTGGACCGTAATCCCATTCTGCGTAACGAGCGGTACCAGTACGAACTCGTGTATGCCTGTCATACCTTCCATAAGAGGAGGTTTCAGAAAAGTGGAAACCGTATTGAAAATCCCAATTCTCATTGGGTTGAAAACGGATTTTTTGCATCATATTTATCTGGGAATATGCCGAAGGAATCTGTAATAACTTATCTTCTTGCGAAATCACCACGTCTGTACTGTTCTGTCGCTGCACATAATAATCTTTTATATAATCGTCTGGCCCGTGGCTTCCTTGGCGAAGATGATCATAATCCCAAGAACTAATACTCGTTACAAAAGCCCATTTTTTAAACCCTAAATTCACATCAAAATGCGCGGTTTTTTCTTTGTTTGCTGATGAAAAACGCACATTTGCCTTTCCTTTAATATAAGGTTTGTCTGTATGTGAAAATTGAGGCGTCAAGGTTTGAAAACTCATTACCCCACCTATTGCATCACTTCCATAAATAACAGAACCAGGGCCAAAAAGCACTTCTGTTCCTTCAATTGCGAAAGGATCTATATTGATTACATTCTGTAAATTTCCTGACCTAAAAATTGCGGTATTCATCCGCACCCCATCTACAGAATACAACAACCTACTAGTTGCAAACCCACGAATCATGGGGCTGCCACCACCTTGCTGACTTTTCTGAACGAATACTTTTCCTGAAATTTTTAAAAGATCTGCCGCTGTCTGAGGGTTTTGCAAAGCGACTTCTTTTGCTGAAATAGCAACAATTTTGGAAGGCACGTCATCGCTATTTTGACGCCAGCGTGACCCTGAAATTATTACTTCATCCAAGCTTAAATTAGAAACTTTAAGAGTTATAGCGAATCCTTCTTTTTCTAATTCGGTATAGCTCTTTAAGAGGGTTTTATATCCTAAACTGCGAATTTCAATTTTTTCAAGCCCCTTAAACATCGAAATATCTGCCTCCCCTTTAGCATTCGTTGTAGCGTAAAGTCCAGATTTTGCATTAGTTAATGTAACCAACTCTATAGGTTCGTTGGTGTCTTGTTCTTTTATAATTATTGTTTGGGCAAAGGAACTTCCTACAAAACCCAACACTAACCATAATATGAATATTTTTTTCATTTTAAAGTTTGGTTTTAAGTTAATATGTTCTTCAAAGAACACAAGAGATTGCGCTACCACTTTTAATGGTAACGGCATTGGTTTAATTTAAAAGAATGATTAACTTAACTTGGGAGGCGGCGTGGGTGGCGTTAATTGATGCGGCTTAAAAATTGTAGTTTGTAGTATATTATGAAAAACAATTTTAGAATTTTGAAATGGTATAAGCTGCCATTTTGGAGGGGCTGTACAGAAAAAAGAAAACAAATAGTTGTGTAGATTTTGCTGTGTTCTACGCTTGTCTTCATCTTGATCAAAGGCCATAGAAACCATTTTTTTAAGCTTTTTATTGAGCTTTGTCTCCTCGTGATCCCACCAACAGTGATAAGTTATAGAATCTCCATTTATTTCTGTGGAAACAATGTCGTACATCTGCCCATTGTACTCAAATTCTTTAGAATGTTCCCAGCGCAGTTTCTTTTTAGCTTCTTCTTTTGTAAATTTCAAAAGCACCAATTCATCTTTATCGAGTCCGGCAATCATCTTCCATTTTATTTCGCGCCGAATGGCCGATTTTTCAAATTGAAGATATAGATATATCGTTGCAACGGGTGCAAATAATATAAACAATAATGATATGGCGACTACTCTTTTTTTCAAATTAAAAAACAACTGTAGGCCAAATGTCGTAAAATTGAAAGTATTGTCCATCCCTTTTTATCACTTTTTACAGTATAGTTACCAATTTAGGCAAGGAGGACACAAAACCTTTAATGAGAATGGCTTTAGTGAAGAAAAAAGACCACCTGTGCTTCAAGTGGTCTTTTTAAAAATTGTAATTTCAAGAAGCTTAATACCAACCTCTTATATTGTACATCACGGTACTCGGTTGATTTTTAGCATACGCCATTAATACTTCTTGCGCACCTTTTGCAACAGCTACGTTTGCGTCCAACACCTTAAGTTTGTATTCCCAAGGGCGGTCACTAAGTACTTTAACTCTTGCTTCAATTTTTGAGAAAAGTGATTTTACTTTTGAGTAACAAGAAGATGCTGGGTCTACACTAGCCAAAATAGCTCCAGCTGTGTTTGCTGAATCTATATCTTGACCTGCATTCCAAATTGCAGTTGCTTGTGCGTATTGAGTTTCGCAATCACGATCTATAGCCTTTTTAAACATTGTTTTTAAGCTACCCCCTACCTTATCATAACACGTACTATTTACTGGAACATTAACCAATAAAGCCAATGCTTCTTCATATCTGTTTTGGTTTGCTAAAGTGTTTGCTTCTTTTTGAATCAGTTCGCAATTACTGTTAAAAAAGTCAATGATTTTTTTCTTTCCTTCAGTTACAAAGGTTTGTACATCTTGACTATTGGTTTTCATATTTTTAATAGCAGCGATATAAGCCTTGGTTTCATTTGAACCTACGCCTTTTACATTAAAGCTTTTACTAGTATATAAGGTACCATTAACGCCATCCCCAATATAAAGTGTAATGTCTAGGTTAAGAACTACTTTAGGTGGTGCAGCTGCAAGTACGTCTTTACTCATCACTGAAACATTTGGTGTGATAATAAAGCGTGAATTATATGAAACATCGCTGATGCCGTTTTTGGTTACCATTTGTCCCAATTTAGTTTCTAAGATTTGTCTAGCAGAAGCTGGTACCTGCGCCATTTCATAGGGAATATATGTGCCCAATGCAATATTGGAATCGCTATTTTGCGCTGTCCCTATCACAACGGCAAAAAGTAAACAGATTGTAAAAAATATTTTTTTCATAATTTGATTTTTTTATTTGCTTCCTAAAATAATTGTTGCGCGACCTAGCCCCTTCATAACCAACTTGTTTGGAATATTAAATGGCGCACTGCTTAAAAATTTACTCAAATCCCTTACATATCTTCTTGCATCTATTGCGTTTCCTCTGTCATTGTATAAAGGAATACGTACTTGTTCAAACAACGCCATATTTTCTGTCATATCAGTGGTACTAAAACGACCTTTTACAGTGTTAGCTTGCAACCAATCTTCAATTACAAATCCCAGTTCGTCACCTCCACCAAATTCGGTTTCCAGATCGCCATCCCAATCATCCCACTTTTGGATACGTACAATGATTTCACGTCCGTTTTCAAACATATCATCAAAGTGGGATTGAAGTGAAGCCGTAAAATTATCCATATGTGAAAGTACTGCCTCTGAGAGAAGCACTGGTGTTTCCGCAGAAAAAGAAGGAGCTCCAGTACCTGTAGCAGTCGCTATTTGCTTGTCTGTATATGAATCTAATCCTTGAAGGTTAAAGTTGATAGACTTTTTTGGGCCCGTTTTATTTACTGTCCAAGTAAGTTGAATAATAATGTCTGCTTTAGCTGCCTTTTTTAATTCGTCTATTGGGCTTTCTGAAATATCAGATCCAGAATCTTTAGACTGTCTTAAATTGTCTTCAGCACTGTTAGATTCCATCGTCTTTATAGCAGATTCCATGTTTTTTAATGGAAATCCACGATCTGCCATCATTCCGTTTATTTGGCTTATAACCTGCAATACCTCTGGGTTTTCCTGAAAGGCACGTTTATAATCTGGTATCTTTACAATTGAACCTTGATTGTCAAAGCTAAGGGAATATCCATTTTGAATACACCAAGCATCACTTGGCACTACCATTAAAGTAGGTTTTTTTGCTTGTCCGAAAGCGATTGTAATACTAAAAATTGCTAACAGACATAGTATAAATTTTGGTTGTCTCATTTTTATAAAATTTTAAAACCCACTGGTTAGAGATTTAATAATGTTTTCTTTTTCGAGTCTTTTTCGAAGTTGATCGCTCATTACATTTACTACAGCCCCAATTTTATACTCACGCTTACTTACCTTTAATCGGTCTCCAGGCGCAATATTGCCATCGGTAGCGGCAGAAACATATTTTAAATATTCCCCACCTTCAGCAAAGAATGCATCAAAAAACGCTTTGTTTTCTTCTTCTACAGATGGGTCTTTTATTAAAGGTTGAAAAGAAGTACATCCTTGGCCACCCCCAGCATATCCTTTAAAAATAATTCCGTGAACAGCATTACGCATAGTGCTCCCTATTGCGTGTTTTGGATTTTTAGAGTAGGACCAAACTTTTACAAGCTTAGCACCTTGCTTTGCGATGCCTTCGCATTCAATGTCATAACGCCATATTTTGGTATCTTCAAGCGCCTTTTCTTTTTTCCATTGAGCTTGTGCACTAAAATTAGCTACAAGCACAAAGAAAATGGTAGTAAGTAAATAAGGTAGTTTCATAAATAGTGATTGTTTTAGTTTATTTGTCTAATTAGCATTCCTGCATAATATTTATTTTTGGAACCACTAAAAGTGGTGTATTCAATTTCAGAAGGGTTTTCTTCATCTGCCATATAACGGTTGTCCCAAATCATATTTTTTTCAACTTTAATAACGCCTACTCTTTTGTATTCAGTTTGGCCATCTTTGTTTATAATTTGTTCTAGTACTTCATACTTATCACCTTTTTCCAAGCCTTCTTTCATTCCTATTTTTGCAGCAAGAGGATCACCGCTTAACAATGGAGTCTTAGTTCGGAAAACTTCATATGCTTTTTGCAATTTAGCAATCACAGCATCCCCCGCTTTTTTAGTAGCTACAGTTATTAATTCAACATCTGTTTTCGTTGTAAATGCAGTACTCTGTAAATCTGCCCAAGCAGTTTCAGTACCGATGTATTCTAGCTTAAAAATATTTGAATTTTCAAAAGCTTCCACTTTTTCTGGGTCTATGGCACCATCTTCCGTCCAATAGTCATTATAGAAAATTGCAGCCGTTTCTTCATCCCATACAAGTTTATACAAATGAGCATCAGTCTTAATGATATAGCCTTTACCTGCTACACCAACTCCTAAACTTGCTGCATCTGCCGCTAGACTTACAGCATCAACACCAGCAACAGACGCCACTGTAGAAACAACTGACAAAAATCCACTGGCTTTTTTAGCAACTTCTTCTTTATTGGTATACTTAAAGTTGTTAACCACAACAAAGGTGTTGCTTAATAGTTCTTCCCCAGCATCAGCTACCATTGCCAACCCGCGTTCGCTTTGTTTCGCTATCTTAATATCGATATCGGAAGCACTATACGAACCTCGTTCTGCTATCAAATCCATATTAAAACCACCTTCTTCACTTCTATTAAACCACTTTGCAACCATGGCTTTTGCAACAGCTCTATTTGTAAGAAATTGTGAAATAGAATCCTTTTGAAGCTTCTTAATTTCCTTTTTAGATAAATTTTCGTCTACCAACTTTGGCAAGGTACGTAGCTCGCTATTGTGATCATTAAATTTATCTGGAATAGGATAATTAATAAAAGCCTCCTGAATGGTTTGACTATGCTCTTGCTCTAGATCTGTTACTATAAAAGTGTAAAGTGAACTACGTTTATAGTTGGTTAAATCTACCTCCTCCTCTTGACTAATTACGCTGAAGCTAAAGCATAAAAACAAGGCCAATACTAGTGTTTTTTTCATGAAATGATAATTTTGGTTAGTTAGTGTGTTTGAATAAATTAGAAAATACAACCATCTTTTTTCTGAAATTAGAGGAGAATATTAAAGAATAAAAGCTGATTTTTTTTTTGACTTATAATTGCTTACATACAATTAAATTACGCTTCAAATATCGTAAATCTGAACCTATTTATTAACATTATTTTGTGTTTTTTGTTAAATCGGTCTTAAAGAATATCTTTAATAATCCCACAAAGCACTGAAAAAGCTGGGATTTTAAATGAAAATAATTTTGTAAGAAAAAATTAAAAAAAAGGAGGGCATTAAAGCTTTAAGCTACCGGAAAGTTCTTTTAAGGTAATTTCTGAAAGTTTGGCTTCATAAACAGCATTTGTTGAACGCACTACTGCATTTATGTAATTAAGCTGTGCTGTTCTAAACTCTATGGTCGGAATGGTTCCTATTCTGTATTTTGCCATAGTAATTTCAAGGTTTTCTTTGGCAATAATTTCATTAGTAACTTCCAGCTCCATTAATTTTAAGTTTGTTGTATATGTCTGGTATGCTATTGCTAGTTGAGAAGCTAAAAGCTGTGTTTGTTGGGCTATAAGTAATTCTGAATTTTCTATTTGAATTTTGGCTATCTTCTCAGTTCGGTTTTGATTAAAACCATTAAAAATATTAAACCTAGCCGAAAGCCCGTAATTAAACCCCTTTGCGTTGTTGTTTGTAGTAAACCCCAAACTAGATTCAGAATCTCCAAACATATAGCCCGCTTGGGCGTTTAATGTAGGTAAACGTGTTCCTTTAAGCTGTTTTAACGCTAGCTCTGCAATTCTTTTATTAATAAGGTGTGCTTGTAATTGTGGGTTTTGGGACTTCGCTTGTTCTTCTAGTGATGTAAGTTCTAAGTTTTTAGCTACTGAAATTAAAGCAACAACACGGAAATCAGTCTTTATATCTCTTGCTAATATTTCATTTAAGCGAATTTTAGCGTTTTTAAATCCTTCTTGTTGCCTTAAATAAAGTGTCTGGTCCGTATTTTCGTCTACTTGGGCATTTAAAAGTTCTAGTTTAGATGCCTTTCCTATACTAAAGCGATTATTCGCCAGGACAACTCTTTGTTTTGAAATTACCAGCGTGCTATCGAGTGCATTTAATTGCTGCTGCTGCTGTACCAGATTAAAATACGTAATCATAACATCGCTTACAGTACTTAATATAGCTTGTTTTAATGCTACCTCCCCTAATTTTTTAACTTCTTGCAATTGGTCGTAGCGTGCAAACATGCTCAGGCCGTCAAAAATGGTCCAATCCAATGCTACCCCATAATTTAAACTGTTATTCTTGGCGTTATCAAGTGAAACTTTTGTTCCATCAGAGCGTGTTTGGGTAATATTCTGAAGGCTGTTATTAGAATCCGCAACAGCATTAACCGACGGAAGCATTCCCGCAAAGCCAGGACTAATAGAGGTTTCGTCAATTTTAAGCTTATTAGAAACAATTTTTATTTGGTAGTTATTTTCTAACGCAATGGAAACCGCTTCTTCTACGGTAAGCAACTCTTTTTCTTGTGAAACACCTTTAAAAGCGAAGAAAGTGAAGAAAAAAAATACTGTATATTGTGTTTTATTAAGCTTCATATTTTTCCAATTGATCAAATTCTGGACGGTGTACTTTTTCACGCGACCACATTAAATATAGCGCAGGAATTACAAAAAGAGTAAGTATTAATGAAAACATTGTTCCCCCAATAATAACTACTCCCATTCCAATTCTACTGGTTGATGCTGCTCCCAGCGAAAGGGCAATCGGTAACGCTCCAAGCGCAATGGTTAAGCTCGTCATAAGTATTGGACGTAAACGCGATTCTGCAGCTTTCATAATTGCTTTAGATTTTTGCATGCCTTCTTCCCGGAGTTGGTTTGCAAATTCAACAATCAAAATACCATTTTTCGTCACCAAACCTATCAACATTATGGTCCCAATCTGACTAAAAATATTCCAAGTTTGCCCAAACAACCACAGGGAAAAAACGGCCCCTGCCACCGCCATCGGAACAGTCAAAATTATTATAAACGGGTCTATAAAACTTTCAAACTGGGCGGCTAAAATTAAAAATATCAATAACAACGCTAAGCCAAAAGCAAATAAGGTATTGCTACTACTTTCTACAAAATCACGCGATTCACCACCTAAATCTGTTGTAAAAGTATCATCTAGCACATTTTGTTTTATATTTTCCATAGCATCTATGCCGTCACTTATACTTTTGCCTGGAGCAAGAGCTGCAGAAACCGTAGCGCTCATATAACGATTGTTGTGGTATAATTGGGGCGGGCTGCTATGTTCTTCGGTTGTAACAAGGTTATCCATCTGGATTAATTCGCCTTTGTCATTTTTCACAAACATAGAAGTAAGATCCATTGGTGCATTTCGATCTTTTTTATCAAATTGCCCCATTACTTGGTATTGTTTTCCATTCATTAAGAAATAACCAAAACGTTGGCCACTCAATGAAAGCTGAAGCGTTTGTGCCACATCCAACACCGAAACCCCTAAACTTTGCGCTTTTTCTCTGTCTATAGTAACGTATATTTCAGGTTTATTAAACTTCAAATCCACATTGCTATTCGAAAAAGTTGGGTCCCTTTCAACAGCGTCCATAAAAGGTGGGATTTTCTCTTTTAATTTATCAAAATTCTGCGCTTGAATAATATACTGAATTGGCATTCCGCCACGTCTGTTTACAGCAATTGTAGGCGATTCAGAAATACTTACCCGTGCATCCGTATACTGCCGTGTCCATCGGGTTAAGTCTTCTGCTATTTCGTGCTGGGAGCGCGCCCTATCTTCAGGA
The DNA here is from genome assembly GCF_039831855.1 of Aequorivita sp. Q41. Classification (NCBI taxonomy): domain Bacteria; kingdom Pseudomonadati; phylum Bacteroidota; class Flavobacteriia; order Flavobacteriales; family Flavobacteriaceae; genus Aequorivita; species Aequorivita sp. Q41. The sequence goes on along the minus strand of NZ_JBDPMS010000001.1, from coordinate 1,965,671 downwards.
TCTACAAGCGAAATAATTGCCCTACCTGTATTTACAGATGCGGACCCAAAACTTGGAGAGGTAATTATAAGGTTCACTTTCTTTTCTGGAATGGAATCGTTTATTAAATCGGTTAATTCATTCATAAAACGATCCATATAATTGTAAGATGCTCCTTCAGGTGCAGTAACCGTTGCACGAATATAACTACGATCATCGTAAGGAGCTGTTTCTTTTTTTAGAAGGCTATAAAAAAGACCAATCATCACAATACAAACCAATAAAATAGGGAAGCTTAGCCATTTCTTTTTCATAAAACTACCTAAGGATTCTGCATAGGATGTATTCATTTTTACAAAATACTTTTCCGTTACCCTATAAAACTTACCTTGTTTCTGTTTTCCCGGTTTCATTAAATAGGCATTAAGCATAGGTGTTAACGAAAGCGAAACAAATGCCGAGACCAGCACAGCTGCTCCAAGTACTACCCCAAACTCACGAAAAAGCCTTCCTACGAAACCTTCCAAAAATATTACGGGAAGAAAGACTGCCGCTAGGGTAACAGAGATTGAAATTACAGCAAAAAATATTTCTTTAGATCCTTTTATTGCAGCCTCAATTGGACTCATCCCTTCTTCTACTTTTTTATAGATATTTTCTGTAACTACAATTCCATCATCAACCACTAAGCCTGTAGCAAGAACAATTGCCAAAAGTGTAAGTACATTAATACTATACCCAAAAAGCCACATTATAAAAAATGTTGCAATCAACGAAACTGGTATATCAATCAACGGACGTAAGGCCATAGACCAATTTCTAAAGAAGAAAAATATCACTAAAATAACAAGTATTATAGCTATAGCAAGTGTTTCAACAACCTCAACAATCGCTCTTTTCACAAAAACTGTATTGTCTCTGGCAATATTCAATTTAAAATCTGCTGGAAGGTCTTTCTTAAGCTTTTCATATTCAATATAAAATGCATCAGCAATATCCACATAATTGGTTCCAGGCTGCGGAATAATCGCCATAGCAACCATTGGTTGTCCGCTATCGCTTAGCTTGGTTTCCATATTCTCAGCCTCCAAAACAGCCCTCCCTACATCGCTCATTCGGACTACTTTTTCACCATCTGCATAAATAATTATGTTATTAAACTCTTCTTCTGTTGCAAGATTGCCAATTGTTTTTACCGTAAGCTCTGTATTAGCTCCCGTTAATTTTCCTGAAGGAAGCTCAACATTTTGAGCCAACAACGCACTTCTAACCTCAGCAACCGTAAGTCCGTAGGAAGCTAATTTTATAGGATCTATCCACAATCGCATGGCGTATTTACGTTGCCCCCAAATCTGAACGCTACTCACTCCTGGAATTGTTTGAAGACGCGGCGCAATTACATTATCTGCATAATCTGAAAGTTCCAAAACATTTTTATTATCGCTCTGAACTGTCATCGAAATAATTGCATCTGAATCTGCATCTGCTTTCGAAACTACAGGCGGTGCGTCTATATCATCTGGAAGACTTCGTATAGCTTGCGACACTTTATCGCGCACATCATTTGCTGCAGCTTCAAGATCTTTATCAAGGTTAAACTCAATATTAATTCTACTTGAACCTTGATTGCTTGAAGAGGTAATATTTCGGATTCCATCTATCGAATTAATCGATTTTTCCAGCGGTTCAGTTATTTGTGATTCAATAATATCCGCATTCGCACCCGAATAATTAGTTCGTACAGAAATCTGTGCTGGGTCTATGGAAGGAAACTCTCGAACACCAAGATAGGTATACCCAATAATGCCAAAAAGAATTATAGCAAGGTTCATTACTATTGTTAGCACCGGACGTTTTATACTTAGGGTTGATAGGTTCATTGCGCAACAGTAGTTTTAGTGTTTTTAGCCAACTTCACCTTTACCGGAACACCATCTTTAAGCGACATAACACCAGAAGTTAGAATGGTATCTCCAGCTTTTATTCCAGAAATAACACGCACCAAACTATCCGTTCGGGAACCTGTTTCTACTTCAACTTGTTTTGCCTTCCCTCCTTTTGAAATAAAAATCATCTTTCCATTCTGTATTGGAATTAAAGATTCTGTTGGCACCAATAAAGCATCATCCACAGTTTCTAACGGAAAAATAACATTTGCAAAAGTTCCTGGATAGAGCTTCCCTTCCGGGTTGTCAGCAATAGCCCGCATTTTTAAAGTACGGGTGGCAATATCAACTTGTGGCTCAATGGCGTAAATCTTTGCGGTATATGCTTCCTTTGAACCAGAGGTAGTAAAACTAATCTCGCTATTAAGTTTCATTCGGCTGGCATACTTTTCCGGAATACTAAATGTAATTTTTAGTTTCTGTGTATTTACTAATGAAGCAATTGGGGTTGTTGGAGTAACATAAGTACCTTCTGAAATGTAACGCAATCCAATGGTTCCAGAAAATGGAGCCCGAATTGTTGCCTTTGCCAATTGCGCAGAAATAAGTTGTGATTGTGCTTTTGCACTTTTAAAATCGGCACTTGCAATGTCGTATTCCTCTTGACTTATAGCTTGTTTTTCGAGTAGCAGTTTTGCTCGGCGTTCATTTTCGGCTGCTAGTTGTTGCGCGGTTTGAACTTGGGAAAGCTGCGCACGCATTTCCATATCATTCACTTTTAAAAGCAGCTGCCCTTTTGAAACATTTGCGCCTTCTTCAAAGTTAATATGCTCTACAACCCCCATAATCTCACTGCGTATTTCTACTTGTTCGTTTGCTTCTAAAGTTCCTGAAAGGGAAAGGTTATCTGCAAAATTTTCAGGAGTGGCAATCATCCCACTAATAACAGCGATGGTTGGACTACTCTTTCTTTCTCCAACAGCATTCTGCTGCTGATTATAAATTATTCTGTAGGAAATAAAAGCTATTGTCCCTATAACTAATAGCGCATAAACTAAGTGTTTGGTCTTCATATGTGGCTGGAAAATATAACTGCAAGCAATAAATTAGAAATCTTACAAAGCTAATTTTTATGGGCAACTTCAATATGTGCTAAATTTTATTTAACAAAATATTATAACCCTTTGACGGAACAATTAATACTTCTGACTTATAAAATTAAACAAAGTTTAAGGTCACTCCATTTATTTTTTAGCGAATAAAACCTTCCATTTTTTGTAAGAAAAATTATTTGATAAAAATATTATTTTTATTTGTTCTAAATAAGAATAAACATTAGTTTTGCCCAGAATTAGCAAAATGATGACCCAACAAAACCTACTTTTCTTAGCTCTATTTTTTTTAGGAATTAATCTTTTCTCTCAAAATGAAACCGTTAAAGACAGCACGAAAATTGAAAAACTAGAAGCGGTCGTTGTAACCGGGCAACACAACCCGCAGTCGGTTGGTAAATCAGTTTTTGAAGTAAAGGTAATTTCCCGTAAAGACATTGAACGCCAAGCGGGAAATAACCTTGCCGATATTCTAAACAACACACTTAATCTTAGTATTACTCCCAATCCTTCAACCGGAAAAAGTGGGGTCAGCCTTTTTGGTTTAGACAGCCAGTATTTTAAAGTATTAATTGATAACGTACCGATAATCAATGAAGAAGGTGTGGGAAATAACACAGACCTTACCTTAATAAATCTAGACGACGTGGAACGTATTGAAATTGTTGAAGGCGCAATGGGAGTGCAATACGGCGCAAATGCAGTTTCGGGAATTATCAATATTATAACAAAAAAATCATCTAAAAAAGATTGGGAAATTGGCGCTTACCTTCAAGAGGAAAGTGTAGGCAATGAATACGAGTGGTTTAATCGTGGGCGTCATATACAATCTATAAAACTAGGGCATAACTTCACCGAAAATCTCTATGCAAATGTGGTATATACCCGAAACGATTTCACAGGATTTTGGAATGGGCGTATGGGTGAGAAATACGATAGAGATGATAATTTACGTGGACACGAATGGTTGCCAAAACTTCAACAGAATGCAAAAGCACTACTCTCATATACCAAAAACGACTTTAGCGTTTTTTATCGCTTCGATTATTTAAATGAGCATATTGAAGATTACAATCAAACGGTTAAACCTAGAGCTGATGAATCAACCAATACATCAAGTCCTATTGCGCAAGATCAAATTTTTACAAACAATCGCTTTTACCATCATTTAAGTGCAGCAGGATCACTTTTCAAAAAAATAAACTACAATATTTCTTTAAGCTACCAAGAGCAAACAAAAGATTTGGAACGCTATACCTATGTAATTAGACAAGACAAAAAACAAAATGTAGAAGCGGGAGAATACCAAGCGCGTAGTGTTTTCTTTTCACGTGGTACTTTTAGCAATCTTATTAAATCTAATACCGCAAGCCTTCAGGCGGGTTATGAATTAACCAATGAGCGTGGTAGCGGTTCCCCCATTTCACTTGAAATTACACAAGGAGGTGATAAAATAACACAAAGTCTTGATAATTATGATTTTTTTGCCTCAGCTGAAATGAAGTTTTCAAAACGTTTTTCAATTAGACCCGGAGCTAGAGTTTCCTTTAGTACAATTTTTGAAACACAACTTATTGGGTCATTAAGTGCGAAGCATCTTTTCAATAATGATTGGGAAGTGCGTGCTATTCTTGGTTCCGCAAACAGAACGCCAAATTATGATGAGCTATACACCTACTATGTTAATATAAATCATACTGTACTTGGAAATCCAGATTTACTGCCAGAAAAAGGAATTTCTTCTTTTTTCCATATAAAGAAAAGCAGCAAACTATTAGATGGAAAAATTCGACTGAAAAACAAACTAAGCTTTAATTATTTAGGGCTTAAAGATAGAATTGAACTGATTGTAATTGAACAAAGTCCATTGAAGTTTCAATACAGCAATATAGACAGCTACCGCACCCTGGGAGTTTTCACGGAAAATGAGATTTACTACGAAAATTTCAGCGGAAAATTAGGAGTCTCTGTGCAAGGGGAATCAAAAGTGATTGAAGCTAGTAATGCTGATAATGATTTCCTTTTTAACCTTCAACTTAACGCCAATTTAGGCTATACCGTTCCAAAATGGAACACCACATTTTCCGCATTTTTTAAATACACAGGCGAACAACAACAATTTGTTGAAAAAACAAATACTGAAGGCGAACAAGTTTTTGTAGCAGGAAAAACTGATGGTTACAGCTGGATGGACGCAACTATTAGCAAATCATTTTTCAAGAACGCTTTTGAAACCACCTTGGGTTGCCGAAATCTTTTTGATGTTACCGCTCTAAACTCTAGTGCTTTTAATGGTGGAGCACATAACGGTGCTGCCAATCAAATCTCTTTGGGGTACGGTAGATCCTACTTTTTAAAACTAGCTTATAATCTCAACTTTTAACCTATGAATCCTTTTAAAAACATTCTTTGTATTTTCTTAACGCTTATAGGAATTTCCGCCTGTAGTTCTGATGACAACAACCTTACTTCCGACCCATTTGTAGTGGCTTTTGAAGAGTCTTCAAAAAACTTGGGAGAAATAAACGGTTCCGAAAGCATTTCAATCGTTTATTCTGATTATGCTGAAACAGATGGGGCGTTCACCCTTTCAATAGAAGCTCAAAATGCAATTTACGGGACAGATTTTATAACGGAACCTGCAATTGTTGACGGGAAAATAACACTTCCTATTACTAAAGGCAGTACTAGCAATAGTTTAATATTCACGAAACTTAATACCGCGCTAGATGAAACCACACAAATAGCATTTACAGTAACAAATATAGCGTACCCAAATGCTGAAATTCGAGGGTATTCTGTTTTTAAAATAAATAGTGAAGCGGTTAACAACGGAAGCATCGCTCCAGAAATTGGGGGCCCTAATGAGCAATATCAAGTATATGTAGATTTAAGTAAAAAAACTTCCGTAAAAATACAACGTGATACTTGGGACCTTGCTTTCTTTTCGCATGACGAATTCCGGGTTGGTATTAATGGATCCATTTTTATGGCTGCTGCCGAATTAAATGAAACAAATATTGACAACATTACCCAAGCAACTGTTTCAGATTTAATGCCTCAAGTTGCCATAGGTACCTTCGACCCAGAAAATGAAGCCTACATTGATTATCCTGACGGTGATATAAACCGAACTGCTATCAATGAAATTAATCTGGAGGAAACTCAAAACAACGTCTATTTAGTGAATTTAGGCTACGAAGTTGGCACTGAAGCCCCAGCCTCAGGAAGTGTAGGTTTAACAGGAGATGCACGAGGCTGGAAGAAAATTAGAATACTGCGAAATGGCGATAGCTATGTGCTTCAATATGCAAACCTAAATGATACGACACATCAAGAAGTCACGATTAATAAAACAGCTGGGTATAATGCAACATTCTTTAGCTTTAATACAAATGCTATTGTAAATGTAGAACCAGAAGCTGATAAATGGGATTTAAACTTTACCGTTTTTACAAATATTATTCAAGATGCTGGTTCGTACGGATATTCAGATGGTGTTTTACATAACCGAAAAGGGGGGGTAAGAGCCTATAGTGTAACAACCGATCAATATGAATATGACACATTTACCCATTCAAATATAATTGATGGGAACTTTAAAGAAGATCAGCGTGCTATTGGTGCAAGCTGGAGAGATGTTATGAATGATGATAAAGAACTTATTAAAACTATTTTCTATATCGTAAAAGATCCTAACGGCAACATATACAAACTCAAATTTACAGCCTTATTAGGTGATAATGGAGATCGTGGTTTCCCAGAATTTAAATATGAATTATTAAAAGAAAACTAAAAACTATTGTTATGAAAAAACTATTACAAATAACCGCCGTAGCATTATTCGGCCTTATTGCCACAGCCCAACAAACTGCTGTAAATCTCTCTATGGGTACAGGATACACCAATGAAGTTTACTACAAACTTTCTTCGGGTGAAACAAATACCTATACCGCCGAAAATTGGGATATCGCTTTCTTGCGTGAAAATGCACAAAGCATTGGAATCCGTGTAAATGATGGTGCCGGAATTCAAGTATTTGAAGCGGCTAACGACCCTGCTGCATTTAACACTATAAATGTTGCTAACGAAGCTTCATGGACACCCCTTTATAATGATAATACAACCTGGGACAACGGTGCGTTTATGCAAGGTTCTGCCACCTATGGTTGGGGAGAATACAATCCTATTTCGCATCATGTAGAAGGAACTATCGTTTTTGTATTAAAGTATGCAGACGGCACCTACCGAAAGTTTATAAATGAAGATTATTTTGGCGGCTATACTTTTAAATATGCTACTTGGAATGGAACCGCATGGATTGGCGAAACGACAACAACAGTTTCAAACAGCAGCAATCCAACTACCCGCTACAACTATTATTCACTAAAAAACAATACAGAAGTTATCGCAGAGCCATCAATAGATGCATGGGATTTCGTTTTTAGAAAATACGATACCTATTTGGATCCTCCTGGGGAACATTATTTTGTAACAGGAACTTTACACAACCCAAATGTTACTGTTGCCAAAAATGATGAACCTTCTGGTATTCCAGACCCAAACCAAACATATTCTGAAGAAATAAATACCATTGGATACGACTGGAAAACATTCACTGGCACTGGTTATGAAGTAAATAGCGATATGGCTTATTACGTAAAGTATGATGAAAGCACAGTTTACAGACTAACATTCAGCTCTTTTGAAGGTTCAGCTACAGGAAACCTAAGCTTTAATTTTGAAGATGTATCAGATCTTTTAGGTCTTGAAACTATTACTGAAGGTATTGCTTTTGGCATGTACCCAAACCCTTCAACAGACAAGATGGTAACGCTGGTTTATAATCTAAAAAACACTACTTCACAGGAAAATAATATTTCAATTTACAACATTCAAGGGCAATTGGTTCACACATCAAAAGTTGATGCTAACAATGGTTTTTTCAATAAAACATTGAATCTTTCAGCTTTACAAAGCGGAATGTATCTTGTAAACTTCACTTCTGGGAATAACACTATTTCAAAAAAACTAATCTTAAATTAATACGATAATGCAAAAGAATATCACTTTACTTTTCGCCTTGGCAATTTCAGCAATAACGCTTCAGGCACAGGATAAAAAAGATTTAGACAAAAAATCTATTAAGGAAATGTGTGGGTGTTTTGAGGTTACTTTTAACTTCGCCGAAACGTTCAATTATAGCAAAGATTCCTTGTACAAACCTTCACATACCGAAGTTTCATCTGCACTAGAATGGGCAGAAATAGTAACTGATGAAGACGATAAAATCGTTATTCAACATTTGCTTCAAGTTGGTAACCCAGCAAATCCAATGGTTGTTAAGCATTGGCGCCAAGATTGGCTGTATGAAAACACCGTTATCTACGATTATAATGCCGATAATACATGGAAATATGTAAAAAAACCAGCCGCGGAAGTAAAAGGACAGTGGACGCAAAAAGTATATCAAGTAGATGACAGCCCTCGTTATGAAGGTTCTGGAAGCTGGGTACATGTTGATGGCAAAAATTATTGGGAAAATACTTCCAATGCACCTTTGCCAAGACGTGAATACACAACTCGAAGCGATTACAACCTTACGGTTCGTGGGAATAGAGTAGAATTAACAGATTTTGGTTGGATTCACGACCAAGATAACCTTAAAGTAATTCGTGAAAATGCTAAGGAAGATGTAATTTTGGCCAAAGAAAAAGGCTATAACACCTACGTAAAAGTAGCTGACAGCCGTTGTGCAGTTGCTGCAAAATGGTGGAAAGATAATGGTGAAAAGTGGGCTTTAGTTCGTAATAAATGGGAGGAGGTTTACAACCGAAACCAAGACCTTTCATTGGAAGAAAAAGTAAGCAACAAACCGCTTTACAAGTTTTTATTCGAAGAAGAAGACTATAACGACAAAGCTACAATTGACGCCGTAATCGAGTCGTTTGTAAAAAAATAAATACTTCTTTTCTCACCTCCCTTCCAAAAGGGAGGTTGAGAAAGGGTGTTCTAAATTAATTGAAAAATAAAACTATGAAACTTATAATCAAAACCCTTCTTTTTTTGTGTGTGTTTAATTCGGTAGCACAGCAAAAAAATATTTTTCACGATCGTGCATTCTGGAAATCAAATCCAGATATAGCGACAGTAGAAGAAAAAATTTCAGAAGGCAACGATGCGGTTGCTTTAAATGAAAATGGTTTTGACGCTACCGTGTATGCAATCATAGAAAAAGCAAATCCTAAAGTAATAAGTTATTTGCTTTCACTTAAAGGGAATCCTGTAGATAAGCGCACGCACGATAGCCGAATCTATTTACATTGGGCTGCTTATGCAGGCAAAACTGAGGTTGTAAAAACACTATTAGCTAAAGGTTCGTCCATAACAGCTTTAGATAGCCACGAAAGTACCCCACTTATTTTTGCTGCTGCTTCTGGGCTTACAAACCTTGAAATCTACGATTTGTTTATTGAAAATGGGGTTATCCTTTCTAAAGAAGTAAATCAAGATGGCGCCAATACGCTGCTGCTCGCAGCTCCTTATTTAAAGAATGAAAAGGATTTGGAGTATTTTATCAACAAAGGGATTTCACTAAATAGTACAGATAATGAAGGCAATGGTATATTCAATTATGCTGCTAAACGAGGGAATATTGATTTTTTAAAAATGCTTGTCAAAAAAGAGGTTGACTATAAAACTCCTAATAAAAACGGCGGCAACGCCTACTTATTCGCAGCGCAAGGTACACGCGGCTTTGAAAATAGCCTAGAAGTATACACCTATTTAAAAACACTTGGACTAGTTGCAAATGTTATAACTAATACTGGCTACACCCCATTACATCGCTTGGCATTAAACAATACTGACAAATCTATTTTTGAGTTTTTCCTTGCTGCTGGAGCAGCTGTTAACCAAAAAGATGCCGCTGGCAACACCCCCTTTCTAAATGCTGCTTCTCGCAATAATCTGGAAATTGTTCAGTTGCTTTCACAAAATATAGAAGATTATAACGATACCAATATTAAAGGACAAACGGCCCTAATGCTTGCCGTTGAAAGTAATTCTCCAGAAGTTGTTGCATTTTTATTGCAAAAAGGGAGTGATGCCCTAGCAAAAGACACCAGCGGAAACTCATTGGCATATTATTTGGCTGAATCCTTTAACTCACAAAAAACGGAAGCGTTTGAAAGCAAATTAAAAATGCTTCAAGAAAAAGGTTTAAAGTTAAATACCATTCAAGCTGATGGCAATACACTGTACCATCTTGCGGCAAAAGCAAACAACCTGGATTTAATGAAGCGCATTTCAAATTTTGAAATCCCTGTAAACGCAGCAAACTCTGAAGGATTAACCGCTTTACACCAAGCAGCTATGAAAGCTAAAGATGAGCAACTATTAAAATATTTAATCTCAATAGGAGCCGATAAAAAAGCAACAACTGATTTTGAAGAAACCGCTTATGATTTAGCAAGTGAGAACGAATTCTTACAAAAACAAAATGTACCATTGAATTTTTTAAATTAAGATGATGAAGTTTTTTAAACTATTTCCAGCAATACTTATCCTAGTACTTTTAACATCAGGATTTACAAAAACTGAAACCAAAGCCGTTAAATGCCTTATACAAATGGTAAATTATACAGGTGAAGGTGCTTATGTGGTGGTTTCATTAATGAACCCAAAAGGCGAATATGAAGAAACCCTATACGTACAAGGCAAAGACAGTGAATGGTATAGTGAAATAAGTGAATGGTGGAAATTTTATGGCAAACGCCGTCCAAATATCGATGCCATTTCAGGTGAAACTGTTAGTGGTGGGGAACGCTCTGTGAGTATTTTACAAATTCCCGTTGCAAAAATTGACAAAGGGTATAGCCTACGCTTTGAAACTTCCGTTGAAGATCAAAACTATTTTAAGGACGATCTCCAGTTTCCACTTACCACTGAAAATTTAAAAAGCAAAAAAGAAGGCAAAGGCTTTATTCGTTACGTGCGTATGCTTCTGCAATAATACAAATAGCTTGGGTGTAGAGTGCCGCAGCTCCATTCTCAAGTCAAATATTTCACATCCAAACCCATGACCATTTCCATCTGGAGGTATAGTCATTTAGCACTTGCCGTCGTTTCTTCCCTGTTTTTGATTGTTGCTTCGGTTACCGGGATTATTTTGGCGGTTGAACCAATTACCCACCAATCAAAAGGGTTTGCAGTGCAAAATTTGGAGGAAGTTTCATTAGCAACCACCATGGAGGCTATAAAGGAAAACTATGACGAAGTGTTTTCTTTGGAAATTGAACCTTCTGGTTTTGTAAAAGCGTCTGTGCTAACCGAAGATTTTGAAACACGCGATATTTATATAAATCCAAGCACAGCTCAAAATCTAGGTGAAGTTTCAAAACGCCCTGAAATTTATAGTTTTGCCACCAATCTTCACCGGTCATTATTCCTAAAAAGTATCGGCCGGTTTTTCGTGGGCCTTGTTTCTTTCCTACTTTTTATCATTGCTAGTACGGGTATATTCTTGCTAGCGAAAAGACAAGGAGGCTTAAAAAAATTTTTCTCAAAAGTGCAAAAGGAATATTTTGAAATGCGCTACCACGTTATTCTAAGTAGAATCCTTTTTATTCCAATACTAATTATAGCCTTAACAGGTGTTTACCTATCTGCTGAAAAATTTGATTTATTGCCAGAAGCTACCCCTAAAACACAAAACACACCCATTTCAAAAGAAAGTCAAACTTTTGAAAACCTTTCAGAAATTCCCTTTTTTAAAGAAACCATGCTTTCGAAAGTAAGAAAGGTAGATTTCCCCTTTTCTGAAGCCCCTGAAGATTATTTCCACATTGCGCTACAAGACAAAGAAGTGCAGCTTAATCAGCAAACTGGCACCATTGTTCGGAGCAACTCCTACCCTTTTATTGTGTTTGCTTCAAGGCTAAGTATGACACTGCATACTGGCGAAGGCAATGTAGTATGGTCTATAATATTACTTATAGCAAGCGCTTCCATACTTTTCTTTATGTATTCTGGCTTTGTGATGACACTAAAAAGACGAAAAAAAGTAAGTGCCACACCCAAAATGCCCCACAAAGACGAATGCGAATTTATTATTCTTGTTGGCTCTGAAACAGGAACTACCTTCGCTTTTGCCACACGACTATACAACGCTCTGACGCTTGCAAAAAAACAAGTTTATCTGTCTGAATTAAACAATTATACCACCTACGCAAAGGCAAAACACCTTATTGTTTTAACAGCAACTTATGGCGAAGGAGAAGCACCTACAAATGCTCGGAAATTTGAAACTATTTTACAAACAATCCAGCAACCTAATAAAATAAGCTACGCTGTTATAGGTTTTGGTTCCTTGGAATACCCCGATTATTGCCAGTTTGCAATTAATGTGGATATACTTTTACAAGAAAAAACAAACTTTCAAGGAGTTTTACCACTTTATAAAATTAATAATGCCAATTTCACTGACTTTAAAAAATGGGTTGTAAAATGGACTGAAAAAACAAATGTTCCTTTAAAGATCGAACCTCCTAAACAGAAAAAAACCCTCCATAAAATTCCACTAAAAGTAATTCAACGAACAGCATTAAACAGTGATAATACGTTTTTACTTCGCCTAAAACCGAAACGAAAAACTACATTCACTTCGGGGGATTTACTAGCTGTGTTTCCAAACAACTCTGACATTGCCCGACAATATTCCATTGCCAGAATAGGAGATGAAATAGTGTTAAGCATCAAAAAACATGCGTTTGGCCGTGGTTCTTCCTATCTCTATAATTTAAAAGAAGGCGCTGTATTTAAAGCGGCAATTGAAACAAACCCAACCTTTCATTTTCCGAAGAAAACAAAAAATGCGGTTCTTATTTCAAATGGAACTGGAATAGCACCCTTTTTAGGAATGGTAAACGAAAATAGTAATGCCACTATAAACCTACTTTGGGGTGGGCGTTCAATAAACTCCGCACAAATTTATGACGCTATTTTGGATGCTGAAAATCTTAAAACCCACGATATAACTATTCTAAAGTGTTTCTCTAGAGAAAAAAACAAACAATACGTTCAAGATTTAGTAATTCAACAAAGTGATGCTATTTTAAAAACCATTGCTAATGGAGGAGTACTTATGCTTTGTGGTTCCTTAGCGATGCAACACGGCGTTTTGGATGTTTTGGAACAATTACTCAAAGAGAAATCTAATAAAACATTAGATGTTTTAATCCATAACGGACAGTTAAAAATGGATTGTTACTAAGCCATGGAAGACCTTAACACGATATACTATAATAACTTTGGAATTGCGTTTCAATGGAAGCCCGCTGCTACAAATGATTATAAAAAGGTGCAACTCGTTTTCCGCTATACAGGTTTATTGCTTTCTATGAAAGAATTAAAAGGTTTCTCAAATTCTGTAAACCAAACCCTTGAAAATTGTACTTTATGTGAAGACTGCAAAGCCGACGAAACCAAACGTCCGCTTTTGGTGGCTTCCCCTTCAGAAATTGTTTCATTCGCTATGAGTTACATAGAAGTTGAACAAGTAAAAGATTTACTAGATGGCACCATTTTTCATTTGAATCTAGACAATATGCTAGACGAGCTTATTTAATAAGCAACAGCTTTTCACCTTACTTTTTAAAAAGCTGCCATAGTTTCTTTACTCCCATTAGCACCAATAAACTTGCAAAACCAACCAAAAGGCCCACAATAAATTCCGTTACTATTGAAGGTAGTTGCGGTAAAAAATGATGAAAGAAATCAATGTTGTGAACAAAAATCCCTCCTGCTACCAGAATCAAAGCAATGGTACCAATTATACTTAAACTTTTAATTACTTTCGGGAGTGCTTGCACTAAAACCACTCCTAATTTCTTAGAAAAGCTATTTTCACTTTTACTTCTTTTTATCAGCTTGTAACCCGCTTCATCCATTCTCACAATTAAAGCTACAATACCGTAAACACCAATAGTAGCGATAATAGCAATAATACTAACTACCATAATTTGGGTAGCCAGCGTTTCTTCAACCACCGTCCCTAAAGCTATGATTACAATTTCTATAGAAAGTATAAAATCTGTAATGATAGCCGATTTTACACGCTCCTTTTCAATAGCTAAAATTTCTGTTTCTGTAAGTCCATCTTCCACAAACGATTGCTTTTCATGCGCATGTGGGAAAAAGAATTCATATATCTTTTCTGCGCCTTCAAAAGCAAGATAAATACCTCCCAGCACTAAAATAATGGTTACTGCCCACGGTAAAAAGGCACTGAGTAAAAAGGCTATAGGCAGAATAATTAACTTATTTAAAAACGAGCCTTTGGTAATTGCCCACAATACAGGAATTTCACGGGAAGAAGCAAATCCAGAAGCTTTTTCGGCATTTACTGCCAAGTCGTCTCCTAAGATTCCAGCCGTTTTTTTGGCTGCTACTTTACTCATCATTGCCACATCATCTAGTAATACAGCGATATCATCTAATATTGCGAAAAATCCTGAAGCCATAAAGTTGTTTTATTTAAGGATGCAATTTAATTGAAACAAAAAAGCCCCACAAATCTACACCTAGATTTATGGGGCTTTCTGAATATATGAAGTTTATTAATTATGCTATTTACTTCGCCAAGGTAAGCTCATCAATAATATGGCTTGCTCCTGCAAACTTATCAATTAAAAACATAACATAACGAATGTCTACGTTGATGGTACGTTGCAGTTGGTCATCAAAAATAACATCTCCAGCCATTGCTTCAATATTACCATCAAAAGCCAAACCAATTAACTCTCCTTTTCCATTAAGTACAGGAGACCCAGAGTTTCCACCAGTAATATCGTTATCAGTTAAAAAGTTTACTGGCAAATAGCCATCTGCATCTGCATAGCGCCCAAAGTCTTTTTTCTCATACAGATCAATCAATTCTTTTGGCATATCAAATTCATGATCCCCAGGCTGGTATTTTGCGACAGTTCCTTTTAAGGTTGTGTAATAGTTTTTTGTTGCATCATTACGCTTGTCTTCTGGCAAAGCAATTACTTTTCCGTACGTAAGACGCAATGTACTGTTTGCATCTGGGTAATATTTTTCGTCAGGATTTTGAAGTCGCATTCCTTGAACAAGCAATCTATAAGCACCTTCAAATTCATCCGCTAATTGCTTTTCTTCTTCAGACTTATAACGGTAACGTGCTAATAAACCTGTTGAAAATAAATACAAGGGGTCATTCTTTAATACCTCAGCATCTGGATTAGCCAAAAATGCTTCTAGTTTTTCTTTACTCTCAAAAATACTATTCGCAAAAGCAGTATTTAAATATTCATCCCAACCAGCATCGCTGTTTTTATTTGTAGCAGCAATCTCAGCTATATTTGGAGCTATATTTTTCGCTTTTGAAGTATAAAGTCTTAGCTGTGCCGCCAAAACATTTTTCTCTAAGGGAACATGAACTCCTTCATATAGGTTTGCAATATCATCGTTTAGTTTGGGTAATAACTCAGCACGTTTTGCTTCGTTTTGCTCAATATAGTATTCAATAGAACTTCCCAAACGGTATGGTAAAATACCCATTTTAGTACGCAACATCATAATCAAGTAGTTGTTATGACTGCTTATTTCGTTTGTTTTTTCGTAATAGTTATTGATTACTGGAATTACATTCTCAAACTTTTCATTGCCCTTTTTAGAAGCCCATTTCTGAAATGCTTTTTCGTCTTTACGCTTGCTTTCTGCAGTTTTATGTTGTGTTAAAGCGTCAATCATTCCTTGACGGTTTTTCCAGTAATTAGCGATAGATGCATAGCTAGAAGCATAGTCAAGGTTTACTTGCTGATCTTCATTCATGTATTTTTTCATAACATCCATCGATGTTTTTGAAGCTTCCACCCACGCTGGATACGCATATTTTACGTTTTGCTCAATTCCACCTGCTGGCATCCAACGGTTTGTTCTACCAGGATAACCCATAATCATTGCAAAATCATTTTCTTTAAAACCGTTTAGGTTGGTCGTTAAATGGTGTTTTGGCTTCAATGGCACATTAGCTTCAGAATATTCAGCTGGATTTCCATCTTTATCTGCATATACTCTAAAAAGTGAAAAGTCGCCTGTATGTCTTGGCCATTCCCAGTTATCTGTATCTCCTCCAAATTTCCCGATGCTTTCTGGTGGCGTTCCTACCAAACGAACATCTGTATAATCTTGGTACACGAAATAATAAAACTCATTTCCTTGGTAGAAAGACTTCACAGAAACAGTAAACTTTCCGCCTTCGTTATTTTCTTGCTCAATCTTCGCTATTTCACGGTTTATGGTTGCTTCGCGCTCTGCTTCCGTCATAGAATCGTTTACTAAACTTAAAATACGCTTAGAAACGTCGTCCATTCTCACAAAAAAGCGAACAGAAAGGCTTTTGGGTTTTAATTCCTCTTTATGGTTTGCTGCCCAAAACCCATTGGTTAGGTAATCGTTTTCAGCAGTAGAAAGCTCTGCTATTTGGCTATATCCACAGTGATGGTTGGTTAACACTAAACCATTACCAGAAATTATTTCAGCAGTACACCCACCGTTAAACTGAACAATAGCATCTTTTAGGCTAGCGTTATTAATACTGTAAATTTCTTCGGGCGTAAGTTGAAGACCCATTTTTTGCATATCGCGGTAATTTAACCGTTCAATGTGCATTAAAAACCACATACCTTCATTAGCCTGAACAGGCATAACAAATGCAGCGACAATAAGTGAGAGAATAAAATTTTTCATTAATTGCTGAATTTATATTTAAAATAATTTTGAAAAGCAGTAAATATAGTCGGAATACCGATTTTAAGAGCCTAAACCCATTTTAAAAATATAAAAACAAAGCAAATTTAACATTTCATTAAGAGATGCTCCTTAGCAAACTTAAAAAGTACGCTCCAGCCGCTAAGAAAGTATTTCCGCATGAATGTGATTAGGCTTTCTAATACTCCTATAAACTTTCAATACATATTCCCATCTGCTTATTTTCTACTCACACTCGCAATGGAATACTTCTCTTACAACTACCTACAAAATACCTCCATAGCTAAACCGCATTCAAACACCTCCAAAACATTGCTTTTGCATACTCAAAATAAATCTATACCTTTAGAGAAATTAACTTCAAACACCTATTAATGAAAAAGACAATTACCCTCTTATCTGCCATATTCCTTGGAGCGACAGTTATTTCCACTGCACAACAACAAGGTAAAAAAGCAAGTTTAAACGAAGACGGCACTATTTCAGTTGAAACAGTAATACTGCCTGATAATTATAACAATTCAAAACAACCCCAAGTTTTTGATAGGATATGGCATTTAGGAAAACCTACAAATCCTACATTCAAAAACACACGAGGTGTTACCTTGGCAGATATCGATAACGATGGAGTAGACGAAATTCTATTCGGAATTTGGAACACCCTATACGCTCTTAAAGGCGATGGCAGCGTTTTTTGGGATAAAACCCTTAGCGGAACAATATTATTACCACCTACCGTAGCAGATTTAGATGATGACGGCACACTAGAAATTATTGTAAATACTGGTGGCGTACCAAATGCAGGTAGGGTTTACCTTATAGACCCAAATGGAAACGACCTTCCTGGTTGGCCCCTAAACTTTAGCGACCACTGGATGATTAACGCGCCAGCTGCCGCAGATGTTGACGGTGATGGAGACCTAGAAATAATTACTGGCGAACGTGTAAGCGGAACACAAGGGTTTGTGCACGTTATAAATAAAGACGGAACCTCGATTAATGCAAACTGGCCTGTAGAAGTGGGCGCAACTCCTGCCTTTACACCTTCTATTGCAGATGTTGATAATGATGGCAAGGCAGATGTAGTTATTGCAGCTTCAAGCGGAGGTATGTATATTTTTGACAATCAAGGACAGGTTTTTCCTAATTTCCCAGTGGTTGATGCAAATGTGAAATATTCCTACCAATCGCCAATACTTGCAGATCTTGACGGTGATGACGATTTAGAGATTATAGGAAGCAACCACGGGGATGCCCCAGGTTTCTACGTAATGGAACACGATGGAACTTATAAATCTGGCTGGCCTATTGCTCTAGGTGGTTGGACCTATTCACCAGCAACTGTTTTGGATATTGATAATGACGGTACTTTCGAAATATTTATGTCAGATAGAAACACGAGCAGTACCCAAGGCGATCTACTTCCTACCATCTATGGTTTAGACCCTGATGGAGGGAACCTACCTAATTTCCCAATAGATAAATATGGTGGTACAGAAGGGGTACTTTCTATAGCTGATGTAAATGACGATGGCGTACTAGATATTGTTTTCCCAAGTGTGCTTACCGATGCTGATGGTATAGGGTATATTCATGCCTTTTCATTAGATGGTACGGGTGAAATAGATGGTTTTCCATTACGCCCACGCGGATTTACATTTTTAAACGGTGCTGTGTTAGGAGATGTGAATGATGACGGCATGTTAGACCTTACTGCAAATAGTTATACTCAAACCTTTGGTGGCGGTGTAGACTCTACGTATGTAAGCCTATATAACCTAAACGTACCCTACAATCCTGCAACAATAAAACGCAATGGCTATAAAGGCGAAAACACCCGTGCTGGTTATGTAAAGCTTGATGATGTGGCTGGTATTACTGAAAACACCCAACTAAATGTAATAAACATTGCTCCCAATCCTTCAAATGGAATGCTGACCTTTACAGTTCCAGCTGCTATACAAAAAGCTACCGTAAAAATATTCGGGATAGATGGGAAAGTAATTCTTTCAGAAGAAACAAATCTTGAAACTACTTCAAGCTATAATTTAAAGCATCTTAAAAACGGCATCTATTTCGTAACCATTTCCGACGGAAAAAATACTTCAACAGCAAAGTGGATTAAAAACTAAGCAACTTGTTATTCTAAAATAACAAAAATCCCTTTCCGTAATTGGAAAGGGATTTTTTTATATTCCACCTTCTTGAAGTTAAGAATTACAAAAGTAGATAATCTTACTCGATAACATTTTGCGAATAACTACGCCATTTATCTAAACAGGCTTCCATATCATCAGGGATAGCGCATTCAAAACGCATAAACTCTTTCGTAACTGGATGCACAAATCCTAAGGTTCGTGCGTGTAGTGCTTGACGTGGCAATACCTTAAAACAGTTTTCTACAAACTGCTTGTATTTGCTAAACGTTGTTCCTTTTAAAATTCTTTCACCTCCATAACGCTCATCGTTAAAGAGCGTATGCCCAATGTATTTAAGATGTACTCTAATTTGGTGTGTTCTTCCAGTTTCCAGCCTACAAGAAACAAAAGTAACGTATCCCAAACGCTCTAAAACTTTATAGTGCGTAACGGCTGGTTTTCCTTTTTCTTCTTCATCATTTTCGTAAACAGTGTTCTGTAAACGGTTTTTGGGATGACGGCCAATATTACCTTCAATCGTACCTTCCTCATCTTCCACATTTCCCCAAACTAAAGCCACATATTCACGCTCTGTTGTTTTATCAAAAAACTGCTTGGCAAGAAATGTCATTGCTTCTTCCGTCTTTGCAACTACCAACAAGCCACTAGTATCCTTATCAATTCTATGAACTAATCCAGGTCTATTACTGGAATTATTGGGAAGGTTTTCAAAATGATAGGTCAAGGCATTTATTAGCGTTCCGCTATAATTACCATGACCAGGATGCACCACCATTCCAGCGGGTTTGTTAACCACCAGAACAGCATCGTCTTCATACACGATATCTAAGGGAATATTTTCAGGCACTAACAAAAACTCGTAAGGTGGATGTTCAAAAAGAACCGTAATCACATCATTCCCTTTTACCTTGTAGTTAGATTTTACAGGAATTCCGTTTACGTGTATATTGCCCGCAACCGCAGCTTTTTGAATTTTATTACGAGTCGCTTTTTCAATCAGGTTCATCAAGTATTTATCTACTCGAAGTGCGCCCTGCCCCTTATCTGCCTTAAAACGGTAATGCTCATAAAGGTCATCATTACCATCCGTTTCATCAATTTCCGCTTCGTTAAAATTCGCCATTATCGTTTTCTATGTTTTCTGTTGACGCGCCTGGACTTTCCTCCGAAGAATCATCATTAGATTGTATTCTATTTAAAGATTGATCACCAACGATCAAGTCTATCACTGCTGTTTTTTCAATTGGGGTTCCTGGATCAAGTTTTTCACCCTTATAGCGCATTTCCAACACATTATCACTTATATGGGGTCTATAACTTACTTTCCCAATTACAAAACCCATCGCCAAAAGTGTAGGCTCAGCTTGTCTACGTGTGCGCCCTAAAACATCTGGAACATCAATTTTTCTGTATCCTGAAGGGTTTAGCGTTAAATATAGCTTTCTATCTTCCTTTACAAATTTTCCAGGTTTTGGAATCTGTTCAATAACTGAATAGCGTGGATAATCTGGATTGTAGTTTGCAGAATCTAAGATTTCATAGCGTAAATCCATTTCATTTAACCTTTCTTCAACTTTATCTAAAGACATTTTGGCCAAATTAGGCACTTCAATCTTTTCATTGTGATTCGTGCTAATTCGCAACCACCATAATATTAAAAATGCTAAAATAAGTAGCGCGACTAATGCCAAAAGCAATTGTTTAAAAAATGCTTTGGTTAATACAAACTGGAAAAAATTCATACGTTTCTTTGTTAATGTACAAAAATATAAAACCCAAAGGTAGTATCTTTTGTTGAGTTTGAAATTTTAATGAAACTTTAATTGCTACTTACAAACATATTAAACCCTTGAATGCTTCCTTTAGTTTGTACGTTAGAACATTTATTATTTTAAAAAGATGTGACGTAGTTTAATTAGTGTGCAACTTTAAATTTTAAGCACACTACAGACCTTTATTTTTAATACTTTTGTAAACGCAGGTTTTAAGCATTTGTTATGGAAAAAAAACATATAGCCGTTGCCATGGGCGGATATTCCAGCGAGTACAAAATTTCGTTGAACAGCGGCGAAATTGTTTGCAATGCACTCGATAAAAATAAATATGAAGTATATCCTATCCATATTTTGGAGGAAGGATGGTACTATGTTTCAAAAGATGGAACAAAGCACCCTATAAACAAAGCTGATTTCAGTTTTATAAAGGGCAGTGAAACCATCCATCCAGATGCTGTTTTCAACACTATTCACGGTACTCCTGGCGAGGATGGTTACCTACAAGCTTACTGGGAGTTACTAAAAATTCCGCATACAAGTACCGATTATTATCAAGCTGCACTTAGCTTTAACAAACGCGATTGCCTTTCGGTTTTGAAAAACTTTGGTGTTCGGGCAGCTAATTCATATTATGTAAACGAAGGTGTAGAAATCAATATTGAAGAAATAATTAAGAAAACAGGCTTGCCCTGTTTTGTAAAACCAAATCGTTCTGGTTCCAGTTTTGGAATAAGTAAAGTGAATGAAATGGATGAAATAATGCCTGCTATTGAAAATGCATTTACTGAAGATTCTGAAATAATTATTGAAACTGCTTTGGTGGGCACAGAAGTTTCCGTGGGGGTATATAATAATGGAGAAGAAATTATTGCGCTGCCGGTAACTGAAATTGTTTCCGAAAATGAATTCTTTGATTATGAAGCGAAATACCTAGGAAAATCGGATGAAATTACTCCAGCACGTATTTCACCAGAAGAAACCGAAATGGTACAAAAAGAGGCTGTTAGAATCTATAAATTATTGAATATGAAAGGTATTTGCCGCAGTGAATTTATCATTGAAAATGGAAAGCCTTATTTTCTTGAAATAAACACCAACCCAGGACTTTCAGCAGAAAGCATCATCCCTAAACAAGCGCGAGAAGCTGGAATGACATTGACACATTTTTTTGACATACTACTACAAAATATTCTAAAATAGTTTCAAACTTGAAAGGTTTTAAACTTTTAATTTTTAATAAATGAAATATTACCTCATTGCAGGCGAAGCATCCGGAGATTTACACGGTGCTAATTTAATTAAAGCTTTAAAAAAGGAAGATGCCGAGGCAGATTTTCGTTTTTGGGGTGGCGATTTAATGAAAGCTGCTGGCGGAACTGAAGTTAAACACTACCGCGATTTAGCTTTTATGGGTTTTGCTGAAGTAATAATGAATCTTGGCACTATTTTAAAGAATATTAAATTCTGTAAAAAAGACATAGAAGACTATAATCCCGATGTAATTATATTTATTGATTACCCGGGCTTCAACCTTCGCATCGCAAAATGGGCTCGGCAAAAAGGTTTTAAAACACATTATTATATTTCCCCACAAATCTGGGCTTGGAAAGAAGGACGTATCAAAGAAATAAAGCGAGATATAGATGAAATGTATGTGATTCTTCCTTTTGAAAAAGAATTTTACGAGGCGAAACACAAGTTTCCTGTTCATTTTGTGGGTCACCCTTTGATTGATGCCATACATAATAGACCCCAAGTAATTCCGGAAAAATTTAAAGAAGAAAATGGATTAGACGAACGTCCAATTATTGCACTCCTTCCTGGAAGTAGAAAACAGGAAATAAAAAAAATGCTTGAGATTATGATTTCTGCAGCAACAGATTTTAAAGAATATCAATTTGTAATTGCTGGTGCACCTAGTCAGGAAAAATCATTTTACGAAACATTTCTCAGTACCAAAAACGTACACTTTGTAACAAATAAAACCTATGATCTTTTAAGCATTTCAGAAGCAGCATTGGTAACTTCGGGCACTGCAACTTTAGAGACAGCCTTGTTTAAAGTTCCACAAGTAGTATGTTATAAAGGAAACCAAATTTCGTATGAAATTGCCAAACGTGTTATTAAATTGGAGTACATTTCATTGGTAAATCTCATTTTAAACAAAACTGTGGTTACCGAATTAATACAATCAGATTTTAACAAAAAGAGAGTCAAAGAAGAACTTTCTGCTATTCTAGATTCCAACAAACGCGAAACAATATTTCTGGAATACTACCATCTTGAAAAGGCACTTGGCGGTCGAGGAGCCAGTGAAAACACAGCCAAACTTATTCATTCCACAATCAAGGTGAAATAAATAAAGTTTTATATATTTAGGCAATCAACCACTATTCCATATTGATGAGAAAACTACTTTTCCTTTCTTTTTTTTCTATAGTTCTTATTTCTTGCGGAAGCACGAAAAATACAGGTAAAATTCCTAAAGAAATAATTGGTAAAAGCGATTCCAACACAAAAACAATTAAGAAGGTAAGTCCGCATAAAAACAATAGAATCTCCAAGGAAATAGAAAAAGATAAGGAGGAAAGCCCAAAGGAAATAAAGGAAGAAATTATTGATTACGCCAAAACTTTTCAAGGCACACGTTATAAATATGGAGGAACTACCGTCGCTGGAATGGATTGCTCTGGCTTGGTTTATACTGCATTTTTAAAAGAAAACATTGCATTACCTCGCGTATCGCGCGATATGGCAACAAAAGGAATACTTATTTCCTTTAAAGATATTGAAAAAGGCGATTTAGTTTTTTTTAAAACCAGCAAGAAAAATACGATCACACATGTGGGTTTGGTGGTGGAAGCAAAACGAGGTGAGGTTAAATTTATACATTCTACCACGCGAGCCGGTGTTATAATTTCATCTCTTGATGAAGCTTATTGGAAAAAAGCGTTTGCTGAAGTGCGCCGAATTATCTAACCAGTTAATTAATAACCTGTTACTATTGTTTGCTTAAGTAAAATTCGTTACTTTTAAGAATCTCCTCCCCAAAAAATTTAAGTATCAACTTAATTTATTTGGGCATGAAATTCATAAACTTTATAATAGTAAAGTTTTCTGTTTTTATAGTGCTAGGAATTGTCTTCGCGCACTTCTTCCCTATTTCTGCCTTATTACTTAATTTTCTTTTAGCACTGGTATTTATTGTTTTTGCCTTGTGGCTTTGGGCGAAAAAGCAATTTTTCCAAACTATTTACTTTGGAATTGCCTGCTACCTCTGTTTTTTCACTATTGGATATTTTAGTTATCAACTCCGGTTACCACAATTTCAGCCCACACATTATTCGTTTAAAACAACTACAGACCTTGAATTAATACAACTTAAAATTAGTCAATCTTTAAAGCCAGACAAGTTCAACCATAAATATATTGCCAATGTGAATGCTATAAACGGTATTTCTTCGACAGGAAAAATACTGTTGAATATTTCTAAAGATTCATTGATGAATTCCTTTTCAGCAGATGAAGTTTTATTGGTAAATGCCCGTATTTCTGAAATTCCAAAACCGCTAAATCCCCATCAATTTGATTATTCAGCATATATGAAATTACTAGGAGTGTATGGACAATTACGTATTTCTGAAAAAGTTATTTTAAAAACCCGAAAAGGAACAAAAACCACCCTTGGGCTTGCACAAAATTTTAGAGCAACCATTGTTGAAAAACTTCGACAAACAAAGTTAAAAACGGAGGAGCGCGCCATTGTTCAAGCACTTATTTTAGGAGAAAAAAAGGATATTGACAAAACTCTTTACACAGCATACGCAGCTGCGGGAGCGGTGCATATTTTAGCTGTATCCGGACTTCACGTAGGCATTTTATACCTTATTCTTGCATTTATACTCAAACCCTTAGCACGGATAAAATACGGGTTGATTGTAAGTTCAATTTCAATTATCACACTTTTATGGGGGTTTGCAATGCTTTCTGGTTTATCGCCATCAGTAACTCGTGCAGTAACAATGTTTAGCTTTTTTGCAGCAGCAAAACTTTTTAATAGAGAAACAAATGCTATAAACACCCTGTTTCTTTCTTTTTTAACACTACTAATAATCAATCCTTTATGGCTTTTTCAAATTGGGTTTCAGCTAAGTTATTTGGCTGTGTTTTTTATTGTATGGTTGCAGCCTATTTTTTACAAAATTGGGTATTCTAAACATTGGTTAATTCGTAAAGTATGGTCAATTGTAACGGTTACGCTTTGCGCACAAATTGGAGTTTTACCTTTAAGCTTGTATTATTTTCATCAATTTCCTGGTTTATTTTTAATTACCAATATTGTGGTGCTCCCCTTTTTAACAATCTTAATGTGTGGTGGCTTAATAATTGTTTTTTTAGCTACAATAAACGCCTTACCAGATTGGATTGCAGAAAGCTATAATTTTTTAATTGAAGGGCTCAATGGTTTTATTCATTGGGTAGCTATGCAGGAGGATTTTTTATTTAAAGACATTCCTTTTTCTGTTTTAAAAGTATTAGGAAGTTATCTATTGATTATTGTAGTTGCATTGTTTTTTCAGAAAATGAATTATAGAAGAATAATGACTTCTTTACTTGCTTTTTCAATATTGCTATTGATTTATTGCTATGATGCATACAAGGTTTCTTCCAACCAATTTATCGTTTTTCAGAAGAGCAAACAGACCCTTATCGGTTATAAAAACGGAACCGATTTTATTGTATTTAGTAATGATATTACACGGACTTATACAGAAACCCATCCTATTAAATCCTTTAAAACGGCAGTTAATGCTAAAAGCTATTCTGAAGAAAAACTACCGAAGGTATTTGAATACAAGCTTAAAAATGTATTGGTATTAGATAGTTTAGGAGTTTTTCCGAAGCATAAAAACATACACACTTTATTCCTTACAAACAGTCCAAAGGTAAATTTAAACCGTCTTATTGATAGTTTAAAGCCAAAACAAATACTTGCGGATGGAAGTAATTATTTCAGTTATGTAGTACGCTGGGAGAAAACCTGTAAAATAAAAAAGCTCCCGTTTAGTCATACTGCTAAACAAGGAGCTTTCTCATTAGAATAGCTCGAATATGAAACCGAAAATGCTAGTCTAAAATGTAGGTTTAAATTTTTTCTGATAATCTTCCCATGCTGCTGCAGTTGTTATCTCTAAATAATCATCACTGTGAATCATTTTAAGAAAGATTTCAAGTTGTGGAGGTGTTCTATACCCTGGCACAGCTTGGATTAAATCTCCATTTTCTTTAAAAAACACAACGCTTGGATATGCTGTTACTTTTAATGCGTGTGCAAAAAGGTGTTGTGAATTTCTTCCTTTTCTATTAGGGTCATAATTTGGGTTTGTATAAACAAAATCCTGATAGTTTACTTCTTCAGTACCTTCAGCATTAAACTTTACGGCATAATAATTTTCGTTTACATACTCAATAACTTCTTTGTCGCTAAATGTATTTTTATCTAACATTTTGCATGGGCCGCACCAAGTAGTATAAACATCCATAAAAATTTTCTTAGGCTCCTTTTTTTGCGCTTCTAAAGCTTCGTTCATCGTCATCCAATTAATTTTTTGGGCGTGGAGAGTCCCTACAGACAAAATAAGGAATAGTAGTAAAAAATATTTCATTGTATAAGCTATTTAAGATTCTGGGTTTTAAAACAAAAAGCGTTCCATAAAAAAGGAACGCTCATTGTGTAAAAAGTATTGTGTGTTAACGAATTCCGTGCATTAATTTTTTCAGAACAGGGTTAAGAACCATCGCTATTAGCCCCACACCAATAGGTATAAGCGTAAATATCAAAAAGAAAATTCCAAGGGAATACTCAGCCGAAATTTTATCAATCATTCCCCCCATCGTATTTGCAGCTTTTTGTCCAACAGCAATGGCAAGGTACCAAACACCAAACATAAAACCAATCATTCGTGCTGGCACCAGTTTACTTAAATATGAAAGACCAACAGGAGAAATACATAGTTCGCCCATGGTATGAAATAAATACGCTACTATTAAGAAAATCATACTCACCTTAGCGGTCATGGCGCCTTGAGGAATATCGTATGCGCCATAAGAAAGTACTGCGAACCCTAGACCGAGGAGTATTAAACCTATTCCATATTTCATAGCCGCACTCGGATTGTATTTACTTTCCCACCATTTAGAGAACAGAGGTGCCAATGTAATTATAAAGAAAGAGTTTAATATTCCAAACCACGTAGCATCTACTTCGTTTCCTTCTTGTGAAAATTTATCGTATAGTCTATAAATAACAAGCGCCCACACACCTATAAAAGCAATAGCGAGTATGATGTTTGAAAATCCGATTCTATTAAAAGTCTTTTTGAAAAGCAAATAAATTACCCAAGTAATTATTACAAGAGGCACCGTTGTTAATAAGGCATCCACTATTTTAAAAATCATTGCAGAATCACCAACTAACGTTCTGTCAGTATAATCTCTTGCAAAAATTGTCATTGAACCAAGCGATTGTTCAAAGAACGAAAAGAAAAATACTGTAAAAAGTCCAAATATGGAAACAGCAATAATGCGATCGCGCACTATTGGCAAATATCTTGTAATACGTACAATTAATAGAATTAAAAACAAGACTAAAGCAGTTAAAACTACTATGTTCGTTCCACTAAGCCCAAACATTTCAAAAGGGACTAAGGAGGTTCCTCCTATTTTCTCCAAGGGGTCATTAAAAAGATATAGCAAACCGCCAACAGATGATAGAACTACGAGCACCTTGTCGAACATGGTAAATGGATTCAATTTGGTTGGTGCAACCTCAATACCCTCTTGATCAACTTCTGGTGCTTTTTCATTTATATTCTGTGGAATTTCAACTTCGTGAACTTTAGAAGGCTTTCCGCCTATATTTCCAAATAGATCTTTTGCCAATAGGAATTGTAACATTCCAAAGAACATAAAAATACCAGCAAGACCAAAGCCCCAAGACCATCCATAGTTTTCAGCTAAATATCCGCAAAGCATCATTCCAAAAAATGCACCTGCATTTACTCCCATATAGAAAATGGTATATGCACCGTCTTTTTTAGACTCTTTGCCTTTATACATTTCAGAAATGATAGAAGTAATATTTGGCTTAAAAAAACCTGTTCCTATTACCAATAAAGCCAAACCTATATAAAAAGACGTTGTTGTTTCTAATGCCATAGAAGCATGACCAAGGGTCATAATAACACACCCTAAAACTACTGCCATTCTATATCCAGTAATTTTATCTGCAACCCATCCTCCAATTATTGGGGTTAGGTAAAGCAACGACGCATAGGTTCCAATTAAGGCTAATGCATGTTCTCTAGGCCATTCCCATCCTGGATTATCACTTAGCAATGGTGCTGTTAAAAAAAGCACCAAAAGAATTCGCATTCCATAGAAGGAAAAACGCTCCCACATTTCGGTGAAGAAAAGGATAAAAAGTCCCGCAGGGTGTCCTAAAACTTTGTCTTTAAATAGGTTTTCTATATCGGTATTCATCAGCTTATACTTTCGTTAAATTGAATTCTGAATAATTAATTAGACTTGTTTATGTCTGGATCTGCCAATTCATAAGGTTCATTGTCATCCATTATCTTACGTTCGTTATCCTCAGCACCGTGAGTAAGGTTCTCCAGTTTCTTTCTTATTAGTAAAACTAACAATCCAAAAACCACACAAAACACTGCAATACCAGTAAATACAGTATATTCTCCTAAATCTGATGCAGATTCTCCTAGAAGTCCTGCCAATTTATTTCCAAATCCAGTCATTGCAAAATAAACCCCCATCATAAGTGAAGCATATTTTAATGGAGCCAATTTCGTTATATAGGAAAGCGCAACTGGTGACAAACATAATTCTCCCACTGTGTGGAATAAATATGCTAATACCAACCAGTACATAGCTGAAGCACCATCACTACTAAATTGTGCTGCGGCAGCAGTCATGAAAAAGAAGCCCATCCCCATAATTATCAACCCAAGACACATTTTAAAGAGTGAAGTAGAAACTTTCCCTTTTAACTTTCTTTTGGCCCAAAAAGCAGCAACTGCTGTTCCAAAGATAATTATAAACATAGCATTCAGTGACTGAAACCAAGATGCAGGAACTTCCCAGCCCATTAGTAATCTATCTGTTTTTTCTGACGCATAAATATTCATTAATCCTCCAGCTTGTTCAAATGCTCCCCAGAATACAATTACCAAAATAAAAGATATGAAAAGTACAACCACTCTATCTTTTTCAATTTTAGACAAGGGTCTTTTCATGGCAGCTTTTTCTTCTGGATCCATAGAATTGTTAGTATTATTACCAACATACTTTAAGTGCTTTTGACCCAACAAATATTGAAGTAATCCTAAAAGCATACCAATTGCGGCAAGGCCAAACCCATAATGCCATCCATATACTTCACCAACATATCCAACAATTAAACTAGAAAGGAAAGCACCTATATTTATTCCGATATAAAAAATAGTAAATCCTTTATCTCTTCTAATATCTCCAGCTTTATAAAGACCACCTACCATTGTAGAAATATTTGGCTTCAACATCCCTACACCGGCAATAATTAATCCTAAACCGGTATAAAAAGCCCACATTTCCTCTATTGAAAGAATACCATGCCCGGCTACAAGTAAAATTCCTCCTACAAGTACAGATTGTTTTTGCCCTAAAAATTTATCGGCTATCCAACCTCCTGGAATCGACGCTACATACACTAACATTGTATAGGTGCCATAAAGAGATAAAGCTTCTGCATTAGTCCATCCTAAGCCTGGGTTTCCACTAGTTGCTTCTGCCACTAAATAAAGCACCAAAATGGCACGCATTCCATAATAAGAAAAACGTTCCCACATTTCGGTAAAAAACAGTATGTACAGCCCAACTGGGTGGCCGAATAATTCTTTTTGCTTTTGATATTGAATTGCGTCTGACATATAATTTTAGATTAGTTAGTTTTAATTTTTATAAATTTTTCTTGATAAAATCGGTCATTAAAGTATATAAGTGTAAACGAGTATTCCCGCCATAAATACCATGATTTTTATCAGGGTAAATACGCCAGTCAAAAGGTTTATTAGCTTGCACCAATGCTTCAATTAATCGCATACTATTTTGAACATGAACATTGTCGTCTGCTGTTCCGTGAACCAATAAATAGTTTCCTTTTAGTTTATCTACGTGCGAAAGCGGTGAGTTGTTATCGTAACCCGAAGCATTCTCTTGTGGAGTCTGCATATAGCGTTCGGTATAAATGCTATCATAAAACCTCCAGCTAGTTACTGGCGCAACGGCAATAGCCATTTCAAAAGTATCAGCTCCTTGAAACAAACAATTTGACGACATAAAACCACCATAACTCCAGCCCCAAATCCCAGTGCGTGAAGCATCTATATACGGTAGCTCACTTAATTTTTTAGCAGCTGCTATTTGGTCTTTAACTTCGTATTTACCCAATTCCTTTTGGGTCATTTTTTTAAATTTTCTTCCTTTATAACCCGTTCCACGACCATCTACGCAAGCAATAATATACCCTTGCTGCGCAAGCATTTGGTGCCAATAATCATTACTTCCCATCCAACGGTTTGCAACCTGTTGAGAGCCTGGCCCTGAGTATTGAAACATAAAAAGTGGATATTGTTTTGTTTCATCAAAATCTAACGGCTTAATCAGATACATGTTCAAATCTTCACCATTTATGTTTATTGTTGAAAACTCTTTTGGTGAAATTTTATAGGAAGCCAATCGATCTTTTAAATCGTTGTTGTTTTTTATTTCACGAAGTACTTTTCCTGTTCTAGCATCATTAAGTGTAAAAACATAAGGGGTAGTTGCATCTGAAAAGGAACCAATAAAATACGTGTAATCAGCACTGAAATCTGCATCGTTTGTTCCTGTTTGTTGCGTTAAACGCACTTTATTTTTTCCAGAAGGAAGGATAGAATAAACATCGCGATTTATACTTTCATTTTCGGCACTTTGATAATAAACTCTTCCTGTATTTTGATCAAAACCATAATATTCAGTTACTTCCCAAGAACCTTTTGTAACTTGGTTTAACAATTTTCCATCCTTATCGTATTGATAAATATGATTCCAACCATCTTTTTCACTCGTCCAAAAGAAACTGTTATTGTTTAAAAAAGTAAGGTTGTCAGTGATGTCTACATAGGCTTCATCCGTCTCTTGCAAGATTAATTTTGAAGTGTTAGTAGCCGCATTTACAAAAATTAAATCCAGTACATTTTGGTGACGGTTGGTCAGTTGTACGCTTAACAAATCGTTGTCCTTAGTCCAAAGCAAACGTGGAATGTAATAACTATTGTATGCTGAAAGCTTTACTTCTGAAGTTGTTTCACTTGAAAGGTTATAAAGATGCAAGGAAACTTTAGAGTTATTTTCACCTGCTTTGGGATATTTAAAAGTGTCTGCCGTAGGGTACAACTCATTACCGTAAACATCCATATTAAATTGCGGCACTTCAGTTTCATCAAACTTTATATACGCAAGCTTATCGCCATTTGCGCTCCATTCAAAAGCACGGACAAAGGCAAATTCTTCTTCATAAACCCAATCTGTAATCCCGTTTATGATACTATTCTTTTTTCCGTCTAAAGTGATTTGTTTGGTATTACCCGAATTTAAATCTTTTATATAAAGATTGTTTTCGAAACCATACGCAATCTTAGAGCCATCATTACTAAAGGTTGGTTCCTGTATTTTATTGGTGGAAACTAGGCTAAAATCTTTTGTTTTTACATCGTACACATAGTATGTTCCGAGTGTAGAACGACGGTATACTTGTTGTAATTCCGTTGAAAATAGAATTTTTGATTCGTCTTTATTAAACTCATACGAAATTACATAGTTAATCCCTTTTAAATCGTTTGAATTTAATAATGTTCGTGCTTTCTTCCCACTTTTATAATCGTACACATCTACGGTTGAGGTTTTATTTTGCCTATCAAAATTAAGCACGGCATATTCTTTACCATTATTCAATGAGCGAAGCACATCTAAATGCTGTGTTCTAAATTCGCCACCCCAAATTTCTTCAAGAGTAGCGTTCTTCTGCTGGGCAGTAAATGGGCAAAATGCTGTTAAAAACAGCGCTAAAAAAGTTAGGGAGTGTAATTTCTTCAAAGTGTTAAAATTTTAATATGCCAAGTTTACTAAAATTTTGTGAAATAGGGGATGGTTTTTCTGTTAAATAACCCTTGAAAACCTTATTTAATCCGAATAACAAATAGTTACAACTACTTACAAATTGTACACTATTGATAAACCGTATGAAGGTCCTTGAAAGCTGTTTCGGCCTTGCAAGCTATAAGAGAGATTTATAGCCGTTCCGAAGTTCTCTGTAAAAGATTTATACAATGTTCCACCAACTTTTTGATACGTTACACCAAGTTCCTTAAAATTTTGTGGGCTCGGTGTTCCACGATAGTCTATACCGCCTAAGGAATGCTGGTAATCATAAAACACATCGTAATACCAATTACCGGCTGCTTTACCTGCTTTAAAAGTAAGAGGAATACTGTTAGGTGTTTCCTTAAACTTAAATGAAAAACCACTCTGCAGCGTGACAAACCACCCTATTTTCCATTTATAATGAGCCATTACACGAGCCTCAAGTATTGTTGCTTGCTGACCAAGATCATTTAACCCTCCTATGTTATAATTAGAAATAGGAGTTGAAAGACCAACACCAAAACTGAAATCTAAGTCACCTTTTTCAGAAACAGATTGAAAAAAACGGTGTTTAAAAAATATTGAAATATCTTGAAAACCACTTTGCTTGTTACTGCTTAAATAGGGCAAGGAAACATTTACATCGAGATTATCTGTTATTCCGTATGCTGAAAAAATAGCAACATAATATAAGCTTCTTCCTAAGTCTAATTTTTCGTAGCCTGCAAAATAATTTTTAGGGTCTTCGAAACCTAGTCCTAAAACTATTGTTCCATTATTTTTTCCTTTATAGAAACCATCTATTTTGCCTTGTGAAAAGCCATTAAAAATTATAGCTAATGAAAATACAAGCGTGCATAAAAATTTCATAATTCCGTTGCTAATTAATTTAAGTTTTAAATTAAACAATTAGATCGGAATTAAAGTGCATAAATTACATCAATCCCTAATCAAAGGCATCGTAGAGCAGCGCAATAAGCCTTCTTGTTTGGCAATTTCAGCATATGGCACTTCTTCTACAGTAAATCCTTGGCTACGTAACCACGTATTTAATCGCGTAAAGTTTTTTTCTGAAATAACTATTTCGGGTGAAATTGAGAATACATTACTGTTCATATTATACATTTCTTCCTTGGTAATATGAAAACAGTTTTCTTTTCCGAAGAAATCTACAAGCCATTCATATTCTTCTTCAATTAAAAACCCTTCTTTATGAATAATTGCTTTTCCCTTACCTAAAGGTTGAAAACAACAATCTAGATGTAGTGCGTTTTCATCTGCTATAGTATTGCTCTTTTTTAAATTGAAAGGCTTCACTTTTTTATGCGGAAACAGTTTTTGAAGGTGATTTACAGCATTCATATTGGTGCGCGCTGTTATAAAATTAGGGTAATCATCGCCGTAATATGCACCTACAAAAATATATTCACCCCAAGGCATTACATCGCCTCCTTCAATATGGGCGTTTTCAGGAAATCTGATAATTTTTGAAGGATCTATTTGCCTAATTACAGCTTCTAAGGCTTCAATTTCTTTAGAGCGATCTTCTAAAATATTTGCAATTATAAACTTGTCTTCTATAACAAAAGCGATATCGCGTGAAAAAATTTGATTGTAGTCCTGTATACTTACTGGCCTATAAACTTCTACATTATATTTTTTAAAAACTGTCGCTACGGCTTCCATTTCACAAACCATATCCTCATCTTTAGGGTAGGTACCTGCTTTAATATGTTCTGCAGATTTAGGGTCGTAAGCTTCTTCTAACTTGGGAACAGGCCCATTACTATCTGCGCGTCCTAATACTACTGCGCGTAATTTTGAAATCTCGTCGTTAATGTTAAGTTTAATCATATAACAAATATAAAAAAAAGCACCTCTGTAGGAAGTGCTTTCAAAATTATAAATTTTTTGATTCTATCTTTTATCTACAGGTTTAAAATCTCTCAGGGTTTCACCTGTATATATCTGACGTGGTCGTCCTATTGGTTCTTTGTTTAAGCGCATTTCTCTCCATTGTGCAATCCAGCCTGGCAAACGACCTAAAGCAAACATTGGCGTAAACATTTCTACTGGAATACCTAAAGCACGATAAATAATACCCGAATAGAAGTCTACGTTTGGATATAATTTTCTATCAACAAAATAGGGGTCTTCCAAGGCTTCTTTTTCTAAAGCTTTCGCTATATCAAGAATATCATCTTCAATTCCAAGGTTATCTAAAACGTTATCTGCTGCTCTTTTAATGATTTTCGCACGAGGGTCAAAGTTTTTATAAACTCTATGCCCAAAGCCCATTAATCTAAATGGATCATTTTTATCTTTAGCTTT
The DNA here is from genome assembly GCF_039831855.1 of Aequorivita sp. Q41. Taxonomy (NCBI): domain Bacteria; kingdom Pseudomonadati; phylum Bacteroidota; class Flavobacteriia; order Flavobacteriales; family Flavobacteriaceae; genus Aequorivita; species Aequorivita sp. Q41. The sequence continues at coordinate 1,931,397 of NZ_JBDPMS010000001.1, read as the reverse complement.
GGCCATAAACTTTTTGGTATCCCCACCATCTGCTTTAATTGCCTCAAGCATTTCTATTACCGCCTGGTTTGCACCTCCGTGAAGTGGCCCCCAAAGTGCTGCAATACCCGCAGAAATTGAAACAAAAAGACCAGCATGTGAAGAACCTACAATTCGCACTGTAGAAGTAGAACAGTTTTGTTCATGGTCTGCATGAAGGATTAATAATTTATCTAATGCTTCTAAAACAATATCATTAGTTGTATAATCCCCACTAGGCTTTTTGAACATCATTTTAAGAAAGTTATCCACATACCCCAATGAATCTCCACCGTAATCTAACGGAAGCCCCATTCGTTTTCTATACGTCCAAGCAGTTAGTACTGGAAATTTCCCAAGTATTTTAACTATGGCTTTATACATATCTTCCTCACTATCTACATTTACAGAAGAAGGATTAAAAGCAACCAAGGCTGAAGTCAATGAAGACAATACGCCCATAGGGTGAGCCGCTTTTGGAAAGCCATCCAGTATACGCTTAACATCTTCATCTACATGAGATTGCGCTTTTATATCGGTATGAAATTTACTAAGCTGTGCTTCCGTTGGAAGTTCACCAAAAATAAGTAGGTAACAAACTTCTAAGAAATGTGCTTTCTCTGCGAGCTCTTCAATTGAGTATCCTCGATATCGCAACACTCCTTTTTCTCCATCCAAAAACGTTATTGCACTTTCACAAGCACCTGTGTTTTTGTACCCAGGATCTAAGGTCACAACACCACTCGTGTTTGACCGTAGGCTCTTTATATCTATCCCTAATTCATTCTCCGTTCCTTCTACAATTGGAAACTCGTATTTTTTACCTTCTATCTCGAGGGTCGCCATTTTTGCCATAAAAATATTGTGTATTTTTTTAATTTATTCAGAAATGCTAAATTACAAAATTCCAAGTGATTTTTTTAACATTCTTACGCTTTGTTAGGTTAAATAATACTTAAATAATAGGTCTCACAAAAAAAAAATAAAAAAAGAAACCCCGCTTAAAGCGAGGTTCTTAAAATATTGGCTTTATACTATATTTTAAAAGCGTTTTGTCCAGGAAAATAAGCAACGTCACCTAACTGTTCCTCAATTCTAAGCAATTGATTGTATTTGGCCATTCTATCGCTTCTAGAAGCAGAACCTGTTTTTATCTGACCACAATTTAAAGCAACAGCTAAATCTGCAATTGTATAATCCTCCGTTTCACCACTTCTGTGAGACATTACAGAAGTATAACCTGCATTATGCGCCATATTAACGGCTGCAATTGTTTCGGTTAGCGTACCAATTTGATTTACTTTAATCAAAATTGAATTCGCTATATTTTCGTCAATTCCACGGGAAAGTCTTTCTACATTCGTTACAAAAAGGTCATCGCCAACCAATTGTACTTTGTTTCCAATTTTTTCTGTTAAATATTTCCAGCCCTCCCAATCGTTTTCATCCATCCCATCTTCGATTGAAATAATCGGGTATTTTTCACACAATTCAGCTAAATAATCCGCCTGTTCCTTTGAAGTTCGCACTTTTCCTTTATCGCCTTCAAATTTTGTGTAATCGTATTTTTCATTCACGTAAAATTCCGCAGCGGCACAATCTAAAGCAATCATCACCTCATCACCCAATTTGTACCCAGCTTTCTCAGTAGCTTTTGCAATGGTTTCTAAAGCATCTTCTGTTCCATTTAAAGTTGGCGCAAAGCCCCCTTCGTCACCAACAGCTGTACTTAACCCACGGTCATGCAATACTTTTTTAAGGTTATGAAAAATTTCAGAGCCCATTTGCATAGCATGCGTAAAGTTTTTTGCCTTTACAGGCATCACCATAAACTCCTGAAAAGCAATAGGCGCATCGCTATGTGACCCCCCATTAATAATGTTCATCATTGGCAGCGGAAGTGTTTTAGCACTTACACCACCTACATATCTATACAAAGGCATCCCCAGTTCGTTGGCTGCAGCTTTTGCACAAGCTAAAGAAACTCCTAACATTGCATTGGCTCCTAATTTCGATTTATTTTTACTTCCATCAAGCTCAATCATTGTTTTATCAATCAACTCTTGCTCAAAAACAGAAATACCGAGAAGTGTACCCGCTATTCTTCCAGTTACATTTTCAACAGCTTGCAAAACACCTTTGCCCATATAATCTTTTCCCCCATCACGAAGTTCGACAGCTTCATATTCGCCTGTTGAAGCTCCTGAAGGAACAGCAGCACGACCCATAAAACCATTTTCTGTAATTACATCCACTTCTACAGTTGGATTACCTCTTGAATCGAATATTTGGCGTGCGATGATGTCAATAATGATACTCATAGTGCTAATTTATAGGGTTATTTCTTATTTTTAATTTAAACCGTTTGTAATTTATATTTTTCTATACTTTCGATGAATTGATCAAAAAGATAGGTTGCATCGTGCGGCCCTGGACTTGCTTCTGGGTGATATTGAACAGAAAAGGCCGGTTTGTTTTTAAGCCTAATTCCACTTGCCGTATAATCGTTTAAGTGCTCGTGTGTAATTTCGATATTCGGATTCGCTTCTGCTTCTTCTCTATTAATTGCAAAACCGTGATTTTGTGAAGTAATTTCACCTTTACCAGTAACCAAATTCATTATTGGATGGTTGATTCCGCGGTGGCCATTGTGCATTTTATAGGTTGATATCCCGTTTGCCAAAGCCAACACTTGATGTCCTAAACATATTCCAAACATCGGTAATTCCTTTTCCAAAATATTTTTAACTACTTCAATTGCACTATGAAGTGGTTCTGGATCACCAGGACCGTTAGAGATAAAATATCCATCTGGATTAAAGGATTCCATTGCTGAAAACGAAGCATTGTACGGAAACACTTTTATATAGCAATCACGCTCAGCAAGCCTGCGTAGAATGTTTTTCTTTATTCCTAAATCCAATGCAGAAATTTTGTATTTAGCATTTTCATTTCCGAAGAAATAAGCTTCTTTAGTTGAAACTTTTGAAGCGAGTTCCAGTCCATTCATATTTGGCACTGCTGCCAATTGCTTTTTAAGCCCCTCAATATTATCAACTTCAGTTGAAATAACTGCGTTCATAGCACCATTATCGCGAATGTAACTAACCAAAGCTCGGGTATCTACATCACTAATGGCTAGTAAATTATTTTTATTTAGAAAACCTTCCAATGAATCATCTGCAGCATCACGTGAATAATGGTAGCTAAAATTACGCACCACCAAGCCTGCAATTTTTATTCCTTCAGATTCTACTTCCTCTTTATTAGTACCATAATTACCAATATGTGCATTTGTAGCAACCATAATTTGGCCAAAATAAGAAGGATCTGTAAAAATTTCTTGATAGCCCGTCATTCCAGTATTGAAACAAGCTTCGCCAAAGGCTGAACCTTCTTTATTACCAACTGCTTTTCCATAAAAAACAGTTCCGTCTGCTAGTAAAATAAGTGCTTTTTTTCGTGTTTGGTATTTCATGCTTTGGATGCTATATTTTTAATGCATTTAGAATTTTTATTCTAAGTTACCTTTTCGTAAAATCTTTGCAAAAATAGTATAAAAAAAAGGGATAAACGAAAACGCTTATCCCTTTGTTATTTAATGAATCTAAATTCATTTATTCTTCTTCTTTCTTTGCTTCTTTTTCAGCTTTCGCTGGAGCAGCTTTAGCAGCTGTAGCTTCAGCTCCTGCTGCGGTACCACCACGACGACTTCTACGTGTAGATTTTTTCTTAGTAGCTTTCCCTGCATTATAGATTTCGTTAAAATCTACAAGCTCAATCATTGCCATATCAGCGTTATCACCTAAACGATTACCCAATTTAATGATACGAGTATAACCTCCTGGACGATCACCAACTTTTGGAGCTACAGTTCTAAAAAGTTCTGCAACTGCATCTTTTTGACGCATTTTTGCCATAACCAAACGACGGTTATGAGTAGTGTCTTCCTTAGACTTAGTTACCAATGGCTCAACAAATTTTTTCAACGCTTTAGCTTTTGCTACAGTTGTATTTATACGTTTGTGCTCTATAAGAGAACAAGCCATGTTTGCCAACATAGAGTGTCTATGGGCGGTTTTTCTACCTAAGTGATTTATTTTTTTTCCGTGTCTCATGACATTTTTATTTTCATCATCTTGCTACCAGATCCGTTTGGCGGAGAGCAAATTATGATGGGTTAAATTAATTTTAGAGTTATGATTTTAGAGTTACGATTTTAGAGTTTCTAAAATCGTAACTCTAAAATCAAAAAAACTTCTAGTCTTTATCTAATTTATATTTTGCTAGATCCATTCCGAAGTTTAGGCCTTTTACGTTTACAAGCTCTTCAAGCTCAGTAAGCGATTTTTTACCGAAGTTACGGAACTTCATCAAGTCGTTTTTATTGAAAGACACAAGGTCACCCAAGGTATCAACTTCTGCAGCTTTCAAACAGTTTAGCGCACGAACCGAAAGATCCATATCTACTAATTTTGTTTTAAGCAACTGACGCATATGAAGCGATTCTTCATCATAGGTTTCAGTTTGTGCAATCTCGTCAGCTTCTAATGTAATGCGCTCATCACTGAACAACATAAAGTGGTGAATCAACGTTTTTGCAGCTTCTGTTAAAGCATCTTTTGGGTGAATAGATCCGTCTGTAACGATTTCGAATACTAATTTTTCGTAATCTGTTTTCTGCTCTACACGGAAGTTTTCAATACTGTACTTCACATTTTTTATTGGAGTGTAGATAGAATCCGTAAAGATGGTTCCTAAAGGAGCGTTCGCTTTTTTGTTCTCTTCAGCAGGAACATAACCGCGACCTTTTTCGATAGTAATTTCAAAATTTAGGTTCACTTTTGGATCCATATTGCAAAGAACCAATTCTGGGTTCAATACTTGGAAACCTGAGATGAATTTTTGGAAATCACCAGCTTTTAATTGCTCATTTCCAGAAACTGAAATAGTAACGGTTTCGTTGTCTATTTCTTCAATCTGTCTTTTGAAGCGAACTTGTTTAAGGTTCAAAATGATTTCGGTAACATCTTCTACAACTCCAGCTATGGTAGAAAATTCGTGATCCACGCCTTCGATGCGAACCGAAGTGATGGCGAATCCTTCCAAGGAGGAAAGTAGTACACGTCTTAATGCGTTACCAACGGTAAGTCCGTAACCTGGCTCCAAAGGGCGAAATTCAAATTTCCCTTCGAAATCGGTAGAGTTTACCATTATAACTTTATCAGGCTTCTGAAAACTAAATACTGCCATAATTGACTTTCTGTGTTTTAATTATTTAGAATATAATTCGACGATAAACTGCTCGTTGATGTTTTCTGGGATTTGGATACGCTCAGGAATTGCCACAAAGGTTCCTTCCTTTTTTTCACCATTCCAAGTGATCCACTCATATACATGACTTGCATTTGCCAACGAATTGTTGATTGCCTCAAGAGATTTTGACTTCTCTCTAACGGCCACTACATCTCCAGGTTTTAACTGGTACGATGGAATGTTTACTTTTTCACCATTAACGGTGATATGACGGTGAGAAACTAATTGTCTAGCACCAGAGCGACTTGGAGAAATCCCCATACGGAACACTACATTGTCTAAACGAGACTCACATAATTGAAGCAATACTTGCCCTGTAATTCCAGGTGCTGCCGTTGCTTTTTTGAACATGTTTCTGAACTGACGCTCTAATATACCATAGGTATACTTCGCTTTTTGCTTTTCCATTAACTGGATTGCATATTCAGATTTTTTTCCACGACGACGTGCGTTACCGTGTTGCCCAGGAGGGTAATTTCTTTTTTCGAAAGATTTATCATCTCCGAAAATAGCTTCCCCGAATTTACGGGCGATTTTAGTTTTTGGACCAGTATATCTTGCCATTTCTTTGGTTTAATTTTGAAGGAAAACTAAATTAAGGTCTTATTCTTATCCTTTAGTTTCTATCTACCTTCAGTTGATATTTATTTAAAATGTATGTCTTTTTAGGTATACGATTTTAGTAAGCTAAATCGTATACCTAAAACTTTAAATTATTATACGCGACGACGCTTTGGAGGACGGCATCCGTTGTGCGGCATTGGTGTAACATCGATAATTTCAGTTACTTCAATTCCTGCATTGTGGATAGAACGTATTGCAGATTCTCTACCGTTTCCTGGTCCTTTTACGTAAACTTTTACTTTACGCAAACCAGCATCATGTGCAACTTTAGCACAATCTTCTGACGCTAATTGAGCTGCATAGGGAGTGTTTTTCTTAGATCCACGGAAGCCCATTTTACCGGCTGAGGACCATGAGATAACATCTCCATTTTTATTTGTCAACGAAACTATAATGTTGTTGAAGGAAGCAGTAATGTGTGCTTCACCAACAGATTCAACATTAACCTTACGTTTTTTAACTGTCTTTGTAGTCTTTTGACTTGTCTTTGCCATAACTCTAGGTTTTATTTAGTTGCTTTTTTCTTGTTAGCAACAGTTTTACGTTTTCCTTTTCTTGTACGCGAGTTATTCTTAGTACGCTGTCCTCTTAAAGGAAGACCCGATCTGTGACGAATACCTCTGTAACAACCAATATCCATTAAGCGTTTAATGCTTAATTGAACTTCACTACGTAATTCACCTTCGATTTTGAAAGACCCTACAGCATCACGAATAGCACCGATTTCATCATCGTTCCATTCACTTACTTTTTTGTCTTCGTCAACTTCGGCCTTTTTCAGAATATCTTGGGCACGGCTTCTACCGATTCCGAAGATATATGTTAACGCGATTACACCCCTTTTCTGCTTTGGGATATCTACACCTGCGATTCTTGCCATAACTTATCCTTGTCTTTGTTTGAACTTTGGGTTCTTTTTATTAATTACATATAATCTGCCTTTTCTGCGAACAATCTTGCAGTCGGCACTTCTTTTCTTTACGGATGCTCTAACTTTCATCTGTCTTTAGTATTTGATTTTTAAAGGTCAGATGGAACCATCCGGTTTCATCTGTTTCTGTTTTTATAGTTCAACGAACCGTGAGGCCCCTTGTATTAATATCTGTATGTTATTCTAGCCTTTGTTAAATCGTACGGGCTCATTTCTAATTTTACTTTATCTCCGGGCAATAATTTAATGTAGTGCATACGCATCTTCCCAGAAATATGGGCCGTTACTATATGACCGTTTTCCAGTTCCACACGGAACATTGCATTAGATAGTGCTTCCACTATACTTCCATCTTGCTCTATTGCGCTTTGTTTTGCCATAATTATACTGCTGCCTTTCTGTTTTTACCGCTTTTCATTAAACCATCATAGTGACGGTTTAATAAATACGAGTTTACTTGTTGCATGGTATCGATAGCCACACCAACCATAATTAGTAATGAAGTACCTCCGTAAAACAATGCCCAACCTTGCTGAATTCCCATCAACTTAACTACAAATGCAGGAAATACTGCAATTAGTGCTAAGAAGATAGAACCAGGAAATGTAATCTGAGACATGATTCGATCTAAATATTCTCCTGTTTGGCTTCCTGGTTTAATACCTGGAATAAAACCGCCACTTCGCTTAAGATCGTCTGCCATCTTGTTCGTCGGAACAGTAATCGCTGTATAGAAATACGTAAATATTATAATCAATACTGCAAATACTACATTATACCAAAGTCCAAAGATATCACTAAAAGTAGCTTGCACACCTTGCGCAAAATCACTTTCGGACAAACTCGCTACAGCTGAAGGTACAAACATAATTGCTTGTGCAAAGATAATCGGCATTACTCCCGAAGCATTAAGCTTTAAAGGAATAAATTGTCTTGCACCAAATATGTTCTTTTCGTACTCGCCACTTGCTGTTCTTCTTGCGTATTGTACCGGTATTTTACGGACTGCCATTACTAACATAATAGAAAGTAAGATAATAACAAACCAGATAACCAATTCAATAAGAATCATTATCAAACCACCGTTAGATTCCATTACTCTTGAAACAAATTCCTGAGCAAATGATTGTGGCAAACGTGCAATGATACCCACCATAATAAGTATGGAAATACCATTACCAATTCCCTTGTCGGTAATTTTTTCACCCAACCACATTGCAAATATTGTTCCAGTTACCAATATAATTACTGATGAAACATAAAACATTAGGCTTTGTCCCATAACAAAAGCTTCTGGCGGCACGCCCATTGCTGGTAGCCCTGCAAGGTAACTTGGCGCTTGAACCAAACAGATACCGATTGTTAACCAACGGGTAATTTGATTGATTTTTTTACGACCACTTTCACCTTCTTTCTGAAGTTTTTGTAGATATGGCACAGCAATTTGCATTAACTGTACAACAATGGAGGCAGAGATATATGGCATAATACCCAAGGCAAAAACAGAAGCGTTGGCGAAAGCCCCTCCTGTAAATGCGTTAAGCAAACCTCCAATACCACCGGCATCGAATTGACCTGCAAATTGCGCCAACATATCAGCATCAATTCCTGGAAGTACTACTTGTGCCCCAAAACGGTACACCAATAACATTCCAAGAGTTAGCAGAATGCGGTTACGCAACTCCTCTATATTCCAAACATTTTTTAAGGTATCGATAAATTTCATCCTTAGCTGTTGTTACAATGTTACTACTTCACCTCCGGCAGCTTCAATAGCTTCTTTTGCCGATGCAGTGAACTTATGAGAAGATACCTTCAGTTTTGCTTTTATTTCGCCTCTTCCTAAAATCTTCACCATCTCATTCTTTCCAGCAAGTCCTAAACCTACTAGCGTTTCAAAGTCAACAGTATCCTTTATTTTTTTGTCGTCAACCAATTGTTGTAAGGTATCAATATTGATTCCTTTATACTCCTTACGGTTGATGTTTGTAAATCCAAACTTTGGCACACGACGTTGTAAGGGCATTTGTCCTCCTTCAAATCCAATTTTCTTAGAATATCCAGAACGTGATTTTGCACCTTTGTGTCCTCGTGTGGCAGTACCACCTTTACCAGAACCTTGTCCGCGACCTACTCGCTTGCCTTGATTTTTCACCGATCCAGCGGCGGGTTGTAAGTTACTTAAATTCATTATCGTGTTTACTTAGTTGGTTTCAACAGAAACCAAGTGATTAACTTTATTGATCATACCAAGAATGTTTGGCGTATCTTCATGTTCAACCGTTTGGTTCATTTTATGAAGACCCAAAGATTCCATGATTCTTTTTTGGTTTTTTGGGCGTTTTATAACGCTTCTTACCTTTGTTACTTTAATTTTTGCCATCGCTCTGATATTTATCCTTTGAATACTTTTTCAAGTGAAATTCCACGTTGGTTAGCTACCGTTTGCGCGCTTCGCATTTGCAACAGCGCATCAAAAGTTGCTTTTACCACGTTATGTGGATTGGAAGATCCTTGAGATTTTGATAATACATCGTGAACTCCTACTGCTTCCAATACGGCACGTACAGCACCACCAGCAATAACCCCTGTACCAGGCGCTGCTGGAAGAAGATTAACACGGGCTCCGCCATATTTTCCTTTTTGTTCGTGTGGAAGTGTCACTTTGTTAAGTGGAATACGAACCAAGTTTTTCTTGGCATCTTCAATAGCTTTTGCTATTGCACTGGCTACATCCTTGGATTTCCCAAGACCGTGGCCTACCACTCCTTTTTCGTCACCAACAACTACAATAGCTGAAAATCCGAAGGCACGACCACCTTTGGTCACCTTGGTTACACGTTGTACACCTACCAAACGGTCTTTCAATTCAAGACCTCCTGGTTTTACTAATTCTACGTTTTTATAATCTTGATACATAATATGACTTAGAATTTAAGGCCACCTTCGCGTGCACCTTCAGCTAATGATTTTACTCTTCCGTGGTATAGGTAACCGCCTCTGTCAAATGAAATGGTGTCTACACCAGCCTTAACAGCTTTTTCAGCGATTGCTTTTCCTACCAATTTTGCAGCTTCTACTTTGTTTACTTTAGAAGCGTCAATGTCTTTATCTCTTGAAGATGCAGCGGTAATGGTCTTTCCATTTACATCGTCAATAATCTGAGCGTATATTTCTTTATTGCTACGAAAAACAGCCAAACGTGGGCGACTTTCAGTCCCCGAAACCGTTTTTCTGATTCGCATGCGCAAGCGCTCTCTTCTTTCGTACTTTGATAATGCCATAACTCTATTTGTTATGCAGATTTACCTGCTTTTCTTCTTAATATTTCACCAACAAACTTGATTCCTTTTCCTTTGTAAGGTTCTGGCTTACGGAAAGCACGAATCTTAGCCGCTACTTGTCCTACTAATTGTTTGTCGTGTGACGTTAACTTTACGATTGGATTTTTTCCTTTATCAGATACTGTTTCCACCTTTACTTCTGGAGCAATGTCCAAAACAATGTTGTGAGAATATCCTAAAGCTAAATCCAATTTTTGTCCTTGGTTGCTAGCTCTATAACCTACACCTACCAATTCTAACTCCTTAGTCCAGCCATTACTTACACCTTGAATCATGTTGTTGATTAAGGATCTATAAAGACCGTGCTTCGCAGTGTGATCTTTAGAGTCTGAAGGGAGTTCAACCAATACTTGTCCGTCTTCTATCTTTACGGTTACATCAGCATATTCCTGAGTTAACTCGCCTAATTTTCCTTTTACGGTAATTACGTTGTCTTTTACATCAACTGTAACTCCTTGTGGGATTGCTACCGGGTTTTTACCTATTCTTGACATTTCTTTGTCTATTTTTTAGTAAACGTAACACAATACTTCACCACCTACTTTCTGATCTTTAGCTTGCTTGCCAGTCATTACTCCTGAAGAAGTAGAAACAATAGCAATTCCCAAACCGTTCAAAATACGAGGAAGTTCTGTTGAACCTGCATATTTACGTAAACCTGGTTTACTTATTCTTTGAATTTTCTTGATTACCGATTCTTTGGTAAGCTTATCGTATTTCAACGCAATTTTGATGATACCTTGTGGGGTACTTTCGTCATCAAATTTATAGCTTAGAATGTAACCTTGATCAAAAAGGATTTTTGTAATCTCCTTTTTAAGATTTGACGCTGGAATCTCTACTACGCGATGTCCGGCTTTTGCAGCATTTCTAACACGTGTTAGATAATCTGAAATTGGATCTGTATTCATTTATTTGAATTTGCGGAAGTGGTTTTTGGATAATTCCAAACCTTCAACCAATTTATATTTTTTTCTTTTGAACAGAAAAACCTGCTCTTACCAAGATGCTTTACGCACTCCTGGAATTAACCCTGAATTTGCCATTTCACGAAACAAAACACGTGAAATTCCAAAAGTTCTCATATACCCTCTAGGTCTTCCGGTAAGTTTACAACGGTTGTGCAAACGAACTGGTGAGGCATTTTTAGGCAACTTTTGCAAACCTTCCCAATCACCAGCTTCTTTTAAAGCTTTGCGCTTGGCTGCATATTTTGCTACCGTTTTTTGTCTCTTAACCTCGCGGGCTTTCATTGATTCTTTAGCCATCTCTTAGTTCTTTTTAAAGGGTAATCCCAATTCTTGTAATAATGATTTCGCTTCTTTATCGGTATTTGCAGTAGTAATGAATGTAATATTCATTCCTTCAATTTTCTTCACCTTATCGATATCGATTTCTGGGAAGATAATTTGCTCCGTAATTCCTAAAGAGTAATTTCCTCTTCCGTCAAAACCTGTTGCTTTAATTCCGTTAAAGTCACGTACCCTTGGCAATGATGAAGTTACCAACCTGTCTAAAAATTCATACATACGCTCTCCACGCAACGTAACTTTCACACCAATTGGCATGCCTTTACGAAGTTTGAAGTTTGCAACATCCTTTTTAGAATTTGTTGAAACCGCTTTTTGCCCGGTTATCTTTGTAAACTCATCAACCGAATAGTCAATAAGTTTTTTATCAGCTACTGCTGCACCCACACCGCGGGAAACAACAATACGTTCTAATTTTGGTACCTGCATAACGTTTTTGTAACCAAATTCGTCAGTAAGTGAATTTACCACTCTGCTTTTGTACTCTTCTTTAAGTCTAGGTATATAAGCCATAACTATATTGCTTGATTCGATTGTTTTGAAAATCGCACTTTTTTACCATCTTCCATTTTATATCCTGTACGCGTTGCTTTTCCTGTTTTAGGATCTACAAGTGAAAGGTTTGAAATATGGATAGGAGCTTCTTTTTTTGCAATTCCACCCTGAGGGTTTTTTGCACTTGGTTTCTCATGTTTTGAAACCATGTTCACTCCTTCTACGATTGCTTTGTTTTTGTCAAGGAATACCTTCATTACTTTACCTTCTGAACCTTTGTGATCCCCGGCAGTAACTACTACTGTATCGCCTGATTTTATTTTAAGCTTTGCCATCTTAGTTTTCATATTAAAGCACTTCTGGTGCCAATGATACTATTTTCATAAATTGCTTGTCGCGAAGTTCTCTTGCTACCGGTCCGAAAACACGTGTTCCTCTCATTTCCCCTTGTGGGTTTAAAAGTACACAAGCATTGTCATCGAAACGGATGTAAGAACCATCAGGTCTTCTTATTTCTTTAACAGTACGTACAACTACTGCTGTAGAAACGGCACCTTTTTTAATGTTTCCGTTTGGTGTTGCTTCTTTAACAGAAACTACAATTTTATCACCAATAGAAGCATACCTTCTTTTTGTACCGCCCAATACACGGATGGTAAGTACTTCCTTAGCACCGGTATTATCTGCGACTTTGAGTCTTGATTCTTGTTGTAACATAATTACTTCGCTCTTTCAATTATTTCTACTAATCTCCAACATTTGGTTTTACTTAAAGGTCGTGTTTCCATGATCTTTACTGTATCGCCTTCATTGCAGTTGTTTGTCTCGTCGTGTGCAACGTATTTCTTCGTTTTTAACACGAACTTTCCGTACATAGGGTGTTTTACTTTTTTAACCTCTGCAACTACAATGGATTTATCCATTTTGTTACTGGTTACTACACCGATACGTTCTTTTCTTAAGTTTCTTTTAATTTCTTCCATCTTTCAGCTGTACAATTATTGCACTTCTCTATTAGTTAGTTCCGTCGCTATTCTTGCTATTACCCTTTTTTGGGTTCTAAGTTGAATTGGATTTTCCAACGGCGAAATGGTATGAGCCATTTTAAGGTCTGAATAAGCTTTTCTAGATTCAGCAAATGCTTCCTGAAGTTCAGCCGTTGATGCTTTTTTAATTTCTGATTGTTTCATCGTTCAAAAAATTATGCTTGGAAATCCCGAGACATTACAAATTTAGTTTTAACCGGAAGCTTTTGTGCCGCAAGGCGCAATGCTTCTTTTGCTGTTTCAACTGGAACACCAGATACTTCAAAAAGCACTCTTCCTGGTTTAACTACAGCAGCGTAATATTCTACAGCACCCTTACCTTTACCCATACGTACTTCAAGAGGTTTTTTAGTAATTGGCTTATCTGGAAAAATCATAATCCAGATAGAACCTTCTCTTTTCATAAAACGAGTAGCAGCGATACGCGCAGCTTCAATTTGTCTTGCTGTAAGAAATTCTGATTCCAACGATTTTATACCGAAGGTTCCGTATGCTAGCTGGTTGCCACGACCGGCATCGCCTTTCATCCGGCCTTTCATTTGTTTACGGTATTTTGTTCTTTTAGGTTGTAACATTTTCTTTTATTTAAAAAATTACTTTCTGCGACGTGCTTTGTTGCCACCGCGTCCTGCTGGAGCTCCTTTACCACCACCTTTTTTGCCAGTCGATAGACCAACTAATGGGGAAAGTTCTCTCTTTCCATATACTTCGCCTTTCATAATCCAAACTTTAACACCCAATCTACCATAAGTAGTGTGTGCCTCAACTAAAGCGTAGTCAATATCGGCTCTAAAAGTTGATAATGGGATACGACCTTCTTTGTAAGATTCCGAACGTGCCATTTCAGCACCATTCAAACGTCCTGAAATTTGCACTTTAATACCTTCTGCATTCATACGCATTGTCGCAGCAATTGCCATTTTGATTGCACGACGGTATGATATACGGCTTTCAATTTGACGTGCAATACTTGCAGCTACCAAAAATGCATCAAGCTCAGGTCTTTTAATCTCGTGTATGTTGATCTGTACCTCTTTATCCGTAATTTTTTTAAGCTCTTCTTTTAGCTTGTCTACTTCCTGACCACCTTTACCGATAATGATACCGGGACGGGCAGTGGTTATAGTAACGGTTACAAGCTTAAGCGTACGCTCAATAATTACTCTACTCACACTAGCTTTACTTAAACGTGCGTGAACATATTTTCTAATCTTGTCGTCTTCGGCTAATTTATCGCCGTAGTCGTTGCCTCCGTACCAGTTGGATTCCCAACCTCTAATGATACCTAAGCGATTCCCGATTGGATTTGTCTTCTGTCCCATTTAATTACCTGCTTTGTGTGTTATCGTTAGCTGCCAATACCAGTGTTACGTGGTTGGAGCGTTTTCTAATTCTGTGTGCGCGGCCTTGCGGTGCTGGGCGAAGTCTTTTTAACATTGTTCCACCATCCACACGGATTTCCTTAACAAAAAGATCTGCATCTTCTACTGAAGCGTCTTCGTTTTTTTGCTGCCAGTTATTGATGGCAGACAAAAGTAGTTTCTCCAATTTACGTGAAGATTCTTTTGAACTAAACTTCAAAATATTAAGTGCTTTGTCTATTTTCTCACCACGTACCAAGTCTGCCATTAAACGCATTTTTCTTGGTGAAGTGGGGCAATTGTTCAATTTAGCAAAGTACATTGTTTTCTTTGCTTCCTTGATTGCTTCTGCTCTTTCTCTTTTACGAACTCCCATGGCCTATTATTTTTTACCTTTGTTTTTAGCACCTGCGTGACCACGGAATGATCTTGTAGGTGAAAATTCTCCTAGTTTATGCCCAACCATGTTTTCTGTTACATACACAGGTACAAATTGACGCCCGTTGTGCACAGCGATGGTTTGACCAACAAAATCTGGTGTAATCATAGAAGCACGTGACCAAGTTTTGATTACGGTTTTCTTATTATCATCAACATTTTGCTGAACTTTCTTGTCTAGTTTGTAATGAACGAACGGTCCTTTTTTTAACGATCTTGCCATAACTTATTTCTTTCTTCGTTCTAAGATATATTTATTACTCGCTTTCGTTTTAGTACGGGTTCTGTAACCTTTAGCAGGGATACCTTTTCTAGAACGTGGGTGACCTCCAGAAGATTTACCTTCACCACCACCCATTGGGTGATCGACAGGGTTCATCACTACTGGTCTTGTACGTGGTCTTCTACCCAACCATCTACTTCTACCAGCTTTACCAGACACCAATAATTGATGATCACTGTTTGATACGGCACCAATAGTTGCCATACAGTTTACCAAGATTAATCGGGTTTCACCTGAAGGAAGTTTAACGGTAGCATATTTTCCATCACGAGCCATTAATTGTGCGAAAGCACCAGCGCTACGCGCCATAATAGCTCCTTGACCGGGACGAAGCTCGATGCAGGAAATAATAGTACCTAATGGAATAGCTGAAAGTGGCATTGCATTTCCAATCTCCGGAGCAACTGCTTCCCCAGAAAGGATATTTTGCCCAACTTGTAGTCCGTTTTGTGCAATTACATAGCGCTTTTCACCATCTTGATAGTTTAAAAGCGCAATAAATGCAGTACGGTTTGGATCGTATTGAATACTAGCAACTGTAGCAGGAACACCCGCTTTGTCGCGTTTAAAATCGATAATTCGATATTTTTTCTTATGACCACCACCTATGTAGCGCATGGTCATTTTTCCTTGACTGTTTCTACCACCAGATCTTTTGTTCGGAGCAAGTAAAGACTTCTCCGGCTTATCGGTTGTAATGGCGTCAAAACCATTAACAACCCTAAAACGCTGACCTGGGGTGATTGGTTTTAATTTTCTTACTGACATTTGTGTCTAATTAAATCTAAGTCTCCTTAGATGTTACTGTAAAAATCTATTGTATCACCTTCCGCCACCTGTACGATTGCTTTTTTATAAGCGTTCGTTTTACCAGTTTGGACACCTGTCTTTGTATAACGGGTCTTCCTATCAGGGCGGACATTCATTGTGCGAACTTTTTCAACAGAAACTCCGTAAGCAGCTTCCACCGCTTTCTTGATTTCTACCTTATTCGCCTTTGGGTTCACTACAAAACCAAAAACATTTTTGTCTTCAGCATCTTTGGTAGCTTTTTCCGTAATTATAGGTTTAATTAAGATGTTCATCTCGTTTCTATTTACTTAAGTTTGTTTCAATTCCTTCCAAAGAACCTTCAAACAACACTACGCTGTTTGCATTCATAATTTTGTAAGTACTTAAATGTGAGTTAGTTATAACTTCAGTACCTTTCAAATTGCGAGAGGACAAATATACATTATTATTTAAGTCTCCCAACACAAATAAAGATTTTTTGTCATTAAGCCCTAAACTCTTTAAAACCGCGGTAAAATTCTTGGTTTTTGGAGTTTCAAAATTAAGGTCTTCAACCACATAAATTGCTTTATCGTTTGCCTTCATCGATAAGGCAGATTTACGTGCCAAACGCTTTAGGTTTTTGTTCAATTTAAAAGAATAGCTTCTTGGACGTGGTCCAAACATTCTACCACCACCTTTAAATACACCAGACTTAATACTTCCCGCACGGGCAGTACCAGTTCCTTTTTGTTTCTTTATCTTTCTGGTAGAACCAGCGATCTCAGCACGTTCCTTTGCTTTGTGAGTTCCTTGTCTTTGATTGGCAAGGTATTGTTTCACATCAAGGTAAACAGCG
The DNA here is from genome assembly GCF_039831855.1 of Aequorivita sp. Q41. Taxonomy (NCBI): domain Bacteria; kingdom Pseudomonadati; phylum Bacteroidota; class Flavobacteriia; order Flavobacteriales; family Flavobacteriaceae; genus Aequorivita; species Aequorivita sp. Q41. The sequence goes on along the minus strand of NZ_JBDPMS010000001.1, from coordinate 1,914,601 downwards.
TGATTGTTAGGCTCTATTCCGAACACATCTGCAGAAAGTTCAACTTTCCGACCTGTGTCTTTTCCGTTTATATCTAATACAGCTACCTTCATTATTTCTCGATCATTACATAAGCGTTTTTATGGCCAGGAACTGCTCCTTTTACCACAAGTAGGTTCTTTTCAGGAACTACTTTCAAAACTCTTAAATTTTCTACTTTTACTCTTTCATTCCCCATTTGGCCCGCCATTCTCATTCCTTTGAATACTCTCGCAGGATACGATGCAGCCCCAATAGAACCTGGTGCACGTAGACGGTTATGCTGACCGTGTGTGGCTTGCCCTACACCGCCAAAACCGTGACGTTTTACAACCCCTTGGAAACCTTTACCTTTAGATGTACCCGCGATATCCACGAATTCTCCTTCAATAAAATGCTCCACCGTAATTGTGTCACCTAATTTGTAATCTTCTTCAAATCCCTTGAATTCGGCGACTTTGCGTTTTGCAACGGTTCCTGCTTTTTTGGCATGCCCTTCAGCAGCTTTAGTTACAGTCTTCTTGTCATCGAAACCAAGTTGAAGAGCTTTGTACCCGTCAACCTCTATGGTTCTGACTTGGGTAACAACACAGGGTCCTGCTTCAATAACGGTACACGGAATGTTCTTTCCGTTCTCGTCAAAGATGCTGGTCATCCCTATCTTTCTTCCAATTAACCCAGACATATTTAATTATTTATAATTAGTACTTATTTAAATTCTCTATTCAAAAAAACAGGGTCAAAATAAATTCAACCCTGAATATTATTTTGTTTCCGTTTTTCCCCAACCATCGTTGAGGACATTTTTTTGTTTTTTGTAGGCGCTTGATACATCGAGCGCCTACAAGAAAACTATACTTTGATCTCTACTTCTACACCACTTGGCAACTCTAATTTCATTAGAGCGTCAATTGTTTTTGAAGAAGAACTGTAGATATCCAAAAGTCTTTTGTAAGAACTTAATTGGAATTGCTCTCTACTTTTCTTGTTCACGTGTGGAGAACGTAATACTGTAAAGATTTTTTTGTGTGTTGGTAAAGGAATTGGCCCTGTAACTACAGCTCCAGTACTCTTTACGGTCTTTACGATTTTTTCAGCAGATTTGTCCACTAAATTGTGATCGTAAGATTTTAACTTTATTCTTATTTTTTGACTCATTGCTGAAATTATTATTCGTTAGCGGTTCCTCTTGCTGCTGCAATAACACTTTCTGAAATATTAGAAGGTGTTTCTGCATAATGTGAAAATTCCATAGTTGAAGTTGCACGACCAGAAGATAATGTTCTTAATGTGGTTACATAACCAAACATTTCAGAAAGTGGCACTTCGCCTTTTATTACTTTAGCTCCGGCACGATCGCTCATGTTACTAATTGTACCACGACGACGGTTAAGGTCACCAACAATATCACCCATGTTTTCTTCAGGTGTAAGCACCTCAAGTTTCATTATAGGCTCAAGGATTACAGCTCCAGCTTTTTTGGCAACTTCTTTGAAACCAATTTTTGCAGCCAATTCAAAAGACAATGCATCCGAATCCACAGGGTGGAAAGATCCGTCTTTTAAAGTAACCTTCATACTATCTACTTCAAACCCTGCAAGTGGACCATTGATCATTGCTTGTTTGAACCCTTTTTCAACAGAAGGGATAAATTCTTTTGGCACGTTACCACCTTTTACAGCGTTAATGAATTCCAATCCAACTTTTCCTTCTTCAGCTGGTTCAAGCGTAAATACGATGTCAGCAAATTTACCACGACCACCAGATTGTTTTTTGTAAACTTCTCTATGATCTGCAACTTTAGTAACTGCTTCTTTGTACTCAACTTGTGGTTGCCCTTGATTTACTTCAACTTTAAATTCGCGACGTAAACGGTCTACAATAATATCTAAGTGAAGCTCACCCATTCCAGAAATAATAGTTTGTCCAGAAGCTTCGTCTGTACGCACTTGGAATGTTGGATCTTCTTCAGCAAGCTTTGATAAAGCCATACCTAATTTATCTACATCCACTTTTGTTTTAGGCTCTACCGCGATACCAATTACTGGATCTGGAAAGTCCATACTTTCTAAAACAATAGGGTTTTTTTCATCAGACATGGTATCACCAGTCTTAATGTCTTTAAATCCAACTGCTGCTCCAATATCTCCAGCTTCGATATAATCGATAGCGTTTTGCTTGTTAGAGTGCATTTGGTAGATACGAGAGATACGTTCTTTTTTACCTGAACGGTTGTTCAAAATATACGAACCTGCATCCAAACGACCAGAATACACACGGAAGAAAGCCAAACGACCTACGAAAGGATCTGTAGCAATCTTAAATGCTAATGCTGCGAAAGGAGCTGATACATCAGGCTTACGGATTTCTTCTTTTTCAGTATCAGGGTTTACACCAATAATACCTTCTTTATCTGTTGGAGCTGGTAAATAACGACATACAGCATCTAAAAGAAACTGAACTCCTTTATTTTTAAATGAAGAACCACACACCATTGGTATAATAGACATATCCATTACAGCAGCACGAAGTGCAGCGTGCACTTCATCTTCAGTAATAGAATCTTCATCTTCCATATATTTTTCAAGCAAGTTTTCATCATATGCAGCAACTTCTTCAATAAGTTTACCACGTAAAATCTTTGCTTCAGCTTTTAATTCTTCAGGAATTTCAACAACATCAAATGTTGCCCCAAATGAATCATCATGCCAAACTACAGCACGGTTTTTCACTAAATCCACAATTCCTTTAAAGTCTGCTTCATCACCAATATTCAAAACGATTGGCACTGCATTAGAGCCTAACATTTCTTTTACTTGCTGACAAACAGCCATAAAGTTTGCACCTTGACGGTCCATTTTATTTACGAAACCAATACGAGGCACTTTATAGTTATCCGCAAGTCTCCAGTTTGTTTCAGATTGGGGCTCAACACCGTCTACTGCACTAAAAAGAAAAACCAAACCATCAAGAACACGTAACGAACGGTTTACCTCTACGGTAAAATCTACGTGACCAGGAGTGTCAATAATGTTAAAGTGGTAGTCTTTAGTTTCAGGAAGTGGCTGTGCGTTTTCTAATGGAAACTTCCAAGTACAAGTAGTAGCAGCAGATGTGATAGTAATACCACGTTCTTGCTCTTGCTCCATCCAGTCCATGGTTGCAGCTCCATCGTGAACCTCACCAATTTTATGGCTTACCCCTGTGTAAAAAAGGATACGCTCTGTAGTAGTGGTTTTACCAGCATCAATATGCGCAGCAATTCCAATATTTCTTGTGTATTTTAAATCTCTTTGTGCCATTTTTTAGAATCTGAAATGTGAGAATGCTTTGTTAGCTTCTGCCATTTTATGAGTATCCATACGTTTCTTTACAGCAGCACCTTCTTCTTTTGCTGCAGCAAGAATCTCACCTGCTAATTTCGCAGCCATAGATTTCTCGTTTCTTTTTCTTGAATAGGTAATTAACCACTTCATTGCAGTTGCAATTTTACGGTCTGGACGAATTTGCATAGGTATTTGGAAGGTTGCCCCACCTACTCTACGACTACGCACCTCTACGTGAGGCATAACATTAGAAAGTGCATCTTTCCAAAGCTCCAACGCTGTTTTTTCGTCGTCTTGTTTCTTTTCATCTACAATGTCAATTGCATCATAGAAAACTTTGAAAGCCACACTCTTTTTTCCATCCCACATCATGTTGTTTACGAAACGCGTAACCAACTGGTCGTTAAACCTTGGATCTGGCAAAAGGGGTCTTTTCTTGGCCTGTCTTTTTCTCATTTGTTGTTTGTTAATGGTAAATCAATTCGTTTTTAACCTATATGCAATAAATTGCACAGCTACGAATAATTTAACCCGTTTTCATTTTTACTTCTTTGGGCGTTTTGCTCCGTACTTAGATCTACGTTGTGTGCGGCCTGCAACACCAGCGGTGTCTAATGCTCCACGAACAATGTGATACCTAACTCCTGGCAAATCTTTTACCCTTCCACCTCTAACCAATACTATCGAGTGCTCTTGGAGATTGTGTCCTTCGCCTGGGATGTATGCGTTTACCTCCTTACCGTTTGTTAACCTTACCCTTGCTACTTTACGCATAGCAGAGTTTGGCTTCTTAGGTGTAGTAGTATATACACGCGTACAAACACCACGACGTTGTGGGCACGAATCCAAAGCAACCGATTTACTCTTCTTGGTTATTTTGGTTCTTCCTTTACGTACTAATTGTGAAATTGTTGGCATATAAAATATGTATTATTACTGTTTAAAAATAAAACACCCCTATTTTTAGGGGATGCAAATGTAGAATATTTTTTTCACTAATCAAACCTTAGTGAATTAATTTTCAGCATACTTTCATTATTTTTTTATTTTGAATATGAAATCGCAACTTGAAACGTTAGTTTTACAGAGTTAATTTTCGCAGTTTTTGAAACAAATTTTATACTTTTTCGTATACCTTAATATATATACCTGTTTTTTCTTCGGAATAAAAGCACAGGAACTCAGTCTTTCTATAAAAAGCGAAAAGCTAATTACCGAAGCCACGCTAGATTCTTTACAAATGCAAACAAATTTTAGCGATTTTGCATCGCTAAAAAAAGAAACCGACACCATTCATTTAAAAATACAACGAATGGGCTATATTGAAAGTGAACTTCTTGAAATACAAAAAGAAAACGACAGCAGCTACACCGCACACTTTTTCTTTGGAAAAAAATACAACGAATTAAAAATATTTTATTCGGAAGAAGATTTCAATCAAAAAGAATTGCAACGGGTTACCTCCGAAATAACAGACACCTATTTTATCCTTCCTTTTGAAACAATCCCGAATTCATTAAAAAAACTTACCGCGCTTCGCAATCAAAAAGGAAATGCCTTTGCCCGATTACGACTTATCGATTTTACAAAGGATGAAAACGACAAACTTTCCGCAACCTTAGCTGTTGCAAATGGAAACATAAGAATCGTAGACTCGATCGCAATTAAAGGCTATGAAAAATTTCCACAATCGTTTATAAGATATTACGCTGGAGTAAAAAAAGGAGCTGTCTTTAATCAACAAAAATTGATTACACAAAATGAAAACCTAAACAGCCTCGGTTTTGTCTCCACCATAAAACCCCCTGAAGCACTTTTTAGAAAAGACTCTACCGTGGTATATTTTTATTTAGAAAAACAAAACAACAATCTTTTTGATGGTATTCTCGGTTTTGCTACAAACGAAGACACCCAAAAACTGGAATTTAATGGCTATTTAAACTTAGAACTAAACAACAACCTGAATTACGGGGAGCAATTATTAATAAACTACAAATCTGACGGAAAAGAACAGGTTAATTTTAGAACCAAACTAACACTTCCATATGTATTTAAAACTCCATTTGGGGTTAGTGGAGAATTAAAAATTTTTAAAAGAGACAGCACTTTTATAACAACAGAACAACAATTAAAAGCAACGTATCAAATAAACCCAACTTCAACTACCTATATCGGCTATAGAAGCTACGACTCTAGTAATTTATTAGACATTGCAGTTGCAGGAAATCCTGTGGAGAATTTTAAATCAAAATTCCTCATCGCTGGCGCAACTTACTTAAAACCACAAAACAAGATTCTTTTCCCAATTAAAACCGCTATTTCTATTGATGCAGGTATAGGAATACGCGATACAGAAGGCAAGACCGAAGATCAATTACGAGTGGAAGCAACTCTCAATAACATATTCAATTTAAATTTTAAAAATTCGATTTTCTTACAAAACATAACCAGCGTTCTCTTTAGTGACACATATTTAGTTAATGAACTGTTTCGTTTTGGAGGCATAAACAGCATTCGCGGTTTTAATGAAAACAGCATAGACGCATCGCTTTTTTCAATTTTAAACACCGAGTACAGATATCAATTTAATGATGGGGTATACATACACAGCATTATAGATTTTGGCTATTTTGAAAACGAAACACAATCTTTAAAACAAAACCTCTACAGCTATGGGGTTGGCCTCGGACTTAACACTAAAGCCGGTTTATTCAAATTTAATATCGCAAATGGCAATTCAGACAGCCAAGACTTTAACTTTTCGAACACAAAAATACACATCAGTGTTTCTTCAAAATTTTAAGATTTCTGTCTTAAAACCGCCTTACTTCGCAAATAAAACGCAAAAATTGGGAGCAAATACTTGTGTAATTAACTTTTTATTATGATTTTTGCCGTTGGCTAATTCAAATAATTTATAAAAATGAGAACAAAGTTTAGTGGAATCTTAACGCTAGTATTGGCGTTAGTTGTGCAGCTTACCTTCGCACAGCAAAAAACTATTACAGGTACAGTGACGGACGACACAGGTCTGCCATTGCCTGGTGCAAACGTTATAATCAAGGGCACGAGCTCTGGAACACAATCGGATTTTGATGGAAATTACACCATCGCTGCCAATGTGGGACAGACACTTACCTTTAGTTATGTAGGTTTTGACACCAAGGAAGTAAAAGTAGGAGCTCAAAATAGCATTAACATTACTTTAAACCCAGGGGCTTCTCTGGAAGAGGTTGTTGTTACTGGGTACTCTACAAGAAACCAAACAGTGCAAACTTCGGCGGTAGTTTCGATTTCAGCTTCTGAAATTTCTGAACTCGCACCAACAACCAGTATCGATAACCTTTTACAAGGTAAAGCTGCAGGTGTACAGGTAACTTCTGCTAACGGTAAGCCTGGACAAGGAGCGTTTGTACGTATTCGAGGAACTGGTTCACTAACAGCTGGAGCATCATCACCACTTTACATTGTGGATGGAGCTACAATTAGAGAAGAAGACCTTGGTCAGATTGCAAATGAAGACATTGAAAACATTACCATTCTTAAGGATGCTGCTACTACTGCTAGATACGGTTCACGTGGTGCAAGTGGGGTTGTGGTTATTACTACAAAAAATGGTAAGAGAAATAAAGATGCAACTGTTAGATTCAGTTCAAGATATGGTGTAACATCTATGATTGAACAGAATTTTGATATTATGAACATCGACCAAAAACTTCAGTATGAAGCTGAGCTTTATGCATTAGGTCTTGGATCCGCTGCACTTCCAGGTGTTTCAACAGAACCTGGTAGCCCAGAAAGACAAGAATTAATTAATCGTGCTGCAGACTGGCAAAATTTAGGAATTAAAGAAGGTATTATTTCAAGTAATAGCGCTTCTGTTTCTGGTGGTGCTGATAAAGTAGATTACTTTTTCTCTATCGGTAATGATAGAAATACTGGTATCATTAATAACTTAAATGGTTTCGAAAGAACAAACACTCGTTTGAATGTTAATTTTGATGCTAAGGAATGGCTTTCAATTGGTGTTAATGCTGGATACTCTCACTCTATTAGTGATGAGCCTCGTGATAGAAACAACTCTCAAAACTTATTTAGATTCCTTTACGATGTGAATCCTTACGAGGAGCTTTACACATATGATGTTGATGGAAACCAAATATTTAACCAATACGGTGACCCAGTTTACAATCCAACTAACACTACTTTTGCTGGTATTGGATCAATTCTTACTGAACCATCTACTGATTCTTGGAATAGCTTTTTAGCAAGTGCTAATGCTGATGTAAAATTATCTAAAAACTTTACGTACTCATTTAGATACTCCCTTACCTCAAACAATCGCAGAAGAGATAGCTACTCTATACCTGGAGGTGTATTGCAACTTGCAATTGGTAATGCTGATTTAGATGGTAACAAGCTAGATACAGAAACATTCCGTACAGACATTACAATCAGCAACAACCTTAACTATAACTTAAACAAGAACGATCACAGCTTAAACGTACTTGGGTTATACGAATACAACGTAAATTCAGCTAGAAACATTGTTGCAAGAAATATAGGTTTCCCAACACCTGTACTTTCTACACAAGTTAATGCTTCACAAATAAATGCTGCATCTACAAGTGCATCTAGATTGACTTTACTTTCTTATGGTTTATTTGCTGATTATGACTATAAAGAAAAATACTTAGCATCTGCATCTGCTAGATACGATGCTTCTTCTAACTTTGGTAAAGACAACCAGTGGGGTCTTTTTTATAGTTTCAGTTTAGGTTGGAACATTGCTAAAGAAAATTTCTTTAATGCTGATTTTGTTGATGACTTAAAGTTAAGAGCAGCTTATGGTACTGTAGGTAATAGAAATGGTATTGACAGATACGCTTCTCAAGGAACAGTAAGCTATGCGCTTTCTTATCCAGGAGGACCATCTTCAACCCCTTTTAATATTGCAAACCCTGAATTACAGTGGGAAACTACTATTACTTCAAACATTGGTTTAGAATTTAACATGTTTAACAACAGAGTACGAGGTGTTGCTGATTATTTCATTAGAAATACACAAGATCTTTTATTTGAAATTCCAAGAGCTGATGAATCTGGTATAAACACAGTTACTGGTAACTTAGGAGAAATTGAAAACAGCGGTCTTGAATTATCTTTATCTGCTGATGTATTTAGAACTCCAGACTTTACTTGGACTTTAGGCGCTAACATCATCTTCCTAGATACTGAAATTATTTCCCTTCCTGATGGAAATGACTTAGCTCCACCACTTGCTTATAACATTTTGTATCGTGAAGGTGCTAAAATTAATGAGCATTACTTAGTACGTTACGCTGGTGTTGATCCTGCAAATGGTAGACCTCAGTATTATACTGCAGAAGGCGACATCGTTTATGCTGATCAAATCAATCAAGATACTGACCGTGTATTACAAGGTAAGTCTACTATCGCAGATAAAGAAGGTGGTTTCTTTACAAACTTAAACTATAAAGGTTTTGGATTAAGAGCTGATTTCGTATTCAAATCTGGAAACTGGATTAACAACTTTGTTAGATCTAACTTAAACTCTGATGGAGCTTTAACAGACAACCAAGCTGTTTCTGCTTTGAACTACTGGCAACAACCTGGTGACACTAATGTTTTACCAGATCCTAGAACTACACTTACTGGTGAAAATGACATTAATTCTGATAGATTCCTTGAAAAAGGTGATTATATCCGTATGAGAAACGTAACATTGTCTTACAACCTTCCTCGTAAGTATATGGACAACCTACCTTTCAATTCATTTAGAATCTATGTTCAAGGACAAAATCTATTGACTTTTACAGAATTTTATGGAGATCCTGAAGTAGGTCTTTCTTCTGGAGAAACAATTAGCTTTGCAGACGCAGTAGCTCCTGGTGAAGCAACTTTATATAGCTATCCAAACACTAAATCAATTCAAATTGGTTTGGACGTAAGTTTCTAATTTTTAAAAAAAAAGTAAAATGAAAAATATATTTAATAAAATAATAGCAGGTGTCTTTGTTATTGGAGCATTAGCTTCTTGTGAAGACAACTTGGATCAAATTCCTTTTGATTCATTATCAATCGATAATGCCTATAGCTCTCCTCAAGATTTTGAGAACGCTATTAGAGGTACCTATGAAGGTTTAATCTCTTCAGATGATTTATCTACCACTGTTGGTATGTATGGTTATATTGGTTCTGGCTCTATGTTAAGTGCTCCAGATATTCTTTCAGATAACGTTACCCTTTCACAAAATGGTCGTTTTACTGCAAGAGATTTGCATGACTGGGATTACAATGGAAATTCAACAATTACCACTGTTTACAATAATGCTTATACTATTATCTACAGAGCTAATTTAATATTAGACAATGCAGATAACTTTGAAGATGATTCGAAAGCTAACATCCTTGCAGAAGCTAAAGCGCTTAGAGCAATGGCACATTTAAACATAGTTTCTTTTTTCGGAAAGATTCCTACGCAATCTGCTGACGCAAATTCTAGCCTAGGTGTTGCTTATGTTACTAGTGTAGATCAATTTCAAACTCCAGCAAGAAATACAGTTGGTGAGAACTATGCCGCTATTGTTAAAGATTTAACTGAGGCCGTTGAAGACATCAATGTATCCAATGGTGTAGGAAGAATGGGTAAAAATGCAGTAAACTTATTGCTATCTCGCGTTTATTTATACATGGGAGAATGGCAAAAAGCTGCTGATGCAGCTGCTGAAGTTACAACTGCGATTGCACCTATGGATTCTTTCGTAGATATCTGGGATGACACTAGCACTGCTGGGCTTATCTTTTCTATTCCAAATACTGAAACTACAACTAACAACGCCATTGGTGTTAGCTGGTCTCAAGGAACAAAAGCTGCTATTACAAATGAATACGTAGCTTCATTTGAATTAGTGAACTTGTTTGCTGCTGATGATGTTAGAAAAGAAGCATATATCTTTACTGGGAAATCTCAAGGGGTTGAATACAATTCAATCAGAAAATTATTTGGTAAGCAAGGAGCAACTACTCAATTAAGTAATGGTGTTGTAGACTACAAAATACTTAGAGCTGCTGAAGCTGCACTTAACCGTGCTGAAGCACTATACAATATTGGTGGAAGAGAAGCTGAAGCTCGTGCTGCTTTAGATGAATTAAGAACGAAAAGATATACAACGCCTCCAAGTGGAGAAACAGGTACAGCTTTACGCGATGCTATCCGTTTAGAAAGAAGACTAGAATTAGCTTTTGAATACCAACGTTTCTTCGATTTAAAAAGATGGGGACTTCCAGTTCAAAGAGAGAATTTTGGAGATATTATAGATGGAAGCGGAACTCCTTCTGAAGATTTATTACTACCAGCTGGAAGTAATCTATTTCAATTGCCATTTTCGCAAACGACAATAGACAAGAATCCTAACATAGCTCAAAATCCAGGATATTAATAATCTTTAAAAAATTAAAACAATGAAAAAATTTAGAATATTATATTTATTAGGATTACTAGTTGTCCTAGCTACTGCCTGCGAGTCTGATAATAATGAATTCGATGCAGACCGTACTACCATTGTTGGTTTTACAGATAAATCTAAGAACATTAATAGTATTCCAGAAGGTGGATCAAAATCAACTACTGTTAAAGTATTTGTAAATGACGTTTCTACTGAAGATAGAACATTTAATGTTATTGAAGTACCTATCGAGGATCCAGTAACTAATCCTCCAACAGATGCAGGAAACTACTCATTTCCATCTTCTCTAGTTATTCCAGCTAACTCTAGAGTTGGCGAAATTGAAGTAACTGGAATTGATGTTACAATTACAGATGAACGTAGCTACTTTTCAATTGCAATTGAAGGAAGCGCGACTGTAGTTTCAGGAACTAAATCAGTAATAGGACTTAGAAATTAATTTTAAAAAGTTTTATTTAATATACTTAAAACACCCCTTACTTATAAGGGGTGTTTTTTTATAGGTATAATCCTGTTTATTCTACTTACCTTTGCCCCCTACATAAATTAAGTATTACTTACACTCAATGAGCGACAAAACAAACACTATATTCGGCATCTATCCTATTAAAGAAGCTTTAGCATCAAAAGTTGTTTTTGACAAAGTTTATGTTCAAAAAGGAATTGAAAGCGATAAAATTGACTGGTTAATTAAAGATCTGGAAAAAGAAAACATCCAAGTAAATCTTGTTCCTTTTGAAAAACTGAATAGGCTTACAAGAGGAAATCATCAAGGGATTGTAGCCCTAACCTCTCCGGTTGCTTTTCACACACTAGAAGCTGTAGTAGAAAAAGCTTTAGAAGCTGAAAAAACTCCCCTATTCCTTATTTTAGACCAGATTACCGATGTGAGAAATTTTGGAGCTATTTTACGCACCGCAGAATGTACGGGTGTTGATGCTGTAATTATTCAAAAAACAGGGGGTGCACCAGTATCTGGTGATACTGTAAAAACTTCTGCAGGGGCTATATTTAAAATTCCAATTTGTAAAGTAGAACATATTAAAGACGCTATTTTCTACCTACAAGGATCCGGAATTACAACTCTTGCAGCTACTGAAAAAACAAACGATCAAATTTATTCTTTAGATTTAAAAATACCCCTAGCCATAATTATGGGATCAGAAGGAAAAGGTGTTTCCAAATCAGTGCTTAGCTTGGTTGACCAAAAAGCTTCCCTACCTTTGCTTGGAGAAATAAACTCTTTAAATGTTTCTGTAGCTTGTGGTGCCTTTCTGTATGAAGTAGTACGCCAAAGAAACTAAAACCTATTTTGTTTTAGAATCAGTATTTTTTCGATGCGTATACACAATTTTAATTCGCCTTACTTTCCCCACAACTGTTTCCGTAGTAGCATTTTCAATAGGCTCTTCTTTTATAGGCTCTATAAAATTCCCATGGGCATCAAATTGCCGTAAAAATGGATCATTATCTGGGTTAAAATCCTCTTTCTCCCATTCATACTTTTTATTTTGAACTGGGTTTCCTTTAAAGAAAAAAGCAAATACCAAACCAATAAAAAACCCTGAAAGATGACCTTCCCATGAAATGTCTGGATTCACTGGAAACACATACCATAACATTCCACCATAGAGAAACACGACCGCTAGTGATAGCGCAGTAAGTTGAAATTGTTTTGAAAAAATTCCCTTAAAAAACAAAAAAGCTGCCAATAAATACACCACTCCACTGGCACCTATATGAAGGGATGGCCTACCAATTAACCAAGTAGCAAGCCCTGTAAGTAACAACCCAAAAATTAAAACCTGCCAACGAATTGGTCGATAGAAATAAAATAAGGCAGAGGTAAGCACAAATAGGGGAATGGAATTATTAAAAAGGTGCTGTAAGCTTCCATGAATAAAAGGACTAAATATAATGCCTCGCAAACCTTCAACCTTTCGGGGATACACCCCAAAAGAATTAAAATTTAAACCAAAACGAGATTCCACCCAATATACAATCCAAATTACTATAACAAATAGCAAGGGATATCCAAACACTTCTGGGCTAAATTTTAGATGATTCTCAGTAGACATATACAACCTATTACAAAAAACAATCCTCAAATCAATTTAATGATAAATTGTCAGTCAAGAGAATAAAATTGTAATTTTGAAGTGGATTTAATTGAACTGAGGATTAAAAAAGTTACTCATAGCCGAATTCTACTTTATAATCCAAATAAATTAAAGAATAAAAAATGAACGCACCCCTCGCTGAACGAATCCGACCACAAAATCTTGAAGGATATTTAAGTCAGCAGCATCTCGTTGGTCCTAAAGGCTCACTCACCTCTCAGTTAAACACAGGCATGATTCCTTCAATTATATTATGGGGACCGCCAGGAACTGGAAAAACGACCCTTGCAAATATAATAGCTAACGAAAGCGGCAGGCCGTTTTATACGCTAAGTGCAGTGGATAGCGGTGTGGCTGCCGTAAGAGAAGTGATTGAGAAAGCAAAGAAGAGTGACACCTTATTTTCGACAAAAAATCCTATTCTCTTTATTGATGAAATACACCGCTTTAGTAAATCACAACAAGATTCATTATTAGGTGCTGTAGAAAAAGGATGGATTACATTGATTGGGGCAACTACCGAAAATCCGAGTTTCGAGGTTATTCCCGCGCTTTTATCTAGGTGTCAAGTGTATGTTTTAGAGTCTTTCAGTCGGCAAGACATGGAGGCTTTATTAAACAGAGCTTTAAAGGAGGATGAAATAATAGCTAGAAAAAAAGTAACTTTAAAAGAAACCGAAGCGCTTATAAGGCTTTCTGGAGGAGATGCACGTAAGCTCCTAAATATTTTAGAGTTAGTAATTCTTTCAGAAAAAAAAGAAAAAGTTGTAATTACAAATGAACTGGTAATGCAAAAAGCACAAAAAAATACGGTGCTCTATGACAAAACTGGCGAACAACATTACGATATAATCTCTGCTTTTATAAAATCTATCCGAGGTAGCGATCCAAACGCAGCAGTATATTGGTTGGCACGAATGATTGAAGGCGGAGAAGACATTAAGTTTATTGCCCGAAGAATGGTTATCCTTGCATCTGAAGATATTGGCAATGCAAACCCCAATGCACTATTATTGGCAAACAGTACTTTTCAGGCTGTTAGCACAATTGGTTATCCAGAAGCACGAATTATTTTAAGTCAGTGTGCTATTTATTTAGCAACTTCGCATAAAAGTAATGCGTCCTACAAAGCGATTGGTGAAGCGCAACAGTTGGTAAGACAAACCGGCGACCTTTCAGTTCCGTTATCCATACGGAATGCGCCAACCAAACTTATGAAACAATTGGGTTATGGAAAAGAATACGAATACGCCCACAATTATGAAGGTAACTTTGTCCCCCATGAGTTTTTGCCTGAAGAAATTAAAGGCACCACCTTTTATAAACCAGGTAACAATCCAAAAGAAAACGCACTAAAGACATATTTAAAACAACTTTGGAAAGAGAAATATAGTTTTTAGTTTTCTGCTTTAAAAACCTTAAACATAGCATCATTCTTGATCGTTAAATTTCCCGAAGGATCAAAAGTAGCATCATAACTGTTACCAGAGACATCCATATATTTTACAACTTTACCCATAACTATAATTTTGCCTTTTAGAAGAAGTCCATCAGCTGCAGTTGTAGCTTCTTCGTAGAGGGAATAACCTTCTGTCGTTTTACGAAGCAGAAATGTCTTTCCAGAACTAGAGTAATTAGAAAATTTTGAATCTGGGAGTATGTTTCCTGAAACATGAGACGCCTTAGGCTTAACTACCTTTGTAACAGGCTCATTTAGTGTCTCTTCTGCTGCAGTAGCATTGGCCTTATCCGCTAATAAAACAATATCTTTTTGCTTTACTCCCATACCCTCAATGCTTGAGAATGCTTTTCGCAAGGCATCTTGATAAGATTTATCAAATTCTTTATACTTACTTTTCCCTTCTGAGCTTCTATAAATTTCAACATCATTACAATCTTTTATTACGATTTGAAGCTTTGTTCCTAGAATCATTTTTAGCTTTTCAACATTTGCATACAAACCATCACAACGATTGGCATTAGGAGCCAATTCACTTAAATAAGCATTATAACCACTTTTTTCAAAGTAAAACTTTGTCATAGAATTTAATTGAAATTGATCTTTTTCATTTAAAAAATCAAACTGATCGGGCACTACAATATAGCTATAGTCACTTAAATTTTTATTTTGAGAAAACGCATTTAAGGTAAGTAATACTGAAATTGAGAGTATAAAAAATCGTGTCATTCTTCGTCTATAATAATGTTAAATCCTAATTGTAAAGATACACTTTTTGCCTTTGCCAAATTACCATACTTTAAGAGGTTATCAGCTGCTAGGTAAAAATTTAAGTTTCCAATAGTAGTTGACATTCCCAGTCCTATATTTGAAGTTGCGTAAGAATCAATAGTATAGGTCGCTTTAGTAGACAAAAATTCTGACAACCTTCTATGGTAATAAAAAGTACCTGCCAATTGGGCGCCTTTGGGCCTAAAAATAGAATAAAACTGCAAACCTATATTATGCTTATATATATTTCCATTGTCCATATTAAGGCAATCGCAAGCACCTGAGGAATTAAAAAATCCAAATCCATAGTTAATCGCTGCATTAAGTTTTACCGGACGCATCTGTGTATATCCACTATAAATTGTGTCAATTGGAAATTCTCTTTCTAGCTCATCTTCAAGATCTTCATAATACGGAAATGTAGTTTCCCCTTGACTTAAAGGCGGGAAAAGTAAGTTTATTCCATCCAACGTGTAATTTCCATGTGCAGTATACGTTTCTACATCCTTTGAGTGAAATATAGCACCAAGATCTATAGCACTAGCAGAAACGCTTAATGCACTAGTTATATCGTAATTAAAGCCTAAATCCACTCCAACACCAATATTACCCCCAAACAGTGTTCGCCCCAATATTTCACCAACTATTTGTGATGAAGTCTCCATTTCAGTTAAAGAAGCTATGCCAGAAGTTTGCACACTAACATTTGCATTCTTTACAGTATGTTCATAAATATTTTCTGAATTTTCATCGCCCAATGTAGTTACAAAAGTTCCGTAATTATTTACACTTCGAAAACTAGCCATACTTGAATACAGCTTAAAGCGGATACCTAGATTCAATTTATTTGTAATCTGTTTGTTGAGTCCGAAATGATACACAGTTAAAAAATCGCCCGTAGTGCTTATTTCCCCAAAATTGAATTCGTAGTCTAAATAATCGCGATTTCCTTGCCAAGTAAGAATTGCTAAATCTCTTGGGAAGTAAAATATAAAATCAAATTCCTGATAAATTCCGCCAGAAAAGTAGATTTCATTCTGAGCTCTCCAACCAAAATTAACAAGTTCTAACTGCTGCGTAGCCGTAAAAAAGTCAGTATTTTTCATTTCGAATATCTTTTCAGTAATCCGATCATTTATATCGCCCGTACCTTCTTTAAAAATATCATATACCGTAACACCTGAAGAACCACCATTAAAGTGTAATTGTGAAAGAAAAGGAATCCCGTAATGTTTTTTCTGGGGTACTTTAGCACCTGGATTAAGCAGTAGCGATTGCGGCACATCGTCAAACCCGTACAGTATTTGCTTATTTTGAGAAATAGCAAACACCCCTATGAGGCAAAAAATATAGACAAGTATATACTGCATTCTAGTTTTTTTCGAAAAAATATGTTGTTTTGGATTTCAGGTTTAAAACTCCATCTAGATTTGCTTCAGAAGAGGGAATGGTTACCGAAACCACAACTTTATTTGCTTTTGTAAGCTCTAATATGTCTTCGCCTGCAACATTATGGAAAAACTCTGTATTTACTGGTTTTGCTACCGTACCCGAATTTACAGATGTCGCCGTTACGTATGTAGTATCATTGCGTTCGCTTAAAAACTGAAAATCTACAAGAAAACTTCGGGGGATACTATTAGTAAATTTAAAATAAAATTCCGCTCGAATTAAGTTATCTTGAATTGAACTATCATCCAAAAATTTAATTTGAGTGGTATCACGAACAGTAAGAATTGGCGTTGCATTTATAGAATCGTAAAAATGAGTAGCAGGAAGATTAAAATAAATTAAATCCAGTTCAACTATTGGAGTTAAAGCAACATCATCTGCCTGTTCAAAATCTGTATCTTGGATACAGGCAGAGAAAAGAAAGCATCCACACACCAAAAGAACTGAAAAATTAATGATTTTATTCATAAATAGGTCGTTTACTTGATGTTAACGCAATTTTACACTGAATTATTACTATAAATAATTTTTAATCTCATAAAGTTCATTAATTGCAATATAGGGCGTTTTTATCGCTTCATTTCTATAATTAAAAAACAAAGTGTGCATTCCAGCCTTATTTGCCCCCATAATATCTGCTTCAAGGCTATCACCAATCATTATACTTTTTTTAGCTAATGCGGAAGCTTTTTTTAACGCAGTTTGAAACACAAGTGGGTGTGGTTTTTTCAAACCTATCTCTTCAGAAGTTGTAACGGTTGAAAAATATTTTTTAATCCCACTATTTTGTAATTTCAAATGTTGTACGGTTTCAAAACCATTTGTAATTATGTGGAGTTTGTATTTGCTTGAAAGATAATTTAGAATAGCTATGGTATCTACAAAAAGATGATTGTCTACAGGAAGTTCTTCAATATAGCTATCTGCAAGTGCATCGATGGTTGCCAGTGGGTATTGTACTTTAAAAATCTTAAACGTTTCGGTTAAGCGTCCTCTTCTAAGTTCTTCTTTGGTAACCCGTTCTTCTCTATATTTTTTCCAATAAACTAAATTTATTGGCTCATATTCTTTTAAAAAATCAGTTAACGACAGATCGATATTGTGTTTTTTAAAAACACGTTCAAAAGCCAAACTAGAATTTCGATCAAAGTCCCATAAGGTATGATCTAGATCAAAAAAAACATCTGTTATTTCACTTTTAAGCATATTCTTGTAATTTTTCTGCAAAAATATTCCGCCACACTTTATTACTTTCTGTGGATGAAAGGTCTTTATTTGAAAAAATCATTGTAAAAGTACCATTTACTTCTGCCACAGAATTTAGAAGTCTATACACTGTTTTCTCTATATCAGAAGCGTACTTTTTCTGAAATGCAAGCGTGGTCATCGCTGCAGGGTGGACAATCAATGGGGTTTTAATTTCATAATCCAAATCATAAAAAAGAAAAGGGGTGCACGTTCCTGCTCGAAAACCTACCGTATCACGAAAAACCATTGTAAAATCACGCTTTACTTCTAGTTCAACTAAATGACGGTATATATCTGGTAGGTTTACTAAATATTCTGAATTCATAGAATTAGAAAGCTTACGATTGGTAATTTCTTCAATTCTGCGTTTTTCACTTTTTAGCATTTCGTAATTACAGAGTGAATTAAACGAAAAAATAAGTCCAACTTCTTTATAATCTGAAACGTATTTTATTAATAATTTAAATTTTTGTCGGTGGGTATTCATACTTTCATTAAAGGATAAGGAATTGCCTAAAAGAAAGAAAATAGTAAAATTGAAATCACTCCTAGTAGCTTTGTTTACAATCCATTTAAAAGTGTCTAATGGATCACGCTTTATGCCTAATATAACTTGTGTTCTGGTAAAAATACTACGTAATTTACCTTTAAATAAACTGTTTACATACCCCACTAGGGAACGAAACAATCCTTTCTGCTTATATGCATAAGGCTGAGCCGCTTCGATTACAGGGTGAATTGCAATTTTTTTTTGAGGGAATTTCATATCAGGAAAAGCTTCCAAAAGCTTAGACTTAAACAAATATGCCCAAATATCTACAATGGGCTGTTGAAGAAAACCCTCCTTAAAAGCCAAACTTTCTGAAGCCATAAAACGCCCTAATTCATCTTTTACGTGTGGCAAATACTCTTCGTAGCGCGTAATCATATAAAAACTGGATGCAAAAATATCAAAAGGAAGGCCACTCGTATTTGAAACTGCAAAAAAGCCATAGGTTTCCCCCCATTTTTTTACGGTAACCTCAAAAGATTCAAGCCCTTGTTGCTCCAGTAAGCCATGGCTTTGAAAAAAAAGTTCATTGCCTAAAGGCTTTTTTCCATAGGAAATTTTAGGACCAGTATGTGCGATAAACTCTTCAATTACCGAAGTAAAAATAACATCAACCCCTAAAATTCGCAGACAAATGTGCTTAAAAATATAAGATATTCTAGGAGTAATTTTTTGGGTATAGATTAACAACATAAAAGGTTACAGCATATTTTCATCAGCAAAGCTAAAGTACGCTTTTTCGGTAATAATAAGGTGATCCAATACTTTTATGTCTAAACTTTCCCCTGCAGTTTTTAACTTTTTTGTAAGCTGGATGTCTGATTGACTAGGTTTCAAAGTACCTGAAGGATGGTTATGTGCCAAAATAATACCTACAGCACCGAGTTGCAAAGCTTCTTTAAAGGTTAAACGAACATCGACGATAGTTCCAGTAATCCCTCCTTTACTTAACTGAGCACTTTTTATAATTTTGTTTGAATTATTTAAATAAAGAATCCAAAACTCTTCATGTGGAAGTTCCCCAATTACAGGTTGAATATATTCGAATACAGAGTTACTAGAGCTTATCTTTTTCCGTTCCAACGCTTCCCCTGCTCTTCGCCTACGCCCTAATTCCATCGCTGCTATAATACTAATTGCCTTGGCTTCACCTATGCCTTTAAATATCTTTAAATCGGAAATAGAAAGTCTTCCTAATTCACTTAAATTATTACCAACTGTGGCTAAAATACGCTGACTTAAAGAAACCGCACTCTCATTACGACTTCCTGAACTAATAAGAATAGCAATAAGTTCTGCATCGCTAAGCGCCGTATGACCTTTTAGCACTAATTTTTCGCGAGGACGATCGTCTTCGTTCCAATTTTTAATGGAAAAGAAATTATTTTCTTCCATAACCTAAGCTTTATACTAAAGATAACAAACTAATTATTAGCAACATACAATTATAAAACAATCTTTGAAATTAATTTCATTTAAAAATATATTTAATACTTTTAAATATTCACTTCAACAAACCAAACTATGAAATCACTTTTCTCCCCTCAGGTCTATGACGAAACACGTAAAAGAATACACAAACTCCAGGAAAATGCTGAAAACGAATGGGGTAAAATGACTCCAGCACAAATGCTACATCATTGTCAAGCACCCTTAAACATTATGCTTCAAAAAGATGATTACGGATTAAAACCTAATTTTTTCGCAAAGCTTTTTTTTTAAGAAAATGCTTTATAACGATACTTTATACAAAAAAAACATGCCCACAGCCTCCATAATGAGAGAAGAGGAGCCTAGAGATTTTAAGGTAGAGAAAATAAATCTCCTCTCATTATTAAAAGAGCTTGAAAGCCAGAAAGAGCGTGAACAATGGGCACCACACCCTCTTTTTGGGAAATTTACGCCACAACAATGGGGACAAATGCAGTACAAACATTTAGACCATCATTTAAAACAGTTTAATGTTTAAAGTGGTTGTGAATAATGGCACTGCTTAAAGACTGGTTAACGCCAAGTGCAATGGAGTACTCCGGTTAAAACGCCGTTTTGAAAATAAAAAAAGAGAAAAAATATTCTTGAGCAAGCCCAGAAATTTTTTCTCTTTTTTTGTCGTGACCGCGGAGGGATTCAAACCCCCAACCCTCAGAGCCGAAATCTGATGCGCTATTCAGTTGCGCCACGCGGCCTTTTCAGTATTTTAAAAAATCAATCTAATACTAAAATAAATTATGAAAGCTTTGCTTTTACAGCTGTTGAAATAGTTTTCCCATCAGCCTTACCCGCAAGTTTTGCAGTTGCCAAGCCCATTACTTTTCCCATATCTACCATTGAAGAAGCACCAGTTTCAGCAATAATCTGGTCTACGATTTTAATTACTTCTTCTTCACTTAACTGTTGTGGTAAAAACTGCTCAATTACTTTTGCTTGGAGCAATTCTGGTGCTGCAAGATCTTCACGACCTTGCTCCTTATAAATTGCAGCACTATCCTTTCGCTGTTTTACTTGCTTTTGAAGCAACTTTATTTCGTCTTCTTCTGAAATAGCTACTTTTGAACCTGTTTCGGTCTGCGCCAATAACAGTGCAGATTTAACGGATCGCAATGCTTCTAATGATTGAGCATCCTTTGCTTTCATAGCGGTTTTCATTGCTACCATTATCTTTTCCTGTAAGCTCATTTCTTTGTTATTTTTAGACTGCGAAGATACTTAATAAAGCGGAAACACGAAATAGTTTACTTTGGATTTACCCCTATAAAAAAGCACCAATATGATAATTGGTGCTTTAATTTTATAGGGTAAATTAAAAAAATATCAATCTACGTTATCGTGTAAAAATGAATTATTTTTTCGCAATTCAATTTCATCATCTTCAGTATTTACTGATGTTCTTGAAATACTCGATTCGTTTTTAGTTTCGTTCAAATCAATTCCCATGCGTTTGTATGCAGGTTGTTTTTCAATTTCATCTAAGCGAGAAGGGCTATTTGAAAATTTATAATTAAACTCTTTCATTTTTCTTTTTCGCTCTTCGGTACGTTCTATCAATAATTTTGAAATTGGCGAATTTAATGGGTCATCATTTTTGTTTAAATCAGCTTCGTTAGCCTCTGGTTCAGAAACTGTTCTTTTTTCAAAAACAATTTCTTCTTCCTCCACATCTTCTGCCATTAATTTTGAAGGCTTTGCGCTATTAAGATTGTTTTCAACTTCCTGATAATCATCTAAGCTATATCTTTTAACTCCTTCCCCAGAAACTTCAGTAACAGGTATAATCTCCACATGGTCTTGAACCTCTATTTCTTTTAAGTCAAAGAAAATATTTTCTTCTGTTTGCGCTGGTTCATTTATTTTAGTTGAAGTAGAGTTTATAGGAAGATCAAACATCAATATTTGATCATCTTTTTCCTCTGAACTCCTTTCAACCTTCTCTTCTTGTCTTTTTGGTGCTTCAACAATTACAAATTCATTTACATTTATTTTGTTGACCTCTACTTGGTTGAAATCCTCTATATTTTCAGCTTTTACTTCTTCGTAAGAAACAGGCATGTTTTTAAGCAATTCTGACGTTTTAATATAACCATCAAAGGGTAATTTTTCAGTTACTTCTGTATCATCAAACAAGGTATGCTTTACAATTGGAGTTGCCGCTTTTGGCGGATTGCTAACCAATGGCTTTTCTGGCAATCGCACTGACGAAGCAGTTGGTTTTGGAGTAAGATTTTGCTCTGCACGTTGTTCGTCTTCCAGGGTATGAATAATCTTTTTTGTTTCGGTATTTACTATTTCGTTTTGCTGTTCTACATTAAAACCCGTTGCAATTACAGTAATAGAAATTGAACCTTCAAGAGTCTCCTCTTCACCCACCCCCATAATAATGTTTGCTCCGTGGCCAGCTTCATCTTGAATATGATCACTTATTTCGCCAATCTCATCGATTGTAATTTCATCTGAACCAGAAACAATAAGCAGTAAAACATTTTTAGCGCCTTTAATTTTATTATCGTTCAGCAATGGGGAATCTAAGGCCCTCCCGATAGCTTCTTTGGCTCTATTAGCACCAGAAGCAGTTGCACTTCCCATAATTGCGGTGCCACTATTTGCCAGCACTGTTTTGGCATCACGAAGGTCAATGTTTTGAGTATAGTGATGCGTAATAACTTCGGCTATACCACGAGCAGCGGTGGCCAAAACTTCATCAGCTTTTGAAAACCCTGCTTTAAAGCCTAGGTTTCCATATACTTCACGTAATTTATTATTGTTTATAACTACTAATGAATCTACATTCTGACGTAGTTTTTCTACACCTATCTGAGCTTGTTCATTTCTAGTTTTACCTTCAAACTGAAAAGGAATGGTTACAATTCCAACAGTTAGAATATCCATATCTTTAGCCATTTTGGCAATAATCGGTGCTGCACCAGTACCCGTACCACCTCCCATACCAGCAGTAATAAATATCATCTTAGTATTGGTGGTAAGCATGCTACGAATCTCTTCCATGCTCTCAACCGCAGACTGCTCGCCAACTTTTGGATTAGCACCAGCACCCAATCCTTCTGTAAGTGAAACACCCAATTGGATTTTTACTGGTACAGGGCTATTTTCTAGCGCTTGTGAATCTGTATTACAAATTACAAAGTCAACTCCCTTTATGCCCTGACTAAACATATGGTTAATGGCATTACTCCCGCCTCCACCTACACCAATTACCTTTATCACATTTGATTGGTTCTTGGGCAGATCAAATGAAATGTTTTCAAATTCTGTTTTGCTGCTCATAATTATATTTTTTATCGCAATTTTTTTATTTTTTTATTCCGATTACTAATCGGTATACCCCCCACTTAATGCAAGTTGTACTTATTCAGCGTTGTCCAAAAATTCTTTGAATTTTTCGGCCCACTTTTCAAAAAAACCTTTTGGATTTTTTTCTTTTTTCTCTTCTTTTTCTTCTTCTTCCGTTTCTAAACCTTTGGCTGTGTTTTTTTCAGCAACTTTAGTATCATTTTCCGCAACTGTTTCTTCATGTGAAAAACGTTTCATCAGGGAAGATTTTTCTTTACTTTCTAAACTATTTAGTACCAATCCTACAGCCGTAGCATACATAGGGCTCGTCGTTTCTGTATCGCTATCCCCTGCCAAATGTTCGTTCGGGTAACCAATACGCGTATCCATGCCCGTAATGTACTCGACCAATTGTTTTATATGCTGCAGTTGCGCGCCACCCCCAGTAAGCACAATCCCTGCTATAAGCTTCTTTTTTTGTTCTTCGTGTCCGTAATTTTTTATTTCCATATACACTTGCTCGATAATTTCGATAACACGTGCATGAATAATTTTTGATAGGTTTTTAAGACTTATTTCCTTTGGCTCTCTTCCACGAAGTCCTGGTATTGATACTATTTCATTGTCTTTATTTTCTCCCGGCCAAGCAGATCCAAATTTTATTTTTAGTAATTCTGCCTGCTTCTCAATTATAGAGCAGCCTTCTTTTATGTCTTCGGTGATTACATTTCCACCAAAAGGAATTACCGCAGTATGACGAATAATGCCGTCTTTAAAAATTGCCAAATCTGTTGTCCCACCTCCTATATCAATCAAGGCTACCCCAGCTTCTTTTTCTTCCTGACTTAAAACTGCTTTTGCAGAAGCCAATGGCTCTAATGTGATCGCGGAAAGCTCTAGCCCAGCACTTTTTATACATCTTCCTACATTTCTAATGGAAGAAACTTGACCAACAACTACGTGGAAATTTGCTTCCAAACGCGCGCCATACATACCAATGGGTTCCTTTATTTCACCCTGTCCATCCACTTTAAAATCTTGTGGTAAAACGTGTAAGATTTCTTCCCCAGGAAGCATCACTAACTTATGAACCTGATTGCATAATTGATCAATATCTTCTTCTCTTATAACGTCTTCACCATTGGTTCGCGTAATATAATCGCTGTGTTGAAGGCTGCGAATATGTTGTCCTGCAATACCTACAACAACTTCCTTTATTTTCATTCCAGAAGAAGTTTCAGCATCTTGTACCGCTTGCTGAATAGACTGAATTGTTTGGGTAATATTGTTCACTACCCCACGGTGCACTCCAAGGCTTTTTGCCTTACCTATTCCCAAAATTTCCATTTTGCCATAATCATTTTTCCTACCAATCATTGCAACTATTTTGGTAGTTCCAATATCCAATCCTACAGCAATATTATCGTTTTCCATGGCTTTACTTTTTTGTGGCAATTACCTGACTCTCAAACTTCAGATTTACCAAATTGTACCCATACAAGGTACTATCCTCTTTTGTTTTTTTATAAAAGGCTTTAAAATTTTGAAATTTCTTATCAATGTTTATAGGTTTCCCAAAAAGAACCTTAAAACCTGTCTTTCTAAGCTCCAATTCAATGTCTCCATTTGCTTTTTTATTCAAACCAACCACACTAGTTTTCATAAATTCATCTTCATTAATTTTAAGTAGCAACGGAACAATTTCAGTGAAATTATCTTTAGACGTACCATTTATTATTGGCACTCTTGCTGAATAAACATCAGACAGTGGCATCTTCTTTCCATCTGCATCTATATAATAACTTGGCGATGCAGAAACCCTTCCTATAGGTTTACGCTGTTCTATTTGCACCCCCAAAGCACCATCAACCGATATATAGACCTGAGCATCACGAACCATAGCGTTTTCCTGCAGCCTTTGCTCCATCTTCTTCAAAACTAAAGTTTCTTTACCTACGTTCGTAACCTTATCTTGACTTTGTATCAACAATTTATTAACTGTATTGTATGTTATAAACGGACTATTTTCATCTAAAAACTCAATCTCAAGCTTAGTTAACTTCCTTGCTTCATTTCTTTTTTTACTAAAGCCAAAAAGGAAGGCTATCAAGCCCAGCAGAAAAATAAATTTTACGATTTCAATACTACGCTTCATCACTTAGTATTTTAGTTAATTTATTTACTTCAGCCCCAATATCTCCAGCACCTACCAGCAATTTTATTCTAGATTTTGACTTCAACAATACTTCTGACAAAACGGCCTTAGCAACAAGACTTTTTTTATTAGAATCTATTTTGTCTAAAAGCCATCGGGAAGTGATTCCATCAATAGCCTCCTCCCTTGCAGGGTAGATATCTAGAAGTACCACTTCATCAAACTGTGATAAACTTTTAGCAAAACCTTCCGCAAAATCCTTTGTTCTACTAAAAAGATGAGGTTGAAAAACAATCTGCTTCTCATCATCTGGATACATTTCTTCTACTGCTTGAAACAGCGCATCTATTTCCGTTGGATGGTGCGCATAATCATCAATCAAAACCAAACGGTCTGTTTTAATTTTATACGAAAACCTCCGTTTAACTCCTTTAAAAGTCGCCAATGCCTGGGGCAACAAATCGATTGGAGCACCTGCTAAAATTGCCATCCCCAAAGCCATAATGGCATTTGTAAGATTGTGATGCCCGGGAAGATTAAACATTAAACTTTCTAAAATCCCATTTGGTGTTTTTAAATTAAAAAGGTAAGCCCCCTCTTTAATCTTTACATTTAGCGCTTCATAATCCGCTTGCGCTTCTATAGCAACCGTCATTCCATTTAGTGGAAGGTCTTTTTTTACAAATACATTTTCTTCTTTTTCAACCAATTCAGCGAAAGTTCTAAATGCATTTTCTATTTCTAAAGCATCACCATAAATATCTAAATGATCCGCATCCATTGAGGTTACACAAGCAATATCTGGACGAAGCTGCAGAAACGATCGGTCAAACTCATCAGCTTCAACGACAGTAATTTCACTGCCTTTGTATATAAAGTTTGAATTGTAATTCTCCGCTATTCCACCTAAAAAAGCAGTTACGGGCATATTGCATGCTGCCAATAAGTGGCCTAAAATAGCTGAGGTTGTTGTTTTCCCATGGGTTCCTGCAACAGCAAGACAAAGTGTCTTTTTTGACACTTCCCCCAAAAGCTCGGCGCGTTTTACCGTTGAGAATCCTTCGGCAAAAAAGTAATTTAAAATTTTATTTCCTTTTGGAATTGCTGGAGTATAAACCACCAAAACGTTTTCTTTGGAAAGCGCAGCCACTGGGATTTCAGAAATTTCATCACTAAAAATCACGGCGATTCCTTCTGAAACTAATTCAGTTGTTAAATCGGTTGCCGTTTTATCGTATCCAAAAACAGCCTTTCCTTGCATATTAAAATAACGCGCAAGCGCACTCATTCCAATACCGCCAATTCCGACGAAATAAAAAGTTTGTATTTGGTTTAAATCCTTCAATTTTTTTGCTTTAATAATTTTTCAATTTCCTCAACAATATCTTTCGTAGCATTTGGTTTTGCTAGCTTTTTTATATTTTCAGAGAGCGTTTTCTGTTTTTCCTTAGAAACAATTAATTCATAAAATTCATTTTCAAAACTGGAATCTAAATCGCTTTCGTTAATTAATATGGCTGCGTCTTTTTTGGAAATCGCCATGGCATTTTTTGTTTGGTGATCTTCCGCCACATTAGGTGAAGGAATAAACACCACAGGTTTTCCAACTAAACACAATTCTGAAACCGAAAGTGCGCCAGCACGAGAAATTATAAAATCTGCAGCGGCATAAGCCAAATCCATTCGGTTTAAAAAAGCATGAACTTGAACTGTTTCTGTGCTCTTGCTTTTATATTTCTCTTCATAATATTTTCCACATTGCCAGATTAACTGCAAGTTGTTTTTTTCGAAAAATGGCATGCATTTTTCTATCAATTGGTTTATTGTGCGAGCTCCTAAGCTTCCGCCCAACACCAAAAGTGTTTTTTTGTCCTTTTTCAACCTAAAAAAAGAAACAGCTTCCGCTCTTTTTGAAGAAATATCAAGCAAATCTTGACGCACAGGATTCCCAGTAAGTTTCACTTTTTCGGAAGGGAAAAATTGCGCCATTCCTTCATAAGCAACACATATTTTTTGCACCTTACCACTCAGCCATTTGTTTGTAATCCCAGCATGGCTATTCTGCTCTTGAATTAAACATGGCGTTTTTCGTAATGAAGCCATTCGCAACAATGGGGCACTAGCATAACCGCCAGTTCCTATTGCAACATCGGGCTTGAATTTTTTGAGAATTTTTTGAGATTTGAGCAAGCTGGAAACCAATTTTAAAGGAAAAGCTAGGTTTTGCAATGACAAACTTCGCTGTAAACCCGAAATCCACAATCCTTCTATTTTATACCCTGCTTGTGGCACCTTCTCCATTTCCATTCTGTCCTTTGCTCCTACAAATAGAAATTCAGCATCCGGGAAACGGTTTTTTAATTCGTTTGCAATAGCGACCGCCGGGTAAATATGCCCGCCGGTTCCGCCGCCTGATATGATGAATTTATATCTCAAATTGCTTCGCTTAAAATATCTAATGGGTTTTCTTCACTTTCTTCTTTGGCAACTACTTCGCGTTTTGCACTCACACTCAAAACCATTCCAAGCGCCAAGCATGTCATCCAAATTGATGTTCCTCCACTACTTATCAGTGGTAGGTTCTGCCCTGTAACTGGAAATAATTCAACCGCAACTGCCATATTAATCATCGCTCTAAATACAATAGGTAAGCCTACACCTATTACAAGTAGTTTTCCATAAATGGAAGTTGATTTATGTGCAACGACAACAATTCTGAAAAGCAAAAACAAATAGAGAACCATTAAAAACAGTCCGCCTATAAGTCCGAATTCTTCAACAATTATTGCGTAAATAAAATCTGATGATGATTGTGGTAAAAAGTTTTTCTGAGAACTTTTGCCAGGGCCCATCCCCGTAATTCCGCCTGAAGCAATAGCAATTTTTGCTTTTTCTATTTGATAGTCTGCCTCAGTGTCTTTATTATCCGTGAAGTTCTCAATTCTACTCATCCATGTATCTACACGGTTTGGAAAAACGCCCGGAAAGGCCTTTGCAGATAGTACAAAAAGACTAAGAAAAAGCAAGCCTGCACCAAGGATTATTCCTAAATAACGCAATGGATAACCACCTATAAAAACCAACATCACAATCATCACAAAAAATATTGCTGTGGTAGAAAAATTGGCTGGAAGAATTAAGGCTAATATTATAAAAACCGGCGTCCAAAGCGGTAGTAATGTTTCTTTAAAAGCAACCGTTTTATCTTTTATTCGCGATAAATAGCGCGCTACATAGGTCATCAACACCACACCTGCTAAAGTTGAGGTTTGAAATGTAACCCCAACAAAAGGCACACGAATCCAGCGACTTGCGTTTGCACCATCAATGGTTGTACCTTCAGCCATTGTAATTATTAACAACAAAATTATCACCGGCACTGCGATAATAGACAACCCTCTGAAATAGTGATATGGAATTTTATGAACCCCATATAAAATAGCAAACCCTAAAACCAAATGTGCAAAATGCTTAAATAAATAAGGCAAGGTACTTCCATCCCCATACAAATACGCAAGGTTGCTGCTTGCACTATAGACCGGCAAAAAGGAAAACAGTGCCAAAAGGCCCACTATTCCCCATATTGCTCTATCGCCTTGTATGTATTGAAAAATATTTTTCACTATGAAAGTTTATTGTTTCTTGTTTTTAATTTTATAAATTTCTTACTGATTCTTTAAATTGTCTGCCACGATCTTCATAATTTTCAAATAAATCAAAACTAGCGCAGGCTGGAGAAAGCAGCACTGTATTGTTTCTTTCTGCCAATTTGTATGCCGTTTCTACTGCTTTTGCCATTGAATCTGCTTCAACAATAGTATCGACGATATTCCCGAAAGCATTTATTAATTTTTCATTATTCACACCCAAGCAGATTATTGCTTTCACTTTTTCATTTACCAAAGGCAAAAGCTCACTGTAATCATTCCCTTTATCTACGCCACCAACAATCCATACGGTAGGGTTTTCCATACTATCTAATGCATAAAAAGTAGCGTTCACATTTGTTGCTTTGCTATCGTTTATATACATCACATTGTTGATTTTCAACACTTTTTCAAGCCTATGCTCTACCCCCTGAAAACCTTCAAGACTTTCCCTAATAGTTTGTTTCCGTATTCTCAATAAGGTAGCTACTGTTGAGGCAGCCATTGCATTCTTTACATTGTGTTCTCCTTGGATTCCTATTGTTGCGATTGGCATATTGAATTCTTTATTGTTTATTTTTAGTATTATTTCGTTGTTTTTTTTGAACGCTCCTTGTGTTAATTCTCTTTTAGTTGAAAAAGGCAGCGGCCGCGATTTTATGGGGTTTTTCGATAGCCATTGTTGTATTTCTTCATCATCAGCATCATAAATGAAATAATCTTGCGACGTTTGATTCATTACAATTCTAAATTTTGAAGCGATATAATTTTCATATTTATATTCATATCGATCCAAATGATCTGGACTCAAATTGGTTAACACTGCAATATGAGGCGCAAAAATTTCAATTCCGTCCAACTGAAAACTACTTAGTTCGAGAACAAAATTTTCATACCTTTCCTCTGAAACTTGTTCTGCAAAACTCTTTCCAATATTGCCTCCTAAAGCAACATTTAACGCGCCGTTTTTTAAAATTTCGTAGGTTAAACTCGCTGTGGTGGTTTTTCCATTACTGCCAGTTATTCCTACAATTGTTGCCTTCGTATATTTTGAAGCAAACTCAATTTCAGAAATAACCTTCACTCCTTTTTTAAGCAATTTTTTAATAATTGGAGCCGTATCAGGAATTCCCGGACTCTTCATTATTAAATCTGCTAAGAGAATTTTTTCATCGGAATGACCTTCATCTTCCCATTCAATCTCATTATTTATAAGAACTTGTTTGTATTTATTTTTTATTTTTCCGAAGTCTGACACAAACACTTCAAACCCTTTTTTCTTTCCTAAAACAGCTGTTCCAACTCCGCTTTCGCCACCGCCCAATATCACTAACCGCTGCTTCACTTTATCTAATTTTAAGCGTTACAATGGTGATGATAGCTAGAAAAATTCCTACAATCCAAAATCGCGTTACTATCTTACTTTCATGAAACCCTTTTATTTGATAATGGTGATGCAATGGCGACATTCTAAAAATGCGTCTTCCTTCGCCAAATTTTTTCTTAGTGTATTTAAACCATCCAACCTGCATCACCACGGAAAGATTTTCCATCAAAAAAATGCCGCATAGAATAGGAATTAATAACTCTTTCCGAACTGCAATCGCGATTACCGCGATAATCCCCCCAATAGTCAAACTGCCTGTATCTCCCATAAATACTTGTGCCGGATAGGTATTATACCATAAAAAGCCGATAAGAGCTCCTACAAAAGCGGTGATGAATATGGTCATTTCACCCGTATTTGGGATGTACATAATATTGAGATAATCGGCAAAAATTACGTTTCCTGAAACCCATGCAAAAAGCGCGAGTGTAACCCCAATTATTGCCGAAGTTCCTGCGGCGAGCCCATCAATTCCATCTGTTAAATTTGCACCATTAGAAACTGCGGTGATAATAAAAATTACGATTGGGATAAAAATCAACCATACGTAACTTTTGTAATTATCGCCCGCCCAACTGATGAGTTGCGAATAATTAAATTCATTTTCTTTGACAAAAGGAATCGTAGTTAGCATCGCTTTATCCTTTACATAAAATTGATTGGCAGGTCCTTTTGCCACAATCTCAGTTTGTGTGCCAGGGTTTTCTATAGAATGCTTAACTACAATATCTGGATGGAAATACATGGTGGCCCCGACAAAAAGCCCCAAACCTACTTGCCCGATTATCTTAAATTTTCCCGGCAAACCTTGTTTATCATTTTTAAACTTCTTAATGTAATCATCAATAAAACCAATCGTTCCCATCCAAAGTGTGGTTACAATAAGAAGGATTACATAAATGTTTTCCAGTTTTGCAAAAAGCAAAACTGGAATTAGTGTAGCAAGAATTATTATTATGCCTCCCATAGTTGGGGTACCCGCTTTTTCGTTTTGACCTTCCAAACCTAAATCACGGATAGATTCACCAACTTGTTTTCTTCTTAAGTAATTGATGATTTTTTTTCCATAAACGGAAGCGATAAAAAGTGATAAGATAACCGCCAAAATTGCCCGAAACGTAATAAAGTTGAATAAACCTGCACCAGGCAAATCGTATGTTTTATCCAAATATTCAAATAGGTAATAAAGCATTGGTTATTTGTTTAAAATTCTTAAAAGTTGACTTACAGTTTTAAAATCATCAAAATCAAAGCGCTCGCCATTAATTTCTTGATAGGTTTCGTGACCTTTTCCAGCAATCAAAATAATATCCGCTTCCGCTGCCATTTGGCATGCAGCTTTTATAGCTTCCTTTCGGTTTGTAATCGAAATTGTTTTTTTATAATGTTCTGCAGGCACGCCAGCCTCAATTTGTTCTATAATTTTTTCAGGATTTTCGGTTCGCGGATTATCACTTGTAAAAATCACTTTTGTACTTAAAGCGGCTGCAATATTGCCCATTACAGGACGTTTTTGAGAATCTCGATCGCCGCCACAGCCCACAACTGTTATTACATCTTCATTTCCGGTGCGGATACTATTTATTGTTTCCAGTACGTTTTTTAGCGCATCTGGCGTATGTGCATAATCAACAATTGCAGTAATTTTCTTTTCTGAAATTAAATATTGGAATCGTCCTTCCACACTTTCCAAAGTGCTAATAATTTGAAGGATTTCAAGCTGTTGCAAG
Source organism: Aequorivita sp. Q41 (assembly GCF_039831855.1). NCBI lineage: Bacteria > Pseudomonadati > Bacteroidota > Flavobacteriia > Flavobacteriales > Flavobacteriaceae > Aequorivita > Aequorivita sp. Q41. The sequence goes on along the minus strand of NZ_JBDPMS010000001.1, from coordinate 1,882,463 downwards.
CCCAAAAGCTCTGCAGTTCCATAAATTGCAAGTAGGTTGTATGCATTGAAGCCTCCAATTAATTTAACCCACAATTCTTGGTTATTTATTTTTAAAAGTTGCCCCGTAAACTGGCTTTCCAAAACTTGAGCTTTATAATCTGCATAGGTTTTTAAAGCGTATGTATTTTTCTTAGCCTTGGTATTTTGCAACATCACCGCACCATTTTTGTCATCTACATTTACCAACGCAAAAGCGGTTTTTGGCAGTTCATCAAAGAAATGTTTCTTCACATCACGATATTCGGCGAAATCTTTATGGTAATCCATATGATCGTGAGAAAGATTCGTAAACACACCGCCTACAAAATGAAGGGCTTCGGTACGTTTTTGATGGATACCGTGCGAGCTAACTTCCATAAAGCAGCATTCTACTCCTGCAGTAACCATTTCGCGTAAATATTTATTAATGGTCAACGAATCTGGTGTGGTATGCGTTGCTTTAAATTCCGTATTCCCAACCATTATTTTTACGGTAGAAAGCAAACCTACCTCCAATCCTGCTTTTTTAAACAACTGATAAAGCAAGGATGAAATCGTAGTTTTTCCATTGGTACCCGTAATCCCTACAAGTTTCAATTCTTCGGAAGGATTTCCGTAAAAATTGGCAGCCATAATAGCCAAGGCTTTGTGTGAATCTAAAACTTGAATGTATGTAATTCCGTTTATAATATTTTCAGGTAAGGTTTCGCAAATTACCGCCAAAGCACCTTGGTCTGCAGCTTTTTTAATGAATTGATGCCCGTCTGAAACAGTTCCTTTTATTGCTATAAAAACATCATTTAAAGAAACGTTTCGCGAATCAAATTCCAAGTTATTTATGGCCACAGAAGTACTGCCCACGACTTTCTCGATGGTTACTTTATACAGTATGTCCTTTAAAACTATCACGATAAATTCAGTGTTATTTGTTGGCCTTTTTTTAGTATTTCCCCAGGTTTTAGTGATTGAGATGAAACGGTTCCATGCCCTATTATTTTCACCTTAAGCCCTATGTTTTCAAGTAGCGAAACAGCATCCATTCCAGCCATTCCAGCTACATTTGGAATTGTTTTAGCTGGCTGTTGTAGCTTTGCATAATACTTCTCGAAATCTTTTTCAATTACAGGATCTACTTTTTCAATTTCTTCAACCGAATCAATACTTTGAGAGTCGGTAAATATTTTTTGTGCAATTCGTTTAAAAACCGGCCCAGACACATCAGCTCCATAAAACCCTTTTTTTGTGCTTGGCTTATGAATAATTACTATGCAAGAATATTTTGGGTTTTCAGCTGGAAAAAAACCTGCAAAAGAAGAAATATAGCGACGGTTGCTTTTCCAGTCTGGCATCCAGTATTCTGTTTGTGCAGTTCCAGTTTTTCCTGCCATTGAAAAGTTTGGCGAATAAAGTGATTTTCCCGTTCCACGTTTTACAGTGTTTTTTAGGATTTCCTTTATTTCTTTCAAAGTTTCATCCGAGCAAATTTTAGGGTTTATAACCTTAGTATCATACAAAGTCACCTTCTCATTCCATGCCCTTACTTCTTTAATAAATCGCGGTTTTACCATCACCCCACTGTTTGCAATTGCATTATAAAACGTGAGTGTCTGTAATGGTGTAAGATGCAAATTGTACCCATAAGACATAGAGGGTAAGGCATTTCGGCTCCATTTTTTGTGTCCTGGCTCAGGAATCATAGGAATCCCTTCTCCCTTAATAGCAACCCCCGTTTTTTCGTTAAGATGCCAACTTTTTAAGTGGTTGATGAATTTATTCGGGTTTTTTGAATAATTATCATTTATAATAGTTGCAATACCAATGTTTGAAGAAACCTCCAATACTCTGGCGGCAGAAATTTTCCCAAAACCTCCGTGATGAGAATCATTTATCGCTTTTCCATAAAATATTTTCCGCCCATTTCCGGTATCAACAACAGTGCTTGTATCAATAACTTTATCTTCCAACGCAGCCATTAACGACATCACTTTAAAAGTAGAACCAGGCTCATGAGACTCCCCAATAGCATAATTAAGTTTTTCATAATAGGTTCCTAAAGAAGTTCGTCCTAGGTTTGAAACAGCTTTAATCTCACCGGTAGCAACCTCCATAACCACGACGGTTCCGTGTTCCGCCTCGTAATATTCAAGTTGTTTTAGAAGCGCATGATGCGCAATATCTTGAATATTCACATTTATGGTCGAAATAATATCAAAACCATCCTGAGGCTCTATTTCATTTTCATCATAAACAGGTTTCCATTGCCCCTGTGCAATTTTTTGTTTTATACGATGTCCTTCTTTCCCTGTAAGCAAATCGTTAAAAGCACCCTCCAGCCCCACGGTATAATAGCCCGGGCGATCGTAAGCTTCATCTCCCACAGTGCGTTGTGCCATCTTCCCAATTGGATGCTCACGAACTGTACGCTGCTCCACAATTATCCCTCCTTTATAAGGTCCTTTTCGAAAAAGCGGTAAGTTTTTTACCTTGATATAATCTGAATACCCTAAGTTTTTTACAATTAACAAATACCTGTTTTTATCGGCACGTGCTTTTCTAAATAGATTCTGGTAGTGTGAAACAGATTTTCCAAACATTTTACTTAAACCTTCAGAAAGTGGTTTTAAATTTTCTTTAAAATCATCAGAAGAAACCGTAACTGCGTCAAAACGAATGTCGTATTTTGGAACTGATGTTGCTAAAAGACTGCCATCGTCTGCATAAACATTACCGCGATTGGCTGGAATTACAAAGTTTTTAGTAGTGTTTTCTTTGGCGAGTTCGCGATATTTTTCGCCATCAACAAACTGAATATTCATCAACTTTATACTTATAGCAAGCGCGAAGAGGAACATACATCCAGCAATGATGTATAAACGGTTTAATAAGTTTTTTTCTTCGAAAGCCATTTTCGGTTATCAGGTGTCGGTTTTAAATATCTATTATCTTTTCGCTTTTCGCTGTTTTATTCTTTCTTTTCAATAATTCGAATTCTCTTCGGAGGCGTAACTGATGGTTGTAATCCCCGACTTTCCATTGCGGCAATAATCTTACTTTCCATCCTAGCCCGCATCAATAGCATCCGCACATCCACATACTCGCTTTTTAATTCTTTTACCTCAGCGTTTAGCTTTGAAATTTTATGCACTTTTTTATCTGCGCTATGCGAGCTCGCAATCATAACCAAAGCCAAAAACGAAAGAAAAATGATAAAACGCCAGTTTTTTAATGCGTCATCACTCACTAAAAATTTACCTTTTATAATATTGTAAAAACCGTCTTTCATTTTATACTTTCATAGCTATTCTAAGCTTTGCACTTCTTGCTCGATTGTTTTGTTTAATTTCTTCAGGTGAAGGAATTATAAATTTTCCCACCGCCTTAAATGGCACTTCAAAATGCCCAAAAGCATCTTTCTCAGGCTCACCTTCAAACATACCATTGCGGATATAGCGTTTTACCAATCTATCTTCTAGGGAATGGTAACTTATCAAACTTATTCTCCCGCCAGGTTTTAAAACCTCATTCGTTTGAAGCAAAAATTCCTTAAGCGCCTCTAACTCTTGGTTAACCTCAATCCGAATTGCCTGATATATCTGCGCTAAGATTTTATTTTCCCTGTGCGCAGGCAAAAACCTACTCAGCACTTTTTTTAATTGTTCACTGGTTTTTATTTTCTGCTCTTGTCGCGCTTCAACGATTACACGCGCCATTCCAGTTGCAGTCCGCAATTCACCATAATTTGAAAGCACATTTCGCAGTTGCGTTTCTTCGTATTTATTTACAACCGTATACGCCGAAAAATTACTATCACGATTCATCCGCATATCCAAATCGGCCTCAAAACGCGTTGAAAAACCTCTTTCAGCTACATCAAATTGATGTGATGAAACCCCAAAATCACCCAAAATTCCATCCACAGTTTTATGCCCATGAAATCTCAAAAATTGCTTTAGAAATCTAAAATTTTGATTGATAAGTAAAAACCGAGGGTCGTCAATAGCGTTTTCTAATGCATCTAAATCCTGATCGAAAGCAAACAACTTTCCATTTGGCCCCAAGTGCTTGAGAATTTCACGTGAGTGACCACCGCCCCCAAAAGTTACATCCACATAAACACCGTCAGGCTTCATGTTCAACCCTTCAACAGTTTCGCGTAATAAAACTGGATTATGATACTCCATCGCCATTGTTGCTTTTATTCCCCATTACTTCTTCCGCCAAATCAGCAAAATCATCCGCCGCATCACCAATGGCTTGCTCGTATTTATCTTTATCCCATATTTCCACAATATTTATCGCAGACGAGATAACCAATTCTTTACTGATTCCCGCAAATGAAAGCAGGTCCTTTGGTATCAACAAACGGCCTGTAGCATCAAGCTCCACAGTTTTTACACCAGCCGTAAACCTTCTAATAAAATCGTTGTTTTTTCTATTGAAGCGATTTAATTCCCCCATTTTCTGCATCAAAGCCTCCCACTCTTTCATTGGGTACACTTCCAAACAAGGCTGAAAAACAGCGCGCTTAACCACAAAGCCTTCCGTCATAATTGGCGACAACTGCTTCTTTAAAGGCGCAGGCACCATAACCCGTCCTTTTACGTCTGCTTTACATTCGTATGTGCCTATTAGATTGAGCATTGTAGAAAATTCCCGTTTGTAATTTGTAGATTCAAATATAAAGAACTTTTACCACATTTTACCACAATCTACCACTTTGTTGATAAGTTTTACCACTTTGTAAATAACCTATCTTAGGAACTTTAAAAAACAAACCCTAGTTTTTAATTGATTGTATGAAATAAATTTGTTTACTTTTGTCTTACTAAATTGCACCAATCAAAGCATGTCTGAAAACTTAAAGAAAGAAGGTAAATTTTCATATTTAGAAATAGGCGAAGGCACACCAATCATTATCCTTCATGGACTTATGGGCGGATTGAGCAATTTTGACGGAGTTGCAAATTTCTTTCCACCCAAGGGATATAAGATTCTTATTCCAGAATTACCTATATACAAAATGACCTTATTGCGCACCAATGTGAAGAATTTCGCTAAATATGCCGCGCAATTTATTGAACACTTAGGCTATGAGGAGGTTATTCTCTTAGGAAATTCATTAGGCGGACACATTGGTTTGCTATGTACAAAAATGTATCCTGAAAAAGTAAAAGCACTTATAATCACAGGAAGTTCTGGTCTTTATGAAAGCGCCATGGGCGAAAGCTACCCAAAACGTGGGGACTATGAATACATCAAGCAAAAAGCTGAAAATGTTTTTTACGATCCTGCCATTGCCACCAAAGAAATTGTAGACGATGTTTATGAAACCGTAAACGACAGAAACAAACTAATTAGAACTTTAGCAATTGCCAAAAGTGCGATTAGGCATAATATGGCAAAAGATCTTCCCAAGATGCAAACTCCAACGTGTATTATATGGGGCAAGAATGACAATGTAACACCACCAGAAGTTGCCATTGAATTTGATGCACTTTTACCCGATTCAGACCTTTATTGGATAGATAAGTGCGGCCATGCCGCAATGATGGAGCACCCCGATGAATTTAACAAACTACTTTATGCGTGGTTGGAAAAACGCGGGTACTAACTAAAGTATTTGGCAGTAAACCTAAGCTTTCCTTTTAAACTAAAAAACAATGCAAATTAAATCTGCGGAATTTGTTATGAGCAACAGTGATGTTGCAAAATGCCCTAAAGACCGTTTGCCAGAATACGCTTTTATTGGGCGAAGCAACGTAGGGAAATCTTCCCTAATAAACATGCTAATGCAACGTAAAAGTTTGGCAAAAACCTCGGGAAGACCTGGGAAAACGCAGTTAATAAATCATTTTCTTGTTAACAAAAACTGGTATTTGGTAGATTTACCCGGATATGGTTATGCCCGAGTTTCTAAAAGCAGCAAGAAAACTTTTCAGAAATTCATCACCAATTATTTTGAAAAAAGAGAACAAATGATTCTCGCTTTTGTTTTAGTAGACTGCCGCCATGAACCGCAACCCATAGATTTAGAATTTATGCAATGGATGGGAGAAAGCGGAATTCCGTTTAATATTATATTCACCAAAGCAGATAAATTAAAACCAAAGGCTTTGGAGCGAAATATTGAAACCTACACTAAAAAAATGCTAGAAACCTGGGAAGAAATGCCTCCGTATTTCGTCACTTCCGCTAGTGATTTTACAGGAAGAGAAGCTGTTTTAAAATACATAGACGAACTTAATTCGTCCCTCACCGCCAATGTATAAGCATTAACAAAACTACTCTCTCTTAAGCTCTAATTTTTCTGCAAAATAATCGCAAAAATCACGCATTGTAGCACTCATTTTATCATCGTTGGTAGCACGCTGAAAGGTATCTGCCATAGCGCTTAAGGTTTGGTGAAAAAATATTTTCATCTCATCTACCGGCATATCTTTCGTCCAAAGGTCTATACGCAAGGACTCTTTACTTTTTTGATCCCAAACCGAAAGCATTACAGCTTTGGTTTCTTCATTTGAAACACCACCGTCTTCCGCTGTCCAATGGATGTTTTCTGGAACTTTATTCTCGTCTAAGGAAACGTTTAATTTTATTTCTGAAGTATGCTTAATTGCCATTATTTTTGGGGTTTGTATTTTGATTTTGTGAATATTTCTTCAGCATCTGCAACCATCAGTTGCTGAATGTTTGTACTATTATTTCTCATATAAGCCCGAACAATTTTCCAGCCTAAATAACGGCCTAACATTCCTGGGGATTCGTTGTCTATATCAAGGTAGAATTTTGAAAAAGGCGCAGGATTAATAAATCGTGCTCCAAGCTTTGGGTCGGTACTATAAAGCAATTCTTTTTCTATAAAATAGCGCCACATATACTCTTCATTTTCTTCCGCCCATTGAAATTCTGCTTCAGTGTACCCTATTTTCTCCGCATCAGCCTCTTTTGGAAGCCATAAATCTTTCAAATATAGCTCTTTTCCGAAGTATACAATCTGGCTTAAAAAGGTGGCTTTATTTGGAGGTTTAATATATAGCCTAGAATATGTTTCTGCAACATCTGAACCTATTTGTGAAGGTTTCATCCCTTTAGAAATATACCGATCTATCCCCTCATAAAAATAATGTTCACTTCCCAAATAATTGTCTAAGCCAATAACCAACATATTTTCAGCCAGTATCACTTTATTGCGATAATCCACGTCTGAAGTTGTTGTAACCACAAGTGGAGTTTGAAATTTAGGAAAATAATATTTAATATGTTGAAATAAAGAAACTAGAATATTTTCCAAATTTTCTGTGGTAGAAAACGTCTTAAAAACTTCCTGCTCTAATTGGTCTTGCAGTGTATCAGTCAGTTTTTCAACCCAAATACTATCATGATATTGCTTCGGGAAAAAAGCCGGAAATTCAGTTTTCAGCCTTGGTAAATCATCTTTTGTTGCACTTGCAAACTCTTTATCGAAACGAATAATCTCTATATCGATAGGGATTTTTTCAATTTCCTTTTCAACTTCACTAGCGTTGTTACAAGAAAAAAGAACCAATCCAAAAAAAACCAAAATACAATATTTCATAATCGAGAAAATGTTATGGTTGATTAACGCCATTCTTTTTTATTAATTTTATCTTTAGCAACTCTTGCGGTGCAAAGGTATTATTATAAAAGATTAAAAACACAAAAAATGCAATCTGAAAAAGTAATTAAACACATTGTAAATTGGTTAAAAAATTATGCTGTAAACGCAAAGATGGATGGCTTTGTAGTTGGAATTAGCGGCGGAATAGACTCTGCGGTAACTTCAGCGCTTTGTGCAAAAACAGGAATGCGAACCCTTTGCATAGAAATGCCCATTCATCAAGCTGAAAGCCAAGTTACACGTGGCCGTGAACACATCAAACTTTTAAAAGAACACTATGCCAATGTTAGTGATACAGAAGTAAACCTGACCTCCGTTTTTGAACAATTTAAAACTGAAGTACCGCAAACCTCTGACGATAGCTTTCTCGACCTCTCGCTAGCCAATACACGTGCGCGCTTAAGAATGACAACACTTTATTATTTTGCAGGCTTACATCGGTATTTGGTTGCTGGAACCGGCAATAAAGTTGAAGATTTTGGGGTAGGTTTTTACACAAAATATGGTGATGGCGGTGTAGATTTAAGCCCTATTGCAGACTTAATGAAAAGTGACGTTTATAAAATTGGGGAAGCATTAGGAATTGTGGACTCTATTATGAAAGCTGCTCCAACAGATGGTTTGTTTGGCGATAGCCGTTCAGATGAAGATCAACTTGGCGCAAGTTATGATGAATTAGAATGGGCTATGAAAATGAAAGAAAACGGTAAAAAAAGTGATGATTTTTTAGGTAGAAAAAAGACTGTTTTTGATATTTATAATAAATTAAATAAAGCCAATCAACACAAGATGAAGCCAATCCCTGTTTGTGAAATCCCAAAAAACCTACATTAAAACTGTAATTTATCGAGTAATTCAACCATTAAACGAATGGTTTGTTATTCTTTCCCTTAAGATTATATAAATTCAAAATTGATTGCTAATATTACGTAGCTAAAACCAACTTCTCCCCAAATCTGACGGTTTTATTTATTCAAGAATTTATAAAAACATTAAGATGAAAAAAGTTGTAATTGCTGACCATCACCCAATAACTAGAAAAGGGATAGCAGCTTTATTAGATGGAACAAATGAGTATTTAATTGTAGGAAAGGTATCGCGCGGACACGAACTTTTACAATGTTTAGAAAGAGAACGACCAGATATTTTAATTTTGGAATTAGACATTCCTGAAATGAATGGGTTTCACGCATTAAGAAGTATCCGTAATGAGTTTCCTAACACCCGTGTTGTTATCTTCTCTTCACATCCTGAAGAAATCTACGCAATGCGTTCTATAAAATCTGGTGCTGCAGGATACATCCCTAAAACATCTTCAAAAGAGATCTTTCTACAGGCTATTAAACGCATTTCGTCAGGATCCATCTTTTTAAATGAAAAAATTGAGCAGGCATACAACAATAAATCTAATACAGACAATACAATTGTGGGGCGTTATAAAAAATTATCGGCTAGAGAAGTTGAAGTTTTGAACTTACTCTCTAACGGAAAACGAAACAAAGACATCGCTTCTTTATTAGAGATAAACGAGAAAACGGTAAGTACCTACAAAACAAGATTATTGAAAAAACTCAATGTTTCAAGTTTAGCGGAGATGATCAATCAAGCACGTATGTTTCAATTTTCGTAGTTAAAGAACCCTGTTTAGTTTATTGGAAAGAACTTTTTTAAGACTAATGTAGTCTACAATTTCTTGCAATCCACTTTCCTTTTCAGGGTTGTCCTCTTGCTTCATCGTTTCAGAAAGTTCATTTATTTTTTGTGAAACTAGATGACGGCGTAGATTTAAAATTGTCTCACTCACAATTTGCGCAACTGTTTGGTCTTTCTCTTTTACGTAAATTTCTTTACGCTCCCAATTACTCAAAGCGTATTTTTCTTCTTCCATCAAAATATGTGTGATAGCAGAACCCATTTCAGGACGAATCTCGTTTATAAAAGATTCTACTTTAGCATCAGGATTTTGGGTGAAACGATTTACAACTTCATAATAAAGTTCTTTAAATTCTGAATTTGTAAATTCAATTTCATCTTCCTGTAAATCGAGGTAAATTTTTTCGAAAACACGCGATTTTTGAATTTCTGGTTTTAAAGAAATTTCTCCTTTTTCATCCGCTTCCAGAATTAATTCTTCAAAATCTTCTTCTACATTTCCATATAAAAGCAAGAGTTCAATAATTTTTTGTTCCAATTGAAATTGAACATCTACTTTTTCAATTTTTTTTTTTGTTGGAATAACTTCAAAAGCTTCCTGAGGAATTCCTTCCTTTTTGGAAGTATCCTTTTTGTCCTTCTTAAAAATCTGAGCAAGCGTATTAAAAAGAACTTGTTCCGAAATATCCATAATCCGCGAACACTCCTTTATATACACTTCTCGCTTTATAACATCAGGAATTTTCGCAATGCTATTTACCATATCGTGTATGGTTTCAGACTTCTTAATAGGGTCATTTTTTGCCTCCGAAGCAAGTAGTGAGGCCTTAAATGTTATAAAATCATTCGTATTCTCTTCTAGATATAAGGTGAGTTCTTCCAAAGAATTTTTTCGCGAAAAACTATCAGGATCTTCACCTTCCGGGAAGGTACAGATTTTAACGTTCATCCCTTGTTCTAAAATAAGATCAATCCCGCGAAGTGATGCCCTAAGTCCTGCTGCATCACCATCAAAAAGGACCGTAATGTTTTTTGTAAGTCTATTTACAAGGCGAATTTGTTCTGAAGTTAAAGCGGTTCCCGAAGAGGAGACCACATTATGAATCCCTGTCTGGTGAAACTGAATAACATCTGTATATCCTTCAACCAAATAACAGTTATCTTCTTTTGCAATACTTTGCTTGGCATGAAAAATACCGTAAAGCACCTTACTTTTATGATAAATATCGCTTTCTGGAGAATTAAGATATTTTGCAGCTTTCTTTTCAGTAGTTAAAATCCGTCCACCAAAACCAAGTGTGCGACCACTCATACTCAGAATTGGAAAAATTACTCTTCCCTTAAAGCGGTCAAATTGCTTTTCTTCTTTAACTATAGAAAGTCCTGATTTTTCTAGATATTCTAGTTTATAGCCTTTTTTAATAGCATGAGCTGTAAAAGCATCCCAAGAATCTGGTGAATAACCGAGTTCAAACTTTTCTATGGTTTCGGTTGTAAAACCTCTTTCTTTAAAATATGATAAGCCAATCGCCTTACCTTCTTCTGTTTTTTTTAATGTAGTATGAAAATAATCTTTAGCAAATTCACTTACCAAATAAAGACTTTCACGTTCGTTTACCTGCTCTTTATCCTCAGCAGTTTGTTCAGTTTCTTCTACTTCAATTGCATATTTTTTAGCTAAATACTTTATGGCCTCGGGATAAGTAAAATGTTCATGCTCCATTAAAAAAGCAACTACATTCCCACCTTTTCCGCTACTGAAATCTTTCCAGATTTGTTTAACGGGGCTTACCATAAAACTCGGCGAACGCTCGTCTGTAAATGGGCTTAAACCTTTAAAGTTACTCCCCGATTTTTTTAACTGCACAAAATCGCCAATTACCTCCTCTACGCGGGCGGTCTCAAATACAGTATCTATAGTAGTTTTAGAAATCAAATTTCGTAAAGCATTAGATTTTATTTGTGCAAAAATAGGGATTTCAACTAAGTTGAAAGTTTAAATAACCAAATACTAAAAACAATAAACACAAAAACTTTAGTAAGAACAAATCTTTCCCTAAAACATCATCAAGTATATGGCTGTTGTGCTAACTAACTCTTGAAAGCCTCAAAACTTTTTCCACTTCTACGTCGCACTTCATCGTTTTTGTTTGCCCCATAATAAGTTTTACCACGACGTTTTTTAAATAAGCACGTTTGTTATTCCCGTAGCGCGAAATGTAATAGTTTTTAAATTTTTCTACCGCATAGTTATCATCAATCTCAATAAATACAATTGAATCGATGCTGTTATTGAAATTCTCATAATGCGGGGTATGAAGATTTTTATTCTTAGTTAAATCCAATGAAATCAAGTAGTTTTCATCGTCAATATCTTCTACAATATTTTTACAAGAAAAAAAATTTGAAATTTGCTGTCCTTTTTTTAATTGGATGTTTAGCTTAAGATTTTGCTTACGGAGGTCCCTTTTCATAGTTTTAAAAATTAAGATTGAGAGCGCTCAGTTTTTGTCGATTTAAATATAGGCAAAAAACCTGCACATTTTTAAAAAATGCACAGGTTTAAACAACGAATACTATAAAATTAAAGTGGTTTGGCTAATCCATATCAAATCTTAAACCCAAGGAAACATTACGTTGGTCCAACCCATTGTTTTTGAATAGTGTATTTAAATCATATTTTGCATAAAGCGCAACGCCCTGCCAGCCTATATAGCCACTAAGACCGTAGATAAAACTATTTGTATTGTATTCAGATTTGAGTTTTAATTTTTCATCCTTGCCATTTTCTTCAAACTTTAATTTTTGACGCACACCCAAATTTATCCCAGCATAGCCCCCCAAACCAATTTTTACTTTATTATTTGTTGAATATCGAAAATAATCGTCGTGCTCAATTTTTTTTGAAGGCCCAAATTCAAAGTGTACTGGCACCACCAAATTGTCCATTCTAAATTTAGATTTATCCAAATCTAAGGGATGTACTTGAAGTTCGGTTTGTTCTCCTGTGTCTACAAAAAAGCGATTTTCCGTAGGCTTCAATCCATTAAACTGCACAGACAGCCCATACTTAAGTCTTAACCAATTGGTATTTTTAAAAACCCGTGTTTTCCAAGCCCATCCTAGTTCTGCAAAACGACTTCCAGCAACTTTAAAATCTGAATCTTCCAAAGATTCACCTTCGGTAACTACATTGTTTAAACCAAATGCAAAAACAATATCTGAAGTGGTACGTCGGTCGTATTTTTTTATTTTTTTAGCAGAACCACTTTTAACGTGTATTCCAAATACCCGATCGTTGTCTGAATCCTCTCTGCCAATACCCAAAATAATACTTGTCCCTTTAATCTTTGTAGAATCTATTCCGTTACGGTTTATCAAAGCCAATTGATTGTCAACAATAGCAATTCTATTTTCAATGTTTAGTGCATGCTTTTCTGCTGCTGCTTGCTTTAAAGTTTCTGCTTCCGCTTCTGAAATTACTTCATTTTGTAACCGAGCGTTTATATTTTCTACTTCTTTTTTTAAACCGTCCTTTTCTTCCTGTATTATTTGCTCTTTTAAAGAATTCAGTTGTTCAACTTCAGCTTTTGTCCAATCTGGAGGGTTTTGTGCATAGCTATAAGTAGTGGTTAATATCCAAATTGTCAAAGCTGAGCTTAAGGTAATTAATGATTTCATTTTGTTCGATTTTTGATTATTGATGAATGATATTTAGTAGTGAATAAATTAATTATTCGCAGTGCTGATTAGGCTTGTGGTTTTAATTATTCCGTTCTAAAACAGCCGTTCTTATTTTATTAAAACTCTCGCCGAGGGCATCGAAAACTTTATCCCGAAAACTTTTTTCAAGCTCCCATTCCACATCCTGCAAAAGTGCTGTAGCATCTACTTTTGGGCTGTTTAAAATTCGTTGTGTTTGGATTTCACGGCGGGCGTTGTTTAATAGCAACTCAACTTCTGCTACCGATACTTCCTGATTATTTTCTTTTAACTTTTTTGCCGATGCTACAACTTCATCAATTTTAGTATTAATAAGTATTTCTTCAGCTGAAAGGCTTCGCGTTTCTTCTACAACAGGTTTTTTCGCTTCTTCGGTTGAAACTTTTGCCAAAGGTGACGCGTTTTTAATCTTTTTGTCTATTTCAGATTTCCCTTGAGGTGGTACTTTATAAACGTGTTCTTTTTCGTCAGAATTATCACTTTCAATTTTAGGTTTATTTTTTTCCTCGGCAGCAATTTCAACTGTTTCTGTATTGTTTGAAATTATTTCAGAAGGCGTCTTTAAAAGCTGCTTATCAATAGTTTCATTAACTATTTCTGTATTTACTTCAACGCTGTTTTTATTAAAGAAAGTTGAAGCTAAAATTAAAAACCCAACAAAGCTTGCTGCAACGTAATACCATTGTACTTTCTTCTTTTTTGGCTGACTGGCTTCCAGTTTTACTTCCAGCTTTTTCCATGCATCCGCGGAAGGCTTTAACGCTCTTGCCTCCAGTTTTTCACGGATATTATCCTCTAGTTTAATTGGTGCCATAACTTAAATTATTTTGTTTATTGACCCTGTTTTGAAGCATTCTTCGCGCTTTAAAAAGTTGTGTTTTTGACGTATTCTCACTTATTTGAAGCAGTTCGCCAATTTCACTGTGTTTATAGCCTTCAACTGCATACAACACAAAAACTGTTTTATAACCATCGGGTAGGCTGTCAATCAATTTTTGAATTTCATTTACTTCCAGCTCCGTTTCAATAAAAGTGGAATGTGCAGCAACATTTTCAAGTTCCGTTTCAGAAATAAAATTTAGTTTTTTGTCCTTCCGAAGTTGGGAAATACTTTCGTTTACCATTATTCTTCGAATCCAACCTTCAAAACTTCCTTCGTTTTTAAAATCTTTTAAGTGTGTAAACATTTTTAAAAAACCAGAGAGCATTACTTCTTCCGCCAAATCGTTATTCTTTAAATACTGTCTGCAAACCCCCATCATTTTTGGTGAGAAAAGCTCAAACAATTGGTGTTGTGCACGACGGTCTCCCTTAGACGCCTGGGCAATCAACTTAGAATAATTTTTATGTAAGGGTATAATTTTCAAAATACGCTTCGCTTTTTAACGCTTCTATTTTAATAGACGCAGGTTTTTGAAATAGGGTTGCCTAAAGGTGAAAAAAAGTTTTTACCATTTAGAAACCATGTGTTAGTTGCACCCAAGAAGACCCTGTAAATTGCTACTATGCGCAGTAGAAACGCTACTTTTTTCGGTCAATAACATAATTCACCATCAATTCTAAAGATTCTTTATAAGGGGAAGTTGGGTAGGTTTCTAAAAGCTGGAGTGCTTGTTGTTGGTATTCCTTCATTTTGGAAACGGCATAATCAAGGCCTCCATTTTCTTTTACAAATGAAATAACTTCGTTTACGCGTGTTTTATCTTTATTGTGATTTTTAACGGAATTGATTAACCACTTTTTTTCTTCGGAAGTAGCATTATTTATAGCATATATTAAAGGAAGCGTCATTTTTTGCTCTTTAATATCGATGCCCGTAGGTTTCCCGATGTGTTCATTTCCGTAATCGAAAAGATCGTCTTTTATTTGAAAGGCGGTACCGATGAGTTCACCAAATTGGCGCATTTTTTCTACTTCTCCATCTGTTGCCATTACCGAACGGGCGCCCATTGCACAACAAGCTGCAATTAAAGTTGCTGTTTTTTGACGAATTATTTCGAAGTAGATCTCTTCTGTAATATCCAGCCTGCGGGCTTTTTCAATTTGTAATAATTCGCCCTCGCTCATTTCACGAACAGCAACCGAGATTATTTTTAATAAATCGAAATCATCATTATCAATGGAAAGCAACAAACCTTTCGAGAGGAGGTAATCGCCTACAAGAACGGCGATTTTATTTTTCCAAAGTGCATTTATACTAAAAAAACCACGGCGGCGATCGCTGTCGTCTACCACATCATCGTGTACTAATGTTGCTGTGTGTATAAGCTCTATGACGGATGCGCCGCGATACGTACGTTCATTTACCTCGCCATTCCCTGTCATTTTTGCAATTAGGAATACAAACATAGGGCGCATCTGTTTTCCTTTACGATTTACCACATAATGCGTAATTCTATTTAGAAGCGATACTTTGGAAGCCATAGAATTGGAGAACTTTTTTTCAAAAAGCTCCATTTCATTTTCAATGGGAAGTTTTATGCGAGATACTATCTTCATTAAGGCCCAAAGATAGTTAAAAATGGACGATGGTTTTAGCTCTTTTTTTTAGGTGACATTGATGCTTTTTGAAATAGAAATAGGATTTTTATGGTTTCTCAAGGTAATAAGTGTACTATCTACTAAAAAAAGAGCGGCAAATTGCCGCTCTTTTACAAACGATCACTTTTATCAATTTTCTTATTCTGATTTATTTCGATAAAGGGATTTATCTATACAACGACCCATTGCTACTTTATTTAAAGGCAATCCAATAAATGCTTCTATCTTATCCAGCATTTTATTTGGACTTTCTAAAACTTCTTTATAGTCAATATAAACTAACTCCACCCCAGGCTCTCTTTCTTTCCAGACCTCAATATGGTTTAATTGCTCTTGATAGGCATTCAACAAAGAAATAGGCAAAGTATCAGTGCGTTTACCAATCATTTTTTGTTGGGATTTTATCACTTCGTCCAAATCACGTTTCATAAAAATTATCTTATACCTAAATTCGGGGTTTATATGCTTTAATAAAGGAGCCACTACTTTTAATGATTTATTTTGTGCCTTTTCCATCCAGGAATTATCTTTATGCAATGCCATAACAGCTTCGTACTCATAGTATCCTTTTGGGTTTGATTCGTCTGCCGCTCTTTTTCCATCAGTGAGGGTATTTATCCCTCCCTTATCTAACATTTGCATCATTAAAGACGTGCCTGAACGTGGCAAACCAGATACTAAAACGATTTGATCTTTCCTATATTTTTTTGACTCCTTATCCTTTAATTCGAGTGGACTTAAAAGTTTTTCCTCAATATTTTCAAGTGCTTTTTCAGCTCTATGATAGGTTTTAGGTTTTAAGCGTTTTGCCGTTTCGTATGCTAATTTTGCATTTTCAAAATCCCCTAGTTTTTCTAAGGCTTCCCCAAGCGTATAATGGGCTTCAGGGTAATATTTTACTAATTCAATACTCGTTAGGGCTGTTTCTGCAGCTTCTTCATATTCGCCCAATCTAACTAAAACTTCGGCAAGTCCGGTATGATATTTCGCCCTATCACTTTCAAGTTCAATTGTTTTTTCAAAAGCAGCTCTAGCTTTTTCAAATTGACTTGTTCTTCTATAGAGTTTCGCTATTTGAAACCATATTTCGGGGCTAGATTTACGTTCTTTAGCATTCATTAAAAGTTCTAAAGCCCCCTTTATATCTCCTTTCCCAAGAAGAATTCGCGATTCAGCAAAATAAGTTGTGTGTTTAAATTCATCATTTAAACTACGAAGCTTGTCTAAATACTCCTGAGCTTTATCAAAATTCGAAAACTTAATTTCGATCGTTAACAAGTCCATATAATATGGAATGAGGTCTATTGGTTCAGGTTCTAGAATTAATTCTAATAAAATTCTCCGCGCTTCTTCATAATCTTTTTTACCAAGGTACACCCGAGCCAAATTATGTTTTAGATCACATCGGGTTTTTAAAATTGCATCTTCAATTTTTTCTTCAGGACGCTCTATATAACCCAATTCAATTAATTGCTCCATAGTTTCATTGTCGGTAAGTTGATCCGTTTCCCGCTCTTTTAGCAACTCTCCAAAATCTCCACTCTCCTCATCCCAACTTTTAATATATTGAACTTCTCCTGGGTCTTTAAATATATCTAAAGCTACTTTCCCGTCCATATCTTCCCCAACAGGCAACCCGTAATGATGCAAAAGAGTAGGAGCTATATCAATTAAACCGAGACCAAAAACCTTCTCATTCTTCTTAATATTTGGCCCTTTAGCTACAAACATTCCAAATTGTCTATGTTCCAATGCTGGAGCTGCAGGGTATTTTGGCATTTCCAGAATTCTGTTAGCTCCAGATTCATACCCATGGTCTGAAACAACAACCACCGTAGTATCTTCATCAATAAGATCTAACATACGTCCCAGCATCATATCTTGAAATTTATAAGCACCTACAATTACATCTTTATATAATTCATAATGCCTTAGCGGCACCTCTTTTAATTTTGGAGGATGGTATTTCATAAAAGCATGGCAAAAATGATCTATCATATCGTAATATACAGCCATAAAATCCCACTCCGTATTCGCCATTGTATATGTTGCAGCAGAATGAACAGAAACGTTTTCAGCGAGTATTTTTGAAAATGTTGATAATGATTGATCTTTTTCTTGATTTATTTGAGCTGCATTTGGCACAAAAGGAAGTACATGCTGCCCAGTTACCTCATAAGGCCGTAATCGTAGGTCTCTTATTTTTTGTACAAATTTTTTCGGATGAATTGCATCAGGATGAATTGGATTCTTTTTTTTTGGATCTTTCTGAATTTTTTGAAATTTCTCAGAAATAACTACCCCATTAATTGGTTCTGCAGGGAAACTAGGCCACCAGCCTACTAAATTACTTTTATACCCTTTATTGTGAAGTATATTCCATATTGCTCTTGTTTTTCTAGAGTTTGTAGTCACTGGCCGCACACCTTTTAAATCTGGAGCTAATTCTATAAACCCTAAGACACCATGCTTATCTGGAGTTTTTCCAGTTGCAACACTTGTCCAAAGCATAGGTGAGTAAGGTGGGTTCATAGTACTCATATTGCCATACACTCCTTCATCAATTAGTTTTTTTAAGGAAGGCATTTCACCTTTTGCTAAAAGCGGTCCAATTATTTTCCAATCTGCCGCATCCCAACCAATTAACACCAATTTATTCTTCTTCATCAATCTTTGTTTTTTGTAATTCGTTTCTTACTTTTCTCCATTCTCGCAAACCAATATCGCCTAATGCTAAGAGACCTAACGATCCTTCAATAGTTATTTCAACTGGAACTCCAGTCGTTGGGTTTTTATTATTCATATTTTTTGGAATTTTGACAATAAAGTTATATTTTTATAAGCGAATTTAATATTAATAAAGTTCTTATTTAGGATCGAACTTAAACACACCTCTAAATTATGAAAAAAAATACTCAAAAATCTTTTAATAAGAGAATAGCTTCGTATGGTGCTTTAGCACTTGCAATTGCCTGAGTTTCTGATGCTGCAGGGCAAATTGAATATACAGATGTAGATCCTGATGAAGTACTAACCGGAACAAGATTCTTATTAGATTTAAATGGAGATTCAGCTACTGATTTTGAAATTAGTAACGACGGAGTATTCTCTGGCGCAATACCCGGAACAACAGCAAGGGTTTACACTTCAAACTATGGTTCTATATTAGGAATAAATGGAGGAAACTATAACTATCCCTTTGCTTTAAGTGAAGGAGATCTTATTGATGATACGCAATTAACTTGGATTACAAATTCAAACTATCAAACCTTAAACTGGCAAGGTTGTGCTTATACAAACAGCCAATGGTGCGATGGGCAAGTAGATAAATATTTAGGCCTTCGTATTAGCATAGGTACCGATCAATTTTATGGATGGGTAAGAATGGATATTCCTGCTGATGCTTCAAGTATAACTATAAAAGACTATGCAATTAATACTGTAGCCAATGAAGGTATTGAAGCAGGAGATATGGGCTCTACCGCGGGAGTAGCTGATAATAATTTTGAAGGTTTCAAACATTTTGTTACAAACAATCAATTAAATCTTATTGCAAATACTTCAATGGAAAATGTTTCAATTCATAATTTACTCGGTCAGCAAGTTTTTACAGAAAAACTTTCGAGCACTAATGAAGTAATTAACCTTTCAGGATTACAAGCTGGCGTTTATATTACTGCCGTAACTATTAATGGAACTACTAAGAGCGTTAAAATTGTAAAAAACTAATTTCCCTTATTTTAGTTTTATAAAAAGAGCGGCAAATTGCCGCTCTTTTTATTGTTTATTTGCTAACTGCCCGCAAGCAGCATCTATATCTTTTCCGCGGCTTCGGCGAACGGTTACCGGAATTCGGTCGTGTTCTAATGCCTGAAGGTAATCATCAATTGCTGTAGCAGAAGCTTGCTGGAAGTGGCCATCATCAATAGGATTGTATTCAATAATATTTACTTTACAAGGCACGTATTTGCAAAAAGTAACAAGCGCCTCTATATCCACCCATTTATCATTTATACCTTTCCAAACAATGTATTCATATGTTATTTTACGCTTTGTTTTAGCGTACCAATACTCTAATGCTTCCCGAAGGTCTTCTAATATAAAACTCTTTGCAAAAGGCATAATTTGTTCACGTGTTTCTTGAATTGCAGAATGCAACGAAACAGCAAGATTAAATTTCACTTCGTCATCAGCCAGTTTTTTAATCATTTTTGGCACACCAGAAGTAGAAACCGTAATTCGTTTTGGCGACATCCCGAGCCCTTCCTCTGAAGTAATTTTTTCAATAGACGCCAATACGTTTTTATAATTCATCAAGGGCTCGCCCATTCCCATAAAAACAATGTTTGAAAGGGGCTTGTTGTGATACAATTTACTTTCACGATCTATCGCGACTACCTGGTCATAGATTTCATCTGGATTTAGGTTGCGCATTCTTTTTAGTCTAGCAGTAGCACAAAAAGTGCAATCCAAACTACAACCCACTTGTGAAGAGACACAGGCTGTAGTCCTTTTTTTTGTTGGAATTAAAACCGATTCAACCACCAAACCGTCATGAAGTTTTACGGCATTCTTAATGGTTCCATCATTACTTTTTTGAAGGTGATCAACTTTTATATGATTAATTACAAAGTTTTCCTTTAAATGCGCCCGAGTTTCTTTTGAAATATTAGTCATATCATCAAAACTATGACTGCCTTTACTCCAAAGCCATTCGTAAACCTGTGTCCCACGGAAGGCTTTATCACCTATACTCTCAAAAAAACTTCTCAGTTCTTCTTTTGAAAGTGCGCGTATGTCTTTTTTTTCTGAAACCATGGCGCAAAATTACCATATTTTAAAGTAAATAGCCTCTTTTCTTTTCAGAATAGAGGCTTTACTTAATTTAGAATTATGGTTGGTTTATCGTTTAATTATTATTTTCTTGGTAACAGAATCATTGCTATCCTCATCTACCAAATGAAGAAAATAAACTCCTTCTGAAAGATTCTCGACTGCAATAGTATTCATTGTATTGGACAATGAACCTGAGTGAATGTGTTGGCCTAAAGCATTTGTAAATTGGTATGACAAATGTGGATACCTATTATTCATCACTGTAATATTGGTATTTGCAGGATTTGGATAAATTTTAAGGTCCCCTATTAATTGAAAATCAGGCAAGTTCAGTAAATTTTGAAGTGTTTCAATAGTAGTTTGCCCTGTGTTTAAAGGATCTAACCAATCCATTAGTCTGGTAGCTGGTGTGTTGCCGCTATTCCAGGAAACACCAAACCTACCATAAATATCGTAGTCCTTATTATTTTCATAACCATCACAAGCTGACTGACCTGCATATAGTTGGCCAATTATTCTTCCGTTTTCATTAAAAAGTGGAGAGCCAGACGAACCACTCTCTGTAGTTCCAATTTCCCATCCATCTCCTGTACCGTGTGCTCCACCTCCAATAAGCCAAACTTGTGTGCCGTTGGCATCATCTTTTTGCGCCCCAGAATCGTCCCGAGTTATTTTCATGATATCGCCATTGGGATGGTGTATTCCCACCTCAAACTGCGGATTAGCATCAGAGTTATCCCAACCTGCAAAGGCAACATCCCAAGATTCTGGAATGGGGTCAAAAAGTTTTACCAGCGCAAAGTCACTCAGGCTATTTTTTGCTTTCAATTCTGCGCCACTAACTGTAAAATTTGTTTGTAAGTTACCACTTTCACCTTCAGTACCACAGACAGGTGTTGGGCTTACCCAATTAAAACGGATTGTCCAAAGTGCTGGATTGCTGTTTTCCAAACAATGGTTTGCTGTTAATAAATAAGGGGTTTTATCGTTTCTCGTATTATTAGTAAGCGCTGCAGAACATAAATGGCCGTTTCCTAAATTTAAGAGTGCCACTGCTTTTTTCACTAAATCTTTTTTAGAATCAAAATCATTTCCGATAGCGCAGTTTACATCATAATTACAATCTCCAGAATCGTTAATTCCGCGATTACCATCAAATAACGTATTCACTCTTCCCATTCTATACCCATGAATAACGTTATTCACCTGAAGCCTCGGGGAAGCTATACTTTGTGGTGGCTGATAATATTCTATCCAAATAACATCACCTTCCACAAACCAAGTGCCTAATTGCCCTGCTTCTTGATTCTGATTACTTGTAAATGTTGAAGTAATATCAGTACGGTCGTTATTATAAAGTTGAAGCCTGGAACCTAAGGGTAAAAAAAAGTCATCAAAATTAACACTTAAATTTAAAGCGCCAGGAGATTGGATTGTAGCTCTCCATATTTTTCCTCCATCTGGCAAGTTGGTCCAGAGGCCACCTGTTTGCATATTTAAATTAACCTGCCTTTGAATACCATATCGCCAAGGCATAGATTTATCTAGGTCGTTAATACTATCCTGTAACCGTATCTTATTAAAGTCTAAACTAGGTAGCTTAATTATTCTAGGAACTTCATCTAAATATAAATCCCAGCTTGCAGGCGTATCATTTCCGCCACCCTGAGAAAAGGCAGTGAAAAAAGAAATACATAAAATGAATAAAAGTATCGTTTTCTTCATTCGAATAACTGAGTAATTTTCAATAGACTAATATATATTTTTATTTTGACATTTGAAAACCAAACGCTTGTAAAATAAAAAATCCCGATATATCGGGATTTTTATAACTAAGTGTTTTTCTTTTTAGATAATCAACATTGCATCTCCATAAGTATAAAATCTATACTTTTCTTTAATTGCTTCGGCATACGCTTCTTTAATAAAATCGTGTCCAGCAAATGCAGAGACCATCATCAACAAAGTAGATTTTGGTGTATGAAAATTTGTAACCATTGCGTTTGCAATACTAAAATCATACGGAGGAAAAATAAATTTATTAGTCCACCCTGAAAAAGTATTTAATGAATGATTTGAAGAAACCGAACTTTCCAAAGCACGCATTGCAGTGGTACCAACGGCACATACTCGTTTTTTTCTTTGAATTCCTGTATTAATAATATCCACCGCTTTTTGATCGATACTCATTTCCTCAGAATCCATTTTATGTTTTGAAAGATCTTCAACTTCCACAGAGCTAAAAGTCCCTAAACCTACGTGAAGTGTAACCTCAGCAACATTTACCCCTTTAATTTCAAGACGTTTCAACAAGTGCTTCGAAAAATGCAAGCCCGCAGTTGGGGCGGCAACAGCACCTTCATTTTTAGCAAAAATAGTTTGGTAACGATCTGCATCTTCAGGTTCTACTTCTCTTTTTATATATTTAGGAAGTGGCGTTTCTCCAAGTTCTGTCAATTTATTACGAAACTCCTCATACGAACCATCAAAAAGAAAACGCAGTGTTCTTCCACGCGATGTTGTATTATCGATAACCTCAGCCACCAATGTTTCATCATCCCCAAAATAGAGTTTATTACCAATTCTAATTTTTCGTGCTGGATCTACTAAAACATCCCAAAGACGGGTTTCAGAATTCAATTCTCTCAAAAGAAAAACTTCAATCCGGGCACCTGTTTTTTCTTTATTTCCGAATAAACGTGCTGGGAAAACTTTGGTATTATTAGTTACTAATACGTCATCCTCCTCAAAATAATCAATAAGATCTTTAAAAGTTTTGTGTTCAATGGTTTTTTCCTTTCGGTTTAGTACCATTAAACGTGCTTCATCTCTATTTGGAGCTGGATATTCTGCTAATAATTCCTCTGGAAGATTAAAGCTGAAATTTGAAAGTTTCATTCCCATAATTCGTCGTGTCTTTATATTTTTAAAAGGCTGCAAATATACAACCTCAGAATAGGCGTTGTCAAGTAAATGAAGGTTTATTTCACGCAGCAATCCTCAAAGTGTGAGTTTTAGGTGCACTCAAGCCTCTTACAAACACATATAGGAAGGAAATAGTTACAAAAATTCGCAAAAGATACCCGTATGTTGAAGGTCATTCCAAAAATTAGGGTACGATTTTGAAACCACCTCAGCTTCATTTATAACAATGTTTGTTTTTAAAGCAAGTGGTGCAAATGCCATGGCCATTCGGTGGTCTTGATATGTTTCAATAGACACAGCTGCATTCATTTTTGTTGTTTTTTGAAGCATCAAAGCGCTGTCATCCACTTGAATTTTAGCCCCCAACTTCTCTAATTCGCATTTTAAAGCCAAAAGCCTATCTGTTTCTTTAATTTTTAAGGTGTGAAGTCCTGAAAGATTACAACCAATGCCCAATCCAAAACAGCTTACGGCAATGGTTTGCGCCAAATCTGGAGTATTAGCCAAGTCAAGCATTAAGGTATCTGGCAAGGCTGTGTGTGTTTTAGAAAGCGAAATAGTCTTTTCTAAATCATTAAAAACAGTTTGTACTCCTAAGGTTTCATAAATTTGAACCAAAGCGGAATCGCCTTGCAAACTTGCTCCTGAAAAACTTCTGAGAACCATTTTAAAGTTTTCTGAAAGCGAAACTAAGCTATAAAAATAGGAAGCTGAACTCCAGTCTGATTCTACAATTAAAGTTTTATCTCCTATTTTTTTTGTTGCCGGAACTATTATTTCATTTTTATTAAAATCACCTTTTATCCCCAGCTGTTTTAAAAGGGAAAGCGTCATTTCAATATATGGAATCGATGTTGTTTTTCCTTCCAAAATAATACGAAGTCCGTTGGAAAGCATTGGTGCTACAAGCATTAAGGCTGAAATATATTGGCTGCTTACATCCGCTTTCATTTTTACTTCACTTTTTTTAAGTGTAGTTCCTTTTATTTTTAATGGTGGAAAACCTTCATTTTTAAGGTATTCAATATCTGCACCCAAACTTTTTAGGGCATTTACTAATATTCCGATTGGTCTTTCCTGCATACGCTTACTCCCTGTAAGCGTTATTTGAGCTCCTTTTTTTGCCGCAAAATACGCAGTAAGAAAACGCATTGCCGTACCTGCATGATGCACATCTACAGTGCCATTAAACACTTTTATCCCCTCTTGCAAGGCTTTTGTATCGTCGCTTTCAGATATATTTTTAATTAAAATATTCGGAAATTGAGCCTGAAGGATCAACATTCTATTCGATTCACTTTTTGAACCGCTAATGTTGATGGGTATCGGTTTATTCGGAGAAGTTCCAGGTTTTAAAATGGCTTTCATCGCCTAGATTCTTTTTCGCGAAGTTTTGATCTAAACTTTCCGAAGGTTACAAAAAAGCCATAAACAAAGCCTGCTAATAATAAGGTGGTTATAAACATTAGTGGATTTCTTTCAGTGAAATACGCCATTGAAAAACCTTCGATTGCCCATTTAATGAGTGCAAAAACTACCGCAAAAGCAATTGCTAAAAAACATACCGATTTCCAAAATCCTTTTGTATTTATAACCTTTTTAAACATTTATTTTAGTTTTTTATTTGCGTGGTGCCTATCGTGATCGCGTTTGGTTTTTAAATCCAGTTTCTTTTCAAAAGCCTTTTCTAAATCTATCCCTGTTTGGTTTGCAAGGCATAAAACTACAAAAATAACATCTGCAAGTTCCTCTCCTAAATCTTTAGCTTTGTCTGATTCTTTTTCACTCTGCTCGCCATAGCGCCGAGCAATAATACGCGCCACCTCGCCTACTTCTTCTGTAAGTTGCGCCATATTTGTGAGTTCATTAAAGTAACGAACACCGTGTTCCTTTATCCAAGAATCAACTGCTAACTGTGCGTTTTTTATATCCATTATGCTTTTGAGAGAATTACTTTTTCGTTTTCCTTCGCAATTAAAAGCTCATAGAATTTTTTCAAATTCCCATATTCTTCAGCAGCAATAAACGATTTGTTTATTGAAAACTCCACTGAAAGTTGCAATTTATTCCCTACTTGTGAAATTAAATAACGGTAACTTCCCACGTTTTCACCTAAATTAAACACTGCATTTTCGGGCATTGACTCTACAACATATCCTTCAGGCAATGCAATGTTTACAATATATCGATTCTTGATTGGAAATCCATAATCAATAGGATACTGGCGCGTATCTGGCTTAAAAGGCGTTTCCTTGGTTGCCATAAAAACCAATGGTGAGAAATATAATTTGCCCGCTACATCTTCTACAGCATCTAATGACTCAAAATCATATTGCAAAGAAACTGGTTTGCCAAGTGTGCTTAAATTTTCAAAACTTACATTCGCAAGTTCTGCTTGGTCAGTATCTTTTTCTAATGCTTTTCGCTGTGCATCTTCATTTAAACTTTTGTATTCCGTTCGATATTTAAATGCATAATTTCCTGTAAATCTGCTTTGATTTTTTCCTGAAATAGACATATCTGGCTTAATTTCCGCATTTACCATTGAACTTTGTACCGCAGGAATTATTGAACTTAAAGATACCCAAGCAGAAGTGCCATCTCGCTTAATAACACGCCCTTGCCAGTTTAATATATTCGATTTTAAAACGCCTATCTCAGCATCTTTATTGGTTGCATCTAATAGTAACGTTCCTGAAGGAAGATCAACCGCTGCAATAACATAATTAAAGCCGTTACGCGTAGGAAACAAAGGGATGCCATGTTTTTTTGTACTCACTAATACTGGATTTGCATCAAGGTTTGCATGACGCAACATCGCTACCAACATTAAATTAATGTCTGCTACATTTCCAGAACCTTTTTTATATGCAGATTTAAGCCCTTCGTTTGAATAATAACCGTTATAACCGTTCCAATTCATTTTATTCAAAACATATGAAAAAATACGACTTATTTTATCTTCAGGATTTGAAACACCACTTAATAGCTTGTCTATAGCATCTTCAAAATAATTGGTTCGCTTCAGCTCTGTTCCAAATTCATCTACTCGGTAAATACTTTTAGAAACGTCTTCCCATGTTGTGGCGTATGTTTTCAGCGGTGAGCCAGGAAAATCTATATAACTCATCTCAAATTGAAGTGCCGTCGTATAATTATTTAAATTACCTACATACGATTCTTCCTTAAGTGCTGGAACATTTTCTAAAGCTACAGTATAGGTGTCTTCATTAAATTTAACCTCTCGCGTTGTAGTTTCTGGAATTCCTGCGCCTTGAAATGCCCTAATATCCTGTGTTGTTTGCCTATAACTCATTGTACGCTCCCTTGTTTCAGAATCAACCTTATAAGGAACCCAGCCTCTTTGGTGCGTTTTATACACAAAATATTCCGGGGTGGTAAAAAGCACTTTTAGTTTATCTACCGGAATGGTTTCCTGAAATCTAAATTCATCTATATTAAAGATAAAAGGTGAATTGATCGTGTATTTGTACTCAATAACACAACCTTCACGAACATCTGGCATGGTGATTTTTGTTTGTGTTAAATATTTACTGGTTTCTTCTTCAAAAATACCATCGTTTTTCAATTTTACCTCTTCTACTTTCCCATCGGCACCAAGATAGTACGTATACCCTCTCAATCCAAGAAGTTTATCTTCACCATCTCCTTTATAAATATTTATAGTCGCATTTGCCCAATCAAAACCTTCCTTAGTATAAATTTTAATTCGCTCAAAATAATCTGTCACCATATACCAACCTGCATCTTGTGTATATTGAAAATCGGTCTTAGTTTCACGATAAAGCACTGCGGCATCTGCGGTTGGTTCAGACGGGTGTTCTTTCTGAAGTATTTCTTCTTTAGACACTTTTCCGAATTTATAATTTTGTGCAATAGAAATATTCATAAAGAATAGTACCGTAATTGCTGAAAGTATACGTGTTTTCATTTGAATAGGTGTTTATTGGATATTTTGTTTTAACAGTATTTTTGTCTTGTCTAATCTTGCTATGGATCTTAAAAAATCACGATAATTTTCATATTCTGAAGATGGATATTCTCCTTTATTAATAAGTAATTTTCTAGTGTAAATTAATAAATTCCCTTCTGCTTTACTATAATTCATTTCATACCTCCCAAATTTCGTTTCTAGAACTGAAGCTTCTGGGAGTGTTTCAACATTAAAATTTTCAGGAATTTCAACTTCAATAATATCATCATCCACATACCCGAAACCTATATAAAGATTTTGTTTTCTATTTTCAATTCGCGGTGGAATGTATTTATTTTGATTGAAAATATTAGCGCAGAACAAAAAATCATCCCCTACAGGGTTTGCGTAATTAGGGATGGAAAGCGATAATTTTTCAGTAAACACAACATTTTCACGATCGTTGTTAAATTCAATAGCATCTATTGAAAACCCATTGATATAGCTCCATCGGTTTTTAAAATATGCGTCTATATCGTCTTGTTTTTTCTTCGGAAGTAAATATTTATCTTCATATTGAAGTCCTTTTGAAATACTTTGAAAATCTACCAACACTTTTCCGTCTGCAGCTACTTTTACCCTTGCAGTATTTGTTTGGCTACTATTTTCAGTTTCATATACCGCGGTATGGGCAATTTTTCCACCTTCAGGAGTAATAAGCAACACATCCCTATCATCCGTAAAATCACCTAAATAACCATAAGGTAAATCTTGACTGGTACATTCTAGCCAGGTTATTTTGTCTTCGTCCGGAATTGCAAGAATCATATGATTTCCTTGAAGTGAAGTAAAATCTGAAGTAATATCTCTTTCCGCAGTATCTCCGTATAAAATGGTATAATACGACGGCACCCCTACCGCATCAAGCATAGCCTTGGTGTAGTTTGTCAACGCTTTACAGTCGCCATAACTAAGCTTATCAACATCGGAAGCAAGCATTGGTTTCCACCCACCAATACCAATCTGAATACTCACATAACGAACTTTGTCTTGAAGGTATTGGTATATTTTTCGAGCTTTCCCTTCATTGGTTGTTTCATTAGCGACTAGACTTTTTGCGCGAGCCAAAGTTCCTTCAGGTAAATCACGCACGTCAGAAAGAAGGTTTTTATACATCCAACTTCCAAATTGCTCCCAATCTTTACCTGAACCTGTTTCTCCTTTTAGCTTAAAAACATCGAGTGCTATAGTAACATGTGGTAAAATAGTGCTTATAGAAGGACTGTGTTCCTCATACCGAATTGTTTTTAAATTGGTAGCTGAAAAGATAAGTTCATTTACTTCTTCAGCAATTGAAATATCATATCCTTCTATATTATGAGGTTTGTATTTTGGTTTGTTTGAAGGGTTGTATTTTAATTTTAAAACACTTTTCTGAGTGCTTTCAGCATAACCTTTCAACGGGATCCAAGAGTCTAGAAATGCAGAATCACCAGTTTCGGTTTCACTTTCGTAAACTACAATATAAGGATAAGTAGTAGGTGTGTACTTTAAATAGAGTACGCGATCATCACTATAAATATTACTTCCTGTTCGGCTTACATCAATAAATTCCTTCTTTTTAAAATGTGCTATTTCTTTACCAAAAGAATTATAAACCCAAGCTTCAGCATTTTTTACACGTGAATTTTCATCATAAAATTCATAAAGGTTAGTATCCTCATCCCCTATTTTGTTAAGAACTGCTACAACACGACGTTTTTTTATTTTCAGTTTATTAATATCGCTAACATCCATCTCCACCAATTCATCGATTAAAACACTATTAGCATACTCCATTAACTCTGCATTTACAGACGTTATATTGTATTCTTTTTGAGCATACATGCTAACCGAGCAAAACAGAAATACGAAACATAAGATGGTTTTCATAAACGCTTTTAATTAGGTGCCAATATATAAAATTTTAAAAGGTTAATAAAACGTTAAACATCATTCTCTGTTTTTTGAATCCATCCAAATGGTAACTGGCCCGTCATTAATTAAGGCTACATCCATCATAGCCCCAAAAGTTCCCGTTTTTATTTTCCGTGAGGTTTCCTTTTCTAATTGAAGTACAAATTTTTTATACAGCGGAATAGCAACTTCTGGCCTGGCTGCTTTTATAAAAGAAGGTCGGTTTCCTTTCTTTGTATTTGCATGCAGTGTAAATTGGCTTACTACTAAACAATCCCCAGCTATATCGTGTACAGAAAGATTCATTGCATTGTTTTCATCTGAAAAAATACGTAATCGCGTAATTTTTCCAGCCAACCAGTCGATGTCTTCTTGAGTATCTTCGGTTTCAATTCCCAATAAAATAAGCAAGCCTTGATTTATTTCGGAAACTATTTCTCCTTCAATCGCTACAGAAGCTTTTTTCACTCTTTGAATTAAAACACGCATTTTATATATAATTAAATCGTTAGAAAAAATATTTCTCCCCAATACCTTTCTTTTCAATTTTTATTTTTCATAAATATCTTTTCGGAAGTGTTCTTCCTCACCTTCTATAATCTGCAGGTAACTTTTATAACGTGACCAAGCTATCTCTTCATTTTCCAAAGCTTCTTTTACGGCGCAATGC
Organism: Aequorivita sp. Q41; assembly: GCF_039831855.1. NCBI lineage: Bacteria > Pseudomonadati > Bacteroidota > Flavobacteriia > Flavobacteriales > Flavobacteriaceae > Aequorivita > Aequorivita sp. Q41. The sequence continues at coordinate 1,852,566 of NZ_JBDPMS010000001.1, read as the reverse complement.
GGTTCTTCGATATGCAAACAATTATTGAATTTACAATTTTCTTTTAGTTCAAAAAATTCTGGGAAATAAGCTCCCAGTTCTTCTTTATCCATTTCCACAACGCCAAAACCTTTAATTCCAGGGGTGTCTATAATTTGCCCCCCAAAAGAAAGATCGAACATTTCTGCAAAAGTTGTGGTGTGTTGCCCTTGTAAATGCTGTTCTGAAATTTTTGAAGTTTTTAAGCTTAAACCGGGCTCTAACGTATTTATTAAAGTAGATTTTCCTACCCCACTATGACCAGAAAACATGGTTACTTTATCATGCATTAACGTTTTAACCTTATCGATATTTTTTCCAGTAATTGCTGAAATCCCAATACATTCATACCCAATTTTCCGATACAGAGCTGCGAGAAACTTTATTTCCAACAATTCATCATCCGTATAGGTGTCTACTTTATTGAAAAGTAAAACAGCTTTAATATGATATGCCTCTGCAGTAACTAAAAAACGATCTATAAAAGTTGTAAACGTGGGGGGGTTGTTTAGGGTGATTAACAAAAAAGCAACGTCAATATTAGCTGCGATTATATGCGTTTGCTTTGAAAGGTTTACCGACTTTCGAATGATGTAATTATCTCTTTCATCAATATGTGAGATAACCCCCACTGTTTCATCTCCTTTTTTTTCAACTTGAAAATCTACATGATCGCCTACCGCAACTGGATTTGTACTTTTAATACCCCCAATACGGAATTTACCTTTAATACGGCAATCGTAAAAATTTCCATCTTCAGCTTTTACTGAATACCAACTTCCAGTAGATTTATAGACAAGTCCTTTCATTGCACAAAGTTGCAAAACTTTTCAATCATTAATAATTTTTTTCTGATGATTAATCGACTCTTGATGAATAGCCTTGAATATTTTTAGAATAAATTCTTCACTTAATTTATTTTCCTCCCCTTCCAATATCATTTTTCCTAAAACCTCATTCCATCTTTTTGTTTGAAGAATGGCTACATTATTTTTCTTTTTCAGAGCACCAATATCATCTGCAATCTTCATTCGTTTACCAAGAGATTCTATAAGTTGGTGGTCTAAAACATCGATTTTTGTACGCAACGTATTCAACTTATTTTTAAATTCAACCGCATCCCCTTCTTGCTTTCTGATGCGTAAATCTACCGTCATTTGGTCTAGAGTTTGTGGCGTTATTTGCTGTGCAGCGTCGCTCCAAGCATTGTCTGGATCAAAATGAGTTTCTACCATTAAGCCGTCAAAATTTAAATCTAAGGCGGTTTGGCAGAGCTCAAATATTATATCTCTCCGGCCTGCAATATGCGAAGGATCTAAAATAAGTGGTAAATCTGGAAATTTATTTTGTAAATCAATCGGTATTTGCCATTCCGGATTATTTCTATAGCGCGTCTTTTCATAGGTTGAAAAACCACGGTGAATTACCCCCAGGTTTTTAACATCAGATTCATAAAAACGTTCTACAGCACCCAACCACAATGCTAAATCTGGATTCACTGGATTTTTTATTAAAACAATTTTTTCAGTTCCTTTTAACGCATCGGCAATTTCCTGTACAATAAATGGAGAAACCGTTGTGCGTGCTCCTACCCAAAGAATATCTACATCATGTTCTAGAGCCAAAGCTACATGATTGGCATTCGCAACTTCCGTTGCAGTCATTAATCCAGTTTCTTGTTTTGCTTTTTGCAACCATTTTAACCCCAAAGCCCCTACGCCCTCAAAATTACCTGGGCGGGTTCTGGGTTTCCAAATACCCGCTCTTAAAACGGTAGCATCGGTTTCTTTTAACTGATGTGCAATTTTAAGCACTTGCGCTTCCGTTTCTGCACTGCAAGGTCCAGCAATTACTAATGGGTGGGCCAATTCCATTTTGTTTAGCCAATTCCGAAGGGTTTTATTGTTTTCCATTTATTCTTGCATTTGAAAATTGGGTTTCCACAGTTGTTTCATCGTGTTGGTATACTCCCAATATTTTTAATTCTTTCACTGTTTTCTTTAATATTTCCATCACTTCAAAAAAGAAATTATCATCGTCAAAAACCACATCTACAAAAAATGCATACTGCCAAGGTTTTCCAACTATAGGAAGCGATTGTATTTTGGTTAAGTTTATATTGAAAGTCGTTAAAAGACTAAGCACATTACCTAAACTTCCCACATTATGGTCCAATTCAAACTTTAAAGAAGCTTTATTGGCTTTTTTTACTCTCTGCTTTTCTTTTTTACCCAAAAGTACGAAGCGCGTATGGTTTTCTTTAATATCCTGAATATTACTATCTAATATTTTAAGTCCAAACTTTTCAGCCACTTGTTTCCCGGCAATTGCAGCTACCCCTAAAAGGTTTTGATCTTTAATTTTTTTTGCTTCTGAAGCAGTATCCTTCCCTTCAATTATTTTAAACTGCGGTGGAAATTTTTGAAGGTATTCGCTGCACTGTAACAAAGCTACAGGATGTGAATGTATTTCTTTTATATCGTGAATAGATTCTGTTTCCAAAGCCATAACATACATCTGAATGTTTAAGACTGTCTCGGCCAAAATTTCAAAAGCCCCCGTATCAATAAGTGAATAATTGGGCAATATGGAGCCTACAATTGTGTTTTCTATGGCAATTACACCATAATCTGCCATAGAATTATTTACTGCATTGGTAACTTTTTCAAAGGAATCGCACATTAAAAGAGTTATTTCTTCATTTGGAAAAAGCTTTTCAACCGCTTGATGGTGAAACGAACTTTCTATTCCATGCATTGCTACTTTTAAGTTCATTGTTTTAGAATTTAGATTAAAAAAAAAGTCCCGGAAATAATTTCCGGGACTTTAAATGTTTTATGTTTGGATTAACTATACAACATACCCGGTTCTATCTATAAAATAGAAATACCAAAAATTGTTGAAAGTAAAAGTTTTGTTCATTGTGTTCTAATAGATTGCTAAAGTAGTTAATTCTTAAAAACAGAAAAGACTTTTTTCATTTTTTTATTTATGTAACTTTGTTCAACTTATAAGAATTATGTCAATTAAAGTAGAAAATATAACCAAAAAGTACGGCCAACAAAAAGCGCTGGATACTATTTCATTTGCTATTGAAAAAGGTGAAATTGTTGGCTTTTTAGGCCCGAATGGTGCCGGAAAATCTACGATGATGAAGATTTTAACCACATTCATTCCTGCTTCAGATGGCGTGGCCATTGTAAACGGATTTGATGTAAACAAAGACCCTATTGCGGTTAAAAAAAGTGTAGGTTATTTACCCGAACACAATCCCCTATACCTAGACATGTATGTAAGAGAATACTTACTTTTTAATGCCGGAATTTATAAAATCCCTAAAAGTGAAGTAGATTCTGTTATCGAAAAAACAGGTTTAACAGCTGAAGCAAACAAAAAAATCGATCAACTTTCAAAAGGGTATCGCCAACGAGTGGGGCTTGCAAATGCCTTATTACACGATCCAGAAGTGTTAATTCTCGATGAGCCAACTACAGGTTTGGATCCAAACCAATTAATTGAAATTAGACAACTTATAAAAAATGTTGGGCAAGAAAAAACAGTGTTACTTTCCACCCACATTATGCAAGAAGTTGAAGCCGTTTGTGACCGCGTGATAATTATTAATAAAGGGAAAATTGTGCTTGATAAAAAACTTCAAGACTTAAAGAACAACAAACAACAGATTATTGAAGTAGAATTTGATTATCGTGTTGAAGATGTTGCACTACGACAGCTTCCAAAGATTGAAAAAGTTGAAAACACTATTGGTTTTGTATATCAACTTTATTTTGACACAGATCAGGATATGAGAGGAAAAGTATTCGATTTTGCCCACGATTCTGGTTTGAAAATACTGCAACTTCATCAAAAAAACACTACGCTCGAAAAATTATTTTCAGAATTAACTATTCAAAAATAAGTTTACCGCGATACAGCGTTTCAACCGCAACAATTGGAGGGCGGTTTTTTGAAATTACATTGCCCAAGCCCACAATTTTTCCTCTAATAGATTCTTGTGGATTCACAATCATATCTGCTGTACTTCTATTAAAAACATACAGATTCTGTACGATTAGATTTTCCGCAAACATCCTAGAATCACTAGCATAAAACCCGTAGTTAGCCTTAGTTGCCCTTCCGCTTAAATAAAACTTAGACAGTCCATTAGCAACTACACTTAAATTTTCTGTTTCTACATTTAGTATAAAATCTCCGTCGGTATGGTATCCATCTTCAGTATTTTGGTCATCAGATAAAAGTAATAAAGATGGGTACCGCAGCACGCCAATACTTTCAATTGGCAAGCCGGTACTGCTTCGAATTTCTGTAATATTTGGGGAAGTAACATACACTTTTGTGAGCCCATAATCACGTGTTAAATTGCAAGAATTATTATTATGGATCTCTAGTTTTCCATCAACAACATAAACTTCAACATCATTCATTAGGTGTTCTCCTGTTTCAACCACCACTTTTTGTGTATCCCCTTGTTGAATAAACAATTTGGTACGTTCCCAAACCAGAATTTTTGTAAACGGTTGTACTGTTATTTCCGTTTGAACAATATTACCTGCTTCTTGAAAACAATCCCAACTTTTATCTGAACTGCATCCTACAAATAGAAATATTAGCACTATGTAAACTATTTTTTTCATATTTATTATTTCTGAAAAAACTCAGGTGTTTTTACAATCTAAAACCTATCCCGTATTCAATAGCTTCAGCTTTTGCCCAATGCGAATGCACGGAAACTGTAGCGAAAATTTTATCGTTAAAAAAGTAACGTTTTAAACCCAAGCGACTGTATATTCTATTTTCAAATTCATACGGCCAATACACGTAATATCCCAATTGGGTTACAAAAGCAATTTTATTAAACCGCAGCTCATGTCCTACAAAAACAGCTATGCGCTTGTAGTCTTCCTCGCCCGTAAGACTATCTTCTGGATACGCAATGGAACGATATTTAATTAATTCCTTTAAAAAAGTTGAAAAGAAAACATCTACACCAGCTGTAATCGTGCTTTTATAGCTTAAGCGTTTAGCTACATAGGCTGAAAATTCATAAAAAGGCTCTTGCCCTAGGCCAATCACATCACTTTCATTCAAACCTGCTCTAAACTCAAAATTGTATTTAATTCGTTCTGAATAGTTTTTTTTAAGTGAATCTGTTGTTTTAGGAATGTATTCTGGAAACTCTTTATAATCTAATTGATAACTAAGCCCCGCATTTAGTGCAAAAGTATTTGTACTATTATTTGGTGCTTTAAGATTGCCATTACTATAATGAAACAGGGTAATTCCAGCATGAAAACCTAATCCTTTCCATATATTTTCACGAACAAAATTTCCTTTTAAATAGGTCGTACTTAAAAACTGTGTTCCATATGCATTGTTTATAAAATTAGTTTCTGCATCATAAGGCTTCTCAGCATATGCAACTCCTGTTCCTACAGAAACCTTTAAATTTCTATTTAAAAAATACCAGCTTAAATGGCTATAAACGCCTGTTAGATTTCCTAAATATTCATTGTGCATATTCTGATAGGCAACCGAAAACCCCCAATCTGGATAATTATATAAACGCTCCCATTCATTAAAACCATAGGTTTTTATATTATAGGAAAGGATCATTCCAGTGGGATGGCCCGTAATTAAATGCTGAATATCTGGATTGTGTTCTATAATGCTTCCGTAGAAAAAATCAGCCTCTAGGGAAACAGGTTTTAATTCTTTTTCCTGTGCATAAAGTGAAAAACTTAAAAGAAAAAGTAAAAAGACGAATAAAAGATGTTTCATATTTTTTTCAATGCAGGTAAAGATAAATTAATCTTTAAATAATAACCGCCCTGTGAAAATTTCTTTTACATCCACTATTGGCGGGAGGTTATAGCTTAAAATATCGCCCGTGCCCGTAATTTTTCCTACAATACTCTGTCTTGGATTTACTAGCATTTTGTTTGCACTTCTTTGAGAAACAGTGAGTTCTTCCACCATTAAATCTTTTCCTTCAAAACGCGGCATTTCATCAGCAAAATTCAAGTTTGCTTTTTCCGTTTTTCCACTAATATAAAAAACACTTTGCCCATTGGCTTGAACAACAAATTCTTCACAATTAATACTTAAATAAAAGTCGCCGCTTTTTCTAAATGTTTCCGGGCCGGTCGAAGTATTACTAATTAATCTAAGCTTAGGAAAAGTGAGCATTCCTTCTCCAATAACATCATATGCAGCGCTATTTCTAATTTCAGTAATATTTGGCGTAGTGACATATAGCTTGGTTATCCCGTAATCTCTCACCAAATTACAATCGTTTTGATCCTTGGCCACTAGTGTATCGTCTTCTACATATACGGAAATATCGCTTAAAAGGTTTTCGCCAGTTTCTAGTACTACTTCCTGAATATCGCCTTGTTTTAAATACAACGTAATATCGTTTTCTATTCTAATTTTTGAAAAATCTAAAACTTCATATTCCTTTGAAACAGAATTTCCAGCTGATTGTAAGCAATCCCAAGCATTTTCAGAATTACAGGAAACCAATAGAAACATAACCGCTAAAAATGATAGTTTTTTCATAATTTATAATCTAACACCCACGCCAAATTCAACACCTTCTACTTTCGCGCCATGTGACTTTAAAGTTACCGCACTAAAAATTTTATTGGTTAGATAATACTTCAAACCAGCTCTAAAATAAATTCTTCCTTCAAAATCATATGGGTAATAAACATAATACCCAACTTGTGAAACCACAGCCAAATCACTTATACGCAATTCATGACCTGCAAAAACCCCAACACGCTTATAATCTTCATCTCCTTTTACTCCAAATGATGGAAACGCAATGGAAAGGTATTCTGTCTCTTTTTTTAGAAACGGCAAGTAGAAAAAATCTGTCCCTATTTGAAGTGTATTTTTATAGCTTAAGCGTTTATCTACAAATGCAGAAACCACAAAAAATGGGTGCTGCCCCAAGTTTAAATAATCGCTTTCATTGAGCCCGCCGCGAAATACAAAATTGTATTTTATAGGCTCTGAAAAATTTTCAGCACTAGCATCAGAGATATAGTTTTTTGCAACTTCGTCTTCAAAAGAATATTGAACCCCCAAATTTACAGTGAATGTATTTGTACTAGAATTAGGCGCGGTAAAATTTCCATTCGAATAATGCATTAAAGTGATCCCAGCCTGAACTCCAAAATTTTTAAAAATATTTTGTTTGTTATAGTTCAGCATTAAATATGTAGAGCTCAATATGTGGCTCCCATACGCATTGTTTTTGAAGTTTGTATCTATATCAAACGGATTGGTATTATACGTAAGTCCCTGTGCAACCCTAAGAAAAAGATTTCTTCGGAAGAAATAAAAATTAAAATGCCCATAAAGCCCATAGTTTTCCCCCAAAATTTCGTAATGCGGATTATGATATAAAAAAGAAAAACCCCAATCTGGGTAATTATATTCCTGCTGCCAAAGCTGCGATCCGAATGTTTTTTTGTTGAAACCTATTATATAACCGTCTGGATGATTTTTTATTAAATGTGAAATATCCTTATTGTGTCTTAGAATAGTTCCATAAAAATAATTGGCATCTACAAAGAAATCGTTATTGTTTTTTTCCTGCGAAAAAACAAAACATGTTACAAAAAAGAGTACTAAAAAGATTCTTTGGGACATTACCACAAAATAAAGCAATCTTAAAATACCTGCGAAGCTATTTCTTTAATATTGTTGCTTTTTCCCATAGAATAATAATGCAAAAAGGGAACGCCAGCTTTCACTAACTCTTTACTTTGCATAATACACCAATCAATACCTAGCTGCCGGACCTCTTTATTATCCTTGGCTTTCATCACTTCTTTCACCAATGCATCAGGCAAATCTACTTTAAATCTGTGGGGAATTAGATTTAAATGAGTTTTTACCGCTATAGGTTTTAAGCCGGGAATAATAGGCACGCTAATCCCTGCTTGTCTACATTTTTCTACAAATTTGAAATACTTCTCATTGTCAAAAAACATTTGAGTAACAATATATTCCGCTCCATTTTCAATTTTCCGTTTTAGATATTGAATATCACTTTCACTACTCGGAGCTTCCATATGTTTCTCAGGATACCCTGCCACTCCCACACAAAAATCTGTTGGACTTGTATTTTGAAGCGCATCGTCCAAATAAACCCCTTTGTTTAGATCATTTAATTGCGAAACCAAATCGCATGCATACTTATGACCGTTTTTTTCTGGCGTAAAATAGGTCTCGCTTTTCACCGCATCGCCACGTAAGGCCATTACATTGTCAATACCTAAAAACTGAAGGTCTATTAAAAAATTTTCTGTTTCTTCTTTTGTAAAACCACCACAGAGTATATGCGGCACGGCATCTACTTGATACTTATTTTGAATTGCCGCACAAATACCCACAGTCCCTGGGCGTTTGCGAACAATCTTTTTTTCAATCAAACCATCCTTTACTTCTTTAAAAATATACTCTTCACGATGATACGTAACATTTATATATGGGGGTTTAAACTCCATCAATGGATCAATATTATTGAAAATAGAATGAATATTTTCCCCTTTTAAAGGTGGTAAAATTTCAAATGAAAACTGAGATTTTCCGTTTCCGTTTTGTATGTGCGCTGTTACTTTCATATACCATTCTAGCCCTCTAGCTCCCAAAGGGAGAACTCAGGGGCGATTAAACATTTCGATTTAAGATTATTTTTCATTTTTCAAGCTTTTAAAAATAATTGCAGCCCCCTTTGGTGGGTTTAGGGGGCCAAATTTGTTTTAAGCCAGTTTGTAGCTTCGTCTATATTTATTTTTTTCCGCTTTGCAAAATCTGCTACTTGATCTTCTTTAATTTTTCCAACTCCAAAATAACGCGCCTCAGGATTCGCAAAATAATACCCCGAAACAGATGCTGCAGGCCACATAGCTAAACTTTCCGTAAGGGTAACATCTATGTTTTCTTTAACTTTTAAAATTTCCCAAATAGTTTTTTTCTCCAAATGATCAGGGCAGGCTGGATAGCCTGGTGCGGGACGAATTCCTTTGTATTTTTCTGAAATTAAATCTTCATTTGTAAGGTTTTCTTCCGAAGCGTAGCCCCAATACTTTATGCGTATCTCCTTGTGAAGGTATTCCGCAAAAGCTTCTGCCAGACGATCTGCCAAGGCTTTTACCATAATTGCATTGTAATCATCGAGTTCCGCAATAAATTTGGCTGCCAATTCCGCCGTTCCAAAACCCGTGCTCACACAAAAACAACCTATATAATCCTTAATACCACTTTCTTTTGGTGCAATAAAATCTGCTAAAGCTATATTGGGCTTTCCAGCCGCTTTTTTAGATTGCTGACGAAGAGTTCTAAAAACGGGATTGGGAATTTGGGATTGGGGATTGGGGTCTTCGACAAGCTCAGGCTGAGAAATTTTTAAAGAAATATCATCGTCATTAACAGTAGTTGCTTCAAATAATCCAAAAACGGCTCTCGCTTCAAGCAATTTTTCTGAAATAATTTTTTGAAGCATCTTTTTTGCATCCTCAAATAATTCCGAAGCTTGCTCACCCACAACTTTATCAGTTAAAATTTCTGGATATTTTCCGTGTAACTCCCAACTTCTAAAAAAGGGCGTCCAATCTATATAAGGCTCTAAAAGTTTTAAGTTGAAGTTGTTAAGCACATGAACCCCCAACTGCTTGGGTTTTATAATTTCTGAAGCACTCCAATCTATTTTGTATTTATTCTTTCTAGCCTCAGAAAGAGGCAAGTACGTTTTTACTTTCTGACGTTTTAAAAAATTATTTCTGAACACATCGTACTCCTTTTTTAAAGTGTCTTTATACACGTCTGAAGTTTCCTTTTTTAGCAAATTACCCACCACTGTCACCGCGCGCGAAGCATCATTAATATGCACCACAGCACAGTGATATTCTGGGTCTATTTTTACAGCCGTATGTGCTTTACTGGTAGTTGCGCCACCAATCAACAAGGGAACCGTAAAGTTTTGTCGTTGCATTTCCTTGGCTAAAAACACCATTTCGTCTAAGGATGGTGTTATTAAACCACTTAAACCAATAGCATCTACATTTTCTTCCTTGGCTGTTGCAATAATTTTCTCTGGGGGAACCATAACACCCAAGTCTATTATCTCGTAATTATTACAAGCCAATACAACGCCAACTATATTTTTACCTATATCGTGTACGTCACCTTTTACAGTTGCCATCAATATTTTTCCAGCGTTTTTGGAATCGCCAACTTGTGGATTTTTTAGTTTCTCTTCTTCAATATACGGTAATAGATAGGCCACAGCTTTTTTCATTACCCTTGCAGACTTCACTACTTGCGGTAAAAACATTTTCCCGCTTCCAAAAAGGTCTCCTACTACGTTCATACCAATCATTAAATGACCTTCAATAACTTCTATTGGCTTTGACGTGCTTTGTCGTGCTTCTTCAATATCTTCAAGAATGTATTCGTCAATCCCTTTTACTAAAGCTCTAGTGATACGGCTTTGTAAAGACTCTTCTCTCCACGAAAGATCAATTTTGCTTTCTTTGGTTTTTCCAATAACGGTTTCGGCAAAATCTAGCAAACGTTCTGTAGCATCTTCACGACGGTCGAACATTACGTCTTCTACATGCGCTAAAAGGTCCCTTGGAATATCGTCGTAAATCTCCAACATAGATGGGTTTACAATACCTATATTCATCCCCGCTTTAATAGCATGGTATAAAAAAACGGAATGCATGGCTTCCCGAACAGGGTTATTGCCTCGAAAACTAAACGACACATTGCTCACCCCACCGCTTACACTTACATATGGCAGATTTTCCCGAACCCAACGTGTGGCTTCAATAAAGTCTATTGCGTTTTTTCGGTGCTCATCCATCCCTGTTGCCACCGGAAAAATATTTAAATCGAAAATAATATCTTCGGGAGCAAACTTTACTTGATTCACTAAGATGTTATACGATCGCTCCGCAATTTCTATTCTTCGCTCGTAGTTATCTGCCTGTCCTACTTCGTCAAAAGCCATTACTATCACTGCAGCACCATAGCGTTTAATCAATCTTGCATGCTTTATAAATTCTGCTTCACCTTCTTTTAAACTAATGGAATTTACTACACACTTGCCTTGCACCACGCGTAGCCCTGCTTCAATAATATCCCACTTACTACTATCAATCATAATAGGCACTCGCGAGATATCTGGCTCGGCAATAACGAGGTTTAAAAAATTTACCATCGCTTCCTTACCATCAATCAAGCCATCGTCCATGTTGATATCGATGATTTGGGCTCCGTTTTCCACTTGTTCGCGAGCTACCGAAAGTGCTTCCTCGTAATTCTGCTCTTTTATAAGCCTGAGAAACTTCTTTGAACCTGCCACATTGGTGCGTTCTCCGACATTTATAAAATTGCTTTCGGGAGTAATTACAAGAGGTTCAAGACCACTTAACGTCAAATACCTAGGTTGACAGTTGCTAGTTGCTGGTTGCTGAGCTTTCATAATAATTTTTTGTAGTAATTTATAAATCCGTTCAACAGTTTTTTACAGCTATCTATTTGGTTAATTATTTCATTTAATTGTTCTTCGATTATATAGTTTTGATCATAAACAAGAGTCAATTGCGTTTCTAGTTCATAAAGCGAACCCTCGAGAAAACTTCCAAACATCCAAATCTCTATATTCCATTTCTCTATTAATTCTAGCAACTAAAAAGGTAAATTCTTTAAATCAACATTTCCGCCAGAAATAATAATTCCTATTTTTTTGTTTTTAAACAGTTCTTTGTTTTTTAGCAAAGCCGCTAAAGCAACAGCACTACTGGGCTCTATAATTATTTTCATCCGCTCCCAAACAAGTTTCATAGCTGCAACAATTTCGGTTTCTTCTACCCTTATTATCTCCTGAACTAAATCTTTTATGATGGGGAAATTTATATCGCCTAGAAAGGTTTTTAATCCGTCGGCTATAGTGTTTGTGGTTTGGTTTCGCTCAATCTTTCCTGAATGTAAGCTTCGGTAGGCGTCATCTACTTCAAAAGGCTCTGCGCCTATGGTGTTACAGTTTTTACCGAAATATTTTACCGCAAGTGCTGTTCCGGCTACTAACCCACCCCCGCCTACTGGTGTGAAAATAAAATCTAAATCGGGTTGCGATTCTAGCAACTCTGCGGCCGAACTGGCATTGCCGAGAATTACATTTTTATCGTTTGAGGGGTGTATAAATGTTGCTGCGGTCTGCTTTCTAATTTTTTCCGCTTGTTGCTCGCGCGCTAGAGGCGTAGACTCAGATTCGGTAATTATTCCGCCATAGCCTTTTACAGCTTCTTTTTTTACCTGAGGTGCATTTTCTGGCATGACGATATAGGCTTTTACACCCAGGTTTTGTGCTGCCAGCGATAAAGCTTGCGCGAAATTACCCGAAGAATGGGTGACAACGCCCGCTGCTTTTTGCGCTTCTGTAAGCTGTAGGATAGCGTTTGTTGCGCCTCGCATTTTAAAAGCCCCCATCTTCTGAAAGTTTTCACATTTAAAAAATACTTGGGCGCCAGAAAGTTTATTTATATAGGAAGATTGTAAAACCGTCGTATTGTGAACATATGGTTTTACGCGCTTACAGGCTGCCTCTACTTCTTGTTTTTCAGGAATCATACTTCAGCGTTTTTAGAGTTGAAAACTGCGCGTGGTTTGTAGTTTAATGCTACAGTTGCAATAGCTTGTATGTGCTCGGGAGTGGTGCCACAGCAACCACCAATAATATTCACTAGATTTTTTTCTAGATATTCTTCTATTTGCAAAGCCATTTGAGCAGGGCTTTCATCGTATTCGCCAAATGCGTTTGGTAAGCCTGCATTAGGATGCGCACTTACAGCTAAGTTGGTGCGGTTAGCAATGACTTCAAGGTGAGGTAAAAGTTGTTTGGCGCCTAAAGCACAGTTAAAACCTACACTTAAAAGCGGAATATGTGATATGGAAATTAAAAAGGCTTCGGCGGTTTGCCCAGAAAGCGTCCTTCCAGAAGCATCTGTTATGGTTCCGCTTATCATAATGGGGATGTCTATATTGCGTTCTTCCTTTATTTGGTCTATCGCAAAAAGTGCGGCTTTGGCATTTAAAGTATCAAAAATGGTTTCTACTAAAAGTATATCTACACCGCCATCAATCAGGGCTTCGCATTGCTGTTTGTAGGCAATTCGCAACTCTTCAAAAGACACAGCGCGAAATCCTGGATTGTTTACGTCTGGACTCATGCTTGCCGTTTTGTTTGTTGGGCCTATGGCTCCAGCTACAAAACGCGGTTTGTCGGGTTCATTTTTTGTAAACTCAGCTGCTACACGCTTTGCGATTTTTGCCGACTCATAGTTTAATTCATACACCAAATCCTGCATGTCGTAATCTGCCATGGCAATGGTGGTCCCCGAAAACGTGTTTGTTTCTACTATGTCTGCACCTGCCGCAAAATACTTAGCGTGAATTTCGGCTATGGCTTGCGGTTGTGTTAGCGAAATTAAATCGAAATTCCCCTTCACCGATTTATGAAAATCCTTAAAACGCGCTCCACGAAAATCTTCTTCAGTAAAATTATAGCGTTGTAGCATCGTCCCCATAGCACCATCGAGAATCAATATTCGGTTTTGTAACGCTTCTTGTATTTTATTCATTTCTTGGTTTCAATTAAAGTGCTGCAAAAGCATTTTTTAAATCGTTTTTTATGTCTTTTACATGTTCCAACCCAATAGAAATACGAACCAAACCGTCTGTAATTCCTACTTCAAGCCTGTCTTCTTTCGTTAATTTACTATGTGTAGTTGATGCAGGATGGGTTACAATTGTTCGTGAATCGCCTAAATTTGCTGAAAGCGAACACATTTTTAAAGAATCTAAGAATGTTCGGCCAGCATGAAGCCCTCCTTTTATTTGAAATGCAATTACATTTCCACCCATTTTCATTTGCTTTTTTGCAATTTCATAGTGTGGATAGGATGGAAGAAAAGGATATTTCACATCAGTAACCATTTCATTTTTTTCTAAAAACTGCGCTATTTTCAATGCGTTTTTACAGTGTTTTTTCACTCTTACCGAAAGTGTTTCCAAACTTTTTGAAAGTATCCAAGCATTAAATGGGGATAGTGCCGGTCCTGTATTTCTGGCAAACAAATATATTTCACGAATCAACTCTTTTTTTCCCACGGTTACACCTCCTAAAACCCTACCCTGACCGTCAATCAATTTTGTGGCGGAATGGATCACTAAATCCGCCCCAAATTTTATTGGATTCTGCAAATAGGGCGTTGCAAAGCAGTTATCCACCACCAATAACAAATTATGTTTCTTGGCAATTGCGCCTAACTTTTCAAGATCTAAAATAGCCACCGCAGGATTTGTGGGCGTTTCAGCGTAAAGAATTTTTGTTTTTGAAGTAATAATAGATTCAATAGTATCTAGCTCATCTATTTTGAAATAACTTGTAGTAATATTCCATTTTGGAAGAAACTTAGTAAATAAAGTATGTGTAGAGCCAAAAACACTTCGGCAGGAAACAATATGATCGCCACTATTTAGTAATGCTGCAAAAGTGGAAAACACCGCAGCCATGCCAGTGGCAAAAGCATATCCCGCTTCAGCACCTTCTAAGGCACACATTTTTTCTACAAACTCAGAAGTATTCGGGTTTGTAAAACGACTGTAGATATTGGTTTCCTTTTCTTCAGCAAAAGAAGCGCGCATATCTTCCGCATCATCAAACACAAAGCTTGAGGTTAGAAAAAGTGGGACGGAATGCTCCTTAAATTGACTGCGTTCATTCTGAATGCGAATTGCTGCTGTTTCGAGTTTTTTCATAATTCCTTTCCATTTAAGATAACGCTGTAGGTTATTTTCACAGAAGCTTCCAATGTTATTGAAACCGAACAGTATTTTTCAAAACTTAAAGCTGCAGCGCGAATGGCTTTTGCTTCATCTATTTTTCCTTCCAAATAAAGCGTTACGTGAATGGTTTCAAAAGGCTTGGCGTCTCGCACCTCTTTTCTAGCACCTTCCACTTCCATTTTATATGAAGTAATTTCTTGACGCTGTTTCTGCAAAATTAAAATTACATCGATCGCACTACAACCACCAACTCCCATTAGCAAAAGTTCCATCGGGCTTGCGCCTTTTGAAGCTTCGTCGGTTTTATTATCTATAAAAACTGGAACTCCCGAAGTGCCTTTCGCTTCAAATAAATACTTGTCGTTAATTCTGTTTAGTGTAACTTTCATTATGTATCGTTTTAGTTTTCTTTATCGCTAATTCTCAAAATATCACCAAAAACGCCACGTGCTGTAACTGCTGCCCCCGCTCCTGCGCCTTGTATAACTATTGGATTATCACCGTAACTTTCGGTATAAATTTCAAAAATGGAATCGCTCCCCTTTAGTGCTCCCAGCATACTGTTTTTTTGGACAGATGCTAAATTAACCGTTAAAATTGCTCCTGTCTCTTTTGATAGATCGCCGTGCAAATCTGCTACATATCTAAAAACAGAATCGGTAGGTTGATTTTTCTTTTTAATTTGAAATGGAACATCTAGTTCTTTCAAGCGCTCCAAAAACTCGGTTTTTGAAACATTTCGTAAATCTTTTGGAATCAAATTTTGAATGGAAATATCTGAAAATTCATTGTGTAAATCCAATTCACGAGCCAAGATAAGTAATTTTCGTCCGACGTCATTTCCACAAAGATCCTCCCGGGGGTCTGGCTCGGTAAAACCCTTATCGATAGCGGAATGTAACACAGAACTGAATGACCTATCTTCTTCCGAAAAAGTGTTAAAAATATAACTCAGTGAACCTGAAAACACACCGCGAATTCGCGTAATATTTTCTCCAGAAAGATGTAAAAGCTTAATGGTATCTATAAGCGGAAGCCCTGCTCCCACATTCGTTTCATACAAATATGCTCGCTTTTTTGAAGTCAGTTTTTCTCGAAGATTTTGATAAAAACCTAAATCTAATGTATTTGCAATCTTATTTGACGACACCAAATGAAACCCATTTTCAACAAATGTGGTATAATTCTGCACAAAGTCAGAATCTGCTGTGTTATCAACCAAAATTAGATTTTGAAGGTTATTGGTTTTCGCAAAAGCAATAACATCCTGTGGGTTGTATTTTTCACCAGTTTTAGCTTTTTCTTCTAACCAGTTTTCACCCAATCCATTTTGCTGAAGTAATACTGTTTTAGAATTAGCAATTGCAAAAATATTTAGCACCAAATCTCTTCTACGAGAAATTTCATCTTTAGTCGAAATTATCTGATTGACTAAATGACTTCCCACATTTCCGTGACCAAAAATTGCAATGTTTACTTTCTTTTTTTTTATATTGTTTAGGTCAATTCGGTTCAAAACCGGATTATCCAGTACTTGCGTGCTCATAGTTTTTTTCTTTGTTGTTTTTTCTGAATTAAATATTGGGTTCAGAATTCCCGCCAATTGTTCGTATTCTATTAAAAATGCATCGTGGCCATGAATGGAGTTTATTTCAGCAATATGCACATTGTTTTTTATCGGCTTTAGAGCAAAATAGGTCTCTTTTATTTCTTCATTTAAATAAAATCCATCGCTATCTATTCCTACCAAATGAATGTTTCCTTCAATTCTTGAAGCCAAAGTATTAAAATTAGCTTCATTCGTTTCAATGTTTGCAGTAGTTAACAAGTGATTCATTAATTTATATGCTTGCAATTGAAAACGTTTTTCCAAAGTTGCACCGTGATAAAGCAACCAACTTTCTACACTAAATATATCTTCATCTGTTTTAAAATCTCTATTGAATTTCTGTTTAAAAGACTGCGGGGTTCTATAAAAAGTCATTGCATGAACACGAGCATCGTAAACAGGTTTTTCGGAATTGTTTAAAATTTGTGTTTGCACCCTGCATTGTGCAATTAACCAATCTGTAGCTTTCCAATCGGTGGCGATAGGAATTAAATTTTGAAATAAATTAGGTTTCAAAACTGCCATTTGCCAAAGAATACTTCCACCTAAAGAACCTCCAATTGCTGCAAAAACGGACGGTATTTTAAGTTGCTCCAATCCACTTAAAAACCACTGGGCAACATCGTATACAGTGACATCTTCATAATTATCAAGTAAAAAACCATCAAAACCATTGCCGGGAATATTGAAGGTAAGTATGGTATATTGACTACTATCGATACACTTTTTAGCACCAATCAAATCTTTCCACCAACCTTTTTCCCCACAAACATTACTGTTTCCAGTAAGTGCATGAGTTACCAATACCACTGGAGCAGTGCCCAATTCTTTCCCAAAAACCTGATAAGTTAATGGTAATTTTTTTAAAAGAAATCCGCTTTGGGTTTGATAATTAGTAATAGTAAGTCTAGAAATAGCTGACATTTGTTTGGATGGTTTTCTACGTGACAATTAAATTTCTGGCCCTAAACCAATTGTTTTTTAAAAACGGTTTCGAAAGCTTGTTCCAAATCTGCAGTTAAATCCTCAAGGTTTTCCAAGCCAACAGAAAGTCGGATTAAATCGGCACTTACACCCGAAGCAGCTTGATCTGTCTCACTCAATTGTTGATGAGTAGTACTTGCTGGATGGATTATAAGCGATTTAGTATCTCCAATATTTGCCAAAAGCGAAAATAGTTTTACATTATCAACCACTTTCTTAGCAGTTTCAAAACCTCCTTTTACCCCGAAGGTAACCAAGCCACTTTGTCCTTGGGGAAGGTACTTTTGTGCAAGGTCAAAATATGGATTATCTGCTAAACCAGGATAATTAACCCAAGCCACTTCTTCGCGACTTTGTAGCCATTTTGCAAATTGAAGTGCGTTTTCGCTGTGTTTTTTAAGTCGAATTTCTAAAGTTTCCAAACCTTGGATAATTTGAAATGCACTAAACGGGCTCAATGCCGCGCCGAAATCACGAAGGCCTTCGAGACGTACTTTCGCAATAAAAGCAGCTTCTTTTAAAGCTTCAGAATAAACTAAACCATGGTATCCAGCAGAGGGTTCTGTAAATTCGGGGAACTTTCCGGTTGTCCAATCAAAATTACCAGCGTCAATTATTACCCCGCCAAGCGTTGTCCCATTTCCATTTATGTATTTGGTAAGGGAATGGATTACAATATTTGCCCCATACGCTATTGGGTTTAACAATGCAGGGGAAGCAACTGTATTATCTACGATAAGTGGTATTTTATTGGTTTTGGCTTGTGTTGCTATTGCTTCAATATCTAACACATCTAATTTTGGGTTTCCCAGTGATTCAATAAAAATTGCGCGGGTATTTTCTTTCACGGCTTTACCAAAATTTTCGGGATTTGAAGCATCCACAAACGTAGTTGTAATTCCCAAACGCGGTAAAGTAACATTCAATAAATTAAAAGTGCCGCCATACAAACTACTAGATGCAATAATGTGGTCGCCAGCACGAAGTAGTGTTAGCAATGCAGTTGAAATGGCAGATGCCCCCGATGCGGTTGTTACGGCACCTATACCACCTTCTACAGCTGCCAACCTTTGTTCTAAAATATCGCAAGTTGGATTGTTAAGTCGGGAATAGATAAACCCAGGTTCAGATAAGTTAAATAAGTTTGCAGCATGGTCGCTGTTTTTAAATACGTAACTTGAAGTTTGGTAAATTGGCACCGCTCTCGTGCCTCCGTTAGCGGTTACATCGTGTCCTGCATGCAACAAGTTTGTTGCGAATTTGTTTTGTGTACTCATTTTTCTAATTTTTTGAGTTAATAAAAAGATTAAACCAAAAGTCAATTCCGAACTTAAATCGGAACAATAGAAAAATGTTAAAAAGAAATAAATGAAAAGCAATCTCAGATGTGAAATTGTCTTGTCGTTATCTATCATCAATTTTTGAAATTTTCAAAAAAAGTGTAGAATGTAGCACCTTCATTCCGGAGAAAGGGTTGCTAAGGCGTCATAGGGTCTAATCCCTCGGCCTTTCTTGATAACATTTCAATAAAGTTTTGAACTTTGTGAGCGCAAATATAGCGTCAGAAATTTTTAATAACCAAATATTTTCCCAAAAATCTTTAAATAAAATTGCGGTTCATTTAATTTTTTTACTTTTGCCCAAGACAATTTAAGAGGAAAGATTTGACTGATTGCAACCTCCATAAAAAATGCTAAAGGCAGTTAAAACCTACCTTAGGCGCTCTCGTCAAATCTTCGGATATTTATATTTTAAAACCATTTTATGGCCTATTTATTTACTTCAGAAAGTGTTTCTGAAGGACACCCAGATAAAGTTGCGGATCAAATTAGCGACGCACTTTTAGATAATTTCTTAGCTTTTGACCCCGAAAGTAAAGTAGCATGTGAAACTTTAGTGACCACAGGGCAAGTGGTTTTGGCAGGCGAAGTAAAAAGCAATACCTACCTTGATGTGCAAACCATTGCTCGCGATGTAATTAATAAAATTGGATATACAAAAGGCGCTTATAAATTTAGCGGTGATTCGTGTGGCGTTATTTCTTTAATTCACGAACAATCACAGGATATAAACCAAGGTGTAGATCGGGAAAACAAAGAAGAACAAGGTGCGGGAGACCAAGGAATGATGTTTGGTTACGCAACAAACGAAACTGAAAATTACATGCCATTGGCATTAGATATTTCGCATAAAATTTTAATTGAATTGGCGGCACTTCGAAGAGAAGAAACCGAGATTAAATATCTGCGTCCAGACTCAAAAAGCCAAGTTACAATTGAGTATAGTGACGATAATGTTCCTCAGAAAATTGTTGCAATTGTAGTGTCTACACAGCACGACGAGTTTGATGCTGATGAACCGATGCTAAAAAAAATCAAAAAAGATATTGTTGAAATTTTAATTCCGAGAGTAATAAAACAACTTCCTGAATATGTTCAGCAGTTATTTAATGACGATATTGTTTATCATATAAATCCAACTGGAAAATTTGTAATCGGTGGCCCTCACGGAGATACTGGCCTTACAGGAAGAAAAATAATTGTTGACACTTATGGTGGGAAAGGTGCACATGGTGGGGGTGCTTTTAGCGGAAAAGATCCAAGTAAAGTGGATAGAAGTGCTGCTTACGCTTCCAGACATATCGCCAAAAATTTAGTTGCAGCAGGGATTGCAGATGAAGTTTTAGTGCAAGTTTCGTATGCAATTGGAGTGGTAGAACCAACTTCAATTTTGGTAAATACTTACAATTCATCAAAGGTGAAGCTTTCTGATGGAGATATAGCAAAAAAAGTAGCAACAATCTTTAATATGCGACCAGCTGCTATTGAAAGTAGATTAAAATTACGCAACCCTATATATTCCGAAACTGCTGCATACGGGCATATGGGGCGTAAGCCAGAGCTGGTTTCAAAAATATTTGAAAGCCCTTACAACGGTAGAATTGAAAAAGAAGTAGAGCTTTTTACATGGGAAAAACTGGACTACGTTGACCAAGTGAAAGAAGCTTTCGGTATCTAATATATATATTAAAATTACGGTTGCTCGAATATTTCAATATTACCTATTTGTGCAACCGTAATGTATAACAATCGCTTCAAATTATATTGTGATTCCTAGCTTTTTGAACTGCTTCAATTTTACTGTGAACTTGTAGTTTTTTATAAATATTTTCAATGTGTTTTCGAACGGTGCTAGGCGAAAGAAAAAGGTGGTTTGCAATAACAGTATAGCTTAAACCTTTGCTTAAATGCTCTAAAACCTCAACTTCGCGTGTAGAAAGCGATATTTCTTCTTTATCTTTAAGATTCTCAATATCGATAGGATTTCGCAGTAATTTTAATGTTTTCATCGCGATGGAAGGATTCATTGCGGCACCACCATTAATTGTTTCTTGAATACCATCATACAAATCTTTAGGATTTATTTCTTTTAACAAATAACCATCTGCACCCGCTTTTATAGCATTAAATATATGCTCATCATTATCAAAAGCAGTGAGCATTATTATTTTAATATGTGGGTATTTTTGCTTTACTATTTGGGTCGTTTCAATTCCATTGAGTACAGGCATTTCTATATCCATTAAAATTAAATCGAGGTTGTGGTTTTCTTCAAGTTTTGTAAGAAGTTCTCCGCCGTTTATTGCTGTGTGTTTTATGACAATGGCATCAAAAAAAGAAAGTTTTTCTTTTATGGCATGGATAAGAAAAGTGTTATCGTCAACAATCGCAATTTTAATCTCCATTGGGCTTGTAGGTTATTATAAAGATATTAAACTATTTCGTTTCCTATATTAAAAAAAAGCTATCTAGTACAAAACCTTTTCGGATTAGTATAAAAAGATCTCTTTTTGTGCTTTCAAAGATTCGCTTAAATTATGCTTTAAAAAATTGTATTTATTAAGATTCGAATCTCGAAATTTTATTTGATTTTGGTTACTAGAAATAGCATTCTCTATACTAGAAACATACTGCAAATGAATTCTGGTTAACTGCTTATTTTTAAAATGGTGCCACAAAAACAATCCAATTAGTATAAGTAGAAATATTATTAAGGCTTGAATACACACGATATAAAGTAGATTTTGAAACTTAAAAATACAAGACTTTATGCTGAAAACAAATAAGGCAAATGCCCTATTTAAAAGACAACAGTAGCGTCGTTCCTTTTTCTTCTTCTGAAGTAATTTTTACATTTCCCCCTAAATCTTTCGCACGTTTTTGAATATTTGCAAGACCATTTCCTGATTTTGAATTTTTTAAATCAAACCCTTTTCCGTTATCAAAAATTAAAACCTCAACTAAAGCATCTTCCCTTTTTTTAATTGCTACTTTTATCAGGGAAGCTTCTGCATATTTCAAAGAATTGTTCACTGCTTCCTGAATAATTCGATACATATTCATTCCTTGCATGGACGTAAAATTAGTTTCTTTTAATATATTTTCAGCCACATCAAAATGAAATTCAACATCACTAGAAACTTTTGCTTTTTCAATAAAATTTGATATTCGCGCTTGAAGATCTTCCACAGAGATATCATTTTTATTCATTGCCCAAATTGTGTCTCTAAGTTCATAAATTGTTTGTGATGTAAACTCGCTAATTTTTCCTAATTTATCTGTAACCGATGTTGCAGCACCGTTTAACCCAAATTTTAAATTGTCTATTGAAGAAATAATAAAAGTAAGTTGAGAGCCGATATTGTCATGCAGATCTCGTGAAATTCGCAGCCGTTGTTCCTGAAGTTGGTTTTGGGTTTCAATTTTTGCGAGCGCTGCTTTTAATTCGCCCTCCTTTAATAATTGATTGTTTTTAAGCTTTTGCTGTTTATATACTAAAAAGCCAAGAATGCCTAGGAAAACTGCTACCGCAAGTGTTCCGAAAATAAGACTGTTTTTTTGCTCAACCTCCAATTCTCTTTGAACTAGATTGGCACGCGCTTCTGCCAAATCTTTTTCTTTTGCTGCAACTTTAAATTTGGTTTCAAGAGCAGCAATTGCAGTTGCATTTTCAGAAGAAAAAATCTCTTCTTTTGCGTTTATCGCTTTTTTTATAAATGCTAAACCTTCTTTTGAATTACCCGTTCGAAAATAAGTTTCAGAAGCATTCTGAAAAAAATCAACAGCCGAATTTTTTATGTCTGGAAATTCTTGCAAGAAATTAGTTCCTGATGTTACGTATTTTAATGCCGCTGTCAGGTTTTCAGTGGTGTTGTAAGCATCAATCAAATGTGAAATAGCAACTAAATTTGATCGCCTGTCAATATTATGTTTGTTTCTACCTTCACGTAATTCTTCCAACAACGGTATTGCTTTTAAGGGCTGATTTTGTTCAATATATATTGTGCTCAAACCACTTAGTGCATCGTAGTATTTGCCCATTTCATTTTCTGCTTTGGCCATTTTTATGGCTTTCATGAACGTTTCTTCAGATTTGGAATACTTCCCCTGAGCACCAAGAACTACAGCAATGTTTGATAATGAAGTGGCGATTTCACTTTTCTGATGGTATTTTTCTCTTACTGCAAGTGCTTTTTCATGATACTCTAAGGATTTATCATATTGCCCCATTTCTTGGTATATTAAACCAATATTGTTGAAATAAATACCATTTCCTGAATCCTTAGCGTTATTTTTATTCATTTCAAGCGCTTGGAAAAAATAATTTAAGGCATCTTGATAGTTTCCTTTATTCCAATGGAACATACCAAGGTTGTTAATTATCATTACCGTAATAATTCCATAGTCATGCTTTTTGCTAATGCTTAATGCCTTTTCAAAATAATATTTAGCAGAGTCTGACTGACCGGAAACATCATAGTAAATCCCGTAGGTATTAATTAATTCTGCTTCAGAAAAAGGAATTTTTTTCTTTTCCGCTTGATTAATTCCTTTTAACAAAAGTGCTTTTGCTCTTTCGGGTTCATTAAATATGTAATAGAAACTTACTTTATTGTAAATTCTCAGCTTCACTGAATCGTTTGAAGTTTCAGCATGCTGCATTAAGCTATCCATTTTTTTTGATGTGGATTGTCCGATTACAGAAAATGAGCAACAAAGTGCAAAAAGGAAAACAGAAATTTGTACGATTTTAAACATTGCTTAATCAATAATTTAGGTGTAGTAAGGTATTAAAATGAAATGACATAGTTTCAAAAATTGAATACTTGACATACTAATTGTTATTCAGAAAACTCTTGGTATTTTTTCTTAAGTTCTAAATAATGGTCGTAGCTATTAGAATATTTCTTCATAGTTTCATCAAAAACAGGGGAATCTTTCTTTATGGAAACAATCAATAAATCTACAGGCAGTCGTAACAATATAAGAAGCAAGGCTGCGGCATATCCTGCTGAAAAAAGAATAAAGAAAAACCCAGAAAAAAGTACAACAAACTGCTGAATGAAAATGCGCACATAAGGTTTAAAGAAAATTTCAGCGGCAGTATAGTCGTGATATTTTTTATTCGTTAAAAAGTTGTTATAAAAATAGGTGAGATTTGAAAAAAACAGGGAAGCCAAAATAATACCCATTCCTTTTTCATTTAGCAAAACCCAATAGTTGTTTATTAAATTAAACCCACTATCAATGCCGGGAATGGATGATTCAAAAAAGCTAAAAGCAAAAATGGACTGCACGGCAACAAACATTCCATAATGGAATATAAAAAAGCCAATCATTCCAAAACCTGAAGGTAATTTACCATCTTTCTCAGTAGGTTTTCCTTTGGTTATAACAAGCCAAAGTTTAATAATATGAAAAAAACCAATTAGTATTGTTTCAAAAAAATATGCGAACACAACTGCCAACGGTGCTACATAATTAAAAACCACTAATACTAGCAGGAAAACACTATTTACCCAGATATAAAAATTTTTTGAATTTGGGAAAAAGACTTTTTTCAACATATTTTTTAATTAATAATAAACCCCATTTTTAAAGATGGGGTTTATTTGATTTGTAATTGCTCCTCCACCAATTACAATTTAAAAATAATTTGGTTAGTTACTTACTTTTTAAGGTCGTATGCAAATATTGAATTGTTAGCTGCTTTATAATATAGTATTCCTCCTATTTCATCGACAATGTATTCTGGCTGTTTATCTTTAAGCACAATTTCTTTTTCTTTTTCACCAGTGTCTTTGCTTAATTTAACAAGTCCAACGCCGTCATCAAGCTTGGTTAGTATAAATTGATTGTTTTTTGTAGCGGCAGTTGCTTTAAAACGTTTTAGCATTTCTGCTACCGAAGCTCCACTGGCAGCAGCCATCCCTCCTGCTAACTCTGCATCACGTTCAGACTGCTCATCATACCCAGCCAATTTGTTTTGCATAGAAGAGTTGGCAGCTGCCATTGCCGTTGCAGCGGTTGCAACTGCAGCAACTCCAGCAATAATTGCTCCCATTGCACTTTTTCCTGGGGCACGGTAATATTCTTGCCATTTTTTTGAACCTTCCCAATCCATTAAAAGCATATTTTGATCACTTGTTAGTAAGATTCCGCCGTCTCTTATTTCTACATGTGACGGGGCTTCTTTCCCATCAAATTTGGATTCTGCCAAGGTGCTTACTTCTCCAGAATTTGCGTCTACGGCAAATAAAATATCGTCAGTACTTATTAAATAACGGTTGTTTTTTTTGTCCATAGTAGAGCTTACCGCTGCTGCTCTTTTATATTTTAATGGTTTTTTCCAGACTGCTTCTCCTGTATTTAAGTTTACAATATTAGCATCTTCAGAAGTAATATAAATTAAGCCTTGTGGCGTGTGTGCCATCGTTAAAATATTTTCTCCCGTTTTTAGTGGTTTTTTGAATAAGGTATTTCCATCAAAAGAAATTTTATTAATTCCCCCTTGATAAATTCCGAAAAGGATACCATCCTCCATCACGTAAAAATGCTGCACATACCCTTTTGTTTTTGGAGCTTTATCCCATAAATCTTCTCCATTTGAAGCATTTAAAAAAGCGATATTAGATTCATTTTTGCTTGCAAAAACACTATCGTTTCCGCCATCACTCGTATTGCTTACCACTGCAATTCCGTTGGGAAGAATCTCAAAATTAACTACTTGACCTTTTACCTTATGATCATCTTTCCAGAGTTCAGCGCCATTAACACCTACTTTGTGAATGCGTGTGTTTTTACCTTGGTTTACACCTTCAAAAGCATATATTTCTTTTTCCGAAGCATCTGCAACCATCCAGTTTATATTTTTCATATCGTTCTCCCAAAGTGTTTCGCCTGTCTGTGCCTTTTTGGCTACTAATCCTTTGGTTGTAGGCACGATTAAATAGTCTTTTAAAAGCAATACAGACCCACAAGGTTGCATTCCTGCGCCTACGGTTACCTTTCCTGGGTCCCCTAAATTAAAACGATAGTCTTCCGTACCTGTGTTAAGATCATACACGGCAACAGCAGTTGCATATTTTTCATTTGCCCTACGTTGACCAGTAACCACCAGCTTGTTTTGTGGCATTTTTACCTCACAACTATATGCTATTTTCCAGCCATTGGTTTCAGTATTGAATAATACTTTACCCGAAATATAATCTATAACTGTTTTTTTGGCAGTTAAATTTGCAAAACCTCCCTGTGCAACAATAACATAAGGGGCGTTCGGCACAAAGGTAAGTTCTTCGGGTTTTACCCTGCCGTATTCTGTGAAATTAAACAACAGTTGATTGCTACCCGGTTTGATCCCCACAAGCCCGTTATTGGTAGCAACCACCATTGTTCCTCCCTGTGTTAATGACATTTCATTTATTTTTGCTCCTGTGTCATATCTAAAATCTGGCTGCTCCGCTTTTTGAGAAAACACTGGATTTTCTACAATAAACATACAGCATAGTAATGCGTAAAAAAGGATTGAAGTTTTCATTGTCGTGGTTTTATAAGTTGTTAATCAAAGATGGGGAGAGAAAAAAGTGAAATCAATAAGGCAGTTGACGTATTTTTATAGTGTTGAATTTTTTGAACTAAAAAAACCGGAAACAAAACATGCGTTTCATTCCCGGTCCACGTAAAAACCTCAACATTGAGATTCTCTTTTATGTGTTTATTTAAAATTTACATCAAACGTACCTTCCGTAATGTCTTTAAAACTTCCATCCGCATTTTTTCCGCGAAATTTAAAAGTTCCTTTAATATTTGTTGAGGTAACTTCAGAAACTTTAATTTCACCTGCTACACTTTCATCATAAGGTGCAACCCACATTTGCGCATCCATAGGGTTTGCAACATCAACTTCTGTATAACTCGCATTGCCAAATACATTGGCACCTCCGCCAATATTATATGTGCCAACACCATCAAAGCCAGCAATTATAGAAAGGGACATGTTTTTTCCATTCATTGTATTTGCTGTAATTGTAACCGCACTAATTCCATTTGCGTCTATACGTGTTGCAGTAGTTAGAGAAGGTTCTGAACTATAATTTGCTCCAGATACTTTTGCTTGTACAGTTCCAGAAACAGAACCGCTTCCGCCATCCCCGCCATCATCGTCCTTTTTACAAGATGTTAAGCTCACAGCAACAACTGCCATTAATACTAAAATTGTTTTTTTAAATGTTTTCATACTGTTTTGGTTTTTATAGTTTCGCTAAATGCGAAAACGTGGTTGTTTATTGATTAAAATTTAAAGGTTACCCCAGCTTTTAGCAATGCTATTCCGTAGCCTAATTCAGCGTTTATACCAATACTTTCAGAAACCCAATAGCGCGCACCAACTTGAGCCCCATAAAGTAAACCGGACGCTTCTGAAGAAAAATTAAATCCATTTCCTCCGCCAACGGTTTCTGAAGAAATGCTCACATAGCCTAACTTCGCGCCTGCATAAACATCAAAAGTAGCTTCGTTTACAAAATGATAGTTTCCTACAGCTCCAAATAATAAATATGTATAATCGAAACCAAAACCTCCACTTCTAAATTCAGCCCCTGCATATCCCGCAAAAGCACCAGCAGTAATCTTTTCGCTCAATGCATACTCTCCGTTAATCTCAATAGGTGGCAGCGACGATTTATAACCTGAACCTGAGTAAAAAGTAGGGCTTAGCCCGACTCCCAAAGTTACCATCACATCTCCTTCAGCTATTTGTGCTTGAGAAAGCTGGAAAAAACCTAGTGCAATTAGCACAACTAATATTCTTTTTTTCATATTTAAAATTTGTTATGGTTAATATTCCACAAAGTTGGAACACCTAGCCAAATTTTGAAATAGGGCAATTGACGTATTATTTTTAAAATTAGTTGTTTAGAGAAAAAGCACTAAAACTGTAGGTGTGGAAGCCGTTGTTGAAGCAAAGCTATTTTTTGCTGAAGTTTCGCGCAAAACTGTAGGTGTTCGTCGCTTTTTGTATTGAAAGGTCTGTGCGCCAAACCCTTCTGAATTATAGCAATTTCCTTTTGAAGTGATCGCGTTTCGGAAGAAATCCAAACTCCTGAAAATTTCTGCCAAATTAGTTCAATCGCAGTGTTATTTGGGTGAAGCATATCTTCCGCATAAAAACGATAATCGCGAAGTTCGTCCATCATCATTTCAAAAGAAGGAAAATAGTTTCGTTGTTGGTTAACAGTAGATTGTTGTGGGATTGTTTTGTGGATTGCAGACAGTAAATGCGCTTTGCTTAGTGAATTTTCTGCAAAACCATCTTTAATATGCCGTACTGGCGAAACGGTATTAATTACAGTAGCCTTCGGATTTACTTGTGAAATTTGATTAAAAATATTCTGAATACTTCTGGAATTTTCTTCAATGGAAAGCAATTCTTTTTTAAAATAATGCTGCGGAAGTTTATGGCAATTAGCTACTATTTTATCATTTTCAAGATGCCGATATACCCACGAAGTACCATAAGTGAAAATAATATGTGTGGCAGAAAAAAGAGATTCTCGTAAGTTTTGAAGTGCCGAATTAAGGTTCACTAAAAGCTGGTTTTTAGCTAAAGTAGAAAGCTCGGAATGCACTTCAAAACACTTCCAAATTCCGTTGTGTTCAAAAATACTTTCTTCAGTAAAAAGCCGCCCTCCAATTGCACGTCTAATTAAATTTTCAATTGAAACTGGATTGAAAATAACCCCAAAGGGATTTTGTAAATTCTGAAATTTATAATAATCTAACTTCGCCCCAATATTTTCCGAAAAACAACTTCCCAACAAAAGTATTTTTGAAGAATAATCTATTTGATTTTCCTCAGGTTTTAGTGGTATTTCGGTTTGAAGTTTCATATTTCAGTATTCAGTGAGCAGTGGCAGTTGGCTGTATAGAATACTGCAACTGCAAACTACTACTTTATAAATTCTTGTGCTTTTTGCAAAGCTTCTTCTATTCCCGCTGGGTTTTTACCGCCTGCAGTTGCGAAGAAAGCTTGTCCGCCACCGCCTCCTTGAATAAATTTCCCCAACTCTCGGATTATTTTTCCAGCATCTAACCCTTTCTCGGTTGCCAATGCTTTTGAAATATAACAGGTTAACAATGCTTTTCCATCATTTTCTGCGCCAAATACCAAAAATAAATTTTCAGTTTCACCGCCAAGTTCAAAAGCTAAATCTTTCATTCCCCCCGCATCAAGATCAATTTTTTTCGCAAGGAAATGTACTCCGTTAATTTCTTCAATCTCTGATTTTAACTCCCCTTTTAAATTTTTGGCCTTGTCTTTCAACAACTGCTGAATTTGCTTTTGAAGACTATTGTTTTCTTCCTGCAAACTTTCTACAGCTTTTACAGGATCTTGTGCATTGTTCAATGCTTTTTGTAGTGACGCAAAAGATTCGCTTCTATCAATAAAATATTGCTTTGCGGCATCACCGGTAATTGCTTCAATCCTTCTAATTCCTGATGCAACAGCACCCTCTGAAGTAATAATAAAATGCCAAATATCATTGGTGTTCGATACATGCGTCCCGCCACACAATTCCATCGATTTTCCAAATTTTATTGCACGAACAGCATCGCCATATTTTTCACCAAAAAGCGCAATCGCGCCTTCGTCAATAGCTTGTTGGTATGGAATATTTCTTTTTTCTTCCAAAGCAATTCCTTCGCGGATTCGAGCATTGACAAAATCTTCAACTTGCTTTAACTCTTCCTCGGTAACTTTTGCAAAATGCGAAAAATCAAAACGTAAATTTCGGCTGTGAACCATACTTCCTTTTTGTGCTACATGCTCGCCCAAAATATTTCGCAGCCCTTGATGCAACAAATGAGTTGCAGTATGGTTTGAAGCAGTCCGGCTGCGTTGTTTTTCATCTACAACAGCTTTAAAAGTAGCTTTAGGGTTTCGAGGAAGATTTTTTGTAAAGTGAATTATTAAATTGTTTTCCTTTTTGGTATCTACAATATAAGTTACACCGCCATCGGCAGCTTCCAAATACCCTTTATCGCCTACTTGACCTCCACCCTCAGGATAAAAAGGGGTAAGATTAAAAACCAGTTGGTACATTTCGCCCTCTTTTTTACTATCTACTTTTCGGTAACGTGTAATTTTTACTTGGGTTTCCAAAGTATCATAACCCACAAATTCCTCTACATCATCTTGTTCTAAAACCACCCAATCGCCCGTTTCTACTTTGGTTGCAGCACGAGAACGATCTTTTTGTTGTTGCAATTCAGTATCGAATTCCTTTTCATCTAAAGAATATCCGCGCTCACGAAGAATCAAGGCTGTTAAATCTATTGGGAAACCAAAAGTATCATATAACTCAAATGCTTTTTTACCTGAAATTTCTTTTGAATCTGCTGTTTCAATAACATTTTCAAGCAACACCAAACCTTGGTCTAATGTTCGTAAAAAAGATTGTTCTTCTTCGCGGATAACGTTTGTAATAAGGTTCTTTTCTGAAATAAGTTCTGGAAAAGCATCGCCCATTTGTGAACTTAAGGTCTCAATCAGTTTGTAAATGAAAGGCTCTTTTTTATCTAAAAATGTAAATCCATAACGAATTGCTCTTCTTAAAATTCTTCGAATAACATAGCCAGCTCCTGTATTGCTTGGCAATTGTCCATCAGCAATTGAAAAAGCTACCGCACGAACGTGATCTGCAATTACACGGGTCGCAATGTCTTTTTTCTCGTCTTTTCCGTAGGTAGTATTGGTAATTGTTCCAATTTCACGAAGTAGTGGCGTAAAAACATCCGTATCATAATTACTCTGTTTATGCTGAAGAACCATGCACAAACGCTCAAAACCCATTCCGGTATCTACGTGCTGTGCAGGTAATTTTTCTAGGCTTCCATTCGCTTTTCGGTTGAATTGCATAAAAACCAAATTCCAGATTTCAACTACTTGGGGATGGTCGTTATTCACTAAATCTTTTCCAGGAATTTTAGCTTTTTCTTCTGCAGAACGAATGTCTACGTGGATTTCGCTACACGGACCACAAGGCCCTTGATCGCCCATTTCCCAGAAATTATCTTTTTTATTGCCATTTAAAATTCGATCTTCGGGAACAAATTGCTTCCAAAGATCGAACGCTTCTGTATCGCGCTCCAAGCCTTCACTTTCATCTCCTTCAAAAATTGTAACATACAAGATGTCTTTATCAATTTTTAAAACTTCGGTTAAAAGCTCCCACGACCATTCAATAGCTTCTTTTTTAAAATAATCGCCGAAGCTCCAATTTCCAAGCATTTCAAACATTGTATGGTGGTAGGTATCCATACCTACCTCTTCCAAATCATTGTGTTTTCCACTTACGCGAAGACATTTCTGTGTATCGGCAAGTCGATTGCTTTTTGGCTTTCCATTGCCTAAAAAATATTCCTTAAACGGGGCCATCCCACTGTTTATGAACATTAATGTAGGGTCGTTTTTTACAACCATTGGGGCAGATGGGACAATGGTGTGTTGTTTCGACTTAAAAAATTCTAAAAATTGGGAGCGTATTTCTTTGGACTTCATTGTTATAAGATTATGCTAAAATTAAGAGTTGGGCGCAGTGATAAACAATTTCTATATTTGTAAAAACGTTACCTTTAATTCGCGCCAACAAGCAACGCGCAAAAATAGCAAATTTTTAATGCATGTCTAAGGTTAAATATTATTACGATAGCGAAACGCTTTCCTATCGAAAAAT
This sequence comes from Aequorivita sp. Q41, assembly GCF_039831855.1. Classification (NCBI taxonomy): domain Bacteria; kingdom Pseudomonadati; phylum Bacteroidota; class Flavobacteriia; order Flavobacteriales; family Flavobacteriaceae; genus Aequorivita; species Aequorivita sp. Q41. The sequence continues at coordinate 1,820,992 of NZ_JBDPMS010000001.1, read as the reverse complement.
AGAGAAGAAAAAAGGAAGAAAACTCAAGATTTTTATCTTAAGTTTTTTGGGAATGTTTTTAAGCGGTTTCTTGCTGTTTTTAATATATATAAACCTACCTTCGGTTCAAACCCCAAAAGAATTGTCGTTACAGCGCGAGCTAAACAATATGGAACTTCAATTTGAGCTATTAAACAAAAAAATACAACATGCACAAGAAGTGCTTTCTGAAGTAGAGGACCGCGACAATAACCTATACCGTGTATATTTTGAAGCAAATCCCATCCCTGAAGAACAACGAAAAGCAGGTTTTGGAGGGATAAATCGCTACAAGGATTTGGAAGGGTTTGATAATTCAAAATTGATTATAAATACAACTCGCAATCTAGATGTTTTAACAAAGCAGATTGTTATTCAATCAAAATCATTAGACGAAATAGCGAAGCTTGCTGAGAAAAAAGAAAAGCTTTTAGCAGCAATTCCAGCAATACAGCCTGTTAAAAATGAGGATTTAACACGTATGGCTTCCGGATACGGGTACCGAACTGACCCCTTTACAAAAGCACGTAAGTTTCACTTCGGGATGGATTTTACGGCTCCTAGAGGAACGCCTGTGTATGCCACCGGAGACGGTAAAGTTACCAGAGCCGATAATACAGCTTCAGGATATGGAAAACATGTTGTAATAGATCACGGCTATGGGTACGAGAGCCTTTATGCACATTTATATAAGTATAATGTGCGTCCTGGGCAAAAAGTGCAACGTGGCGACATTATCGGTTTTGTAGGAAGCACCGGAAGAAGTGAAGCACCTCACTGTCATTATGAAGTTTTTAAAGACAATGAGCGTATCAATCCGATAAATTTCTATTACGGAAGCCTTACTGCGGAAGAATTTTCAGAAATTCTTCAAAAATCGCAACAAGAAAACCAATCGCTGGATTAAATAAATTTTGATACTAAAATACAACCACAATAATGCACATAAACTTACCTGAAAAACTATACTATAGTATTGGCGAAGTAGCTGATGCTTTTGACGTTAACACGTCACTGATTAGATTTTGGGAAAAAGAATTTGATGTATTAAAACCAAAAAAAAACGCCAAAGGCAATAGAAAATTTACCCCACAAGACATTAAAAACCTAGAACTTATCTATCATTTGGTGAAAGAACGTGGATTTACACTGGAAGGCGCTAAAGTTCACCTAAAAGAAAACAAACAAAAAACCTTAAACCAATTTGAGATTATTCGTAAATTGGAAACTGTAAAAGCAGAACTAATAAAAATTAAAGAACAACTCTAAAAATCAACCTCATCATGAAAAAATGGTTACCCATAATTATTATTTTAGGCATCATCTTGCTAATTGGTGCTTATTTAGCAAAAGTGAACAACAAACTTGTGGTTCTGGACGAAAAAGCAACTGCGCAATGGGCAAATGTTGAAAGTTCATATCAACGGCGTGCAGATCTTATTCCAAATATTGTTAGCACCGCAAAAGGCTATGCAGAGTTTGAACAAGAAACCTTAATTCAAGTTACGGAGGCAAGAAGTAAAGCAACCTCAATAAATATTGATCCCTCAAATATTACTCCTGAGCAGCTTGCGCAATTCCAACAAGCACAGGCAGGTGTTACTTCTGCCCTTTCACGTTTGTTAGCCGTTTTTGAACGCTATCCAGACTTAAAAGCGAATGAAAATTTCAAGGAGTTAATAAATGAATTAGAGCGCACCGAAAATCGTATAAATGTGGAGCGAAACAGGTTTAATGAAGAAGCTAGATTATTCAATACAGAGATTAATCAGTTTCCAACTAAATTTATTGCAGGAATTATAGGCTTTCATGAAAAAGCATATTTTAAAGCAGATGAAGGCAGTGAAAATGCTCCAAAAGTGGATTTCGACTTCGGAAAAGACAAGTAATAAAAACATATTTTACAACTTTAGTTAGCAATGTTTTTAACCGAATTCATTGCTAACTAAATTTTTTTAAAATTTTAAAACACTCAATTAAACATGTCTAAAGTTGAAGATTTTCTTACTTCGGAAGAAGAAAAAGCAATTATTGAAGCCATCCGTATCGCTGAAAAAAATACTTCAGGTGAAATACGTGTACATTTAGAGCCAACTTCAATTTCCGCTGAAGAACCCAAGGAACATATCGATGCTTTTGACCGTGCTGCTGAAGTTTTTGATATGCTTAATATGGATAACACCAAAGAAAGTAATGGGGTGCTAATCTATGTTGCCGTAGATGACCGCACCCTGGTTATTATGGGCGACAAAGGTATTAACGACATTGTGGGACAGAATTTTTGGGAAAGTACTAAGGATATAATCATTAGTCATTTTAAAAACGGAGCTATAAAACAAGGCCTTGTTGAAGGCATTCTTAAAGCAGGAGAACAGTTAAAAAAACATTTTCCCTATCAAAAAGACGACAAAAACGAATTGCCAGACGAAATTTCAGTGGGATAATTAACGGCAAACAATGCTTCGCAGAGCAAGTTAAATACTAAGTAGAGAAAAATCAATGAAAGCATTTCTTCAGAAATATAAATTTTTAGTTGTTTTAGTTACTACATTATTTTTGTTTGAAAATGTTTCAGCACAATTTGAAATTCCAAAAAAACCCTCGAAAGAAACTTCGGTGTATGATTATATAGACCTACTTACTGCTTCCGAAAAAACAGCTCTTGAAAACAAATTGGTTCGTTATGCAGACTCCACTTCTACCCAAATTGTTTGCTTTATAATTGGTACTACAAAAGGAGAAGACATTTCAATGTTAGGCGCAGAATGGGGACAAAAATGGGGTATTGGTCAGAGTGGTGAAGACAATGGAATTGTAATAATTCTCGCAAAAGACGACCGCAAAGTAGACATCAATACCGGCTACGGAATTGAATACCGAATTACCGATTTAATGGCAGAGCGTATTATAAATCGCATTATGATTCCAGAATTTAAAACTGGTAATTTTTATTCTGGCTTAGACAAAGGAAGTGATGCTGTTTTTGCTGCGCTAAAGGGCGAGTTCAACGAAGACCGTGATTTTGGCAAGAAAGATGGCACGCCAATCCCTTTCTTTATTATTTTCATTTTTATTATAATAATCATTGCCCTAATTAGCAAAAACGGTCGCGGTGGAAATGGCGGCGGAGGCTTGCTAGATATTATTGTACTTAGCAGTCTTGGACGGGGCGGTTTTGGCGGCGGCGGTAGTTATGGTGGCAGCGGAAGCTTTGGTGGCGGCGGAGGCTTCGGCGGTGGTTTTGGGGGCGGCGGCTTTGGCGGTGGCGGTGCTTCTGGGGGTTGGTAATTTTTAATAGCATTTAAAATGAAATTTTCCTTAGCAGCTATTTTACTTTTCATTAGTGTTTTTTCATGTAAAAGTAAGGACCCTGAATTTTCAAATGCTTTTCAAAAAAACCCAAATGCCTTAGCTGTATCTGATTATTCAAATATCTTTTCAACATCAGAAAATCTTGTGTTAGCGACCAAGCTTGTTGATTACGAAGCTCTGACCACAAGACAAATAGCAATAGTAACGGTAGATTCAATTTCTCCCTATTCAAGCATTCAAGATTACGCAAGTGATTTAGGGAAGTATTGGGGTGTTGGTCAAAAAAACCTTGATAATGGTTTAGTTATTGTTTTCTCAAAACCCCTTAGTAAAATTGCTATAGCTTCAGGTTATGGAACTGAGAAAATTTTAACAGATGAAATCTGCAAGCGAATTATAGACAGTGTAATGATCCCAAAGTTTAAAGAAAAAAGTTATTATGAAGGAATCAATAATGGTATAGACTCCTTAATTCAACGATGGAATAAAGACATCTAAAAATTATTCGCATACACCCTATAAATGCAATACAAGTTATTTCTTCCTAAAATAAACTGTAATTGGCACTCCCGAAAAATCGAAGTTCTCACGCAACTTATTCTCAATAAAACGTTTGTATGGGTCTTTCACATACTGCGGAAGGTTACAGAAAAAAGCAAAACTTGGGTAGGGAGTTGGTAACTGCATACAGAATTTTATTTTCACATACTTCGCCTTATATGCTGGCGGTGGGTAGGATTGAATTATAGGAAGCATAACTTCATTCAATTCGCTTGTTTTAACTTTCTTGCTTCGGTTTTCATAAACCTCAACAGCCGTTTCAATAGCCTTATAGATACGCTGTTTTGTAAGTACCGAAATAAATACAATAGGTACATCAACAAAAGGTTCACATTGTTGACGGATGTATTTTTCGTAATCTTTTACACTACTGCTTTCTTTGTCTTCTACTAAATCCCATTTATTGGCAAGTATTACAATACCTTTATTGTTGCGTTGCGCCAACCAAAAAATATTTTCAACCTGTCCGTCAAAACCTCTAGTGGCGTCAAAAACCAGTATGATTACATCACAATGTTCAATTGCACGAACACTCCGCATTACAGAATAAAATTCTAAATCTTCTTTTACTTTACTCTTTTTACGAATTCCGGCGGTATCCACCAAGTTGAATTCAAAGCCAAAACGATTGTATTTTGTATCAATACTATCGCGTGTGGTTCCAGCAATATCGGTAACAATGTATCTGTCTTCTCCAATTAATGCATTGATAAACGACGATTTCCCTGCGTTCGGACGACCTACAACTGCAAATCGTGGTAACTCACTATTATCTTCCTCCTCTCTATCTGGTAGTGCTTTTACTAAATCGTCTAGCAAATCGCCAGTTCCACTACCGTTGATGCTTGAAATATTATATTGATTGTCGAATCCTAATGCATAAAACTCCAAAGCATCGTTTACTCTTGAAGCTGCATCAACCTTATTAATTGCTAAAAAAATAGGTTTCTTTGAACGGCGAAGTAATTTTGCTACCTCTTGATCCATTCCGGTAACACCACTTTCTACATCAACCATAAAAATAATGGCATCTGCTTCATCAATCGCAAGTTCAACCTGCTTATCTATTTCCGCCTCGAAAATATCATCACTCCCGCGTACGTATCCACCAGTGTCAATCAATGAGAAATCCTTCCCATTCCAGTCACTCTTTCCGTAATGACGGTCTCGCGTTACTCCACTAACGGCATCCACGATTGCTTCCCTTCTTTGGATCAATCTATTAAAAAAAGTGGATTTCCCTACATTTGGTCTTCCTACAACGGCAACAATGCTCATTTTCTTGATATTTTATTTTTGCAAAAGTAATGCTTTTACTTGAAGCAAATCCTTCGTATAGAATTGTTTGATGTTTTATTTTTGATTATAGCCAAATCTACGCAATTGGCGCTCATCACTTCTCCAGTTTTTATTGACTTTTACGTACAACTCTAAATGAATTTGTTTGCCAAAAAATTTCTCTAAATCCTTTCTGGCTTCCGTTCCTACTCTTTTTAAAGCGGTTCCTTTATGACCAATTACAATTCCTTTTTGGGTTTCACGCTCTACCATAATAACACTTCGAATTCTGATAATGTTTTCATCTTCAAAAAACTCTTCGGTATCGATTTCTACAGAATACGGAATTTCCTTTTTGTAGTGCATTAATATTTTTTCGCGAATGGCCTCGTTTACAAAAAATCGCTCCGGTTTGTCCGTCAACTGATCCTTAGGGTAGAACGCAGGTGATTCTGGCAACAATTCAATAATTCGATTGAAAACTTCGGGCACACCAAAGTTTTGAAGTGCAGAAATCGCAAAAATTTCGGCATTTGGAACTTTTTCTTGCCAAAGCTGAAGCGCTTCTGAAAGCAGTTCTTCATTACCTACATCTATTTTATTGATAAGAAGTAACACTGGAATTTTAGAATTTGTTATTTTTTTAAAAAATGCTTCATCCTTCAATTCCTTTTCACCCAATTCAACCAAATACAATAAAACGTCAGCGTCTTCAAAAGCAGATTTTACAAAATCCATCATACTTTCTTGTAATTGATAGGCTGGTTTTATAATTCCAGGAGTGTCACTCAATAAAACCTGAAAATCATCACCATTTACTATGCCTAAGATACGGTGGCGTGTAGTTTGCGCTTTTGAAGTAATTATAGAGAGCCGTTCGCCCACAAACGCATTCATAAGTGTGCTTTTACCTACGTTTGGGTTTCCTATAATGTTTACGAATCCAGCTTTGTGTTTTGTCATTTCTTTAAAATTGGTTTTGCAAATTTAAAGCTTAAATACTAATTCAACGGATTTGCATTGATTATAAAGCTTTCAATATTGAAATCCTTACTTTTGTGTAATGCTTTTCCCAAAGAAAAAAATAGAACTCGAAGAAGGCGATTATTACCTTACTCCCGAAGGCTACAAATGCTTTACAGAACAATATCACTTAAAACGCGGGTATTGTTGCGAAAGCGGCTGCCGCCATTGCCCTTATGGATTTAATAAAAAAACTGGGGGTAGAAAATAGGAGATAGGTATTGGATATTGGGTATTGGGTATTAGGAATTATTAATTGTATAGATGCATCGACCAAAAAAACACATATTACAATGACTTTTAAAGAACAACTAGCGCAAGGCATACCTTCAACACTTCCGAAGGCAAAACCCTACGACACAACAATAAATCACGCCCCAAAACGTAAAGACATTCTTACAAAAGAAGAAAAAGAGCTTGCACTTCGCAATGCACTTAGGTATTTTGAGCCAGAACATCATAGCACGCTATTACCTGAATTCCGTGAAGAGCTTGAAAAATATGGTCGTATTTATATGTATCGTTTTCGTCCCGATTATAAAATTTACGCGCGACCAATAGCAGAATACCCTGGTAAATCCACCCAAGCAAAAGCTATAATGTTGATGATTCACAACAATTTAGACTATGCCGTAGCTCAGCATCCGCACGAGCTAATTACTTATGGTGGTAATGGTGCCGTTTTTCAAAATTGGGCGCAGTACCTTTTGGTGATGAAATACCTGTCTGAAATGACCGACGAACAAACTTTGGCGGTTTATTCTGGACATCCACTTGGTTTGTTTCCATCCCATAAAGACGCCCCAAGAGTTGTGGTAACCAACGGAATGATGATTCCTAACTATTCTAAACCCGATGATTGGGAAAAATTCAATGCGCTTGGTGTAACCCAATACGGCCAAATGACGGCTGGAAGTTATATGTATATCGGTCCACAAGGTATTGTGCACGGTACAACAATAACCGTATTAAATGGTTTTAGAAAAATAAAGAAAGAACCTAAAGGAGGTCTTTTTGTAACCTCTGGGCTAGGTGGCATGAGTGGTGCTCAACCCAAAGCAGGTAATATTGCAGGTTGTGTTACGGTCTGCGCCGAAGTAAATAAAAAAGCTACAGAAACTAGACACAGCCAAGGGTGGGTAGATGAAGTTATTTCAGATATTAACGCGCTTTGTAAACGTGTAAAAGAAGCAACAGCAAATAAAGAAACTGTTTCTATTGCCTACGATGGGAATGTAGTTGAAGTATGGGAGAAATTTGCTGAAGAAAACATCCACATAGACCTTGGTAGCGACCAGACCTCGCTTCACAATCCGTGGGCTGGCGGATATTATCCCACTGGTTTAAACTATGAAGAAGCTAATGAAATGATGGCTAACAAGCCTGAACAATTTAAAGAAGAAGTCCAAAAAAGTTTACGCCGTCAAGTAGATGCTATCAACAAACATACTGCAGCCGGCACCTATTTCTTTGATTATGGAAATGCGTTTCTTTTGGAAGCTTCACGTGCAGGAGCCGAGGTGTTTGCAGAAGAAAAAAATAAAGAATTTAAATACCCATCCTATGTTCAAGATATTATGGGGCCAATGTGCTTTGATTATGGCTTCGGACCTTTTAGATGGGTTTGTGCTTCGGGAAAAGCAGAAGATTTACAGACTACGGACGAAATTGCTTGTGAAGTCTTAGAAAATTTAATGAAAAAATCTCCTGATGAGATTCAACAACAAATGCAGGATAATATAACGTGGATTAAAGGCGCACAGGAAAACAAACTTGTAGTCGGCTCACAAGCGCGTATCCTTTATGCGGACGCAGATGGACGCGTACAAATAGCAGCTGCTTTCAACAAAGCTATTTCAGAAGGAAAAATTGGCCCAGTTATTTTAGGGCGTGATCATCATGATGTTTCTGGTACGGATTCCCCCTATCGTGAAACTTCAAATATTTATGATGGAAGTAGATTTACAGCCGATATGGCTATTCAGAATGTGATAGGCGATAGCTTTCGTGGTGCAACTTGGGTAAGCATTCACAACGGTGGTGGCGTAGGCTGGGGCGAAGTAATAAATGGAGGCTTCGGTATGGTTCTTGATGGAAGTACAGATGCGCAACGACGTCTAGAGAATATGCTTTTCTGGGATGTTAATAATGGAATTGCAAGACGTAGTTGGGCACGAAATGATGAAGCTGTTTTTGCCATAAAAAGAGCGATGGATAACAATCCAAACCTAAAAGTTACGCTTCCGAATTTCGTTGATGATAATTTATTCACTTAACTATTATTACTATGAAAGCATTTAAATTTTTACCACTGTTGTTGCTTTTTATATTTACTTCTTGTTCCACCGTTCGCGTAGCAACAGATTATGATAAGGACGTAGATTTTAATCAGTATAATTCCTTCGCTTTTTTTAGACCAGGAATAGATAAAGCTGAAATTAGCGACTTAGACAAAAAAAGAATTCTTCGTGCCATTGAAGAAAATCTCCTTATTAAAGGTATGAGCAAATCTGAAACCCCTAACTTACTTGTTAGTATTTTTACCAAAGAACGTGAACGTATAGATATTTACAATAATAGTTTTGGGTATGGCTGGGGGTGGAACCCATGGTATTACGGAGGGTATAGTGGCAATATGGTCTCCAAATCAACAGAAGGCACGCTCTATATAGATTTAATTGACGCCAAAACAAATAAATTAGTTTGGCAAGGAATGGGTAATGCTGATTTGGTACTGAGTTCTATGGAAAAAAAAGAGGAGCGAATTCGAGAAATAGTTTCTGAAATTTTAACGAAATTTCCTCCAGGATCTTTAAAGAAGTAATAAAAAATAAAAAAGCCTTCCCGATATATTAGGAAGGCTTTTTTTTAAAAATAAAGTAGAGGAAACCATTTATTTACTGTTTAATAAGTTTTATTCCTTTTTGTATTCCTTCTTTTGAGAAAACGTTCATAAAATAAATCCCTGAATTCCAGTGTTGAATAGTAACATTGATTTTAGTATCCCCTTCATATTTAGCACTGTATACTTGTTGTCCTAGCACATTGTAAATTGAAATTGCATTAATGGGTGAACTACTTATAATATGCATCTTATCCTTTATTGGATTCGCAAAAGATATTGAGATATCTGAAAATTCTTCAATGCTAGCGGTGTCATCCGCTACATTTTGCGCATAGATTTTTTTACCATCCCCCTTGTCTTCTGCAAATACTGCTACACTTTGCTTTGCTGCTTGTCTGGTAAAATCGATTCTACTTTTTGATGCTGAAAATGTAGCTACAGGTCTTGTTTCTTCAGGCCAAGCAAAATCTCCGTTTTCATCAAGGTATACAGAGTGTAATGTTACTGGCGAAACACCCGTGTCTAATCCTTCTTTTATAATAAACAAAGGTGTGCTGTTATTTAGCTGAAGACTGCCTGCATGAATTTTCTCTGAAGCAATTGGAAATACAACTTTAGCATTATCTGTAAACTCGCGCGCTCCCGAATCTTTATCAAATTTTTGAACATACTCCCCTCTTTCACTCTGAGTTGCATTAGAATAAGTAGCTACAGACCAAATAAATTGTGAGCTAGGATCAAAAGCTATTTCTGTTTCCATTTCATAATCGGTTTCGCGTACGTCAAAATCAGAGCCATTTATACCCCAAGGCAAAGTTCCATCAGGATTTATACGCTGCAAATAAGAGTCAAAACGCAATCCTACCGAAGCATAATACCCCATATAAACTACATCGCCATCTTGAACTCCCTTGTACGAACGAATAAAAGAAGTCGCTCTATCTGAAATTTGAACAGCATTTCCCCAAACAGGAGCGCCATCTACATCGTATCGCTGCGCATATAAAAATGAGCTTATCCCCGTTGATAATTTATGGAAGACAGCTATATATTCTCCTCCCGAAACCTCAAAGAAATTTCCTGGTGCCGCAGCACCAGCACCCGTTGTCAATGGCTGATTTGCAGGCCATATTGCGACACCATTATCATCAAATTTTTGCATTACCGCACCACTTCCAGAAAGCCAGCTAACAATTGCACCTCCTGCTGAAAGCGGTAGGACAGTCACCACATTACCACTACCAACTTCAACTCCATTTGTACCCCATAAGTGATTGCCATTCGTATCCATCTTAAATACAAAAGCTGGATCTCCACTGGCTGTCCCTGTAGCACCTATATAAAGATTATCATTGGCATCTACTATTGAAGTCATTATTACAGTAGATGTACTCATAGATATTAGATCACTTACCAACATACCATCGCTACCAAGTGTTTGGTTGCCATCAGCATCTAAGACTTGCAAACGTAGCTCAATATGTGTTGGAGGCCCAACATTTTTCCAAAATACTACATAGGTTTGTCCATCAGAAGTACCTCGAGCCTGTACATCTAGTTCTCCAGATTCAGCTACAAGTGTATTTGCATCGGTATTGGAAGTCCATTGCGCAGAGGCAATAAAAATGGTTAAGAAACAGGTAATAGTAAAAAAATTCTTCATGATTTTTAGTTTAATTTGTTTGGCTTTTTAGTTGTGTTTTGATTATTGTCTAATTCTTGAATTATCTTTTTCAAAGCATTTTTTTTGTTTGTATTGTTTTCCAACATTTTGTCCAATGTAGATTTTTGTTTCTGCTTGTTTTTCATTCTTTGGGTCCCAATTGAAAACTTATCTAAAAGTAGAGACTGCATTTCAGCACACATAATTTTTCACCCTATCAAAAACACTCAACTATAAAAAACAACCATAGCATTAGCACTCAAAATTTGCTTTACAGCTGCATTTCAGTTATTTACGTTAAATTATTTTTTAAAAAGAAACTTTAAATAAACTATCCAAAAGTCGACAAGTAGACTGACAGATCCGTATGAGAATTAGTGATATTCAATTTTTTTCGGAGCCGGGTTCGGGCATTTTCGACAGATTTTAAAGACTGACCAGTAATTTGAGCAATCTCTTTTGAAGTAAGGTTTAATTTTAGCAGCGCACAAAGTCGCTTATCGCGCGAAGTTATACCTGGGTGTTTTTCAGACAAGTGTTTATAAAATGATTCATGGACTTGTTCAAAACGCAATTCAAATTCTTCCCAAACATTGCTTGAAGTGTCCCGCTTCAATCTTTTTACGATATAATCAATTGCGTTCTGGGTTTCTTTTTTAACCGCTTTTAGTTTTATTTTCTTTAAATCATTTAAAATATCCTCTATAATTTCGGTGCGATGCATTTCTATCATCGCTTTTCCTATAAGTTCTTTATTTTTCAACTGAAGGTTTGCATTGAGCTCCAATTGCTTTGCCGTTACAAGTTGTTTCTCTAGTTTGGCCCTTTTCAATTTATTACGAAACTTAACCAATAAAATTCCGAGGAACAGTAAAATTGCTAATAAAACAAGTAGTATTATATAATTACGCGAATGCTGTTTGCTTTCTTCGAGTTCCCTGATTTTTTCCTTATTGCGGTATTCTTCTCCAATCAATAATTTTTCAACATTTACACGTTTGTCCTCTAAGTTTAAAGTATCAGAGATGACCGTGTATTTTTCAAAGTAACGAGAAGCTGCCTCAAAATCATTATTAGTTAGGTATGACTTGTATAAAAGCTTAACCGCGCGTTGATGCTCAAAACTATATGGTGCAACACTATCTAAAATATTCACGGATTTTTTAGAATAAAAAATTGCCGAATCAGCATTTCCGATTTTTAAATAATATTCTGAAAATTCATCGTAGACCCAAGCTTTATTTTGAAGATTAGTTTTTGGAACTACTGAAGTAATAGCAAGATTGTAGTACTCCTTGGAAAGTTTGAAATCTTCTTTAAGCAGATAACATTTCCCAATATTAGTGTAGAGGTAAACCTTCAAATTTGGGTTTTCTATATTTTCTGCCAACTTCAGCGACTTTTTAAAATATAGTAAAGAAGAATCGACATCCTTTTCGAGCCAAATACGCCCCATATTGTTCAATATAGATGCAAGATGTAGACTGTCCTTATATATTTGTTGATAGCTGTAAGCTTTCCTGAAAAATTTGAGAGCACTTTCTTGATTTCCAGTTCGTGCGTATACTATGGCGAGATTATTATCCAGTTTAAACTTTTCCGAAGATGTTATTAATTCGTAGAACTCGTACGCTTTAAAGAAGTTTTCTAGCGCTATATCCAAAGCATCCTTTTCTGAATATATACCACCAACTGTTTGATAATAATTTGCCAATACATTTGGAGAGTTTACAGCAATTGCATTCTCTTTAGCAATGTCTATATAATAACGGGTGCGTTCCCAATCAATGTCTGCCAAGCCTGATGCTACTTTAAGGCTTAATATAGTTTTGTCTGCGGGCGAGGCAACCTTTGCCAAACTATCTACCAATACCGAAACTTCTTCTTGTGAAAAAGAAGAAGTTGTTTCAAGAATAAAAAGCAATAATATGAAAAGTTTATAATGTCTCACAACCCCCGAAGATACACAAAACTAATATTCGAATATTTGTAGAATTTTTTTCTTTACTTTTTCTGTAGAAGGTATCATTGTTTCTTCTAAAGTAGAGTTTAATGGAATGGCCGGCATATTTTCTGAACCAATTAGCATTACTGGCCCATCAAGTTCTTGAAAACATTCCTCTTGTATCCTTCCTTGAAGCCCTCTACTAAATCCATTGTCTGAAGGCTCTTCTGTTACAATTAAGCATTTACCACATTTTTTAACAGACTTAAATACCGTCTCGTAGTCTAAAGGGTGAAGTGTTCGCAGATCGACCACTTCAATCTTATCTTGCATTCCTAATTCTTCTGAAGCGTTCATTGCCCAATGCACTCCCATACCATAGGTAATTATTGAAAGGGTTTCTTCCGCTTCTTGTTTCCAGATTTCTTGTAAGACCCAAGCCTTCCCAAAAGGTAAAATATAGTCTTCATCTGGCATTACAGATGTTGCTCCCTTTGTACCTTTAACCTTACTCCAATAAAGTCCTTTATGTTCAAAAATTACTACAGGATTTGGGTCGTAATAAGCAGCTTTTAGCAAGCCTTTTAAGTCGGCACCATTACTTGGATACGCAATTTTAATCCCACGAATATTAGTCACCACACTTTCCACTGAAGAAGAATGGTAAGGTCCTCCGCTGCCATAAGCACCAATTGGGACACGCAAAATCATTGAAACAGGCCATTTTCCGTTAGAGAGGTAGCAACTACGAGATACTTCTGTAAAAAGTTGATTGAGTCCCGGCCAAATATAATCTGCAAACTGCACTTCTACGATTGGTTTTAATCCTACCGCACTCATACCTACGGTAGAACCAACTATAAATGCTTCTTGTATAGGCGTATTAAAAACACGATTGTCGCCAAACTTTTGGGCCAAGGTTGCTGCTTCTCTAAAAACACCTCCTAAACGCCCCCCTACATCTTGACCGTACAACAAACACTCTTTGTGCTTGGCCATCAATTCCTCTATTGCGAACAATGCGCAATCTACCATAACAACCTTTTCCCCTCCTTCTGGAGAACGAACACCAACTTCTTCGGTAATTTCTGTAGGTGCAAAATCGTGAGTAAATAAATCTTCTGGAGAAGGATCATCGGCTTTTAAGGCCTCATTTAAAGCCTTTCTAATTTCACTATTCGTTTCACTTTCTATTTTTTGAAGCTCTTTTTCTTCAAAACCATTATCGAGAAGTAATTTTTTAAGCTTAGGGTACGGATCACGGCTTTTTGCTTCTTCTAAATCATCGCGGTAAAATTCCATCCTAACACCAGAAGTATGGTGGTTTAGTAGAGGAACTTTAGCGTGTACTAAAAACGGTCTTCGTTCAGTTCTAATTTTTGAAATCACCTCTTTGATAGTAGCATAACTTTCTTCAAAATTGGTTCCGTCAATAGAAATTGCTTCCAAACCGTTAAAACCACGCGCATACTCAAATGCATCTTGGGCACGAGTTTCGGCTGCATTTGCAGATATATCCCAACCATTGTCTTGCACCAAATAAAGTATAGGCAGTTGCTTTAAAGCTGCCATCTGAAAAGCTTCCGCAATTTCTCCTTCGGTAACAGAAGCATCGCCAAGACTACAAACTACAATCCCCTTACCCTCTGTAGGAGGGGTTTCAAATGGCAAACCTTCTCCCTTAGAGAGAGTTTGAGAGAAGTTTTCTTTATACCAAAACCCCATTGCAACACCTGTTGCTGGAATAGCTTGCATACCTGTAGCACTACTTTGATGCGGGATTTTTGGCTTATCGGCATCGCGCAAACTAGGATGACTGTAATAGGTTCTCCCGCCAGAAAAAGGGTCATCTTTTTTGGCTAAAACTTGAAGCATTAACTCATAGGGTTTCATCCCTATAGCCAGCAACATAGAATCATCACGGTAATACGGAAACGCATAATCCTGTGGTAAAAGCTGCATCCCCACAGCTGTTTGTATTACCTCATGACCTCTAGATGTGGCGTGAACATATTTTGAAACTGTTTTAAAATTCTCTTCATAAACCTCCGTCATTGCCTTAGCCGTAACTAGGTTTTTAAAAGCTTTTTTAAGTATTTCTTTATCTTTAATGATATTTTCTTTTATATTTTCCATTGTTCAATTGTTGGACGGTTTAAACCACGATCACTTGCTTTGCAAGTCACACGATTCACGACCTTTCAAAACGTCTTTTTACTCATTTATTAGGATCAAATGTGTCCTAGCTCGTGTAGTTAACGAAGCGAACGGTCGTGGTTCAAAACTTCCTTTCTACATCAAACTGTTCCATATAATCTGCAATTCTTTTTAAGAAAGAGCCCGCCAAATACCCATCTACAATTCTGTGGTCAAAGGATAATGAAAGGTACATCATCTGTCTTATTTCAATAGTATCTCCATCTTCTCGCTCCATAACTTCGGCGCGTTTTTTAATAATACCAGTCGCTAAAATTGCTGCTTCTGGTTGATTAATTATAGGTGTCCCCATTAGGCTTCCAAAAGTACCCACGTTACTTATAGTAAAGGTACTGCCTTTAGTATCGTCTGCTTTCAGTTTGTTATCACGCGCTTTAACAACCAATTCATTTGTGGCTGATGCTAGTTCGTTAAGGTTTTTCTTAGCTGCATTTTTCACCACAGGAACAATTAAATTTCCTGAAGGTAATGCTGTTGCCATTCCAATATTTATTTCGTCTTTTACAATAATATTTGTTCCATCTAAGGTGGAATTAATCATTGGAAAATCTTTAATAGCTTTTGCTATACATTCAATAAACAAAGGAGTAAACGTGAGTTTTTCATTGTATTTTTTCTGAAATGCCTCCTTGTTTTTATTCCGCCAGCTAACCATATCTGTTAAGTCTGCTTCTACATAGGCCGTAACATGGGGTGCGGTGCTTGCACTAAAAACCATATGATCTGCAATCATCTGGCGCATGCGGTCCATTTCTACAATTTTTCCTTTGCCTTTATCAAATTTTAAATCGGGAATTTTAAATCCTGAAATCTCAGGAACAGCCTGTGCAAACTGAAATGGGCGGCCATTTTTAAGATATTCCGAGAGATCGCTCTTACGCAAACGCCCATCTTTTCCAGTTCCTGGAATTCGCGCCAACTCCTCATAGCTAATGTGGTTTTTACGCGCAATGCTATCTATTAAAGGCGAAATAAATACATTTTCATTTACTTTGAATGCAGTAGCATTCGAAACTTGTTTTTGTGCTTTAGGCGCTTCGGAAGCATTTTTATGCTCTACAATAGTAGTTTTTGAAGATTTTGATGTTTTTGATGTATGCTCTACATCAGAAAGTTCCAATACAGCAATAACTTCACCAACAGCAACAACGTCTTTGGCTTTGTAGTTTTGTTTCAGCATTTTTCCTGAAGCAGGTGCTGGCACTTCATTATCTACTTTATCTGTAGCTACTTCCAGAATAATATCGCCCGCTTCAAAAGAATCGCCTTCGTTTACGAGCCAATTAATAATTGTTCCTTCAGTAATAGATTCGCCCATTTTGGGCATTTTAAATTCTGTTTGTACCATAATATTTTACACACTACAAAATTTTGAAAATAGAGTAGGTTTTACTTTTTCTTGAATTCTTGTAAGGTTTTATAAAAATCTTCTTGTATTGGTCTATTTTCAGGAAGCTCTTCTAAAGGCTCCACTTCTCTTAAACTTTCGTGACAATCTGCAGGTAATTGTTGATACAATTGTGTTCCCGCAGTTTTCCATGCTATCATTTGATCTGAAACATCTTTTATTGCTTTAGCAGGATTACCAACAATTAATTTTCTACTGGCAAACTTCGCTTCGGCCTTCACAAAACTCATTGCTCCCACTATACATTCATCGCCAATTTCGGCATCGTCCATAATAACACTATTCATACCTATCAGGCAATTTCTACCCAAATTAGCTCCGTGAATAACAGCACCATGCCCTATATGAGCCCCTTCTTTTAAAACGATACGCTTTCCTGGAAACATGTGAACAGTACAGTTTTCCTGCACATTTACACCGTCTTCCAAAATAATCTCTCCCCAATCGCCACGAATAGCAGCTCCCGGACCTATATAACAGTTTTTTCCAATAATAACATTACCTGTAACAGCCGCTAATGGGTGTACAAAGCTACTTTTGTGAATAACGGGAATATGTCCTTTAAAAGAATAAATCATATTAAATGCAAAATTTCAAATCGAAAAATTAAATATGTAAAAACGCTATATTATTCAGTTTTACATAGTGTGGTTTATTTTACTTAAATCTCTTTAATGTTTCTTTTGTGAAATCACTTAACACCAATCTTCCACTAATTACAGCTCTTTCTGCCAATAATGTATCCCAATTTTCGGTGCCACTCCAAAACACTTTTTTCATCTCTTTCATAGCCTCTGGATTGTATGTACAAAGGTTTTCAGCAAAATTCTGAACAGCTTCATCTAATGCCTCTACGCTATCATACACCTCTGTATACAAGCCTTTTTGCTTTGCCCATTGGGCGTCGTAAAAGGTGTTCGCGTCTATAGCAATTTGGCTCATAGCACTCAGCCCAAGTTTACGTTCTACGGCTGGACCAACTACAAAGGGACCTATACCTACGTTGAGTTCACTTAACTTAATTGCTGCAAATTTTGTTGCCATACAATAATCTGTTGCTGAAGCTACTCCTACTCCACCGCCTACGGTTTTTCCTTGTATTCTACCTATAATAAATTTGGGGCAAGTACGCATAGCATTAATAACATTTGCAAAACCGCTAAAAAATATTTTGCCGGTTTGTGCATCGTTGATGTTTATTAATTCGCTAAAACTAGCACCAGCACAAAAAGTACGATCTCCCCCACTTTTTAAAACAATAACTTTCACTTCAGGATTATTGCCTGCGTCAGTAATTGTAGCTGCAAGTTTTGCCAGCAAATCTCCAGGCAAACTATTGTGCGCTGGGTGGAAGAATTCTATTGTTGCAATTCCGTTTTCTGTATTCTGTTTTACGTATGGTTTATCCATTGTTAAATAATAAATTATAGGTTTAATTTACAGCAATCCAAACTGTTCAAAATGATGATTTAAATGCTTTCTTTCTAGCAAATACCATTCATAGCGGTTTAATTCACCAAAGACCATATTGTTTAATTTAGCTTCAGGGTTTTCTTTAAAATAGTTTAAATACGCCTCTCTCTCTTCCATAAACTTCTCTTTAGCAGTAGCGAGGTCTTGATGTTTTAAGCTATCTAAAGTATTTTCTTCTAATAGTGGGAAGCGTGAATTTTTAGGGAACTTTTTGTAGTTATACAAGCTAGCGTGAACTTTCTCTAAGATTTTTTCTGGGGTAGCAATCTCAAAATCTTGAATTTTACCCGAGCCTATTTTATAAGTGTATTCCAAGTGTTCCAACATATGTTGAGGCGTCATTATACCCCATTTTGGTTTGGCGTCTTCGGTTAACTTATTTAAAAGCTCCTGAATTTTCTCTTCAGTCATTTCAACAAAAACCTCTTGTTTCTTTTGAACCATCGTAAGTATAGTTGCAACGGCCACAAGTTCATCTTCAGCATCAAAAACCTCAACAAACCATTTTACTATTCCGCTAGGATGCTCTGCAGAAGCTACATCTCTGTCTATTTTTTGCTTACAGGTTAAACGCACATAAACCGTATCATTGTGATATAAAGGTCTTAAAAAACGACAATCTTCAAGTCCGTAATTGGCTGCAACCGGACCTTTGTTTGGATAAACAAACAAACCTGCTGCGGCAGAAATTATAAAATAACCGTGCGCGGTTCGCTTTTCAAAAATACTTCCATCTAAAGAAGTAATATCGGTATGTGCATAAAAGTGATCCCAAGTAAGGTTTGCAAAATTTATAATATCTGTATCTGTAAAAGTGCGTTTATGCGTTTTTAAAGACATTCCTGGTTCAATATCCTCCCAATGGTATTTAAAAGGATGCTGTTCTGCTTCTTTGTATTTTGCATTGGCTTGGTAAATACCTGTGATTTCTGTGAGGGTTGTAGGCGAACCCTGAATAGCGGTGCGTTGTAAATAATGTTTTATTCCACGCATACCCCCCATTTCTTCACCTCCTCCTGCTCTACCTGGACCTCCGTGCACTAAACTTGGTAAAGGAGACCCGTGACCGGTACTCTCTTTAGCACTTTCGCGGTTTAGCACTAAAATACGCCCGTGATGTGAAGCGGCATTTATCACGTATTCCTTTGCAATTTTATCGTCATTGGTAGCGATAGAAGACACCAAAGACCCTTTTCCTAGTTGTGCTAAACTAATAGCTTCGTCTATATTTTTATAAGGCATTAGGGTACTTACTGGACCAAAAGCTTCGGTTTCGTGTACGGCCAAATTTTTAAACGGATTGTCTTCCCTTAATAATATAGGCGCTAAGAATGCTCCTTTTTTAGCGTCTGCCCCAATTAGGTCTATTTTATCTAAATTGCCATAAACAATCTGAGCTGTTTTAGACAGTTCTTGAACTCGTTCGCGCACTTCGGATACTTGATCCATACTCACTAAAGAACCCATTCTAACTTCTTTTAAACGCGGATCGCCTATGGTTACTTTTGAAAGCGCTTTCCCAAGAGCAATTTGCACATCTTCAATTAAGTTTTCTGGAACTATCACACGACGAATAGCCGTACATTTTTGACCGCATTTTACGGTCATTTCATTTCTAACTTCTTTGATAAAAAGGTCAAATTCTGGGGTTCCAGGAAGTGCATCTTCCCCTAATACAGAAGCGTTTAGACTATCTGCTTCCATAGTAAAAGGAACGGCTTCTTCTATTATTCGTTTATGCGATTTTAGCATTCGGCCTGTGCTTGCAGACCCAGTAAAAGTTACTACATCTTGAGATTCTACGGTATCTAGTATAGTTCTTGCCGAACCACTAATTAACTGTAAAGCTCCTTCGGGAAGAATACCAGATGCGATAATCTCGCGCACCACGGCTTCAGTTAAAAAAGAAGTGTTTGTAGCAGGTTTTACTACGGCGGGAACTCCTGCCATCCAGTTTACGGCACATTTTTCTAACATTCCCCATACCGGAAAATTAAACGCATTAATATGAACAGCTACGCCTCGTTTTGGCACCATAATATGATGCGCCATAAAACGACCACCCCGGGATAAATCTATAGGATCTCCCTCTACATGATACGATTGGTTTGGGAATAGTTTACGAAGCGAAGCATTGGCAAACAGGTTACCAAAACCGCCTTCAATATCAATCCAGCTATCTACTTTTGTCGCTCCAGTGCGGTAGCTTATCTCATAAAAATCTGCTTTCTTTTTCACTAAGTAAAGCGCCAATTTTTTAAGCATATTCCCGCGCTCCTGAAAGGTCATTTTGCGAAGTACTTCACCCCCTTTTGTTCTTCCATACTGAAGAATTTCGGCAAAATCTAGACCTTCAGTATCAGATAGCGCTATTACTTCACCTGTAATAGCATCGTGCATAGGCACTCCTTCTCCCTTTCCTTCCATCCATTGCCCTGTGACGTAATTATGTAATTTTTTCATTGTTTATCCTCTTTATCTATTTCAAAAATTAACACTCGTTAACCTATTAAACCCTCTCTATAATAGCTGCATACCCTTGCCCAACACCTATACACATAGTAATTAATGCATAACGCTTATCTTGTTGTTGAAGCTCTAAAGCGGCAGAATACGCTATACGCGCACCAGTTACACCGAGCGGATGCCCTATGGCTATAGAACCTCCATTGGGGTTTATACGAGGGTCGTCATCTTTTAATCCCCATTCGCGGATACACGCTAAGGCTTGTGAAGCAAATGCTTCATTGAGCTCTATAACATCCATATCTTCCATTTTTAAACCTGCTTTTTTAAGCGCTTTATTAGAAGCTTCCACGGGACCAATACCCATTATTCTAGGTTCTACACCTACAACTGCAGAGCTTACAATTCTGGCAATAGGGTTTAAATTGTATTTTTTTACAGCCTCTTCAGAAGCAATAATAGTAGCTGCAGCTCCATCGTTTAAACCAGAAGAGTTACCTGCCGTAACGCTTCCATCTTTTTTGAAAGCAGGACGTAGCTTTGCCAAGACTTCTTTTGTAGTTGTGGGACGAATAAACTCATCATCCTTAAATACAATCGGGTCTTTTTTGCGTTGCGGAATTTCTACCGAAACAATTTCTTGAGCCAAACGCCCATTTTGTTGTGCCTTGGCAGCTTTCATTTGCGAATGAAATGCAAAAGTGTCCTGATCTTCTCGAGAAATAGTGTGTTTTTCCACCAAGTTTTCAGCCGTATTTCCCATACCATCTGTCCCGTACATCTCGGCCATTTTAGTATTTACAAACCGCCAACCAAAACTAGAGTCGTACATTTTTGAATCTGTACCAAATGCTTTTGAAGGTTTTGCTATTACGTAGGGTCCACGCGTCATATTTTCAACACCACCAGCGATAAACAAATCGCCATCACCAGCTTTAATTGCACGGTTAGCGTGAATAATTGCTGAAAGCCCACTGCTACAAAGCCTGTTTACGGTTTCACCAGGAACATTTACTGGTAAACCCGCTAGCAAAGCCGCCATTCTAGCTACATTGCGATTGTCTTCTCCCGCCTGATTTGCACAACCCAAGATTACATCATCATAGGCTTCTTTGGGGATAGTTGGGTTTCTCTTTACAATTTCA
Organism: Aequorivita sp. Q41; assembly: GCF_039831855.1. NCBI lineage: Bacteria > Pseudomonadati > Bacteroidota > Flavobacteriia > Flavobacteriales > Flavobacteriaceae > Aequorivita > Aequorivita sp. Q41. The sequence goes on along the minus strand of NZ_JBDPMS010000001.1, from coordinate 1,799,638 downwards.
GCTATCACTAAAGCAGCCAAATCGTCTGTGCGAATAGTACTTAATGCTCCTTGATAACTCCCTATTGGGGTTCGTATTCCGTCTATTATAAATGCGTTTTTCAAAAGCTTAATTTTAAATAATAAATGTAAAATGCAAAAGTGTTCTTAAGAATCACTTTTAAATTTAGAATTTTACATTTTTCGGTTTTACATTTTTTGTTCTGTAGTTATAATACTTGCCGAAAATTTAACCAATCGTTTCTGTAAATCGTATGTATTATAACTCTTCACTTTATCGTTTTTCGATTTCGTTACAGTCTTCTTTATTCTAATTTAATATTTCTGCAAAGGTATCTCCTTGTCTTATATCGCCAGATTTAAATCCTTTCATAAACCACGTCATACGCTGTTCTGAGCTACCGTGTGTAAAGCTATCTGGGATTACATCGCCTTGCATTCTTTTTTGAATCGCGTCATCACCTACAGCCTTGGCTGCACTTAAAGCTTCTTCTACATCTCCTTCTTCTAGATATTCTTGATTGTAATGTGCCCAAAGCCCCGCGTAGAAATCTGCTTGAAGTTCTAGTGCGACAGAAAGTTTGTTTGCTTCTACTTTATTGGTTTGTCGCTGTAGTTGCGTTACTTTTTGTGATGTTCCTAAGAGTGTTTGCACATGATGCCCTATTTCATGAGCTGTAACATAGGCAATCGCAAAATCGCCTCCTTTAGCGCCAAAACGAGTTTTTAATTCATCAAAAAAAGCTAAATCCATATAGAGTTTTTGATCTGCAGGACAGTAAAAAGGCCCTGAAGCAGAACTCGCATTACCACAACCAGTGCTTACGGCATCTGTAAACAACACCATTGTTGGCTCTTTATAATCGCCTATATTATTATCTCTAAAGATTTGATTCCAAACGTCTTCAGTATCTGCTAGTACAGTACCCATAAAACTTCCCATTTCTTTTTCTTGTGCAGTAAGCTCTCTTTGTTCTGTTTGTTGAACTGTTTGGCTATTGCCAATTTGCTCTACTAAAGGAGCGAGTTGTTGTCCTGTTTCGCCACCAAAAAACTGTAACGCAAGTACAATAAGCACTACTACTATTCCACCACCTGCAGCGGCTTTACCCTTACTCATACCCCGACGGTCATCGAGATTGCCACTTTGTCTTCTACCTTGCCATTTCATAATTTATACTTTCGTTTGATACTTATTGTTAATAATTCACCTTTAAACTTACATACGTAAATTTATTTTCATTAATCTTTTTCCTCCCAATCTTTACTAGTTCTATAAACCACTCCTTTAAAAAGCGCAACTAGTTCATCCCCTCGTTTTACTTCAACAATATTAAAGCCCAGTTTGTTATTTACTTTTTCTATAACAGACTCTGCTGTTAAATAATCTCCTTCGTTTAAGGCTTCTATATGATTTATAGATGTTTCTATAGAAACCGCATACTTGCCATGTGTATTTGCCGCAAAGCCGAATGCCGTATCTGCCAGGCTGTAACTTATACCGCCATGAGCCTTATTCATACTGTTTAGCATTTCTTTACGTATAGTCATCGCTAGCTTACAACGGCCTTTTTCGACTTCTAATACTTCAATGCCCAGCCATTGACTGAAAGCATCTTGACTGAGCATTTTTATTGGTATTTTTTTAGCTTCTAGCATTTAATAGAACCTTTTATTTTCTTCATTCATTTTGCGCAATAAAGGTGAACAACGGTATCTATCTTCGTGATATACACTGTAAAGTTCATCCATTTTATTTACGCACCAATCAATTCCTTTTTCGTCTGCCCAAGACAACAAACCTTTGGGATAATTCACCCCTTTTGTCATAGCATTGTCAATATCTTCTGCCGAAGCAATATTCCAAAAAAGAGCATCTGCAGCTTCGTTTATAAGCATTACCAAGATTCTCTCAACTATTTGTTTTTCTTTTGCTTCATCTGTATTTGGTGTGGGGTTTACGGCTCCTTCTGAATAATCATAATATCCCTTGCCGCTTTTCCTACCTAGATACCCTGCTTCCGAAAAGCGTTTTTGTGTAAATGAAGGTTTGTATCGCGGGTCAAAATAAAATGCTTCAAATACAGTTTCTGTAACTGTGTAATTTACGTCATTTCCAATAAAATCCATTAGTTCAAAAGGGCCCATTTTAAAGCCACCTTCATTTTTCATTGCAAAATCGATAGTCGCAAAATCTGCAATTCCTTCTTCAAAAATTCTGAGTGCTTCCCCGTAAAAAGGACGCGCAACGCGGTTAACTATAAAACCGGGGGTGTCTTTTGCTACAGCTACTGTTTTATTCCATTCTTTTATTGTTTTAGCTGAAATAGCAAGGGTTTCTTCTGAAGTTTGAATTGCAGGAATCACCTCAACCAATTTCATTAAAGGTGCAGGATTAAAAAAATGAATCCCAACACAACGCTCAGGTTTTTCTAAAGACGAAGCGATAGATGCTATTGATAGTGAAGAAGTGTTTGAAGCAATAATACACCTATCTGAAACAAATTTTTCTAAAGCAGAAAACATGTGTTTTTTAATGTCGAGATTTTCAACAATTGCTTCTATTGTAAGGTCAGATTCTCTTAATTCTTTAAGTGAATTGACATATTTTATGTTTCCTTGAATGCGTTCTTTTTCTTCGGAAGTTATTCTTCCTTTCTCCACCAATCGATTCATTATTTTTTCTAGAGAAGCTTTGGCTTTTTCTAGTGCTTCTGTATTTGTATCGTAGAGTTTTACAGAACATCCGGCGGTGGCTGCTACTTGCGCTATTCCACTGCCCATTGTTCCACTTCCTATTATACCAACCTTATTGATTGACAATTGCTGAGTATCTATTTTTGATTGTTGCTTTTCCAAATTATTAAATATTATTTTTTGTGAAGCTGTTTTAATACTAGCTACAAAAATTGAATTTAGTTCGTTGTTTTCTAATAGTAAAGCGTTAATTATTTCCCTTTAAAATTCGGTTTTCTTTTGTTTACAAATGCATCTACGCCTTCTGCATAATCTTCACTTTGCGCCGCTTCTATTTGTAATTTGCTTTCCATATTTAATTGTTCTTCTAAGGAATTTTGCATAGAATTATTTAACAATCGCTTTGTTAAACCCAATGCTTTGGTTGGCATATTTGCCATAGTTAATGCAATTTTATTTACTGATTCTTCAAAATTTTCTGCAGCAACAGTTTTATAAACCATTCCTAGTTTTTCTGCTTCTTCGGCAGTTACTTTATCACCCAACATCATTAAAGCTGAAGCTTTTTGAAAACCTATTAATCGCGGTAAAAAGAAGGTGCCTGCACTATCTGGAACAAGCCCTATTTTACTAAAAGCTTGAATAAAACTTGCGTTTTCGGAAGCAATAACTACATCACAAGCTAAAGCAATATTAGCTCCAGCTCCAGCTGCAACGCCATTTATAGCTCCAATTACTGGCTTTTCTATAGCGCGAATACGAGAAATAATGGGATTGTAATGCTCTTCAAGAATTTTTTTAAAACCAGGGTTCAGCTCTGGCGAAGTAACTTCTTTTAAATCTTGACCCGCACAAAATGCTTTTCCATTTCCGGTAATAACAATTGCGCGAACTTCTGGGTTCTTTTCTGCAGCATCTAACTCACTTTGAAGCAGTAACGCCATTTCGCGATTAAAACTATTAAAAACCTCTGGGCGATTAAGCGTTAAGGTGGCGATGTTATTAGTAATTGTTTTTAAAATTGAGGTCATTCTTTATTTTATTGATGATTGCTAATTAATGTTTGCCGCTTTTTAAAGTTATGTTATTGTTCATTTTAATTCATAAATCTGCAAACGACAATCGTTAATCACTATTATTTTAAACATTTAAAGTAATCAAATGGTTCTTTACAGTCTTCACACTTAAAAAGTGCTTTACAGGCTGTGGAACCAAACTGGCTTACTAGTTGTGTATTTGTACTTCCGCATTGGGGGCATTTTACCATTCGCTTTGCACCAAGTAACACCTCTTTATCGTGAAGCTCTGAAAGCGGTCTGGCAATTCCGTAGGCTTCCATTTTTTGCAGCCCTTCTTCACTTATCCAATCTGTAGACCAGGCTGGAGATAAAACTAATTCAATATCCACCTCTTTTCCTATTTCTGAAAAAGCCTTTTTTAAGTCGTCGCTTAATACATCCATTGCAGGACATCCTGAATAAGTGGGGCTTAGTTTTATATAAATAACACCTTCTCTTTCTACAGCTTCGCGAATTACACCCAAGTCTAAAACTGTAAGCACAGGAATTTCTGGATCTGAAACAGTTGATAGTGTTTCGATTAAATGACTTTCGATATTTAAACTTTCAATTTTCAATGCTAAATTTCCAATATTCAATTATTTTTTTGCTTTTGCAGTATTTATACTTTTAGCGAAAATTGCCACTAACTCTTATAATATATTAACCGTTGTTGAAGTAACAAAACCAACCTTTTTCTCAGTTCTAAAATCTGCAAGCAACATTCGTAAATCGTTACTCTTTTTACCAGTTCATATTAGGATAGGTACGTTGCATATATTGTAAATCTGCAAGCAAATACCCCATATGTTCTGTATGCACTCCTTCTTTTCCACCTTTTGTGAAATAGTTATTTTCTGGAACTGTTAAGGTTGCTTCTTGCAATAGTTCTGTAACTTCTTGGTAATATTTTTCTTTAAACGCTGATACATCTATACCTACACCTTCTTCAGACATTGCTTTTTCGGCTTCAGTCATATAAAACAGCTCATCTGTATAACGCCATAGATAGTCTATTGCTTCCTGCATTTTTTCATTACTCTCTTGTGTACCATCGCCCAATCGTTTTACCCAATCGCTAGAAAAGCGTTTGTGGTAACTAACCTCTTTTATACTTTTTTTGGCAATAGCAACAAGTGTTTCGTCTGTGCTGTGTTGTAAAGCATCAAGGAGCATATAATGATATACATCAAACAAAAACTGTCTTCCTATAGAATATCCAAAATGAGTATTGGGTTGTTCTACTAACAAACAGTTATTGTATTCTCTTTCAATTCTTAAAAAAGCAATATCGTCTTCGGTTTTATTATTCCCTGCGATTTTAGCGGCATACTGATAGTAACTTCTTGTTTGCCCTAACAAGTCTAAAGAGATATTAGTAAGTGCTATATCGGTCTCTAAGCTTGGGCCGTGACCACAAAGCTCACCCAATCGCTGTGCGAGAATTAGAGCGTTATCTGCTATTGTTAGGATGTAATTATAGAGGTTGGTCATTGTATTATTTTTTTAAATCGAAATCGAAACTCAAATCGAAATCGAAAAGCATTTAACTATATTTTTTTAATCGAAATCGAAATTCAAATCGAAATCGAGCGTATTAATTATATTTTTTTATAAGTGTAACAACGATCTTTATAAGTTCTTCATTTTCATTTTGCATTGTTGTTACATCATCAACTTTTATTAAACCAGCTTTCACTTGAATTTTAAAATTTCTATGTGACTCACGTAATTCTTTTAAAGTTATTCTCAATTTATTTGCCCTATCTTTATCTGATCCTGCTCCTTCAAACTCACCAAAATTTAAGGCAGAAGAGCAAGCAGACCTAATAAGTTGCTTTGCCAAATAATCTGCAGCAAAAGATTTTGGAGACTTATTAAACAACATCGCCACTGAGGCTGCGAAATCTTCAAAACGACTATCTAAATTATAATTTTTCATAATCAAATTTATTTCGTTTTCTCCCGATAACTATCGTTTTCGATTTCGATTTGAGTTTCGATTTCGTTTTCTCCCCTCTACATATGCTTCACCTCATCTGGCAAATCGTAAAAGGTAGGGTGGCGGTATACTTTGTCTTGCGCTGGCTCAAACAACTCGCCGTTATCTGCTGGGTTTGAAGCTGTAATATGCTTGCTTTCTACAACCCATATGCTTACTCCTTCATTTCTACGGGTATACACATCGCGTGCATTCTCTAGAGCCATTTCGGCATCGGTCGCGTGAAGGCTTCCAAAGTGACGGTGCTCTAAACCATTTTTACTGCGGACAAATATTTCCCAAAGGGGCCAATTTTTTTTATTTTCAGACATTCGATATAAGATTTGAGATGTTATACTTAAGATTTCAACGTTTTTATGACGCTTCAGATCTCAGGTTTCACATCTATTTTAACTTGCTTTTGCTACTTTTTTATTTGCATTTTTTTCTGCGTGTGCCATTGCAGCATCACGAACCCACTCGCCATTATTCCAAGCATTAACACGAGCATTCATTCGTTCTTTATTACAAGGGCCGTGACCTTTTACCACTTGCCAAAATTCATCCCAATCTATTTCGCCAAAATCATAGTGCCCTTTCTCCTCGTTCCATTTTAAATCTGGATCTGGAATCGTAAGCCCTAATAAGTCTGCTTGTGGCACCGTTTGGTCTATAAACTGCTGACGTAAATCGTCGTTACTTTTTCGTTTTAACTTCCACTTCATAGACTGTTCTGTGTGAATGGATTCCGCATCTGTAGGTCCTAGCATCATTAAACTAGGCCACCACCAACGATTTAACGCATCTTGCGCCATTGCTTTTTGCTCTTCAGTGCCACGGCAAAGGGTTAGCATAATTTCAAAACCTTGACGTTGGTGAAAACTTTCTTCTTTACACACACGCACCATAGCGCGCGCATAGGGTCCAAAAGAAGTATTGCAAAGCGGCACTTGGTTTATAATTGCTGCACCATCTACTAACCAACCAATAGCACCCATATCTGCCCAAGTAACTGTAGGATAGTTAAAAATAGAAGAGTATTTTGCTTTGCCACTGTGAAGCTGTTCGTAGAGCTCATCTCTAGTAACCCCAAGCGTTTCGCAGGCAGAATACAAATACAGACCATGGCCAGCTTCATCCTGAACCTTTGCTAAAAGCGCAGCCTTTCTTCGTAAAGAAGGGGCGCGAGTAATCCAGTTTCCTTCAGGAAGCATCCCAATAATTTCGGAATGTGCGTGTTGGCTCATTTGCCGAATATGCGTCTGTCGGTATTTTTCCGGCATCCAATCTTTCGGCTCTATTTTTTCGTCACGCGCTATGCGCGCTTCAAAAATCTCCTCTAAATTTTTTATTTCCTTTTCACTCATACTATTAGCTTAAGGCTGTAAGCTTAAAGCTTAAAGCTATTATACATCAAAATCTACTTTTACTTTTTCCGAAGTTGGCACGGCTTGGCAACTCAGCACAAAGTTTTGTGCCACTTCTTTTTCTTCTAAAGCATAATTTATTTTCATCTCTACGCTTCCTTCTATAACTTCGCATTTACAAGTGCTGCACACCCCTCCTTTACAGGCAAAAGGTAAATCTGCGCCTGCAGCTAGTGCTGCATCTAGTATATTGTCATAGTCTTTAGTCATTGTAAACTGGAATTCTTTCCCTGCATCTACAATGGTTACTTCTACCCCTTCTACATTTTGTTGCGCCAATCGTTCTGCGCGTAATTTATCTTCTTCAGTGAGGCCTGTTACAAATAATTCAAAATGAATTAAATTCTTTGGCAGTCCGGCTTCAACTAAATAAGAACTAACGTAATTCACCATTTCTTCTGGCCCACATAAAAACACCTCGTTTGTATCTGGTATATCAATAAAGTTTTTGGTGAGCACCGCCATTTTTTCATCGGTAAAACGACCGTTAAACAATTCGATATCACGGCGCTCTTTAGTGAGAAAATAATAGATTTCTAGGCGTCCAAAATATTGATTTCGCAACTGCTCTAATGCTTCCTTAAAGATAATGGATTTTGCCGTTCTATTTACGTAAAACAGTTTACAGCTAGCTTTTGGTTCTAAAGCCAAATGTGCTTTAAGCATAGAAAGCACAGGGGTAATCCCGCTTCCAGCTGCAAAAAACAAATAGTTCTTGGCCTCATCTGGTGCTGTTTCTACACCAAACATACCGCTTGGCTCCATAATTTCTAGCAGGTCTCCAGCTTGCAATTCGGTGTTTACATAGGTTGAAAACTTACCGCCTGGAATTATCTTTACAGCTACTTGCCATTCATTGTCCAAAGGACTAGAACACAAACTGTAGGAACGACGCGTATCCTCACCGTTTATATCTGCCTTTAATGTTAAATGCTGTCCTTGGCGGAATTGAAATTCTTCAGCCAAATTTTTTGGTACGTCAAAAGTGATAACCGAACAATCATCGGTCTCTTTGTAAACGTCCTTTATTTTTAATTTATGAAACTTCGCCACGTTTATCTTATAAAATTAGGTTAACAAAACTAACGCTTGTTAGTTAGAATAGCAAATTATTATTGTCGCAGTTTGAAGGTTTCTTACACAATCCCTTTAATCAGCACTGAAACCATATCTTTTTTAAGGATATTCACATCTAGTTTTCCCCTTTTCTGATTCCACAAATAGAGTGTTCGCAAGGTGGAAAGTATTGAAAAAAGGATAACTTCCGGATGGTTCGGACTTATTTCCCCAGCATGTATGCCTTGTTTTATGATACTTCTAAAATTTTCCTCATACTCTTCTCGCATTTTAACAACCGCATTTAAATCTGGCCCTTCTAAATGCATCCAATCGTTGTTTAATGCTGCAAGTGCCTCGGAATGACTTACTGTAATAGCAATGTGCATTTCAATAACCATTTTTATTTTTTCGATGGCAGAAATATCTTTAGCACATACTTTTTCCATTCCAATAGTGAAGGCTTTTGCAACTTCAAGAATGATTTCAGAAAGTATTTGCTGTTTGCCACTTATATGGTTATAAAGGCTGGCAGCTTTTATATTCATTGCCGTGGCGATGTCGCGCATCGAAACAGCCTGAAAGCCTTTTTCATTAAAAAGGCGGGAAGCGACGCTTATTATTTCTTCTTTTCGAGTGCTATTTTTCATTGATAACGCAAGATAGGAATTCTATAAAAACTCCTAGCACTTTTTTAGTTTTGGCATACATAATAAACATTTACTCCTTACTTTTGAATTATGGAAATGAATATTGAAACCAACGAATTGTTGGACCGCCTGCCCCCCCATTTAAAACAGTATATAAAACCACAGGACTATGAGCAATACACGCCCATAAATCAAGCTGTGTGGCGTTATGTGATGCGAAAAAACGTGGATTATCTGAGTAAAGTTGCGCATAAAAGTTATTTGGGCGGGCTTAAAAAAACAGGTATTTCCATAGATGAAATTCCTTCAATGTATGGTATGAACCGAATTTTAAAGGAAATTGGTTGGGCTGCCGTTGCAGTTGATGGATTTATTCCGCCGAATGCTTTTATGGAATTTCAGGCGTATAAAGTGCTAGTTATTGCTAGCGATATTCGGCAACTTGAAAATATAGAATATACCCCAGCACCCGATATTATTCACGAAGGCGCAGGTCACGCGCCTATTATTGCCAGCCCAGATTACGCAGAATATTTACGCCGTTTTGGGGAAGTTGGCGCAAAAGCTATTTCCAGCGCACACGATATGGATATGTATGAAGCCGTTCGTGAACTTTCTATTTTAAAGGAAGCCGAAGGTATTTCAGCTGATTTAATACACGCAGCTGAAAACCGAGTTGAAGAGCTTCAGAATAAAAAAGTAAAGCCTTCAGAGATTTCTTTAATTCGAAATTTACATTGGTGGACCGTGGAATACGGAATGGTAGGCACGGTAGACAACCCTAAAATTTATGGCGCAGGCTTACTTTCTTCCATCGGCGAAAGTGTATGGTGTATGAAAGATGAAGTTAAAAAAATCCCGTATTCCATTGATGCGGCTTACCAAGATTTTGATATTACAAAACCACAGCCGCAGCTTTATGTAACGCCAGATTTTGCATACCTACAAGAAGTTTTAGAAGAATTTGCAAACACTATGGCTGTGCGAAAAGGCGGGTGGCGCGGCCTTAAAAAACTTATAAAATCCAAACAACTCGGCACTATTGAAATTAGTACCGGACTACAAATAAGCGGTCGTTTTTCACGAATGATAAAAAATGAGGACAACGAAGTAGTGTACTTTGAAACGGAAGGCGAAACAGCACTTTCATACCGCGAAAAAGAAGTGATTGGTCATGGGGTGAGTCGTCATAAAAATGGGTTTCGCTCTCCCCTAGGGAAATTGAAAGGTATCAATCTTGCTATTGAGAATATGGGACCACGGGATTTACAAGCCTATGATTTTTACGATGGAAAACCTATTGCATTTGAGTTTGAAAGCGGAATAACAGTAGCGGGCTTAAACGTAACAGGAATACGAAATCTCCGTGGCGAATTAATGCTTATTCAATTTACAGATTGTACGGTTACCTACAAAAACGAAGTGTTGTTTTCTCCAGAAATGGGCAATTTTGATATGGCAGTAGGCAAAGAAATTACATCGGCTTTTGCAGGCGCAGCAGATTACCATTCGTTTAATTTGGTGCATCACGTTTCTAACAGTGAAACAATTCGTGTGCAACTTTCTGAAAAGGAAAAAATGCTGAATTCATTTTATAAAAAAGTGAGAGAGGTTCGTAATTCTAATGCAATAGATACGACCAAACTTCAACAAATCTTTGAAGATGTAAAAGAAAACCACGCTACCGATTGGTTACTTCCATTAGAAATATATGAGTTGGTTGCAAATACAGCTTCAGAATTTTCTAAAGTAATATTAGATCATCTTTTAAATTTGAAACAACAAAGGCCAAAAGTGGCGCATTTAATAGAGGGTGGGTTAAGCTTAATTAGCACGAATTCGTATAGTGCCCCAACGACGTATTAATTAAACAAAATCTCCATTTACGGAAAAATACTTATGGGAATCTTCAATCTTTTATTCGGAAATAAATCAAAAAAAATTCAGGATTTTAAGAGCAGAAACGCAGTAATTTTAGATGTTCGCAGTAAATCTGAGTATGAAAGCGGTGCAATTCCTGGCTCCAAACACATTCCGCTGCAGCAAGTTGCTTCAAAAATAAATGAAATAAAAAAATGGGATAAACCTATAATTACGTGTTGCGCTAGCGGCATGCGAAGTGCGAGTGCTGCTACTATTTTAAAAAGCAATGGTGTGGAGGCAATGAATGGCGGTGGCTGGTTTAGTTTAAGTAAAAAACTATAATTTAAGTTTTTGCAAATCGCCTTCGCTTTGTACTTTTTCAGAATTATATTTCAAAGTCCACCCCATAGAATTCGTTAAAATATAAATTTTCTGAAGTTCAGAAATCAATCGGTTTTCTGCATTTTTTTGCAATTCGGAAGCCTCTATTTTTTCGCGAAGTGATTTTTCTACACGCTGTTTTATTTTGTTATAATCTGTAGCTGTAAACTGGTTTAAATAATCTTGGGTAACATCGTAATATTCAATATTTGGGTTTATAGTAAGTTCTGGCTCGGGGATATTTGTAATGGTAAGTGTTTTTGTAACTTCGTCAATATGTGCATTCACCTTACTTAAATCATAAGCGATGCTTGCCTTGGCGTTTACAACTACTAAGGCTTTTTTACGCGCATCAAACATTCCATATAGCAACGCTTTGCTGTCATTATATGTAAAAACCTGCGCATAGCTTCCTTCCGTAACAATTAGTTTTCCAACATGCTGTAGTTCCTTTTGGATTAATGCCGTATTGGCTTCAAGAAGTTCTCTAGTTTCTTTTTTATTTTCACAATAACGCAGCCCAAAAACGATAACAAAAGCAATTACTATTCCGAGGAGAACGTTTCGCATAATGGAGAATTTTATGGAAAGATATAAAATTTGCCCGGCAGTTGGCTATAGCTGTATTCAGTTTAACTGAAAATTAATTACTACAAATCGTATTTAATAACAAACATCACAATTCGCGGCATCACAAAATACTGAGATGTAGTATTAAATTGATCGGTGAAACTATCGTTATTTATAGCATCTGTGTCTAAAATATTGGTTGCTTGTACTGAGAATTCCCATGGACTATCACCGTATTGATAGTATAAATTTGCATTGAAAAAGGAATAATTATTTTCCACCGTCTTAGCTTCATTAGTATACTTATAATAATCCCACTCAGCAAAAAAGTTGAAATTTTTTAAAAATCGAAGATTTACGTTTGCATAGGGACGGTTTGTAAAATAGGTCTGTTCCGCGCCACCATTATCATAATCGTTTTTTATATATCGATATCCAACTTCAAAATTGGGGAAGGTTTTAAAGTTACTTTGAAGACTTGCGTTATAGTTTTGCGTAAAACTTTGGCTCTCGCGGATTTCTTCGTTAACTGTATTGTTCGACTTACTAACCACAAGGCTTGCGTCAAGTTTAAACTGGATTTTTTTTACCGTTTTACTAAATCTTCCTGCTGCTGAAAATGTTTCATCTGGAAAATTACTCTCAAAATTAATTGGACTACTCACCTGATTAATTCCTGCTAATTCGGTAGTGGTTTTTATTGCCTCAATTTTTCTTGTATAGCCTAAATTTCCGCTTAAATTGGTGTAATTAAAGAGATTGAAACTAAAATATGTCAAATTATAGGTATGTGAAAGAGCGTTTTCCAAGGCGCTATTTCCTTTAAAAAGGCGGTTGTAATTATTAAAAACATACCCTTCCACATAATCGTTAACATCACTATACTCTGAAGTAACAGCATAATTAAAACGAATATTTTCGCTTTTCTTCAACTCCAAAACCACATTAACATCTGGAAGCAATCGCCAATCGTTTTGTATTGATGTTGTGCCTAATTGTTCGTTTTTTAAATTGTAATTATGAAGTGTAACTCCTGGGGTAAAAATAAATTTCCCCGCTTTCAGCTTATAATGAAGTCCAAAAAAAGCATCTGTAAACGTATAGGACACATCATTATTAAAATCAGTGTCAGTAAACACATTTTGGTTCCCATTATCTAAAATCTGAAAAATAGCAGAATTAAATTTTTGATTGCTATAGGTCGTCCCGATTGTAAAATTAAGATTACTCAAATTGTTAAGTACATAATAATAATCAACCTTTGCATCCAGCTTATTGCTTTTTACCGTTTTATCTTGATTAATGTTATACCTGTCTGATTGTTCCAAAGGAGTATAGGTATCTGCATTGCTATTTAGAGTATCCTTTATAATTGTAAAAACCCCTCGAAACGGAATAGAATCCTGAATCGCTTGATAGAATGGGTCTTCATCTTGATATAAATGTTGTATTTCTGCAGCAAAAATATTTTTGTCGTTTAAAGTATAATATGCATTTACTGTTTGGTTTATTGAAAACGGTTTGTTCTCTTTTGTTTCGGAAATATTATTTTGATTGGTGTTTACTATTGAAATTGTGGTGTCGTCTTCACTTTGACTGGAAGTTTTAACTAAAGCGTCATAATCTAGCTGAAAACTGGTGTTTGGTTTATAGGTACTGCTCAATTTTAGCATTGCTAATTGATTGTGTTGTTCGTTTTCAGCATTGGTATTTTCGGTGAGTCCCGTTAAAATATACTGCCGAATACTATTGTTAACAATATTGGTTTTGTTATCGCTAAAAATTCCGAAACCACTAATGTCTAATTTATCGTTTATGGCATAACTGAAATTTCCAGCAACAAACTTAGCGGCTATACTTTTTGCGCGATTGTTTTGTGAAACAGCAAAACCGAGGTCACTATTTTTAATATTAAAACTAGTTCCGCCACCCTTATTAAAATTCTTAAAACCACCCGTAAAATTGAAATAGTCACGAAACGTAAACGGTACCTCTCCTATATTATTAAAGTCTGTAATTAGGTTAATACTATATTTTGGGCTGTAATAAAATAATTTAGGATGTACTAAATAACGTCCACTTTCGGCAGCATAATCATCTGCTATTCCAGCACCGGCTGTAACTTCCCCAAACCAAAAATTCTTTTTCCCTTCTTTTAGTTTTATATTTATTGCAACATTATCACGATCATTGCCAAGCCCACGCATTTGGTCTACTTCATTATAGTTACGGAGTACCTCAACTTTATCTACTGCATCAGCAGGAATGTTTTTAGTGGCTAGTTTACTATCGCCATCAAAAAAATCTTTGCCTTCTACCATTACCTTGGTAACGGTTTTACCTTCCACCTGTATTTCGCCATCTTCATTCACCTCCACCCCAGGGAGTTTTTTCATGACATCACCAAGTTTGCGCTCATCGCCATTGGTAAAACTATCTGCATTATACACTATGGTATCACCTTTAATTGTTACTGGCATTTCATAAACAATCTCTACATCGTCTAGCTGATTTTCTTGTGGGCTTAAAATAAAATCCAACTCAATATTTTCGGCATCAGCAGGAACGTTTACAATTTGCTCCTTGGTTTCAAAGCCTAAAAAACTTGCTTTTAATATATAAGCATTTCCCTTTGGAAGATCTAATTGATAGCGCCCTTGATGATTTGTAATTCCGTAGGATTCGGTTGCGCCAGTAGTTTTTATACTCGCAATAACATTGGCAAATTCAAGTGGATTACCAATACTATCCTTGATGGTTCCTTTAGCCTTAATACTTTGTGCAGAAATAGTAAATCCGAAAAGAAATACAGCAAGCCAGAGTAATTTTTTCATAATACGTATAACGGAGATTAAAAAAATAAGGAAACTTTTGGGTGTTTCGATTAAAGAATATTTTTAGCAACTTTAAAAATACAGGAATGCGAAAATTATCTTATTTTACCCCCCAAATCTACCTCCACGACGGCCATTACCACCCCCTCTAAAATTTTCACGAAGCTCGTCTGTTTTATCTTTTACAATTTTTGAATACTCTTCCTTCGAAACTCGTTTTCCTTTTGTTGGGGCTTCAATTTTTTCAGATTCTTTTGGGTTCATTACAATTTTTGAACATAAGAGCGTAGTTCTGTATGCGTTAAGCTCTAAAATTAGCCCTGGAAGCCCAGCGTATTCTCCTGGGCCATTGCTTACCGGAATTTGAGGCGTAAACCATGCTGTAACTTCAATTTCTTTTGGAATTTCAATCATATCCATTGGGTCTTGAGACTGAGTAGTATCTTTTTTTGGGGCAGCATTTTCTTTTTCATTTTTTCCATTTCGGTTACGCCTTGGGCGAGCCATGCTGTAATCATTTGGATTTACTTTTTTAATTGCTGTAGCTTTAAAAGCAATGTATTGTCCAATTTGCTTGGATTCGTTTGTAGTTTTCCATTCTAGGTTTTGGATGGTATCAATCACTAAAAATTGCTTCCCAAAGAATTCATTTTCTTCAACAGTTTGCCCGGTCTTTAGGTTTTTATACTGGGCTCCAGGGGTGTAACTACTCATCATCATTCTAAAGCCTGGGTTCATTGGGGCAGCATCCAATTTTTCTTCTTCTTTATAGAGGGATTCATCTTTGTTGAAAGTTAGAATGAATGTTTTTTCAAGCATACTTTTCATTCTTTCGGCAATCATTTTTTTCATTTCCTCAGTCATTTCGCGATTACCGCCAAAGGCATCGAGATCGACTGTGGTTTTTGATTGATAATAAGCTTGACCGCTGATGCTTTGAGCATTAATAGCAAATGAAAATAATAGTGAGAATATAAATAGATAGCTTTTCATAAAAATATTTGATGGTGAAAGTGAAAGGTAAAAACCTTTGACTAAAATGATGATTATAAGTTTAATTGAAACGAATTAAAACAATATATAAATAAGACGAGCCATTTTATAATGTGTTACACACTTTTTCGTTGACATAGCACGCTGTTTTTGTAACTTGCAGCTTCTATGAAGCCATTTTTTTTCTTTTTAATGCTTATTTGCCAATTTAGTTTTGGGCAAACGCTAACTGCCGTAACCGAAATTCCGTTTGTAGCAGATTCTTTTATAGGCTTCGACAGTTATAAAAATGCTTATTTTATAAAAGACAGGGTAATTAATAAACAAGGGCCGGACGGTAATTTTCTATATAATGATTTACAACTGGGGCGCATAACTTCGGTAGATATTATAAACCCGTTAAAGGTGGTGGTTTTTTTTCAAGATACCAATACTGTGGTTTTATTAGACAATAAGTTAAGTGAAATACAACGTATTAACTTCAACAACCTTGCGCAGTTTCTCAATGTAAGCACCGCTACAAATGCTGGCAACAATAGCCTTTGGTTATTTAATGTGGATACCCAACAATTAGAACTTTACAATTATAGGGCTAAGGTACAAACTGTGGTTTCGCAGCCATTTTCTGGGAAATTGATTTCGCAGGCAAGCAACTTTAATTACTGTTTTGCGCTAACAGAAAATAAACTACGCGCTTTTAATATTTACGGAAGCATGCTAAACGAAACCCTTTCAAAAGGGTACGAAAAAATAGTGCAACAGAATGAAAATTTGATTGCTTTAAAAGAAAATGCACTGTATTATATTTCAGATTTCGCCAAACGCAATGAAACTCCTAAAGAAACCGTGAAACTGAAATTACCTGAAATA
The DNA here is from genome assembly GCF_039831855.1 of Aequorivita sp. Q41. Classification (NCBI taxonomy): domain Bacteria; kingdom Pseudomonadati; phylum Bacteroidota; class Flavobacteriia; order Flavobacteriales; family Flavobacteriaceae; genus Aequorivita; species Aequorivita sp. Q41. The sequence continues at coordinate 1,783,259 of NZ_JBDPMS010000001.1, read as the reverse complement.
ACCATAAAGGATTTGCAGTTGACAAATGATTTCCTGTATATTTATGACGGCAAAAATTTGCACACTTTTAAACTAACCACTCCAAATAAATAACACAATGCACGTTGCAATTGCAGGAAACATTGGCTCTGGAAAAACCACCCTTACACGTTTATTGGCAAAACATTACAAATGGCAACCCCATTTTGAAGATGTAGAAGACAATCCATATTTAGACGATTTCTACAACCAAATGGAGCGTTGGTCTTTCAATCTTCAAATTTACTTTTTGAACAGTCGTTTTCGTCAAATTCTCGATATTCGTGAAAAAGGAAAGAACGTTATTCAAGATAGAACAATTTACGAAGACGCCTACATTTTTGCACCAAACTTGCATGCAATGGGCTTGATGACCAATCGCGATTTTGAAAACTATCGATCGCTGTTTGATTTGATGGAAAGTGTAACTGAAGGCCCAGATTTGCTTATTTATTTACGAAGCAGTATTCCCAATTTAGTGAATCAAATTCATAAGCGTGGTCGTGATTATGAAAACTCCATTAGCATCGATTATCTAAGTAGATTGAACGAACGCTACGAAGCGTGGATTCATGGATATGACAAAGGAAATCTTATAATTTTTGATGTAGATAATATTAATTTTGTAGACGATCCTGAGCATTTAGGACAAGTAATAAACAAGATTGACGCAGAACTCCACGGGCTATTTTAAAATCCTCCCTAAATATATTGACGCAAAGTTGATTTTGAAGAGTTAATAACCTTCTACAACCAGTAAAAAAACAAAACCCCGCCGACATGGCAGGGTTTTAATTTTTAGAATTTGTTTTTTGGAATTTGGGACTTTCCCTTTATTCTTTATCCTTCACCTTAATTTTCATTCCATCCACATCTTTCAATTGTGCACGAACTTCTTCTTCTGTACCTGTGAAGGTTTTAACTTCAGTAGTTTCTACCCCCTCAACAGTTCTTGTAATGGTAACGTTTGCCGTAACTTGATCGTTGTTGTCGTTCTTCAACATTTCAACCATAGTTTCAGTTTTGTTCTTTAAGTTTTCACCTTCTTCAATAGTGCTTCCAGTTTCAATATATTGAACTTGCTTTTCAGTCAAAATAGTTCTGTTTCCTTCGGCATCAATAAAATAAACTTCTTCGGAAGAGGTTTCATTAGCCATGGCATCACTTGTGTGGCCTCCAAGGATCGGCGCAATTACAAGACCAATTAAACATGTAAGTTTAATCAAAATATTCATGGATGGTCCAGAAGTATCTTTAAAAGGATCACCAACAGTATCGCCAGTTACGGCAGCTTTATGCGCATCGCTTCCTTTATACGTCATTTCGCCATTAATCAATACACCGGCTTCGAAAGATTTTTTAGCATTATCCCATGCTCCACCAGCGTTGTTTTGGAAAATTGCCCAAAGCACACCACTAACAGTAACCCCAGCCATATAACCTCCAAGCATTTCAGCAATTGCCATCGCGTTCATTCCGAAAATCATTGGAACGAAAGCAATTACTAATGGAAATCCGATTGTTAATACCCCTGGAAGCATCATTTCTTTTAAAGATGCTTTTGTAGAAATTGCTACACATTTATCGTATTCAGGTTTTCCGCTACCTTCCATAATTCCTGGAATTTCACGGAATTGTCTTCTTACTTCATGTACCATTTGCATTGCAGCTTTACCAACCGCATTCATTGCTAGTGCAGAGAACACAACGGGAATCATCCCACCTACAAAAAGCATTGCTAAAACAGGAGCTTTAAAGATGTTAATACCATCAATTCCTGTAAAAGTTACATAAGCAGCAAAAAGTGCTAAAGACGTTAATGCCGCTGAAGCAATAGCAAAACCTTTACCAGTCGCCGCAGTTGTATTACCTACAGAATCTAAAATATCGGTACGTTCACGAACTATTGGATCTTGCTCGCTCATTTCGGCAATACCACCTGCGTTATCACTAATTGGTCCAAATGCATCAATTGCAAGTTGCATTGCGGTAGTTGCCATCATTGCTGAAGCTGCAAGTGCAACCCCATAAAAGCCAGCAAATGCATACGATGCCCAGATAGCACCTGCAAAAAGTAATACTGAAGGGAAGGTAGAAATCATCCCTGTTGCCAAACCAGCAATAATGTTGGTTCCAGCACCAGTTGACGATTGTTGTACTATTTTAAGAATTGGTTTTTTTCCTAAGCCCGTGTAGTATTCCGTTACCGATGAAATTACAGCACCTACTATTAAACCTACTAAAGTTGCATAAAACACTCTCATTGAAGAAATTTCTTGTAAGCCTTCACCGAAGAAACTCATATTCATTGTTTCCGGAAGCATCCATTTTACAAGAACGAAACATGATACAGCTACCAAAACTATTGACACCCAGTTTCCAATATTCAACGCGCCCATAACTTGCGCTTCTTTTGCTTCGTTATTTTTTATTTTCACGAGCATCGTACCAATAATAGAAATGATGATACCCGCCCCTGCAATTGCCATTGGCAATAAAATTGGACCAATACCGCCAAAAGCATCTGTAATGGCACCGCCCATATCTTTTATAACATAGTTTCCTAAAACCATGGCTGCAAGAACTGTTGCTACATAACTACCGAATAAATCGGCACCCATACCTGCTACGTCACCTACGTTATCCCCTACGTTATCTGCAATCGTTGCTGGGTTACGTGGATCATCTTCAGGAATTCCAGCTTCAACTTTACCAACTAAATCGGCTCCTACATCGGCTGCTTTTGTATAAATACCACCCCCAACACGTGCAAACAAAGCAATAGACTCCGCTCCAAGAGAGAATCCTGCCAATGTTTCAAGAACAATGGTCATATCCATTGTATTGGTCCAAACCCCTCCCATAAAAAAGTGAAAGAAAAAGATAAAGAATGCTGTTAATCCGAGTACAGCAAGACCTGCAACACCAAGCCCCATTACAGTACCCCCACCAAATGATATTTTTAGTGCGTTTGGTAAGCTTGTACGCGCAGCTTGTGTAGTGCGAACGTTTGTTTTTGTAGCGATTTTCATCCCCATATTTCCTGCTAAGGCAGAGAATATAGCGCCGAATATAAATGCTATTACTATTAATATATGTGTTGTAGGAACAACAAATGAGACTACTGCGAGTGCAACACTTACGATAACAACAAAAACGGCAAGCAACCTGTATTCAGCATTTAAAAAGGCTAGTGCACCTTCATAGATGTGATCGCTTATTTCTTTCATTTTACCATCACCGGGATTTTGCTTTAATACCCATGAGCGTTTAACAGCCATAAAGATTAGGCCTACAATCGCCATTACAATTGGCGCATAAATCATCATTGATTCCATAAAATTTAATTTTAAGATTGGTTTTTTAATTAGCGATTGCTAAAATAAGGAAATGGTTTGGGATACGAAACACTAAAATTCACCAAACCCAACAGCTCTTTTCCTTCAGTACGAAAGCATTGAAGGACACCTAAAGATTTGTTGGGTTTTAAGCGAAAAAAGGGGGTGAAATTTTAAATACTAAACTGACCCTGAACCTCAGGTGTTTCTTTATAACGTTTTACACATAGCTTGTAGATTTCAATAGCTTCAGCCGCATCACCCCATCCACCTACATCTACACGTTTTTTCTCAAGGTCTTTATAGACTTGGAAAAAATGCTCAATCTCTTTTAATGTGTGTTGATTCATATCACTTAAATCGTTTAGTCTACTCCATATTGGGTCTGATACAGGCACACAAATTATTTTTTCATCAGGGCCTTTTTCATCAGCCATATGAAAAACGCCAATAGGCTTAACCTCAACCACACACATAGGGAAAGTAGGCTCACCACCCATCACTAAAACATCTAACGGATCGCCATCTAAGGCAAGGGTTTCTGGAATAAAACCATAATCTGCAGGATACATCATACTGCTGAAAAGCATTCTATCGAAGCGAATTTTTTTCAGTTCAAAATCATATTCATACTTATTTCGGCTTCCTTTTGGTATTTCTATCAGTACGTCGAATGTCTTTTTCATGCTAGTCTATTTGGTAAAATATTTTGAGGGTGCAAAAGTAGTGCTTTTGGCCTTATTAGAAAAGTAACTTCACGGTGATTTAAAGTGCAAATCTTAAATTAACTTATGAAAGCAATAAAACATCTAAAAAAAGAGAAAGTGATGCAAGAATTAACCCGCACCACTTTAAATGTTTTCACAACGGAATAATCCTTATTGTGAATTGCTTCAGAATTGTAAACCAAATATAATAGAAAAAATACTAATGACATTACGGTTTTCCGTAATGAGATAATTTTATTTTTAAATAAATTTACAAAGAACACTAATCAATATTTACTTTTATGAGACGTATACTTGGACTAGATCTAGGAACTAACAGTATTGGATGGGCACTAATTGAAAGTGATTTTAAAAATAAAGAAGGAAAAATAAATGATATTGGAGTCAGAATTATTCCTATGGATGCAGGTGTTTTAGGGAAATTTGATGCAGGACAATCACATTCGCAAACTGCTGAAAGAACAGGATATCGAGGTACAAGACGTTTATATCAACGGGACAATTTGCGAAGAGAACGTTTACATCGTGTATTGAATATACTTGAGTTTTTACCACAGCATTACGCCGAACACATCGATTTTGAAACACGTCTAGGACAATTTAAAGAGGGGAAAGAAATAAAACTCAACTATGAGCCAAAAGCGGATGGAAAATACGAGTTTATCTTTAAACCTTCCTTTAATGAAATGCTTGCAGAGTTTAAAAAGTATCAACCCGAATTATTCTACGTAAAGTCCAACGGTGATGAAACGAAGATACCCTATGATTGGACACTTTATTATTTACGTAAAAAAGCACTTTCTCAGCCATTGACCAAGCAAGAGTTGGCCTGGATTATTCTAAATTTTAACCAAAAACGCGGGTATTATCAATTGCGTGGTGAAGAATTAGATGACGACAAAGACAAACAATTTGTTCAACTTAAAGTAAAAGAAGTTATTGACTCTGGTGAAGCTGTGAAAGGAAAACCTCTTTTTGATGTGATTTTTGAAAACGGCTGGAAATACGATAAACAAGTTGTTAAAACCGAAGATTGGATAAATAGAACCAAAGAGTTTATTGTAACAACAAAAACACTCAAAAACGGAGATATAAAAAGATCCTATAAAGCCGTTGATTCCGAAAAAGATTGGGCTGCAATAAAAGCGAAAACCGAACAAGATGTAGAGGGTCATATTAAAGCTTTTAAATCAAGTAATGGAATTGAAGGAACCGTAGGTTCATTCATTTATGAAACATTACTTAAAAGTCCAACCCAAAAAATAAGAGGGAAACTTGTAAAAACCATCGAAAGAAAATACTACAAAGAGGAATTAATAAAAATATTAACCAAGCAAATTGAACTTCAACCTCAACTTTTTTCAACCGAATTGTACGAAGCTTGTATTGAAGAATTATACCCAAGAAATGAAGCACATCAAAACACCATAAAAAATCGCGATTTTCTCTATTTGTTTATGGACGATATTATTTTTTATCAACGTCCGCTTAAAAGTCAAAAATCAAATATTTCCGGCTGTCAATTAGAGCAACGCGTTTACTTTAAAACCAATAATGAAACAGGTGAGAAAGAAAAAGTTAAACAAGCTGTAAAAGCCATTCCAAAATCACACCCTTTATTCCAGGAGTTTAGAAATTGGCAGTGGTTACAAAACCTAAAAATCTATAATAAAGTTGATACGGATAAGGGCGAACTTACCGATGTTACCGAACAGTTATTACCAAACGAAGATAGCTGGGTAGATTTATTCGACTTTCTACAGAGTAAAAAAGAACTGGAACAAAATCAGTTTATAAAATATTTCATTGACAAAAAACTCATCAAAAAAACCGAAAAAGACCATTACCGCTGGAATTATGTTGAAGATAAAAAATACCCTTTTGCTGAAACCAGAGCTCAATTTATTTCTCGCTTAACTAAAGTTGAAGATATTGATGACATCAACACATTTTTAGATGAAAAAACACAACTCGGCACTAAAGAAAACAGCCCGTTTGTGTCTAGAATTGAACAATTATGGCACATTATTTATTCAGTTTCAGATATTAATGAATACAAATCTGCTTTAGAAAAGTTCGCAATAAAACACCATTTAAACCAAGAATCTTTTGTAGCTAATTTCATCAAATTCCCACCTTTTAAAAGCGATTATGGCAGCTACTCTAAAAAAGCATTGAGCAAATTGTTGCCTTTAATGCGTAGAGGTAAATATTGGACCGAAAATGATATTTCAGATATAATAAAACAGCGTGTTTCGGAGATAATGGAACGAGTTAATGCACTTAACTTAAAAGATGGTTTCGACGCTAAAGAATTAGCCGAAGCTTTGGCAAATGTTAGCGATGATGATGTAAAAAAACAGCTTACAAAAAGTTTTCTCACTTTTAAAGATAGAAATCCTTTACTAGGCTTAAATACATACCAAGCTACGTATCTGGTTTACGGAAGACATTCAGAGGGTAGTGATATCCAAAATTGGAAAACACCTGATGATATTGACATTTATCTTAAAAACTTTAAACAACATTCGCTTCGCAATCCTATTGTAGAGCAAGTGGTTACCGAAACATTGCGAGTGGTGCGAGATATATGGAAACATCACGGCAAAAGCCAACCTGATTTTTTCAATGAAATTCACCTAGAGTTAGGTCGTGAAATGAAAAATCCAGCCGATAAGCGAAAAAGAATTTCTGATAGAAATATCGAAAACGAAAACACAAATCATCGAATTAGAGAGGTTTTAAAAAACCTAATGAACGATACTTCTATTGAGGGCGATGTGAGGGATTATTCGCCTAGTCAACAAGACTTATTAAAAATCTATGAAGAAGGTATTTATCAAAATCCAAAAGTAGATTATTCAAAAGTAAGCGAAGATGAAATCACAAAGATTAGACGAAGCAACAGTCCAACTCAAAAAGAAATTCAGCGTTATCGTTTGTGGCTAGAGCAAGGCTATATTTCGCCTTATACAGGTAAACCTATTCCTTTATCAAAACTGTTTACGCACGAATATCAAATAGAACATATTATACCACAGTCTCGTTATTTTGACAACTCCTTGAGTAATAAAATTATTTGTGAAAGTGCCGTAAATGAAGATAAAGACAATAAAACAGCATTTGAATACTTAAAAGTAAAAGGGGGGAACGTTATCAATGGACATAATTTATTAAGTCTTGAAGAATACGAAGCCCACGTTAACCAATATTTCAAAAACAATCGCCAAAAGCTTAAAAATTTATTAAGTGAAGATATCCCAGAAGGGTTTATCAATAGGCAATTGAACGATAGCCGTTACATTAGTAAATTGATTAAAGGTTTGTTGAGTAATATTGTGCGCGAAGAAGGCGAACAAGAAGCCACTTCAAAAAACCTGATTCCTGTAACGGGTTCTGTAACCTCAAAACTTAAAAAAGATTGGGGCTTAAACGATAAGTGGAACGAACTTATTTTACCACGATTTGAGCGTTTAAATCAATTAACACAAACCAATGATTTTACAGCAACAAACACCAATGGCAATACCATACCTACTGTGCCAGACGACTTGCTAAAAGGCTTTAGCAAAAAACGTATAGACCATCGCCATCACGCTTTAGACGCATTGGCGGTAGCTTGTTGCACACGCAATCACAACCATTATTTGAGTGCTTTAAATGCCGAAAAGAAAAATTATGGCTTAAGGGATAAATTATTAATTAAAAACGAAAATGACCATTATACTAAAGCCTTTCAAATGCCGTGGCAAGGATTTACAACCGATGCTAAAAATCAACTCGAAAAAACAGTCATTAGTTTTAAACAAAACTTGCGCGTTATCAATAAAGCCAACAACAAATTTTGGTCTTATAATGATGAAAATGGCAAGCTGAATTTAGACAAAAACGGCAAACCCATTAAAAAACTTCGCAAGCAAACCAAGGGAGATAATTGGGCAATACGAAAGGCAATGCACAAAGAAACTGTTTCAGGCAAATACAATATTGAAACACCTAAAGGTAAAATAGCAACTGCCGTAAGAGGTTCTTTAGCAGATATTAAAAACGAAAAGCACTTAGCCAAAATAACAGACCCACAAATAAGAGAATTAATTTTGCCAAATCATCTAAAAAACTATGAAGACGAGAAAGGTGAAATTAATTTTGATGTGGCCTTTAGTGATGAAGGAATTGAAGATCTGAACAAAAATATTATTACTTTAAACAATGGTAAAAATCATCAACCTATCCGTAAGCTTAAATTTTTTGAAGTAGGAAGCAAATTTTCTATATCCGAAAATGAAAATTCAGCAAAAAACAAGAAATACGTTGAAGCCGCAAAGGGCACCAACCTCTTTTTTGCTGTGTATTGGGATGATAAAAAACAAAAAAGAAATTATGAAACTGTACCGCTAAATGAGGTTATTGCGCACCAAAAGCAAGTAGCACATTTACCTAAAAGTGAACGGTTACCCATACAGCCCAACAGTAAAAAAGGCACATTTTTATTTACACTTTCTCCTAATGATTTGGTTTACGTTCCAACGGATGAGGAATTAATTAATATAGATGCCATTGACTTCAATAATTTAAATCAAGAACAGGTTAATAGGGTTTATAAAATGGTAAGTTCAAGTGGCTATCAATGTTTTTTTATAAAAGGTGAAGTTGCTGTTTGTATTTGGGATAAAAATGAGTATTCAGCATTAAATAAAATGGAGAAAGATATTGAAGGTATCATGATAAAAGAAAGATGTGTCAAACTAAAAGTCGACAGACTCGGTAACATTACCAAAGCTTAGGGAAATGATAAAGCGCACTCTCTTTTTTGGCAATCCCGCTTACCTCAGCACACGCAATGAGCAGTTGGTGGTTACGTTTCCATCGGGACAAAAAGAGGAAGCTACTATACCTATAGAAGACTTAGGCTATGTGGTTTTAGAAGACCCGCAGATTACCATTACCAATGGCTTATTGATGAAGCTAGTGCAAAATAAAACTGCGGTAATCACTTGTAACAAACAGCACCTCCCCTGCGCTCTTTTGCAACCGCTAGTAGGGCATACAGAACAAACAGAGCGTATACGCCACCAATTAAACGCTAGTGTACCCTTAAAGAAAAATTTATGGCAACAAACTGTACAAGCCAAAATTGAAAACCAAGCTGCACATTTAAAAGACAGGAATAAAGACGATTTAAAATTAAAGCGATGGGCAACTCAAGTAAAAAGTGGGGATGCAGCCAATCACGAAGCTTATGCAGCTGCCCATTATTTTCAAAACATTTACAGTGTATTAGTCCCTCATTTTAGCCGAAACCAATCCCGTTCTTTAACGGAAGGCATAGCTCCTAACAATTTGTTGAATTATGGATACGCTATATTAAGGGCCGTGGTGGCAAGGGCATTAATAAGCAGTGGTATGTTACCTTCGGTGGGGATTTTTCACCGTAATAAATACAACGCCTTTTGTCTGGCAGATGATATTATGGAGCCCTACCGCATTTATGTAGATGCCCTTGTTTATGAAATTTTAGAGACGGGCGCAAATGTAGAGGAGCTTACCACCACGCTAAAATCACAACTTTTACAAATACCGGCGCTCGATGTTTTTATAGATGGTAAATGGAGCCCTTTGATGAATGCTGTAAGTAGAACCACTAGCAGTTTATACGATTGCTTTGAAGGCAGTAACCGGAAAATTCTATATCCGCAATATATGGCAAACAGCCCCTAAATGATTGACCAAAGTAATTTTACACGATTAAACCAATACCGCAGTATGTGGGTACTTGTATTTTTTGACTTACCTACCGAAACCAGAACAGAACGCAAAGTGGCGGCTCGTTTTCGAAAAAACTTATTAGATGATGGCTTTGCGATGTTCCAGTTCAGTATTTATATGCGTTTTTGCGCCAGTAGAGAAAACAGTAGTGTACATATTAAACGAACAAAGAACAATCTGCCTAAAAAAGGCAAAATCTGTATTATGCAGATAACCGATAAACAATTTGGGATGATGGAGCTCTTTCACGGCCAAAAAGAAGTAGAACAAGAAACCCCTTCACAACAATTGGAATTGTTTTAGGATTCAAAAAGTATAGTCTAACGTTCTCGCTTGCTAACTTAAGCGTTTCATTTTTCATCCCCAACAAAGCGATTAAAGCACAGTATACCAGATTTTTAGAGCCGGTATACTGTGAATAATCACCTAAAATACAATTCTGAAAGCAATTCACAACACTTGGTTTCTAATTCTGTTTTCATAATTCACTGTGAATAATCACCTAAAATACAATTCTGAAAGCAATTCACAACAGCCAGCCAATCCAAAAGCACATATATTCTACTGTGAATAATCACCTAAAATACAATTCTGAAAGCAATTCACAACAGTAAATAGTTTACGAAAAGTTTACGACAAACTGTGAATAATCACCTAAAATACAATTCTGAAAGCAATTCACAACACCAGCGAAACAACTCCCCAAGAACATACAACTGTGAATAATCACCTAAAATACAATTCTGAAAGCAATTCACAACACGACGATATTGATAAATGCTTCTACAAAAACTGTGAATAATCACCTAAAATACAATTCTGAAAGCAATTCACAACAAAGTTTTCTTTTTTAATTAGAAAGTTTTCACTGTGAATAATCACCTAAAATACAATTCTGAAAGCAATTCACAACGTCTTCAGAGTCCAGTAAACGGGATTCCGACTGTGAATAATCACCTAAAATACAATTCTGAAAGCAATTCACAACTCCGCAAGTTGTGTGGTGGATATTGAAACTACTGTGAATAATCACCTAAAATACAATTCTGAAAGCAATTCACAACAGACTGCCTCGTACTTCAAATATTTAGAGGACTGTGAATAATCACCTAAAATACAATTCTGAAAGCAATTCACAACTGAAAGCAAATACTTTGTTAAAAGGAAAATACTGTGAATAATCACCTAAAATACAATTCTGAAAGCAATTCACAACTCCTCAATGTCTTTTTTAATTGAAACAATAACTGTGAATAATCACCTAAAATACAATTCTGAAAGCAATTCACAACAGGCGGTCTCTTTTTTGTTGAATTGTTTCTACTGTGAATAATCACCTAAAATACAATTCTGAAAGCAATTCACAACGCAGGAAAGCGAGAAACTTAGAAATCTAAAACTGTGAATAATCACCTAAAATACAATTCTGAAAGCAATTCACAACACAGACGCGTCACTTATTCACGCTTGAAGAACTGTGAATAATCACCTAAAATACAATTCTGAAAGCAATTCACAACTTGCGTGGATCAACATTTTTGCGGCGATTTACTGTGAATAATCACCTAAAATACAATTCTGAAAGCAATTCACAACAGCAAGCGCCTATGTTTATATTATTGGGGACTGTGAATAATCACCTAAAATACAATTCTGAAAGCAATTCACAACTAAGCTACCCCAATGCGTAGCATAGGCTTGACTGTGAATAATCACCTAAAATACAATTCTGAAAGCAATTCACAACAAGCGCGACCTCATGATACTTTTCCAGAGCACTGTGAATAATCACCTAAAATACAATTCTGAAAGCAATTCACAACAACATAAGAGTAGTTTTTTGAGGGTCTGAAACTGTGAATAATCACCTAAAATACAATTCTGAAAGCAATTCACAACGTATTCCAAAGCAGCTATTTTATTATCGTACTGTGAATAATCACCTAAAATACAATTCTGAAAGCAATTCACAACAAAGAGGATACATGCTATCACCGGCCACAAACTGTGAATAATCACCTAAAATACAATTCTGAAAGCAATTCACAACAAGGCTCTGGGAACTGTTGAAAATCCACTTACTGTGAATAATCACCTAAAATACAATTCTGAAAGCAATTCACAACCATTTTTTGGATAGGTATTATTACACTTACACTGTGAATAATCACCTAAAATACAATTCTGAAAGCAATTCACAACGAAAGTTACTTGCACATCATAGTAATAACAACTGTGAATAATCACCTAAAATACAATTCTGAAAGCAATTCACAACAGGTTCAAAGAGGTGGTCTTTTTTGCATTCACTGTGAATAATCACCTAAAATACAATTCTGAAAGCAATTCACAACGTTTCGTTTATGAATTTATTGGTTTCAAAAACTGTGAATAATCACCTAAAATACAATTCTGAAAGCAATTCACAACCATCAAAACTTTCTAATTGCTGCTCAACTAACTGTGAATAATCACCTAAAATACAATTCTGAAAGCAATTCACAACTAGGGAAAGAAAGTGCTGCTGGAAAAGCTGACTGTGAATAATCACCTAAAATACAATTCTGAAAGCAATTCACAACAAAATTCAGCGTCGGTTAGCAAAGCCTATAACTGTGAATAATCACCTAAAATACAATTCTGAAAGCAATTCACAACTATAAAGTGGAATACAAGCAATATCTTGACACTGTGAATAATCACCTAAAATACAATTCTGAAAGCAATTCACAACCTGATAACGTAGATTTGTTTCCGGCAGAATACTGTGAATAATCACCTAAAATACAATTCTGAAAGCAATTCACAACAAGCTGAAAGTAGATTAATATTTCAAATAAACTGTGAATAATCACCTAAAATACAATTCTGAAAGCAATTCACAACATGTAACATACGAGCAACTATTTAAATGAGACTGTGAATAATCACCTAAAATACAATTCTGAAAGCAATTCACAACCAGGTCTTTATGGTGGAACAACTGCAATGGACTGTGAATAATCACCTAAAATACAATTCTGAAAGCAATTCACAACTAGCATCCTGTTCAGAAATAAGCCTATCAAACTGTGAATAATCACCTAAAATACAATTCTGAAAGCAATTCACAACGTTAGTTTAATAGTGTTTTATTCGTTATGAACTGTGAATAATCACCTAAAATACAATTCTGAAAGCAATTCACAACACTTAAACAAACCTTTACAAGTGAGTTAACACTGTGAATAATCACCTAAAATACAATTCTGAAAGCAATTCACAACCGATTTCATATTACTATTCGTTACACTTCAACTGTGAATAATCACCTAAAATACAATTCTGAAAGCAATTCACAACCATCATCATCTATATCCGAACCTTTAGGTAACTGTGAATAATCACCTAAAATACAATTATTCCTCCATTTATATTTTAAATTTTTGAAATCATGAATGCTACGCATTTCTGAAAGCAATTCACAGTAAATATCAAAAACACGCCGAAATAACGCTATTTTGATAGGCGCTCTTTTGTGCTTTCTACAATTTCTAACAAGCGTAGCTTTAAGCTCTGCGGTTCCAAAACTTGTGCATAATCCCCAAACATTAAATACCAACGTGCAAAACCGTGGTTAACATTGGGTGTAAAAAAAACCATTTCAACACTTTCACCTTTTACTTCTTCCGACACAAAACCATAGTGTTTTCGATCTGCTTTTATATATTTCACGATACTTTTATCTACAAGAATTCGCACTTTAATTTTAGGGGAATCATTTTTCTCTTGCTTGTATTCATCAAGCGTTCCATGTTTTAATTGAAAAGGAATAGTTGTGCGCTGAATTTTCACCAACCTATCGGTTCGGAATTGCCGGTACTCTTTTCTGAAATGACAATACGCCAAAATATACCAGTAGTTATTTTCATGGAAAACACCAACGGGCTCCAAATTGCGTTCAGAAGGTGTCTCGGATGCAACAGATTGGTAGCGCACAAAAACCTGTTTTTTTTCGGCAATACTTTCAAAAAGCAGCTCTAAAGCATTTGGAATATTTGTATTAAAAAGGGTTACATCCGGATTAATTATTACTTGCGATTGCAACCTATCAATCCATTCTTTTTCCGTTCCACGTAATACCGATTTCAATTTAAACATTGCAGATTCGTAATACCCCCCAAAGGATTTATCGGTAAATTTCTTCATCAGTTTTTCTGCAGCCACAAAACTACTGGCTTCCTCGCGTGTAAACATAACTGGCGGCAAACGGTACCCATCCATTATAGAATACCCCACGCCAGCCTCACTAACAATAGGAACTCCCGAAGCTTCAAGCGAGCGAACATCTCTATAAATGGTACGCAAACTAACACCAAACCGATCTGCTAATTCTTGAGCTTTTACAACCTTTTTAGATTGTAATTGAATAAGAATTGCAATAATTCTATCAAAACGGTTTAAAGTTTCATCGCTCATGTTTCAAAGATACTATTTCAGAAGATTCGCTCAGTATTAAAACGTAGTACATAAAAAAACCAATGTTTAATTTTTTCTACTGACAAACTGCTGTCACACGTCCTATTTAATTTTGTTTTCAGAAACAATAATCACTTAAAAGAAATTAATCATGAATGCAACAATAACTAAAACAGCAATTACAACAGACGATTTATTAAGTCATTTACAAGGGCATAGAAATTTGACCCGAAGAACAATTGAGGCTTTTCCTGAAAAAGAATTTTTTAATCATTCGCTAGGTGGAATGCGAACTTTCGCAGAAATGATTATGGAACTTTTAGGCATTGCAGCTCCAGGAGTTCAAGAAATTGTTTCAGGAAAGTCCGCGCCTTTGGTAGAGCATGTGGATCATGAAAATAGCAAAGCAAAAATGCTTCAGCTTTGGGACGAAGCCACAGCGCAAATTAATGTGCTTTGGCCTCAAATTTCTGAAGCACGTTTTCAGGAAAATATTACACTTTTTGGAATGTATGAAGGCACCGTTTGGTCTTCATTATTTTATTTTATTGATAATGAAATCCACCATCGCGGGCAAGGATATGTCTATTTACGTTCGCTTGGAATAGAACCACCAGCATTTTATGAAAGATAGTATACACAAAGTATTGGTTTTTAAAACATCTGTTACTAAAAATTATGAAATAAAACAGCTACAACCCCTGTTAAACAAATTAACCTACAAAAATGATAGCTGGAATTTTGACTTGGAGGATTGCGATAATATTCTCCGGGTTGAAACCCAGTTTTTGGAACCAATTGCTATTACAACTACTTTACAAAACCAAGGTTTTTATTGTACAGAGTTATTTTAAAAAACGGAATATAGCGTTGTGTAAGGCTATTTTTTTTATTCTTTTAGTATATTTAATGTAGGAATTCATTTAAAACCTATGTTTGTTATGAAAACAAAAAAATATTTAGCCGCAGCCTTAATTTTGTTGGTTTCGATTGCATTATATGCTTGCAGTAGTTCAAAAATGCTTGCCTGTATTGATCCTTCAAAAATTAGTGATGGTCCGTGCACTATGGAATACAAGCCTGTTTGTGGCTGTGATGGCAAAACATATTCAAATCCTTGTGCTGCAAATCGTGCGGGAGTAACTTCTTGGGCAGAAGGAGGGTGTGTTGAAAAATAAAATCGATAAAACTTAAGCTGATTCAATAAAAAAGAGACTGCAAATAAACGCAGTCTCTTTTTAGATTATGTATTTAAAGATTTTATTCTTTCACGACCCTAAATACTTTTTCAGCTTTATTAATGGTTACTTTTATAAAGTATACCCCTTGTTGCATCGCATTTGTATTTAATTGAACCTGCGAAGTATTGCTCCTTACTTCAATTATTTTCTGTCCTAAGAGGCTATAGACTTCTATTTTCTCTATAGGATCTTTCGCGCTTAGGTTTAATTTATCTTTTATTGGATTTGGATAAAACATAAAAGAACTAAAATTTTCATTCGCAACTGCTAATTGCATTGTATTAAAAGATTCCGGACCGGTATATTCACTTTCATCATCCGTGGCACAAAGCGCACGAACATACACTTCGTAAGCCGTATCGGGGTCTAAATCAGTTAAAACTTGCCCAGGGTCTCCATCGGCATCTATTACACTCATCCCTGCAGTATTTGGATCAAAACCTAATGCTCCGTATTTAACTTCCCACGCTGTTTCGTTGCCAGATACTCTCCAGCTTACTTCAGCAGAATTTGTAGAAACGTTTGTAACACTAATATCTGTAGGTTGAGGGCATGATACTCCATCATCATTTACTTCAATACAGAAAGTACCTTCCATGGTGCCATCATCAAAACTCATAAACCCATTTATTTGAACAAAATAAGTATCGCCTGCTATTAAATCTGTTAAGGTTACTGTAGCTAAAAATCCAGTTCCGGTATTTCCACCGTCTTCATCACAGCCTACTTCGGCACCAAGGGTCGCAAGGTTGGCACAATCTGACGGAGCAGCAAACACAGCTAATTCTGTATCTTCTAAAGTTCCCCTCTCAAAATCTGTAGTAACTGTAACATTTCCACTTGCAGGCGCTTCAAAACTAAACCAAACAGTTTGTTCACCTGCTGCATCATAACAAGTTCCCATACGTTCGTTTACTTCTAATGTAGCCCCTACATTTGTATAACTACTGCCGGTGCAAGCCGCATCCACTACTAATGGTGTAGCATTACACAGCATATCATTTACAGGCGTCGTTTTTAAAGTTATTGGACCTGTATAATAACTATTCCCATCAGAACCGCCACACACAGACTTAACAAATACATTGTAAATATGCGCTGGAATAAGGTCTGTTAAAGAAACATTGGCACTACCGCTCACCACAGCAGAAAGACCATCTGTAAGTGGATCAAATCCTGGTTCTCCATATTTTACCAACCAATCTGTTTCTGAAGCTCCAGGGGTCCAACTAACAATCGCTGAGGTAGGCATAGCTTCATCTATTTGCATATTAACTGGTTTTAAACACGTCTGAGACTCTGTAACTGAAAGGTCGTCCATAGACAAATAGAATGGATAAAACCCTGGACCAACTTGTGCATTTACGCCAATATAAATTACTCCAGTGGTATCGGGTATAAATGCGCCAGTAACTTCTTGATAATCGCCTTGTGTAATTTCAGTGGTTGGAATAATTCTGTTAATCATCGCGCCAGAATCATTAGAAACGCCATAACTAGCAGTCACAGTTGCTCCTAATGTATTACTTTGTCTAGCATAAAAAGTAAGTGTATAACTTATTCCACCTTGAACTTCTATTGGATAAAACATCCAGTTTTCGCTTCCGTATGCTAAATAAATATTCCAGTCTCCAGTACGTGGTGCTCTATTGTTTGCTGTAATTGAGTTATTGGTTTTCCAATAGGTGTTTTGAATCAATTCTTGACTCCAACATCCGCCTAGGTTATCATTATGTGCGTATCCATTTTCAAACCCTTCAAAGAAAGGAACCGTTGCTGCTAAACAAGGGGTAAAAAACCGAAGAGGGCCACCAAATTCACTTTCCCCATTTCCATTATCACATACCGCTTTTATATAAATATCGAGTAGCGCGCCAGATTCTAAACCGCTAAGGCTTGTATTTGGGCTTCCTACAACAGATTTTGTTTCTCCTTCAGTTTCGGGATCGAAACCTGAAAGGCCATATTTTACAACCCACTCATTTTCTGAACCTCCAGCTCTCCAATTTAAATCTAAAGTAGTTGCAGTTAAGTTTTCAATCTCAAAACTTGAAGGTTTTGGACAACGCGGCAATGCTTCCACTGAAAACTCATCTACATAAAAACGAAATGCTGCTGTTGAAGTAGCTACTATGGCAATAAATACATCCTGCCCATCATAAGCAGCTAAATTGTAGGCGTAATTTACATATTCGCCTAAATCATCCACATCGGTTATAGTAATTTCTGAACCCAAAACAACCGTAAAATCTGCAGGATCCGCACCTGTAGTAGACAACTTAACATCGAATGTTTCTGGGTGTGCCACACCAGACCCACCTGCATAAAACGAAATATAATCTGATATTCCGGAGTTTACAGTGAATTGAGGTGAAATCAAATAATCGTCATGTGCATTTTCTTCAAAAGTAATACGAGCTCCCCCAGGACCTCGATATCCATCCCCAGCATTATAATGCCAAGTACCTCCTTGCCCATCATTATCATGTATTCTCCATTCCCGTGGAATTTCAGTATCGAAACTTTCGAGAAATTGGGCTGAAGCAGGCCAATATGCCATGCCTAAAAACATTATAACAGTTAAAATTTTAATTTTTTTCATGTTTTCTTTTTTATGCTTACTGTGTTTTTTTGTTAGTTTTTAATTATTTTCTGCGTCACTTTCAACCCATTTTCTAAAGTCACTTCTATAAAATAAATCCCTTTATTATAATTTGAAGTATCCAATAGTAATTTGGAGTTATTTATCGTTCTACTCTCATTTAAGAGTGCGCCAGTTATGGCGTAAACCCGTATGTAATCTAGCGCTATAGCCTGACTTTCAATATTCAAAATAGTTTCAGTAGGATTTGGGAACATGGATATTACGTTGTTATGCGCATCAAAATCTGTAAGCGCTAATAAGCTTGGGTTTTTAAAAATGTATGAAGAACCAGCATCGCCTATTTCGTTGGCACCCGTTTCGTCATGGTCTTCTGTTGGCGAACCTATAATTATTTTATCTTTATACATTCCTACACTCCATCCAAAAGCATCTTCACTTTGGGTATCAGCTCCTTGAATAATTTGATCTTCAACCCATACGCCAGAGTTTTCTCTTTTGTACAAGTAAACTTCTCCTGCTTCTGAACCGTATATGTGTGGTGCAGTTACCGCGATATAATCTTTCTGAATAGCGGTAGTCCATCCATATTGTACGCGATCATTGAAAGGATTACCTTTTAATTTCTGTACTTCAACCCATACATCATCACTATTTTTTTCAAAAACATAAGCAGTTCCTTTTTCTTGTTCTACTCCATAAGCACCAACTACCATTTGCTCTCCAGCCAAACTAACGGAACTTCCAAAAAAGTCATCGTCTACCCCGTCGGAAGCCATAATTGTTTGGTCATACTCCCAAACACCATTGCTAGTTTTAATATAGATATACACTGCGCCTTTACGGCCATCTACAGCATTTGCACCTATCGCTAGATAGTTTCCTGAAATTGAAACCCCAATCCCAAAAGCATCAAATGCTACTGGTAGGGGGCTCATTAATTTTTGGGTCTCCTCCCATACGCCAGCAACTTTAGTGAACACATAGACAGCACCAGTCCATGAGTCATCTCCTGGGGCACCGGCAACAATGGTATTAGCTTGAACATCTAATGAAGTAGGATTCATACCTAGTTTTGCATCGCTACTATAATCTGAGGCTATTAATTTTGCATCAAACTCCCAGTTGTTATTTAGATAGTCATAAATATATAGCGCTCCTGTTCTTTGAAGACCATCATAATCAGCTCTCCCAGCAGCAACCACTAAATAATCCTCTGAGAATTTTACACCACCACCATATTCTGCGCCGTTATTAGGATCTGTAGCGACCAATTGTTGTGCAAAGCCCCATTTTCCCTGGTTATCTTTTACATAAACATAGGCGGCTCCAGAGGCTCCATTTTCTCTTGAAGCACCTACTACAGCAAAGTTTTCAGTAATTGCTACTGAAGTTCCGAATTCGGCACGCCCCTCTCTGGTATCACTTACTATTTTTGCTTCCTGAGAGTATTGGGCATGTATTGCAGAAAACCCAAGACAGCAAGCAAGTAGAACAATACTTTTTTTAACGTTAATTTTTGTCATAAGATTAGTTTTAGATTAGATTTTTAAGCAGCAAAAACAAAAATCACTATATAGTTATAGTCCTGTTTTTCTTAAAAATCAATTCAGATTAATAATCTTATAAAAGTAGTTAGAAGCCGTAGGGATAGGGCTTAACGGCATTAGACATTTTGTGACATATAGCGCCTCATAACGTGACGTCCTCCTATAAAGCAGATAGATAGGCGTAGAGAGAAAGCTCATCGGGAACATTCATTTTCTTAGAAATACGTTCCTTTCGCTTTCTGCAAGATTGCGGTGTAATATTTAAAAGGGAAGCAATTTCTTTATAACTTAAATTCATATAAAGGAACGTTATAAATCTAATATCATTTTGGGTTAACTTAGGATGCTTGGCAGTAAGCTTATCTAAAAAACCTCTATTTAACTCTTCAAAATGCACAAAAAAACTATCCCATTGGGTTTCTTTTTTTAAATGCTTTTTTAAATCATTTAGCTTACTCTTCAATTGGGTGTTAGAAGCGATTTCTGTTTGTTTAGAAAGCGACTGCACAACATCTTCAATAAGTTCATTTTTACTCGCTAAATACATTGCCTTGGCCGTGAGCTCTCTATTTTTAGTATCTAACTCGTTTTTAAGTCGTTCTTTTTCAAGTAAGACTAAAGCTTCGGTTTCGCGATGTTTTCTTTCCACTAAAAGGTGGTCACTTTTCTCTTTAGCCAATTCTAACTCAATAATTTTTTTTCGTTGTTTGTGTTTTAATGAATTGTTTTTATAAACCCAAATTAAAAACCCCATCCCACCTATCACACATATAAGCACGGTATAATAAAACTGTTTCTCTTGATTCCGCGCTTTTTTGCTTTCTGAAAGTTCATGCTGATAATTCTGAATTTGGAATTTTACTTTTTCACTTTTAAACAAAGCCGCATTTTTTATTGCAAACAATGAATCTGTAGCTATTACTACCGAGTCTTTATAGAAAAAGGCTTTTTTATAATCGTCCGTTTTTCCATAAAGTGAAGCTATACGACTATAAATCTCTTTACGGCCTTCTAAGTTTTCTTGGGCATTACGCGCACGCAAAGCATACTCTAACGCAACTTTATATTGGTATTGTTTTTCATAAATCTGGCTTAGAATAAGCAAAAGTGTAATTTTATCATTCACCGTAGCATTCCCTTCTGAAATGGTAAGATTATTTATTTGTGGCAAAATTTGTAGTGCTAATTCAGAAGCTTTTGAAAATTGGTTTTTCAAAAATAGATTTTCAGCTTTTGCTATTTTTGCCAGCAGGAGTACATTGGATTTTTCCTCTAATAGGGGCAGTGCTTCCTCTATATATTTTTCAGCAAGTTCTATTTTTCCAATTTTATTTAAAAGCAAGGCTATATTAATCCCATAGGCACCAATCCTTTTCTTATCATCAACCTTTTTTGCAATTTCATAGGCCTTAAAAAAAGATTCTTCAGCCTTTATTTTATCATCCTCTTCAACATATAAAACACCAATATTATTGAAAACAGCCATTTCATTTCGAACTTCCAGGTGTTTTATAGCAATCTCATACGCCTGCAAGTAATATTGAAATGCTTCGCCATAATCCATCATTAAATAGTAGTTGGTCCCAATATTTAAAGTGGCATTAAAAGCTTGAGAATACCATTTATTGCGAATGGCAATTTCTTTGGCTGAAATTAACTCTTCAATCGATTTTATATGTTGTTTTTCTGATAAATATTTAACCCCCAAATCAATACGCGCCACAACAGCTTCCTGCGTTTCATTTTGAGCAAAAAACTGAAAAGGAAATAAGAACAAAACCAATAAAAAAATAAGGCGATCAAATACCTTCATTATTTTTTAAAAATTAAATATTTATTTTTAAAGTAGAGCCCAATAAAATATTAACTACAAACACATTACGAACCAAAGAATATGTTTATACGCGTTAATAAAAAGACTTTTGGAATGTATTTTCTTACAAAAATACGTGTAAATATAGAAAAAAGAGAGAGGGGAGAAATGAAACAATACTAAAACAGCAAAAAATAGTATTCCAAACGATTAAAAATGCACTAAAATCGGGTTAAAAGCTTTCAAAAAACACTTCAATTTTTAGAATGAATATGTATTGTAAAAATTGTTAAAAATACAAGTCTATTTTTTTTAGTTCTGGCGTCTAGAATTTGTATTTTCACAAACTAATAATAGTTCGCTGAAATTTATAAAAACCATCTATTTTGGCACATAACAAACAGTAACCCCAAAACTTAGCGCATTTTATTATTTTAATAAATGTTCAACAACTTTTTCTGATGCAATCTAATTTTAAAATCTTTTTATATTTAATCATCCCCTTTATTTACGCCTCAAGTTATACGCAAATAAACTCTCAGAATGATACGCATACCAAAGAGGTTTCTTTAGACATACGAATACAAGACAACCAAAAGTTGATGCTTACTGACTTAGAGCAAGCCAAACTTAACATGGAAGGCCTTCTAAAAGAAGCTCTTATCGTAGGTGATAAAAAAGCAGAATTACTTTTACTTGCTAATAAATGCAGGTATCATTTTCAGAAAGAAGATGCTTTTGGTTTAGTAAAAGCATCAGATGCGCTCTCTAAGAAGGCCGTAGAATACCATGATAACCGGATGCAATCCTTATCAAAAATGTACTTAGCTGAATCATTAAAATTCAATACGCTTTTTGAGGATGCCTTGATAGAATTGCAAAATGCCTTGCTACTTCTTGAAAAAGAAGACAGCCTTAACCTAAGCATAATAAATACGAAATCGAACATTTACATAAGTTTCGCCAATACTTACTCGCAGTTAAACAAACCTAGAACTGCCGTAAAGATGATGAAATTAGGAGGAAAAGAATTTAATAGAGTGCCCGAAGGTGACTACCGTAATTATTTAAATTACTTATATCATTCCAATCTCGGTATTTATTACATGGAATACAATAAAGACTCAACGGAATATCATGCCCGCCAGTCTATAAAATTAAAACCGAAAGATATTGATAAGGATGACGCCATCATGCTACGCAATTACCTTTCTCTTGGAAAAGTATATGCTCAAAAAAAGGAATTTGACACCGCAATTGAATATTTAAACAAGTCGGAATTATTAGCAATCGAAATTGGTGAAAATGTAAATCTTAAAGAGACATATACGACACTCATCGATATTGCGAAGCAAAATAATGATACCGATGCCTTTAAAGAATACAACAGTAGACTTCAATCATTAAAACTAGAGCAGTTTGAAACTAAAAATAAGTCGCTTCATCAAATCATTGAAAAAAGAAAATTAAAACAAAGCGAAATTGACAGTCAAAACCAACGCACTTTTTTTCTATGGATATTTATTATTATTGGTGTTTCCATAGTAATTGCTGTAATTTCAATGGTTATTTATAAAAATAAAATCCATTCTAAATACGAACAGCTCAGTAAGGAATATTTAGAAGATAATGAAATTTTAGAGGAAGACAAAGCTGCAATCTACAATGAAGTTATAGCGTTAGTTAAAAAAGACGACCCTGCTTTTATGGTTAGTTTTAACGATGCATTTCCAACTTTCACCGATAACTTATTAAAAATAAATCCTAAACTAGCAAAAGGAGAGGTTGAGTTCTGTGCCCTTCTAAAGCTAAACCTTACCACAAAACAAATTGCACAATACAAGGTAATTCAACCCCGAACTGTTCAGAATAAAAAATATCAGATTCGGAAAAAATTAAACATTCCCAATGATGTCGACATCTATAATTGGATTCACGGAGTTTGATGCTTTCAAAATAAGCCTTGCTTTTTATACTTTTTAAAATGCGGAAACTAAAATTATAGTGCTTACAAAAGGCTTCTATTTGTTTTAAAATAGCTTCCAATTGCAGCATGATTTTACTCATTTTATCTTTCTTTTTCGCACTACAATTAATTCCTTCCATCACATTTTATTCAAAAAAAATGCTTTTCCAGCCCAATTAAGCTTTGTTTTTAAATTTTCCCTTTTTTCGTTAAAAACCAGCTGCTTACATCGTTTTTAAGAAATTTAAATGTTAAAAAAATCGCGGAAAGTACCTTTTGAGTATGTGTTTTTTTGGCTTAAGAGCATATTACGATTATAATTGTCCTCAATAAAATTAACTCCCCAATTTTACTATAATTAAAATACACCTATGAACAAAAAGTACAAATTTACGCTGCTATTACTTGGTCTATTAATTTCAACGACCGTATTAAGCCAGCAAAAAAAATCGCAAACTGACGAATCCCGTAAAGGGAATGCACAATTTGATATGGTTAATACACCATCGACAATTATTAAAGACAACAGAGTCGTTAAAAGCAAAAAAATAATTAGGCCTTTCGCTGAAGAAAATTCTAATCAAAATAAAGCCAACTACTGCGAGCCTAGTTTTAACAATTGTTCCTCAGACTATATTAACAAAGTTATTTTTGCGGGCATCAATAACGACAGTGCGTGTAATCCATCATTAAATGATTATACAGACCAAGTAGGAATGGTAAAGACTGGAGAAACGTATACCATCTCAGTTAGGAATCATGCTATATCTTCACAAAATGTTTTTGTTTTTATCGACTGGAATCAAAACGAGATCCTAAATGACGTGGGTGAGGTTTATACAGTTGCCACAAATGTTCACCACAATGGCCCACACACTAAGGAGATTGAAATTCCACAAGATGCTGTTCTTGGGGAAACCAGAATGCGTGTTATACTACAATGGAATAATACAAATCCTAATCCTTGTATAACTTATAATACTGGAGAAGCTGAGGACTATACATTAAATGTGGTTGATGAAATACCCAATCTTCCTGAAGATTGCTCGCAATGGTCTCCTTCACAATATAATTTTACAGGTGGTTTTTTTATAGGTGATTATAACCAGCATTTAGCTATTGATATTGATGTTCTTCCTGAAAGCAGTTTTGAAATAAATACTATAAAAATTCAAACCTTAGATCAAGCTTCTTCTTTTGACCTTGTTTTTTATGATAATAATACAGATAACCTACCTGGAACTGCTTTTTTAAATATAAACAATGTTAGCATAATTGATGAAACATATTTAGGGTCTGGTCAGGATTTTGATTATTACGTTTATA
Source organism: Aequorivita sp. Q41 (assembly GCF_039831855.1). Taxonomy (NCBI): domain Bacteria; kingdom Pseudomonadati; phylum Bacteroidota; class Flavobacteriia; order Flavobacteriales; family Flavobacteriaceae; genus Aequorivita; species Aequorivita sp. Q41. Next base: position 1,758,453 of record NZ_JBDPMS010000001.1, on the reverse strand, counting down.
CTTTAGATGTTTCTTCAGACAATATCCTCTTTGAAGGCAATCAACAAGGAAGAAAAATATGGATGGAAGTGCTTACAGATGCTTCCGGATGGAATAACACAGAGAATTCAACATTAGGAAATTTTGGGGCTTATATTCATGATAATTCAAATGGATGGGGTTATACAACAGATAGAGAATTTGTCTATGAATTGATTGGAGTTTGCAATGGAGATCAAATACAAGATATTCCAAATAACGCATGTGAAAATGCCATACCTATTGTGTGTGGCAACCAAGTAACGGGAACCACTGTAGGAGCAGATGATTTTGGCGGAAATGCTTCCCCTGAAGTTTTTTATACATATACCGGTAATGGGCAACCAGAAAACATTGCACTTTCATTGTGCATAGGAACAGAATTCGATACACTTATGAGAGTTTTTACTGATTGCTCTTTGTCTAATGAAATTACCTACAATGATAATTTCTGCTATGCACGTTCTGTTGTCAACTTTGTTTCTGACGGAGTATCAACATATTATATTATGATAGAAGGAGCTTTCATTGCAGAAATAGGAGATTTTACACTTTATGCTAGTTGCGAAGAAATACCCCCTCAAAATGACATTCCCGCTGAAGCTATTTCTTTAGAATGTGGAGACAGAGTTCAAGGCAACAATGTAAATGCTACCAATACAATAGGCAATGCATCTGGTGATGTCTTTTATTCGTATACAGGTAATGGCATTGAAGAAGACATAACCGTTTCGCTTTGTAGCGTCTTTACAAGTTACGATACTGAAATTCGAGTTTTTGATGATATAAATCTTACAAATACAGTTGCTTATGTAGACGATAGCTGTGGTTTATTCTCACAATTAACCTTCTATTCAGATGGAACAAAAACCTACTACATCATGATTGAAGGTTCTGATAGTGAAGAAGGCAACTTTGGATTATACCTAAGCTGTTGGGATTACACCCCATATTGTAGCCCATTAAGTTTTGTTAATATTGAACCCATTACTAATGTTGAAATTGCAGATATTTCTCATAGAAGTAGTGCCGCGCCAACGAGCCCACCCCACGAAGTATTTACGAACATCACAGGAAATTTAAGACAAAATAGCACCTATGAAATTACGCTAGAAGGCTTTACAGGTTCCGATGGAGAATGGGAAGATTTTTTCACCGTTTTTATCGATTGGAATCAAAATAATATATTCAATGATCCAGGTGAAATGCATGAAATTGGTTCAATCTTTAATTCCACCGGCACCGATGGTAAGCAACTAAAAGGAACCATAACTGTTCCACAAGACGCCTTATTAGGTTCTACTGTTATGCGGGTACTTAAAAACTATGAAGTATCGCCAATAGACCCTTGTGCTAGTTACGGCTACGGACAAGTGGAAGACTATACAGTTATCGTAGACTCTCCCTTAGGGAACGAAAACTTTAGCACGAATAAAATTAATTTTTATCCAAATCCTGTAACAGATAGGATGCAAATAGAAAGTGACGAAATACTTACTAGTATTAGTATCTATGCTATTTCAGGTAAAGTAATTTACCAAGCTAGCCCTCAACTTCCTAAAGTTCAATTAGACCTATCCTTTCTTGCTAACGGAATCTACTTAGCAAAAGTGATGACAGACACAGAGGTTCAAACCATTAAAATTATTAAAGAATAATACCTACTAACCTTTAACCATAAAAAAATATGAAACGCTTTTATTTATTCCTGGCTTTATTAATACCCATTCTAAGTATTGGGCAAGCTACACAATGTACAATAGAGGAACCCGGGAACAATTTTGAAAATGGAGAATTCGGTTTACACCTTAAGCATATCGCCAATGATTTTGATGTTCCCGAAGGAACCACAATGTCGATTGAAAAAATAATACCCAATATTATTAATAACATTAGTACAGCAGATATAACATTTTACGAAGATGACAATGGTCAACCTGGAGCCATAATTACTTCTTTTACTGCGATTGTTCCTACTTCTCAAACTCAGGTAAGTAGTAATTTTGGGCTTCCTTGGTATGAAGTTGAACTGGATTTACCAACTGCAGTAGCACTCGAAGGTCTTGCCGGTGGATCTAAATACTGGGTTGGTATTATTGTAGCTATTGGCACCGATGCTGGAAGCAATTTCTGGGAAGTAAAGTCCAACGGAACTACAGTAGCTATGCATTCATCATTAGATGGAGGAGCAACATGGACTCCCAGCGCATCAGGTTTTGATGGTGTTTTCAACTTAATTGGAATGTGCGAAGCAGCAGCTTCGACCATGCCCTGCGAAATTGTAGAAATTGGAAACAATTTTGAAAATGCAGAATTTGGTTTACATGTTAAGCATATTGCCAATGATTTTGATATTGACGAAGGAGATACGATGCATATTTCTAAAGTTATTCCTACCATCGTTAATAATATTGGCGCTGCTGATATATTTATTTATGAGGACAATAATGGGCAACCTGGAAATATCATCACCTCTTTTGCTGGTGTTATTCCAACCTCTCAAACACAAGTAAGCACTAATTTTGGGCTTCCTTGGTATGAAGTTGAATTAGATTTGCCAAGTACGGTAACACTTGAAGGCCTTCCAGGGGGATCAAAATATTGGGTTGGTATTATTGTAGCTATTGGTACCGATGCCACAAGTAATTTCTGGGAAGTAAAATCCAATGGAACAACTGCCTTTATGCACTCCTCACTTGATGGAGGGGTAACTTGGACTCCAAGCGCATCAGGATTTGACGGAGTTTTCCAAATTCTTGGTGAATGCAATGAAGCCATTACAACCTTACCTTGCGAAATTGTAGAAACTGGAAACAATTTTGAAAATGCAGAATTCGGCTTACATGTTAAGCATATCGCAAATGATTTTGATATTGCTGAAGGGAGCTCAATACAAATAGAAAAAATAATTCCAACCATAGTTAATAATATTGGCGCTGCTGATATATTTATTTATGAAGACAATAATGGACAACCAGGAAACATCATCACTTCTTTTGCTGGTGTTGTCCCAACTTCTCAAACACAGGTAAGCACTAATTTTAACCTTCCTTGGTATGAAGTTGAATTAGATTTTCCAAGCCCTGTAACCCTTGAAGGGCTTCCAGGGGGATCAAAATATTGGCTAGGGCTTTATGTGTATTTCGGAACCGATGCAACAAGTAATTTCTGGGAGGTAAAATCTAATGGCTCAACTGCCTACACACATTCCTCCCTAGATGGAGGAGTAACTTGGACACCTAGCCCTTCTGGATTTGACGGAGTTTTCCAAATAATTGGTGAGTGTACTGGCGATATTGTAATTGAAGATATATACTGCGCAGTAGAAACTAATATTGCAGTGGCACCAATTACAAAACTAACATTTGCAGGTATCGACAACACAACGAATGCAGACCCAACAAGCCCTTCACATGAATATTTTTTAAATAATAAAGGAAATGTTGAGCAAGGAAGTGAATATCAAATTACCGTAGAAGGAAACACAAATGGAAATTTCACTAGCTATTTCACTGCATTTATAGATTGGAATCAGAATGAAATTTTAGACGATGCAGGTGAAATATACGAAATTGGCACAATTACAAATTCAACAGGAACTGATGGACAGCAAGCCACAAGCAACATTTATATCCCAATAAATTCAGATATTAATGATACACGCATACGTATTATTAAAACTCAAGATTCATATGCCTTAGATCCTTGTAGCTCAATTGATATTGGACAAACAGAAGACTACACTATAACTATCGCTAAGTTTCAAGATACATATTGTGAGGTTGATGTTGCTGTAAATGTTAACCCTATAACAAGGGTGCTTTTTTCAGATATTGATAATGCCAGCTCTCCAGATATAACTTCTCCAAAACATGAATATTTTTTAAATATTGAAGGGAATATTGAAAAAGGACATGCATACGATATTACTGTTGAAGGAAATACAGATGGTTCCTTAACCCAATATTTCACCGCATTTATTGACTGGAATCAAAATGGAATCTTAAATGATGCAGGCGAGATTTATGAGATTGGGACTCTAACAAATTCAACAGGTACCGATGGACAACAAGCTACAACAACTATCGATGTTCCCTTGGGTGTTCTATCTGGTAGCACTAGAATTAGAATAATTCAATGGCAATTTCAATTTTCTTATGACCCTTGTATGACAATTGCATTTGGGCAAGCTGAAGATTATATATTAAATGTAACTGAATATACCAATCCTTATTGTGAAGTTGTGATTACAGATACCGTAACCCCAATTACAAATGTTTCGTTTGCAGGAATTCAAAACACCACCTCTGAAGCAACCACTTCACCTGCACAAGAAATATTTATTGATATTAATGGCGCAGTGGCACAAGGCAATGAATACTTAATGAGACTAGAAGGTGTTACAGCTGGTGACAACACTCATTATTTTACAGCTTTTTTCGACTGGAATCAAAATGGAATCTTAGACGATGCTGGGGAAGTGTATGAACTAGGAAATATAACCAATTCAACAGGAACAGATGGTATTGAATTATTGAAAAAAATTCAAGTTCCTGAAGATGCTTTATTAGGAGAAACGCGGATGAAACTTATTAAAAGCTTAGATGCTTCGCCATTAGACCCTTGTGGAACGTATACATCGGGACAATCAGAAGATTATTCTATAACCGTTTTCGATTATTGCCTCCCAGATATTCCCCTAAAAGCGCCTATAACAAGAGTAATTTTTGCAGGTATAGACAACAGTTCACCTTCAGATCCTTTTACAGCTCCAAGCTATGAGCCTTTCTTAGATATAGAAGCAAATGTACTTACTGGAGAAACCTATGATGTAACGCTTCAAGGAAATCCAATTTGGGATATCTGTTATTCGGTTTTCATTGACTGGAACCAAAACGGAATCTTAGACGATGCAGGCGAAGTTTACGAAATTGACTGTGTAGGTTGGGTGCCTGGCGGAGGAGAAGGGGAACTTGCCTTAGGAACTATTGATGTACCTCAAGATGCCGTTACCGGAAAAACAAGAATGCGAGTTATGGCAAATGCAGACAGTGGATACTCGTTAGACCCCTGTGGCAGTTATTATTATGGACAAGCAGAAGATTATACTGTTGTAGTAAGAAATACGCCTATTCCAGTTTGTGAAATAGAATGCCCACAAGACATCGTTGTTGAAATTGCAGTAGGCCAAACTGGAACTGTTGTAGATTATAACATTGATTTTGATTGCGACAACACAACAGATGTAGCTTTAAAGTTACTAAATGGCTTGCCATCGGGTTCCGAGTTTCCTGTGGGTGAAACTACTGTAACATTTAACCTTGAGCATGAAGGTGAAGTGATTAATACTTGTGAATTTACAGTTACTGTGCAAGCAGTATTAAGCACAGAAGGTTTTGAAGAAAACACCTTTAAAGTATATCCAAACCCAGTAAATGCCTTATTAAATATTTCAGCTGCTAAAGCAATCAATACCATTCAGGTATTCGATTTAGCAGGCAAGAAAGTATTTAGTGAAAGTCCGCGTAGCAGAACAAGTCAAATTAATGTATCAGGCTTAGAACCTGGTGTTTATTTAATGAAATTAATTTCAGACGACTCTGTAAGTTTAGTTAAAGTGATAAAAATGTAGTACGTTTTTCTCATTTATTTAGTTTGTAGTTGATAGCCCCGAAGTTTTTACTTCGGGGTTTTTTTATTACTAAACTTCTTTCTAACTATTAATTAGCTTTATAAAACACGTTATTATTTTACCTACAATACTATTGAAACAATTTTTGAAACAGTAAGGTTTGTAACTCTAAGAAAGTAAATACCTATAAAGCTAAAAAAGGATTAATGCAACAGAAATTAAAAACTCTGTTCTTGTTAAAGCTTCTAAATTTTATAAGAAAAAACTAAACTCCTATAAAATAAAAGTAAGCAGGAGTTTAAATAGCTTAAATGTAATTGAACAAGACAAAGCTGTAATTAATTCAATAAAATATTATCAAAAACAAGTTAGCTTTTCAAATAACAAGCTAAGATTGACATTTCTTAATTTGCTATTCGAAGCCGTATAAACAGCTACAATAAAAGTTAGTGATGAAGATTAGACCCAACACCCTTAAAAAAGAAGGCTTCTGAAAAAATTCAGAAGCCTAATTAAATACAACCAATCAAAAAAAAACTATTTTTTCACAAACCTATTATAGAAGATTTGGTTGTTCTCATCTTTAATACTTAATAGATATACGCCAGCAGAAAGCTTTGAAGTTTCAATCGTAGAAACTCCGTTTACTTCCATCAATTTAATTCCGTTAATTCCATAAACAGTAATATTTGTAACTGTGCTATTTTTCATTTGTACATGTAGCACATCTGTAACTGGGTTAGGATAAACCGCAATAGCATTGGCATTAGCGTTAAAATCTGAAAGGCCCAATAAAGTTGGGTTTTGAAAAATATACGCCGAACCAGCATCTCCTACTTCGTTATTTCCCGTTTCATCATGATCTTCTCTTGGGGAACCTACAATTAATTCATTTTTGTATAAATCCATACTCCAGCCATAAAAATCTTCTCCTTGGGTGTCCTCGCCTTGGGTAATTTCTTCTTCAACCCACATTCCTGTATTATCTCTTTTATATACATACACTTCACCAGGTTCATACCCATAAATATGTGGTGCAGTAACTAGCGCATAATCACCTTCAATAATATTATACCATCCAAAATGAGCTGCTTCAGTTGAAGGATTCCCATTTAATTTTTGAACTTCTAAAAAAGCACCTTGCGTATCCATTTCGAATATATAAGCAGAACCTTGTTCCCCATCAGCACCATAAGACCCAACCATTAATCTATCGTCAGACAAGCTTACTGTGCTTCCAAAATAATCTACTTCAGCACCATCGGAAGCAGTAATAGTTTGATCGTAAACATATTCTCCATCTCTATTTTTTACATACACATAACCCGCACCTTTACTACCGTCTACACCTTGCGCTCCGACCAACAAATAGTCTCCTGAAATAGAAACTCCTATCCCAAAAATATCGTTAGGTTGTGGATTAGGACTCATTATTTTTTGAGTTTCTTCCCATACACCAGCAACTTTAGTAAACACATATACAGAACCAGTCCAGGCATCTTCCCCTGGTGCACCTGCTACAATAGTGTTGCCTTCTACATCGATTGTAGTTGGGTTCATCCCTAATTTTGCATCACCACTGTAATCAGAGGTTACTAGTTTTGTGTCAAATTCCCAATTATTATTTTCATAATCGTATACATATAAAGCTCCAGCTCTTATTACACCATTTACATCTGCTCTTCCTGCTGCAACTACTAGAAAATCATCTGAAAATTTTACCCCACCCCCATATTCTGCACCATCATTGGGATCATCGGCTGCAATTCGTTGTGAGAAGCTCCATGCACCTTGATTATCTTTAGCATAAATATATGCAGCCCCAGAAGCAAATGCTTCTCTTGATGTTCCCACCACTGCAAAGTTTTCAGTAATTGCTACTGAAGTTCCGTACTCTGCACGACCTTCTCTATTTTCACTTACTATTTTTGCTTGTTGAGAAAACTGAGCCATTGCGCTTGCTCCTAACAAAAGAAAAACTGAAATAGTAAATACCCTACTCTTTAAATTTGATTTCATTTTAATTTAGTTTTAGTTAATTATAATTTTAAAAGACGCTTGTTGTATGTTCCATTATCGGTAACAATTTTCACTAAATGAACGCCACTATTTAAGTGAGAAAGAGCTATGGGGCCAACACTTTTAGTAGTTTCTAATACCAATTGCCCCGTTAATGTATATATAGCCACACTCTGAATTGTAGCATTTTTACTTTCAAGGGATATATATGTTGATGAAGGATTTGGGAACAGCACTACTTCATTTTCACTTTCAAAATTTGAAGTTCCTAGTGTAAAAAGATCTAACGTATACTTTACCAGACCTACATCAAAAGTTCCAAAGTAAACATCGGCTTTATCTTCAAAAAAGTGAACTGTAGAGCTTCCTGTATTTATGTATTCTAAAGTTGCGCCATCAATAATTTCCCAGTTTGCACCATTATCTTTTGAGTAAACAATGCGCGCATCTGCTGCTGGATATAAAAATCCATCAGAAAAATGATTAATTGCCACTATTTGTCCAGGCTTTAAATCTGAAAAATTTACGCTGTCTATATGCTCATCAAAAATTTGTGACCATGTTTCACCCTTATCTTCCGATAAAAAGACACCTTGTGTAGAAGCTAAAATGTATTCATTGGCATTCAATGGATTTATTTTAGCATCCAATATCATATCGCGACCTGATAGAATTTCTAATCCTGTTGAAGAATCTTCCCAGCTAAGACCGCCATCAGTTGATATATAAACCTTTGTTCCTTGTGTTATGGTAACCCGTAAAGGATCTGCTGGGTCTATAATGATTCCGTACATTAAATCTGTAGTAGGCAAAGTAATTTGTTCAACGATAGGCATTAAAGGATCTGCTACATTTATTTTATATGCTCCTTCCCCAAAAGAAAACCACACCAAATCTGTATTACTTGGTGCTGTTGCCATGGCATAGATGTTTAAAAACATCATACTCGATAAAATAGAATTGTACGTCGCACCGTGGTCTGTACTCATTTCTAAAACAGAATTGATTCCAAACCTAGCGCTATTGAATATTCTCCCTACCACTTCTTTATCAGCATACGGAAAAGTTGTAGCCCCAAAAGTGTTATTTAGAGGTCTCGTTCTATACGGGGTTTCTGTATTATTGTTGAAATCATTATGAATAAATCCATTTCTTACTCCATAGTATAAATGGTTTTCGGTTTCACTAAAAAAACCGTCAATACGACCTGTGCTATTTACAAATCTGTTAGGAACTTTTTCAAGAGTTCGCCCCCCATCTGGGCTTCGGAAAGGATAAAAATTTGATGATATAATAACATCATCAGCTACAAATGGATTGAATGAAGTTGTTAGTCCAAAATAATACTCATCTGGATTAATTTCTGTGTATACATGGTTATTCCATGTTGCCCCATTATCTGTTGTACTAATAATTTCATTTTCCTCTAGGATAATAATATTGTCAGTATTTTGGGGATTGAATTTAATATGATTTATGTTGTCGTTAGCCATGGTGGTGTAGGTAATAGGAAGCATATTCCAGGTATCACCGCCATCTAATGAACGGTAAACGTTTTCTCTATGCGACCCAAAACCATAAAAAGTACCGACCAAAATATCGTTTGAGTTTCTTGGGTTAAATTCGATAGCACTATAGGTATTTCCAGGTATTTTTTCTTCCCAAGTGCTTCCGCCATCGTGGCTTAAAAACACTCCTCCCATATCGCTTCCAGGGGAAACACCACGCATCAAAAAGAATGTGTTTGGGTCGTCTGGGAAAATTGCAACATTATTTATTGCTACTCCTCTATAGTCAGGGCCATAATAAATGCTTCTCCAGCTTGTACCACCATCTGTAGTTTTAAAAACTTCGTTAGTAAAACCAAAATTCTCTGTATAGGTAGTATGCAAAAGAGCAGTATCATTATCCGCTTCATAAATAGAATAACTTGCTATAAGCACATCTTCTTGTTGTGGGTTTGGAACATTGTATTCCTTCACTACTGCACCATCTGCAATCGTTATAATTACAACTTTACTATAATCTGTGCCTTCAGCCTTTACAATAAAGCTTAAATTTTGGTCATTATTAAGAAGCTTCAAACTACTTAATGTGCTATACTGCACCATTGGGTCGCTATATAAAATCCCCCAGTTGGCACCATCATCTTCAGATTTTACAATGTGGTTTCCAACCGTTCGTGCATATAAAGTTCCTTCTGTACTAGTATCAAAAATCACATCATAAATTTGTCCGTATTCAGGATTTGCCGAAAAGGTTAATTGGGAATAGGTATCTTGTGTAGTTACTATTAATAAAAATGTAAGAAAAATAAATATCCTTTTCATAGTTGTTCGTTTTAGTTATTCGGTAAAAATAGATTGTTACCAAAGTCATGACCTTATAAAGTGCGTGACATTTTGTGACATAAACGATAAAAAGTTGTGACATAGCCCTATATACTGGCTATATAAGCGGCAAGAGTAACTCCGTTTGGAAGATTTATTTTTTTACTGATTCGTTCTTTTCGCTTCCTACAGGATTGTGGAGTGATATTTAAGAGAGAAGCAATCTCGTTATTACCTAAATTCATATATAGGTATATTACAAAACGTAAATCTTGTTGGGTTAAATTTGGGTTTAACTTTAAAAGCCTTGTAGAAAACCCTGGGTTTACTTCATCAAAATGACTAAAAAAACTATCAAGTTGTGAGTTTTTCTTTAAATGTTTGCTTAATGCCTTAATCTGAACGAGAAGTTCTGGTTGTTGCTTAACTTGTGGATTTGCAGTAAGAGCATCCACTATTTCTTCAATCAATTCATTTCTACTTGATAAATAAAGTGCTTTGGAGGTTAGCTTTCTATTTTTAATATCCAGTTCGTTTTTAAGACGTTCCTGCTCTAGCTTTACAATAGCCTCTTGCTCACGCATTTGTTTTTCCGCAACCAGTCTTTTTGTTTTTTCTTGTTCAAGTTCTAGTTCTGCAATTTTTTTTCGTTGTTTATGTCTTGTTAGGTAGTTTCTAAACAACCAAATCAGTAAAATAAAAAGCAAAACAGCAAAAGCAACGATACTGTAAAAAAAACGGCGTTCTTTCTGTAATAGCAATTGGCTTTCACTCAACTCATGGGCATAATTTTGCAACTCAAACTTAATTTTATTATTCTCATAGAGTGTATTATTTCTAATCTGCTGAAGCGTATCGCGAGCAGCCAAAATGCTGTCTTTATAAAGCAGCGCCTTGTCGTAATCTTTTAAAACAACATAGGCTTTAGAAAGCGCAGCATATACATCTTCCTTATTTTCTAAAACTTTTGACGAATTTCTGGCTTCTTCAGCATACTGAAGCGCTGCATTGCCATCCTTTTCTTTTAAATACATTTTTGAAAGCAGCAGTAGCATAAAAACCTTATTATCTGCATCTGCTTCACTATTCATTTGCGGCAATAAGGACAAAGACAAGGCTTTCGCTTTTGCATAATTAGATCTTATAAAAAGGTTTTCCGCTTCAGCCATCTTAGCCATTATTGCTATTTCGGGCTGATCCTTAACTAATGGTAATGCTTCTTGAATATAGTTACTAGCTTCTTCAGCTTGAGCCATTTTGTTTGATACTAAAGCCAGATTTATAGCGTAATACCCATGTTTTGTGTTGTTTTCTTGATTGAAACTTAAATCATACGCTTTTCTAAAATACTCTTTCGCCTTTGCCAAATTATCCTCCTGAAAGTATAAAATACCAATATTGTTAAGCACCGTAAGCTCATCTCTGGTTTCAAGCTCGGCAATAGCAATTTCATAGGCTTGGAGGTAATAGTTGAGCGCTTCACCAAAATCAGACATAAGGTAATAATTGGAGCCTGTATTTAGTAATGCACGAAATTTATTTCTTGGCCATTGGTTTTCGTTTGCAATAGAAGTTGCTTTTACAAGAAGCTCTAGCGATTGAATGTGTTTTTTCTCAAACATCAACTTAATACCCTCTTCAATCATATTTGCACATGCTTCTTTATTAATTGTTTGCCCGTAAATAATTGGCGAAACAATAAAAAGAAGGGTTACAAAAAATCTAGTCAAAAAGTTCATGAAAGGTCTTTAGAACGAAATTAAACTAAATCAATTTTTGTAGGGCATTATTTTGAAGATATATTGTTAAAATTGGCATTTAGAACAAAAACAAAACTTTCCTTTGAAAATAAAGCAAACAATTTGACTGGTTTTTGCTAAAACTCAGTATGATTTTCTAAAATTAAAACCATGTGCTTTTAAAAAAATAGTTTTTAATCCCGCGATTAAATATCCTTGCTATTGGAAGGTATTAAAACGATTGCACTGTTATTTTTTAATTAACAAAAAACAAGTGTAATCAAGGAGTGACAATAGCTAATCACAACAAAATTAGCATCTAAGAAACTAATGAGTAATCATCATAGGTTTTGATTGTAGCTTTAAATTAATGATAAGAAATTGTAAACAATACTTGCTTGTCCATGTCATGTCCATGCATAAATTGACAAAAGTGTTGTGAATTACTGTAACATTGTATCCACAATAATCAAATAACCTACAAATCTTTAATCATGAAAACAAAATTAATATTCTTGCATTTTGCAGTAATCTTTTTTCTAGCATTAACTGCAAACGCACAATGTCCGCCAGCAGGCGACATATATTTAAACTCGCAAGCAGAATTAGACACCTTTGTTAATCAGTACCCAAACTGTACTACTATAGCAGGTAAATTAATACTTCAAGGCGACATAACTAATATTACCGCTCTAGAAAACCTAACGCAATTAAATGGTCTTATAGTACAAAACTCCTCATTAACCACGCTAGAAGGACTTAACAATTTATCAGTGATTAATGGCGATTTAAAAATTGGACCAAATCCATCATTAACTGAAATAACCGCACTCAGCCAATTAACCACCGTCAATGCTGGTAATGGAGGAGTAATAATTCAAAATAATCCTCAATTAGTAAATCTTGTTGGTTTACAAAACATAGCTACAGCACGATATATTACCATTTCTGAAAACTCAAGTCTTATAAATTTAAATGGATTACAAGGTTTAGAAACCTTAAGTCTTAGGCTACAGATTAGTCATGTGAGTAATTTACAAAGCCTAGCAGGACTTGATAATTTTACCAGCGTAGACAACTTAACAATACAGTATTGCCCAGCTTTAGAAACCTTAGAAGGATTAAATGAACTTGCAGTAATTCAGTCCACTTTAAGTATTCACCACAACGCAGCACTTTCCTATTGTCACATAGATCCTATTTGCAATTACCTAGGCTCAGGAGGAAGTATTAATATTTCAAACAACTCTTCACTAGGTTGTTATAGTGTTAATCAGGTAAACCAATTTTGTGAAGGCTTTCCTGAGTGTCCAACTGGAAATATTACATTCCAATACCAACAAGACATAGATCTTTTTCTTTCACAATACCCTACTTGCACAACTATTCAGGGAAATTTGACCATTATTGATGATGACGGCGCTAATATTACAAATCTAGACGGCCTTCAAAATATTACTACCATTACCGGAAGCTTAACCATCTCTGCAAACTACGGCCTTACAACTCTTGAAGGCTTGGAGAATTTGGAGCAAATTGGCGGAACACTAATGATTATAAATAACGGAATTTTAGAGAGCCTAGAAGCTTTAAGCAATTTAACGAACCTTAATAATTCAGAAATTAGAATTGAAAACAATGGTATATTAACAAGTTTAGCTGGGCTTAATAATATTGACCCTGCAACTATCAGTAACCTAATATTAAGATCTTCTCAAAACCTAACTACCTGTAATGTAGAAAGTATTTGCAATTATGTTGCTGGTATGGGAAACACATACACTATTTCTGGAAATGCAGTTAATTGTAGCTCAGCAACCGAAATAATAGATTCGTGTCAAGGCATTTTAACTGAGTGTCCATCTAGTTTTACCTTTCTAACTCAAGCAGAAATTGACCACTACAAAGTGAGGTACCCCAACTGTACCCAAGTACAGGGAGATTTAGTAATAGGCGGTACAAGCCAGAGTGATATTAACGATTTAACCCCACTAAATCATATAAATAGTGTTGGTGGTAATTTAAAAGTTACTAAAACATCACTTACCACCTTATCTGGTTTAGAAAACATAACAAGCCTAAACGGAATTGAATTAACCTACAATAACAGTTTAACTTCTATACAAGGATTGACAAATCTAAGTGCATTACAATCGTTAGAGATTCTTTCAAACTCACTTCTTGAAGATATAGACGGCATTGGTTCGTTTACAAACATTAAAACCTTAAAATTAATACAAAACCCATCGTTAGTTGACATTTCAGGCTTGAGTAATTTACACACCGTAGAAAATGGAACCGACGGTTGGTTAGAAATTTCTGGAAATGAAAGTCTTCCAAACGTAGATGGTTTAGAGAACCTTTCATTCGTAGATGGGTTTTTAAAAATTCAAAACAACGACAACCTTCAAAACATTAATTCTTTAAGCGGTTTACAAAATGTAGGTTTTACTTTAACTATAAACAACAACCCTATACTTGAAACAATGGATTTATCAAGTTTAACAAGCGTTGGTTTTCATTTTTCATTAAGTAGCAACCTTCAACTTCAAAGCCTAGAAAGTTTAGAAAACCTAGCTACAGTTGCTAATTTTGATATTTTAAACAATCTTTCATTAACAAATCTAGAAGGTTTAAGTGGATTAGTGAGTGTAAATGACCTTGAAATAAATGACAATGACGGCTTAGTAAACTTAAATGGAATAGACAATCCGGTAATTGGTCGTTTAGCTATTAAAAACAATGATTTACTCTTAAATATAGAGTCTTTAAATAATCTTAGAGAATTCGACTTTTTAGATATTGATGGCAATGCTAGCTTAGTAAGCTTAGAAGGCCTAAATAGTTTAGGCGCTATAAATGGTGATTTCCTATTACAAAACAACGCAAGCTTAAACAGTTTAGAAGCTTTAGCAAATTTAGCAACTGTCAATAGAATTTGGGTGGTAGCTAATAATACATTAGAAAGCTTAAGCGGGTTGGACAACATAAACCCAAACATCTTAAGTCTTTTAATATTAGATTCTTCTACAAACTTAGCTACTTGTAATATAACTAGTGTCTGCACCTATCTTTCTAATGGAGGAAATGCAACTATTTCTGGCAATGCAACAGGCTGCCAATCTAAACAACAAATCCTAGATTTATGCGCTTTAGGCACAGCATCATTTCATCTTAATGACCTTGTAACTGTTCACCCAAATCCCATGAAAGAATGGTTATTTATTGAAACTAGCACTGGTATAGAAGTTACTAAAATCGCTATATATGATGTAAGTGGCAAATTAATAATGGAGCAGACTAACAATACAGAAAAAATAAACGTCGCTAACTTAGCCCAAGGATTGTATTTTATGAATATTAAAACCAAGGAAGGCGATCTTATTCAAAAGTTAGTTAAATAAAAAAGAGTTTGAATGCAAATGCCTCAGAGTAGTTCATAATGTAATTGGGTAGTTAATAGTTAATATTTAATACACATGAGGCATAAAAGAGGGTCGTAAAGTATAGCGACCCTCTTTATTTTTTATAGATTTACTTTAAATTCATCTTTTAATGAATACGAATTTTTCAAAATACACAAGAATTAGAATATTAATCTTCGGACTTCTATTTTCAACCTTCGTTGTTTCGGGTCAAAATTCAGACAGTATTGAAGATACTAAATTGGAAATTAAAAGACTTTTAGATTCTCATAGAATAATTGAAACAAACGACCTAATTAAAAAAAGCTCCTTTTTAGATATTGAATATAGGCTCGGGGTTTTAAATAAAAATTTAGCGTTAGCTTCTCAAAATAACAATCCAGATGTATTAGCAAGCACCTACTTAACTTTTGGGAATTTTTGGCACGAGCAAAGCAATAAAGTAAAAGCTTTTGATTATTACTTAAACTGTGAATCTATTGCCAAAAAAAACAACAATCATAGACTGCTGGGAATTTCTAAGATGAACCGCTCCTCATTATTAGACAATAATGAGGATAGAATTGAAATGGTTAAAGAGTCCATCAAAGCATTTGAAAAAGCCAAAGACACGCATAATTTAGCAAAAGCACATCTAAATACGGGCGTTGGATATGGTCTTTTTTTTAACTCAATTAAACTAAAAGACACCCTAACAAATCCAGAATTATCAAAAGAGGTGCGGTATTATAAAACCAATATGTTTCAGCACTACCGTATAGCGCAATCATTAGGAAAGAGCATTAAAAGCAACGATGTTATTGCCACTATAAATATATATTATGCCGAATGGCACAAATATGAAGGAAAACTAGAATTAGCTAAAGCGTTATTTGAAAAAGGGAAAAACTATAGCAAGCTTGCTGGGTTTTATAAAGGAGAGGTGTTCTGTATAAAAGAGATCGCATCCATAGAAAAAGAATTGGGCAATAAAGAAGCAATGTGGAGCCTCTATGCACTTGCCGAAAAAATGGCTAAAAAGAATAATTACAAAGATTATTTAAAAGAAATTTACGAAAATTATATCACCATTTACGCTGAAAATGATGATTATTTAAAAGCTTTTGAATATCAAAAATTACTAACACACGTAAATTTAGACCTTGTAAATTCAGGAAATCAAGACAAACTAAGAATTTTAGGATTGCAGAACGAACTTTCGGAAAATGCTTTCCAATTAGAGAAAGTAGAAGCGCAACAAAAGTTTAATAAATGGCTTATTGTATTTAGTATTTTCATTTCAATATTTATAGCGGTATCTGCACATTTAGCTCTGAAGAATAGAAAAAGAAAAATGGTCCTTATTAATAACAATAATACCATAACAAAATTAGAAAAAACAGCTGTTGAAATCGAGTTGAAAAACAAAAAACTAGAAGAAGAACTCCTAAAAGAAAAAGTGCGTTTTGGACAAGAACATTTAATGTTGTTCGCAAATCAAGTTGTAAAGATTGAAAACTTTATGAAGCTATTAAAGTCAAAAATCAAGCATTTAAAATACGAGGAAGAAAACCAAGACATTATTAACGATTTAAAAATATCTTTTGCTGAAGTAACCCATGGGCAAAACCATTTAAAACAACTAAACTCATACACATCGCAACTTAACCAAGACTTTTTCTTCTACATCAACAAACAATATGAAAACATCACCAAAGACGACGAGCAACTTTTAGCATATATTATTCTAAATATGGACTCAAAAGAAATTGGCCGCATCCTAAACATAACAACCGATAGCGTATATAAAAAAAGGCACCGACTAAGAAAAAAACTAAATCTAACGAATGAAAATTCTTTTAGAGATTTTTATGAGCAAATTACAAGCAAGATAAGCAATGGCTAAGTCCATTTTTGCTTTTAAAGAACCGAATAAAGTAGTGTTAAATGTTTAATAACAATAAAATAAGTTGCTTACTTTCTTCTTAAATTGGTATAAAACGAAGTAAAAATTTACTTTGTAGTAGTACTTTAAAAAATACGCTATGGATTCCAATAAAGCAAAAAAAAGACCGCAGCAGCGCACAGAAGACGCCGAAAAGCAAAACGAAAAACAGGAGCGAGAATACCGAAAAGAGAAAGCTGGCACCTATAAAAAACCTGATGAAAAAGATCAATCAGATCAAAATGCCACAGAAAAATACCTCAAGATTAAAAAAAACATCAAATAAAACTATAACAAAAGCTAGTTGAAATGGATTATTTCCATTTTATAGGAAATAATCCAATAAACTAAATAGAATTGACTACATTTGCCTTTCGTGCAAATACTTTTTTTTGAATGCAATCACAGCTTTTCGCAATTATAGATGTAGAAACTACCGGAGGGGGTATTTCCGGTAATAGAATTACTGAAATATGTATCGTCCTAGTTCGCAATTCTAAGATTGTAGATAAATACACCACCTTAATAAACCCTGAACGTGATATACCGCCACATATCACGGCACTTACGGGTATTGATAATAAAATGGTTGCTACCGCTCCACGTTTTTTTGAAGTAGCTCAAAAAATTAAAGAACTAACGCAAGACGCCATCTTTGTAGCGCATAACGTTAGCTTTGATTATAATGTAGTTCGCGGAGAATTTCAACTACTAGGGCAACATTACAATCGCAAAAAGCTTTGTACAGTGCGGCTTTCACGCAAATTAATCCCCGGTTTGGTATCGTATAGCTTAGGGAAGTTGTGTGCTTCCATAAACATTCCGCTTAACAATAGGCATAGAGCAGAAGGAGATACTGATGCCACCGTTATTCTTTTTAAAAAACTCTTTACTCTTGACGAAAGTTTTACCCTTATCAATTCATTTTTAAACCCCCGCTCAAAACAAGCGACACTCCCACCTCATATTGCTATTGAGCAAATAAATGAATTACCCGAGGCAACAGGTATTTATCTTTTTAAAAACCAAAAGCAGCAAGTTATTTATGCCGGAAAAGCAAAAAACATAAAAAAACGGGTCCTCTCCCATTTTTACGATAAAAAAACAAGAGAATACCAACTTGGGCAAGAAACGCATTTTATAGATTATAAACTTACTGGCAATGAATTAGTGGCACTTTTAGTTGAATCTGAACATATCCGAAAGCATTTCCCTAAATTTAATAGGGCGCAAAAATGGCCTGTTAGCGCTTATCAAATAATAAGTTACGAAAATCAGCGTGGGCTCATTCAGTTAGCATTGGCTAAAACAAAGGTCCTTCATGATTCCGTTAGTACTTTCTACAATAAAACAGAAGCCACCGAAAAATTAGCCGAAATCTGTGAAACCTTTAAACTATGCCCACGTTTTTGCACCTTACAAAGCAGCTTAGAAAAGTGCGCACATTACCGATTAAAAAACTGTGAAGGAATATGTGAAGGCATTGAAAAAGTAGCTGATTACAACATAAAAGTGGAAGCTGCTCTAAAGTCATTAAATAATAACAAGCTTACATTTGCCATACAAGGAAAAGGAAGAACAGAAGACGAAATTGCTTTTGTTTTAGTAATTGAAGGACACTATAAAGGGTTTGGCTATTTTGATAGAAACGATGCCATTTGCGCTATTGAAGATTACGAACCTTTTTTAAAAATGCAACAAGCTAGTTATCATACTCACGCAATTATACGTAGCTTTCTTAAGAAAAATGGAGACCGAAATCTTATCTTTTTTGAAAAACCACTTCAGCTTACCACTAACCGAATTAGCACACTTAAGAAACATTCGCCAATTAAAAAGGATGCATTATTTGGGTTTAAAGACCTTCTAGTTTCGAAAACGCAATCTCCCCAAAATTTGTAATCACCTTATCGGCTTTTGTATAGTCTTGGTTTACGGAATGTGGACTTTTAAAGCCTACACAATAAATAGCAGCAGCCTTTGCTGCGGCAATTCCATTTGTTGAATCTTCTATAACCATGCAGTTTTCAGCGGGTTGTTCCGCAAGTGCAGCAGCTTTTATAAAAATCTCTGGATGCGGTTTAGAAGCTTTTAAAGCTGCACCACTTATTTTTGCTTTAAAATATTTATTAAGATCAAAACGGTTAAAAATACGATCAATATTCGCCATAGATGCCGACGAAGCTAAAATTAAAGTTAGTCCGTTGTTATAATAATCTTGTATTAATTCGTGCACACCGTCTAAAAGTGTTAGACTCGAATCATTTTCAAAAAGATATTTAAAATGCTTTCTTTTTATAGCCACAAGCGTTTCTGGACTTTCAGAAAGTTGGAATTTTTCACATAAAATTCTACAGATTGGGACGGTGGCTTGTCCTGTAAATGAATCATAAAGCGCTTCATCTACTTCAATGTTTACTTCGTCAAACATTTTAAAATAAGCCTTTCGGTGAAGTGGTTCTGTATCCACAATTACACCATCCATATCAAAAAGTACCGCTTTAAGCATCTTATTATTTTTATTTGCGAAAATACTCGCTTCTTTTAAACTTCAAAAACTTATCGGATTGTTTTCGTGCTTGAAATACTGATTTACTAAAAAAAACCGTCCAATGTACTTTTAAAGAATTACTCTCTATAAGTTTCATTGGACGGCAATTAAATTCATGGCTTTCGCCATTTATGATTCGCTTAAAAAGCTAAAATTAGAGCTCTTTATTGCACTAAAATCTTTTTTACGAAAGATGCTTCTTCATTTTTAAAGTGAAGAAAGTACGTTCCCGGAGAAAGTGTTTTAGTTACGGTTGTAGTTCCAGAAACAGCTTCTGCACTATACATTCTTCCAAGCACATCATAAATTTCCATTGTATAACTAGCTGTGGTGCTAATTGTAAATTTCCCGTTTGAAGGGTTTGGATACACTGCTATAGTTGCTTCAGCAACATCGTTTGTTCCAAGGTTTAGGTTAACTCCTTTTTCATAGAAAACTTCACGCTCATCAAAACCTTGACCGTCATCAAAACGCTTGTCGTTCCATACTACATGCAAACTTCCGTTTGGATCAAACTTACAGTTTGGCTCTTCTAAAGCTGGATTTTCTTCATTTATAACTAAAGGAGTTCCAAAGCCATCTGTACTATTGTATTCAATTACTGAATTAGTGTCTGCAAAAAAGTTAGTGAAAACTACTGCACAGTCTCCTTCAGAATTACAATCCATAGACATTCTTTTTGAACCCGCATCTGGGGAAACATCCTCATAGGTATTTGCTGAAAGTGTAAAAGAATCTGCTCCAGCATCGTAATCATAAATTCTAATAATGTCACGCTTTGGCGAAGGGTCTCCATGCCAAGTTAAAACCATAACTTCATCAGTGGAAGAAGAGTAAGCCAAGTTATAGTTGAAAGTACCAACATTATCTAGTGTAACAATTTTTGCAGTGCTTAAATCATGCGTAACCTCATCGTAAATTCTATACTTAAGCTCAGTTGACCCTCCATTCACTTTCTCAGAATACAGAATCATTGCTTTACTATCACCAATACTTCGTATGTATGGGTAACCCGCATTTTGACTGTCGGTAACATCAGAAACTGCAATGTCGCTAGACCAGTCAGTTCCATCAAAATACTTCATATATATTTCTTCATTTACTTGATTTTCTCTAAAATCATAACCCCATACCACAACTGGCAGGTTATCTTCCGTACTGTATAAGTCATGACGGCCAGAAGTATGGTTTACAGTTCCGCCAGCGTCAGAAATCTTTACACCATCATTCCAGGTATCTGTAGCTGCTTCATAATAAGAATAGGCTACGTAGTTTCTAATATTTTCAAAAGCCCATACGTTGTAAGTAACGTGAAGATCTCCATTAGGAGAAGCTGCAATAGCACCAAAGTGGTTGTTTCTACCTCCTATTTCACCGCCTGTATCCACAAAAATAGCATCAGACCATTCTTGATTTAATTCTTTTTTTCGGAACATAATTTTTTGAAGACCACTAGAATGGTTGTCGCTATACACAACATACGCAGTTCCATCATTCCCAACTTCTAGGCGAGGATCCCAAGAATCTACTGTTGGTTGTTCCGAAATGTTTTCGTCTGGATTACTCCAGTCTAAATTAAGAGCTAATGGGCCCTTGTTATTTTGATTCAAAACACTTGGTAACTGGCTTTCTGTCTTCTGAAAAATTTTCCCGTTTTCATCGGTTTCATAAGAAGCAAAATTTTGGGAAAAACAGAGACTAACTGTTAAAAATGTTGAAGCAAAAAATAAACTTTTTTTCATAATTTGGGGAGTTATTTAATTAATAATATTTCCAAATATATATACTAGAATTTTAAAAGAAAACTATTTCCACCGCTTTAACAATTACACTTCTTCAAAGTATTGTTAAAATAAATGTTAAGAAAATATTAAGAAAAAATACGCATTTAAACTAACTAATTGACCGTTAGACGATGTTTTTATACATTTCGTACATATTTTTAGCAAAAATAGAGTTCAATTATTTTTTAAAAAAAATTGTATTATTTCTAATTTCTCTTCACAATAAGGCACAAACGACTAGGTATTTTTATAAATACAACTTTTATAAGATTCATAAATGGAGTCCATTTTTTGCTTATATTTTTGCGCGAATATATTGTAACGGCCAGGCCACATTTTCGTTTAATTCGGCAGCGGCTTGTAAGGCAAAATAGGGTTGCCTTAAACTCTCACGCGCATATAGAATTAAATCTGCTTTTCCCGCTTGTAGTATTTTTTCTGATTGCTTTGCGGTGGTAATTTGCCCAACAGCACCTGTTAAAATACCTGCTTCCTGTTTAATTTGTGCTGCAAATTTAACCTGATATCCAGGTTTACTCGGAATGGTAGCCTTCGGAATATTTCCTCCTGTGGAGGTATCTATTAAATCTACACCAAGCTTTTTTAATGCCTTAGCAAGCTGTATAGAATCTTCTATACACCATCCATTCGCTGTCCAATCTGTCGCAGAAATCCTCACAAATAAAGGCTTCGCATCATCCCATTCGTTACGTACGGCTTCCGTAACTTCAAGCAGCAACCGAATTCTATTTTCAAAACTTCCCCCATACAGATCGGTGCGTTCGTTTGCTAAAGGCGAATAAAACTGGTGAAATAAATAGCCGTGTGCCGCGTGGATTTCAACAACATCATAGCCAGCCCTTGCAGCACGGCGCGTTGCAGCAATATAATCTTCCTTTACCTTTTTAATACCTTTTTCATCCAAAGCTATTGGCGCAGGTTCTTCATCCCGGAAAGGCAAAGCTGATGCAGCAACCGTTTGCCATCCATCTTCACCATCTGGCGCAATTTTTTTTGAGCCGTTTTCTGGCAAATGATGACTCGCTTTTCTCCCTGCATGCGCCAACTGAATTCCAATATGTGCGTTTTGCGAATGCACAAAAGCGACTAACTGGGTTAAGGTATCTAAATGCGCATCTTTCCAAATCCCCAAATCGCCAGGCGTAATTCTGCCTTCAGGTGAAACGGCTGTAGCTTCTTGAATAATTAAGCCAGCCCCACCCACGGCACGACTTCCCAAATGCACCAAATGGAAATCGTTTGCAAACCCATCCTGACCGCTATACATACACATTGGGGAAACAACCACGCGGTTTTTAAAAGTTGTATTTTTTATTTTTAAAGGAGAAAAAAGTAAACTCATATATAATTTATTATATCTATTTAAACTTAGAATATTAATTTCATTTTAAAAATTGCATAAAGCCAAAAGCGTTTCGGGTTTTTAAATAGGCAGTGTCCTTTTCAAAAAAATAAGCTTCCCTTTCAAAAGAAATATTTCGATACGCTTCAAAACGGTTTTTAAATTGAACCCAGCGAAACAAAAACTCAATACCATACCACAAATAGAAAAAGACAACTAACAATTCAGCCTGTTGTTTAAGGTGAATACATTCATGGTTTATAAAAACAACATCTTTTTTTAATCCTTGGTGTTTTATAATTACAAACGGCCAAACAGTCATGCCGTTAAAGTTTTTTCGAAGTAATTGTGGACGGACTAAAAGTATCATTGTGGATTGTTTATCGTAAAATAATTTTAGAATAGCTGCATAATTTTACGCAATTAAAATTACACATTAATTATTGTGCCTGCATATACACACCTTGGTTTAACAGCGAGTTAACAGGTTTTTACTGCACAAAGAAAAAGCCGCGTATATATTTTTGATGAGTAGTGTTAAATTTTGTAGTTTTAAAAACGCGCTAACAGAGCTATTATGAAAAAACAAATACCCCTACTACTCTTATTTATATGTGCTTTTTCCTATGCGCAGCAATTTAAAACAAGCTACTCCTCAGCAGACTTTGAAGGGCCTTTTTCCGGTAAAGTATTTTTGTATTTAAGCAAAGAGAATAAACGCCCGAAGGACGGCTTTGTGGGTATTACTTCGTTCCCGTGCTATTCCATAGACGTTGAAAATATAATGCCTGGCGCTACTGTGGTTTTTGATGATACTGCTAAAAGTTATCCCGTAAAACTATCTGATATTGAACGCGGAAACTATTATGCACAAGTAGTTTGGGATAGAAATTTGGGGGGACGTGCCATTAATGAAAGCCCTGGAAACATTTACAATCCAGCGATTGAGGTAACGATTACTCAAAATAGGGAAGAAATTTTTACTTTAAAGTGTTCTGAAACTATTGCGGAACGTCTTTTTATTGAAACTGAATTTATAAAAGAATTAAAAGCTCCTTCTACGTTGCTTTCAAAATTTCACACCAAAGAAATAACCGTAAATGCTGCCGTTATTCTTCCAAAGGAATATTACACCCAAGCAGACAGACATTTCCCTGTATTATTTAAAGTAGCGGGTTATGGCGGCGATTATCTTCGTCTTAGCAACAACACAAGCATACAAAGTCAACCAATAGACACTATTGCATGTATTACAGTTTATCTAGATGGCAACTGTGCTTTGGGACATTCGGTATATACCAATAGTGCAAACAACGGCCCTTGGGGCGATGCGCTTGTTAAAGAATTTATTCCCGCTTTAGAAAAGAAATTCCGCACCAACGGCGCCAAGCTTTTAACTGGGCATAGTAGCGGTGGCTGGACGGTACTTTCTTTACAAACTCGTTATCCTGAAGTATTTGATGGCTGCTGGAGCAGTGCGCCAGACCCCGTAGATTTTAGAGACTATCAAGGTGTTAATCTTTACAAAGGCGAAAACTTGTTTTACACTCCAGAAGGAACATTAAGGAATGTTGCGACGGTGGCTGGACGTTTTCCATGGGCGTCAAGCAAGCAAATGTATGCTATGGAAAACATTATTTATCGTGGCGAACAGATGCATTCCTTTAATGCTGTGTTTAGTGCAAAAGGAAGCGACGGCACCCCAGAACGTCTTTGCGACCCTGTAACTGGCGCTATGAACCCTCAAACTTTTGAGCATTGGAAAAATTATGATATATCGCTTTATTTACGAAATAACTGGGACTCATTAAAACGAAACCTAGACAGTAAAATACGTGTATCTATAGGCAGTCAAGATAATTTTCTTTTAACCGGGGCGGTATACAAACTAGAGGAAGCAATGAAAGCACTTAATGCAAATATGGAATTCGAGTATTTTCCTGGAGATCATTTTACAATATTCACTCCCGAATATCAAACTAAAGGAAATGCTTTTCTAGCCAATAGGTATAAAGCTTGGGAAGCAGTAAACAAGAAATAATAATCAAGATATGTGGAAAACTAGAATCTCCATTTTTTTAAGGAAGGTATTAAATTTTAACACATCCACCCTTTTTTAAACAACTAACCCTTCCTATAGCATTAAATCTTGGATTGTATAACCTATGGCCATAGTAATAAAAAAGAAAATGATTGATTACGTATATGTGGTAATGTTCCTAATTTCGCTGGTGTTAATATATTTTGCACTAAAACAATTCAGCAACACTAAAACATTACTGAACACGGGAATAAGAACTACAGCAAGGGTTGTAGCTTTAATTGAAATTAGCGGAGAAGATACCAACACCTACAAACCCGTATTTCAATTTACAGATAATACAAATACCGAAATTACTTTTGAAAGTAAAATCAGTTCAAGGCCTGCACCTTATAAAATTGATGACATTGTAAATATCATTTACAATAAAGATACTGATGAAAGAAGAGTTGTTTCTTTTTGGGGACTCTATAGATGGAGCATCATACTTTTATCCATTGCAATGCCATTACTTATTATTGGAGGAGGGTATTTATTATATTCAAAAGGATAAATAACGTCAATTTACCTAAGTCTAAAAACTAAAAATTAGCTAACTTTATAGTGCTAAGATTTTAAAACAAACCCTATGAACACGCGCATTCTCCCTTTGCTAATTATTGCTATTATACTAAGTAGCTGTAATTCGAATACCTCAAAAACCAATGTTGAAACTAAAAATCTAAATCACAACGAAACTAAAACAGACACGCTTACAAAACACCTTAAACCATATAATCCGGAATTGCCTACTATCGGTCTTTTAATGTTTAATGGAGTGCTTCAAAGTGAAGTAATTGCCACTTCAGATGTTTTTTCAAAACCTTCTGAAACACATCAACAACTTTTTAATGTAGTTACAATCGCCGAAACCGAAACCCCAATTACGACCGAAGAAGGGATTAGAATGCTACCAGATTACACCTTTACTACTTGTCCAAAACTAAGCGCTCTCTTTGTACCAAGTGCGTATGATATGTTCGCCCAAGTGCATAATGATGAACTTGTTTCTTTTATTAAAAGAAAAAATATGGAAACCGATTATACCGTAAGCAATTGTGCAGGCGCACAGCTTATTGGAAAATCAGGAATTGCAGATGGACATAAAATTGTAACGTGGATAGGTGGCGGGGAACAGCTGCAAAAAGACTATCCAAACCTAAAAGTTCAAAACGATAGTTTGATTGCTTTTGTGGAAGATGGAAAGTTTAGTTCCTCAAACGGAAATTTAGCAAGTTACATTTCAGCCTTGAATTTATTGGAAAAAATGACCAGTTTTGAACATCGAGAATTTGTGGAAAGCTACCTATACCTCGATCGACTGCAGAACTGGAAAAGGTAAGTACAGCATCTAAAATTAGTCTGGCTTTGGTATATAATTAAAGTCACTTTTTTATATTTACACTTAACCCTACACTTAAAAATCAGATTTTTACTCAGTGTTTTTTTTACAAATGCCCGTGCTAGTATCATAAGAATGACCTCTAAGAAAAAAACTAAATATTCAAACTTTACTATATTTCTGATACTCTTAGGTATTTTTATAATTGCCTTTACAGGATATGTTTTCTTTCGAAATCACCAAAGTGAGGACAGCCTTTTATCACTAATGATGATTCCATTAATACTAGGAATTATTTATGAAAATAGAAGATTATCGGCAGATTGGAAAAGCATTTTCTACAAAATAATTATAGCGCTTGGCTTAAGCTTGATTGCTTTTTTTCCAGGAAAAAACGAACGAAACTACAGTTTAGAAAACCACATAGAAATGTGGCCCTATTTTTTTATTTTCTTTTTTGTTATCGCTTCTGTAATCTATCATGAAAAGAAAACAATCCCAAAATTAACTGAAGGAATTACATTATTACAATCAATATCTCTGATTTATTGGATTATTGACATTGGCTTTTTAAACTTTAAAAACCTGTTTGCATATATAGCTATAGCTATCGGCTTAGTATTCTGTATTCTTTCATTTTTACACGCATTTACGTATTTAAAGTTAAGTGAAAATACACGCTTAACCTTAAGTATTTGGAGCTCTATTATAATGATAATCTTCGCTATCGATCATATTTACAGAGTTTTTAATTTCAGTTATTTTGTTGATTATAAAATACTTAATGAAGGGCTAAATATATTACAATACTTCCTACTTGGTGTTTCTTTAATATATATATTTAAAAATGCACTTATGCTACTAGAATACGCGCCGTCAAAAAAAAGATTTTATAACAAAGTGCATATGAGCGACATTAAGAAAATGAATAAAACACATATAGAGAGGTATTCGCCAGTTCAAATAAAGGTATTTGATTCTTTAGTAGCTTTAATTATCACTGCTGGAGTTTATTATTTAAATTATAAATATCAAGTTATGCCAAGACATACCATGATTTGGCTTGTATTTTGGCTATTTCCCGCTGTACTTTGGTTAAAAAACAGATTAACCAAACTATTGTTACAAAAAAATGAATTATCATGATGGGTGGAGGCGGTAGCATACAAGGAATGATTACAAGTCTGAGAAATAATAAAAATCAGCTCAGAGGAAAAAGAATGTTCCGGAAAGACAAATCTTTTTTGGGTCTTAAAAAAGAATACTTAAAAGCTGCCGAAGGAAAAATAGATTTAAAACATGCCACAAAAGAACAACTATTATCCATCCGCACAAGCGTATTAAAAGCACGTAGAAAAGAAAGCTATATAACAAATAGCATATTAACCATATTGTTTATTACTGTTAGTATATTCATCTATTTTCAAATTAAACAGGTTGACAATTCTGTTTCAGCAACCAAACAAAACGATTTAAAACAGAAAACAGAAGCATACCTAGCTTTAATTGCTGATGGAGATATGTGGCTAACTAAAGGAGATTGGTATAACGCCATTTTTCAATATAAAAAAGCAAAAGAAATTTTCCCAAAAGAATATGATATAAATTACCGTCTTGTAGCGACCTACAGCTATCGCTGTGAAAGAGAATTTCTAGATTGTAACAAAGCTAAAAACTTATTGAATGAGCTTTTAGCATTATATCCAAAAAAAATGGACTTGTTAAAATTAAAAGAAATCTTGGAATACGAATATCAATAGACGAAAACACTTTTAAAATGAGCTTTTGAATATGCCTATATTAATACTTGAAACCTAATTATGATGAAGTATTATAGCTATTTTGCGAATTCTAAAAGCTTAGCTAATGTGCGGTAATTGCGTGTAGTACTTGCAACTTTTAGTTTATTCTCGAAAAAATTGTTGTTTAGCTTCGCCTTGCCTAATCCGTTGTGGTAATAACAATAAATTATTTTGTCAGTGATTATAAACTCTTCATTGGGGTAGCTAATTTCGTTTATAGCAGCCACAAGCTCCTGTTTTGGTGATGAGGCAAGTAGCATAAAATAGGCTTCCGTTTTCTTTGATTCATCAAATGGGCAATCTGTTAAAATTTGCTTTACTTCAGCGACTGTTTTAACAAAAACTGGAACTTCCCACCCATAGCGATTTTCTATTTCTTTAGAAATTATTTCTACCAAACCATCTTTTTCTTCCGAAAAAAAAACCACGTTCCCACTTTGAATATAGGTATGCACTTTTTTAAACCCTAATTCCTCAAATAGAAGTTTAAGATCGGCCATTTTAAGCTTTTTATGCCCTCCAACATTTATCCCGCGAAGAAGCGCTATGTATGCATGCATATTAATAAGATTGATGTTGACTTAATGTTATTAATCAAGATTCTATAATGTTTTTATATATTGAATAGAATAATCAAATCGCTACTAAAATAATCATAAGTTTTGAGACACGATATACCCTCCTGTCCACGCATTCTGGAAATTAAAACCACCTGTAATAGCGTCAATATTTAGCACTTCTCCTGCAAAATACAACTCTTTACACGTTCTACTTTCAAAGGTTTTAAAGTTTATTTCCTTTAAGTCAATTCCGCCTGCAGTAACAAACTCTTCTTTAAAAGTGCTTTTTCCTGCAACTTCAAAAATTCCGGCAGTGAGTTGGTTTGCTATATTTTGAAGGTTTTCACGAGTAGCATCTGCCCACGTAAGGCGTTCATCAATTCCCGAAGTTTTTACCAGACTCTGCCAAAGGCGTTTTGGTAATTCAAACTGCCCATATTTATAAATAGTCTGTTTTCCTTGTATCGCTTTAAGGTCTTTTAAAGAATCTAAAACCGCATCTTCAGAAAGATTATCCAACCAATTTACTTGAATTGTAAAATGATATTTTAAAGGCTCAAGCAATCGGGCACCCCAAGCAGAAAGTTTTAAAATAGCGGGACCACTCATACCCCAATGGGTAATTAATAGTGGGCCGTTACTTTCCAGAACAGATTTTCCCTTCTTATCAAGCACTTTTACTGAAGCATTCGTGCTTAATCCAGGAAGGTCTACAATCCTCGAGTCCTTAATATTAAAAGTAAATAAGGAAGGCACCGCTGGAATAATAGTGTGACCAAAACTTTCTAGTAATTGCCAAATCTTTGGATTGCTACCCGTGGCAATCACAATTTTTTCAGCAGAAAAACTATCGGTAGTTGTGTTTAAAATAAAGTTTTTTCCCTCTTTCTGAATCGTTTTTACGGGTTGATTTAGTAAAACTTCAACCTTCAATCGGTTTGCTTCCGAAAGAAAACAATCAATAATTGTCTGTGAGGAATCTGAAAGCGGAAACATTCTACCGTCTTCCTCTATCTTTAATGCAACACCTTTTTCCGCAAACCATGCAATGGTATCGCCTGTCATGAAGGTATGAAATGGGCCTAAGAGTTCTTTTTCGCCACGCGGATAATTTTGTGAAAGTTCCTTTGGCAGAAATTCTGCGTGGGTAACATTACACCTTCCGCCACCGCTAACCTTTACTTTGGTAAGCACTTCTTTTCCACGTTCAAGAATAATTATTTTAAGCTTGGGGTTTTTTTCCGCAGCATTAATTGCTGTAAAAAAACCCGCTGCCCCGCCGCCAATTATTATAATATCGGCTTGCTTCAAACGAATACTTTTTGTTCCGCAAAAGTTTCACAGAGCGCAATGGTCTCTTTTACATCTTCTAACGTAGTGCGTGGATTTATTAAACACATTCGCAATACGACTTGTCCGTTTAGCACTGTGGTTACAAGCAGCGCTTGTTTAGAATCAACTACATTTTGTGATATTCGCTGATTTAATGCATCCAATTTTTTCTCGGAAAGTTTGTTGCCAATAGGATTATATCTAAAATTGATAACCGCCAAAGTTGCTGGGGAAATAATTTCCCAGTCAGGGCTTTTCCGAAGAAAGCTTTCTGTGGCTTCTGCCAATTTTACGTTATAGGTAATTGCTTTTCTAAACGCTTCCATCCCAAACGTTTTTACAGACATATAAAACTTTAAAGCTCTAAAGCGGCGTGTAAGTTCAATCCCATGGTCGTAAAAATTAATTTCGGAAGTATTTCCTTCTATATCACGAAGGTACTCTGGCTTTTCGGTAAAAGTTCCTTTAAGCCATTTGTGATTTTTAATAAGCAAACAACCAATTTCATAGGGTTGAAAAAACCATTTATGAGGATCGATGGTAAGGGAGTCTGCTTTTTCAATGCCTTTCAACATTTGTTTGCCGTTGTCTGCAAGTATAGCAAAACCGCCATACGCCCCGTCAATATGGAACCAAATAGCTTCTTTTTTACAAATTTTAGCAATGTCTGAAAGCGGATCTACAGTGCCCGTATTAGTGGTTCCTGCTGTTGCAATCAAACAGAAAGGTTGCAAACCTTCCAATCTATCTTTTGCAATTGCATTTTTTAATTTATTAAGTGAAAATTTAAATTCGCTGTCTGTTGGGATAATGCGAATCTGCTCTTTTCGAAAGCCAAGAACCCGAATTGCTTTTATATTTGAAGAATGTGCTTGGTCTGAAAGATAGATAACTGCATTGCTAAAATCATCGCCACATTTTACTTTTCGTGCAGTAACCAATGCGGTTAAATTAGCCATGGAACCACCACTCGTAAAGATTCCACCGCCTTTTTTCTGCGGAAAACCAAACATTTTTAAAAGCCAGTTCATCGTTACAATTTCCATCTCAGCTGCCGCAGGGGAAGCCTGCCAACCTCCAGAAAAAATATTGAAACCCGACGCCAAACTATCTGCCATTGCGCTTATATAATTACTCGGACCAGGAACAAAGGAATATGATTTTGGGTGTGAAACAATATTGCTTTTCGTCATCACTTCATCCAAAACAAAGTTTAAAACCTGCTGTGGGTCACTCGGTTTTTCGGGGGCATCCTCTAGAAACAATTCTTCCATTTCTGCGCGTGAGCCCGAAACCACCGGTAATTTTTCATTTTGTGTTGCATAATGCGCCACAATCGCGTCAACTACCTGATACCCGTAAGTTTTCATTTCATCTTTACGCAACTCCAATCTTGCCTTATTCTGAATATTCACTTCTCTGTTTTTTAATTTTTTTTGAGGGTGCAAAATTAAGGTTTAACAAAGGAAAAACAGGTATTACTTCCATAAAAAATGCCCCGACTATAACGTCAGGGCATTTTTATTATTTTCTGAGTTATCCTAAAGGCTCAGAGATATAAGGATATTTATTCAACCATCATTTTCTTGGTAACAGACTGCGTATTGCTGCTAAAATTCACAAAATACAATCCAGAAGGTAGGTTTATAGAAATTTTGTTTTGGCCTAAAGAAATAGTTTCAGAAGAAATTAAATTCCCTTGAACTCCGTAGATTTCAACTTTTTCAATTGAAACAAGGGCATTAAAGTTGATTTCGTTTTTTACTGGATTTGGATAAAAACTTACGTTTTCAATAGTATTTTCTTCAACTCCTAAAACACCACATAAAAATGGATCGAACGTTACTTCGCCAAAAGAAGCATCATCTTCAAAGTGAAAAATAACTTCTTCTACTTGTTCTGGCGTACTTTGTTGCCCTTCAATCCAGCAGTTATGTTTTGCTTCAATTGCGTTTTCTGTGTTGTTATAAAGTGCATAAATTGCACCCCCATTGCCGTTGTTAGAAAAAATATTTCCACCTGGATTAGCAGCGTCATCCCCAAGGTTTATGGAAGCTGAGCCTTGAAGGGTTATTCCCCAATGGTTTCCACGAATTTCGTTTCCTGTCGCTATTACATCTGGCCCAATTGCAGAACTATTAAGGTTAATTCCACTTCCACCAATATTTGGATCTCCTTGAATATTATTATCAGTAATGATGTTATTTGTTATTTCTACTGAATCTATTTCACCAAGAATAGTGATTCCAAATCGGTTGCCACTTATCGTATTGGCATCAATAATCGCGTTTATATTTCCGCCTACAAAATTTGCAACTGCAATTCCTCCAGCTTCATCGATAGCAGGGTCGCCAATAATCGTATTTTGAATAATCTGTAAAGGCTCAGCAGCCATTGTAGTTCCCATATTTATTTGTGGGCGATTTCTATTAGCTTGATTGTTACCTTCAATTATATTATTAAAAATATAAGCCGACACTGCTGAATTTGCAGCCGAACCAATAGCTGGATTTTCGTTAAATGAAATCGTATTATTAGTGATCTGCGGCATTCCGCGAGAAAACTGAATTACTGCACTCGTAGTTGCACCAGAAACGTTATGTGTTATTGTACTGTTGTCTATCGAAAAAGTTTCAGTCAACACACGAAGCCCACCACCATACTGAATGGTTGCATTTTTAATAGTTATTTCAGAAAACTCTTCAAAACGAAAGCCTTCGTATGGATCAGCTTCATCTACAGCTGTTATTGTTACCATATCAGAATCTACCGTAAATGTTCCAAAAACTGTAACTAATTTTTCTGAAGCAATTAGAAGTGTTAAATCAGAATCTATAAGTACTGTATCGCTTTCAGCAATAGTTAAATTTCCTAAAAGGGTGTATTCATTTCCCGAAATAGTGATTGTTGTTGGACTTGCCGTCGCAATATCATCTAGCGTCCACGTTACGCCTGTATCTGGAGTTGTAAAATCCTGTGCAATTGCAATGGTGAAAGTTAAAAATGTTACTAAGGTACTGAGGATAATTTTTTTCATGTTTATTTTTTTTTAAGGCTGTAAATGTAGGGATATGAAACAAAGCAAAAAAGCTAAAAGTTTCCTTTTAACTTTTATAAAAGTCTTAAATTTGAAATATGGTTTTATACATTTTGATATTTTTTTTTAGTATCAGCCCCTTTTTTCCAGCTATTGGAAACTCCCATTGGTTTTTCCGAACTGCCGATTTTGTAAGGCTTCAATCCTTATTTATTCAACTTATTCTATTTTTATTATTACTTTATTTTGAAGAAATTTTTACGCCTATTAGCTGGACGCTAGCAGTGCTTCTTATTGCCACAATGGGCTATCAATTATACAAAGTATCACCCTATAGCGCTCTTTATCCGAAAAGAAGATCGCATACTGCAACTGATGGTTTTGTGTCTATTTTAGCTGGGAATGTACTCCAAACAAACAACTGTTATTCTAGTTTTTTAAATGAAGTTAAGCGCTTCAATCCAGATTTGGTCCTTACAATGGAGTCTAATAAAGATTGGGAAAACAACCTTTCAGTTCTTGAGAAAAACTATCCATATACAGTAAAAGTACCTTTAGAAAATTTTTATGGAATGCATATATACGCTAAGAAGGAATTAAAAAATGTAGCTGTAAAATATCAAATTGAAGCTGACAAACCTTCCATTTTTTTCGATTTCCCAATTGAAGAAAACAACTCCATCTTTTTTTGCTGTTTGCATCCAGCACCGCCTAGCCCTACAGAAAATGAAACCTCTAAAGAGCGGGATGCAGAACTTATGCTTACCGGCAAACACATTCGAAACCTAGACAAGCCAACCGTAGTATGTGGCGATATGAACGATGTGGTTTGGAGCCGCACCACAAGACTATTTAAAAAAATGACTGGTATGATAGATCCAAGAGTGGGACGTGGTTTTTTTTCCACCTATAATGCCAATTATTTCTTTTTGCGTTTTCCCTTAGATCATCTTTTTCATACTCGAGACTTGTATGTAAAAAAAATGGTGCGGTCTACGTATTTTGGCAGTGATCATTACGCGATGTATTATGAAATACATCATAAAAAAAAAGTTGAAACCCCACCAAACCCAAAAATGAACGGAGACGACAAAAATGAAGTAGAAACATTGATTGAAAAAGGGAAAGAAAACTAATAAATTATATTTTTTTAGAAGTTTTTATCGAAATAAAAAAGCCGACTTCTAGAAGTCGGCTTTTTAATAAGTACAGGCGGAGAGACTCGAACTCTCACACCTCACGGCACTAGATCCTAAGTCTAGCGTACATTTGCCCAAACAATAGCAAAGTCATTCATATTCAATTGATTATGTAAAATGTCATTTTCTTTGATATCATCTAATATCAATTGATTTCAGCATTTGTTGTACCTATGTTGTACCCAAAAAGACCAATAAATTAGTATCTTTATAGTCTTACTAAGGTAAGAAACTCATTCAAAATTGAATGTTGTACCTATGTTGTACCTGATTTGACTTTCGCAACTTAAACAGGTAAGCTATGTCAGCAAGTGCAAAAATTATTCTACGAAAAAAGCCTAATACCAAAGGAATGTTTCCTTTGGCAATCAGGATAACTAAAAACCGCCATTCTACCTATAAAAATATCGGTCATTATATTGATATAGAAGATTGGGACGAGAAAAACCTTCGCATAAAAAAGTCCCACCCGAATGCAAAAAGCCTAAACAGTTTATTGTCCTCAAAACTTACAGAAGTGAATAAGGGCTTAATGAATTTACAAAGTGAAGATGGCGATGTATCGGCTACTCAGATTAAGCGGAATATTTACAAACCCATTTCAAGCTTGACGTTCTTCGATTATGCAAAGGAGCATTTAGATGCACTTGAAGCTGACAAGAAAATGAATAGATATACTACAGATTCTGCACTTATAACCTATATCCGTGATTTCCATAAATCAAAAGAATTACACTTTCAAGAAATTAATCTACGCTTCCTCAAAAGATTTAAGACCTATCTAATGGGCAATAGAAATTTAACGGAGACTTCTGCCCTAAATGTAATGGTATTGATTCGTTTGATTTACAACAGAGCAATTGCTGATAAAGTGGTGAGCAAAGATTTATACCCTTTTGGTAAAGGCAGTTTCAAAATCAAATTTCCCCAAACTATTAAAATAGGGCTTAATAAGAAGGAAATAACAAAGCTTGAAAATGTTCAAAACCTGTCAGAAGTGCAACGTCACGCATTAAATGTGTGGCTTTTCAGTTTTTACTTTGCAGGGATGCGAGTTTCGGATGTTCTTTATACCAAATGGTCAATGGTTTATGATGGAAGGTTGAACTACAGAATGAGCAAGAACACCAAAATTGTATCGCTCAAAATACCCCAAAAAGCATTTATAATTTTGAGGTATTATGAGAGCAATAAAAATGGAGCTGATGATTTTATTTTTCCTGAAATGAAAAAGGCAGATTTCAGCAACGCCAAAGACGTTTATAATAAAATCAAAGTGGCGACCAGTAAATTTAACAAGAACCTAAAGTCAATTGTGAAAATAGCAGGAATCAATAAAAAAGTGACCATGCATATTGCGAGGCACTCATTTGGAAACATAGCAGGGGATTCTATTCATCCATTGATGTTACAAAAATTGTATCGTCACAGCGATTTAAAAACTACCATAAACTATCAAGCTAACTTTATCCACAAGGAAGCTGATGACGCATTAGATAGTGTGATAAATTTTTAATCGAAAAATTTATATTTTGACCTAGTTATCACAAAAATATTTATGGAGTAAAAATCCATATATCATAAGCTATTATTCGTTTTATGCTCCAATAAAACTCTCAGTCCTACCATAAGAAGAGCTAGAACTCCAAAAAATAAGGTTAACCAAGGCGTATATACAACACTTTTTGTAGCTATTAGCCAGCCACCTACTGTAGTTCCTAAAGTGACTCCTAAATTCCCAAATGAGGTAGCAAGGCTATTTGCAAATTCCAAGGATTTTGGTGCAGACGAAATCATATAGGTGGAAGCATTTAAAAAACTTGGAGAATACAAAAACCCCCAGATTCCTATAACCACAATAGTAGCCACTGTATTTCCTCCTGAAAAATGCAGCAATATCGGTATCAAGATGGTTCCTGATAGAAAGAAAGCTGTGGTTTTGGTGATATTTTTATCCAACATTTTTCCAGCCACCCAGTTAGCTAGCACTCCAATCACTCCAAATACAAACATCATATAACTTACCATAGTATTGTCCATATTTTTCGCCTTATTCAGGTAATCTGCAAAATAACTGTAGGTAGAAAACCAGGCGGCTATCATAAAGAAATTCATTGCAGTACTTATAATAAATATGGGTTGTTTCAATATTTTCAATTGACTCCCATATGACTTCTTTTCTTTTACGGGCATATTAGGTAATAAAGTATATATCGTAATCAATGCAATGATACTAATCGCTGATTGTACATAAAACGAATATTCCCAAGAAAATATACTGGCAATATAAGTAGCAAAAGGAACGGTAGTCACCATTGCAATAGCTACACCACTAAAAACGATGCTCATTAGTTTATTTTCATTCTTTTTATCTCCTTGAGATACCGCTACTGAAAGTGCCGTTGCAATATAAACCGGTTGCAAAAAAGCCGGTAAAATCCTAACCAACATCAGTAACCAAAACGGGGGAGAAAATGAAGAAACCATTCCCGTGATAACAAATAACAGTATGGAAAGCAGCATTACTTTTTTTCGGTCAAACCCAGAGGCAAGCAGGGTCATAAAGGGTCCCGTCAAAGCTATTATTAGCGCAAAAGCACTCAATAAAAGTCCGGCACGATCAATGCTTATTTCATAATAGGTCGCTATTTGTGGTAAGATGCCAATGACTCCAAATTCCGTAGTGATTACGCCTATAAATCCAAGGCAACCTATATATGCATATTTCTTCATTTGTAAAGGATTTTTATAATTCGCCAATAAAATTAAAATGAATGCTATAAATTTGTAGGGTATGCATCTGATTGTATGGTACTAACAATTTTGTAAGTAATGGGAAAGCGAAAAGAAAATTCAACGAATATGCTGAATGAAAAAAGCATAATGGAATGCGATTTAACCTATGCGGTTTGTAAAGTTGGTGGCAGATGGAAGTTGTTGATTTTATGCAAATTGGAAAACGGTAAATTACGTTTTAGTGAGATTAGAAGGCTGATACCAAAAATCACGGAACGGATGTTAACCTTACAGCTTCGTGAGCTGGAAAAAGATGGGTTGGTTAAACGCACAGTTTACGCCGAAGTGCCTCCAAGAGTAGACTATGAGCTCACCCCAATTGCCATAGAGTTAATCCCTATCTGGTCAAAATTAAGCAACTGGGGTGCAAAGTATAAAAAGCTTGTAAAATGATAACGAATTATAAGGTATGATGGAGTCTTTGATAAGTCACATAGAAAAGTTTATAGATGTTGGTGATTTGAATCTTAGAACTATGGACAACTTTTTTTACACGAAGATCTTAAAAAAGAAAAAAGACTTATTAAGAGAGGGCGTTATCTGTCAAGACCTATTTTTCGTTAACAAAGGCTGTTTACAGGTATTGTACACCAAGGAAAATGGCACGGAACAAACTATTGATTTCGCCTTGGAAAACTGGTGGACTACCGATTTCAACGCCGTTTCTAAGAAAAATACGTCCAACTTTACTATCCGTACAGTAGAAGTTAGTGAAGTCTTAGTGTTAAGTGCCGATTCTAAAGAAGCACTACTTAAAGAATTTCCTGCTTTGGAGCGGTATTTTCATTTAGTATTTCAACGCGCTTTCGCGGCTTCGCAATACCGAATAAAACTGCTTTATGAGCATTCCCGGGAAGATTTATATTACCACTTCAGGGATAACTTTCCCGAATTCATTCAACGTGTCCCACAATACCTTATCGCTTCATTTTTAGGCTTCACGCCCGAATATTTAAGTGAAATCCGAAGAAAAGAGGTTTCTTAAACCAGTTTAAGATTTTGCTGTTTGTTTCTGGTAATCTTTGTCCACATAAAACAAGATTACTATGACCAACTTAAAACAGGCCTTATCTTTAGGATTTACAGGAGCTTTAGCCATTTTTATAGCTTCCTATTTTACCTTGCCCCCCTGGATACTCTTTATCGCTTGGGTTAGCTACCATCTTTTTGGCACGAACCTTAAAACCGCCTTTACCATTCTCATCCAACAATTCTTTGGAATTCTTATCGGGATGTATATCCAATATACTGGTAGTTGGTCTTCAGAATTTATTGGAGCGTTTGGATTTCCTTTAGCTGTATTTATCGCGATGATTGGGATTTTCTACATTTCAAAGATGAAACGTTTGAATACCGTTCCTGCTTACTTTTTAGGATTAATCACTTGGTTTTCTTCTGGTTTTGAAATAGCTGTTCCATCACTTCTCATCTTGGTTATTTCTCTAATAGTGGGCTATGCTATTGCTAGCTTGGATACATTTCTTAATCAAAAGTTGGCCGCTAAAAGTAAAAATAAAATTAATTCTTAAAAATATATAAAGAACTGATGATTATACGAAAAGCAACACTTTCAGATGTAGTGCCACTGATTGTTCTTGTAACTGAATTCAGGAAATTCTATAAGCAAGAATCAAATCCAGAAGAACTTCAGACCTTTTTGGAAGAGAGAATTAATAAAGGAGATAGTGAAATATTGGTAGCCGTTGTGAAGAACCAATTGGCAGGTTACGCACAGCTCTTCCCATCCTTCTCTACCATAAAATTAAATAAAATCTGGATTTTGAATGATCTGTTTGTGCTGGAAGCTTTTCGGGGCAAAGGTATAGCCTCCCTATTAATAAAAACCATTTTAAAATTTTCAAAAGCAACACAGCGAAAGCAAGTTTGGCTCTTGACCGGAAATGATAATAAAGGTGCACAACAACTATATAGTAAACTAGGATTTAATAACACAAAATTTAAACATTATGTCTACAATAACTAAACATCAAAAACGGGTAAACATTAAAGCTTTGGAACCGGATTGTTGGAAATCAATAATCGATATTGAAGCTTATTTATCACAAACAAGCTTGGATAAAAAATTAAGGGAAATAATAAAAATAAGAGCTTCCCAAATTAATAAATGCGCCTATTGTATTGATCTACATACCAAGGATGCCCTAAAATTAGGCGAAACAGATCGTCGGATATTTGCTTTATCCGCCTGGGAAGAAAGTCCTCTATTTTCCGATATGGAGCGAGCTGTATTAAAACTAACGGAGGAAATTACCGAAATAACCAAAACAGGAGTTACAGATGCGACTTACGGTAAGGTTTGTGAATTTTTTAAAGAAAAAGAAATTGCACAGATTATCATAGCTATCAATCATATGAATTTTTTAAATCGAATTGCGGTAGCTACCAAATTGATGCATAGTAATTAGATAAGTGATAGCTATCTGTTTTTCCCCCAACCGTCCAGTATTTGTAAAGCGGGTCCTAAAGGTTCTGTATCCTGATGCAATCGGTAGTATACTTGTGGAGGGAAACCTTTAAGTTCTATTCGTTCAATGATATGATGCTCCTGCATTTGTTGTAATTGTTCGACTAGAACTTTTTTTGATACCCGTGGCATTTTACGCCATAATTCAATAAACCGTATTTCTTTTTCTTGGAATAGATGATGCAAAATCAGGGGTTTCCATTTACCCGAAAGTAAATCTAAACTTCGCTTTACTCCGCAATTTTCAAACTCCTTATAATTCATAATTGGGTTTTTAAGTGGGTTACCTAAAGGTAAACTTCTTTAAGTATACATAACGTGTCACTAATTTAGTGAATATAAATTATTCATAAAAAACAAACACCATGGAAGTTCAATTATGGCGAAATGCAACAGTACTACTACATATAAAAAGCATAAAGTTTTTAATAGATCCTATGCTAGGAAAAAAATCTTCGTTTGGGGTTTTTCCTTGGACTCAGGACAATAGACCGAATCCCTTAGTAGATTTACCGTTTGACACAAAAGAGTTAGACAATTATTTAGCAAGCATAGATGCGGTTGTAGTAACCCATCTTCATCCAGACCATTGGGATAAAGCGGCTATAGAGCGTTTAGATAAAAACCTGCCTATTATTTGCCCTATTGCTATTGCAGAAACGATTGCAAACTATGGCTTTAAAAACATAAAGAGCTTTGAAAACAATATGCTATTTAAAGAAATTTCCATATCACTCACGGAAGGCTTGCACGGTACTGGAGAAATCGGAGAAAAAATGGGAGCCGTAAATGGTTTTGTTTTTTCAACAAAGGAGGAAAGCATTTACTTTGCAGGAGATACCATATGGTGTGAAGATGTGAAAGCGGCAATAAACTTATACAATCCACAATATGTGGTAGTAGCAGGTGGCGCAGCTACATTTGCTATTGGCAAGCCTGTCACAATGACTTCAGAGGATATAATGGTATTATGTAAAACCTTTCCACAAACAAAAGTACTTATTACACATTTGGAAGCCGTTAGTCCTTGTAAAGAAAACAGGCAATTCATATCCACGAAGCTAAAAGAAAGTGGTTTTTCCAGTAAGTGTACTATTTTAGAAGATGGGAAAACATTGTTTTTATAAAGAGATGTATTTTCAGATCAACCTGCTGTTCTATTAGCTATATAGTATTGTTAATGTAAATTTTGTTCGTAGACCTTTTTATTCATTTCATATTCGATTTTAGCTGAATCAGCTCCCCTAATAATCTTGTGTTGGTTACGAGTGCAGGCAGTCCCATTTCATTAGCAAGCCTTGCTATTTCAAGGTTCAAACTTTCTATTTCAGTTTTTCTTTTATTTTGAATATCTTGATAGGTAGAAACAAGTTGTCCGTTAGATTGTTTGCTTATCAACATTAAATGTTCTTCTATGTCATTTTGGTTTAATTCAATATTCAGTTTTTTAGATAGTGCCACACATTCTTCAATTACAATTTTTGCCTGTCCTGCAGCCTGATGATTTCGGTAAAAAACACCATTATCTACTTCGAGTAAAGGACAAATAGAATTAAATGCACAGTTTATAATGACCTTATTCCATATGTGTTTTATAATATCCTGCTCTTCTCTAAATCCAAAATAAAAAGTGTTGATTTGTTTTATAATAGGCTCTAAACCTGTGTTTTTTCCATATATATTTCCCACAGGAGACGAGGCAACCATTTTAAAAGAAATTTTTTCATTATTTATCACTTCTCCCCCAGAAAACAATACACAACGATAAACCTTATCAAAGCTTTCAAAAGGTTTTTCTACATTCAATCCATTTTGTAGCAGAACGATTGAAAAATTACCTTTGATTTGTTTTAATTTCTCAGATAAATACTTATTTGCAAATGATTTAGTCGCAATTAAAACAATCCCATTTATAGCTGTTAAGTTACTAAATGCTGTTGTTGTTATGTTTTGCTTGTGTACCAGGTTGTTCTGGTCAACAATTGTGACGTTGGTTTTTATTTCAGGAATGTTATCTACGCTTCCTCTTATAAGGATAACGTCTTTACCTTCCTGCTGCAAAAAAACAGATAAAGACTTCCCTATGACCCCTGAACCAATAATGTAAATTTTTTTATCCTTCAATATGTTATGACAATATGAAATTAACTATGGCTTCGGAATGAATTTCGGTTGTATCAAAAACAGGTATTGAAAAATCATCTTGACTAAGAATTAAGGGGATTTCCGTACATCCTAGTACGATGCCTTCTCCTCCTTTTTTTATTAAGTCGTCGCAGATAGCCATCAGTTTTTCTTTAGATTTTGGTTTAATAATTCCTTTACCCAATTCCTCTTTTACGATATAATGAATTTCATTCCTTATTTTTTCATCCTCAGGAATCAATACGTTTAATCCGCTTTCAATTAACTTGTTCTTATAAAAATCCATTTCCATGGTAAATTTTGTCCCAAGCAGAATAACATTTTTTATATGCTCATTTTTAATAGCACTTGCAGTAACGTTAACAATATCAATAATAGGCAATCCTATCTCGGTCTGAATTTTATCCGCAAATAAATGAGCCGTATTAGCACATAAAACAATACCTTCTACATTGTTTTTTTTCAGTTCTTTACAAGCCTTTAAAAGCAACTCATGAGAGTTTTCCCAGCCTCTATCCTGAATATCTGCAAAGTTCAGAGAATAGAGAATAATTTCAGCAGATTGTAACCCTCCCAATGCTTGATTAACTCCTTCATTGATATACCGGTAATAATCTAGAGTAGATGTCCAACTGATTCCACCAACTAATCCTATTTTTTTCATTTGTGTTATTCTTCTATTATTTGTAAATATTTTTTCATTACAAAAAAACGAAAGTTTTCCCTACCAATCTGGAAGTTATGTTCACCAATTTTTTCAAATCCACTTTTGTTATAAAAACTTATAGCTCTAGTGTTTTCTTTGAGTACTGAAAGCCAGATGTTTTTAAATCCCAATTGTTTTGCTTCTTCAAGCAAGTAATGTTGTAATTCACCCCCTATCTTCATAGATAAAAAGTCTTTAAGAACATATATTTTTTGAAGTTGACATACCTGGTTGGCTAGGATAAATTCTGATGCCGAATTTAATTTAAGTTTGGCATAGCCAACAGGTAAATTATTAACTGTTGCTATCCAATATTTATTATTAAGCTTATCGATGCTATTTTCTATTTTATCAAGAGAAAAAGTAGCTTCAAGATAATCGAGCAAATCCTGCTCATAACTAAAATAATGAGCAAAGGTTTCAGAGAATGTTGTTCTACCTAAAAGAGCTATGGATTTAGCATCTTTTTTAGTTGCCTGCCGGATTTTAATTGTATTCATTTTAAACTCAATTCTTCTGTTCGTTTGCTTTATTGAAAAGCAGCTTTAATGGTTTTTAGTGTTAGCTCTTTGTTTTCACTTTCATTGATGAGGGAAGCGATGGCAATACCGTGTATTCCGACTGAGAGTAATGGTGTAATATCATCTAACCGTATCCCTCCGATGACCAATAGAGGGATTGTTGGAGTATCCATTTTCTCTAGATTTGTAACCAACTGACGAATCTCATCCAAAGATAAAAAATCTTCGATTTCAGGTTTTGTTCTTGTTTTACGAAAAGTCCCTAGTCCAATATAATCGGCAATACCATTTGATTGATGAAACTTGGCTTCTTTTTCATTATAGGCGGTTGCTCCAATAATCTTGTTAATTCCTAGTTCTTTTCTGGCAATCCCATGATTAATATCCCCATTGCCTAGGTGAACGCCATCTGCATCAATCTCAAGAGCGATGTCCAAATGATCGTTAATGATTAAAGTCGCATCAAAATGTCTGCAAATCTTTTGGCTCTCCAATGCGATATCAAGCATTTCCGCCCTTTCCATATCTTTGAGTCGAAGCTGTACCAAATCAACACCTGCTTCACAGGCCTCGAGTGCCAATTGCGGATGTGTTTTATGGGGCATATTTTGAGTGATAAAATGAATTCTGGATATTTTATTTTGCATCATAACGTATTTGTTTAAGCAATGCCAAGTAAAGACTCACTACTTAACATATATTGATTGAGTAATTCTTTTGATTTATCATAAGCCTGTTTCATATTGAATCCCAATGCCAGTCCAGCTGTAATGCCTGAAGACAATATGCAACCCGTACCATGTTTATCAAAGCCAGTAAATTTTCTGGATTTAAGCTGATGTATATGTTGATGCCACCACAAGTGATCTATAACAGATGCTTCATTTTCAGAAACTGATTTCTGCAGAATAGCAGTATGGTCATTAAATTTCGTATAGGGAAAATTAGCACCCCAAAGTTTTGAGTATTCCTCTTTGTTAGGTGTAATTAGGTCAATAAGTGCCATCGTTCTTAATACCTGTTTTTGGTCAAAATCCTTCCAAAAATTAAATCCACTAGAGCTTTTTAATATAGGATCCCATACGATTTTTAAGTCTTTGCTATAACCTCTTAAAAGTTTGACCAACCATTTCAACGTTTCGGAATCTTTTACAATTCCAATCTTTACGGCAGATATAGTGTGAAGGGAAAAAATGACATCTATCTGTTCTTTAATCTCTTTGTGTGTTGACCAACGAATACCACGAATCTCTGATTCATTTTGGATGGTCAAGGCAGTCATTACACCAAAGCCATAGACATTGAAATGCTGAAATACTTTTATATCGGCTAGAATTCCTGCGCCCGCTGAAGGGTCAAACCCTGCTATGGATAGTACTTTTGGTTGCTTCATAAGTAAATGGATGATCCTTTTTTTGTAAACTCCTCAGCCTTTTCCTTTAAGCCTTCTTCAATTACTTTCGTTTCTGTAGCTGCTTTTTCATTGGCCAGTTCCCTTATCTCCTGTGTGATTTTCATCGAACAAAATTTTGGGCCGCACATACTACAGAAATGAGCTATTTTCGCCCCCTCCGCAGGTAAAGTTTCATCGTGATATTCACGAGCTCTGTATGGGTCTAGTGAAAGGTTGAACTGGTCTTCCCATCGAAACTCAAACCGTGCTTTACTTAAGGCATCATCCCTATATTGGGCAGATGGAAACCCTTTGGCTAAATCTGCTGCGTGGGCTGCTATCTTGTAAGCTATTAATCCATCCTTTACATCTTCTTTATTGGGCAACCCTAAATGTTCTTTGGGAGTTACATAGCAAAGCATGGCAGTGCCAAACCAACCAATCAAGGCTGCTCCAATAGCACTCGTAATGTGGTCATATCCCGGAGCAATATCCGTAGTGAGTGGACCTAATGTATAAAAGGGGGCTTCGTGAGTAAGTTTAAGCTGCTTATCCACATTCTCTTTGATTAACTGCATAGGGACATGTCCTGGACCTTCAATCATTACCTGAACATCATATTTCCAAGCGATTTTCGTGAGCTCTCCCA
This sequence comes from Aequorivita sp. Q41, assembly GCF_039831855.1. NCBI lineage: Bacteria > Pseudomonadati > Bacteroidota > Flavobacteriia > Flavobacteriales > Flavobacteriaceae > Aequorivita > Aequorivita sp. Q41. Next base: position 1,713,621 of record NZ_JBDPMS010000001.1, on the reverse strand, counting down.
AGGTTTCCAATTCAGCGAACTGTGCTTTATCATTGGCATCTGCGATACTCCCTGGTCGAAGTCCATCACCTAATGAAATGGAGACATCGTACTTATTCAATATTTGGCATAATTCAGAAAAATGCTCGTAAATAAAATTCTCTTTATGGTGTGCCAAACACCATTTGGCCATAATGCTTCCACCTCTTGAAACAATACCCGTAAGCCGTGAAGCGGTAAGCGGAATATATTTTAATAAAACACCAGCATGCAATGTAACATAGTCCACGCCCTGTTCCGCCTGTTCTATTAGGGTATCACGAAAAAGCTCCCAAGTTAACACTTCGGGATTTCCATTGACTTTTTCCAAGGCTTGATAAATAGGCACAGTACCCAATGGTACAGGGCAATTCCGTATAATCCATTCTCGGGTTTCGTGGATGTTTTCACCTGTAGATAGATCCATAATACAGTCAGCTCCCCATCGACAAGCCCATACGGCTTTTTCCACCTCTTCTGAAATAGAAGATGTTACTACGGAGTTTCCGATATTGGCATTCACTTTAGTTAGGAAGTTGCGCCCAATTATCATAGGTTCTAGTTCGGGATGGTTAATATTGGCAGGAATGATGGCACGACCTTTAGCCACTTCATCCCGAACAAATTCTGGAGTAATTTTTTGAGGAATATTTGCGCCCCAACTATTTCCAGAATGCTGATAGTAATCCTCCATCATCAGGTTTTCCCGAATAGCTATGTACTCCATTTCTGGAGTGATTATTCCCTGTTTGGCATAGTACATTTGCGTATGTGATGGTCTTGTGGAACGTTTCGGTTTTCGAATATTTGGAAATCGTAAGGTATCCAAAGTAGTATCCTTTAAACGGGTATTCCCATATTCAGAGGATGGTTGTGACAGTTCTATTATTTCCTTGTCTTTTGCCAACCAAGCCCTAACATCGGCAAGCCCTTGGGTTAAATCAATAGTGGCTTTTGGGTCGGTATAGGGACCACTAGTATCATATAGATACACCTCTGGATTTGTGGTGTCCTTTTCTGTTCCATTTATGGTAGTTTTAGTTTGTTTAACGCCTCTAAAAGGAATCTTTAAACCATTAGTTGTCGTTGCATAATGCTTTTTTGAGTTCGGAAAAGGTTCTCTTGAAATATGTTGCTTATAATCGGCTGAAACCATATCTTTTTTGTCCATTTGTTTTTTGAACAAAAGTCATTAAATAGCCATAAATAGGATAGTACAAGGTGGACATCAGGCTAAAATGTCCAACTTATACTATTTAAAATAATGTGTTTTACCGTAATTTGTTGTTCAGGAACAATCAAAAATAAATGACTATATACATAATTGGTGCAGGAGCAATTGGTAAAGCATTAGCGATATGCTTAACACGACATGGTAAAGACGTTCAGCTTATTCGAGGACGTGTTGACGATGGTAGTTCGTATAGTGAAATGCTAAGGTTGAAACTTAAATCAGGGCAAGAATTGACAGCGAATGTAAAGTTCAATTCTATGAGTAACTTTACTCAATTTAATGGTCTGGTTGTGCTTACCAATAAATCCTTTGGAAATAAGAAACTTGCTGAAAAACTCAAAAGTAGAGCCACCAAGACACCTATTGTTATCTTGCAGAATGGTCTAGGTATAGAAAGACCATTTATGGAGCATGATTTTCAAGAGATTTATAGATGTGTACTTTTTGCAACGAGTCAAAATATTTCAAAAAACGAAGTAAGTTATAAACCTGTAGCGGAGTCTCCCATTGGTGTAGTCCAGCAGAACAGTACAGTTTTAGAAACAATTGTAAAGGAAATAGATACCCCCGAATTCAGATTTGTTGCTGAAAAACAAATCGATAAAATAATATGGAAAAAGGCAATCGCAAATTGTGTATTTAATTCCATATGTCCCTTATTGGACGTTGATAATGGAATTTTCCATAGAAGTGCCGAAGTTTTTTCCCTGGCAAAGAGAATTATTAAGGAATGTGTGCTCATAGCCAAGAAAAAAGGGATTGCTTTAGAAGCAAAAGAAGTCGAGGATCAGGTGATTTCCATCAGCAAAATGTCAGATGGCCAGTTTATATCCACATTGCAGGACATTCGGAATAAAAGGGAAACAGAAATAGACACCCTCAATTTTGAAGTTGTCAGGATAGCGAAGCAAATGAACCTTGAAACACAAGTCCAAGAAACAAAGTTGCTTGGGGAGTTGGTAAAAATAAAATCAGATTTGAACAGATAGATGTATAAAATATTTTCCCCACCAGAACATTTACGCCATATTATACGCTATTATTGGCTACTTGATTTAAGCGCGAAAGGGCGTGGAGTGACGGAATATATTTTTGCCTATCCCTACGTTAACTGGGTGTTTACCCTTGGATCTCCATACACTGTTAAAGATAATCAGTCGGGGTCTCTAGTTATAAAAGATACACGCATTCTAGGGCCAAGAACCAATTTTGCAGAATATGTACACCCCGAAGGAAATCTGGCTTTTGGAGTGACCTTTCAATTTGGAAGTACGCTGCCTATTTTCAAGGAAGAAACTAGCCTATTGACCAATAAAATTATTTTACAGGATGAGATACTGCCTGCTTTCAATTGGTTGACACCTTTTTTTGAAGAAGTACAACCAGCTGTTTTTATGAATACTTTTAATAATCAAATTAAAAAGTTTTCTGATGGAAAAGATAGAAAAGGACAAGTTCTATGGAACCAATTTTTAGAACTTCTCATAAGCGGAAAAAATTATGCATCATCCGCAAGCCGAATGTCAAGAAAGCTTCAAATAAGTCAAAGGCATCTTCAAAGAATAACGATGCAGTATGCCGGATTATCCCCTAAACAGGTACAATCAATGATTCGCTGTAGGCTGGCAATTAAACACATTCATACAACAGGATGCACCCCTGATTTTTTTCACTATGGTTTTTACGACCAGAACCACTTTATTAAAGAGGTAAAAAGATGGTCAGGACATACACCTAACACGCTTCTATCCTTACTCAACTAATTTTATTAAGAATTGGATTCCCGTTTTAGATTTTATTGATTAAAAATCCAGTGTATTAAGAATTGATTTGATTAGTGTAAAGAAGCAAAAAGTTTAATTAACACAGGAAATATTGAATGAAAAAGCAAAACTAAAAATTGAAAAAGTACTTAATACTAGCTGGTGGCTCTGATTATAATTTGGAAGGAAAAATAGATATGGTTGATGGTCACTTCAATACTGCTACAGGTTCAATTACATTAAGAGCTTCCTTTCTAAACCCAAATAACCTAATTAGGTTAGGTAATACGGAAACTGTTGCACTACATAGAATAACAAAAAACACCATAGCTATACCAAAATCTGCAGCTTATGAATTACTGGACAAACCATTGAAAAACTGAAAAAAACACCTAAAATCATTACTGTATTGTACTAAAAAATGAAATCAAAAAAAACGAAGCGGAAAGCACAGTCTTTTGCAGCGGTCTCGAAATGTAACTTTTCGCAAAATGGAGGGTAATGTGCTGATAGTAGCAATCACTTATCAGTTTTGTTCTTTCTTCTTTGTTAAGTAAATGAATTAGTGCATAGCAAAATATCCCGTCATATTCTTTATTGTCAAAAGGCATTTCAGTTACGGAACCGTGAAATATATTTATATTAGTAGCATAATGTTTTTGAGCTAAAGCAATAGCTGTTTTGGAAATTTCAATTCCAGTAAAGTTAATTCCGTTTTCTTTGAAAATCTGTGCATTTCGTCCATAACCTATTCCAGGAATAAGTATATTATTTATTGACTTTTCTATAAATAAATTTTTTGTTAGTTCAGCAGATTTAGCTGGTTCAAATCCCCATATTTCTTGCTTATCAACAAAGTTTTCTTCCCAAAATTCTGACATATTCTTAAATTTTAAAAACAAATTTTGTCTTGTAATATTTCACTTTTAAATCCTTTCCCTTTAAGTTGTTGGGAAATAGAATTTGTGTCAATTAATTCTCCTTCAACTCTCAAAATAGAATGTCCGTAAGGGTAAGGCTCTTTGAAGTCCTCCTAGTCGAAGTTGATTTTTAGATTTGGATTGTTGTTTTCTAAAAATTGCAAAATTTCTTTCAAGTTCATTTTTTTTTCGATGAACTATCAATTCGTATAAAATTATATACACCTTTTCCTTCTGCAATTAATTCATCATTTTGGAAGGCTTTCATTTTGGTCACAAGTATTCTATTTCCCAATCTAACAATTTTACCTTCTACAATTATAGATGATGCTTCTGCTCCTTTTAGATAATCTATTCTTAAATCAATTGTTGCCAATTTATCGTCGAAAGATTTGAAATGAGTTCCGCCTGCAATTCCACCAACAGAGTCCATTATTGTTGCAATAATTCCACCGTGCCATCTGTTTTTTCTTATATCTCCAACAACTTCATCTCTAAAAGGAACACTAACTTTTACAAACCCTTTCTCTATGACTAACAATTTTAGCCCTAAAAATTTATGAACAGGAATATCTTTTTCAATTACTCGTTTAATGAATTCTTTGTTTGCCTCTATCATTTCTTTCTGTCTAAACTTCTTTATGTGATTAAATATAAAGGTCTTGTTTATAAGACTAGTTACGAGTTTTAAGCACTAAAGTTAACAAAAAAGCACAGATAGAAAAGTCCGTGAGGATTTCCGTAAGTAATCTAGAAGCAATTAATTATATACGGCTAGCCACAGTTATTTTCCCAGTTTAAATTTTCCAATATGGCCAGATACATCTCCACCGAGGTAAAGATAACCATTGTGTTCTTCAACAGAGGTGGCTTCTGCAACAAACTCTCCGGTTGTATCGTAGTATGTTTTTATAATTCCCCCATTGTTATCTAGATGCATCAACATTCCATAAGGTACAGCCTTAGGTTGTAAAAAAGACGGAAGTCCGTAAACGAGTTTTTTTAATAAAGGTTTTGCATGTATCTCATCTAACGATTCATCTCTTTTAGTAGAAAACCCAAGCCAAAAACCTCCATCTACACTTCTGGAGATTCCGTTTGGAAAGCCTGGTAAATTATCTAAAAATACATCTGTAGTTCCCTTTTTGTTACCTTTAAGCCAATATCTTCGTATTCTATATTTTGCTAAATCAACCATTAAAACAAAATCATCATTTTGAGAAACTGCAACTCCGTTTCCAAAATAAGTTCCATCTATTAGTGTTTTTACACGTTTGGTTTTTGGGTCGTAACTGTAAAAGCCACCATCTGGTTTCGCTTCCATTAATAATTTCCAGATATGTTTGTTACTAAAAGTTAATTTTGATGATGTATTTGTAAAATATATCATACCATCATTAGCTATATCTACATCATTAGGTATTAAGAATTTGTTGCCGTTTTCATCTTCACTTGCCAAAGTTTTTATTGTACCATTTTGGTCAATACTTATTAAACCTCTTTCTAAGTCACAAGCAATAAGATTTTGATTGCTGTCAAAATGTAATCCCGTAACCCAAGATTCTGAATTTGCAAACACAGAAACTTTTCCTGAGGTATCAATTTTTAAAACTCTACCATCCGTGAAATCTGTTTTAGAAATGTGAACTCCACAATACAAATTCCCTTGATTATCAACTGCAATGTCCTCTGGGCCAAACCAACCGTCCAAATCAATCCGTTTTGTACTACTTAATAACTCATTTTCTGCAAGTACTCCATCTAATTTCGGAATTTTGGGTGGCGACCAAGCTACTGGACTAAGTGACCGAGAATTATACAAAACACTAATAATGAGCAAAGCAATTAATGCAAGTACTATAACAATTGATATTTTTATTTTTTTTGATATTTTCATTGCGTTTATTTTTCGATTTATAAAGCACAAAGAAACGAACGCTTTCAATATTTACATCTTGACATTTGTTATGAAATGAAAATTTCTTTTCTAACTCGACTAAGTGATTCGGGAGCTATACCTAGAAAGCTGGCAATTTGATATTGAGGAACTCTATTTACAATTTTTTTATTATAATTTTTTAAAAAATCTAAATACTTTTTTTTTGCCGATTTTGTTTGCATTGTTAAAGTTCTTTCTAAAGCACAAAGGTGGTTTTTTTCGGCTAAAATTCTTCCAAATTTTTCAAATTTTGAAGACTCTTTATATAGTTGAATCAAGTTATGAGAATGTATCTCATATACAATACTATCTTCAATAACTTCTAAAATTTCAGAAGAAGGTGTTTGATTTATAAAGCTGTTAAAAACCGTTATAAACTGATTATCACAAGCGAAGTAAGTAGTAATATCTTTTTCGTCCAAATTTCTGAATGTTCTAAATAGTCCAGATTCAATAAAGTACAAAGTCTCTGCTGTTTTTCCTTCCTCAATTAATAAAGTTTTGGCTTTATACTCTTGTCGTTTTAATTGTTTATAAAAAACTTTCCATTCACTTTCTGTCAGTCCTATTAATTCTTTTATTATTTTACTTAGTTCGTTCATTATCTTATATATGTTGTTTTAATTGTAGTGGGTTATAAATTACTTGCTAGTTAAATGCTTTCCTAAATTCCAAAGGTGTCACTTCGGTTTTTTTCTTGAATAATTTTCCGAATGATTGAGGATGTTCAAATCCTAATCCGTAGGCAATTTCATTGACAGATAATTCAGTTGTCGATAGTTTTTCTTTTGCCAATTGAATTAGTTTTTCGTGGATAAATTCCTGCGTACTTTTTCCAGTCAATGTTTTTAACAATCTACTCAAATAATTAGGTGATAGGTTTAACGAACTGGAAATGCTCTTAACTGTAGGTAGTCCTATGGTTGTTAAATCTTCGCTTTTAAAATAGTCGTTTAAAAGATTTTCAAACTGTTCAAGTATGGTGTGATTAGATTTTTTTCGAGTGATAAATTGTCTTTGATAAAAACGTTCGGAATAGGTAAGCAATAACTCTAATTGAGAGATAATGACATCTTGACTAAATTTATCAATATTCGAATTATATTCTTGATTGATATTCTGCATAATTCCAGTAAGCATAGTTTCTTCCTTGTCAGATAGGTGTAACGCTTCCTTTAATTCGTAGCCAAAATAGTCGTATTGCTTAATTTTGTTTGCTAATGGTGTATTCCATATAAAATCGGGATGGAAAATAAGTAACCATCCTGTATGGCTATATTGCCGACCTTGCTCTACATCAATTCTCAAAATTTGGTTGGGTGCAATGAATGCCAAAACGCCTTCATCAAAATCGTATTCTTGCTGTCCGTATTTCATTTTACCATTGAAAACTTGTTTTAACGCAATTGAATAAAATCCGTACGTAATGCTTGAAACGGTCGCTCTGTTCGTTGGTTTTATATCTTCAAAATTAATCACACTAACTAATGGATGTTGCGGTTTGGGCAACTCCATTAGTCTATGGTATTCTGTTATGCTTTTTATATGAAGTATTGACATTTTTTTTGTTTATAAATTTATGCCTCCAGAAACTTCCAAGCGTTGGGCATTTACCCATTTAGCATCATCAGTACATAAAAACGCAACTACGCTTCCAATATCGTCTGGCAAACCAACTCTGCCAAGAGCGGTTGTTGACGCAATATAATTATTTAATTCTTCATTATCTCTTACAACGCCACCTCCAAAGTCCGTTTCTATCGCTCCTGGTGCAACTACATTGACTCTAATTTTTCTTTCTCCAAAAAAATCAGCTTGATATTTTGTTAACGTTTCTATGCCACCTTTCATTGTTGCATAGGCAGAATGACCAGACATTGTAAACCTCGCTAAGCCTGACGAAATATTTACAATACCACCACCATTATTGAGTAATGACGCTAATTTTTGAGTAAGAAAGAAAGGTGCATTTATGTGTATTTTGTACATACTTTCCAATTGAGCTTCTGTAATTTTATCATAAGGTGCATAAACTCCAACACCAGCATTATTAATTAAATAATCAAAGTGAGTAGTTTTAAATTTTGATTTCAAAATCACTTTTATGTCGCCTTTGAATTTATCAAAAGTATTTGATGAAGTAACATCTAATTGTAAAGATGTGGCTTTGTTACCCATTGCTTTGATTTCGGAAACTACTTTATCTGCTTCCTCTTGTTTACTGTGATAGGTTAGTATCACATCCAATCCTTTTTTTGCTAATTCTAAAGCCATACTTTTTCCTAATCCACGGCTTCCGCCAGTTACTAAGGCTATTTTTGTTTTGTTTGACATTTTTTAGTTTTTTAGAGCTTTTAGTTTTGGTCATTATAAACTTTTGCAAATTCCTTTGCGAAATCTTTCATTTTGACCTTACCTATTTCCATTGGTTTATTTAGGTTGTAATGTTCGTAAAGTAAACCGCTGTTTATGGATGCACACATTTCTGTTAAACCGACTGCAATTTTTGGTTGCATTCCCGCAGTTTCTAAACCATTTTGCATTTGTTCATCGGTAATTGTTAACCATTTCAAATCTGGGTTATCTGTTGCTTTACCTAAAATAACCGCCAATTCATTGTAAGTGAGTTCTTCACTAACTACATAGCGTATTCTTCTTTCTGTAAGTGACGATGTGATTTCTTCCGCAATCGCACTTGCAATATCTAATGGCGATACCCACGCGTTTACAACGTCTCCACCAATATTAGATGCAATAAATCCGTTTTCTTTTGCCGTATGAGCTTGAGGTAATAAATTGTAATAAAATTCAGTTGGGCGAATGTGTGTAATTATAACATCTGAAGATAACTCGTTTAGAAAATTCTCAACGTGATGAGCGCCTCGAAGTATTCCATTTCCTTTATCCAAATGCCCTCCGATAGTACTTAAATTAACAACTTTTTTTACTCCTGTTTGTTTAATTGCTTGTGCGTAATTAGCTCCTAGTCTACGATAGTAGCCTAATAAATCAAGGGTCTGGTCAAAATAGTTAGCAGGTGGAACCATAGAGTATACAGCATCAGCACCTGTAAATGCCGAAGTCATAAAATCTAAATCCTCTAAAGAGCCAATTGCTGCAATAGCTCCCATAGCTTCAATGTCTTTTTGTTTTTCAGAATTACTGCTTATAACCGTAACTGAATGTCCTTTTTGTACTAATTCTTGGGTTAGTGGTTTTCCAATGTGACCCAACGAGCCTGTAAGTGTGATTTTCATTTTTTAAAATTTTTATAGGTTGAATAATTGTTTTAATCCTTCTTTAAGAGCTGTTGGCTTGCGTCCAAGCGCATTTTCCAATTCACTTGTAACCGTAGCTTCTTGTCCGTTTTTGATATCGAGGTTAAAGCCGATTATTTTTTGAATCATTGGCTCGTGTAAACTTTTTTGCACCATATCTTTCTTAAAATCGGCTACTTCGACAGAGGTGTACGCTACTTCTTTGCCAGAAAGTTCAGTTAAGACTTTGGCAACATCAGAGAATGAATAGGTTTCATTGCCTGTGAATTTGTAGGTATGGTTTTGAAATGGTTGGTTTGTCATAACATTTGCCATTGCTTCTGCTTGTTCATTTCGTAATGCAAAAGCTACCTTACCATTACCAGCTGGTAAAGAAATCCCGTTTTGAAAAACCTCTTTTCCGATAAAAAGAGGGATAGTGTCCATATAGAGGGCGTTCTGAAAAATGATGTAGTTTAAGCCACTTTGTTTAATGTAGTCTTCTGTGAGAAAATGCTCTTCCATCAACTTGTTTGATAGCGTAGCTCTGTTGGTTAAAGAACGACTGGTGTATGCAATGTTTTTTACCTTCATTTTTTTTGCAGAATCAACAACATTCTTATGTTCTTGAATTCTGTCGCCTTGGTCGCCTGAAGAAATCAATAACACAGTATCTATTCCATTCATTGCCTTTTCAAGTGCTGTGGTGTCGTTGTAATCTCCTAAATAGGCGCAGAACCCTTGTTTCTCTAATTCCGCACGTTTGCCCTCTTTTCGAGTTATCACGGAAATTTGAGATGGAAGCATTTGTTTGAGTAAGCTTTTTATAAAAGCAGTACCTAAAATTCCTGTTGCTCCAGTAACTAATATATTTTTCATTTTCTATTTGATTTGTGAAGTACAAAGGTCAAAGAGAAACAAGATATTTATGTAGTCAAATCTATCTTTATATCAGCCAAATCGGATAATTGACTTTAGTTTGTCGGTTGGCACGAAGTTTTTTTTCCATTACAGCTAACAGTTAATATTGACGGTCGTTTTAATCCCGTTTATATATTGTTGTTGTTGTGTGTTTGTGTTTCTATTTTCTTCCAAGTTGATTTAGTAGTTGCACAAACTTTATCAGTACCTTCTATTTTTATAGTGTGTATGAATGATTTATCCTTTGTATCCATTGCGTCATTTTTGGTCAAAGAAACAATTGTTTGATTATAATGTGCTTCTGCAATGAATCTGCCATTTATAGAGTACAAACTGCACTTATCAAACCTGGCACACAAATAGAAGCTCTTAGAGCAGTTGTTGGCGAGATGTTACAAGTTCCCGAAGTTACACTTCATTTATCCAGAATATTAAGTGCTTTGGGTATCCAATATGATTGGGCTTAAAGATTTCACCCAATAGTAGGACAAAGAATGCCTAATATAAATTTATTAATAAATGATATAGAAAAAAATTTGTTTTCATTGATGCACAATGCCCCTTTCTTGTTCCTGAACTTTGACGATAAAAACGATATAGTAGTTCTAAAAACTTATCTGAAGAACATTGAAATAATTAATGCAACTCCCAAGGTCAGAGTAATTAATGATTTATGGAACTCACCAGCCATTGGAGAAGTGGTACCCGTAAAAAGTGTTCTTATCAGACATGATGGAATTGTGGTTTGGGTGTAGACTGAAGAAGAGAAATTTATAGTAAAAACATGGAAAGAAGCATTAGGTAAATGATTGAAGTAAAAGATAAATCACGATAACAGCGAATGGCAGAAAATAATTTGCCTGGACCCTGCTTTTTTAATATTTCGTTTTTTTACCAACAAAGTATCCGTATAGACTATCTGGTTTCTTCATATTGACTTTCGGTCTTTAAGTACTTAATTAAAACAGGCGAAGCTTTCCATTAAACTTCGCCTGTTTTATATTTAACTAATTTTGGTTACCATTTCCTCAACAGATATTCTCACTTTTGGGGTTTTGGCTAAGTAATCACTAGTTTCGTCACGATATCCTAAAGAAAGAATCACGATGCTATGTAAATCTTTCTCTTTCAATCCTAATAATTCATCAAACAATTGTGGGTCAAAACCTTCCATGGGCGTCGCATCTGCTTTGGCATTCGCTGCTGCAATTAATGCCGTTCCTAATGCAATATAGCTTTGTCTTTCTGCCCAAAGTTTGTTCTCCTCATCACTTTTGCTTTTAAAATATGAGTCCATCGTAGTGAATAACCCGTCCAAAGATTCTACTGTAACGCCTTGTTTTTCTGCAGTTAATTTTACCAAGTTTTGCACATGCTTGGTTGTTACTTTATTGAACGCCGCAAATACCAGTAAGTGTGATGATTGAGCTATTTGTTTATTAAAAGAATTAGCTCCCAGCTTCGCTTTCAATTGAGTATTGTCTATAGCAAATATACGGTAAGGCTGTAATCCACATGAAGAAGCCGATAGATTGATAGCTTCTAAAATAAAATCTATTTTTTCTTCACTTACTTTTTCGTTGCTATAGCTTTTGGTAGCATATCTCCAGTTCAAATCTTGTATTAAATCCATTTTTCTAAATTTTATACTACAAAGTTATATCACAAAAGTGACAATTTGTACCTTTGTGACAAAAAGTAATAGTGACGTTCGAGTAACTATCAATGAATTGAAGGCATGGAAAAGAAAAAGATAAGAACAAAAGGGATCAATAATGTATGCAAACATAATATCAGAGCAATACATGATGCACTAGATGTAATCGGTGGCAAATGGAAAATATCTATTATTTCCTGCTTAACGTTTCAGCCCATGCGTTACTCGGAACTATTGAGAGAAGTAGAGGGCATTTCGGGAAAAATGCTCAGCAGAGAACTCAAAGAGCTTGAGTTGAATCAGCTCATTACCAGAGAGGTTTTAGATACGCGGCCCATCACAGTGCAATATCAACTTACCCAATACGGCGAGACGCTAAAACATCTTACTCTAAATATTGCCGATTGGGGATTGAACCACCGAAAGAAAACAATTGAAGGCTTTTTAACAGCCTGATAGTTAACACAGTATTCGATTGCGAAGCAAATATGTCAAGCAAGTTAAAAGTTGAAGCAGGCTACAATCTATGAATTTACTACTATATAGGCTATTATTATTATTATTATATAATATTGGCAGCCGTAGTTTGTTTATAATCAGACTATTCTTTTAATCAATTTGAAATACTTAAAAGGGGCATATTTCAAAGGTAAATCAATCCAAGTGGGTGTGGTTACAATTGCTCTTCTATTGCTAAAAGCTAAAAAACTTTCTCGTCCGTGATATTTTCCCAGTCCACTGTTCCCAACTCCACCAAAAGGTAAATTGTGGTTTGTAATGTGCATCAGGGTATCGTTAACACAGGCTCCACCAGAAGTGGTTTTTGCCAAAACCTCTTTTGCTTTTCTGTTTTTACCAAAATAGTAGAAGGCTAAAGGCTTTTCATTTTTATTTATGTATTCGATAGTTTCGTCAATATACTCGAAAGTCATTACTGGTAAAATAGGGCCAAATATTTCTTCTTGCATAATCAAAAAATCAGGATTCACATTATCAATAATTGTAGGTGCAATAAATTTTTCTTTTTCGTCGACCTCTCCACCTGTGTGTATTTCTCCCTGATTCATTAACTTTTCTAAGCGATCCATTGCTCGTTGATTTACAATACGGGGATAGAATCGACTTTCTTTAATATCATTGCCATACATTTCTTTAATATTCTTGGCAATTTTATCCAATAACTCATCTTTAATAGAATGATGAGCAAAAAGGTAATCTGGTGCAATACAAGTTTGACCTGCATTTATCAATTTGCCCCAAGCAATACGCTTTGCTGCAACATCAATGTTTGCATCTGAATCAACAATACAAGGGCTTTTGCCTCCTAATTCCAATACAACTGGTGTTAAGTGTTCTGCTGCTGCTTTCATTACGACTTTCCCTACTTTTGAACTACCAGTAAAGAAAATAATATCAAAGCGTTCATTAAACAGGATTGTATTTGTTTCTCTACCGCCTTGAACAACTGCAATATAATTCGACTCAAAAGTTTCTTCGATCATTTCCTGCATCGCTTTAGCAATTTTCGGTGCATCTGGCGATGGTTTTAGAATACTACAACCACCGGCCGAAATTGAACCAATCAGGGAATTAATTAATAACTGAAAAGGATAATTCCAAGGTGCTACAATAAGGGACAATCCAAGTGGTTCATAAATTACTTTACTTGAAGAAGGCCATAAATGTATAGGTGTTGAAACTCTTTTAGGTTTTGCCCACTCCTTTAAATGTTTAATATGATTATCAATTTCGCCCGTAACAATACTAATTTCAGTTAAGTAAGATTCTTCAGGCGATTTATGTAAATCTTCCCATAAAGCATCTTCAAGTTTCTTTTGATTTTTTTGAATTGCCTTTTTGAGTTTACGAAGTTGCTCTAGCCTGAAATTAATATCTTTTGTCTTGTTGGTTGAGAAAAAATCTCTTTGACTTTCAATATGCTGAACAATAATATCTCTTGATGTTTCTTCCATTTTTTATGCTTTCTCTAATGTTACTGCTTTTTACGACCTGTGAAATGCTCCATTGTTTTGTAGATTCCGAGAACATCCCCTGCGAACCAATCAAAAACATTTATCGACATTACTGCTTGACCGAAACGTGTAAATCTGTAGATATAGCCTGGGATACTTATCATTTTTTTATTCTTCTCAATCGCTTTAACAATGGTTAATGCTGTTGCTTCAGGTTCAAGGATTGGAATTTTGGATTTTACACCATCAAACATTCCTGTATTGATGTAGTAAGGCATTATTGTGGTAACATTCACTTTTTTATCCATTTGTTTCATCTCCAAACGTAAACTATCAGACCAACCGATGAGTGACCATTTGCTTGCTGCGTAAACAGACATTTTAGGGTTTGAAACTATTCCACCGGACGAAGCAATATTGCAAATATGTCCTGAGTTTTGATTCAACATATCGTTAAGAAATTCCATTGTGACAAACATTGGTGCATTTGCATTAATTTCCATTGTTTTTGAAATATCGGATACCGTATGCTCGCTGAAATATTTACCAACTATTATTCCCGCGTTATTGATTAGGACGTCAACTACACCTATTTCCTGCTTAACTTTTTTAGCTGTTTCTTGTATTTGTTCAACATTGGAGACATCTACATTGTAGCCATAAACCTTTCCTTTGTCCGAGAATTCCGATAATGTGTCATCAATACTCTCTTGATTAATATCCCAGATGATAACTTTGGCTTTTCGTTCTAATAGTAAACGAACCATTATTCTGCCAATTCCAGATGCTCCTCCTGTAATTAAAACTGTTTTATCTTCCATTTTTTTCATCTCTATAAAGTTTGATTATTACAAAGACAAAGTTAAAGGGCTAATAGTCCAATGACGATAACATATGTTATCAGTTTTATTTTACTATTGAGAATTTTTTAATCTGCTGAGATGTACAGAACTAATATTAAGATAAGATGCAATGTAGTGCTGGGGAATCCGTTGTAGAATATTCGGAAACTTTCTAGTGAGATTGTTATACCTCACAATTGGGCTTTGGGTGTAAATAGCTTGAACCTTATCATTGAAAATAAAGAAATACTCTTCGGCAAGTAACCTGCCAAGTTTCTCTCCGTTGCTAAGAATTTTATAACCATCGTGCAACATTTCAAACGACATTAAAACGACAGTTGTATCTTCCAATGCTTGAATAGAATAGCTTGACGGAATTTTCTTTAGAAAACTTTCATAATCGGTGGAGAACGTATTTTCAAATGAGAAATAAAAAGTCTTTTCTTCTCCATCGTTATCCACAAAAAAAACCCTTAACAGCCCATTAACCACAAAAAATACATCACGGCAAATATCTCCTTGGCTAAGGATTATTTCCCTTTTTCTGATTTCTTTTACCCGAAATTTTGAAGAATAGGAAATCCATTCTTCATTATTAATTTCAATGTAACTTGAAATAACTTGATGTATCTTTTTGAATTGATTATTCATTCTTATTAAATTAATTTATCTTGAGTTAATCCACAACTAAATAACTTAAAGAAGGCTTTAACAATCTTCAAACATTGAATATAAACTTTCTCTCCTATTGTTTTTATAATTTGTCAGAGGAAATGTCATCTCAAAAATTCTTCATAATTATTACTCCCACAATGATTAATAGTATGCCCATAATTCTGCCAATACTGATTGATATTTGTTGGGCTCCCATTATTTGAAAGTGTTCCATCAACATGGATATAAGCAACTGTCCGGAAACTACTAACCCAAATGTTAAACCAGGTCCTATCTTAGGAAAGGCTAGTACAATAATTGTAACATAAAAAGCTCCCAATATTCCGCCTATCCAAGCATAAGTTGGGGCGTCTTTTATTCCTCTCCAAGATACATTTTGAGAAGTTAAAATAATATAGATTACCAATGCCAATAAACCAATGGCAAATGATATCATTGAGGCATGGACAGGGCTACCACCCGCTTTAGCCAGTTTGTTATTCATACCAGATTGTATGGGGAGAAATGATCCCGCAATGAACGCCATTACAATCCAAATTATTTTTTCCATTTCGTCTAAGTTTTAAAGTTTAATGAGTTTGTTGACATTGTTTCTTTACCATTGGACTTTCTTCTAATCTAATGGCAATATTATTTAATAAGGGTTTTATCCTCCCTTTAAGCCTCACTTAGCTTCCATCTCCTATGACTCCAAAGCCACATTTCCGGGGATTGGGTAATGGTGTTTTCTAAACATCTCGCATATTCAACTACAATGTTATACCCTTCCGAATGTGATGGAAATTCCTCGATCATTTCAAAATAGAGTTGATAATGTCCTCTTTTAATTTTATTGAATCTAGGAAAGAGAACAACATCATTAGTTTTCTTTGAAATGATGTTAGCTCCAAGGTAGAAAGCTGTTTTCCTATTCAAAAAATTACACCAGTGGATGGCACTTTTCCTTCTTGGGCTTTGATCACCAATGATACAATTCATTACTGGCACTGGATTATTGTTTTGTGCAATTATTGTCCGATATCCTTTGAACTCCTCAACACATCGTACACCGAACCGCTCTCGTATTAGAAGAACAAGCCCATTGAAATAACTATTGTTTAGGGGACGGTAGAATGTATTTGAAGGATAAGTCAACATCAAAGGTAAATATACAAGCAACTCCCAATTCCCTTGATGGGCTGCGTACAATAGAATATTTCTACCATTTTCTAATAAATCCTCAATAATTTCAGGATTATTGAGACTTAATCTGTTTTTAGCTTCTTCCTTAGATATCGTCAATGTTTTAATGGATTCAAAAATGATATCACAAAAATGACGATAGAATCGTTTGGAAATATCTTTAATTTCTTCTTCACTTTTTTCAGGAAATGCTTTACGAAGATTGTCGAGGACCACTTTTATTCGATATTGTATCATATAGTATATAAAATAGTAAACACAATTGGATAAAAAATACAGTATTTGCATAGGCAACACCGAAAGCATATAAAACGGAAAATATTTTATGGTCTTAGAAAATTTCATATTTTTAATTAGTGAATACGCATTTAACTTGGTTCACATTTATTATTATCGCATTCCTTGGAGTTGGAGTTTAGCTTCATTAAAAATTAAATTCCTTTTCTAAAATTTTATTAACAAGGCTTGGAAAGATTAACCTTTAACTCGCTTAGATTGTTGAAGAATGACTTGTTGTAATCTATCCTATTGGTTACAATCAATTTGATATTCTTTTCTTGGTTTAATGTATTAAAACATAGAGGCTAATCTAAGTGTCATTAGTATATCCTTAATTTAATCGAACTGCATTTTCAATAGAAGTTTCACCTTCCAAAAGCTCAAAAGTTTGATTTTGCATAACGTCGTTATCCAAAACTTCAACTAAGGTTTTTGCTACATCAGCTCTTGAAATGCTACCGCTTTTTTTTAATTTGGAACCGAGCTCGATTCTACCCTTGCCATCTTCATTTGTCAATTGCCCTGGTCTAACGATAGAATATTCCAAACCACTTGCACGCAAATGCTCATCGGCGTTTTGTTTTGCTTTCAAATAGGCTTCAATCTCTTTATTTTGTGACGAATTATCGGCTCCCATTGAACTTAACATAACGAATTTTTCGATTCCGGCTTGTTTTGCAGCATCGGTTAATCGTTTAGCTCCCTCTTGGTCTACACCAACTACGTTTTTGCCTTTTGACCCAGCGGCGAAAATGATTTTGTCAATTTGAGTGACAACTTGGCTCAAGTCCTCTTCTATATCGGCTAGTACCGTCGTAACATGTTCACTTTCAAAACGCTCTTTTTGCTCTTGTTTGCGAACCATTGCAACTGGTATATAGGTATTTGATTTTTGAAGTATATCGATGATAATCCTTCCTGTAGTACCATTAGCCCCGGCAACCAAAACATTTTTTTTCTTATTATTCATTTCTTTCGATTTTAATAATTATTTTCTAGGTTTTCCTCTTTCATATTGTTTAGGCCAATTAGGTATGATATGCATTTGATCTGCTCCGAGTAATGCTAAATACGGATTTCGTAACATCTCCCTACCGATAAAAATTAAATCGGCTTCATCTTTGTCCAAAATATCCTCGGCCTGAAAGATATCCGTAATTAAACCTACAGCACCGGTCGCGATGTTAGTCTCCTTCTTGATTCTTTCGGCAAAAGGAACTTGATAGTTTACTTTAACTGGGATATTTTGCTGCCTTACCACTGCTCCAGAGGAACAATCTATTAAATCGACTCCGTTAGTTTTTAACAACTTTGCAACTTCCAAGGATTCCTCCATGGTGTGACCTCCAGGTGCCCACTCTTCGGCGGATATGCGTACAAAAAGAGGCATTTCCTGCGGTATTACAGCGCGGATACCTATAGTTACTTCGATCAATAGACGCATGCGATTTTCAAACGAACCACCATATTTATCCTTTCTTTTATTTGTTAGGGGAGATAAAAATTGATTCAAGAGGTACCCATGTGCAGCATGTATTTCAATGATATCGAATCCAGCGGTCACTGCTCTTTTCGCAGCATTTACGAATGATTGTATGATGGCTTGTATTTCTTCGATCGACAATTCTATCGGTGTTACGTCATCCTCATAAAATGGTATCGGCGTCGGGGCAACAGTTTGCCAACCTCCAGCTAAAGGGCTAATTTGCTGCCCACCTTCCCAGGGAGGTAGACAGCTAGCCTTTCTACCGGCATGGGCCAACTGGATACCTGATGATACATTTTGTCCTCTAATAAAAGTTGTTATTCGTTTTAAAGGTTCTATATGTTCATCCGACCAAATTCCTAGGTCTGATGATGAGATCCTTCCCTCTGGTGAAACTGCCGCAGCTTCCGTAAAAACGAGGCCGGCATCTCCAACCGCACGCGAACCTAGATGTACAAGATGCCAGTCATTGGCCAAGCCATTTTCTGCACTATATTGGCACATTGGTGATACTACAATTCTGTTGGACAATTCCAAACCTCTCAGGCTATAGGACGAATATAATTTTGACATATCATTTTTAATTTTAGTGGAAAGCTTAACCAAAGTAGAAATCGATTTTAAAACAAATTTTCCTACGAGTATAAAAGCTAATTTTGGCGATCAATTGATTAAATAATAATAATATAGGAGGTATCTTTTAGCAAAAGAATCCGAATATCGAAGCCTAATAAGACTTATACCTACCTGGAAATTCTATTTTTTAATATATATTAGAAATAAAAAAACACTTGGCCTTATTTATATCTTTCTTGTACTATACTTTAAGCAGCAATTGGCATGTTTTATTTACTTTCATTCTATAAAAAGTCTAAATGACTTTTTTGTAGATATTAATTTCTGCCTTTTTTCTTAAATATTCAGCCATCTGAGGAACTATTCTTTTAAAATGTTGAGAAGACATATGATTGTTTAAATCTTCTACAGTTTCCCATTCTTCCAGCATTATCAGTTCTGTTGGCTCTTTTGTATTTTGATACATTTCATACTTGATACATCCTACTTCTTTCACTGTTTTTCCCACTAATTTCTTTGCCAGTTCTAAAATTTTATCAATTTTATTTTCTTTAGCAAAATTCTTGGCTACGACTTTTATCATAAACTATAAATTCTTTTTAATTTGTTAATGAGTCTGTATTCTAGTCGATCCTCCTTCCTCTTCATAGAAAAGGAAGGAAGATACTCCTGTGATGTTTACATCAGAGAATGACCAGAAAACCTATTTTTTAGATTCCAATTTGGTTAATAATAGTTCAGCGACTTTTTGCGATGAGGCTGGGTTTTGTCCTGTGATGAGCAATCCATCTTCCAAAGCATAGGCCTCAAAATCATTTGATTTGCTATATATACCTCCTTTTTCCTTTAACATATCTTCAACAAGAAAAGGTACAACATTGGTAAGACCAACCAGTTCTTCCTCTGAATTTGTAAATCCAGTTATTTTTTTTCCTTTTACAAGTGGTTCCCCCGAAATATTTTTTACATTTTTCAGGGCTGCAGGAGCATGGCATACAAAGGCGACAGGTTTATTGGCGTTATAAAAGCTCTCGATCAACCTCGCCGAAACTTCGCTCTCTGCCAAATCCCATAAAGGACCGTGACCACCTGGATAGAATACTGCGTCATATTCCTTGGTAGATATCTCGGACAGTTTAATCGTATTACTTAGTTTTTCCTGTAATCCCTCGTCATTTTTAAACCGTTTGGTGGATTCTGTCTGATTTTCCGGTTTATCACTGGTAGGATCGATAGGAGGTTGACCTCCATCAGGTGAAGCCAAAGTAACGTTGGCGCCATTATCTACTAAATAATAATAAGGTGTTGCAAATTCTTCTATCCAAAATCCGGTTTTCTCCCCGGTATTTCCCAATAATGCATGGGATGTCAATACGATTAATATTTCCATTTGGGTGTTATTTTTATTGATTTAATTATATCTATTTGATAATTGTTTCGGTGAAAACATTCTTGTCGAACTTGCCGGAATGGGTAATGGTAATGCAACAAGGATGTTCTAATTTATATTCTGGCCAAGGCTCCCCCGTCCAATAAAATATGAGTTCCATTGCAATAGCTTGAATCATCTGAAGCAAGGTATATAAACGCCTTCGCCACTTCTTCAGCTTCTCCCAACCTCTTCATTGGTGTTCCATTGACCCATTGGGAATGGAGTTCTGCTGGTAGATCATTTAACAAGGGAGTCTCTATGTAATAGGGACATATTGCATTGGCGCGGATGTTTTGTGTTCCATATTGAACCGCTATGTTTTTGGTAAGGCCCATCATTCCATGTTTGGCCGCGGTATAAGGGATCAAACCGTTCTCTGCTTTTAATCCTGCTATAGAAGCCATATTAACAATGGATACCTCCCCCTTGTTTTAGAAATTGTTGTAGTTCGTATTTTATACAATAAAACTGACCGGTAAGATTAACATCTATAATATGTTGCCATTGTTCCTCTTCCAGATCATGAATATCAGAATAAGAGCCCGCAATACCGGCGTTGTTGAAAGCTACATCCAATCTGCCAAATTTTTCAACAGTAGTTTGAATTGCCTTTTTTACACTTTCGACATTAGCAACGTCAATTGGTACAAATAAACTTTGCACCTTATTAAACTCAATTTCCACCAAAGTTTCTTCGTATTTCGAGCTTGCCAAATCGGCGATGACTACAGTAGCTCCTTCTTTTGCTGCGGCGATGGCGGAAGCTTTACCTATTCCCGAAGCTCCTCCAGTTATAAACACCACTTTATTTTTTAATTTCATTTCTTTTAATTTTAGTTATTAATCATTGTTTTATTTCAATTGTTCCAAAAGCTGTTTAGCTCCTTGTAGTTTTTCTTCAGAATATGGAAACCAAAGTGCTTCAGTATCTTTCTCTCCACTGTCTATCACCATACCTTTATAATTCGCGAATAACTGCAGACCTATTTTTCCGTGATAACGATTGATTCCAGAGTTTTTCACACCTCCAAATGGTATTCCCGATACCGCATAATGAACCAATACTTCATTAATATCTACAGAACCTGCCTGTAACTGATTTGCTATTTTATGAGCTCTTTCCATATTACTACTGAACACATAAGCATCTAGACCATATTCAGAATCATTAGCCAATGCAATGGCTTCTTCATCATCCTTTACGATTTGAATTGGCAATATTGGTCCGAACACTTCTTCGTGCATAACACGCATACTGTGATTTACATTAGTCAAAACCGTTGCTGGCCAGAATAAAGTATCGTCATTCTCAGGGAAACCACCTGCAATTAGTTCCGCACCTTTGTCCAATGCGTCTTGTAATTGCTCCTTCATGGTATTGACACCCCTGCCATTAGCCAATGGACCAACATCATTTGAAGGTGTGGTGTATTCCCCAGAGGTAAGTACTTCGACTTCCTTTTTAACATTTGCAATAAAAGCATCGGCAACTTTTTCATTAACATACACGCGTTTTACTGCTTCACATATCTGTCCGTTATTGGAAAAACGGCCGAATACAGTAGCTTTTGCAGCACGAATTAAGTTAGCATCATCCGTAACAATTAAAGGATCACTACCTCCAAGTTCTAACAAAGAAGGTGTTAAGTTTTCTGCCAATTGTTTTTGAAGTTGACGACCTATTTGTGTAGAACCTGTAAAGGCAACAAAATCTATCCCTTTGGTTGTAGCTAAATCACTTCCCAAACTACCTTTTCCATGAACAACTTGTGCCAAGCCATCAAAATCAGAAAATGTATCGTTGAACAGTTTTTCAATTACCTTTCCTATCATCGGAACTGCAGACGTTGGTTTTAAAACCACTGAATTTCCTGCCGCTAGGGCTGTGATTACAGGGGACATTGCTAGACCAAACGGAAAGTTCCATGGAGCAATAACGGCTACCACTCCACGAGGAGTATAACGTACAAGCGCTTTTTTATTTTCTCCAAGATATTCTGGTGTTGGTACATCTTCATCCGCCAGATATATTCCTGCTTTTTCACTATATTCTTCTAGGTCTTCTGCCACTAGGTTAACACCAAACAAATATGATTCTACCAAAGGTTTTCCCATACCTTTTGAGATGGTTTCTGCTATTTCTTCAGCTCGTTCGATAACGAGATTTTTTAATTTTTTTAGATATATACCTCGTTCTTTATAGGTTAGTGCCGCCCATTTCTTTTGAGCCTGCGCAGCCTTTTCTACCATTTTTGGAAGTTTGCTTTTGGGCGTACTCTCAACATGTTCAAATATCTGTTGCGATGCAGGGTTAACTGCATCTAATATTTCATTTTTCATTTTTTCTGTATTTTAAGATCTTATTATAAGTTTGTAAATTTCATTCCCATATCATTGTAGCGTTTGCCAGCCACCGAAATGTAAGTATCATCTAAATGCTGCATCTCATCTTGAGTAAGTTCAACGTCAACAGCTTTCGCGTTTTCAATTAAGTATTTCTCATGCTTGGTACCGGGGATAGGAATTATATTTTCTCCCTTATTTAATAACCAGGCCAGAGATAATTGTGCAGGTGTTATCTTTTTAGTATCAGCAAGCTGCTCAATTCTACTTAAAAGTCGTTTGTTACTTTCAAAGTTTTCTTTTTGAAAGCGAGGCACCGTATGCCGGTAATCATTCTTGGATAATGCTGAGGTGTCGCTGATCTTACCTGTTAGAATACCTCTTCCTAATGGACTGTAAGGCACCAATGAAATTCCCAATTCCTCAATAACGGACATTGTTGTTTTTTCTACATCCCGAGACCAAATGGAATACTCGGTCTGCACCGCGGTTATAGGGTGAACTTCATTGGCACGCCTTAGCGTATCGCCTGAGACTTCTGAAAGCCCTATATATCTAACTTTTCCTTCTTTCACTAACTCTGCCATTGCCCCAACTGTTTCCTCAATAGGCGTATTGGGATCTACACGATGTAAGTAATACAAATCGATTACTTCGCGCCCCAATCGTTTTAAACTTGCTTCACAAGCACTTTTCACGTACTCAGGTGAACCATTTCTTTGTCGTCCTTCAGGGTTTTCCTTATTTCTCACATACCCGAACTTTGTAGCTAACACCAAATCTTTCCAACGGTCACTATAGGCTTTACGCAATAATTCTTCATTATCACCTATGCCATAAACATCTGCCGTGTCTATAAAGTTGACTCCAATGTCCAATGCTTTGTGCAAAGTTCTAATACTTTGTTTCTCATCAGTTTCCCCATAGAATTCAGACATACCCATAGCTCCCAGGCCAATGGGAAATACTTTTAAATCACTTTTTCCAATTGTTCTTGTTTTCATCTTTTCTGGTTTAAAAAAAACTACTATAAATTAGTAAATTTCATTCCCATATCATTGTAGCGTTCGCCAGCCACCGTGCTGTATGTATCATCTAAATACAGCATCTCATTTTGAGTAAGCTCTACGTCAACAGCTTTGGTGTTTTCAATCAAGTATTTCTCTTGTTTGGTACCGGGAATAGGAATTATATTTTCTCCTTTGTGTAATAACCAAGCTAAAGACAATTGTGCAGGTGTTACTTTCTTCTTATCAGCTAACTGCTCAATTCGGTTTAAAAGTGTTTTGTTGCTTTCAAAGAATTCTTTTTGAAAACGCGGCACGGTATGTCGGAAATCATTCTCGGATAGTTCTGAGGTGTCCCTGATTTTTCCTGATAGAAAACCTCTGCCTAATGGGCTGTAAGGCACCAATGAAATGCCCAATTCCTCAATAACGGACATTGTAGTTTTCTCTACATCACGAGACCAAATGGAATACTCGGTCTGCACCGCGGTTATAGGGTGAACTTCATTGGCACGCCTTAGCGTATCGCCTGAGACTTCTGAAAGCCCTATATATCTAACTTTTCCTTCTTTAACCAGTTCTGCCATTGCCCCAACTGTTTCCTCAATAGGCGTTTTGGGATCTACACGATGTAAATAATACAAATCGATTACATCACGACCCAATCGTCTTAAACTTGCCTCACAAGAACTTTTTACATACTCAGGTGAACCACTTAGTTCTCTCACCTCCGGATTGTTCTTATCTCGTACAAATCCAAACTTTGTAGCCAGCACCAAATCATTCCAACGGTCACTATAGGCCTTTCGAAGAAGCTCTTCGTTAGCTCCTATACCGTAAACATCTGCCGTGTCAATAAAATTGACTCCAATATCTATTGCTTTATGTAATGTATTAATGCTTTGTTTTTCATCAGTTTTTCCGTAGAATTCCGACATGCCCATGGCTCCCAGACCAATGGGAAATACTTTTAAATCACTTTTTCCAATTGTTCTTGTTTTCATTTTTTCTAGGTTAAAATGTTAATAACTCATTTCTATGATTTTTTCGGCATCGGAAGGGGATAGAGTTTTATGTTCTCCTAGGCCAGTCCATCCACGATCTGTAAAGCGTTTTGAAACAATCCTTCCCGTTTCCGAATAGTCATCGGTGTATTCCGAAAGCTTAGTGTCAATTCCTAAAGAGTGAAAAAAATCTTCGGTTTTTTCAATTCCTATATTGGCTTTTTCCTCGACTGTTCCTTCTTCAATGTTCCAGATACGTTCTGCATACTGTGCCAATTTCACTTTTTTACTTTCGAAATTGTATCGATAATGGTTTGGACCCACAATGGCCAATGTTCTTGCATGATCAATGCCATACAATGCCGTTAATTCATGTCCCATGGCATGTACTGCCCAATCCCCAGGAACTCCTTGTTGGATTAGTCCGTTCAGCGCCATTGTACAGCTCCACATAAAATTGGATGCCGCTTTGTAATCCGTTGGGTCCTTCATAATAGCAGGTGCAATTTCTACCAACGTTTGTAAAATACTTTCAGCAAAGCGATCTTGCAATAATGCTCCTGTAGGATACGTCATATACTGCTCTAAAACGTGAGTAAAAGCATCTGTAATCCCGTTGGCCAACTGACGTTTCGGTATGGATTGTATTACTTGTGGGTCAAGAATTGAGAATACAGGAAAAAGACCTGGTCCTCCCATGGCCAATTTCTCTTTTGTTTCTTCCCTTGTAATGACCGCCCCGGAATTCATTTCAGAACCGGTAGCAGGCAAGGTTAAAACCGTAGCAAAAGGCATTCCCTCGGTTATAGGTTTATTATCGGTCAATAAATGCCAAGGGGTATCGCCTTTGTAAAGGGCAGCTGCCGATAAGAATTTTGTACCATCGATGACAGACCCTCCTCCAACGGCCAGTAAACAGTCGATATCTTCATTCTTGATCAGTTTTAAGGCTTTCATCAAGACGCTGTATTCTGGATTAGCTGGAATTCCGCCAAATTCCACCACTTCATAATTTGAAAGAGCTTCTTTTACCTGATTATAGATTCCGTTCTTCTTGATACTTCCACCTCCGTAAAGCATTAGTATTTTTGAGTTTTCGGGAATTTCTTTTGATAGATTCTCAATTTGGCCTTTTCCAAATAATATTTTTGTTGGATTTTTAAATTCAAAATTGTTCATGTTACTTCTGTTTTAGATATTTATAAATTAAATAGATCTTGTTGATTGTTTTTTTAATGGTAACCAACCTGTCCTCGAAATAAGTTCATTCCAAAGAGGAGTAGGTATCTTCAATACATCTTGAGCACTTACATCTAGTTCTGTACTGATTTGCTCAACTTCATTGTTTTTTACTTTAGTCAACCAATGTGGTTCCATTAAAAGTTCTCTGCCCATTGCTACCAATGGAATGTTAACAGAAAGAACTCTTTCTACTTCTTCTGGAGTGTGAATACTACCTACACCAATAACGGGTAGTATATGACCTACTTTAGCTGCAATTAGTAAGGCACGAGCCTCTGTATCTTTTTTATCCCGCATTGAACCTGCCCAAAAATCCATCACAGAAACATGTAGGTAGTCTAATTGTTTTTTTGAAAGTGCTTCCACGAAATGAAGTGTATCTTCCATTATGATACCAGGGTTTTCCATTTCCTCAGGTGAAATTCGATATCCAACAAGAAATGGATGCAATGAAAGTGTTGCTGCTTCTATTACAGCATCAACTACTGCTAAAGGGAAAGTCATTCTCTTCATCAAATCTCCTCCCCATTTATCTGTTCTACGATTGGAATGGGGCGAGAAAAACTGTTGTAAAAGATACGTGTTTGCTCCATGTATTTCTACCCCATCGAAACCAGCCTCTATTGCCCTACGGGTAGCTTCACCAAAAGCTACAATTGTTTCCTCTATTTCAGTTGCCTTCATTTCTCGAGGAGTTTGTACACCTTCTCTTTTGGCCGCTACAGCACTAGCACTTATAGATTGTCCATCAACGAGTTCTTCGGGAGGAGACATTCTTCCCCCGTGATATATTTGAAGTACAGCTTTATTCCCATTTGCTTTCAAAGCATCAGCTATCCTTTTCAAACTTGGAATTAATGCATCAGAATCGGCACCTATCTGACCATGAAAACCTTTACCATGACTTATTACATAGGCACAAGCGGTTATTAAAAGCCCAGCCGATTCGTTCCGTTCACGATAGTAGGCCACTTCGGCATCTGTAGTTGTTCCATCATCATTACCAGAAAAGGTGGTCATGGGAGCTAGTACTATCCGATTCGAGATTTCTACACCAGAAACGGGAAAAGAATAAGGAGAAAATATATTTTTATAATTTGAGTTCATATTTTTTTTATTTAAATAATTCAATCATGTTATGACTATATTTTTACAATCATTTTACCTGTATTTTTTCCTTCAAAAAGGTCTATAAATGCTTGGGGGATTGTATCAAAACCTTCAACAATAGTTTCCGTATAGGATAGCTTTCCTTCCTGAAGCCATTTTGATAATTGTTTTATTCCATCCGGAAACTTTTCCGCATAATTTCCAATGATGAAACCTTGCATGAGTACACTTTTCCTAATCAAAAAATGTTCTACCCTAGGACCTATTGGCACAGAGATTTCATTATAGGCAGAAATGGCTCCGCAAACGATAATTCTACCAAACCTATTAATGTTGGCATGTACATTATCTGAAATATCACCCCCAACATTGTCGAAGTAAACATCAACTCCCTTGGAGCAAGCAGTGGCAATTGCTTTGTTTATATCTTTAGTTGTGTTATAATTGATGGCATCATCGAAATAAAATTTTGATTTTAACATCGCAACTTTTTCATCAGTACCTGCAATTCCAACTACGTGGCAACCCAGTATTTTTCCAATTTGACCAACAACACTACCAACCGCACCAGCAGCACCGGACACCACTATGGTTTCACCTCTTTTTGGCAATCCAATTTCCGTTAACCCCAAATAAGCGGTTAAACCAGTCATTCCTAAAATTCCTAAATAAGTGGATAACGGGGCTATCGACGCATCTATTTTTAAAAGTCCATTACCGTTTGAAACTTGGTACTCTTTCCATTCTAAAGAACCAGATACAAAGTCTCCTTTTTTGAAGGATTTATTTTTGGACTCGACAACTTCGGCAATACAACCAGATGAAATAGGCTTATTCAATTTGAAAGGCTCCACATACGATTCTGCATCACTCATTCGTCCTCTCAAATACGGATCCACCGATACGAATTTAGTTTTCAGAAGAATTTCCCCCTTGGCTATCTCAGGCTTATTTTCATCTGTGAATTTAAAATCGGAGGCTTGGGGTTTTCCAGTAGGGCGATTGTTTAAAAGGATTATTTTATTCATGTTGATAATTTTTATACTAAACTTAAATTAACTTCAATGTTGCCTCTGGTTGCATTGGAATAGGGACACACTTGATGCGCCTGTTCAAGTAATTTTTGTGCAGTTTCTCTTTCTATTTGAGGAATGGATACGGAAAGATCGACAGCAAGCGAAAAACCTCCATCATCATTTTGTCCTATACTGACGGATGCAATTACTTTAGTATCTTTTAGCTTTATTTTCTGTGTACGAGCCACAAGGTTTAATGCACTATCAAAACAAGCAGCGTAACCTGCAGCAAAAAGTTGTTCTGGATTGGTAAATGCCCCACCGCGTCCTCCCATTTCCTTGGGGATCTCCACTTTAAAATCCAACACTCCATCATCCGATTTGACGCGACCTTCTCGACCACCCGTTGCAATTGCATTAGCTGTATATAATTTTTTCATGATTATTATTTTTAGTTGATTATTAAATTATTTTGTTCCTTAATGAACTATGTTTTACTACCTATATTTGAGTTGTTAAATAATTTGCAACACCGACGTTTTTCATCAAACTAATTTGTTGTTTTAGCCATCTAGTATGCAAGTCTTCGTCCTTTAGGAAGTCCTCGAAAACCATTCTGGTTGCACCGTCGTTTTCAGACAGTGCTATTAACTCTTCCAATCGTTTTATTGCAATAAGCTGTTCGGTGAGCTCTTGTTCGAGCTGTTTCGCTACATCCGAATGAATAGGTAGGGTTTGATGTTTCGTGTTTGGTGTTCCTCCCAAATCTAAAATTCTGCTCATCAAAATTTTGGTATCCGAAATTTCATCTTCAAATTCTGATCGCATACGTTGAGCCAATTTTGGGAACCCGTTGTATTCGTTGATAGTAGCATGTACCAAATGCTGTTCAGCACCAGCGAAAGTTGCGGAAAGAATTTCTTGTAGACCGTTTAAAAGGATTGTTTTGTTTTCCATTATTATATTTATAAATGAATGTTCGTTCTTTATTTTAGATAAAAAAATATCACAATTTTATGGCATCCCAAGCAGCTTGAAAAGTTTCGTCTAAAACTTTTGTGTTCAACGTGTACAGGTTTCTTTCCTGCATAGCCATTAAAAATGTCAAGGGGTATATGGTATAAGCGTAAAGGACAAAGATTGAAAGAGGTTTAATGATACCTTCCTTTTTCCCTTGATCCCATAAATCGAGTAGGGGCTGTAAATGCTTTAACCCTTCTTTCCTAATCTCTTCATCTATCATGGGAGTATTATCGCATTGCGATAAAAATGCAGCTTCATTTACTAGATTTAATTTATAATCCGCAATATTGTACCAAATTATTTCAAAACCTTTTTTAACAGGCATAGTATTATGGTATCCCTTAAAAGCACAATCACTAAAAGATGCCTTCACTTCAAGGTAAAGGTTGTTGATCAGATCCTGTTTATTTTTGAAATAAAGGTAGATGGTCGCCGGTGCCACTCCCGCAAGTTTTGCAATTTTGGACATTGGGGCATCATGAAAACCATGATCATTGACCAAAGTTAGGGTTGCGTTCAGTAGGGCACTTTTTTTATCCTTTATTTTTTCTTTCTTAATCATATGGATATTCATTATATTTTTTTAATGGCTAATATGCTATAGACTTTCCAAGACAAAGCAATTAGTACAAATTGGATCGGCAGTCTGATCAAGGCGGCGTCATGACTACCGATCGCTGGTGTTTCGGAAAACACGTCCCAGATGTGGATTGGTAAAAATAAGATCATTAAAACCAGGACGCCCAAAGCTCCCAGTTTAGCGTATTTTTTGATTACTAACAATGCGAAACCTAGAACAATTTCAATGATGCCTGAAACATAAATTACAGCTATTGGATATGGTAAAAATGAAGGGACAAACGGTGAATAAAAATCCGGTTTCACAAAATGCTGTACCCCTCCGTAGATCATAAAGAGAGATAGTAATATTTTTATCAGCGTAAATATTAGATGTTTCATTATTTTAATTTGGTTTTACAGTGCAAATATACCAAAAAGAATGAACGTTCATTTATAATTTATTACTTTAACAAAAGATTAAGATTGACGGATGCAATTCCAAGCAATCTTCATAAACCATTAGATTGATTGGAAACATGAATTATTGCATTCAAAAGCTATAATGGTCAGGTCAATTCCAAATACCCTGACTGATTCTAAGGTCTTTAGAGAGCCTAGTGGCCAGCCTTATCGTTTACTCCCTCCTGAAAAACCTGAAATCAGATTTGAAACCAATTCTGTCTTAAACGTTTTTCTGATGGAATAAATTTACTGTTTTGATTGACCTAAAGCTATCCTTTTAAGCTTTTTCAGAACAGGACTCCCTGTATTATGTTTTGTTTAGGTGGCGGATGGTCTTGAAATTGGTGTCGAGCCATTTTTTCAGGTTTACTTTCACAAAAAGGTTCAACCTGATAAGGGCGACCAGATTTGATAGGTATCATTTGTGTTTTGTCATTCCCTTTAAGGCTTTTAAGACCAGTAAAGTTATCAGTGCAGTCCATATTTGTATCATCACGACATTTTCACTTGTTCCGATGAACGATTTGATATTTAACAACTGCTTTATCTCACGAAAGAAGTTTTCCACTTCCCACCTGGCCTTATAAAGTTCACTTATCGTGTTTGCTGTCCAAGATATTTAGTTGGTGATCAGTTCAATTTGTTGTTTGTTGACTGGGTCGTATATTGCTATCCTGCTAAGCCGTTTCGGATACTTTTCTTTTGATTTTGTGCCCGTAAGGGCTATAATCTCATCGATATGTATATGTTCGGGCTGTTACCGGGGAGGCCGTTTTCTTTGATTGTGATGTATTGGATGTTTTCTTTGTGCCTGACAACAAAGAACACCTCGTTGGTGTCCCAGACCTTTAGTAGGGAAAAGTCATTGTAGAACCTATCGGCAACGATGACACTTCTTTTGAGCAATGGAATATCATAGACCCCTTTGTTATCGGCCGTTTTAACATTGGTTATATTGACGTAAGCGGGCAGGTTCCGGTCGTAATCCAATAGGGTATGCATCTTTATGGCGCCTATGGCCGTTTTGTACTTGGCGCAGTCGAAAAACCTCAGGCATAGGCTTACCGTAGAACGATCAAGTAGGAATATTTTTGATTTTATCCTGAACTTCACACGTTTTATATGCACTTGCTATCCTAGACCTCCCAGGAGGGAATAATAGTAATCCTTAAAAAGCTCCCAATCCGGTCTTTTGTTCTGATAACTGATAGATTATTTTAAAGGGGCCTTTTCTATCCCCATATGGTTGAGATTGCCGGTAACAGAACGCAGACCATTACTGATATCCCGAACAGATTGGCACTTTGCGAACTGGCAGAAAAGCATCGATACCAAGTGAGTTCAGCTAGTGAAGCCTTTTTGATGTTTATCAGTTTTTCTTTGATCGACCAGTTTATTGAAAATGCCACGGTCGAGCTTTGAGATGATTTGAGAAAACAAAGTTATATTTGCCATAAGAGAAAGGTGGGGTTTTGTGTTGCACTATAAAGGTAACTTTGAAAAACAGAACTCCCTTTCTCTTATTAATCGTTTAGGACGCTATTGATTTGAAACATAAAATACATCCCAGCTAGCCTTGTTTTATTAAAAGCTTAGACCGAACTCAGTTCCTCGATGGGCGAGCTCATATAATCTATATCGATAACTCGAGCCTGATTATCTTTAACTGATGCAAAACAGGCATACTTAAAATCAAATCTTTTAAACAATGGTGCTTTAAAGCCCCTAACTCAGTTTAGGTATTAATACTGTTAGATTACCTATTGGTGACATAGATCCCTTATAATAGAATATTCAATTTTAAGTATGCCGGTTCTCCATTCCAATAAAGCTTTCAAACAATGGCAACAAAATTGGAAAATCTAAATGCCGCAGGTATTGATGTATCCTCGACCGAGCATTTGGTAGCAGTCCGGGAAGACAGCGCAAAGGAATCCGTAAGGACTTTTCAAGGTTTCACAAGAAATCTGCATCAATTGGCAAGGTGGTTGAAAGAGTGCGGGGTAGATACGATTGCAATGGAATCGTCAGTTGTTTATTGGTTAGATCTGTACACTATCCTACTTGATTATGATTTCGAGGTTTATTTGGTCAATGCGTACCATGTAAAAAACGTACCTGGAAGGAAAAGCGCTGTAAGCGATACACGTTGCAAACATTTTATCTGTTGTGCGCTAGCTTTCAACTGGATAAGCTTACCCGGTCTTTGTGCAATTACGGGAGACAAAGAAAAAACACCATCAGACAGATGACCACGGAAATCCAGCGGATGTAGAAAGCATTGGAGCAAATGAACATTAAATTGAACCAAGTAATACAGGATTTAACGGAAAGACTGGAACGGAAATCATTACGGAGATACAGAATGGCGAACGAGACCCAAAAATACTGGCCCGATATAGGGGACTGGCGGATAAAGACCTTAGAAGAAACACTGATTAAATCCTTAGAGGGAAACTGGCGAGAAGAGCAGGTATTTAACTTACGGTTAGCTTATAAACATTATTTTTTAACAAGACTATCTTTGTCAATATGATGTGGAAAGTGAAAAGCTATCAAAGAAATGTCATGCTCCCCAATATCGAAAACGGTAGATAAAGTGCAAAAGTCCAAAAACAATCCAAATTTTAACGTGTCGCAATATTTGTATCAGGCTTTGGGAGTTCAGGTAACAAAAATTTATGGGATCAAAAAAACTACAGCACTTGCCATATTTTCCGAGACGGGAATGGACCTAAAAGAAAAATTCCCGACAGAAAAACAATTTTTGTCTTGGCTCAACGTAGTACCCAACAATAAGATCACGGGCGGAAAAGTTATTTACAGCAGGGTAAGAAAAAAAAGCACAGTTGGTCAGGGATTCAAGGATGCGACAAGTGCCTAATGGAGAGCACGAAACCCCATTGGCGACTACTTACGAAGAAAGAATGCAAAAAGTGGCGAAAAACGGGCCGTCGTGGTCACAGCACGAAAAATAGCTTCGATATATTATAAAATGATTACCGAAAAAACAGAGTTCGATCCTGAACAGATTACAAAACACACAGAAAAATATCTCAAGGAAAATCTAAAACAGGTTGAAAAAATGAAAGAAAGAACCAAAAGGCTATTGCTCGATTATCACGTCAGTGACAATTTAGTTATATGATAGGTTTAAAACATCCTTTTAGCAATATTTCCCAGTTGTTTCAGCTTACTCTCCAATTGTGCTGTCCATTGTTGTCCATAACTAATCCGCATACAATTATGGAATTGATCTTGAAGTGTAAACATCCTACCTGGAGCAATACTTATTTTATGTTCCATCGCTTTTTCATAAAGTGTTGCCGTATCGATTTTAGGGTCTAGTTCCACCCAGAGCATAAATCCTCCCTGCGGATTACTGACTTTCGTGTTTTCAGGAAAATAAGCGGAAATGGCACGCTTAAAATGTAAACTGTTAGTAGCCAAAGTCCTTCTCATTTTCTTTAAATGGTTTTCGTACCTGCCATTTTCCAAGAAATGGGCAATAGCTTCTTGGGTGATGGTCGTTGAGGATACCGAGTGCAACAGTTTTAAATGATTGATCTTAGCAAGATATTTCCCCGGTGCAACCCACCCCACCCTGTAACCGGGAGCTAGGGTCTTGGAAACCGAACCACACCATAATACATTTCCTGTCATATCAAAAGCTTTGCAAGGTTTCGGCCTGCTATCCCCAAAATAAACATCGCCGTATAGGTCATTTTCAATAATTGGAATATCGTGAGCTGCAAGCATAGAAACAAGTTCCTTTTTATGGGCTTCGGGCATACAACTTCCCAATGGGTTACTAAAATTACTGACGATTAAACAAACCTTTATTTTAGGGACAACCTTCTTTAATGCTTGCAAATCCATACCTGTTACAGGATGTGTGGGCATCTCCAAGACGTGTAGACCTAAACTTTTGGCCAATTGCAGGATGCCGAAATAAATAGGACTCTCGACAGCAATAGTATCCCCTCGTTTGGTCAGTGCCATCAAACAAAAAGAAATGGCGTTCATTGACCCAGCCGTGGTAACGAAATCTTCTTCACTAAAATCACCTCCCCAAGTAAATGACCATCTGGCAATATACTTCCTTAATTTTCTGTTACCTTGAATTTCCTCATAATCGGTTCCTCCACCACCTAAATTACGCATAGAATGGATCAAAGATTTATTAAGTTTTGCGATTGGAACCAACTGATGGTCCGGTACGCCCAAGGACAATCGTGTTATTGAAGTATCAGTAAGAGAGCGGTATACTTTTGTAATTAATTGCTCTGCTTCTTCCTGAACAGTAGAAGCAGATGGATTGCTTGTTTCAGGAGTCTTCAATTGCCGCTCGGTAAGATTGCTTACATAAAACCCTGAACGTGGAACAGACTCTATCAAACCCCATTTTTCGAGTTCCAGAAAGGCCTGTGTAGCGGTGTTCATACTCACACCATATTCCTCTTTTATGGTTCTTAAAGAAGGTAGTTTGTCCCCAGATGACAAAACCTTATTCTTTATCTGCTTTTCCAAAGCCTTGGCTATTCGAACATATAATAAATCTTTTCCCATTAGTTATTAAAAATCTGTACCCTACAAATATAACAAAAATGTATCTGTACCCATTAATTATTTTTATCGAAATTTGTTGATAAATAGTTTTTTAATCAGATGACAAGCCAAAATACACATATCAAAATAGCTCAAAGTCAAGCAGAATTTGAAGGTATTCTTTCCTTACAGGAACAGAACCATATTGAGAACATTCCAATTTTAGAAAAGGAGATCAATGGATTTGTTACCCTAAAACACGATTTTGGGGTTTTGAAAAAAATGTCTTCCAAGGCACCGCAATACATTGCAATCAATGGAGACAATGTAGTTGGATATGTATTGACATTAGTTCGTTCGTTAAAATCGGAATTCCCACTGTTAAAACCAATGTTTCAAGAGTTCAAGGATATTACCTATAAATCCTTTGGATTGGAAAACTACAGCTATGTTATATCAGGTCAAGTCTGTATTGATAAAGACAGTAGGGGTTTGGGACTTCTTTCTCAAATGTACCAACAAATGCAAGTTGATTTAAGTACAGTGTATAGCCTTTGTTTAACAGAGATAGCAGTAACAAACAAACGTTCCCTAAAGGCTCACGAAAAAATTGGATTTCGTATTCTGCACACTTATTTCGATGGGACACAGGATTGGCATATCGTAGTCTGGGACTGGGAACAAAACAGGGTATAAATTTAATATCGACAACTATGGAAAAGAAACCTCTATTGGCATATATAGCTCTAGCTGTTGTTTGTATTGTCTGGGGAACGACCTACTTTGCTATGCGAATAGGAGTGGCTACATTTCCTCCGTTCCTATTTTCAGGAATCCGCCATACCATAGCAGGCATTTTAATGCTCATAGCGCTTAAACTCTCGGGCAGATTAAGCAAGCTGTCAAAATCGGATATCAAAAGGCAAGCCGTTCCAGGAGTCCTTATGGTAGCTCTGGGAAATGGCGTTATTGGATGGAGCGAGAAATACATTCCTAGTGGCTTGGCCGCACTCATTGTTTCTATTATGCCCGTTTATGTAGTAGCTCTAAACTATCTCAGCGGTGCAGACCGTCAATTTCCAAATGCAAAGATTATCATAGGATTATTACTGGGAAGCATAGGGATTGTATTGATATTCAAGGACAACATACAAGATGTAACCAACACAGATTACCTTATTGGGATGTTAGTGGCATTTGGAGCTTGTCTTGCTTGGGCAACGGGAGCTATTTATGCCAAACACAGACCGCCTAAAAGCAATATAATCACCAATGCATCGGTTCAACTGATTCTTGGAGGTTTGGCTCTTTTGCTTATGTGTCCAGTTTTTGATGATTTAACCCGTTTAGGGATGGTGTCCAGTGAGAGCATTTGGTCCTTATTATATCTAATCGTTTTCGGGTCCATACTGGCGTATAGTTGCTTTGTCTATGCGCTCGAAAAACTTCCTTTGGGACTATCCTCCATTTATGCCTACTTCAATCCCTTTATTGCATTGTCATTAGGTTTTTTATTCTTGAATGAAAAAATGACAAATATTACTATACTAGCCTTAATAGCTGCTCTAGGAGGAGTTTATTTTATTAATAAAGGGTATAAAGTCCCCAAAATTAAAACGGAAATAAAAAAAGTGGAGATTACGGATAAATAAATTAAAAGCAATGGATTATACAAAATTAAATTGGCGGAATTCTGCACTTTTGATCATAGATATGCAAAAGGATTTTACCCTTTTGAATGGGGCTTCACCTATTGAAGGCACTCTGGAAGTTGTACCTCATATCTCAGAAATTGCCAATGCGTTCCGCAAACATAATCGCCCGATTATCCATATCATCAGACTTTACAAAGAAGATGGCAGTAATGTGGATCTATGCAGACGTGCTCTAATTGAAAACGGCAAAAAGATTGTCAAGCCTCATTCAGAAGGTGCCCAAATCATTCCGGCATTACTCCCTGTAAATAGCATAGCACCAAACCACAGTAAACTCCTTTCTGGAGACATCTTAAAAATAGCAACCGTTGATTATGTGATGTACAAACCCAGATGGGGTGCATTCTATCAAACGGAACTCGAATCTTTTCTTTATAAAAAGGGAATTGATTCATTGTTGATAGTAGGCTGCAATTTTCCAAACTGTCCCAGGACAACTATCTATCAGGCCAGTGAGCGGGATTTTAAAATTGGGATTGTCCCTACAGCCCTATCTGGACTGTATGAAAAAGGGATTAACGAAATCCAAAATATAGGCGTGGAAATCATTAAAAGGCACCAATTGGAAAAACTGATATGTAACATTGCATTAGTAGATTACCGCCCAGAGTGGCAGCCTTATTTTGAGCAATTCAACAAGGCTTGGCTCACAAAATATTATACTGTTGAGCCCTTGGATGAATATGTACTAACACATCCAGAAGAGGCCATATTAAATGATGGAGGCTGTATTTTGTTTGCTCAATATAAAGGCAAAATTATAGGAACGGTTGCATTAAAACATATAGGTGATGGAGTAATGGAACTGACCAAAATGGCAGTAGACGAATCTTACCAAGGGCTTGGAGCTGGAAAAATCTTATGTCAAGGCGCTATTGATAAAGCGAGGCTAATGAAAGCGATGAAGTTGATTCTATACTCTCAGAGAAAGTTAACATTAGCATTGAACATATACCAAAAACACGACTTCAAAGAAATACCATTGGAAGACGGTAAATACATAAGAGCCGACGTAATGATGGAGCTAATCTTATAAAATACAATACTTATGAATACTATAAAAATAGAGACCACCAAAAACAAGGAAAATGGATGGGAAAGGTTCAATTTTAAATCGTTCCAGTTTGGGGAAACTCCCACAGACCATTTTTTCCTAGCTGAATTTAAAAACGGAAAATGGGTTAACCCAAGAATAGAGCCCTTTCATTCCTTGACCATTAGTCCATTTGCCCTATGCTTTCACTATGGCCAAACGGTGTTTGAAGGGATGAAGGCTTTTAGGCAAGACGATGGAAAAGTTCACATATTTCGCCCTAAAAAACACCACAAAAGGTTTAACCGTTCCTTGGAGCGAATGTGTATGCCTGGAATAGAAGAGGAATTATTCTTAAATGCCCTAGAGAAACTAGTCCAATTGGAACAACATTGGATTCCTAAAGAAGAAGGTGTTAGCTTATACATTCGTCCCTTCATCATTGCAACTGAGCCCCGTTTAGGTGTTAAAATTGCGGATGAATATTTGTTCTGTATTACCTGTACCCCTATGGGATTATACTATCCCAAACCTGTTCGGGTGAAAGTAGAAACAGATTATGTTAGGGCTGCGGAAGGTGGTGCTGGCTATGCAAAATGTGGAGGGAATTACGGGGCTGCGCTCTTTGCCACCAAAAAGGCAAATGAGCAAGGTTTTGACCAAGTAATTTGGACAGATGCCAAAACCCACGAATTTATAGAAGAGTCGGGAACGATGAATCTGATGCTTTTTATGGATAACAAATTGGTCACTCCCAAGCTTAGCTCTTCTATCCTAGATGGCGTAACACGCAGTTCTATTCTTCAAATAGCAAAGGATTTAGGCATACAGGTGGAAGAAAGACCTGTGAGTTGGAAGGAACTTAAAGAACAACTGGAATCAGGAAATCGGGTTGAACTCTTTGGGGTTGGAACTGCTGCTGTAATCTCACCTATCTCCTGTGTGCAAATTCAAGAAGTTGACTACTTCCCTTATATTGAAAACGATGCTGTTATGTACCGCTTAAAAAAGGAATTGGACAACATAAGACGAGGAAGAACTACAGATAAGTACCACTGGAATCATTTTATTTAAAATCAAAATTATGTCAAAGATAAACCTAGAAAAATATCCGATTGGAAACTATGTAGAACCATCTTCCATTACCAAAGAAATGCGTTCAGATTACATCTCCATAATTGCTTCGTTCCCAGAAAAAATAATAAATGAGGTAGCATCATTAACGGATGAAAAATTGAACACCCCATATAGAGAAGGTGGCTGGACAATCAAGCAAGTAGTACATCACCTTGCGGATAGTAATATGAGCTGTTTTTCACGAATCAAGTATGCCCTTACAGAAGAAAGCCCCGTAATAAAACCATTTGAAGAAGACGTTTGGGCAACACTTTTGGACGCATATAGTTTCCCGATTGAACCCTCTTTGAAAATACTGGAGGGTGTTCACGAACGCTGGGCAGCATTATTGGACAGTTTGAATGAAAAAGATTGGAAAAGAGACTTTTTCCATCCACAGCTTCGGAAAAATTTAAAAATAGATGAAGCAATGGCAAAGTATACTTGGCATTGTAAACACCATTTAGCCCATATCACTCACACCAAACAAAAAATGGAATGGACTTGAATAGAATGCAGGAAATAATTAGGGTAAAGGTCGGATGGCCGAGTGGTCAGGCAAGGGTACGCAATACCTTTAACAGTGGTTCGAATCCATTTCCGACCTCCATTAACAGTTATTAGATGAATGTAGTTGACCTAGTTATAAATAATAAAGACCGTGTAAGCTTAGAAGATGTTTTTCTCAACAAAGAAAACAGCAAAAGCATCCAACAATTAATTAAAGAACATAAATATGTAGATGAACTTAACAGATACGGATTACCTGTAAACAATAAGGTTATACTTGAGGGAAACTCTGGCTGTGGCAAAACGATGACAGCAAAAGCTATTGCAAATGCATTAGGTAAAAATATATTGATACTGGATTTAAGTAACGTAATCTGCTCACGTATTGGAGAAACATCACAGAATATCAAAGGAGTTTTTGATAAAGCGGCAAGAGAAAAAGCAGTATTGTTTTTAGATGAGTTTGACCAGATTGGTAAATCAAGGGGAAGTGCTGACAAAGATGTTGGAGAAATGAGAAGGCTGGTCAATACCATTATCCAGTTGATAGATTATTATCCAACTGATGCATTACTGATATGTGCCACCAATCATCCTGAAATTATTGATTGGGCCTTATTGCGGAGATTCCAGTTAAGCATCCAATTTAAAATGCCAACAGAAGAAGTTTTAGATAAATATTACAACCAATTATTAGCTCCCTTTCCTGAAAAATTACAGGACATAGAACGTAAATATCAAATCTCTTTTGCCGAAGCCAAAGATTATACCTACACACTTATAAAATCAAAAGTGATAGGAACATTGGAACAAAAGGAAAAAATCAAGTTAGAATGAACAATCAAATTTTAAACAACCTAAACCGTATTCAGCAGAGAATAGAAAATGCCTGCATCAAAAGTAACCGAAACCCTAAAGAGGTAAAACTACTTTTGGCTACAAAAACCGTTACTGCCGAGCGGATTAAAATAGCCCTTCAATCAGGGCAAACCTTGATTGGAGAAAATAAGGTGCAGGAAATAAAGGAAAAATATGATGCTTTAAAAAGCTTTCCCCACGAAAGTCATTTTATAGGGCATCTACAAACAAACAAAATCAAAGAGCTGTTGAAATACAACGTGTCCTGTATTCAATCTATAGACCATTTAACGTTGGCGACAAAATTGCATCAAAGGTTGGCTTTTGAAAAGAAAGAAATGAAAGCATTCATTCAGGTAAATACCTCCAATGAACAAAGCAAATTTGGTGTGCATCCCGACAATACCATCGAGTTGGCAAAGGCTGTTTCTACCTACAAAAATATACATATAAAAGGGTTAATGACAATAGGATTGTTCAGTGCCGAGGAAGATAAAATTAGGTCTTGTTTTCAAAAATTGAAAAACCTGCAAAAAGAAATACAAGCCTTACAAATTCCAAATGTGGAAATGAAAGAGCTTTCTATGGGAATGAGCGGTGACCTTGAAATAGCAATAGCTGAAGGGGCTACTATTGTAAGGGTCGGCACGGCCATTTTTGGAGAGCGGATTTACCCAGATAGTTATTACTGGAACGAAACTAAAAATTAAAATGATGAACATCCATTATTTGCAACACGTGTCTTATGAAGGCTTGGGCTATATAGAAACCTGGTTAAATGAAAACAGGTATCAGCTAACCGGCACACATTTTTTTGAAGAGGGCTATACATTACCAGCTATTGATAGTATTGATGCTATAATCATTATGGGCGGACCAATGAGTGTTTATGATGAACATACATATCCTTGGTTGTTTGAAGAAAAGGTGTTTATAAACAATTGTATAAAAGCAAGCAAAAAAGTACTGGGCATTTGTCTTGGCGCACAATTGATGGCGGTTTGCCTTGGTGCAAAAGTCTATCCCGCAAAGAATAAAGAAATTGGCTGGTTTTCCGTAATGGCAAACCCATCAGCCAGAAATATACAATGGATGTACAAATTTTTTGAAAATGACCAAACCGTTTTCCATTGGCACGGCGATACTTTTGGCATTCCCATTGATGGAAATTTTGAATTGCTTACTTCTATAGGAAATAAGCATCAAGCGTTCTATCATTCCAAAGATGTAATAGGCCTACAGTTCCATCTGGAAGTCACAGAAACCTCATTAATGCAAATGTTGGACAATGGCACAAATGAACTCAAGGAAGCTGCTTTTGTCCAATCCCAAGAAGAAATTCTTCAAGGATTTAAAAACATCAAGTCGTGCAACACCCTAATGAAGCACTTATTAATCAACTGGTTAAATTCATAAGTAAAATGGAAAACAACTTAAAAACAGAACTTTTTGAAAATTTTAAAAATTCTAAATTGATGCAGCTTTTCGGTGCTGAAATATCAAATATAAATGACGACTATTTTGAAATCAGGGTTCCTCAAAAAGATTTTATGATGCGCTCGGCTGGGATGTTCAATGGTGCAACTATGGCTACTTTGGTAGATGTGTCCTCGTATGCAAGTGCTTTAACAAAGTCAAACACGCAGTATTATGCTACAGTAGAATTAAAAATCAATTATCTAAGTCCGGCCATTGGAGAAAATCTAATTGCAAAAGCTGAAGTGATTAAAAGAGGCAAAATACTAACAGTTGTGCGCTCTGATATTTATGTAGCAAAGCAAGGTAGCGAAACTCTTGTGGCCACATCCCTGGTAACGCTTATGCAACTTGAAAATGAAAACTACAGCAATCAAATCCATTAACAAAATAAGACAAATGAAAATATCAAAATTTACAACAGAATGGCTCAATGCCTGGAACAGTCACAAC
Organism: Aequorivita sp. Q41; assembly: GCF_039831855.1. Taxonomy (NCBI): domain Bacteria; kingdom Pseudomonadati; phylum Bacteroidota; class Flavobacteriia; order Flavobacteriales; family Flavobacteriaceae; genus Aequorivita; species Aequorivita sp. Q41. Next base: position 1,671,990 of record NZ_JBDPMS010000001.1, on the reverse strand, counting down.
TTGGATGCCATAATGGAGCATTACAGCGAGGACATTGATTTTATTTCGCCAATTATTAAACAAATGGGTATCAAGGATGAAGGCAACATATGTAGCAAAAACGAATTAAAGGAATATTTTTCAAAAGCACTACAAAAATACCCCTCTTTAAACTTTGAGTTTTACCACGAACTACAGGGCGTTCATTCAGTTGTCTTGTTTTATAAAAGTGTCAATGATTCTCTTTCGGCGGAATATATGGAGTTTGATAAAGAAGAAAGAATCTGTAAAGTAAGGGCGCATTATAAGTTTTAAACCCTAATATCAATTAAAATGAAAAGTAGTTATTTAGAAAGTATCGAAAAGCAATTTCTTTACTACAAAATGTTAGGAGAAAAGGCTATGGAGCAATTAGGAGAAGAGCAATTGTTCTGGCAGTACAACCAAGAAGCCAACAGCATTGCTATCCTCGTAAATCATATGGTAGGCAATATGTTGTCGCGGTTTACCGATTTTTTAACCACAGATGGTGAAAAAGCTTGGCGGAATCGTGATACGGAATTTGAAAATCCATTGTCTTCAAAGAATGAATTGATGACGTATTGGGACAAAGGATGGGCTTGTTTAATAGATGCTTTAAGCAAGTTGTCAGAATCTGATCTGGAAACCATAATCTATATACGAAATGATGGACATACCGTCATTGAAGCGATGAACAGGCAGCTAGCTCACTATGCATATCACATTGGACAATTGGTGTTTATTGCTAAAATGTTGAAAAACGAAGAATGGAAAACACTTTCCATAGTAAGAAATAAGTCCAATGATTACAACCAGCGTAAATTCTTAAACGAAAAGGACAAACGACATTACACCGATGATTTATAAGTAAAAGCAATAGTTTATGATAGTAAATAAAACCAATACAAAGCAGTATCAATGGGGAAATAATTGCAATGCTTGGGAGCTTTTTCAATCTAAGAAAGCCATTATAAAAGAAGAAATAATGCCTCCACTAACAGAAGAACAACTGCACTTGCATAAAAAAACAGAACAGTTCTTCTATATATTGGAAGGTGAAGCCACTTTTATAGTGGACGGAAAAAAAGGGGTGATTTCGCAAAATGAAGGAATAAAAATCAAAATAGGCCAGCCTCATAAAATCTGTAATGATGCCTCTAGAATACTCCGCTTTTTGGTAATATCATTTCCGGGCAATATAAACGACAGAATTAATCTAGACCAATAAATCCTATGAACACAATACCCGTTCTAGAGTATATCCATAAAATGATTAATGGAAGTCTGGATGAAAATGACCGCACATTTATGATTTATCCAACAGCTATTTCTAAAACACTAGGTTTCAGGATAGCTGAAGTGGATAAGGGAACAGCAGTTATTGAAGCAGATGCCGATCCTTTAAAATACGGCAACCAACAGGGTACTATACACGGAGGATACCTATGTGAATTAGCAGATGCAGCAATTGGAACGGCACATTCTACCTTAATAGATGAAGGTGAGAGTTTCACTTCTATAGAACTTAAAACAAACTTTTTTCGTCCCGTATGGAAAGAGTCATTAAGAGCGGTCGCTAAACCAATACAAAGTGGAAAAACAATAAGTTGTTATATATGCGAAATCTATAAAAGCAATGGAAAACTAGCAGCTTCAGTAACAAGCACAGTGATGACACTTCGTGGGGAAAAAGCTAAAGGGAGATAAAAAAGGTTAAGTATGGGTTTTTCAAGAATTTCAGCTTCTTTTATAATCATCCTAATTTATTATAAATACATATTTAACCTCTTAAAATATTAGTGGGTTACGCTAAATTTAATTGAAGTTTATTCGTGACAAATGAAATACAACATATACTTGATGAATGTAAGTTAGCTCTCGCTGAAGTTAACGAGAAAAACCTGAGTGAGTTTTTGAATGTTGAAAAAGGCATTAAAATATCACGAAAATATCTACAGAAATTAAGGGTTGTACTACGCAAAGGAAATTTTATCAATAAAGAAAATGAAATACTATTTTTTAAAAAGCAAAAACCATTTATCTACGGACATCTCAAATTTTATGCTAAACTATATAAGTACTTAATACAAAAACCAAGAGGCACCGATAAGTCTAAACGCACTTACTTGGATAATGAAATCAAAAAACTACAAGAATATTATTATTACAATAGCGAGTTCATCAAATATTACAGGCAGAATGCAACCTTTTTGGACGAGTTTTATTTTTTACGTGGTAATGATAACATCGGACTTCTATCTGACACTTCCCATTTTTATACCGATGCTGAATTTTCAACAAGTCACGACAATGCCGTTGCAAAAATATTGGCATATGATTTACTGCTGAATCATTACACTAACGAACTGAATGACTTGAAAAAATCAACAAGAAAAATTTCCAGCAATGAAAAATTATTGGAAAGCCTAAATCTCACTTGGACCTCAAACAAAATTGATTTAATCGAACTTGTTTATGCGCTAATAGCATCTGGAGCAGTAAAGGGAGATATCAAAGATTTGGCTACCGCTTTTGAAAAGGTTCTTGATATTGACTTAGGAAATTACTACCGTAGTTTTCTGGAAATACGTGGACGTAAAGAGGATTTCGCTAGATTTTTGGACTTATTGAAAACAAGTCTCATCAAAAAAATCAGGGAAGCAGATGAGTAGTATAAAAGTAATAATCTTAACAGAACAAACACCCAAGTTGAACCCAACTTGGGTGTTTGTTTTAGTAATAAATCTTAAAGCATTTTAGATAGCATTTTCAGTTTTCAAGCTACCAAAATCAACTGAACAACACTAAAAATCAATATGTTAAAGTTGCACCCAACTTGGGTGCAACTTGTGAATAAAACCCAATAAACCTATTCAAATTTGTAGAACGAAAGTTAAATCAGGTCAGGGGCTATCAAATTAGTTGACAGCGGTGCGATAGCCCCTTCCATTAAAACCGTTCTATTATGCCAACAGCAATTATTACTACAGACGATCTTCGGGAATTCAAAATGGAATTGCTCGATGACATCAAAAAACTTCTCACCAAGCAAGCTTCCGGAAACACTAAGAAATACCTTAAATCTTCGGAAGTTATGGACTTGCTCCAAGTAAGTCCAGGCACATTACAAAACCTACGGATCAATGGGACACTTCCCTATACAAAGGTAGGCGGGATCATTTATTACGATGCAGCGGAAATTCAAAACGTAATGGATGCAAACCGTGTACAACACGGATTAAATTTATAGGCTATGAACTACATAAAGCTACTAAATGCGGCTTTTGAAAGGTTCTATTTTGACGACCGCCTGAATCCCACCCATATCAGCCTGTATATGGCATTGTTCCAAGAATGGAACAGCAGCCGTTTTGCCGATGAATTTTACGTGAATCGTCGCGACCTTATGCGTGTGGCAAAAATCGGTTCAAAATCTACCTACCACAGATGTGTGACCGAGTTGGATGCTTGGGAGTACCTCTCCTATTTCCCCTCCAATAACCCATACAAAGGCAGTAAAATCAAGATGTCCATTATTGGGACAAGTGATGAACCGGTTACGGGACAGTACAATCCCATATTGGAACAACTTGCGGAACAGTACCATCCCATACGTGAACCAGTAGTGTACCAACACCGTCCCATTAATGGACAAGCATTGGTATCTACTATAAACAATACCAAACAAGTAAACAATAATAAACAGCCAAAGGGCAGGCAGGCTGTTATTATTTTTTTTAATGAAAAAGGATTTGATGCTGATGAAGGAAAAAAATTCTTCGACCATTACGAAGCCAACGATTGGAAAACGAGTGACGGAAATGCGGTTCGCGATTGGCAGGCATTGGCCATCAACTGGATGGATAGAACCGAATTGTTTGACCAGGAAAACAAACCAAACAAAAAAGAAGCGTCCCAAATAAAGGACAACCTGCGAACTACTAAAAACAAGGATTATGGACAACCCCTCTAAAATAACCGAAGGTGGTGTGGAATATTCGCTTGGGGAGTTTGATGGTAAAAGTGTGCTTTACGATTTCCCAAAAATCTTGATTTATTTGAATGCCAAGGGCAAACTGCTTTTTGGAGAAAAATTCAGGATTTATGATGAGGATAAGGATATTCTGCTAAAGCTCTGTTCCTACTTTATCAAGGACAAAGAAAATTGTAAGCACTATGGCATTGATATCGATAAGGGAATTTTACTATCCGGGCCCGTTGGCTGTGGAAAGACCAGTTTGATGAAATTGTTGCGCCACATCGTGCCGCTGCAACGCCCATATGAGATAATACCTTGCAGGAATGTCACTTTCAGTTTTAACCATCTTGGTTTTAAAACCATTGAAGAATATGGCAATACTAAATTCTTCTGCTTTGATGATTTGGGCATTGAACCTCCTGGACGGTTTTACGGGAAGGATCTGAATGTTATGGGCGAAGTGTTGTTATCCCGCTATGAACTTTACCAGCAAACTAAACACAAAATTAAAACCCACGCCACCACCAATCTAAATGCGGAGGAATTAGAAGAACGCTACGGAAACCGTGTTCGTAGTCGGATGCGTGAGCTTTTTAATTTGATTGCTTTTGATGAGCGATCTGGGGATAAGAGGAAGTAGGTTAAATTCTTAAAGATTTATAAAATCGCTTAATAATATGCACAAACCTTTGATTTAGTACTAAACCAGCTATTGCTTATACACATCTTTGTTAGCTGCAGGTTTTAATTCACTTTTACTAAAACTATTCTGTCATATTCAAAACTATCAATTCTATAATCGGCAATGTCAAAGTGTGATTTCTTATTTCCTTTTGTAAAAGATGCAACTGTCATTCCCGCTTTCTTTGCTGCCAACATTCCTGAATATGAATCTTCAATCACCAAACAATCTTTAGGATCCACGCCTAACTTCTTGGCTGTTGTATAATAAATTGCTGGATCTGGCTTTCCTCTTTCTTCAAATTCTGCCGAAGAAACAGTATCGAATAAATGAGCTACATCTAACCTTTTCAAAACTTGAGGAGTAATTGCAAATGGAGAATTTGTTGCCAATCCAATTTTATAATTTTTAGATTTTAATCTTTCAATAAAAATTTTCACTCTATCTATTAAACACTCTTCTGATTCAATTAGTTCAACCACTCTTGACACAACCATCTGCTCCACTTCTCTTAAGCCTATATTGCTCCAAGAAAACTTTTTATACCAAAATTGAGTTACCTCGGAGGTTGTCATTGATTGGGTTTCTTTGGAATATTCTTCGATTACTTTTGCCCCTAAAGAAGAAAAAACTTCCTTTTCGGCCTGTTTCCATATCAATTCCGTATCGATTATCACCCCGTCCATATCAAAAATTACCGCCTTCTTATCTTTTATAAACATTTTTGTTATTTTTTCAAAATACTTAAGTATTCCATCCAAGGCCCAACTTCTTTGGAATACTGTTTTGCCATTACTCGTGATATTTGTGCTATATGGCCTAAATCGTGCACTGTCCAGGTAGCCAACAATTGTTGAAGTGTCACTTCACCAAACTCTGGATGGATTCCGACACGACTTAAATTTTTTTCTTGGTTATTTAGGGAAGTTAATTTTTCAATGTTCTTCTTTCTCAAATCTTTGAATTCTTGAATCATAGCTTCAATTGGTTTGTTTTGGTCTTCCTTTAATTGTGCAAATCTATCAAATGGTTGAAACAGCTTGTTATCAGAATCACTTAAAATTATTTTGATACGTGTCATCCAATCTGATTTTTCACCAAAAATCAAATGCCCAAGAATATCATACGGACTCCAAGTGCCTTCCCCTTCATTATTATTTATCCAACCTTTTGAAAGGCTTGACAAGTATGATTCTATGACAAATGGCGTTGTTTTTAAGATTTCAATTGATTGATCTAGTTTAAATTCCATCATTCCTTTTTTATTTCACGTTACTATTTCCTAGGTAACTGTTCTAAATCCTTATTACAGCCAATGACTATTTTATTTTAAGGGTAAAACCCAAAAGGGTTTATTCTTTAGTGTTAGTTCCATTTTTTCATTTTATAAGCGGCATCCCAAAACTGGTATTCCATACGTGATGCCGTAATAAAGGCTTCAGTCATCTTTTCTCTTATAGCGGGTGTGCTGCTTTGGGCTGCTTTATCGCATAAGTTTATTGCATTTTTTACGGCTTCAGTAAAATCTTCACCTCCATAAGTTGCAATCCACTTCTCAAAAGGATTATTGGAAGATTGGTGATTGGCAATTATATATTCTCCTACGTTTTTATATATCCAAAAACAAGGTAACGTTGCGGCCATAGCAACCTCATAAGGTTCGAATGCTGCTGTACTTCTCAAAAAGTGTGTATAGTGATGGCAGACTGGCTGAATGATCCCTTTATCCGACACCCCAAAATCCTTAAAATAAGATTCGTGCAAAGCGTTTTCCACCACAAGGGCATTTTCTGCAAATCGTATATAGGCTAAGGTATCGTCAATATGATAAGCTTTGGCTCCAATCAAGGCAAGGGCTCTTCCAAAATGCTCTAGATATAAAGAATCCTGTAACATATAAAACTGAAATTTATTCATTGCAAGACTGCCATTTGATAGTTCTTCGATAAAAGGCATATTGAGAATAGATTAATATATTCCGTCAATAGATTTCCAAGTTTTTTCAGACCATTTCATTTTTAATAAGTTTTTGAGGGTTAAAAAAGTGATTTAAGGGGCCATTTCCCTCTCCTGTTTTTGTATCTGCACCGTATTTAATAGCATTATATACATATTGCTGTCCAAGCTCCACCGCTTCGTACATACTTTTTCCCATTGCTAGAAATGAGGCTATGGCGGAAGATAGCGTACAACCAGAACCGTGGGTGTTATTGGTTTCAATTTTATTGAATTCAAAAGAATGATAGGTATTTGATTCGTCTAACAGCAGCGAAGTAATGATCTCTGTTTTCTGATGGCCTCCTTTCAACAAGATATTTTTACACCTTAATTCTTTTATATGCTCGCCCACCAACTGCATATCTTTTAAAGTCTCTACTTTAGTTTTTGAAAGAATAGCCGCTTCGTCCATATTGGGCGTGATGATATCTGCAATGGGCAATAGCTTTTCAATAATAGTGTTAATTGTTTCTTCTTCAATAAGCCGATGTCCGCTGGTGGCTACCATTACAGGGTCAAATACGATAGGGATATGCTTATAGTCCTGCAATTTTTGTACAATGACATCTACAAGTTCCGGGGTGTGTACCATGCCTATTTTTATGGTATCAGGAACAATATCTTCCAGTATGGTTTCGAGCTGTTCGGCTACGGCTTTTATAGGAATGGAAAATATATTTTTTACACCTTGGGTATTTTGTACCGGTAATGCTGTCAATACGGATGTGGCATAACAGCCCAAGGCTGAAATAGTTTTGATATCTGCTTGGATCCTGCACCACCACTACCGTCAAAACCTGCAATAGTCAATACAGATGGGTATTTATATGTCTTCATTTTAAGATTTCATTTTTTAATTCATAAGCTGCTTTTTGGGGATCGGGTGCACTACAAATAGCAGAAACTACGGCGACACAGTCTGCACCTGCATTCATTATCGATTTTATATTATTCAGGTGAATATTACCTATTGCGACCAATGGTTTATCGGTAAGATCTCTTATTGTTCTAATGCCGTCAAGTCCCCATTCGGTAACGGTATCGATTTTAGTAGGAGTTCTAAAAACGGGACTGATACCTAGGTAATCAGAAACGGCTACTTGTGGATTGTCCAATTGTTCACTATACTCTACGGAATAGCCTATATATTTGGTTTTATGCCATTGGTTTCTTATCTCGGCAGGAGTAACATCCCTGTTCCCAACGTGTATACCTGTCGCATCAACTTTCTTTGCTACTTCAAGATTGTCATTGATGATAAGGGAAATTTGATATTTATCGGTTATTTCTTTTAGTTGGGATGCCTTACGGGCATACGTATCCATTGCATCATTCTTTTCCCTTAATTGGATAATATCTACTCCGCCCAAAATAGCCTGCTCTGCTACATAAAGAAAATTTTGCCCTTTACAGTCTGCTTGGGAGATGACCAGATAGAGTTTATAAGGGAATGTCGATTCGTTTTTCATTCCATTGACACTTTAAGGTGTTCGTCAAATTCAGTTTCCTCTATGTTGTAAAGTTTGTCCAATATATTCATTTGCAGACTGCCCGGGCCTGAAGATTGTCTTTCGGAAAGTTCTCCCGCTATCCCAAGTAAAGCCATTGCAGCGGTAGTGGCTTCCGTTTTATCTTCAACTATAGCTACAAAAGCAGCTATCAATGCTGATGCCGAACAACCTAAACCTGTTACTTTGGTCATCAGAGGATGACCGCTCTTTATGGATACCGTTCGTTTCTTGTTATCTAAAATGACATCCGTTTCGCCTGAAACACAAACAACAGAGCAATATTGTTCCACTAGCTCACGTGCAGCCTGAATAGCATCATTACTTGAATCTGTGCCATCTACCCCTTTAGTTGTAGAGCTTTGCGATCCTGACAGGGCCAAAATCTCAGATGCATTCCCCCTTATTACTGTGGGACGGTACTGCAATAGTTTTTTGAGGATTTCATTTCTATAAGGTGTGGCTCCTGCACCAACGGGGTCAAGTACCCAGGGTTTGTTTAGCCTATGGGCAGTTTCCGCTGCCATCAACATAGCCTCAGACCAATATTCGTCCAATGTGCCAATATTGATCACTACTGCACTAGCAATACCTATCATATCCTTAATTTCTGCTTTAGCGTGTGCCATTACAGGAGAAGCACCTACAGCCAGCAATGCATTGGCCGTGTTGTTCATTACCACATAGTTGGTAATATTGTGTATTAAAGGGGATTGATTTTTTACCGATCGGATATGTTTCCAAAGTGTTCTTTCCATTTTGATCTATTTATATTGAGATAAAAAATAGCTTTAGGAAAAAACTGAAAACAAAGAAAAAAAAACTCTTATAAAAGACGTCTTTTTTTGCTTTTCCCTACGTCGGTGTAAGCCGTATCAGGTTCAAAGGGACTCTCTCAATTCTTTTCAGAATACCCCTAAAGCGAAAACAAAGATACAAATTATTGTAATAGATAATTTTTGAATATTGAAAGTTTAATTATGCCACTATATTATCAAGGTCAAAGAAAATTGCAAGATCTATCGCATTTATATCGACAAGGTAATTTTACTTTGCGGTCCCATAGGCTGCGGAAAGACCAGTCTGATGAAATTGTTGCGCTACATTGTGCCACTATAACGCCCCTACGAGATAATACCCTGTAGGAATGTGACTTTTAGTTTTAATCACCTTAGCTTTAAAACCACTGAAGAGTATGGGAACACAAAATTTTTCTGTTTTGATGATTTGGGTATTGAACCCCCTGGACGGTTTTGTGGGAAGGATCTGAACGTAATGGGTGAAGTGATGTTATCCCGCTATGAACTTTACCAGAAAACTAGGCATAAAATTAAAACTCACACCACCACCAACCTGAATGCCGAAGAACTGGAGGAGCGCTACGGTAACCGTGTTCGTAGCAGAATACGGAAATTATTTAATCTAATTGCTTTTGACAAAAAAGCAGGGGATAAGAGGAAATAAAAAAATTAAAATATTTTATTAAAAAGAGATTGACTATGATTCATTTTACATAAACTTACTGGTTAAGTAAGAGTTAATTTTTTTTATCGTTTTGATGTTGTGTTTCATTTATTTGCTCATTTTAATTATTCTGATATGATTTTGAAAAACTGTTCTTTATTCAAGTATTGAAAATACCTTGCGGTTGCCTTAAAATTCTTGTCCATAAAAACCAAAGCGGGCAGGGAAAAAGGTTTGTTCTTTTGAAGTGCCATTAGCAAAGGAATCTGATGTACGGGATTTCTGCGGTTTTTACGCTCATTCACAAAAACTTGATTACCAAACGTAATGGTATCGGTAGTTTCAACATTCATTTTTACGGCGAAATAGTCTTTGTTGAGCTTGTTTATAATTTCAGATTCGTTAAATACTTCCTTTTGCATTCTTAAGCAAGGTGCACACCAATCCGCATAAAATTCTATGAAAACCTTTTTTGGTTTTACTTTTAATGAATCCTCCAACTGTTCAAATGTAAGCCAATGAACCGCTCCTTCATTTTGCGAAAGAGCGGTTTGGCTAACACTTAAAAAAAACAATACAATAAAATATTTCAAAACTTATAGCGAATTTATTTTTAGACCAACAAATATGCTTCGTGGTGCGCCTGGACCATATACATAATTACTATCCCGATTTTTACCAATATCAAAATCATCTTGGTAACTATTGGTTACATTTTTAACACCACCGTATAATTCCAATCCCGTACTTACTCTTGGCATGTCAAACGTATATCCCACACGCAAACTTAATTCTGTAAAGTTAGGGGTTACATCGTATTCATCAACAAGTTGTCCCGTATTCTCGCCACCAAAATGGGCAATGTCCATTTTTCCCGTGTAAACCAAATTGGCACTTGCGCTCAATTTTTTGGTGGGTGTGTAAGTGAACGTTGCATAGCCATAATCATTGGGTGTTCTCAAGAATTCTCTTTTTGCTGGAAGCCCTTCAATATTTTCCATAGGGTCGTCAAATAAACTAGACTGTAATGAAAATCCTGCTTCAATTTGAAAAACATAATCAAAGTTTGCCCGCGCTTCTATAGTTAATCCCTTTACGGTAGCACCGCTCCCGTTTCTTTTTTCAAAACGTTCCCCAAATTCATCCTCGCCCAATGGAAATTGAAAAAATGCATCATTAAGATGGGTGTAAAAACCTTCCAATGTAAAACCAGCGATAAAATGTTCGGTTGCCTTATCATAATTTACGGAAGCTGTGAAACTGTTAGAGCGTTCTTCCACAAGGTCGTCTGCGAGCGATATCCTTGAAACTCCACCTCCTGCAAAGGCAATATGTAAATCTGTATCAAAAGCTTGCGGTGCCCTAAAACCAGTTCCCCAACCTAACCGGAATTGAGTAGTTTCCTTTAACTTATATAGCAAAGAAGCCCTTGGACTAACAATAGCGTTATCTACCAAATTGTGTTTGTCCACTCGAAAACCAGACAGGAAGTTAAGATTCTCGGTAATGTCCCAATCATTTTGAACGAATACGCCCAAATTTTTGGTGGTCTGGTCTATTAAATAATTGTAGGATGTAATCTCATCAAAAACATCATCATATACATATTCAGCGCCACCCGTAAAAACGGTACTTCCTCCTAAAAACTCATCAAACCTATGATTGTACTGTGTTCCTCCTTGATGGGTAACTACATCGGAAATACCATATGGTGGGTCTGCGAAAAAATCTTGTTGTTCATCCGTATCATCAGGTATAATACCTGTATAATGGTCACGGTCGGTACGTTGCCCACCATAGTAAAAAATAAGCGAACTCTTATCCTCATTAAAATTGATTTGATAATCCAAGCTACCAAAAATAACGTGATGGTCTCTCTCTTCAGATTGTTGTGCGAGGTAGGCTGGCTTATCTACAATTTCCCCACCATAACGGTACTCGTAGAGACTACTAAAACTGACTTCCAGTTTTGAATTGTCAGTAGGCAAATAAAAAGCATTCATCCCAAACGAATTGTCCTTTAATTCGGGCAATTCGGAATAATTATCTCCATTGGTATCATAGGCAGTACGTTTTCTATTGCTTACAAAAAAATTAGCACCTGCGTTGTGATTTTTACTTACTACCGTGGCATTTCCATTAACGACACTTTGCTCTGCATCTCCATCAATACTCTCATAGGTGTAATTGACGCTGTATCCGTTTTGTTTTGGGACTTTTGTAATGACGTTTACCGTTCCACCGATTGCGCTCGAACCATATAATGCGGAAACTCCGCCACGTACCACTTCGATACGTTCAATCATATTGGTAGGAATCTGCTGAAGACCATATAAACCTGTTAACGGGCTGAAAATTGGTCTGCCATTAATAAGGATTTGCGAGTAACCGCCTTGAAGGCCGTTCATTCTTAATTGGGTGTAATTACAAGTTTGGCAATCTGTTTCGACACGTAGTCCAGGTTGAAACCGTAGGCCTTCAGCAAGGTCTGTAGCTACTACCTGTTGTAGGGTTTCACTATCAATTAAGTTTACAATGACAGGCGAATCTGTTCTACGCTTGGCAGTACGTGTCCCAGTAATCACAACCTCGTCCAAATTTTCGTTGCCCTCATCAAGATTGAAATTTACAGTTATTTCTGTACCTTCTACAAGTTCAAGAATTTTGGTTTGAGATTTATATCCTTGTGATTGTGCTACCAACGTTATTTTTCCTGTTGGTAGTTCTAACCTATAATTTCCATCAGCATCTGTACTTGTGCCTTTCGTACCATTTTTAACATAGACATCTGCAAAAGGAACAGGGTTTCCATTAGAGGTTACAGTACCCGATATTGTGGTCTGTTGGTTTTGGGCCATTGCGGTAGTTATGGCTAAAAGGGATAGTAAGGTAAATATATGTTTCATTTGTTCTAAATTTTGTTCTATTAATAGTTGATTTAAAGCTTAGTTTTATATAAAAATGGGGGCTTACTCAATAAATTTGAGGTGCTCTTCAATATCTTCACGTATATTAGCAATGTTTTTTGATTGTAACCCATTTCGTTTTGCATAATCTGCGTAGTTGAGCATTGCCCTTTTCAGTTCGCTCTGGATTTCGTCTAGATTTACTATGTTACTCTCAACCAGCGTCAACAAGAAATAAATGACCCTTTTTAGCATTTTGCTGCCCTTTTTCTTCATTTGCATTTCTTCATAGGTAAAAGCGATATTGTTGCAGGAAATGGTAAAAAGTTGCACAAATGGAATGTTCAATCGAGTGGCTTCTTTTTTATAGTTGTTCAAAACCTTGGCACGGTCAAGTGCATCCCGATATCCATTTAAAGATTGTTCATAATCGCCTTTTCTGAACAAGGTGTTAGAAGCTTCGGTCTTCGCTTTCCAGTCGTTTGCAATATGTTTTAAACGGGTTTCACACATCGCCTATTTATTTAGGTTTGTGTTGGCAAAATCCCAGTTCACCATATCCCAAAAATTCTCTACAAATTTAGGGCGGGCATTACGATAGTCTATGTAGTAGGCATGTTCCCAAACATCTAGGGTAAGAATTGGTTTTTTGAATTCGGTAAGCGGTGTATGTGCATCTTTCATTGGGATGAGTTCCAATTTACCCGCTTCATTTTGTGCCAACCACGCCCATCCAGCACCAAACAGTTTGGTAGCCATTGTAGAAAATTGTTCCTTGAATTTTTCAAAACTCTGGAAGTCGCGTTCAATAAGTTCCATCACGCTTCCATTGGGACTGCCACCGCCATTTGGAGAAAGACAATGCCAGAAAAAACTGTGGTTCCAATGTTGTGCAGCATTGTTAAACAGTCCTGCGTCTTGCTTTTTATGCCCTTCTAAAATGAGTTCTCTTACCGATTTATCCTCAAGTTCGGTATCTTGAACAAGTTCGTTTAAATTTTTAACGTAAGCAGCGTGGTGTTTACCGTGATGATAGTCAAATGTTTCTTCGGTAATAAGGGGTGCCAAGGCATTCTTGTCATACGGTAGTTCTGGTAATTCCTTTGAAATGTTCATAAACACATTATTTTTTAGATTTTCAAAAATATAATTAGAATTGCAAAAATAATAAGTTAGAGTCACCTAACAAAATTATTCGAGATTTATTTATATTTTTGAAGAAAAATATTTTATGGCATCTGATATTAAAGAAAATTATATAAAGGCTTTGTTCTATCTACATCAAAAAAACGAAGATATCTCGCTATCTGATCTAGGGGAAGAACTACAAGTAAGTAAGCCTACTGCAAACGATATGATAAAAAAGTTACAAATGGAAGGTATTGTAATTTCAAAAAAATATAAGCCTATAAGAATAACCGAAAAAGGCAAGCAATGCGCTGCTGAAATTATAAGGAAGCACCGATTGTCTGAAATGTTTTTGTTGCAGATAATGAATTTTGGCTGGGAAGAGGTTCACGAAATTGCTGAAGAGTTGGAACACATTAAAACCGACAAGTTTTTTGATCGAATGGATGAACTGATGGGATTTCCAACAACAGACCCGCACGGATCTCCCATACCTGATAGAAATGGAAATTTTACAAGGCCAAATTATAAACGGCTTTCGCAAATACCTGCGAAATCGACTGTAATTGTTAAGGCTTTGCGAGATAGCTCAACAGATTTTTTACTGTTTTTAAACAACAAGGCAATTCAGCTCAACACTAAAATTACTATTACCCATATTGAAAGTTTTGATGGAAGTTTTACGGTTTCGTATGATACTCATAAAGATGTTGTGTTAGGTAAATCCATTTGTGACCGGATTTTGGTTGAAGGGGTTTGATTTTTTTTTCGACAAATCTGAAATCCAATAAAAAATTCAAACCCAAGCTACAGCTAATCTCAATGCTGAATAAATGGAGGGATGTTACGGAAGTCGCATTCGTAGCATTATGCGGAACTTTTTCTATTCCCTTCTCTTTCAAATCTTTAGCAATAACTTTCTCGATCCCATGTTGACCGACATCTTTACAAAATCTTTATAACTTAATCATTAACTTTGAACAAAAAATGTGGGATTACTGAAGACAAGAAAATACAGCAATAAAAATCAGTACATAATAAGTGTTCTGCTTATTGTGTTGACTTCTATTCTATGTTTTTTCTCCGTTGACATTATTGGATACAGAGCTGTTGCGCTTATTTTACTTTTATTTGTTTCTGTAAATGCTATTCTGTTTGATATTTTTCCAGTACTGCTATCAGCATTATTAAGTGCATTGATTTGGAATTTCTTTTTTATCCCACCAACATTCACTTTACATATTGGCACAGCAGAAGATGGATTGATGTTTTTAATGTATTTCGTTATTGCTTCTATAAATGCAGTTTTAACCTACAAAATCCGAAAAGTAGAACGAAAGGAAAGAGAACAGGAAGAAAAAGAAAAAGCTATCAAATTATACAACACTTTACTTAACTCACTTTCTCACGAATTGAGAACACCTATTTCTACAATAATAGGTTCCATTGACACTATCAAAGACAACCAAACCAAGCTTTCTGACAAAAATCGCAATGAACTTTATTCTGAAATTGAAATTGCCAGTTTTCGATTAAACCGACAAGTTGAAAACCTTTTGAGTATGAGCAGGCTTGAAGCTGGTTTTATTCAACCTAAAGTTGATTGGTGCGATTTGAACGAGCTTGTTTTTTCTGCCATAAAAGACAATGAAAAAGATGCACAACATCACAAAATTGTATTTACCCCAAAAGAGAATATACCGTTAGTGAAAATTGATAACGGTCTTACGGAACAAATTCTTTTTAATCTCATACATAATGCTCTTCAACACACACCTACAAATACAATCATTACAATTCAACTCGATCACAATCTAACGCATTGTTTTATTGAAGTATTTGACAATGGTAAAGGATTTCCAAAAAATGAGATTGAATATGTTTTTGACAAGTTCTATCGTTTAAATGACACTGCCACAGGTGGAACTGGTTTAGGTCTTTCAATAGTAAAAGGCTTTACCGAAGCTATGAATGGAAAAGTATTAATGGATAATTTAAAGGAAGGTGGTGCCAGATTTTTAATTAAAATTCCGTGTGAATTTTCTAAAAACACAAATTTGGAAAATGAATAAGGCAGAAATATTAATAATAGATGATGAACCGCAAATCAGAAAATTACTTCATATAAACTTGGAGAGCAATGATTATAAAGTTGTTCAAGCAAGTACGGGAAAAGAAGGATTAATTTTATCGGCCAGTCATCCACCAGATTTGATTCTACTCGATATTGGATTACCTGATAAAAGCGGTCACGAAATTTTACAGGAACTACGCGAATGGTATAACAAACCTATTATCATCCTTTCGGTTCAGGACAATGAAACCGATATTATTTCAGCATTAGACAACGGAGCAACCGACTATTTGACCAAGCCTTTCCGCACAGGCGAACTGTTGGCAAGAATTCGTTCAGCAATTAGAAGAAGCCAAAATACCGAGAACGACTCAATCATTACTTGTGGTGATATTGAGATTGATTTGGTAGCCCGAATTGTACAGCGAAATAATGAAGCTATAAAACTCACATCTACGGAGTATAATTTATTAGCTTTATTTGCCAAAAATGAAGGTAAAGTCCTTACTCATCAATATCTTTTGAAAGAAATTTGGGGTTACAGCTATCAAACCGAAACCCAATATTTACGAGTGTTTGTTGGCACGCTGCGTAAAAAGATTGAAGAAAACCCCAACAATCCGCAACACATTGTCACAGAAAGCGGTGTTGGTTATCGCTTTCAATAGTCTTTATAAAATCTTTATACGGACATATCAATCCTTAATTTTTTACTTATCCCTTTCATCTGACCTTTGTATTATTAAAAAGAATGCAAAGAAATGAAATGGGATTTTTTTTATGATGAACGTGAAGGGAAACCCTACGAGTCTATTCACGATTGGTATAAGGAAATTAAGCACTTGATTACACCCACAATTGTAACGGTGGTTTTAGGAACTGCTGTGTATCTCTATTTCCGATTTTTCCATTTCTAAAGTTTATATGCGATGAACAGGGAATTATCAATTTCGAAAAAAATGGCTGATATGATTGTTCAAGTTTGCTTTGATGTAGTTGAATTTTCAAGGCTTTACGAACAAGACCATCCTAAAAGTGCAAAACAACTTTTTCAATGTAATGAAGAAGTAAAAAAGGGTTTGAAATGGTTTATAAATGCTCAAAACCAAGTAGAATTTCAAAATAATGTATCTGATTATCTGAACGAAGTAACATTAGCAAAACAACTTTATCAAGATATCCAAATTCCCATTGAAAGCATGGATAAAATAATTGTTCAGCTTTCTAATCTTCAAACGCATTTAACCAAACTCAAACAAGAAGCTTCAACCAATCAATCATTATAACCAACAATTTCAATAAAAATCTATGTACAAAACTTTTATAAAACAGGTAGCCAGTCTGCAAATAATTTTAGGCTTCGTAATGCTTGTGCCAGCCATATTTGCAATCATTTACCAAGAATGGTATTCCTTAACAGGCTTCCTAATTGCAGGAACATTTACTGCATTAATAGGATATTTGATTTATAGACTTTTTAAAAAAATTGAAGAACCTCAAGAAAAGCACTCGCTGGCCATAGCAGCCATTGGTTGGCTAATGATAATGATATTTGGTGCAATTCCCTATTTTGTCATTGCCCATATTACGCCATTAGAAGTGATGCAACAGTTTGTGCCCGTTGGAATGGATTATACTTCAAGTTTATTAAACTTTAGGAATCCATTGCATTGTATTTTTGAAAGCACGAGTGCCTTTACTACCACAGGCTTAACTATGGCATATAATGAGCCTTCAGTAGGTAAGTCTATTTTGTTTTATCGTTCTTTCTCACAATGGGTTGGAGGTGCAGGATTTATAGTAATGGCAATTGCAGTTTTTAGGCATTTACCAGGCCAAGGAGTAATTCAACTTTACAGTTCAGAAGCTAGCGGTACCAAATTGAGGACTAATGTAATAGAAACAGCAAGAGCAATTTGGAAAGTGTATTTTATAGTAACCTTTGCTATGTTCGTTTATATCGCAATTGGCACCTATTTTATATTACCAAACTATCCGTTATCTGAAAATATTTTTGATGCCATCAACCACGCAATGACAGGACAATCTACAGGTGGATTTAGTACACTAGATGACAGTATTGCAGGGTATCAATCTACCAAAATGGATATATTATTTTTGCTTCCAATGCTTATAGGCGGTTTTTCTATTCCATTCTTTTATAGACTCATATTTCAAGGAAAAATTAGCGAATTATGGAATGATATCCAAACTCGATCAATGATTATTGTATCTATAATTGGTGGTGTGGTTTTATCCTCATTCCTAATGAACTCTGAATTAGTTTCAAATCCATTCAGAGAAGGAATATTCCAATTTGTGAGTGCACTTTCAACCACAGGATGGCAAACTTCTAATATTGGTGGATGGGACGACCTATCTGTATTGTTTACCGTGGCTTTTGCAATGATTGTTGGAGGGTCTGCGGGTGGAACAGTTGGTGGTATTAAAATCATTAGGGCATTGTTACTACAAAAAGGATTAAAATGGCATATTAATAAATTGTTTTTATCCAAAAATTCCATAAAGTCGGTACGCTTTAATAATAAGTTAATGCTTCCAGAAGAAATGAATTCGGAATTATCAAGAGCAGGAGTTTTCACTCTTATTTACATCTTGTTGCTTTTTGTATCTACCTTATTCGGGGTGTATTTTATGTCGGGCGATTTTACATTGGCAGATGCCATCTTTGAGTCGGCATCAGCACAGGGCACTGTGGGATTAAGTTCGGGTATAACAGACCCAAGTATGAATCCAATTCTAGAAGGTGTTTATATCATACAGATGTGGGCGGGAAGAATAGAAATCATACCCATTCTGATTTTATTAAGAGTACTACTTTATGGTACGCAACCAAAAATTGTTTAACATTTAAAACTAAAAAATTAGTATTATGCACATCATTATTATTGGTTCAGGAAGAACTGGAAAACACGTTATCGAAGCAGCAGTAAAAGACAATCACGATGTATTCGTGATAGATAAAAACAGGGAAACAGCCGATTGGGTTGCTTCTCATTTTGACTGTGTGGTCATCCACGCAGACGCCACCAGTATTGAAGCCCTAAAGGAAGCAAATGCAGAAAAAGCAGATGCCATTATAGTAACCACTAATGATGATGCTGTGAATTCTTTGGTCATATTGTTGGCCAAACAATTAGGTGTTAGTCGTTTGGTATGCTCTGTTAACAATGAAGAGCATTTATCCGTTTTTGAACAACTAGGCACGGATACGGTAGAAAGTCCTTACCGACTGAATGGCAGGTATTTATACAGGGCAGTTCAAGGCCCCAATGTAAAAGAGTTTTTAGACCTAGGAGATGGTTATGAATTGTTGGAGATGCAGGTAGAAAAAGATTCTAAAATTGCCGACAAGTTAATCAAAGAGTTAAACAAACAAAGAATTTTACCATCTGATTCACGCATCATTTTAATTAAAAGGAACGAACAAATAATTGTTCCTGAAGGCGGAACTAAAATAGAAATATTGGATAATGTCGTAGTTCTATCGCAAAGAAAAAAGGTAACAGAAATATCGAATCTTTTTGGGAAGCAAAATTAATACGACAGAAGATGGAGCAGATGTGGAAGTTTAATATACTCATCGCACTAATTTTTTCAAGTTCAAGCATATCTGCACAAGTGGATAGCACTTGGCAACAAAAACCGCAATTAAATATTTCAGGTTTTGCAGATGTTTTCTATGTTTATGATTTTAACCAGCCACAGGGCACGGAAAGGCAAGCTTTTTTGTTCAACCATAACCGACATAACGAGTTTAATTTGAATTTAGGTCTTGTAAAATTAGATGTAGAACATTCAAAATACCGAGCCAATTTTGCACTACAAACAGGTACTTATGCCAATGACAATTATGCAGCAGAACCAGGCCTTTTGAAAAACATCTTTGAAGCGAATATTGGTATTTCACTGAACAAGAAAAATAACCTTTGGCTAGATGCAGGGGTTTTGCCATCCC
Source organism: Aequorivita sp. Q41 (assembly GCF_039831855.1). Classification (NCBI taxonomy): domain Bacteria; kingdom Pseudomonadati; phylum Bacteroidota; class Flavobacteriia; order Flavobacteriales; family Flavobacteriaceae; genus Aequorivita; species Aequorivita sp. Q41. The sequence continues at coordinate 1,652,272 of NZ_JBDPMS010000001.1, read as the reverse complement.
ATATTGGTTTTGAAAGTGCCATTTCTATGGATAATATGACTTTGACACGTTCTTTGTTGGCCGAAAACTCACCTTATTTTTTAACAGGAGCAAAACTGACTTTCAACCCAAATGACAAATGGGAAATAGCAGGATTTATTGTTAATGGTTGGCAACGCATTCAAAGATTGGAAGGCAATTCATTACCCTCTTTTGGTACACAAGTGAATTACAGCCCAACTGAAAAAGTTACTTTAAATTGGAGCACATTTGTCGGAACTGACGACCCTGACACAACAAGAAGAATGCGATATTTCAATAATTTTTACGGTCAATTTCAAATAACCGAAAAGTTTGGTTTAATCGCAGGTTTTGACATTGGAACACAACAGAGAACAAAAAACAGTTCCGTTTATGACTTTTGGTTGAGTCCAGTCATTATTGGACAATACACCATTAATAACAATTGGAAAACCGCAATCAGAGCAGAATATTATCAAGATGAGACAGGGATAATTATTCCAACAGGAACAATGAATGGTTTCCAAACCACAGAACTTTCCTTAAATATCGACTATTCACCAAATCAAAGCATCATTTGCCGAATTGAAGGACGTTGGCTAAACAGTAAAGACAAAGTTTTTGAAACCAAAAGCAATATGACAACCGACAACTTTACTATCGGAACTTCAATAGCAATCAAATTTGCTGAAACCTTAAACAGATAGTCCCCTTAATGCCATACACATTTGTAATTCACTTCAGCCGACACATGATCCAAAAATTACAAAAGAGTATTTCTTTGCCAACACAGATAGATAGATAGATAGACAAAAAAGTATAAGCTCCCTTTTGCAAACATTTTATTTTGATAAGTGTGCGAGAATCTATTGCTTTATACAGAAAATCGAAACTTTTAAGGACATTCAATAAAATGCAATTACTCTTATTTTTTAACAATAGACTTAAAAACAATAAAAACTTCCTTGAAGAAAAAGAAGGTTATTTTCCTCAAACTCTTTATAATCTCAACAAGTATTTCTTTCATAATTAAATATTTAAATAGTTATACAATCCTATTAAAATGGCCAAAGCCATTGCTCTTATATTGTTAGGCTTTAAAAAGTAATCCGCTTCATCCGTATTCGTAACAAAGCCCACTTCAATAAGTATTGAAGACCGGTATGGGATATTTTCACGCAATACTTGCAAATTTGCAAATTGAACACCTCGTTTCTTAAAGCCTAATTTTAGGGTGCTTTCTTCCAAAATGGATAATCCCATTCCAATTGATTCTTTTAAATTTTCTTCATTACTATTGGTACGGTGCACGTAAACATCAATTCCTTTTGAGGAAGAATGTGAGGAATTGCAATGTAACGGCACAAATAAATCTGCAGTTAAGCTTTCTGCCAATCGGCTTCTGTCCAATAAAGAAATCAAAGTGTCCCTATATCTGGTTGAGTACATATAAAACGTGTCATTCAAGAGGGTTTTATTTAGCCTTATAATCTCTTTGGCAATACTTAATACTATATCCTTTCTTGAATACTATTTGTGCCAATTGCACCAGTATCTTTTCCACCGTGGCCAACATCGATCACGATTCTTTTTTGAGCGTCAATTTCCTGTCCAAAAATAATGCACATTTTCAAAAGCAAAATCACAAAACTGACGTTTTTGAGCACTTTTTTCATTCTCAAGTTTTGGGTTATCAACAACCTATCTTCAAAAATTCATAGAATTTGATGCCAAACAATACCAACGGAATTCAAACAAAACCAAATAATATTTTATTCACAATTATTTGATTATCAATTATTTATAATCAAATATATGTAAATTTCGAATAACGAAAACACAACAAAATTTTAAACTTTTCCGTTATGAAAAAATCAATCTATTTAGCCACTTTTCTTTCGTTGGTTTCCACTTCCCTATTTGCACAAATCGGAGGAATCGAAGATTCCGTTAACGATGTTTCGGATACCATACGAACCATCTTTCCCATTATTCTCGGTGTCATCTTCCTTATCGGTTTCCTTTTTAACGCAGGACATTTTTTTGGTGAGAATGCCGACCTGAAAAAAGGGATTACCCGTGTCCTAGTCTTTGTTCTTATTGCGGGAGCTGTGGTTGGAATATTTACTTACCTAATCTCTATTGTAGTATAGGCCTTTAAAATTAGCAACAGCACTCATGAAACGATTCGAGGTCTATAAAAATATCAGGAAACAGGCGGTCATTTTTGGGCTGCCCATATCCCTCTTTGCGATACTAATGATCTGCATCGTGGCTTCGCTATTGGTCATTATCTTCTCATTCAGCTTTGCTATAATCATAGGCATACTGGTATTCAACACTGTTCTATATATCGCCTTGACACGAATAACCAACAACCCGCAACTTTTTCAAATGACAAAGGCATTCCCAAAAATTATTAGTAACAAAAGAAATTCCGGATTCGAATATGGACAAGATTAACCTATCAGCATATAAACCCATTGCGGATATTCAGGGCAATATCATTTTTGCCAACAACGGCAATGTGGTCTTGTGCTATAAAGGCAATTTGCCCGAAATCTATTCCTTATCCGAAAAGGACTTTGAGGATATGCACGGCGCGTGGTTTCAGGCATTAAAATCCTTGCCGATCGGTACTGTAGTCCATAAACAGGATGTCTACCTGAAGAAATCCTATTCAGCCGAACAACTTCCGAATACAACCTTTTTAGAGAAAGCAACCCACAAGCATTTCAAAGGACGTGAACATATGGAGCACAGCTGTTACCTGTTCTTCATATTCACCAAAAACAAGGCGCTCAACAATCCAAAATATGTCAACCCGTTCCGAAAGATTTCAAAAGGAATCGTTAAGGAAATGGATGACAGTATTAAAAGTTTTATCGGTTCGGTAAGCGATTCGGTTTCCTTTATTAATAATAGTCGCAAAGTAAAACTGACACCACTGAACCCAGAAATAATAAAGAGCATCAGTGATGCTTATTTCAATGGCTTTAACGAAGGATTTGATACCGATATACTTCTTGAAAAGAAGAACGTCACTATTGGCGAAAATTATTTTGATGCCCTGGCCATCAACAGCGAACTGTGCTTTGGCGAAAGTGTACAGAGTAGCAAGACCAACGAGAAATTCACATCTGACGATTTTGTGTTTCATCAAGGGTTTATTGATGGTCTAGGGCTTACGCTAAACGAAAACCATATTGTCAACCAGATTCTCTATTTGGATGACAAACAGAAATGGCGCAAGCTGTTGGACAAGAAAATAGAGGAACTGAACAAGAGTTCCAATTTCGGGTCTCAGAATAAAGTGGTTCTCGGAAAAATCCAGCATATCCTTGACCAGATCAATGCAGATGACAACGCTCGGGTTATCCGTGGGCATTTGAATGTTATCTATTGGTCAAAGGATGTCAAAGAGCTGGATAAAATTACGGCAAAGATAAAGACCGAGTTTAAGGAACTGGATATCATACCATACTATCCTAGAGGGGAAGAACGGAAGAATTATATCCTTAATAGCTACTGCTGTTTTTCGCCCAATTTCTCGAACAACGATTTATATGTGACCGATTTAAAGCACGCACTGTGTCTGTTCATCAACAATACCAACTACAAATCGGATACTACCGGCATCATCTTCAATGATAGGGAGCATAATATTCCTGTGCTGAAGGATGTTTGGGATGAGCGCAAGAAACGCATCAAAGCCCGCAACTTTGCCATTTTTGCGCCAACAGGTGAGGGAAAATCCTTTTTGGCCAATAACATCCTGCGCCAATATTTTGAAAGTGGTGTCCGTCTTGTCATCATCGATTTGGGTGGGTCGTACACCAAATTTGCCAAACTCTATCCCGAACAGTACACAGTACTGCGGTACGAGAGCGGAAAGAACCTGGGTATCAATCCGTTTTACATCAGCGACACGAATGACCTGACACCAGAACGTCTTGAGGATTTATCGGTGTTTCTGTTTGAGCTGTTCGCTTCAGATTTGAAAGTAACCAAAGCCCAATCCGTTTCCGTTAAAAAGTTACTGCGCCATTATTACGATAGCACTTCAGAAAACCATTCTTTGGATGGCTTTTACAGCTTTATAGAACGGAATCAAGAAAATCTTCTTGACACCCTAAAAATCCATCCCGACTACTTCAATGTTACGAGTTTTTTGCACGTAATGTCGGAATACGTCGGTGATGGTCTATATAGTTTTCTGTTTGAAGTCAGCGAAGACCAGACCTATAAAATTGAGGACAAACGATTGATTGTTTTTGAGCTGGATGAAGTCAAGAACAATAAGGAAATTCTTTCTGTAATGTTAAAGCTCATAAAGTCCGCTATTCAACGGACTATTTGGAAAAATAGAGCTGAAAAAGGTATTATCCTGTTCGACGAGTTTGCCAAGCAACTGAAGTTTGAAAATGTATTGGAAAGTGTGGAATTCTACTATCAGGCAATCCGTAAGCAAAATGGTGCGATTGGGATTATTCTGCAATCCATCAATCAGCTACCCAATAATTCCACTTCGGCAAGCATCCTTGAAAACACACAGGTCATCTATAGCCTAAATAATGAGAAAGGCTACGGCGAACTGGTCAAACGCCTCAACCTTTCCAGTCACGACCTGAACCAATTGAAATCCATCAAGAATAACCTTACCGGGCCACGGAAGTACACCGAAATGTTCATCAAAATCGGAAAGGAAAGCAACATTTTCAGGCTTGAAGTTCCCAAAGAAGTGTATGCAGCCTATCTGACCGATGGACAGGAAAACGAGGCCATAATGGCCATTTATGAAAAGACCCAAAATATGGAGAAGGCTATCATTGAATTTACATCTAAAACATAATAGTATGAAACCGAAGGTTCACGAATACCAAAACAAATATTTAGCAATGAGTAAATCGAAAATCAAAACATTAGGAATTGCACTGGCCTTTACCGTGTTATTGCCAGCAGGTGCTACCGCCCAAGGAATGCCCACTTATGACAATACCAACTTTATCAGCTTGGTAAAGCAATTGGTGGAATCCGGGAAACAGACGGCTCAAATGATCAAGTCTGTTCAATTCTTAAAGGATGCAAAAGAAAGTATAGAAAAGGTATCAAGCGTGGTACAACAACTTAGAGCGGTTCAAGAAATTGCAGACAACAATCAACGTCTTATAAATGTAATGCAAAATGACTTGCAGGATATTTTGAACTCACCCTATATCAAACCCGATGAAGTGGCCAGGGTATCCGAATCGTTTAGCACCATTGTCCAGAATTCCTTGGACACTATGGACTTCATAGACGAAATCCTGTCCAGTGACTACCTCAAAATGAGCGATGCGGAACGTGCAGAAATATTAAAACAAAAGGAAACCGAGTCCAAGGAAATGGTCACAGATATCACCATCCGAACCAAACGCTATCGGGATATTATCTCCTTCCGAAAAATGCAGGATAAAATCAATAACCGCGAAACCGAATACTAAAGATGACCGCAACCATCATATTAGGGATAGGGCTTGAATACGTGGATACCGTATTCCAGACGATACAGAACAGCGACTTCTCGCAATATACCATTGTGGGAATGAAAACGCTTGCCGTTCTGTTCTTTCTGGTCAATATCCTTAAAAAATACAACGAAGGGGTTGCTGATAAGGACGGGTATACTTGGGGGTTGAGTCCGGGAGAATTGGCCAAGAATTTTGCGGTCGTTCTCCTGGTCATTTTCTCGACTCAGGTCTTGGGCTTTTTTGATGCTATTCTCGTGTCCATCGAGGGACAATATCGGGGAACCGCCCCAGCTTTGCTGCCTTTGCAGATGCAGGATATTCCTATTGAAGAAGACGTGAATCTAATTGATGTAGCAAAAAACGCAATGACATTGCTTTATGAAGCTCTGGTAACCCCACTTTTTGGGTTCAAAATATTTGCCTTTATCGTCAGCATCATCCTTTGGATTCTGGATCTGTTCATCTATCCCTTGTTCTTGGCGGAACGCTTTTTCCTTTTGGGGATCATGCAGGCCTTTTTCCCATTGGTCATTAGTTTGGCTGTTTTTGAAAAGTTCCGCTCCTTGGCCTATACTTTTTTTAAACTGTATGCTGCGGTGTATATGCTCGTACCGGCATTCTTTCTGGTCAATGTGTTTGTCAATGCCCTCTATACGGAAATCAATACCAATTTCTGGAACAACCTTTTTGGTACGGATGTGGGCCAAGGCTTCTTTGCCCCTGTGGTGCAATTGGGTTCCGTTGGCTTTATCGTGTTCCTGAAATTCAAGCTGTATCGACGTGCCACCTCCTTCACCTTACGACTTTTTACCAACTAATATCCAATGAGAATGAAAACACCCTATAAAAACATTTATACCATTCTAAAACTGAACAGGTTCATTGTTTTAGCGGTTATTATATGCGCCACACTCTCGGGCATATTTTCCGTTTTGATGGCCTTTAATATCCATAAGAAAGCGTTGAACAGTGCCTTTGCCATCAACACCGATGGCAGTATCATTCCCTTAAAATTGGTTACCCAAAAGGAAAATTTCAAGGTGGAGACTTTGGCACACCTGGAACTGTTCCACACCTATTTTTATAACATCGATGCGAGCAATTATGAAAAGAACCTAAAAAAGGCACTTTGGTTGGGCAACAGCTCCGTGGATAATCTTTATCGCCAAAAGAAAGCGGATGGGGTTTATAATCGCCTTCTGCAATATTCGCTGGTGCAAAAAGTATTAAGCATCGATTCGCAAATCAATGAGCAAAATGGTCTCTACAACTTTAGGACGGTTACGGTATTTGAAATCAATCGAGGGTCGATAATCGATACCTACGAATTGGTTTCCACCGGAAACCTGATTACAATAGACCGGAACTTTCCCAACAACCCGCACGGATTGTTGATTACAGATTACTTCGAGAACACGCTAAAAAAAATAACCAATGAAAGTAGAAAAAAATAAAATAGTGTTTGCGGCCGTACTTGCCGTACTGTTCATTTTCCTGATCTCCTATTCCGTTATGATAATGGGTGATGACGAAAGTGAAAATGAAAACCTTGAACAGACCTTGATCCCTGAACTGGGACAGGACCAAAAGGAATATGATTCAAAATTGGATGCCATCAACGATTTGAAAGAAGTCCGACAGACAAATGCCCCGAGCATCTATGATGAAAAAATGATCGATTCGCTTGGCTTTTATAATCCGGATCTGCCCGAAATGGAAAAAGAACGCATTGTAGACAGCATTTATGCTGCCGGAAGAATCAAATATTCAAATGCGTCCTATGAACATATCGGCGAAAAAAGAACCGCTTTAAAGAAAGTCCGAGAAATTGATTCCACGGAACTAAAAATGGAACAAAAGATTGCCGCTAAGGAACTGGGCTTGGAGCACCAACTGTTTTTCGCAGCTACTCCCAAGAAAAATGAGCTGTCGATTTTGGGCAACACGGACGAAATGATTTACGCTGTTGTTGATGGAAACCAAGTAGTCAAGACTAATTCTAGGCTGCGGATGCGCCTAGTTCAGGATGCACTCATAAATAATAAAAGAGTCTCTAAAAACACACCTATCTATGGGTTTATCAGTTTTCAGCCCAATCGTGCTTTGATTGAAATTGAAAATATCCAACACCATCCTACCATTTTAAAAGCTTTTGACCTCCAAGATGGCAGTGAGGGAATCTATGTGGAAAACAATTTTCGTGCAGATGCCACCAATGAAGTTTTGGATGACATTATAGGTGACATCAATATTCCAAGTGTACCGCAGGTAGGTGGAATCACCAAAGTGCTTAAGCGTAATAATCGCAAGGTAAAAGTGACCGTACTCAATAATTACCAATTGATATTAAAGCCTAAACTATAATCCCAAAATGGCATTTTTAAAACGTACTCCTATGAAAAACCATCTATTTATATCCGTCTTTCTCCTAGCTTCCCTTGTCACTAAAGCGCAAAATGCCATAGTGTTGGATACCATTTATGCCAATGACCAAAAGAACGTCGCACTGTTTTTTCCCGAACCCATTCGCCAGGGAATCACCGGTTCGGATAATTTTGTTTTTACCTATAACCGGGATAATGAACAATATCTGGGGCTTTTGCAGGCCAAGCCCGGAAAGGAAAGCAATCTGTTGGTCGTCAATAGGGATGGTTCGGTCTTCTCCTATATTATAAAATACAAGGAGCGGTTATCAAAGCTCAATTATTTTATCCCGATGTCAAGTCGTATTGGGAATGAAAAGCCGATAGCGAACGATTCGATAAAAGTTGCCGATTCAGAAGCAAGTGATACAAACAAAAACCAGTATTATAAGAGGTTCTGCGCTTACCTTCTGGACAGAAAACAGCGTATTGGCCGACTTAAAAAACGCAAGGAAGGCATCGTTCTGAGTGTTGAGAATATTGTTTTTGACAAAGATGAATTCTATTTTGTAATCCAAATAAAGAACAATTCTAGCTTAGATTATGATTTGAATTTCTTGAACCTCTCTATAGAAACGAGACAAAAAGGAAAAAAGAAGTCATTGCAGAAGTTGTATCAAGAACCGCTCTTTCAATATAATGTGCCTTCCAGAATTGCTAAAAATGAAACCGTGAGATTGGTGTATATCTTACCTAAATTTTCTTTGTCCAATGAGCGTAGGGCTGTTTTGGAGCTGAACGAAAGGGATGGGGAAAGAAACTTAAAATTGAACGTATCGCATCGGTTTATTAATGATCCGAATTAATATTCTATATACTGCTAGCAGGGGTTTTATCAGTCTGTTGTTCCTTAATTAAAATGCTTGTCTAAACTCTAAAGGTGACTGATTTGTTTTTGCCTTAAATAATTTACTAAATGATTGTGAATGTTCAAAACCTAATTCGTAAGCAATTTCTGAAACGGAAAGATTGGTGGCTGATAATTTTTCTTTGGCTCTTTCTATGATTGCGTTCTGAATATATTGTTGTGTGTTCAGTCCTGTAAGTGAGCGGAGCATATCGCTTAAATAGCGTTGCGATAATTTTAATTCGGTGCAGATATATTTCACGGATGGTAAGCCATCTTTCAAACTATTTTCTTCTTCAAAATAGCTATTTAAAAGTTTGTCCAAAGAAGTTACGATCTCGTGATTGATTGCTTTTCTTGTAATAAATTGCCTATTGTAAAAACGATTGCTGTAATTCAGCAGTAATTCTATTTGGGAAACCAGAACATCTTGGCTAAAATTGTCAATATTGTTATCCAATTCGTTGGCTATTGAAGTAAATAAATTAGCTATAATCTCTTTTTCTTTTGCCGATAAAAACAAGGCTTCGGTAACATCATAAGAGAAAAAACCATATTGATTGATTGTTTTCCCTAAGGGATAATTTCGTATAAAGTCGGGATGGAAATACAAAGCAATTCCTTCATAGCTTTCTGTTTCTTCGGGTGAAAAAACAATCTGTTTAGGCTTCAAAAATGCCAATCCGCCTTCTTCAAAATCGTAATATCCTTGTCCGTATTTTATGTGTCCTGTGAAGCTAGGCTTAAAGGAAATTTTGTAAAAATCAAGACTTACTTTCTTTCCTCTTGGAAACATTTCAATCGGAACATTACGGTAATCAACCAAAGAAACCAGTGGATGCAATGGCGCAGCAAGTCCCAATATCCGCGAAAGTTGCGATATATTTTTAATAGGATTGATGTTCGACTGTTGTTGCATAAGTGGTTTAAATTTAATCAATTTTGTTTTGACGGACGAATAACAAGGTCACCAATTTCCACATCTTCAGGTTGGCTCATCGCGTAAATTACAGCATTGGCTATGGCTATAGGATCTATGGCCATTTGTTCAATTCCTTTTTGAATAGCTGTTTTTACTTCTTCATTTTTTATATTGTTCGCAAAGTCTGTTTTCACAAATCCTGGCGAAATGCCTGTAATGCGGATGTTTCCGTTGGACTCTTGCCGAAATGCCTCTGCAATAGTGCGGATGGCATTTTTAGTTCCTGCATAAACGCCTTGCATTGGTACAATCTTTATTCCTGAAGTTGAAATGATATTGATGATATGTCCCGATTTTTGATTTTTGAAAACAGGAATTGCAGCCGCCATCCCATACAAAACGCCTTTAAGGTTAATGTCAATCATTTTTTCCCAACCTTCCGTATCCAATTCGTCAATGCGACTCAATTGACTGACGCCAGCGTTATTTACAATGACATCTAATTTTCCGTACTCTGCAACTGCGGTATTGACCAGCCGAACTAGATCGGTTTTATGCTTCACATCAGTTTGAACAAAGGTGGCTACACCACCTTTGTTTTTTATTTCTTCCACAACTTGTTGCAATTGTTCTGTTCGTCTTGCACCTAAAACAACCTTTGCACCGTTTTGTGCTAATTCAATGGCGATGGCTTTACCCATTCCACTGCTTGCACCTGTAATAGCTACAGCTTTTTCCTTGATATTTTGCATTGCTATGAGTTTTATTTATCTATTTGTTTTTCTAAAAATTCAGGATAGCGGTTACCCACAAGTGTAATTCCATTGACTGTTGTGTTAATTCTTTCAAGTTCATCAGCGGTCAATACAATAGTTGTACTTGCAATATTTTCCTCTAAACGATGCAATTTTGTAGTCGCTGGTATTGGTGCTATCCAAGGCTTTTGAGCTAATAGCCAAGACAATGCTAATTGTGCAGTCGTAATATTTTTCTGTTGCGCAATTTCAGAAAGTGCATCTACTAAAACCATATTGGCCTTTATATTTTCTTCGCTGAAACGAGGAATAATATTTCTGCGATCTACATCTTCTAATTTCTTATTTATTCTACCTGTAAGAAATCCTTTCCCTAAAGGACTGAATGGAACGAAACCAATTCCTAATTCTTCTAAAGTTGGTATGATTTCATTTTCGGGTTCACGCCAAAACAAAGAATATTCACTTTGTAATGCTGATATAGGCTGAATTGAATGTGCTTTTCTGATAGTGCTGGCACTTGCTTCCGATAAACCGAAATATTTCACTTTGCCCTCTTGTATCAGGTCTTTTACTGTCCCTGCAACATCTTCTATTGGAACATTAGGGTCAACTCTGTGCTGATAAAGCAAATCGATGTAATCTGTTTTTAATCTTTTTAAAGATGCTTCGGTTACGGCTCTGATAGTTTCAGGCCTACTGTCTAACCCTACTGCTGGGCTAGCATCTTTACAACCAAATTTTGTGGAGATCACTACATCTTTTCTGTAAGGCTCTAAGGCCTCGCCAACAATTTCTTCATTGGTATAAGGTCCGTAGGCTTCTGCCGTATCAAAAAACGTAACACCTCTTTCAACTGCGTTGCGCACTAGACTTACAGCATCTTTTTTATCAAGACCTTTACCGTCTAAAAAGTTTAAACTCATACAGCCAAAGCCTAATGCGGAAACTTCTAATCCACTGTTTCCTAATTTTCTCTTTTGCATAATTCTTTTTTTAATTGTTTATAATACTGAATAAATTTCAGGTGTAAAATTCCTGATTGTTGTTGTATAAAAAGTAGTCGGATTGGTAATTATTGTAGTCAGGTTTTCAAACGCTTTTTAAACACCATAAATCAGTCCACTACCTTGATCTAATGATGTGATGGTTACCATATCATCTGCTGACAAGTCAAATACATTTGAATTTTCGTTTATCCTTTCCATATCTGCTGATTTCGGAATAGCTACAACTTCCCTTTGAATTAACCATCGAAGAACCACTTGGGCAATGCTCTTACTATATTTTCTTGAAAGTACTTTTAACAGTTCATTATTAAAAAGATTGTTTTTACCCTGAGCAAAGGGTGCCCAGGCCTCCAACTGTATGCCTTGAGATTTCAAAGTTTTCTGCATCTGTGTTTTTTGAGAAAATGGATGTGTCTCTACCTGATTCACTGCCGGCACTACAGTATGCTTCTTAAGTAAATTCTGAATCTGATCCCCATTGAAATTACTGATACCTATCGCCCTTATCTTACCTTCTCTATATAGTTCTTCCATTGCTGTCCAAGAAGAATTTACGTCTCCTTGCGGAAGATGAATTAAATAAAGATCGATATAATCAAGCTGCATTTTCTTTAAAGATGCTTCAAAAGCGCGTCTTGTATTTTCATAGCCGAGATCCTCTGGCAAAAACTTTGTAGTCAAAAAAATTTCTTCCCGCTTGACATTACTTTTTTTGATCGCTTTGCCTACCGACTCCTCATTATAATATGCAGCTGCTGTATCTATCAGTCTATAACCAATTTTTAAAGCATTAAGCACAGACTGCTCACACTCTGAACCGTTTCGAAGCAAATAGGTGCCAAAACCAAGTAGTGGCATCTTTACTCCATTGTTTAATGTTACATTTTTCATTTTTGAATTGACTTAAATTTCAATTACAAAATTCTTAAAAGTCATTCTATGAAATGTATCCGAATTGGTAGTTGTTGTAGTGAAATTGTACAGGATGGTGAGTAGCCTTGGCTGTTCGGTTTGACTTGTAGGTTGAGTGTCGTGTTGCCATTGCCCCAAACTTTTCATAAGCCATACAAAGTCAACATTATCCAATTAATTTAATATGGTCATTAGAATCTTTTCACTTTTCCATCATTTGAAAATCGACCTCGCCTCCTCATAAATCCGTTCAAAATTAGCTTCTAAATCAGTCATTGAAAACGGTTTAGTTCTTTTTGGAAGCTCACGATGAATCTTCCGTAACTTAAACTGCACTTTTTTATCCATTCCATCAGCATAGGTAATAAACTCGCCCTGTTTCAATCGAAAAAAAACATCCGCCCTAATTTTCGGGATTTCCTTTTCCCCTGTGGTAATTCGTGTATCAAAATCCAGGTTATGCCCACGACTCACGCTCTTTGTCGGGTCTTTTATAATCTCAAAGAAGCGTTCATAATATTTTGCGGTGTCAGGATCATTGACCTTTCCAAAAAATTGATAGGAAAGATTGCTCAATATCGCCTTGCTCGCCTTATCGCCATACATCATATCGTTCTGGATCTTGTCCTGCATCACATAGACCGTTGAAATATTATAACTCCGTAACGTTGCCGGAATACGGTGCATATTCAATAATCGAATAGTAGGTGCTTCTTCCATCAACAGAAATGAAGGTTTGGAATTCCGCACACTCATTTGTTTGGTGATGGTATGGACAATGGTAGCAATGACAGGCGAATAGGATGTTTCAAATTTTGGATTGTTCACGATTGAAATTACCGCTGGATTTTCTTCACTATTGATATTGAGCGGCACTTCATCTGCGGACAATGCCATGAAAATCCGTTGTGTGCTGATACGCTTTAAGGCATTGGCCAAAGTGCTTTTTACCCCTGCGGTTTGCCGTTCCGAATCCTTGCCACTTATAAAGGCATCTGCCATTGCCCGTGAGGTGGTATTGGTTTCCAGAAACTGTATCAAACTATCGGTGTCCAAATATTGATAAATGGCAATCAAATGTGGCAGGGTACAGAATTGAGGGTAGGTCGTTTTCAGTTTCCAAATCAGTCCTCCAATCAAACCTTCGGCAGCATCATTAAAAAATTTCGTTGTTCCCGTTGTTCCGGATTCCCGTTGCTCCAAAAGGTTTTCTATCAATACCCGTGAAACCTCATTAACGCTTTCCTCATTCTCTAAATAGCGTGGTGCAATGGGATTTACCCTATCAATGATTTTATCAAAGGAAATCACCTTAAATGGAATATCACCATCCTTAAAAAGTAGATACGCCATTTCCGTCAGCTCAAAATCCTTGTAATCGTGAATGATGCCACAAAACCCTTCTTTCTGGAAATGTTTTAAGAATCCGTAGACGACACTTTCGGTCTTCCCGCTTCCTGCAGAACCAATGACGGATGCCCCGCGCTTGATATTGTCAAGCTTAAAATTTCCTTTCGTAATTTCGAAATTAACTTGATATCGGTCGTCGGCATTTTTTGGTCTTTCTTTTTTATGCAAGAAAACATAGAATGTTGTATTGATTAGCAAAAGTGGACAGACTACATTCAGCAACACTAAAATCAAACCGTTCCAATGCTGTAAATAATAAGCTAGCATACACAACACAAGGCTACTCAGGGCAAATGCATATCTTGATATTTGATATAATCCATAAAACAACATACTTGCCAAGCCAATAATAAAGAGAGCGGTAAAAAGGTTGTCTATATACATCATACTCGAATTAGATACCTATGGAACTTGATTTGATGGCCACTTCCACGCCACGGCTTAGTCGGTTCAATACTTTCATTGCCAGTTGTGCCTGTGACACTGGAATGCTTGGTAGCATTGGAACACCACTTTCCTTCATCATTTTAAAGGCAATTGCCTTTTCATTGGTAGGCAATTTCATCAGCGATGCAAAATAGACTTTCGGATTCTTGACGAAATCCTTTCTTGCCTTGTAGGTCTCGGCGAAGTTTCGTTGATAGCCAAAAGTCCTATCAAAGGTCCTTTCCGCACGTTCAAAAAACTGGTCACGGTCAAAACCACGTTTTACGGTCTTACCGTGCATCTCCACTTCCGATGCCTTATGCTTGCTGCCTGGGGAAAGGCTGAAGGTATTAGAGGCATCCTTTCGGCTGACAATAATGTGGATGTGACTTTGGTTTCCCGCCTTTGGCATTCCCTGTACGATTCGTTTTCCATCCTGTTGCTGTGGGGCTTCCTTTTCCAGTCGCTCCACTTTCTTCTGCAGGAGCTTCATATTACCTTCAGCTCGCCCTGTTTCAATATTTCTGATTTCAGTTTTGAGCTGCAATATATTAGTGGCATAAGGCTGATTCTCCTTGATTTGCCAATCCGTTCCCTTAAACGTGCGTTGGTGTTCTATTTTCGCATAGTATTTTATATCATCGATGGTAATGGGTCTTCCATTGATTTCACGGTTAAAGGATGCCACATAGTCCTTCATCAATTCACGGGTGTATCTTTTTAAATCTTCACTACTGTTCTGTAATCGGTTCAATTCGTATTTGGAAGGACTCACCGTAATGGAATAGAATTTCGGTTCGGTCTTTTTCAGTTTGGCACCGTTGCCATCAATATCCTTTACCACTTCTTCAGCTGAAATCCTGTCACCATACTGGTTGAAAAAGTGCTCCATTTCTTCCTGTTCCAGACCTTGGTTTTCCTTCTCCAGATAACCGACAAAATCACCTGAACTTTGTGAATAATTTCCTCCCAGTTTTTGAGGTGTAATTGTGATGTACATAGCTCAAAAATTTAGAGTTCGTTAGTATGGTTTTGCTTTTCCTGAAATCTTACTTTAGGTTTTTCTTCGACCGCTTTCTTTTCCAAAATCAGCGGTTTCTTTCTGGGCTCTTCGGTCTGAAAAAGGGATTCTATCATTGCCACGGTGGGTTTGGTCTGCGTCTTTTCCATATCCCGCATTATGGCAATGACCGCATTGATACGCTTCTTAAGTGAAGCCTCGATTGTCCTACCAGTGGGTCCCAATTTTTCCTTTGGGGAAATCTCGTTGTAAAAGAAAAAATCGAGCATTGTAGCCAATGCTTCCGTGTGTGATTTGAAGTGTGTCCGTGAAAATTCCTGAAAACGTTTTGCCGTTTCCTTTTTAAACCTGATGCCGATAAATGAGTCCATAATTCGCCGATTTGTCGCAAATCATTCCCCAAAAATGGGCGTTTAAAGGGCATTTGTCGCAAATTGTATGAGGTGGAGAATTTTACAATTTTTTAAAAAACTGAATATCAGTGTCTTAAAAACAAAAGGGAGTCCTAAACATCGCATCGCGTGTTACCCTCTTGCTACTCCTTTTCGTCCCGCCCAGCGGGACAAAATTCCGTACAATTTGGCTAAAAAGCCAATTGTCATTTTGAGGAAAATAATTTTCCGATATGTTATTTTTTCGATGGGTACGGTTATCGGCGAAAGTCAAAAATTGGATAACCCTACTTAAAATTGAATGCTGAATTTCAGCTAAATAAAGATAGTAATTTTTTGTTGAATTGGAATTGATTAAAAGGAAAAACACCTCTAAAAATGGAGAGGTGTTTGTCTTTTATTTTTGAATATTAGATATTGAACACAAATGTATAGGAATACAAATTTCGTAAAGCTTCTTCCTCAATCATCGTTTCAAAACAAGTATAATTTTCTCTTACGTATTTGCGAATGGCATCGCCAAATTTTCGTTCTACATCTTTTTTAGAATTCTCTAAAAGTCGGTTTTGAGCCTCTGCGCTCAAGTCTTTAAAATTGAGATAAACCATAGCTCTAAATTTTACAAAATTCCATTATCAGAAAAACTATAATAATCCCCATCAGGAATAAGTATCAAATGGTCAAGAAGTTTTATATCGAACAATTCGGATGCCTTCTTAATCTTGTTTGTCAATCGCTTATCTGCATCACTTGGCATTAACTTGCCACTTGGATGATTATGGGTTAAAATTATTGCTACAGAAAGAGATTTCAGAATAACTGCAAACAAAATCCGTAGGTCTATCAAAGTACCTGTAATACCGCCTTGTGAAAGTTGATATACTCCTTTTACTTTGTTGCTGTTGTTTAGCAAAACTACCTTAAAGGTTTCTTGTATGCCGATTATATCTTTATCCCAGTCTTCATAAAGTAATTCGGCTGCATCTTGCGAACTACTAATTTTTTGCCACATTGAAGATTTCAACCCCCCTTTGTAACTAATCTTTATTTCGTTAACTTGTACTTTCATTGTTTCATAATTTAAAAAGTGAATAATGAAAAAGAGGGCGCAACTTTCGAGAGGAACGCCCTCTTTCATTTTAAAGATTACTTATCCTCTTTGCTTCCAAGTAAAAGGATTTCATCGGCTACAATTTCGGTAACATAGCGTTGGTTGCCATCATCGGTCGTGTAGGTTCTGGTCTTTAGTTTTCCGACTATTCCGACTTCCTTGCCTTTAACAACATAATTCTCTACAATTTCCGCAGTCTTGCCCCAAGCCACAACGGTATGCCAATTGGTGTCGGTTTGCTTTTCGCCTTTGCTGTCTTTGTAATACTCGTTTGTGGCGATTGAAAAACGGGCTACTTTTTTACCGCTTTCAAGGTTGGTAATGGTTGGTTCCTGTCCAACGTTTCCAATTAACTGTACATGATTTTTAATAGTACTCATAATAAAATGTTTAAGTGATTTATATTTCCCCTATTGATTTAAAACTGATTAAATTTTAAGGGGTGTTTGTTCTTTTCTTCTGTGCATAGCACAATGGATAGAGTGGGTTTTGTCAAGACTTTTAGGGAATAAATCAGGTGTGTTTGCGACGTAGTAAAATCCTTGGGTTTTCAAGGAAGTAGAAGCCTTATTTTTCACTAAAACTCGTACAGTCTTGACAAGTTCCATAAGGGCATTAGCAATTCTTTTGAACGCAGTTGCGTTTGAGCGTACCGACAGTTAAGCGAAACAAGCAGCTGGGTTTAATTTAGAATTGGTTATGTCGTGCCTGTTTTTCGACGACCCGAAAAACAACAAAGGCTTTATCCATTATAAACCCCTTAAAATGTGCAAGTCAGCGGTTCGATTTTTAGGCATTTTCGAGTAAGGGCTCAAGAAGACCGCACCGAAAATTTCGTTAAGAAAACTGAAGCGATGACTTTCCGATGAAAAAGCGGACTTAATCCACGATTTTGGCTCTGTAATGAAGTGTTCCTTCCCAGCATAGCGGGAAGGGTTAATGGAATGGAAAGCTGAAATTGGGGATTGTGTCCAAGATTTATGTAAGGAAGCTCTTTTCACGGAATGTAGTGCTTTCTGCTTTTTCAGCAGAAAGCGTGGAATGTAGGGGAATGTGCTGAGTGGGTTTAATTTATTCTTTCTTATTGATTTACCAAGCAAAAAATCCAGTTTTAGGTACTGGATAAACCTTTTTGGCTTTAAGTCATTTTATAAACTTCATCAAATAACTTCTTATCTAATCGTTCCTGTTGACCGAAACTCTTTTTCAACGTATTATGCAATACTGCATTGAAGGCATTGTAGCCCAACCACAAATTCGGTTCTTCATTGAGCAACAAGGCTTCATAGTTCAGAATTTCAATGACCTCACGAGACTTTTTTGAAGGGTCGCTATTCTTGTCGCTACACTCATATCTAAACAGTTTTGTCTTATCGAGTATAGCTTTTACGAATTCTTGTGTATCGATGATTTTAAATTCTTTCATCTTGTCGAACTTCTTGGTAATGGTGTAGAATTCATTATCAAGAAACTTGTCAAATAGATTGTTCAGCCTCGGCATAATAAGGTGTGTATTGTTCTTACTATGCTTAATGGAAAATTCGATTTCAGCTTGCGAAACGTGCAATCCGTTAGAACATATTTCTCTGTAAAAACCAAAATGGCCAGAGGTTTTTTCGCTACCGTCATAAGAGTTTTTGAACCGAAGCATCGGCAATATCAAATCCTTATCATTCTTTACGGTAAACTGGCTTTTATCGTCAATGATAAAGTCGGTAATGAACGACCTGTCATTTTTATTAATAGTCCGCTTGTGGAAGCTCAGTTGTGCATCTGTCAACATTTCTTCAGCTTTCTTGAAAAAGAGTTGATTCGGAATGTGTCCGTAGCTGTTCGATACTACATTGACGATTTTACCATTCGAGATTATGACATTTTCAAGCCCTCGTCGGGATTCCATCTGTGTCAAGGTTTTTAAGGATTTCATTTCTGATGGAACAAAGATTTCATCCTGCTGTAAATTTTGTAAATACATAGCTTTGAATTTTAGTTAAACAATATTTGAGCAGAACCCAAACGGAAGTTAAAATCTCAGCTCAAAAGGAAACGGAATAAATGAGTAGTGGATGAAGCGTTAGCTTTATGCCGTAGTCTTTTGATGGGTGTATTTTACGAGTTTATCTTAGTGATAATATTGATTGATTATTTTTTCTTTTGAAGAGGTTGTTTGGCATTGTGTTTTGTTATTCCTAATCAATCAGTAAGGGCTAATTGTTAATCTGTCGGTAAAATTTATTCTTATATAGGGCAAGTCTTATGTCTTTGATTTTTCGCCAGCTGTCTATTCCTTTACTCTCTAAATTGCCATTAAGAGGTCCTTCTGTTTTTACTTCAGTTAGAATATTTAAAATTGGCACTATTCCGTTATCGAAGAAGAAATTTAGATTCTCAATCAAATCAGGATTTTCAATCTTAAGAATTTTGTAAAATGTTTCCAATCGACTTTTATCAATTTCAAAATACTGGATTGGAAACAAATCGACCACTACTGTTTCGTGTGCATTATTTTTAGGTCTCTCTTTTTCTTCTAACGCATCTATAGCTTTCATCTCATTTATGAGTGAATTATATTCATCTTGATTCTTTTTAGTATTAAGATTAGCGCTGAATAACGATTCCAGTTGCTCACTCGTTGTTCCACCATTAATGAGAAAATCAAATTTTGATTTGCTTTCTTTTAACTCATAGAACTCTATCAGCTCTTCCATTTCACTTGCAGTTGATTGACTGGCTTTACTGTTCTTTTTAAAAACATAAATCTCATATTGGGTAGAGAGTACCGCAAGTAAATTTTCAATATGTTGAATACTTCTATAATATGAAGAAACCTGTTTTAGATCTTTCAATATTGTTTGCAATGATTCTTCATTTTCGGGTAATGTAGATTCGACAGTACCATTTTGTGAAAGTAAAAAAGACATTACTATGAATTCAAAATTAACTTTACATTGGTTCAAAGAAGAGAAACAAAAAGAAAAATTATCCGTACGTTCAGAAATATCCAAGTCAATGTCCCTGCAAAATGAAATCCATTTTTTCTTTTGGGCTATGAATTCCTCAGCTTGCTCTTTTCGTAAATCAAATGTGTTCATTCCCATTAAATGCTGAGCATTTAATTTACAAACGGATTGAAAAAAATCCAGATTAATTTTCTTTCCCCAAAACAGAATATATTCACACTTTATAGTTAGCTGAGTTAGTTTGCTGTCTTCCGAACTTTTGACTAACTCCTCAATATCATTTTTAAAGTTTTTGAAAGCTTCATCGTTATATGACGAATTGATATATCTTCCCTTAATCTCATCCAATTCTATATAATATTTTAAGTGGATTGAGTTTTTAAGCTGATTAATTTTTTCTTTATAGTCTTCCTCACTCAACAGTCCAAGAGAAAATTTAACGACGCCATCAAAATATTCTAAACTTTGCTTATAGTCCTGTGACAACTCAGTCTTAAATTTTCTGGACTTTCTGAAGTGTGCCAAAGCATCATAAAAATTTGAAGTATAGTAGCACGCAATACCAACAATAAGATTGTAGAGCGATGATTTAATATCGTTTGATACTTTTTCGTTTAACGAAACAACTTCTTTCGAGCGTCCTTCATTGATAATGGTAAACCCAATTTTTTCCGTGAGTTGGACAATTGAAGACTCATCGGTAATTTTATACCCACTATTTACCGAAATCTTTTTTGAATCAACACCAGTTCCCTTAATAGGAATTTTTTCGATAAGTTCTCTTGAAAGTTGGCATCTTTCCTTTACTTCTTGATAAATCTTTGATATTGAATTTTTGTCTAGCTTTTTCGCAGTTCTCAATGTGTGGCTACCTTGATGAATCCACAGCTTTTTATTTTGAGAAATACGATTCACAAAATCTTGAAGATTTTCATAATAAAAGCAATCTTCTTGTTTGATATAAGTGATATAATATGCGGGAAGCCCGCTATTTAGTAGATACTGTATGTTGGACGTTTCGATTTGAAAACTATATGTGTCGTCATTATTTGCCTTTTTTGATTGTGTGGCTTTTAATTGGACAATAAATCGAAAGTTAGTGTGAACATTTTTATATCTCAATTCAATCGACAAGTCTATACCCTTGTCTTTTAGAGTCTCTTCTCTTATGAGGAATAATTCTTGTGAAAACAATGGGCGCAATTTATCCCTAGAGAGCTGTTCTAATTCTTCCTGAATTGAACGCTGTGGTAACTTCATTGAATCTAATGGCTCACTCATTTAAACGATTATTTTAAATAAAAGAGCAGAAAGCAAAGGTGTCAACTCTATTCTGGCTAAAGAAGTTATCCTCAGTTTTGATATGATAGGGTCGCTCCTCATTATATCCTCTTTTCTTTAACGAGACGCCAATAATGATAGCCCAAAGCGGTTAGCCTACAAGACTTGGAATTAATTGCCGCAAAATACATATGTTGTTCAGTAACTGGAACAACCAATCCGACACCAGCAAATTTTTGTAAGTCCTTGAATATTTCTACGTTTTCCTCAGAGGCATAAGGTTCTGTGTATTCGTGCTCAATACTAGGGTCATTCGTGAACTCAAAAGATGGGTCTAATTGATACTTGCTTTCGGCAGAATCAAAATACTCAGTAAGCTTTCTGAGCGTTTCCGCGGGAACTTGTGCATTGATTTCCCTAATGGAAGTAAATCTCGTAATATTGGTTTTAAAGACTGGTCGTTGGTCCCAAGGCCCTAATGCCTGGTCAATATATGAATAAATACTTCCTGGTGTAATATGACCTCTCAAATCTGCAGCGCCACCCTGTAGAGCATCCAAAAGTAAATTAGTAAATATTCCGTGGCCATTTACTTCTATTGAAACTTCATCAGACTTACTCGCAGTTAGTATAGAAACACCTTCACCTATTTGTGCGGTATTACCACCTGAAAATTGTGGACTACCAAAAGAACCCGAATGGCAACAATCGAGAATTATAATTTTATTTTTTGCATTTGAACTGTTTGCTATGTTTAAAATTTCATCCATAGAAACGCCTTCATCATTTGCTTGGTAATCTGGTGTAACGATAAATCCACCACCCAATTCATCAAAAAAACCGTGACCAGAAAAATAGAAAAGTACCGTTTCAGCATCCCCAGAAAACAACTCTTTGATTTTACCTTTTAATTCTGCTTTTGTTGGAATGTCCGTTATCAACCTAACGTCAAAATTTGGTGAGCCATCACCATTTACTTCAATGGTGCTTCCTAAAGCTGACGCATCATTGATACAACCTGCTAATGGTGCAGATGGGTAATTATTAATTCCTACTACAAGTGCTTTTCTCATATTATATTAAAATTCTTTTATTGCCTTTGCTAGATTAGGCCAAGTCCAGCTAATGATTTCTTCATTTTCTAATTCTGCCGGTATGGCGCCTCGGTTTTTCTGTTTTATGTGCATTGCTACAATTGGTATATTCTCTTCTTGTGCACATTTTATTTCCCACCGTGTGCCGCTTGAGTGCCAAGTGTTTTTGCTCAGCATCACTATAACACCGTCGCAGGATTTTATTTTAGACCTACACTTCCTTTTCCAGACCTCTTCATCCCAAGGTTTTTTCACCGACATATCTACAAAGTAGAATGGTGACTTTCTCTCTTTTGATTGACCTACCAAATGGTTACGATATTTTTCATCTTTCATTGAAAAACTAATGAAAACCCTTTTTCCTAATTTCTTCTTGCGCGGTTCTTCTTTGCCTAACAACTTATTGGCTAAAACTACGAGTCCGGCACCTACAATAACTGGCCACATATCTGCTAAAGACTATCTATGAAATTTTTGATGTTATCCCACGACCAAGTCCTTGTATTGACACCAACTAAATTCGTTCTGTCCCCGACATACGCATAAATACCAAGAATTTTTTTTCCTTCTTCTCGGGCACATTGTATTTCCCACTTTTGCCCACTTGAATTCAACGAATTTTTACTCACAACAACAATCACACCGTCCGAACGTTTTATTCTCGTGCGTACTTTTGTTTTCCAATCAGAACTGTACGCATTCTTAACTGACATATCAATGTATTCAAAGGGCGATCTAGTATTTAAAGATTGACCTTTTAGAAAATCTCTCTGCCTTTCATCCTCAATTGCGAATGCAATAAATATTATCTTTTTAGCTGCCATAGATTTGTAAATTTTAACTCTAGCAAGGTACTTTTTATTCAATCTAAAACAGAAGGTTTCTTTAAGAAAAAATTAACAACTAAACAATGCTATATACTTAACCTAAGAGCTTAACTGTTGATAAAGTAATTTACATTAAGCATTATATGGTAAATATCAGTACCACTTTTATGCGTGCTTCTACAAATTTTGATAGCAGAATTTGATACATTAAAATGATTGGTTGCATCCCAAATGGACTTTTTATCTATTTCATATCCTGAGGGATATTTAAGCACTTTTAGGGTTTTCGATGTATAGTATTTCCAACGATTTTTAAATGTATCTGAAGGTTTCAAGTCATATGCCAAAACGAAAAACACATTTCGCATATGTGTGTAATCAAATATTTTGGTTAAATGTTTTTGGACAACTGTCTTTGTTGAATGTTTGAAAGCTTCAATAACAGATAATTCCCCCGAATCGTCACAGATAACTAAATCGCGCTCGCCTGCCTTTTTCCCATTTGCAGATTTACCACCTTTCGGTTGGTCCTTTATGTGGTAGCTGAAAGTAGACAGTTTACTTTCAAGAATTTCTTTAATGATTGAACTATAATCATCTTCATCCGCATTTGGATTATATGATTTAGGGTTTGCTAAAAACCTTTTCGAAGCTATTACAATTTCATTTGCCATTTGCTTACCAAAATCGTCCTCATATTTAAGAGGTTTAATAGAACTCATTGAATTTTTAGCGGTTGTATTTAAATCCCTAATTTCTTTTTTAATTTCTTCAAGTGAATTTGATTTGGAAATTTTACTCTCTAAATCTTTAAGAAACTTAAAAGCATCTATATTGAGAGCGCTATGGAACGACAAGGCGTTTTCCACAAGCGTTCTTGCTTCATTAATAAATTCATTTTTAACAAGCATCTGCACTCTTAATTCCACCATATCGGGCGAAAATTTGCGAACAGTAGTTAGCTTTTCGTAAAGCATATTGAACGCATCCGAATCGTCAAGATTGAGTAGAACTGTGAGTTTATTATAATTTACCTTTTCTTCTACAGTTTGCAGAATGGCCAATGGACACGTCTTTTCATAACTCAGCCATTCTTTTAAAGCGTCTTTAAATTGTTCTTTACTTTCATTTTTTAGTGCGAGATTCACTTTTGCACCAAAACGATTGAGGGCAAATGTGGCGTAATTCGGATAACTTTTTATTAGGCTATCAAAAATCTGGTAAGCATCTTCTAGCTTATCCTTATAACGTATTAAACCTATGAAGAAACGCTTATGGTCTGAAGGCTTAAATTCATTGTGGATGGCAAAACCAGATTCAGGTTCTTCTATTGACATAATTTTTGACTCATCATTAGCGTAATAAGCCTGCATCAATTGAGCTTCGAAAATATCCTTACTGGTTTCCCTTTCTACTTTTCGTTTACTGGTTTGTTGTTGCCAATTTTTCAAAGCTTTTTTAGCTTCAGCTTGTAATTCTGGAATTTTAGACAATTCTGTTGTTACATAAGTTATTTCTGGAAGCCAACATTGTTCATCTGTAAATTTTGTGATGTCAATTTCCTTAATCCTACTAATTGCCGTTACTTTAATACCTTCAGTTTCAGAATGTGAGAAAACGTATAGCAATTGAACAACATTGCCAGTTTTTAATAATTGGTCGAAAAGTGCGGATTTATCTTCAAATACATCGCCCATTTTAATAATAAAAGGTAATAATTCACTTTCTATCGTTCTAAAATGTTGCCTGTCGAAATGTTGATCCAGAATGTTAATGCTATGAGCAGATTTTTCTTGTCCATATTTTTTCAAGATATTAACGATGGTGATTTCCACTTCTTTTTTCACATCAATTGTGAATTCCTTTTTTAGATAGCTTTTTTGACTTTGTATCGCCTTTAGTATAGTTAGTAGCACAAAAAGATGTGTTCTTATCTTATTAGCCTGAAAGTTGTTCTTTTTGTGATAATCGTCTTTAGTAGAAGTTAGTTTAAACCGTGGATTTAAAAATTCACTTAAACTTCCAGATTCATAAGTTACAAGAGCAAGTGATAGCCAGTCTATTCTTGCAAGTTCTTCATTCTGATTTGGCCAACTCGGTAATGCCTCTATTAAATCTAAAGAATTAAAACTTCTTTTCATTACTTTGACTTGCTCAATTTTCTCTATATAAAGAGAGATAAAGCTTGAAGAAATTTTCGATTTTCTTTCTGGTAGTAAATTTTCGGATAGCTTATAGTCTGTGTAGGTCAAGAATTTACATAACCAACTCAATGCATCTAACTTAACGTATGGCAAGCTAATTGCGCCATTAAAATATTTTGATTCTACTTGGTATTGGTCAATTTCATAGACCAATTTTTCAAGGATTTGGAAAAGTAATGATTGGTTTGAGCTTCCACCTACAAAACCACCATTCACTTCACAATTTTCTATAATACTTAGAAGTTGTTGCTCAGAGTTTTCCCTTTCTTCAAGTATTAATCGACGTTCTTCAAGTAATCGAATTTGACTTACGGAATCTCTTTTTTCTTTTGTAATTTCTTGAATGAGCTGAAAAATCAATTGAGCTGTTTTCGCTTTATCCTTTTCGTTTTTTCGCAAATAAGAGTTTAACAACAAGTTCAATCCTTGTTCTAGGATTTCCTTTCTCAGTATTTGCTTTATATTTCTATTGGAAATTTCAGTTTTAATATGGTTCAACAAATAAAAGCCCAAAGACGCGAGGTCAGCTTCTATTAATAAATGCGGAATTACCTCTGGTCTATTTTGTTGTACAAAACAAACAACTTCCCAAACTAAATATGGTTTTTCTAATCCTAACCGAAGTAACTGTTTTATATTATGGTAATGAACCCGTTTTGATGTTCCACTATCATCTATGGTGTTGTATTCCTTATCTAAAAGGACTACAAGCCTTACTAAAAAAGCCAATTCATTTCTTGACCCTTGATCATAAAATATATTGCTCTGATTCTTACTAGAAATATTTTGAAATTGCCTGTATAATTCCAAAACATTGCCAGTTTTCTCAAATGAATCATCTGGTAGCTCTTGGTTTGACTGAAAACCATAATGAGAACCTAATCGTTGGTCCAAATAACATTTGGCAAACTCATTTTCAATACTCTCTATATCCTTTTCTCGTTTTATCAACCTTATAGCTGTTGCCAATAAAATTTGTTTAGAACTACTTGAGATGTAATCCTGTTCATTTGGCCAATGAGCACCTTTTAACATAACGTCAATAAAGTGTAGTACTCTTTCTTCATCACTTGAAAAACTAACATCCTTAACTAATGCTTCCCAATAATGACCACTAATTTCATCTTTTAAATCGTGCCAGTAATCAATTTCATTCTGTGTGGTTCGGACTAAATAGCCATCATTATTTTTAATGAATGTCTTATTTTCCTCAAATTCAGCAAGCGAAGGTGTAAGTGGAAAATATGTTCTATGAGCGTTTAATATCGTAATTAATTTCTTGGAAGTAATTCCATAATCTTTCCTTTGTCGTTCATAGGTTTCTATTTTAAAAGCATATAAAAAGGCAAAGACATCCCAATTTTCCATTAAATTAAACAAATAATCTACATTGCCTATTTTGAGAATTTTTTTGTCTTTTGAAGGCTTTATCCAATGTGTATCAGCTATCCACTTTCTTGAAATTTTAACCCCTTTACTATTTTCATATTCTTGTATTTTTTCTTCAAATGAACTTTCTTCACAAGTTTGATTTGGATTATTTTGATATAGATTTCTCAGAAAAAATAGTTCATTCTGATGGTTTTTGTACTTCTCATAATCGTTTGTTACAACCCTAACTGCATCCGGAATATGTACAATACCTAAAACCTCTCTCAACCAGAATTCACTAAACAAAGTATCGGTAGAAATCTTTGTAGAATTTTGTTTGTTATATTGAATTGTAAACTTTTCAAAACCCACTCTATTAAAAAATCTTGTAGTTAAATTTGATTCCCAAACTACTTTACAGAAAAATAATGAAGCGTTCCAAAGTGTATTTGCATCATCAGCTTTCGTGAGTCTTTTTTGATTGGATGCTTTAAACTGACTTATAGTTATTAGCAAGTCCCTTATTCCTTCGCTTTCATTATGATCCATTCTAAATTTCAGTTTTAAAAGCTGGTTCCATCAAGAGCTGTTCTTTGTTAGAAATTCCTATTTTCTTGGCAATCGATTTCCAATCTTTAACTATGGTAACAACTTCATTGATTATAGTATCCATTTCGTCTTCACTTAAGCGAAAAAATTCCCCAACACTTTTTGCAAGTTCAAAGTCAAGTGCATTATCATCGGTATCTATGTTGAGTGCTAATCCGTCCTTTTCAATTGAAGGGTTTAAGTCGTACGCTGGCGAAAGTTCCCAACCTTTTTCATTGAGAATAAAACCGTGGTTTCGCAGGTGGTCGTCAGTATTTGATACTGCAATATTGAAAATAATTCTACGCCATAATTGATGTAAATTTTCTTCTACATTCGTTCCATAATTCTCAATCACATCGACAATATCTAAATAGCTCGGCGATAAATACTTTAATGTTTCTTCCGTGTTTCCGGTCATAGTCATAGCAGATGCAAAGTGGATGCGACCATCATTTTTGCGGTCAAATCTTTTTGTGAGAAAGGTGTGATATTGGCCAGCTATCATTTCAATTTTTGATTCTGCCATTTCTATACCACAACTAGTCGCAAGTTTATAGGCAAGGAATTCCCAAGCAGCCTTATCTACCGTGTCTGTTTTTGAAGGAAACTTTGCAATCCAAAGACTCTTATCCTTACCTAAAATATTCGCTTTTGGTCTTGCGCCACCCAAAGAAGAACCTGGTGCTATAAGTACAGCTATCCATTGGCGTACCGCATTGTTCTGCGTATCACTTTCCAAATGATTGACAGCTTCTTGTAAATCCCCAAGGGATGACCAGGGTGGTGTTGGGTTTTGGTCATCATTGTCTAAAAACGGGCCATCTGGGTCTGTCTTAAACCGTAACGCACCCATTCGGCTTTCATCGTAAACACCTAGTAGAAAATCTATTTCATAAAGGGTTCTTGCCTTCTCGTTACGAGCTCTGGCATCTTGTGCTTCGCGACGTTTCATCAAGGTCTTACCCCAAGTATCGGGCATACTGTCCAAAAATATTCCAAAGTTTTCTTTATCCGTAGGATATTGAGGCCCTGAATAAAATGCAATATCTGGGTCGAGCAATTGATACAAACCCTTCTCTAACCATTCCTTATCGTATTCAAAACTGAATGATTTTTTCGCTTTCGCAAAATGGGCGGAAAGAACACCTATCTGCACAGGTCCATTTAGCCCTATCCAGTCCGCATATACATAGATATCAAATTTGCCTTCTGCCATAATCTATAGTAAATCTAAGTCTTGTAGTTTACGACCGAATTCGTCATCTAGGGCGATTTTTGAAAAATCACTTTCGAGATTGAGCACTTTTAGCACATTGAAATAAATGCCTATAGCAACAGCTGGGTCGCCTTTTTCAACTCGGTGCAATGTGGCACGATGTATTCCAGCTCGTTCAGATACCTGCTCTGCGGTCAACTTTCTGCGCTTGCGCGCAAGCTTGATATTTTCGCCAATACCATCAAATATTTTTTGATACTTGGGAAGTATCAGCGCTTTTTTAGAATTCATAAAGTCGTTTATTTACGACAAATATAATATTTTTGTTGTTAATAAGCGACATTTAATGGTTTTTAGAATAAAAAAAAGAGCCAGCACGAATGCTGACCCTTCCTTCAAACAACAAAAGCTACTCGTTGAGTTCCTGAATTTGCTTTTCAAGGACTGCTATTCGCTCTTTCAAACGTGTTTCACGCTTGTCTCTTTTTTCGGAATATTGCTTCTCTATATCGGCAATTTTGGTTTTATAATAGCCTTGCATTGCATTATAGAATGAAATGTTCGCTAGATTATTTACGTGATTACTTTCGCCAAAATGCACTTGCTTCGTTATGATATACCGTATCAATTTGTGAAAGATTTCTTTTTTAAACTTCTTTTTGAAATTTTCGACAATTTCCACATGTGTCATCTTGGACGTATTGCCCAATAATTTTGAAAAGAATCTTTGTCGTCCAACATAGTCCACATTGTTTTCATATAGTGTTAATGAGAAAGCAATCATTTCATCTACCGAAAGTGCTTTCTTGGTATCGATGTATTTCGTTTCTCGAATCATCTGAACGATTTCCTCTAACTGCTTGTTGTTTTCAATATGTTTTTTGCGAGTTTCACGTTCCTTGATTTTCACTATTTGTTCATCAGGTAAACAATCAGCCATTTTTCTATTGGCCAGCGGTACAGAACGTACTTCTGAATCATCGTCCGTTTCCTCATTAATTTTCACAAATACTTCTTTGTGCAAGTAAGATTCTGGATGGAATACGATACCATTTACAAAACCATTTTCCTCAGCTGAATTGTATATTACAAATTTTTCTTTGTACGTCTCGATGGCTTCATCCAGTTCTTCTTTCAATTGCTTTTCGGTATAATCATAATTACGATATTCTTCCTTGATTGTTTCTAAAGTAGGTTCAATCGGTTTTTCGATAATTTCAACATCATCCAGAAGATATACCTTCAATTTACTTTTTTCTAATTGAGAAATGACTAGCTGATTGCTTTCGTCTTCTGCCCAATATTTTCGTATCTCTGGAATCAGCAGCATATTTTCCTTTTTTGATTTTTCAATTAAGTTCAAGAATGACTTATTTTTCTTGGTTTCGTAACAAGCTGATTTAGTACAGACCATTTTTCCATCGCCAAACAAATTTCCTTGATTTGCCGCATTGAACGGACACTCATTACAAGCTCCAGCTTTGGCTACCAGTTTTTTCTCAGCTACATCAAAAGGTGCTTTCTCTAAATCATAGGCTTGGTCTTTTATCATCTTGTTAATTTGATGAACGTTGAAATCTTCGCCCATTGTTTCCAACATCATTTGTTGTTCCTCAGGCTCAAAAAGTGCAACACCTACTCCTAATGAAATGGTCATTTTTCCATTACGTACATAAGTCTTAAAACCCTCTATGAGTCCTGCTAATTTTAATCTTTGACGAATAAAATTGTCGCTTCGCCCTAATCGTTTTGCAATTTCTGATGGCAAATACTTTTCACTTAAATACGTAATGGCATCAGCTTCCTCAGTAGGCTCTACATCCTGTCTCTGAAGATTTTCGATTATTTGGACTTCCAGAAGATCGTTATTCGCATATTCCCTTACAATACACGGTATGGTTTTCTTTCCTGCCATTTTACTGGCACGATAGCGACGTTCTCCCATTACGATTATATAATTGTTATTCGATTTTCTAACCGTTATTGGTTGCAATACACCGTGCTTTTCAATACTCTCTGAAAGCCCTTTTAAAAGTGTTTCATTATAGGTCTTTCTGGGTTGTGATGGATCTGCAACTATCTTGTCAATATTAAGATTCAGAATTTCCAGACCGATTGTTGGTTTAGTCAATTTCTCTTTGACCTCATTCTTAACTGTAATGGTTGTTTTCCCACCTTTTCTGGTACTACTTGCTTTTGTTGTCATAATACTTAAATTTTAGATTAAACAATATTTAAGCAGAACCCAAACGGAAGATAAAATCTTAGCTCAAAAGGAAACGGAATAAATAAGCAAGGGAAAGAGCGGTGGCTTTATGCCGTAGTCTTTTGATGGAAGTATTTTACGAGTTTAAATTGCGGTTATATTGTATGATAATAAACTCCCCCTTACGAAGAATTAAGGCTGTGGTTTAATCAAAATTTATTATTCTAATAGTAAATTCATAAGGATTAAAACCAATTATAGACATTTGACATCATTACAAATGTTGTCCTAAAAATACCAAAATGTTGTACCTATGTTGTACCTGACATTTTTTTCGACTGGATTTTAAACAAAAAAAGCCGAAGAGAAATCTTCGGCTTTTGTACGGGCGGGGAGACTCGAACTCCCACACCTCGCGGCATCAGATCCTAAGTCTGACGTGTCTACCAATTCCACCACGCCCGCATTTTAATATTTTAACACTAAAAATTAGGTTTAATCCTAAGTCTAGCGTGTCTACCAATTCCACCACGCCTGCATAAAATTCTTTTACAACACTTAGAACATATCGTAAAAGGAGTGCAAATATAAACAAGATTTACAATTTACAAACTATAAGTTTTCAGAAAATTTAATTTTATCTTAAATCAACGTTAAACTCCATATGCATTTTATCGCAACCCATTTTGTTTCAGTGGGGTTTTGTACCTTAGCCAATCTTGAAAATTTACAAAATGAAAAGTGCAAAATCTTACATTGAAAAAAACAAAGAACGATTTTTAGACGAATTGGTAGCGTTGTTGAAAATACCTTCCATCAGCGCCGATTCTGCATATAAAAATGACGTTTTAAAAACTGCTGAAGCAGTAAAAATCCAATTAAAAAAAGCGGGTTGCGATACCGTTGAAATATGCGAAACTCCAGGGTATCCAATTGTTTATGGCGAAAAAATCATAGACAAAAACCTGCCAACCATTCTTGTTTACGGCCATTACGATGTGCAACCACCAGATCCTATAGATTTATGGGACAGCCCACCGTTTGAACCCGTAATTAAAAAAACCGAATTGCATCCCGAAGGAGCAATATTTGCTAGAGGTAGCTGTGACGATAAAGGCCAAATGTATATGCACGTTAAGGCTTTAGAATATATGACCCAAACAAATCAGTTACCCTGTAACGTAAAATTTATGATTGAGGGTGAAGAAGAAGTGGGCAGCAGCAGCTTGGGCTGGTTTATAGAAAGAAACCGCGAAAAGCTTGCCAACGATGTTATTTTAATTAGCGACACGGGAATGATTGCCCCAGACGTACCGTCAATAACTACAGGGCTTCGCGGTTTAAGCTATGTAGAAGTAGAAGTAACTGGTCCTAATCGCGATTTACACAGCGGCCTATACGGTGGCGCCGTGGCAAACCCAATTAATGTTCTTACAAAAATGATTGCTTCACTTCACGATGAAGACAATCATATTACCATTCCTGGCTTTTATGACGATGTAGAAATCCTTTCAACTGAAGAAAGAGAAAAAATGGCTGAAGCTCCTTTTAGTCTAGACAATTATAAAAAAGCATTAGATATAGATGCTGTTTATGGCGAAAAAGGATATAGTACAAACGAACGGAATTCTATACGCCCTACCTTAGACGTAAACGGTATTTGGGGAGGTTATATAGGCGAAGGTGCCAAAACGGTAATTGCAAGTAAAGCCTACGCAAAAATTAGTATGCGATTGGTACCAGACCAAGATTGGAAAAAAATTACAGAGCTATTTACTAAGCATTTTGAAAGTATTGCACCCCAAGGTGTACGTGTAGAAGTAAAACCACATCACGGTGGGCAAGCTTATGTTACTCCTATAGATAGCTTAGGCTATAAAGCTGCCGAAAAAGCCTACGAAGAAACCTTTGGAAAAACACCTATTCCACAGCGTAGTGGTGGTAGTATTCCTATTGTGGCACTTTTTGAGAAAGAATTAAAGAGTAAAACAATTTTAATGGGCTTCGGCTTAGACAGTGATGCCATCCACTCTCCTAACGAGCACTTTGGCGTATGGAATTACCTAAAAGGAATTGAAACTATCCCTCAGTTCTACCATTATTTTACGGAAATGAGCAAATAATATTTTACCACTTTTGACCTCCCCTTTGGGGAGGCCAGAAGAGGTTTACAATTTCTTTACATAGTCGGTAATAATAACAATCTGCTGACCGTCTACTTTTCCTTCTATATATTTTTCGTTTTCGTGATCTAGCGAAATTCTGCGTACAGCCGTACCTTGTTTTGCAACCATACTACTTCCCTTCACTTTTAAGTCTTTTATAAGAACCACAGAATCGCCTGCTTCAAGAACATGACCATTACTATCGCGGTGTATTAAAGCTTTTCCAGTGTTTTCCTCTAGACCCGCTTTTGCCCATTCAGTAGTTTCTTCATCTAAGTACATCATATCTAGCAAGTCTTGCGGCCAACCTTCAGCTTTTAACCTATTTAACATACGCCAAGCTACAACCTGTACTGCAGGAACTGTACTCCACATACTATCGTTTAAACAACGCCAATGATTAGGATCTACTTTTTCAGCATCTTCAATTTGCTCTTTACAAGTGTTGCATATTAAAATACTTACGTCTCCAACATTTGTTGGCGAATTTGGAACTTCAAACACAGTAAGATTATTTTCAGTACTGCATAATTCGCATTTGTTTCCACTTCGCTCTTGTAATTGTTTTTCTGTACTCATATTGTAAAATTTTGGCAAATATAAGATTTTCTGCATACCGACAGCCCAATCATAAACTAGCCCGCTTACATTTATAATGAGTTAAAATAAAAAAACGACTCTACATTTGTAGAATTAAAATATTTGTTCTACGTTTGTAGAGTTAGTTTTAAAATACAAGTATGACCCTCTCCAACGCCGAAGAACAATTAATGCAATTTCTCTGGAAAAAAGAACAGGCTTTTATGAAAGATTTAATAGAAGCATATCCAGAGCCAAAACCTGCAACTACAACCGTAGCAACACTTTTAAAAAGAATGCAGGATAAAAATTTTGTAGATTACAAACAAATTGGGCGTTCGCGAGAGTACTTTCCACTAGTGAAAAAGAAAGATTATTTCTCAAAACACGTAAATGGTTTGATTAAAAACTTCTTCAATAATAGTCCGTCGCAATTTGCTTCATTTTTTACTGAAGAAACCAATCTTAGCAAAAAAGAGCTGGAAGCGCTAAAAGCGCTAATAGATTCTGAAATTAAAAAGAAATAATTATGGAAATCTATCTTTTAAAAGCTACCGCTTGCCTTGGTTTGTTCTTCGCTTTTTACAAGCTCGTATTGGAGAACATATCCATTCACAATTTTAAGCGCTTTTATTTATTGGGCAGTTTAGCAGCCGCATTTATAATTCCAATTATAACATTTACTACCTATGTAGAGGTTTCGCCTAGCATTCCGGTTTACACAGAAAATATTCCTATTCAATTTATTACTGAAACCGAAGCAACCACCAACTATTGGCAGCTTGTACTGTGGTCTGTTTACGGTCTGGGAGTTTTGTTTTTTAGTGTGAAATTTTTCAGAAATCTATTCCGTTTAATTCATAAAATCCGAAAAAATTCGAAATACCGAAACAGCAGCTTTATACACGTACTTTTAAATGAAACTGTGATTCCGCATACTTTTTTCAACTATATATTACTGAATAAACAGCAGTTTGAAAGCCATAAAATACCTGCGGAAGTACTGCTTCACGAGGAAACGCATGCACGCCAAAAACACAGTTTAGACATCGTTATTGTAGAACTATTGCAGATTGTATTTTGGTTTAATCCGTTAATCTACTTTATAAAGAAAAGCATCAAACTGAATCACGAATTTCTTGCAGACGGTGCGGTATTAAAAGCAGGTGCAGAAACTTCAGCGTATCAAAAATTGTTATTAGCATTCTCATCTCCCGATAGCTATCGAGACGCCTATACGCCCTCATTGGCACATTCAATCAATTATTCATCAATCAAAAAACGTTTTACAGTTATGAAAACACACACTTCAAAAAGAGCTATTTGGCTTCGAAGTTTATTGCTACTACCATTAGTTTCATTTTTAATCTATGGTTTTAGCACGAATGAAATTATAGAAAAGGAAACTACAGATGTAAATAATCAACAGCAGTTAATTCAGCAAAAAGCCAGCGAAGCAGAACTTGCCGAATACAACAAATTAGCTAAAAGTTACAACGCAGTCGCTATTGAAAAACGAATCATAAAAAAGAAGGATTTAGAACGTCTAGAAATAATTTACAAAAAAATGAGTGATGCTCAAAAAGCAAAGGCACAACCTTTTACAGAGTGCGATTGTCCGTCTCCAGTTGATTCTAAAACAGAGGAAAATAAAAAATTCAGAGAAGCAACTTATTATTTCAAAGGAAAAAAAATATCTTATAACAAAGCAAACGAATTAATGAATAATAATACTAATTTAGGTATTTATGTAGGCAAACCAGGAAATCAAATAGACACCATTCATTTATATGAAGAACCATTTGATATAAAGAAAATTTCAATTCCAATTCATCCTAAAGTAATCATTACAGAAAAAACAGCTTCAGGTGTAAAGCCACCAAAAACTCCAAAGGCTCCAAAAGTTAAAAAAGGAGAGAAAAGTGACATTCCACCACCGCCGCCAGCTCCCAAAGCACCTTCAGCGGAAAACGGAAATTTATACACCCCAGCCCAAGCGCCACCACCGCCAAATTCAAACACTATAGAATACGTTAAAGAACTTGGTAAAAGAGGAGCTACTTTCTACATTGGCCCACATAAATACAACACAGAAGAAGCCCTAGAACTAGTTAAAAAAAGTAAGGACGCAACTATAGATGTAAGCAATTATCCAAAGGTGATTTTGGGCGGCTGCTAAGCATAATTACAGTAAATATTTAATAAAAAGCCTCTAAATTTTACAATTTAGAGGCTTTTTTAAAATGCTTATTCGGCTTATAGTTTATTCCAAGTATCGTTTAAAAAATTAACGTCTGGAACGATTTTATCTGGATCTAAAACCACGCGTTGCACTTGTTTTGTGCTTCTCAATAAATGAGACCAGCTATTAGTACGTTGCCATATTTCTACAGGAAGCTCCACAATTTCTGAAGTGTTATCTGCAAAAATAACCTGAAGCTTTACAGGCATAGGTATTTCACCTTTATTTTCAAGAGTAATTAGTGAATTGCCCTGATAAGCTTTCACATCTACAATACCAATATCTATATTTCCATTACCGTAAAACCAACCTTTCCAAAACCACGAAAGGTCCTCGCCTACTACATTTTCTATATGGTTAAAAAAGTCGTTAGGCTGTGGGTGTTTATACGCCCAAGTTTCAATATAACTTTTAAAAGCATTGTCAAAACGCTCTGGTTTCAAAATATATTCACGAAGCAAATACAATCCTGCTGCAGGCTTGTAATATGCGGTATACGCTAGGTTTCTAGCATTTGTCATATCTGGATAAGTGTCAATTCCTTCACGACTATCCATAGTAAGGTAACCTATTAAACTTCTAGGGCTGCTAGATCTGGTAGGGAATTCGCCATTATTAAACGCTTCGGTACTATAGTGATTTATAAAAATATTCAAGCCTTCGTCCATCCAAGCATAGCGACGTTCGTTACTACCAACTATCATAGGGAACCAATTATGACCAAACTCGTGGTCTGTAACTCCCCAAAGGTCTTCCCCTTTGCTTTGGTAATGACAGAAACTCACAGCTGGATATTCCATTCCGCCCACACTAGCCGCAACGTTAATTGCTGTGTGATACGGATAAGGGTAATAGTTATTAGAATAAAATTCTACAGAGGCTTTTGAAAATTCAGTAGAGCGCGACCAAGCATTTTCGCCATCGCTTTCCTTTGGGTAAACAGACTGTGCTAGCCCGGTTTTTCCTTCGCCAAGGTTCATTTTGGCTGCATCCCAAATAAATGCTTTTGAAGCTGCCCAAGCCACATCGCGAGTGTTTTCCATCTTAAAATGCCAGGTAAGTGTACCATTTGTTTTAAGATGTGCTTTTGGAGTACCCACTTCTTCTGGTTTGATTATATAAACTGTCTTATCGCTTTTCTCCGCTTTTGCCCAACGGTCTTGTTGTTCTTTTGTAAGTACATCTTTAGGGTTCTGTAACACGCCAGAGCAAACAACAGTCTGGTTTGCAGCAGCTGTAATTTTTACATCGTAGTTTCCATATTCGCAATAAAACTCGCCAGCACCTAAATACGGATCTGTATTCCATCCTAATACATCGTCAAAAACAGCTACTCGCGGGTACCATTGCGCCAAAGCGTAAATAGTACCGTCGTTTACCTCTAAACGCCCCATACGGTCCATTCCTTCAACTGGAATTTTATACTTAAAGTTCATTGTAATCGCTACTTCGCCACCCTTAGCCGCCAAGGGTTTGTCTAACCACAACTGCATACGAGTATCTGTAATTATATATTTTGAAGAAGTACCCGTTTTGGTTGTAGCCGAAACAGTACTCAACTCATAACCGCCTTCTACATCGCCACTATAACGACTGCCTTGTACTGAGGTGGTTAAGGTACCGCGAGAATCTTCAGTGAAACGGTTTTGTTCTAAATACAACCAAATAAAGTCTAATGTTTCGGGGCTGTTGTTAGTGTAATTAATAGTTACACTTCCAGATACCGTATGATTTTTATCGTCTAAGGTTACATCTAGCTTGTAATCGGCTGCGTTTTGCCAGTATTCTGGCCCCGGTTTCCCCGAAGCAGTGCGATATACATTTCCTTGTCTGTACGAAACATTATCGAATAAATGCTGATTGTTTGAATGTGTTTCTTGTGCCTTTGTTGCAAAAGAAAAAGTAAAAATTAGCAGGAGTAACGAAATGCTGCTGAAAGAATATTTCATCATATTAAATTTTATAAAAAAGGAATCACGAAGGTACTAAATGAGATTTGAAAATAGTACTAAAACTACCTTTTTTGAAATTGTGAAACAATCCATAATAGTATAAATTTTCCTACATAAATAATAGAAATGTCTGATTTTTTCATTTTAGAAAATGAGCGTATCATAAAAAACAGTTTTAACAGATAACAACGATTTTTAATTATTAAATTTGCGGAAAATTACAGCAGCCTGAAAAACATTTTTTTATATATATTATTACTTTCCTTTTCATTTAGGCCACTATTTTTTGTTTCAAATGTGCTCTATTACCAATTGAATATTGATTACATTATTGAGACTTATTGTATTAATAAAGACAAACCAGAACTACAATGTAATGGTAAATGTCACTTATCAGAAAAGCTTCAAATTGTTTCTTCAGAAAAAAATGACACCCAAAGTAAAGGTGTAACAAATGCTATTTCTGAGTCTTTTTTTCCTGTTTATTTTCAATCTGAAAGCACCTATGCTATAGATACTACGCTTTTTAACACAACTGGACTTCAAAATTTCAACTATTCTAAAAACTACAACTACAGTATAGCGCTCCAGCTTCTTAAACCTCCTATTTCATAAAGTTTATATATAGATTTTTTTTTAACAAGGCTTTAGGTGCTTGCCTAAAATAGCACCCCTATATTTTAAACTTTATAAAAAATGAATACATTAAAAATAGCATTTTTATTAATGCTAAGCTCTGCTATTATATCATGTTCAACTGACGATGATAACACCGAAGACCTAACTGGACACAAAGGACAATTGGTTATAAAATTTGATAATGGTGTTGGCGATCAAGATTTTATTTTCGGAACTTCTTATGAAAAATCTAACGGAGAGTCCTACAAATTGGAGACTTTAAAATACTTAATAAGTAATATAGCATTAACAGATAGCAATGGGAAAACATTTATGTACCCAACTGAAGATAACGTATTTATTATTGATGAAGCAAAAGGGAATAATGCAGGTGAAATCTGGGTAACTCTTGACAATGTTGATGCTGCAGACTATACTTCTATTTCTTTTGGG
The DNA here is from genome assembly GCF_039831855.1 of Aequorivita sp. Q41. Lineage (NCBI taxonomy): Bacteria > Pseudomonadati > Bacteroidota > Flavobacteriia > Flavobacteriales > Flavobacteriaceae > Aequorivita > Aequorivita sp. Q41. The sequence goes on along the minus strand of NZ_JBDPMS010000001.1, from coordinate 1,613,774 downwards.
GTTGGCATAGACCAAGCTCGTTATGAGCTTGGAGCTGACGGGCAAGGAGATTTTTTACAACTTGCAGAGGATGAAGGAATGCTATGGTCTTGGGCCACTGGCTACCGGTTTACAAGATTTGATGGGACTTTTTCATCGAGTACTGTAACAGATCAAGCACTAAACATCCACATGGGAAGTGTTGGCACTTCATTAGACAATTATAGAGCAGTAAGCTTGCCGTTTCCTAATTCGGTACGAGTTAGAACAACAGCAGAACCACAAATTCATATTAAAGCTGATATTGCTAAAGTTTTTGATGGTGCTACTTCTGTAAATTTTATGGACGGTTTTGACCAAGTGCATACAGACCCAGAAACAACACCTATTATTGCAGACAATATCATGGGAATGTTTGAAGTACACCACGTACACAACAATTAATTTTTCATAAAAATTGGAGGCAGGTCGTTTAAAATTTAATTAAAACGACCTGCACCATTTTCTATGTCTAAAACATTTTTATGAAAAAAATATTTATACTATGCACCTTCCTAATTTTTATATCGTGCTCAAAAACCAATAGTGTCGTTGCGTATGAAGCGATACCTATAAATTTTGAAACACCCTCAAATTTTCCGCCAATTCAATACAATTTGGAAAACAACCCTATTACACAAGCGGGTTTTGATTTAGGAAAAAAACTGTTTTATGAAGGGAAATTATCTGCGAATAATTCTATTCCATGTGCTTTTTGCCACGAACAAGCCTTCGCGTTTACACATCATGGACATACATTAAGCCATGGTGTTAATGGCGGTATCGGCTTAAGAAATGCGCAACCAATACAAAATATGGCTTTTCAATCTGAATTTATGTGGGATGGCGCAGCTACACATTTAGACTTACAACCAGTGATCCCTATTACAAGCGAACTTGAAATGGGTGAAACTCTTGGTAATGTAATCCAAAAATTAAAAGATGATACAGCGTATCAAAACGATTTTATTCGTGCTTTTGAAGATGGGGAAATAAATACTGAAAACATGCTAAAAGCACTGTCGCAATTTATGATTATGATGGTAACATCAAACTCAAAATACGACAAGTACAAAAGAAATGAAAGTAATGTTCAGTTTACTCAAATTGAGACCGATGGGATGAATTTATTCAATAATAAATGTGCTACATGCCATGCAACAGATTTGTTTACAGACCAAACCTATAGAAATAATGGCTTACCAATTAACCCAATGCTAAATGACAAAGGACGCTACTCAATTTTTGAAAACCCTAATGACCTATACAAATTCAAGGTTCCGAGTTTACGAAATATTGAAAAAACATATCCATACATGCATGATGGGCGGCTTGCTACGCTTGAAGCTGTGTTGAATTTTTATGACTCCGGAGCTGTGGATAACGGCAATGTAGACCCACTATTGTTACGCCCTGATGGCTCCTACGGAATTTCACTTACTGCATATGAAAAAGAAAGCATTATTGCTTTTTTAAAAACCTTAACTGACAATGAATTTTTACAAGATGAACGATTTTCAGAATATTAAAATAACCCAATTTACGTTTACACTTATACTCCTCCTGCTGGGCTTTGGGAGCGCAAAAGCAAGTATGCATAGTAAAGATACATTAAGCAGTAATTCTTTTCATTTTATTTATTTGGAAGACGACTGCGATTTGTGTGGCTGTACTACAAGCGGTGGTAGCGCTTCTTTTGGCGATTTAAGCCTATCAAACTTTATAGGATTAAGATACATATACCAAAATTTTGAATCGCGAGATGGTATTTTTAATAATTCACCAAAAAGTAAAGAACAGTTTAATACCTACCAAATATGGGGTCGAGTACCTTTGAGTGAATCATTTTTTTTAAGTGCCATTATTCCATATCAAGATTTAACGCGTGATTTTAATAATAGGACAGAACATATAAATGGGCTGGGAGATATAAACATTATGGGCTGGTACCAGTTTAAATTATATAAAAAAAAGCAAGAAACCGCAGGAGAAATGGACTTTGTAGTTGAAAGGGAACGCTCTAACCACACCCTTAATTTTGGTTTAGGACTAAAACTACCCACTGGGGAATTTGAAGAACGTTTATCAGATAAAATCAATCCAGGTTTTCAAGTTGGAACGGGAAGCTTAGATGTTTTTTCAACCCTTGTTTATGGCTACAAAAAAAGCAATGTAGGTTTCGTTACAACATTAGCTTATTATTTAAAAACGGAAAACAAAAACGATTACCGTTTTGGAAATCAGTTTAGTTATGCTGCCGCTACATTTTATGACCTGAATTTTGAAAAAAGCATTCTAAAACCAATGCTTGGTATTTCAGGAGATGTATATGGTTCTATTGAACAGTTTGGAGAAGAATTGGCAGAAACAAATGGTTCTATTTTTAACGGTTCCATTGGTTCTGAATTTGTATCAGGAAAATTTTTATTTGGTGTAAAATACACCCTGCCTATAGATCAAAATCTCTTTGGCGGAAATGTAGAATCCAAAAACAATCTTTCCTTTTATCTTAATTATGCATTATAAATAATATAAGAAAAGGTCGCCCAATTTTTGGGCGACCTATAATCATGGAAACAATTTATTGCACAACTATTTTTTTTGATATTTTACTGTTTGCAGTTTTAATTTTTACTAGATAAACCCCAGCCTCTAATTGATCTGTATTAATGTAATTAGGGTTTGTTGTGGTCATTAATAACTTCCCATCTATCCCTATTAAGGATATTTCCTCAATATTAATTCCAGTTACACTAAAATAATCTTTTGCTGGATTAGGATATACTGATATAGTAGCTATTTCAAAGTTAGAGGTAGAAAGTGTTGACTCTACCATTTCTTCAGATTCATCAGAAAAAAGCTTAGAAGGGTCGATACTTCGTACAGCCCAATAAATAGTTTCTGGCATTTCATCTAACTGAAGCATCCAAGAAGGGGTGTTTACTACATATTTTGCTATTTGGGAACCACCTTCAGAAGTACCTACTCGCAATTCATATAGAAGCCCTTCAACTGGAGTTTTATCATCTGAAGCACCGCTCCAAGAAAACAGTAATTTTTCACCTTCAACCTCCATATTTAATACAGTTGGCGGTTCAGGGTTTACATTGGCAGTGGTTGAAAGGTTTTTAAAAAGTCTCGTTACGCCTGTATAATCACCTGCAAGCTCTGTAAATCCGGAAACTAAAAGGTCTAATTGAGTGTCATTATCTACATCTTCTAAAATAACATAACCTGAACCTCCTATGTGCATCAATCCTGTATTATCAGTTACAACATTAAAAGTTTCATTTGAAGGGTCGAAGATGAATATTTTTGTAAACCCATTGTAATCGTCGTCTTGTCCAATAGTAATAAAATCATTGTAGCCATCGGAATTTAAATCTCCAATTGCAATTGTTTTTGCACCACTAGAATTGGTTGTAGCTTCTGGGGTTAAATCAAGTTCATTAAAAACAAAATCGCCTTGATTAAAGAATACTTTTAAAACAGGATCAAAATTTTCATCTGAACCCTGTGCCACTATATCAAGGAAACCATCTGCGTTGAAATCGGCTATTGCAATGTTTCCTGATCCTAATGATTCAACACTTACAGTTTCTTCTAGTTGCCCTTCGTTATTGATGAATATCTTAAAGAGCGGGTCGTAATTTACATCAACACCTATTTGAATAAAATCTAAAGCATTATCATTATTAAAATCCACTAGATGAACGTTTCCATTCTGAGACCCTTCATTAAGAAGTACAGACTTATCGAAGCTTCCCGCGGTATTTTTATAAATATCTAAAATATTTACAAATCCTGTTCCTTCAATATATTGAGTTCCGTTGGTAATAAAATCTAAACTCCCGTTATTGTCAAAATCACCGTAATTAATCGAGCCAAAAATTTTCCCTATTGCATCATCTTGTAACTCAAAACTATTTCCTGTATTTATATAGGTATACAGTTTATAGTTAACGATGTCGTCATAGCTTAACCCAGTAATTACTAAGTCTAAAAGACCGTCATTGTTTACATCAAAAAGTTTCATGTCTCCTAGATGTAGGGCTTTCTCAATTTCAAAAGAAGTACTTAACGAAAAAGTCCCGCCATCATTTATATATACTTGTGCTATAGTTGTATCTGGCCCGCCACTAGTTGTATCAACAGCACCAGAAATAATCACATCATTATCACCATCATTGTCTATATCGCCGATAGCACTAGATGAAAACCAAAAATCCAGAAAAGGAACGGTGGTTTCTTGAAAAGTTTGGGCTGGGGTTGTACATGTAAAAAATAAAAAAATGAATGTAATACGGATAAAATTAATCATAATTTAAAGGTTTATAGTTATAAAATTTAATTTGAATTAGAAATCGAAAAAAGCTTATTCTTATTTAGACTTATTTAAAATAAGAGCAAAAATATGTAATATAACTATTAAGAAAAAAAGAAATTCTTTAAAATATTTAAACTATAAAACGAAATAATTGTAGCCCCTAAACAATGAGGTAATTACAAACAGGAGTGCTAAAAAAAATCACAAACATTTTTGCGACTATAATGTAAAAAGATGAAAAACGTCTTAATATATTGCAATACATATACTAAAGTAAACACACTTTTCTATAGGAGAGAATTAGTGAAAAATGGATTTTAAGCTATGGGAGAAGTTGAATCTAGTATCCATCCCTATAACAATTAGGAAGAACCCAGGACTCAACTTTACAAACAAAAAAAACCGCTCAGATTCCTGAAAGGTTTTATTAAATAGCGGGAACAGCTCCGAAGCGTCGGAGGAACCTGTGACTACCTATTTTGAAAACAAAAAAACCGCTCAAATTCCTG